>LNEE01000049.1 GCA_001464895.1 Betaproteobacteria bacterium Ga0077532
GCGTCGGGCGAAGCCCGACCCACGGGGGGTGTTTTCAGCGGCTCGGCATCCAGTCGCGAAGTCCCTTCGTGGGTCGAGCTTCGCTCGACGCTGCGCTGACTTGGGTACAGCGACGAATCCCGGAACGCGGGCGTCGGGCGAAGCCCGACCCACGGGGGATGTTCTCAGTGCCGAGTTATCCAATGGCGAGGCCCCTTCGTGGGTCGAGCATCGCTCGACGCGGCGAGGGCTTGGGCACCACGACGAATCCAGGAACGCGGGCGTCGGGCGTAGCCCGACCCACGGGGGATGTTCTCAGCGCCGAGGCATCCCGTCGCGAAAGCCCTTCGTGGGTCGAGCATCGCTCGACGCGGCGTGGGCTTGGGTACAGCGATGAATCCAGGAACGCAGGCATCGCCGCTCAGACCTCCAGCAACCCCCGCACGTGCGCCGCGATCGCGAGGCTCGCCGTGAGCCCGGGCGATTCGATGCCATACAGGTTCACCAGCCCGGACACGCCGTGGTCGAGCGGGCCGTGGATGCGGAAGTCGGCAGGCGGCTCGCCCTTCGCCGAAATCTTCGGGCGGATGCCCGTGTACCCGGGTTGCAGGGCGCCATCGGCCAGGGCCGGGTAGTAGCGGCGGATCGCCTCGGCGAAGAGCGGCTCGCGCGATTCGTCGAACGCGTAGTCGATGCCGTCGACCCACTCGATGTCCGGTCCGAATCGCACCTGTCCACCGAGGTCGATCGTGACGTGCACGCCAAGCCAGGAGCCGTGGCCCACGGGGTAGATGAGGTGCCGGAACGGCGCCTTGCCCGACAGCGTGTAGTAGTGCGCCTTCGCATAGAACTGCCCGGGGATCGTCTCCACCGGAACGCCCGCGATGCTGCGTGCCGTCTGCGGTGCGGTGAGGCCGGCCGAATTGACCACCGTCCCGCACAGGATCTCCATGGGCTCGTCACCACCCACACGCAGCAGGATGCCTTCCGGCGTGACCTCGCCCCCCAGAACGGGACTGCGAAAGACGGGCACGCCACCGGCATTCTCCAAGTCGCCCTGGAGTGCGAGCATGTACGCATGGCTGTCGATGATGCCGGTGGACGGCGAGAACACGGCAGCCACCGCCTGCACATGGGGCTCCAGCTCACGCACCTCGGCGAGATCCATCTCGCGCAGATCGTGGACCCCGCTTGCCGCGGCCGTCGGGATGTACTTCAGCACTGCGGGGATCTCTTCCTCGCGGCTCGCCACGACGATCTTCCCGCACTGCGCGTGGGGCACGCCGTGGTCGCGGCAGTAGGCGTAGAGACGATGCTTGCCGTCGACGCAGAAGCGCGCCTTGAGCGATCCCTTCGGGTAGTAGATCCCGGCATGGATCACCTCGGAGTTGCGCGAGCTGGTGTGTTCGCCGATACCGGACTCGGCCTCGAGGATCAGGACTTCGCGTCCGGCGAGCGCAAGCTCCCTCGCCACCGCCAGCCCCACCACCCCGGCGCCGATGACGGCGCAGTCGATTCTTTCTGCCACGTTGCCCTGGAGATCGTTCGTTGAAAAAGCGACGGCGTCCGTTGGGACTCCGCGGGGGTTGGATGATACCGGCAGGGGACGGGCGGATCGTTGGATGCGGTGCGGCTTCTCTTTCGTGGGTCGAGCATCGCTCGACGCGGCGATGGCTTGGGCACAGCGATGAATCCAGGAACGCGGGCGTCGGGCGGAGCCCGACCCACGGGGGGTGTTGTCAGCGCCGAGGTATCCCGTCGCGAAAGCCCTTCGTGGGTCGAGCATCGCTCGACGCGGCGTGGGCTTGGGCACAGCGATGAATCCCGGAACGCAGGCGTCGGGCGAAGCCCGACCCACGGGGGTTGCCTTCAGCGCCGAGGCATCCCGTCGCGAAAGCCCTTCGTGGGTCGAGCATCGCTCGACGCTGCGATGGCTTGGGCACAGCGATGAATCCCGGAACGCGGGCGTCGGGCGGAGCCCGACCCACGGGGGTTGTCTTCAGCGCCGAGGTATCCCATCGCGAAGGCCTCTTCGTGGGTCGAGCATCGCTCGACGCGGCGATGGCTTGGGCACAGCGGTGAATCCAGGAACGCAGGCGTCGGGCGAAGCCCGACCCACGGGGGGTGTTCTCAGCGCCGAGGTATCCCATCGCGAAGGCCTCTTCGTGAGTCGAGCTACGCTCGACGCGGCGATGGCTTGGGCACAGCGATGAATCCCGGAACGCAGGCGTCGGGCGAAGCCCGACCCACGCCGCGACCTGCGCCAACCCTTACAGCAACCCGCGCGCTGCCTGCATCGCCGCCTGCATGTCGGGCAGCGCAGTGACTTCCGGGACGACCTGGAGATAGCGCACCACGTTGTTCTTGTCGGTGACGATCACCGCGCGCGCGAGGAGGCCGAGGGGTTGGATCACGAGGCCGTTCTTCTCGCCGAACTCGCGCATGTTGTAGTCGGACACGAAGGTCACGTTCGAGATCTTCGCGTCCTTCGCGAAGCGCGCCTGGGCGAAGGGGAGGTCCATGCTGACGGTGATCATCTCGACCTGCTTGTCGAGGCCACCGTTCTTCTCGGACAGTTCGTGTGTCTGCTTGTCGCACGTGGGTGTGTCGATGGACGGCACGACGCTGATGATGCGGACCTTCCCGCCGCCGTCCCCGAGGTTGACGGGCTTCAGACCGGCTCCGGTCACCATCGCCGCCGGGAGGGGCTGGCCGACGACCACGGCCGTCCCGGCGAGCGGCAGCGGATTGCCTTTCATCTTGACGCTGCTGCCGGCGCCGGCAGCGACCGTGCCTTTCTCCATCGGCATGTCGGCCTGGACGGCGTTGGTGCCCTTGTGGGCGCAGCCGACCAGCGCGGCGGCTGCCATCAGGGAAACGATGATCCTGGTCATGGGGAATCCTCCTCGGGGTGGGTGCCGTGCGCGGACGCGTACGGTCGTCTATCGTACGCAGGAATCTGCCCCGGGACGCGACCATCCGAAACGCCCACCATCCCGCCTTTGCGCCAGCCGCCGCGCTCGTGGACCTCACCGCCTTTTCCGCCGCGACGGACGCGCCCGCGTTGCAGGCCTTCGTCGCTGCGGCACCGGTGCCGCCCAGGAATGCCTCCGGCCTGCCGTTGCACCCCGTGGCCCTGCCGGCTGGCGGCGCTGCGACGTACGAGCGGCGGATCAGCGAGACCGGCGAACTGGCCGTGCGCCCCGACACCTGGCACGACCGTCTCAACGTTCTCGCGTGGTGTCTCTTTCCCAGGGCCAAGGCGGCGCTGAATGCGCGCCACGTCGGGGATCTCGCGTGCGCGGATGCGCCCGTCCGGTCCCGCGTCCGCGATGCGCTCACGCTCTTCGACGAGGACGGCCTCGTCGTCGCCTGCGCGGACCCGTCTCTCGCGGCGCTCGTCCGCGCGCATCGCTGGACCGAACTGTTCGTCGATCGTCGCGCGGATGTCGTGTCGCGCTGGGCGTGCGCTCCGTTCGGACATGCGCTGATGGAGAAGTTGCTCGACCCGTTCATTGGCCTCACCGCGAAGGTTCGCTTCGTGGACGTCCCGGCCGCGTGGTTCGACGCACCGTGGCCGGAACGCATCGCGACGCTCGACGCCGCCCTCGCTGACGCACTGCGCGACCCCGCGGACTTCACCACGCCGCGGGTGCTCGCGCCGCTGCCTGTGCTCGGGCTGCCGGGATGGTGGGACGACAACACCGATCCGCGCTTCTTCGAAAATCGGGGATACTTCCGCGCCTCACCGGAGCCCGGATCACGCCATGTCAAAGAACGTGCATAACGATATTCTCGGCGCCATCGGCCACACGCCGCTGGTACGACTCAACCGCATCGTGCGCGACATCCCCGCGACGGTGTACGCGAAGGTCGAGACGACCAACCCGGGCCACAGCATCAAGGACCGCATGGCGCTGCGCATGATCGAGGACGCCGAGCGCGCGGGCCTGCTGAAGCCCGGCGGCACGATCATCGAGGGCACCAGCGGCAATACCGGGATGGGTCTCGCGATTGCGGCCATCGTGAAGGGCTACAAGTGCATCTTCACGACCACCGACAAGCAGTCGAAGGAGAAGGTCGACGCGCTGCGTGCCTTCGGTGCGGAGGTGATCGTCTGCCCGACCGACGTCGACCCCGAGGACCCGCGCTCGTACTACTCGGTCTCGTCGCGCCTCGTGAAGGAGACGCCCAACTCCTGGAAGGCGAACCAGTACGACAATCCGAGCAATGCCCGCGCGCATTACGAGAGCACGGGCCCCGAGATCTGGGAGCAGACCGAGGGCCGCGTGGATCACCTCATCGTCGGCGTCGGCACGGGTGGCACGCTGTGCGGGACCGGTCGCTATTTGAAGGAGAAGAAGCCGGGCGTGCAGATCCTCGGCATCGACACGTACGGTTCGGTCTTCAAGAAGTACAAGGAGACCGGCATCTTCGACAAGAACGAGATCTACCCGTACGTGACCGAGGGCATCGGCGAGGACTTCCTGCCCGAGAACGTCGACTTCTCCGTGATCGACCACTTCGAGAAGGTGACCGACCGCGACGCCGCCATCTGGACCCGCGAGATCGTGCGCCAGGAAGGCATCTGGGTGGGTTACTCGGCGGGCTCGGCCATCGCCGGCCTCATGCAGATGAAGGACCGCTTCCGCGAAGGCGAGACGATCGTCGTGATCTTCCACGACCACGGCACGCGCTACGTCGGCAAGATCTTCAACCCCGAATGGATGCGCATGATGGGGTACGAGAACGTCGAAGGCCCCACGGCCCGCGAACTCGTGCGCAATAAGAAGGCCGCCGCGCTCGTCGGACTGGAAGTGACAGCGAGCATCGCCGACGCGATCCGCCTGATGGGGGAACACGACTTCTCGCAGATTCCCGTCACCCAGGACGGCCGGATCGTGGGGTCGCTCTCGGAGTCCCACGTCTACGCGTGCATGGTGAAGGACCCGAAACTACGCAATGAACCCGTGAAGGCGATCCTGCAGAAGCCGTATCGCTTCGTCGACATCGAGACGCCGGTGTCGCTGCTCGCGCCGATGATCACGCCGGAGCACCCGGCCGTGCTGGTGAAGGACTTCCCCGCCGACCGCACCTACCTGCTCACCGGCTACGACGTGCTCGGGGTGGTCTGAGGGACGGCAGGGGCGTCAGGCGTTGTACCGGTCGATGACGTGGCCGGGCCCGTCGTCGAGCGCCACGTAGTCCGTCCCATCGAACACCTGGGTGCCGTTCACCCACACGCCGTGGACGCCGGTCGGTCGGCGGATCATCCTCTCGCCGCCGGCCGGGAGATCCCGCTGCCGCACGAGGCCTGAGAGACCCACCCGCGCCGGATCGAACAGCAGGAGATCCGCCCACCCGCCGGGCGCGATGCGCCCGCGCCCCGGGATGCGATATTGCGCAGCCGGATGCGACGTCAGCCGACGCACACCTTCCTCCAGCGTGAACGTGCCGGTCTCGCGCACCCAGTGCGACAGCAGGTGCAGCCCGAACCCCGCATCGCAGAAGTAGATGAGATGCGCGCCCGCATCCGAGAGCGCGATCACGCCGGCCTCGTGCTTCAGCAGCTGGGCAACGCCTGCGTCGTCATTCTGGAAGAGCTTCGCGATGAAGCGCGTCCGCAGGCCGTCGGCGAGCGCGGTGTCGAAGAAGAAGTCGAGCGGATCCACGCCGGCCTCGGCCGCGCGCTGCGAGACCGACGTCCCGTCGGGCATCTCGACCTTGCGCCAGTCGCCATGGAAGAGGATGCCCGGCTTCGTGTGCGCGAGGTTCTCGCGCAGCCGCGCACGGAAGGCAGGGTCGGCGTATATCGCCGGCAGATCGCCCGGTGTCGCGGTCTTCACACGGTCGAACGCATCGTGCGAAAGCATCAGGTACGGGTCTTCCAGCGTGAAGTCGAACGACAGCGGCTGGCAGCTCGTCTGGATGGCGACCTCATGACCCCGAGCGCGCGCCGCCGCGCAGCGTTCGTACCAGTCCATCGCGGTCTTCGGCGAGCTGGCGTTGTGCATCGTCAGCACTGTGACGATGAACGCCGGGCGGCCCGTGCGCACGGCGATGTCCTCCATGAACTCCGGCGTGCCGCGCGGGCCGGTGGCCATCACGAACACACCGCGACCGGCTTCCCGCAGCGGCTCGACGAGCGCATGCAGCTCGGCGTCGGAGGCGATGGTCGATGGCATCGGCAGGCCGGCGAAGCCGCTGTGATTCGGCGAGAACGACGACGCGAAACCGGCTGCACCTTGGTCCAGGGCGTCCTTCACCAGCGCGCGCATCCGCGCGAGTTCGTCGGCGGTGGGCGTCGCCCGCGTCGATGCTTCCGCGCCCATCACGGCCGTCCGCACCGTCGAATGGCCGAAGAGCACGCCGACGTTGGCGTACGGCTTCACGCGTCGCAGCTGATCCAGGTACTCCGGGAACGTCTCGAACTCCCAGCGCGTACCCGTGAGCAGCGCGTCGAGGTCCATGCCTTCGACGACCGAGAGATTCTTCACGATGGTCTCGCGCAGCGGGGCGGGGCAGGGCGCGATGCCGAAGCCGCAGTTGCCCATGATCGCCGTCGTCACGCCGAGCGATGGCGACGGCGACAGCGTGCGATCCCACGTGACCTGCGCGTCGTAGTGCGTGTGGACGTCGACGATGCCGGGCATGAGTGCGAGGCCGTCGGCATCGATGGTCTGCCGGGCAGCGTCCGTGATGCGGCCCACCGCGACCACGCGGCCGTCCGTCACGGCGACGTCGCCCGTGATGCGGGGGGCACCACTGCCGTCGATGATGGTGGCGCCGCAGATCAGGAGATCGTGCATGGACGTTCCGATGAGGAGGGGGTGGCCCGCCGGTCCGTCGTCCGGCAGGGAGCGTGCGATTCTATGCGCGCGCACCGCCGGAATCGCGCTGCAGTGCACGAGTGCGCGACCCGCGATCGCGGCGCGATAATCGGCATCCAAGACGCGCATCGGGATCCATCGCCATGACCGCCACCGCCCGCCAGATCGCATCCCCCGGCATCCGCCGCCTCACGCCCGCCATCGGCGCAGAACTGACGGGCATCGACTTCTCGCGCGACATCGACGACGTCACGTTCGCCGCCGTGTACGACGCGTTCCTCGAGTACGGCGTGCTGCTCTTCGGCGTGCAGGACCTCCCGCCCGCGCAGCAGGTCGCGTTCGCGCGGCGCTTCGGCGAGGTGCAGATCCACGTGATGAACCAGTACCACGCCGACGGCTTCCCCGAGTTGTACCGGCTCTCGAATCTCGACGAGCACGGCAACCCCAACGGGCGCCATCCCGACAAGGGCACGCTCGCGTGGCACACCGACGGTTCGTGGCGGCCGGTGACCGGGCAGGCCACGATCATCTATTCGGAGATCGTCTCCGGGACCGGCGGGGAGACGCACTTCTGCGACATGGTGGCGGCGTACGAACGACTGAGTCCCGATTGGAAGGCGCGAGTCGCCGGCCTGCGCGCCGTGCACAACCTCGATTTCTCGCGCACGCGCCGCCACGGCGAGGATCCGATGACCGAGGCGCAGAAGCGCGCGACGCCGCCCGTCGATCACCCGATCGTGCGCACGCATCCCGAGACGGGCCGGAAGTGCATCTTCCTGGGCGACCACGCCGAATACATCCTGGGGATGGACTACGACGCCGGCCGCGCGCTCATCGAGGAACTGAATGCGCTCGCCATCCACGCGGACCTCACGTACGAGCACCACTGGAAGCCGGGCGAGATGCTCGTGTGGGACAACCGCCGCCTGCAGCACCGCGCCACTGAGTACGACGCGGCCACCCAGCGGCGCGTGATCCGTCGTTGCACGGTGCTGGGCGAAGTGCCGCACTGACGCAGGCCGACCGCTGGCAGGCCCCGACCAGCGGTTACCATCGCGCCCTCGCCGCGCGCGCTCCGCGCGGTGACCCGTCATCACCCACCACCCCTCAGGAGGAATCCATGCTGCTCGACGTCCGCACCTACACCTGCCGCCCCGGCACCATCAAGAAGCACCTCGCGCTCTACGAAGCCAAGGGGAAGGGCCCGCAGACCCGTCACCTCGGTCAGCCGTTCGCGTATCTCACGACCGAGACCGGCAACGTGAACCAGTACATCCACATCTGGGCGTACGAGAACGCGGGTGATCGCGAGACGAAGCGTGCCGCCATGTGGGCCGATCCGGAATGGCTCGCCTACACGCAGGAGAGTGCTGCGCTCGGCGCGCTGGAGTCGCAGGAGAACCGTCTGATGACGCCGGTGTCGTTCTTCCCGATCACGCGCTGATGCCGTGACGCGGCTGGCGCGCGCCGCGCACGCCAGCCGTGGCCTACACCGCCAGCCGCGCCCGCTCCTGCTCCACCAGCTTCCGGCGCAGGATCTTTCCCGAGGGGGACTTCGGGATCGCGTCCACCACCTCGATGCGTCGGATCTTCTTGTAGGGCGCCACGCGCTCCGCCACGAAGGCGAGGATGGCGTCGGTGTCGATCGGCGACTTCAGCACGACGAATGCCTTCGGGACCTCGCCGGTCTCCTCGTCCGGGCTCGGAATCACCGCAGCGTCCGCGATCGACGGGTGCGTGAGCAGCACGGCCTCCAGTTCGGCCGGTGCGATCTGATACGCGTTGTGCTTGATCAGCTCCTTCACGCGATCGACGATGAAGAAGTAGCCGTCGGCGTCCACATGGGCCACATCACCGGTGCGCAGCCAGCCGTCGGGCGTGATGGTCTCCGCCGTGGCGTCGGGCCGGCGCCAGTACCCGTGCATCACGTTCGGCCCGCGCATCCAGAGTTCGCCGCGCCCGCCGGGTGGCGCGTCGAGGCCGGTCTCCGGATCCACCAGGCGCGCCTCCATGAGCGGCCAGCACACGCCCACCGACCCGCTGCGCGAGAAGCCGAGCGAGTCGATGTTCGTGATCGAGGCCCCGGCGAGTTCCGTCATGCCGTAGCCCTGGTAGATGGCGCATCCGACGCGCCTGGCGCAGGCCTCCTCCACCTCCTGGCCGAGCGGGGCGGCGCCGCTGCCGATGGTCTGTAGGCTCGAGAGGTCGTACTTGTCCACGAGCGGATGCTTCGCGAGTGCCAGCACGATCGGCGGGACGAGCGGGGCGTAGGTGACGCGATACTTCTGCACGCAGTCGAGGAACACCTCGAAATCCCATCGCGCCATGGTCACGAGCTTCGCGGCGACGCGCAGCCCGAGCATCAGGATCAGCATCATCCCGTAGATGTGGAAGAACGGCAGGGCGGCGAGGATGACGCTGTCGGTGACCTGCGGGCGCGTCGGCTCGGCCTGGCAGAGCTGCGCGACCAGATTGCGGTGCGTCAGCATCACGCCCTTCGGCACGCCGCTCGTGCCGCTCGAGTAGGGCAGGGCTGCGAGATCGTCGGCCGGGTCGATGGGGACCACAGGCACCGGTCCCGCATCGCGCATGAGTGCCGCGTAGGGTGTCGCGCCCTCCCCCTCGCCGAGCACGATGATCTCCTCCACCGGCGTACCTGCCGCGGCGGCGATCGCCTGGGGCAGCAGCGGTCCGACGGTGAACAGGATCCGCGCGCCGGTCTCGGTGAGCTGGTGCGCGACCTCGTCGCGGGTGTAGAGCGGATTCAGCGTCGTGACGATACCGCCGACGAGATTGGTGCCGAGGAAAACGCAGGCGTACTCCGGGACGTTCGGCGAGAGGATGGCGAGGACGTCGCCCTTGCGGAACCCGCGGGTCGCCAGCGAGGCGGCGAAGCGTTCGGTCTGCGCGACCACCTGCGCGGCCGTCAGCATCCGGCCGCTCGGTCCGTCGACGATGGCGGCGCGTTCACCCTGGGCGCGCAGCGCGCCCAGCACGAAATGCGGCAGGGACACATCGGGGACGGCGACGCTTTCGCATGGGCTTCGATGGATCATGGCGGCGCACTCGCTGCGTGGGTGAAGTGCCGCATGGTAGGGGGGCACCTCGTCCCGGACAATCGAGAGCCGTGCGGCACTGCGACATCGCATCTGCGTGCGAGCGCGCCTCGTATCTGTCGGATCGTCGAGTTCTTCGATTCCCGAGAGTGCGCCATGTCCCGATCGACCCCGTTCCCATCGACTGTTCCGCTTTGCGCGGTCCTCCTCGCCGCAGCGACCGGTGCGCTGCCGGCATCCGCGGCATCTCCCTGTGCATTGAAGTCAGGACCGCACCGGACCCCGGTGCTGGAGCTTTTCACATCCGAAGGATGCAGCAGCTGTCCGCCGGCGGACCGCTGGCTCTCGATGACGTTCGACGCTGTGCGGCCCCCGATCAACGCCGTACCGCTCGCGTTCCACGTCGACTACTGGGACCGCCTTGGCTGGCCCGACCGTTTCGCCGATCCCGTGCATGGCCAGCGGCAGAACGAGGTGGCGCGTCGGGCGCGTTCGCGTACGGTCTACACGCCGCAGTTCGTGTTCGATGGTGGTGATGCCGGACCCGGCGGCATTGCGACGCAACTCGCGCCGTTGTCGCAGGCGGCTGCCGGACAGGCGGCCGAGCGCAACATCACCGCGAGCATCGCCCGCCAGCCGGACGGCAGCCTGCGGATCTCGGGCACTTCCCTGGCCACCGCCACTGGCGGAAGCGCGGTGGCCAGCCACACTTTCGTCGCGCTTTACCAGAACGCCCTGGTGTCGCGGATCGCGGCAGGGGAGAACGCCGGGAGGTTGCTGCGCCATGACTTCGTCGTCCGCCGTTTTGCGGGCCCGTTCCCGTCCGATGGCACAGGCCGGTCCGCCTTCGATGTCCGTTGGGCGCCGCCGACCGAGTTCCGCGCCGACGAGGCGGGCGTGGCGGTGTTCACCGAGGACGCGGTGACAGGCCGCACCCTGCAAGCGGTGGCCGGACCGCTGTGCCCGGGCGGGTGACGCGTTCGTGTGTCGGGCGAAGCCCCAGTGGCGAGGCTCTTCGTGGGTCGAGCATCGCTCGACGCTGCGCGGGCTTGGGCCCAGCTGCGAATCCAGGAGCACGGGCGTCGGGCGAAGCCCGACCCACGGGGGTTGTGTTCAGCGCCGAGGCATCCAGTCGCGAACGCCCCCTCGTGGGTCGAGCATCGCTCGACGCTGCGCTGGCTTGGGTACAGCATTGAATCCAGGAACGCGGGCGTCGGGCGAAGCCCGACCCACGGGGGTTGTTTCCAGCGCCGCGGCATCCCGTCGCGCAGTCCCTTCGTGGGTCGAGCATCGCTCGACGCTGCGCGGGCTTGGGCACAGCGATGAATCCAGGAACGCGGGCGTCGGGCGAAGCCCGACCCACGGGGGTTGTGTTCAGCGCCGAGGCATCCAATCGCGAAGGCCCCTTCGTGGGTCGAGCATCGCTCGACGCTGCGCTGGCTTGGGCACAGCGACAAATCCAGGAACGCGGGCGTCGGGCGAAGCCCGACCCACGGGGGTTGTTTTCATCGCCGAGGCATCCAATCGCGAAGGCCCTTCGTGGGTCGAGCATCGCTCGACGCTGCGGGGGCTTGGACGCAGCGCTAAATCCAGGAACGCGGGCGTCGGGCGAAGCCCGACCCACGGGGGTTGTGTTCAGCGCTGAAGGTTCCAATGGCGAAGGCCCTTCGTGGGTCGAGCATCGCTCGACGCGGCGCTGGCTTGGGCGCAGCGACGAATCCAGTCACGCGTGGCGGGCGCCTCCAGCACTGTGTTGTCACGACACTGCCGTCGCATCCTGCTGCGGCGCGGTGTACGCTCGCGCCACCGCGCACGACGCATCCTTCCCGGCGCGCCCAACCCCGTGCAGAGGATTGTCCGATGCCTTACGCCATCCAGACGCTCGACAAGCCCGGCGCAGCGGACATCCGCGCCCGGACCCGTCCGGCGCATCTCGAGTACCTGACCACGCACCAGCATCTCCTGCTTGCGGCCGGTGCACTCATCGACGACGACGGCACGGGCGGCAGCGGCGGCATCCTGATCGTCGACACCGACGATCGTGCCGTGGCGGAGCGTTTCATTGCCGAGGACCCGTTCACGCTGGCTGGGCTCTTCGAGAAGGTCACGGTGACGCGCTGGCGCAAGGCGTTCTTCGACGGCAAGCGCCTCGTCTGACGCGATGACAGGGCTTGCAGGAGGGCCCGCGGTGCAGCCCGACGGGCCGTCCGGGGCGAACGACGGACTCGGACCATGAAGCCGACGCCGTCGATCGAGCAGCGCGCCTCCGGCGTGGGTCCGCAGCATGCGCTGGCGTTCGCCGTCGCGCCGTGGATCGTGCTGGGTCTATCGCTCACGCTCACCCTCGTCGCATGGTGGTCCGTGCGCGCCGACCGCTCGCAGGATGAAGCAAGGCATTTCGACGCCCTCGTCGCCGACGTCGTGCAGCGCGTGGACGCGCGCTTCCTGGCGACCGAACAGGCGGTACGCGCCGCAGCGAGTTTCATCTCCACGAACAAGGACGTCACCGCGGCAGACTGGGAGCATTTCGTTCGCGGACTCTCGCTCCCGGAGACCACGTTCCCGGGTGCCATGGGGATGGGATACGTCCAGCGTGTGCCGGACGGCGACCTGCCGGGACACATCAGCGCTCTGCGTCGGGGCCGGGCGGGATACACCATCTGGCCGGACGGCGCGCCGTCCGACCACTATCCAATGGTCTTCATGTGTCACCTCGACGGTGCCGTGGCAGACCGGGCTCTCGGATTCGATTCCGCGACCGACGGGCCGCGGCGTGATGCGATCGAACGCGCAGCGAGAACGGGGAAGCTGGCCTACTCGCGCATCGTCACCAATCGACCCGATCGAGGCGCGGATACGAAGGGGTTGGCCGCGTCCGGACCGGCGTTCGTCATGTACGCACCAGCGTGGGCGCCAGCGGCCCCGGGCCTGGAGGCGCAGGTCACGGGTCTCGCCCTGGCGCGTGTCGACATCCAGTCGCTGCTGAAAAGCGCGCTTCCCGCCGAATCCGTTGCCGCGATCGTCCTTGCGAGCGCGGATTCAGACGGCCGCACGGTCGCGACCGACACCCATCCTGATGTTGCGCGACTCGTGCGGGTGGCACCTCGCGAAGTGGCGATCACCCGGGGCGGCGTGTCGTTCTCGCTTCGCATCACTGCACTGCCAGAGTTCGGCATGGCCGGCGGAGGCGGCCTGGTGTTGTGGGTGCCCATCGTCGGAGGCCTGGCGTCCTTCGCCCTGTTCGGTGGCGTGATGGTGCTGGACCGGCGGCGCCGGACCGAGGTCGCGTCCCTGACCGCAGCGATCGACGAGAACGAACGCCGCTTCCGCGACATGGCCGACACGGCGCCGTTCACGGTATGGCTCGCGGACACGAAGATGTGGATCACCTATCTCAACCCGGCCTGGTCGGAGAGCACCGGATTGCCGTCCGGTCAGGTCACGCTGCAGAGTTTCGCGCCGGCCTTGCATCCCGAGGAGAGGCCGCTACTGGAAAGCACCGCCCGCAACGCCATGGCCACGCTCGCCGACTTCGCCGTGCAGCACCGCATCCGGCACGTGGACGGGCAATGGCACTGGCACCTGACGCGCGGACGCGCCATCCGCGATCGTGATGGGAAGCCGGCCGGGTTCATGGGCATGTCGCTCGACATCCATGACGTGAAGGCGGCCGCCGCCGAGCGCGAGGCGAGCCTCGCCTTCATGCAGGACCTGGTCGACGCGATCCCGATCCCGATCGTCGTGAAGGACGACAACCTGCGATTCGTGTACATCAACACCGCCGCGAGCCAGATGTTCGGCCGCACCCCCGCCGAAATGCTGGGCCAGGACGACTTCTCGCTGTTCCCTCGCGAGGATGCCGAGCAGTACCGCGAGCGGGATCACGCCGTCCTCGCATCGGGCCAGCCGATGCGCTACGACGTCACCTATGTCCCGGTCCACGGAAGACGAGCCGTGAAAGGCCTCGGCATGAAGGTGCCACTGCGGCGCCCCGACGGCAGCGTGTTCCTGGTGGTCTCCGCCATCGACATGACCGACCGCTACGAGGCCGAGCAGGCCGCGAGCCGGGAACGGGGCTTCCTCGATGCGATCATCGATGCGATGCCGCAGCCTGTGTTCGTGAAGGACGACCAGCATCGGTGGGTGCGGGTCAACCAGGCATTCGCCGACCTCTTCGGACAATCGAAGGACGCGATCGTCGGTCGCTCCGACAACGAGTTTCTCCCGCCGGAGGTCGTCCTGGCGGCCTACGCGGAGGACGACGAGGTTCTCGCCACCGGAGAACCCGTGACGCGGGAGATCCGCGCGAGGCGGCCGGGCGGTGGCGGTGGTTGGGTCCTGTTGCGCAAGGCCCTCGTGCAACGCGAGGACGGTCAGCGTTTCGTCGTCGGCACCACGGCCGCCATCGATGATCTCAAGGCGGCCCAGGAGCGCTCGGAGAACGACGAGCGGCTGCTCGCCCAGGTCCTCGATGCCCTGCCCATCATCTTCGTCGCCAAGGACGCGAAGGGTCGCGTGGTGCTCGCGAACGATGCGTTCCTCTCGTTCCACGGGCTCGAACGCGAGGCGACGCTCGGCCGCACCGACGTCGAACTGTTCGGGCCGGATCGCGGCGGTTGGTATCTCTCCCAGGACCGCGCGATGTTGGACGGCGGCCCGCCGCTCGCATTCGAGGAATCCATGAATGCGGCCGACGGCACCGGTCACTGGGTCATCAAGAGCAAGCGGCTCATCGACACCCCGGGAACGGGGAAGCTGGTGCTGGTCACGGTGCAGGACATCACGGCGCGGCGGACGGCCGAGGCCTTCCTCGACGCCGTGTTGCAGTCCATCCCCGTGCCGATCGTCGTGAAGGACCGCCATCACCGGGTGGTCCAGGCGAATCGCGAGATCCTCGAATTCTTCGGGCGCAAGCGCGAGGACTTCATCGGGCGCACCGACGACGATCTGTTCGAGCCCGCGACCGCGGCCCAGAACCGCGCCGAGGACGACGCGCTGTTCGCGACCCACGGCGAGACCTCCATCGAGCAGCGCTACGACATCACGGGTTCGCGCAGCGCGTGGATCCTCAAGCGGAAGCGCGCGTTCTCGATGCCCTCGGGCGAACAGTTCATTGCCGTCTCGTTCGTCGACATCACCGAGCGCCGGGAGGCGGAACTCGAAGTGCGCCGCAGCCGCGCCTTCCTCGACGCGCTGATCGGGGCGATGCCGCAGGGCGTGTGCGTCAAGGACGAATCCGGCGTCTGGGTCCTGGCGAACGAGGCCCTGTGCCGCATGTCGCGCCAACCGGCGGGGCGGGTCATCGGGCACCGCAACGCCGACATCTACGGCGAGAAGGCCGGCCGTCGCTACGACGCCGAGGATGCCGAGACGATTCGAAACGGTGTCCCGGTGGTCGTCGAGGAGTTCACGTCGGCCACCGCCATCGCCCCGTGGATCCTGAAGACGAAGACACCGGTGACCATGTCCGACGGCAGCCGGTATCTCGTCGTCACGGTCACCGACATCACGGCACCGAAGCGGGCGGGCGAGGCGGCCGAGCGCGCCCGCCATTTCCTCGACGAGATCGTCGACGCGGTGCCGGTGCCGGTGTACGTGCGGGACGCCGCGCATCGAATCGTCGTCACGAACCAGGCCGCCGTGCGGCTCCATCGGCGACCCAAGCGCGAGCTCGTCGGTGCCACGCTGGCGGCGCTGCTCGCTGTGCCGTCCGATCTGGAGGGGCGGCTGCTGCAGGCCACGGGGGAGTCCCGCGTGGTCGAGGTTCCGCTGTCGTATCCCGATGGCCGTGTGCTCTGGACGATGCGCAGCGAGGTGGTCACGCGGCTCGCCGACGGCAGCGAGTACGTGATCAGCGTCGACGTCGACATCACGGAGCGACGCCGGGCGGAGCAGGCGCTCCGCGAGACGACCCTGCGGCTCGAGGTTCTCAATGCGATTTCGCGCGCGATGACCGCCGGTGTGGCGATCGACGAGATCCGGGAGATCGCGGTGCGGGAGCTGTCGCTCGTCCTCGGAGGGCGGCTGGTCGCGCTGTGCGAAGTCGAGGCGGATGGTCGCCTGAACCCTCTCGCCCAGGCGATGCCCGATGGCATGGTGGCCCCGATCGGCGCCATGGCCGAGCAGCGCGTCGCGCCGGGAGTCGTTGCTGCCCTGCGCGCCGGCGAACTGGTCCGCGTGGAAGACGCATCCCGGGATCCCCGTTGTGAAGGGCAGCAGTTGATGATCGGCAATGCACCGGTCGCCGCCTTCCTCGATGCGCCCATCCGGGTGGGCGGCGACGATGGGCTCTTCGCCGTCCTGTGCGTGACGTCGACGACCCCCCATGCCTGGACCGACCAGGAGGCGACCATCGTCACCGAGGTTTCCAAGACCCTGGCGGTGGCCGAGATCAACGCGCGCACCGAGGCAGAACGGCGGCGCGTCGAGACCGAGCTTCGCGATCGCGAGAACCTGTTGCGCACGACGGTGTGGGCGGCCGACCTCGACGTCTGGTCGTGGGATCTCCGGACCAACGTGCTGAATCTTTCGCCTCGGGGCGCGGATCCATACGGTCGGCACGGTCATCCGCTCGAACTCGATGTGCCGGCTTTCATGGAGTACGTCCACCCCGACGACCGGGAGCGCGTGGACCGGACGGTGCGGGCGGCCCTCGACTCCGATGCCGATCAGTACGAGATCGAGTACCGCCTGCGGCATGTCGAGGGGTTCTACGTCGACACCCTCGCCCGCGCGCACATCAGCCGCAACTCGCACGGCGCAGCCGTGAAGGTCATGGGCGGCAGTCTCGACGTCACCGAGTACCGCGCTGCGCAGGAGGCCCTGCGGCGCCATCGCGACGACCTGGAGCGGCTCGTCGCCGAACGCACGCGGGAGCTGACCGAGGCCAAGGAGGCCGCCGAGATGGCCAACCAGGCGAAGTCGGCATTCCTGTCGAACATGTCGCACGAACTCCGCACGCCGATGCACGCCATCCTGTCGTTCTCTCGCCTCGGCATCGACCGGAGTCATGGAGGGCAGGGCTCCGTCGATCGCCTGACACAGTATCTGGAACGCATCCACCAGAGCGGCAACCGGTTGCTCACGCTGCTGAACGATCTGCTCGACCTCTCGAAGCTCGAAGCCGGCAAGATGCAGTACGAGTTCGACCACCACGAGCTGCCGGACATCGCGGGTACGGTGGCGGCGGAGCTGGCCGAGCTGGCCCGCGAGAAGGAGGTCCAGGTGACGGTCGAGGAAGACGGCCAGGCGCCTCGCGCCTGGTGCGACGCCGTGCGGATCGCGCAGGTCGTCCGCAACCTGCTCTCCAACGCGATCAAGTTCACGCCGGCCGGCCGCC
Organism: Betaproteobacteria bacterium Ga0077532; assembly: GCA_001464895.1. GTDB lineage: Bacteria > Pseudomonadota > Gammaproteobacteria > Burkholderiales. The sequence continues at coordinate 17,205 of LNEE01000049.1, forward strand.
GCGTCCGCGTGGTGATCGACGCCGACGTCCTGGGCGGCGAGCCGGCGGTGCGGCTCCGGGTCATCGACGAAGGCGTGGGCATTCCACCCGACGAACTGGAGGCCGTGTTCGACAAGTTCGTCCAGAGCAGCAAGACGAAGAGCGGCGCCGGCGGCACCGGTCTGGGCCTCGCGATCTGCCACGAGATCGTGCAGCAGCACGGCGGCCGGCTCTGGGCCAGGAACAATCCCGACGGCGGGGCCTGCTTCACGTTGCTGATCTGCATGCGTCCCGGCGTCACCACGTCCACGCACTGAACATCCCGGCGGGCGATCCGTCATCGCGTCGTGACCCTCGGGTATTCTCGGCCCGATGCTTCCCGTGACCCGGCGTTCCACGCTCTTCCTCCTCGCGGCCGCCGGCTTCGTGTCGGGCGCCTCCATGCGCGCCACCGATCCGCTGCTCCCCACCCTGGGCCACGATTTCGGGGCGCGCGTCGCCGATGTGGCCGTGGTGCTGACGGCCTTCACCTTTGCCTATGGCCTGTTCCAGCCGATCCACGGCGTCGTGGGCGACCGGTTCGGCAAACTGCGCGTGGTCTCCATCGCAATGCTCTTCGCGGCCGTGGCAGCGACGGCAAGTGCGTTCTCCGTCGGTCTGGGCGGATTGACCCTCTTCCGCTTTCTCACCGGCATGGCGTCCGGCGCGGTGATCCCGCTTTCCCTCGCCTTCATCGGTGACCGCTTCGCGTACGAGGGCCGCCAGGCGCGGCTCGGCCGCTTCATCGCAGGCACGTTGCTGGGGCAGAGCATGGGGCCGCTCATCGGTGGCCTGCTGTCGGATCTGCTCGGCTGGCGAGCGGCCTTCGTGGCGCTGGGCGGCGCGTTTCTCGTGGTTGGCTTGCTGCTCGGGTGGGAAGCCTTGCGGGACGACGACCGCGGCAGCGGCGTCTTCTCGGCGCCGTGGCAGCGCTACGGCGAGATGCTCCGCTCCGCCCGTGCCCGCGCCGTGCTCGCCACCGTGGGCATCGAGGGGTTCCTTTTCTTCGGCGCGTTCGGTTTCGTCGGCGCCTACCTCAAGCAGGGGTTCGGCCTGTCGGACAGCCTGACGGGCCTCATCGTGGCCGGCTTCGGTGTCGGCGGCGTCGCGTACAGCGTGATGGTGGTGCGGCTCGTGAAGCGGCTCGGCGAGGCGGGGCTGGTGCGGGCCGGCGGCATCACGCTGCTCGTATGCTTCCTCGGCATCGCCGTGATGCCGGCGTGGTTCGCGACGGCGCCCTTCGTCGTCCTCCTCGGGTTCGGCTTCTACATGCTGCACAACACGCTGCAGGTACGCGCGACCGAGATCGCCCCCGCAGCCCGCGGGGCCGGCGTGTCGTTCTTCGCGCTGTGCCTGTTCCTCGGTCAGGCGGTGGGCGTGTCGGCGTTCGGGTGGCTCATGGACCGCTTCGGCTACCCCGGCCCGTTCGTCGCGGCCGGACTGGGTCTCGCGCTCCTGGCGATAGGCTTCCGACGTTTCCTCCGCGCGCATCCTGTGGGCAACATGGAACTGCCCCGTCGAGTCAGCTAGCGCGGTCCAGGACGGCCCTCGCGACTGGCGCTCCCGGGCGCGAAACACCCCCCGTGGGTCGGGCTCCGCCCGACGCGCGCGTTCCTGGATTCGTCGTGGTGCCCAAGCCCACGCCGCGTCGAGCGATGCTCGACCCACGAAGGGCCCTCGCGATTGGATGCCCCGGCGCTGAACACAACCCCCCCGTGGGTCGGGCTCCGCCCGACGCCCGCGTTCCTGGATTCGCCGAGGTACCCATGGCAACGCCGCGTCGAGCGATGCTCGACCCACGAAGGGACTTCGCGACTGGATGCCAAGCCGCTGAAAACAACCCCCCCCGTGGGTCGGGCACTGCCCGACGCCCGCGTCCCTGGATTCGTCGCTACACCCAAGCCCACGCCGCGTCGAGCGAAGCTCGACCCACGCCGCCGCCGGTGGCGTGCCGCCCCGGCGCTGTGCGAGCATACGCGGCTACTCCCGCTCCCCGGCCCCGCCATGGAAGACACTCCGCCCGCCATCACCGCCGACTCGCAGGTTGCTCGCGTCTTCGAATGGCGGCGCGGGTTCAACACGATCCACCTGATCGACCTCGGCATCGAGCTGGGTCTCTTCGCTGCGTTGGCCGAGACACCTGGCATCACGGCCGAGGCCCTGGCTGCGAAGCTGTCGCTGCATGGGCCGTACGTTCGTACGTGGCTTTGGACCGCTCATGGACTGGCGATCGTGGATGCCGACGAGGCCGGCGCCTTCCGGCTGGCACCGTACATGGACCAGATCCTCGCCAGTCCCACGCATCCGCGGTATCTCGGTGGGTACGTGCAGCTCGGGACGCAGGTGGCGGCCGACGACTTTGCCCGCAGCGCGGATGCGTTCCGTACCGGCAACGTCGCGCCGTTCCAGGGCCGCGGCGAGGCGTTCGCCCGTCTGGTCGCGCAGTCCACATGGGGGCTTCAGATCGCGACAGCGAAGAAGCTGCTGCCTTCGCTCGCGGGCATGCAGGCCGCTCTGGAGGCTGGCGGGTCGGTGCTCGAAGTGGGCTGCGGGACGGCGAACTTCCTCGTGCAGGTGTTGAAGGCGTTCCCGAAGGCGGGCGGTGTGGGCGTCGACATCGACGAAGACAGCCTCGCCGTGGCGCGCAGTCGCGTGGCCGAGGCCGGGTTCGGCGATCGTATCCGGCTGGTGGCCGGTGACATCGCCCAGGCGGTGCCGGCGGGGAGCGTCGATGCTGCCGTGATGATCGAGGTGCTCCACGAGATCACGCCCTATATCCGGCCCGCCGTGGTGCAGGCGGCGGCGGGTGCGCTGAAGCCGGGCGGCTGGATGCTGATCGTCGACGAGACGTATCCCTCGACGCTCGCCGAGAGCCGGGAGCCGGCATTCCGCTTCCCGCTGCAGACTGGCATCGAGGAACTCACGTGGGGCAACGTGCTCCCCACCCGCGAGGAACAGGAGCGCCTGCTCCGCGATGCCGGATTCACCGGCGAGATCCACCGGTCGCTGATCGGTGAAGGATTCACCGTGCTCGCGGCACGGCGCTGACGTGCCAACGGACGAGCGCATTCCGGAGTCCCCATGAGCAAGCTGTACGACGAGGTCGTTCTCGATCACATCCGCAACGCGCGCAACTACCGTGTGATGGCAGGCGAGCACCGCACGGGAGAGGCCGTGAATCCGCTATGCGGCGACACGTTCACGGTGTTCGTCCGCCTGACCGGCGACGTCGTCGACGAGGTGAGTTTCCAGTGCGAGTGCTGCGGCATCTCGATGGCGTCGGCGTCGATCATGACCGAGTGGGTGCGCGGCCGGCGCGTGGCCGAGGCGCTCACTGTGAAGTCGACCTTCCTCGCGGCTGCGCGTGCGCGGGCCCTCTCGGCCGGCGACGACGCACCGCCCGATCACGAGGCCGTCCTTCGCGTGGTGGCCGCGACACCGAATCGCGAGGGCTGTGCGACGCTTGCCTGGACCGCCCTCGAGAACGCGCTCGTCGATGCCGGACCGACGGCCCCGTGACGGCGGCCCGATGACGTCCAACCCTGCTCCGCGGATTCCCGCCATGCGCCGCTTCCATGTCGCGATCGCCCTGGTCCTTGCGTTCTGCATCGCTTGGATCGCCCCCGCGCAGGCCGCGCCGGAGAAGCCCCGCCTGCGCATCGCCGTCGGCGGCAAGGCGACGCTCTACTACCTGCCGCTCACGCTCGCCGAACGCCTGGGCTATTTCCGCGACGAAGGGCTCGACGTGGAAGTCATCGACTTCCCCGGCGGCGCGAAGGCCCTGCAGGCCGTGATCGGTGGCAGCGCCGACATCGTGTCGGGCGGCTTCGAGCACACGATCCAGATGCACGCGAAGGGGCAGAAGCTCCAGGCCTTCGTGCTGCAGGGCAACGCGGCGCTGGCACTCGGGCTCGTGAAGGGGCGCCTCGACGGATACCAGGGGCCGAAGGATCTCGCCGGCCGCAGGGTCGGCGTGACGGCCCCCGGTTCGAGCACGCACACGCTGCTGAATCACTTGCTCGCTTCGGCCCAGCTAAAGCCTGCCGACGTGTCGGTCGTGGCGGTGGGCACGGGGGCCACTGCCGTGGCAGCCGCGCGCGGCGGGCAGATCGATGCGATCGTGAACGTCGAGCCAGCGATGGTGATGCTCGAACGGGCGGGCGACATCCGCATCGCGCACGAGACCTTCAGCGACGCCGGTTCGCGCCTCGTGTACGGCGGCGTGCTGCCGTCCGCCTGCCTGTACGCGAAGATCGATTTCGTGCGCGCGAACCCTCTCACCGTGCAGGCGCTGACCAACGCGATGGTGCGGGCGCTGCGCTGGTTGCAGGCCGCGACGAACGACGACGTGCTGAAGGCGATCCCGCCCGAGTACGCGCTCGGTGATCGCACGGCCTACCTCGCAGCGCTCACACGGCTGCGTGGGGTGTACTCGAAGGATGGCGTGATCCCTCCGGCGGGTGCCGAGTTGTCGCTGCGGATCACCGCGCAGGACGACCCGGCGGTGCGCGCCGCATCGATCGCGATCGACCAGATCTACACGAACGCCTTCGCGCAGAAGGTGCCCGCGCGCTGAACCCGGCGATGGTGCACGGGTCGGACAGAACAACGACGGAGGAGGGCACCATGGACGGAACCCGGAGTGAAGTGCAGCACCCCGACGTCAGCCGCCGGCGCGCGATCCTGCAGATCGGTGCCGGTGTCGCCGGTCTCGCGTTCGGCGCGCCGCGCGCCCATGCCGCGCCCGAGAAGCCACGCCTCACCCTTGCGGTCGGCGGCAAGGCGACGCTCTACTACCTGCCGCTCACGCTGGCCGACCGCCTCGGCCACTTCCGTGACGAAGGACTCGAGCCCGAGATCGTCGACTTCCCTGGCGGCGCGAAGGCCCTGCAGTCGCTGATCGGCGGCAGCGCGGATGTCGTCTCGGGCGCCTACGAGCACACCATCACCATGCAGACGCTCGCGCAGAAAGTGCAGGCGTTCGTGCTGCAGGGCATGAACCCCGGACTCGAACTCGGCATCGTCCGCGCCCGCGCGGCGGCGTACTCGTGGCCCAAGGACCTCAAGGGGATGCGCGTCGGCGTGTCCGCGCCGGGGTCGAGCACGCACATGCTGGTGAACCATCTGCTCGCCTCCGTCGGGCTCACGCCGGACGACGTCTCGATCATCGGCGTGGGCAGCGGGGCCGGTGCCGTGGCCGCGGTGCGCGGCGGGCAGATCGATGCGCTCTCGTCCGTCGAGCCGGTGATGAGCCTGCTCGAAAAGAGCGGCGATCTGAAGATCGTGCACGAGACGATCACCGACGACGGCACGCGCAAGATCTTCGGCGGCACGATGCCGGCGGCGACGCTCTACGCGAAGCAGGCGTTCATCCAGGCCAATCCGAACACGGTGCAGGCGCTCGCGAACGCGATGGTGCGGACGCTGAAGTGGCTTGCCGCGGCCTCCACCGACGATGTCCTGAAGGCGGTGCCGCCGGAGTACCTGCTGGGCGATCGCGCGCTCTACGCCATGGCCTTCGAGCGCCTGCGCCGCACCTACTCGAAGGACGGCCGCATCCTGCGCAAGGGCGTGGAGAACAGCTACCAGGTGCTGCTGGCGAACAACAACGCGGTACGCCGCGCGCCGGTGCTCTTCCTCGAACAGACCTACACGAACGTGTTCGTCGACAAGGCGCTCGCGCGGTGACGGAGACTCTGATGGATTCGAGCGGAGGGTCGGGGCGAATGCATCAGAGTCTCCCTGGGATGACGTCGCCCGCCGCCCTGTCCTTCGAGTCCGTCGACTGCCGCTTCACCAGCCGCGAAGGTGTGGCGACCACCGCCGTGTCGGGCGCGACGCTGGACGTGGGCGAAGGCGAGTTCGTCAGCCTCGTGGGACCGACCGGCTGCGGCAAGTCCACGCTGCTGAATGCCGCAGCAGGCCTGTTGCGTCCGGCCGCCGGCGAAGTCCGGGTGTTCGGAGAACCGCTGTCGGGTCGTAACGTCCACGCCGGTTACCTGTTCCAGGGCGAGGCGCTGCTGCCGTGGCGATCCGCCCGCGACAACGTGTGCTTCGGTCTCGAACTGCGTGGCGAACCGCGCGACGCGGCGCTCGCGAAGGCCGACGACTGGCTCGGCCGCGTCGGCCTCGCGGGCCACGGCGGCAAGTATCCACACGAGATGTCCGGCGGGATGCGCAAGCGCGTGGCGCTCGCGCAGACGCTCGTCGTGGAGCCCCGCATCCTGCTCATGGACGAACCTTTCTCGGCTCTCGACGTGCAGACGCGTGTGCTCATGGAGAACGAACTGCTCGCGCTGTGGCAGCAGGACCGCAAGTCGGTGCTGTTCGTGACCCACGACCTCGAAGAGGCGATCGCGCTCTCGGATCGGGTGATCGTGCTGTCGGCCGGACCGGCGAGCCGCCCGGTGGGGACGTTCCCCATCGACCTGCCGCGCCCGCGCGACGTCGCGGAGGTGCGCCTCACGCCGGAATTCGTCGATGTGCATCGGCGGATCTGGGACACGCTGCGGGCCGAGGTGATGCGGGCGCATCGGGTGGGGTAGGGGGGTGTCGGGGGTGCGTGGGTCGGGCTCCGCCCGACGCCCGCGCTCCTGGATTCACCGCTGTGCCCAAGCCAGCGCAGCGTCGAGCGATGCTCGACCCACGAAGGGCTTTCGCGAGTGGATGCCTCGGCGCTGAGAACAACCCCCGTGGGTCGGGCTTCGCCCGACGCCCGCGTTCCTGGATTCATCGCTGTGCCCAAGCCAGCGCAGCGTCGAGCGATGCTCGACCCACGTAGCTGCCTCGCGACTGGATACCGCGGCGCTGAAAACAACCCCCGTGGGTCGGGCTTCGCCCGACGCCTGCGTTCCTGGATTCGTCGTTGTACCCAAGCCAACGCAGCGTCGAGCGATGCTCGACCCACGAAGGGCCCTCGCCACTGGATAACTCGGCGCCGAGAACAACCCCCGTGGGTCGGGCTTCGCCCGACGCCCGTGTTCCTGGATTCGTCCTTGTACCCAAGCCAGCGCAGCGTCGAGCGATGCTCGACCCACGAATGGCTTTCGCGACTGGATGCCTTGGCGCTGAGAACAACCCCCGTGGGTCGGGCTTCGCCCGACGCCCGTGTTCCTGGATTCACCGCTGTGCCCAAGCCAGCGCTGCGTCGAGCGAAGCTCGACCCACGTAGCTGCCTTGCGACTGGATACCGCGGCGCTGAGAACAA
>LNEE01000050.1 GCA_001464895.1 Betaproteobacteria bacterium Ga0077532
ACAACCTTTGCCATGGGAATCGCGGGAGGTTCTTACAGCCCCGTGGGTCGGGCACCGCCCGACGCCCGCGCTCCAGGATTCGTCGTTGTCCCTAGGGACCCGCCGCGTCGAGCCGTGGCTCGACCTACGCTCCGCATCCCTCGCCCTGCGTGCCGCGCCTCACCGCCAGTGCTTCTCCTCCGCGATGAACTCCGAACCGGGCAGCGGACCCGGCTTCAGGAACGCGTCCACCACGTTCTTCATCACCCGCGACACGTTGTTGTCGAAGCCCTTGCACGGGAGCGCGCTCGCCCACGCGATCGAACTGGCCGAGAAGACGGCCCCGTGCGACTGCGTGGTGAAGTAGGTCATGTCGGCGCGGATCTGGAAGTCCTGCGTCCCGCCCATGCCGGGGAAGTTGTAGAGGATCTCCTCCGACACCTTCGGATAGTTGTCGGAGTGGCCCTCCGACGACGCGAGGATGCGCGTGTGGGGTGGTGTGCCGAGGCTCAGGTCGTAGCGGTCGATCTCTACGCCGGCCGCGCCGCCGAGCGCCAGGCCGAAGTCGCCGATGATGTCGCCCTCCACGCCCTCGAAGATCCACGACACCGCCTTGTGATGGCTGTCGGGCATGCGGCGGAAGGGTTGGGATTCGTCCATGCCCTCGGACGCGAAGCCGGTGCCGACCAGCTTCTGTGGCGCGCGGCCGCGGTTGCGCCACAGGCCGCTCTTCTCGCCGGTGGTCTGCAGATAGTGCTCGCCCGGCCTCGCCTGCCAGGCGCGCGAGCCCGAATCGAGCTTGCGCACCTCCATCAGCCACGGCTTGTCTTCCGGGAATCCGATCACCCAGTAGTACCCGTTGCCCGAGAGGTACAGCAGGCGTCCGCCCTGCGCGAGATAGTCCTCGGTGGCGTCGAGCATGGGCTCCGAGTAGTACTCGGCGTGGGTGCCGTTGATGACCATGCGATACGGCGCGAGCGCGGCGACGCCGTCGCGGTGGAGGTCCTCGTCGGTGAGGATCTCGTAGTCGTAGCCCAGGTGCTCCAGCCACGCGACGATCGAGAGGTCCGCGGGGAACTGCCACGGGAAGCCCATGGCGGCCAGACGGTACTTGGGCCGCATGTTCACGATGGGCCGCCGGTACGACGTGTAGCAGACGCCTGCGCCATCGGCGTGGTGGTCGTAGGTCGAGAGTCCGAACTCGCGGTTGCGATACATCTCCACGTCGGACTCCGAAAGCACGGGCGTGTGCGAGACGATGGCCTGCGCGATGGGCGCGTCGAACGCGAGGTGCTCGTTGGCGTAGGCGAGATAGCTCGCGGTGGGCATCAGCAGCGCGATGGGTGCCGACGGTCGCGCGGCGCGCACGAAGAAGGGGATGTGGTCCTCGGCCTCGCGGCCGGGTTCTCCGGCACGGATGCGCACCGCGTAGCAGCCGCTCTTCAGATCATCGGGGATCGTGTAGTCGCACACGGGCTCCCAGCAGCAGTCCTCGATCGCGTCGTCGTGGAACTCGACGCCGCCGTACTGCGCGGGCGCGAGCCGGAAGCAGTCCTCGCGGCCGGTCCAGTTCCAGCCGGTCTGCGCGCGCACCGGCCGGTTCACGCCCTCGGCGTGCAGGCCGTGCGGACCGGTGTCGACGACCGTGTTGCCGATACCGCGGTCGGTGTAGCCCGCGGTGGTGTCCCAGCGTGCGATCAGGCCGTCGGCGGGGGGCTCGCCGCCGTCGCGGATCGCGTCCAGCTCCGCGCGAGAGAGGCAGCGGCCCTGCACGCCGAAGCGGTCCACCTTGCCGTTGTAGAGCTGCGAGACGAAGCGCCCGCGCCGCGCGTTGTGTTCCGTGGCGCCCGCCACCAGGAAGGGCGCGGCAGGGCGCCCGGGGCGCACGCGCACGGACTCGGTCACGTGCGAGCGGTACTCGAGCGGGACGATCTTCGAGAGCAGGCTGTTATAGCGGTTTAGCACCGACTCCTGGTACAGCGTGACCCGACCGCTCGCGGCGTGGAAGCTCGCGGCGACGAAGTACCACGACTGCGCGAGCAGCGGCATCTCGGATCGCACGGCGTCCACCCGTGTGCCGTCGCCCATCCAGAATTCGAGGAAGCCGTTGGTGTCGATGCCGAGCGCCCACCCGGCGACGTCCGTCACCGACCAGCGGCCGGCGATCACCTGCCGGCCCGACTTCGGCGTCGCCGGCCAGATGAAGGCATGCACCGTGAAGTCACCCTCGGGGGCGAGCCGGCCATCGGGATCCGGCACCTCCAGGTACGAGCCGATCTGGGCGTACTGCTTGCGTACCGGCCACTGGCGGTTCAGCGGCGCGTCCACTTCGACTTCCATGAACCCAGGCCCGTCGGGATGCTGGTCACCGTGGATCAATCGCACGAGCTGGAACTGCGCGGTGTCGGTGCCGTCCGCCGAGAGCATGAACCGCAGGGTGTCGCCGGCCTTCACCGACATCTGATCGCAGTAGCCGAACAGCTTGATCTTCGCCACGGGTCAGGACTCCAGCAGGTCGTTGATGCGCAGCAGGAACACCGCGTGGTAGGCGTCACCCAGCGAGTGGTAGGTGCGGTCGTTCACGAGCCGCGGCGGCACACCGCGCTGGCCTGACAGTGCGACCACGCGGTACTCGCGCATGGGTACGATGGTGAAGACGGCGTACTTGTCGGCCATGGGGCCGCGGCGGAAGTAGTTCGTCAGCCGTGACAGCGCCTCGCTGTGCTGGCCGAGCGGCTTCAGTCGGTGCTCCTCGACGACCTCGTCGGTGACGAGAGTCTTCAGGAAGTCGCGCATCTGCTTGTCGAATCGACGATGGTAGATCGCCTGCTTGTCGGCGATCTCGGTGGCTTCCTCTGGCACGACCTCTCCTCCTTTTTCCTGGCGCCGGGCGCGCCGCTCGCTCTTCTTCTTCTCGCGCCAGGCGCGGAACTGCGCCTGGATCCCGAACAGCCCCGCGCGCGTGGTGAGCACGGAGACGAGCATCACGGCACCGATCAGGATTAGCCGCAGCGCACCCAGGTCGATGAACACCTTGTCGATGGCGACGACGATCAACGTGCCCACCACCGCGCCCTCGGCCTTGCCGATCCCGCCGATGACGATCATCGCGAGCATGAGCAGCAGGCTGTCCATGGAGAACAGCGAAGGCGAGGCGCCCTTGAAGTGCGAGGCGTAGAAGCCGCCGATCACCCCGAGCGCCACCGACGAGATGATGAACACCTGGATGCGCGCCCGGCGGTAGTCGATGCCCACGGCCTCCGCGAAGGCCTCGTTCTTCTCCGGCGCGGCCCGCAGCAGTCGCCCGAGCCGCTGGCCGTCCACCCATCGGTAGAGCGCGAGGGCGCACAGCATCAACGCGAACGCCGCGTAGTACGCGAAGCGCAACTGGCCGGTGTCGGAGAGATCGTCGGGGATGTGCGTGGCGGCGCCGTACATGCCACCCGTCGCCGAGCCGAAGACGCGCGACTGCACGACGTACACGCGGCAGAGTTCGGCGAGGCCCAACGTGAGCAGCGCGTAGTAGAACCCCTCGAGTCGGATGGCCGGGAGCGCGACGATCACGCCGAACACGAGCCCGATGGCGCCGCCCACGGGCAGCATGCTCCACCACGGCCACTCGTAGGTGATCGAGAGATAGGCGCCACCGTAGGCACCCGCGCCGACGATCGCGAGCGTTGCCAGGGACGTGATGCCCGCCGTGCCGATGACCAGCATCCACACCAGGTTGATCGCTGCGTAGATGGCGAAGATCGAGGCTGCGGAGAGGATGGTGCCGTCGTCGGTGAGCAGGGGCGCGATGGCGAGGAACGCGAGGCCCGCCATCCACCACAGCGGCCGCTTGTCGAGGATGCGCACCTCGGCGGCGAGGTTGCGCGGGTTGTACTCGCCGCGCGTCCAGAGCACGTGCCGTCGGGTGAGCGGATAGCGCATGCGGCGCCAGGTGTTCCCGCCGTGGGCGCGCAGTCGCGGCCACCAGCGTCGGCGACCCACCGGCAGGTGCGGATGCACCGGAACCTTCGCGGGATCGCGCCGCAGTTGCGGATTGCGCCAGCTCATTCGCGCGTCTCGTCGAGGAGGCCGCCGATGCCGCGGGGCCGGATGAGGAGCACGCCGATGATCACCGCGAACTGGGTCATCAGCACGTACTGGCCACCGAGCCAGGTGGCGGTGGCCGCTTCGGTGATCCCGACGAGACCCGCCGCGAGCAGCGCGCCGGGGATGCTGCCGAGGCCACCGCAGAGGGCGACGATAAGACCCTTCACGAGCGGTTGGAGACCGGCACCGGGACTCACGAAGAACGTCTGCGACAGCAGCACCGACGCCAGGCCCGCGAGCGCGCCCGTCACCGCCATCACCGACATCGCGGTGCGGCGCAGGCCGATACCCACGAGCGCGGCGCCCTCCGGGTTCTGCATCATCGCGCGGATCTCGAGGCCGCGGCGGCTGCGGGTCATCCAGAGGAGCACCAGGCCCAGCAGCAGCGTGGACGACAGCACGGCGCCGAGCTTGTCCGCGGTGATCACGATCTCACCCAGTTCCAGCGGCGTGTTGCCGAAGACGCGCGGCAGCGATTTCACGCGCGGACCGAACAGCCACTGCAGCGCCTGCGTGCCGAGCAGGCTGATGGCGAGCGTGGCGATGAGGCTGCGCACGACGAAGTTGGGCTTGTCGTGCAGGGGCAGGAAGGCCACCGCGTAGATGAGCGCGCCGCTCACCGCGCCGGTGAGGATGCCGGCACCGAGCACCACGATGCCGGCGTCGGAGACGTACTGGGCCGCGAGCCACGCGCCGTAGCCGGCGACGGCGAACGTGAAGCCGTGCGCCATGTTGATCATCCCGAGGCTGGACCAGACGATCGAGATGCCGATGGCGAGCAGGCCGTAAATGGCCCAGAGCGCGAGCGCCGAGACGATGACGTAGGGCAGGTCGGCGATCACAGTTCCACCCCCGTCACGTGGCGGCCGGGCAGCGCCGTCATGCCGCCGCCCTTGAGGCGACCGGCGTGCATGCCGAGCAGCCGGGTCACGCGGCCTTCGAGGAGGCTGAGATTCTGCTCTGCGATGATCATCGCGCCGGCCTCGAGATCGATGCGCATCAGTGCGTCCATCACCGTCTTGCCGATCTTCGGTGCCAGGCCGAGCGACGGCTCGTCCACGAGGAGCACCGTCGCGTCGGCCATGAGGCCGCGGCCCAGCGAGACCATGCGGCGCTCGCCGCCGGAGAGCTTGCCGACCGCCACGTCGAGCAGTTTCTCCAGCGGCGGGAAGATGTCGAGGATGTCGCGGCAGCGACGGTCGCGCTCGCGCCACGCACGCCGCGTGTAGGCGCCGGCGTCGAGATGCTGGCGCACGGTGAGCCCCGGGAAGATCGCGTCGCCCTGCGGCATGAGCGCGAGCCCGCGGCGGACGATCTCGTGGGTGTGGCGCCCCGGCCCCTGGCTGCGCGTGCCACCCACTTCGACGCCGTTCAGGAGGACCGACCCGCTCTGCCAGTCGGTGAGGCCGGCCACCGCGCGGAACAGCGTCGACTTGCCGTGACCGTTCAGCCCCACGAGACCGACGCGCTCGCCGGCATGCACGGTGAGGTCGAGGTCGTGCAGGACGCGCAACGGTCCGTAGCCGGCCGAGAGGCCGCGGATGTCGAGGACTGGTGTGGTCACGACGGGCACCCGGGCGTCATTCGGCGTTCTCGAAATAGGCGGCGCGCACCTCGGGCTGCTCGAAGACGTGCTCCGGCGGGCCCTCCGCAATGACGCGGCCGAGGTCCAGCACCACCACGCGATCGGCGATCGCGTCCAGCAGTTCGAGGCGGTGCTCGACGATGACCACGCCCATGCCGAGTTCCTTCGCCAGCACGCGGACCAGGGCGTCGATCTCGTCCACCTCGGCGTTGATGAGCCCGGCCGCCGGTTCGTCCATGAGGATCACGCGCGGCTTGCGCATGAGCAGGCAGGCGAGCAGCAGCTTGCGGCGGTTGAGGGTTTCGAGGGCGCCGGCCGGCATCATCTCGTCGGCCTTGAAGCGCACCAGCGCCGCGGCCCATTCCGCGTGGTGCCGGGTGAGATACGGCTTCCAGGCCTCGCGCGCAGCCTGGAAGACGTCGCGCACGCGCACGGCGTCGGGCACCACGGGGGACTGATAGGTGCGGGCGATGCCGAGGCGCGCCCGCTGGTGCATCGGCAGGGCGGTCACGTCCGCCCCTTCCAGCAGCACCCGCCCGGTGCGCGGCGTCAGGCGGCCGGAGAGCACCTCGAGCAGCGTGGTCTTGCCGGCGCCGTTCGGTCCGATGATGCCGAGCACCTCGCCGGCGCGGACCTGCAAGCCCACGTCGGAGAGGATTTCGCGGCCACCCAGCGTGATCCCCACGCCCTCGCAGGCGAAAAGAATCCCGCCGGGCACCGCGGTGCCCGTGTGCGGTGCCGTGACCACGTCACATCCAGGGAGCGGGCTTGAAGTTCACTTCCTTCTGCGTGGCGGGCGAGATGATGCGGTGCTCGCCGCCCTGCACCTGGAAGAAGAGGTGTGCCATGCCCTTCTCGGGGTCCTTCGCCTGCAGCGGATAGTGGATGGATGCCTGGTACTCGTTGTCGAGGTACGACCAGCCATTCACGCCGCGGAAGGGGGTCTTGCGGATGTGGTCGGCCACTTCCTTGAACTTGTCGGGGTCGCCCACGGCCTTCCAGGCACTCGCGAGCATGTGGATGCTGTCGTAGCCCATGCCCGTGTAGACGAGGCCCATGATCCCGGGGTTGGCCTTGCGGTACTTCTGGCGGAACTCGGTGCCCTTCTTGTCGGCGAGCACGCCGGTCACCGTCCCCCACACGAAACCTTCCGCGGCCTTGCCGGCAAGCTCCAGGAACTCGGGCTGCGACGGACCGTACTGCAGATACACCAGCGCGCCCTTCAGCGGGTTCGCCGAGAACTGCTGGCAGAACGTCGCGAGTTCCGCGGCCACCCAGTGGTCGACCATGATGACGCCGGCTCCGGTGCGTTTGATCTCCTGCATCACGGGGCCCCAGTCCTGCACCGGGAACTGGATGTCCGTCACCTTCGCGAGCTGGAACTTGCTGCCCTTCAGGGCTTCCTGCGTCGACTTGGAGATCGTCTGCGTGTAGGCGATCTGCTCCTGGATGATGTGGACCTTGTTGTTGATCGGCTTCCAGGCGCCGCTCGCCTGCAACTGCTCGAGGAAGAGGGGGAAGCCCAGGCCGTAGTAGACCTCCGCGGGGTCGAGCTGGAAGATGTGGCCGTACTTCTGCGGATTCTTGCGGACCAGTTCCAGTGACGCGATCTGCGTGTTGCCGTGCAGGTACGGCGCCTTGTAGCTGCCGAGCGCGTCGATGGCCGGCTGTGGGATCAGCACGAAGGGCGAGGAGATGGCCTGCACCTTGGAGTCCGCGAGCTTGCGGAACGCGGCCTGCGTGCCCTCGGGCGTGAGGATGTCGATGTCCACGACCTTCAGCTCGATGGGCCGCCCCAGCACGCCGCCCGCCGCGTTGATCTCCGCCACGGCAAGCTTCGCGCCGTTCAGGTGGTCCGCGTGATCCGCCACGCCGGCCGGTCCGCTCTGCGCGATCGGTAGTCCCACGACGATGGGCCTGCCCTGCGCATGCAGGAGACCCGGCATGACGGCTGCCGCCGGGATTGCTGCCATGCCCTTCAGGATGCCGCGCCTGCCCTTCGATACATCGCTCATGGATCGTCCTCCGTGGTGCTGCCTGGTTGTCGTGGTGGCTACTGAATCGCGTAACCGTGTTCGAGCAACTGCCGGTACAACGCATTGCGTCTGCCGATCACATCGGCGGGCCGACTCTCCCGGTAGCGCTTCGCCTCCTCGGCCGTGTAGGGCACGAAGTCCGGCGGCAGCGAAGGGCCGGCGAACGCCCGGACCATCCAGGTGGTGACCGCCGCGGCCCGGTCATCGGGGAGCCGGGCGCCCAGCAGGCCGGGCACCTGCATCAGGAAGGCACGCCCCTCGGGCATCCGCAGAAAATGCCCCACCTGATCGGTGAAGACCGGGATCCCCGCGGTGGGCTTGCCCAGGCCGTCCATGCCGTGACAGCCCGAGCAGTGCAGCGTGTAGTCGATCCGTGCGCGCTTGTCGGCGGACTGCTGGTCGGCGTACTGCGTGTCGGTGTCGCGCGCGATCGCGCCATGCATCGGGGCCGAGGTGCCGATCGAGATCAGCACGCAGCAGCGCAACAAGCGACGTACGCAGCCCGGAAGGCTGGTCGATGTCCTCATGGATGCGCTTCTCACCGATGCCGCCTGCACGCGTCCCCGGCCGCCGACTCACTCAGGCGACGCCGACGATGACGGACACCGTGCAGTGATACATCGTCTGCTTGTCCGCCATGCACCAGTTGATGTCGTTGTGCACGCCCATGCGGTAGGCCGGCCGTTCGCGCTCGTTGAAGTTGCAGAGGCATCGGCCGCACGCCACCTTGCCGCAGCAGTCGTTGTAGCTGACGAGGTAGTCCTTGCCGTCCTTCGGGTTCTTGCAGGTGCCGACCCAGGTGACCTTCGAGGCCTCGGCCCCGGGCGGACACGACGTGACCGAGCCGCCGCAGCACGTGCACAGGAATCCGTCGAGCGCGCAGTTGCGCCAGTACTCGCACTTCATGGGGTCGTCGATCGCCGGCATGCCAGCGTGCGCCTCGCCGCCCGAGCGGTCGAAAGGCAGCATCGGCAGCACGGCGCCGCCCACCATCATCGTGCCGATCTTCGCGACGGCACTGCGACGGGACGAACTCTGCGCGGCGCTGCGGACGCGGCGTTCCGCCATCTTGTCGATCCACGTTTCGATGATCTGGAGCATGTCGATTCTCCTTCGGGGTTTCAGGCGGTCTCGCCGGACTGCGAGCCGGCGCCACGCTGCAGGTAGTCCTGCACGGAGGCGACGCCGATCTCCTTGGCGTTGAACAGGCTCTCCAGCTGTTCGCGATTGTTGATGAGGCCCTTCGCGCGGATCACGCCCCGCTCGTCGAGCAGCACGGCATAGGGCAGGCGGCTCACGCGGTACGTCATGCCCAGATCGGCCGACAGCACATACGGGAACTGCGAGAGGTTCTGGTCGCGGTAGAAGGCAAGGTGCTGCGTGGAGTCGCCGTCGCTCGCGAGCACCACGTCGAGCCACGACTTCTCGGCCTGCGATGCGGAGCGCAGGATCGGCAGCAGCTTCTTGCAGACCGGGCACGTGGGCGAGAGGAAGAACACGAGCTGGCTCTTCGGGCGCGTTCCCGCGATGGCGATGGTGCGGCCGTCGAGCGAGGGGAGGTCGAAGCTGGGCGACGCCTCGCCGAGCTTGGGCCCCGCGTCGGTGATGAGCGCACCCATCGGGGCGACGCGCTCGTAGAGGATGCCCACCTGCCGCGCGAGCGCCCAGAGCGCGACGATCACGCCGAGCATGAGGACCCACAGGATGGCGTTCGAGATGGTGATGCTGGTCATGAGAGGGGACTCCCTTCGTGGCTCGACCGGTCCGAACGCGCCATGCGGCTCGCTTGGCGGAGCAGTTCGTCGGCCATCAGATAGGCGACATAGAACGCGAGCACGCCCGCGATCAGGGTGAAGGCATCTAGCCAGCCGAGCGCGCGGTCCGCCGTCGGGCCGCTCACCGCGAGAGCCGCCGCCGCGAGCACGCCGTTGCGGACGACGAGACCCCACGACAGCGGATGGGCGGCGCCACCGCAGCCGCAGTCGATGTAGCTGCGACCGCGCAACAGATTGACCCCGATCGCTGTGGCGTACGCGAGCATCAGCAACGCGGTCCCGACGAGCGCCGGCACGCGCGTCACCGGGATCAGCAGGCCGATGCCCAGCGCGATCTCGACGATGGGCACCGCGCGCGCCGCGATATCGAGCGTGGCGTCGGGCACGAGGCGGTACGCGGCGAGCGACGACAGGAATGCGTTCGGCTCCGACAGCTTGTGCCACGCAGCACCGAAGAGGATGAGTGCGAGCGCACCCACGACGATGCCTGCCGCGGCCGGATCCGAGAGGATCGCGGACGGATCCATCTCAGCGCACCTCGAGCTGGCTGGGGAACTCGCCCACCTGGAACGTGCCGCGCACCTTCGGCTTCTTTCCCAGTTGCGTGATCACGAGCGCGGCCTTCTCGGCATCGATCGCGTAGAGCAGCTTGCCGTCGGCGGAGGTGGCGATGGCCGTCGCACCGTGGCCGTGCACCTTTGCGACCCGCTTCTTCGTCGCGACGTCGTACACCCAGACTTCCTTCGCGGGGTTCTTGTGGCTGCCCTCGGCGCCACCCGGATGCATCGCGACGTACATGCGGCCGGAGTCCACGTGCAGCGCGAGCGGCTGATAGCCGCCCGGACGCCAGCCCTTCTTGCGTTCGGCCGACGAGACGAGAGACCACTTGCCCGCGGCCTTGGCGGTCTCGCCGCTCAAGTCGATGCTGACGACGTTGCCGGTGAAGCTGACGAAGTGATAGGTGTCGCCGGTGGGTTCGCCCTGGATGAAGAGCGCGTCGGCGTCGGGGTCGAACAGCGGTTCGGAAATCGTGCGCGACGCGGCGCTGCCATCCTCGGCCAGGGTCACCATCTGCATCGTGCCGTCGCCGCACAGGGCGCCGAACCGGTTGGGCTGGGACGGCACGGGATAAATGGCCCAGCACCCGGGCATCGTGATCTCGGAGACCGTCTTCTTCTGGGCCAGGTCGATCACCTGCACCGAGGTGGCCGGCGTGGCGTTCTGCACGATCAGCCAGCGGCTGTCGGACGACTGCGTGAGGAGCCACTTGTAGTTGAGGGCCATCGCGCGTTTCTCGCTGATGGGGATCTCGTACTCGAAGCTGAGGGTGTCCGCATTCCAGACCTCGACGATGTCTGTGCGCTCGCCGCGCTGGCCGCGCGAGTAGTAGCCCGTCGCGATGAAGATCTGCTTGCCGTCGTGGGAGACCTTGGTCTGGCCGGTGAAGCCTGTGCCGATGACGCCCTGGTAGGCGCCCGTCTCGCCGTCGACCACGTGCAGCTTGCCGTCGGCGATGTGCATGATGGCGATGTCGGGGATGTAGATCCGGGTCTTCGCCTTCACCACCGGCTCGCTGCCGAGCGTCTCGACGGGCAGGTCCGCCGCGGCGGGCAACGACTGGATCAGACCGGCCAGTGCGAGGATCGGAAGCCCCCGTCGTGCTGCTTCGAGAATGGCCTTCATCAATGTGTTCTCCCTAGGAGCCTGTCGGGCTTGGGTGGTCGATAGCGAAACGGGGGGCGAGCGAGGACAGATTCTGACGATGTCGACGAACGTATCGGGAATACGTGAGGAGTAAGCGGCGGAATATGGACCGCTCTCCCACCGTTGCAGCCGAATCATCCCAAGTCCGAAAGGCTCCTAAGTCCCAACAAGGGTCGGCCTTGCCCACCCGACGGTCGGGAGCGTACTGTCGGCCGCGTCGTACCGGTATCGAAAATCGGCAAGGCTGCCGAACGGGCCTCCCCCACCCCTGGCCGCACGGGACCGAAAAGTGCTGAATGCCGCTTCGAATTTCCAACTATCGCGTTGTCACGGATGACCTCGTCGATCCTCCCGCCGCTGCCTGCCCCCACCCTGTGCGCCGAGTCCGCTGCGCGCGCATCGCCGGCATCCTTCCGGTGCGCGCAGCTTGCCTTCCGCGACGCCGACGAGCACGCCGAGGCGCTCGCGGCGTGGGACCAGCGCTACGAGCAGCTGACGCGTGGGCGCTTTGCGGGGCATGTCACCGAGACATGGGTCGACGACGTGCAGGTGTTCCGGGAACGGACGAACCAGATGGTCTTCCAGTCCGGTCGCGCCTGGCCGGGGGCGTGCATCCTCGGGCTCATCGTTGCCTCGGGGGGAGACGCCGCATTCCACGACCACAGCCTGCCTGCCGGTACCGGCTTCGCCTTCGGCGCGCCGGGCGATTTCAGCCTGCGGGCACCCCGCGATTTCGACGTGATCGGCATCGCCGTGCCGGCGGCACTCCTGCGCGACGACCCCGACGATCGCGCGGACGGCCCGCTGCCCGCGTTCCTTCCTGCCGTTCTTTCGGACTCCCCGGCACTCCGCCGCCTGGGCACGCTCGCGCTCGCGTTTCTCGACGCCGTGGAGGGCGGAGCCACGGCCGTGTTCGACCGTCCCGAGGTCCGCCGGGCGCTGGTGTCGTCCCTTCTGGTGGGTGTGGATGCGGTGTTCGCGGGTGGCGGTTCTCAGGAGGTTGCCCGTTCCGCCGGCCAGCCCGGCGCCCAGGCCGGCAGCCGACTGATCGGTCAGCCGGTCCTGTCGTTGCGCTCGCGTACCCGGCTCGTGGAGCGCGCGCGGGAGCATCTGCATGCGCAGCGCGAAGTGCCGGTCACCGTGGCCGAGCTGTGCGCCGCACTGGGCGTGAGCCGTCGCACGTTGCAATACAGCTTCCAGGAGATTCTGGGCGTGAGCCCCGTGCAGTTCCTGCGGGCGCTCCGACTGAACGGCGTGCGGCGCGAACTGCGGCGGACAACCCCGGACGAGCGTGTGGCCGACGTGGCAGCGCGCTGGGGCTTCTGGCATCCGAGCCAGTTCTCCGCGGACTATCGGACGATGTTCGGCGAACGCCCCTCGGAGACGACGCGGCGCGAGCGGTGACGGGGGGTGTTCCGTCGCTTTACAGTTCGGGACGATGCCCCTATGTTCGCGGGATGAAACCCGAAGAGATCATGAGCCGCATACGCGCGCTCTACCCTGCATTCGAATCGTTGACCGATGTCGCCCTCGAACGCCTGCTCGAGGACGCGCACGTCATGGCCGTGCCGGCGGGCACGGTGCTGTTCGACGAGGAGAGTCCGTGCCAGGCCTTCCCGCTTCTGCTCGACGGGACGATCCGGGTCTCGAAGGTGGGGGCGAACGGACGGGAACTGCAGCTCTATCGCGTGGTGCCCGGCGAGGCCTGCATCCTCACGTCGAGCTGCCTGCTCGGGCGCGTGGCCTACAACGCCCGCGGCGTGGCGGAGTCCGCGGTGCTCGCGGTGGCCTTGCCGCAACCGGTGTTCGCGCGGCTGCTGGCGGAGCACGCGCCCTTCCGGGATTACGTCTTCGCGCTCTTCGCAGAGCGCATCGCAGAGCTCATGCAACTGGTGGAGGCCGTGGCCTTCCAGCGTCTCGATCAGCGTTTGGCGACCTTGCTCCTGGGGAAGGGCCGCGTGGTCCACGCGACCCACCAGGCGCTCGCGGACGAACTGGGTAGTGTCCGCGAGATCGTGAGCCGCCTGCTCAAGAGCTTTGCCGAGCAGGGGCTGGTGTCCCTCGGGCGCGAGCAGGTCGAGATCGTCGACGCTCAGCGCCTGCGCCGCATCGCTGCACCGGCCTAGGTTTGCCGGGAGTCGATGGTGATGCCCTGCCTGTCCGCGGCGCGGGACAAGCCGGTTCGGGCTGTAGTCCGACCGATTCGGCCGGGACTACTTTGCCCGCAGGTACGCGTCGGAACCGGAGATCCAGTCCTCGCGCGGCGGCGTGAAGATGTCGTAGGCGACCAGGCTTTCGACCGCATCCACGGTGTGCACCACGTTCGCGGGGATGAAGATCATCTCGCCCGGGCCTACGTCCACCGTCTTGCCTTCGAGGTGGAAGCGCCACTTGCCGCTTACCACGAAGGTGACCTGCTCGTTGTCGTGGGAATGGGGCGGGACCACGTACCCTTCCGCCACTTCCGTCAGCGCGATCATCACCTTGCCGTCCCAGGCGAGCTTGCGCAGGAACTTGTCGTTCAATTTCTCGTAGGGGATGTCATCCCACTTGATGTGCTTCATGCGTCTTCCTCCAGGGGTGAATACGAGACCGGAGTGTAGCCGCACCCGGTGCGGGTGACCCAGGTCACCGACGTGGGTTCCGCGCGGGCGCATGCTTCGTTCCGTCAGCGAGCCGCGCCGCGGCTCGGGCCAACGAGAAGGGAGACGACCATGGTTGCCAATGTCGGAGGAATCGACCGCGGGCTGCGCATCGTGCTGGGGATCGGTCTGCTGTCGATGCTGGTGTTCGTCGATGGGCCGTCGAAGTTCTGGGGCCTGATCGGCATCGTGCCGCTCGCGACGGCTGCCATGCGCTTCTGCCCGCTGTATTCGATCCTCGGCATCCGCACTTGTCCGGCCACGCGCTGACGCGAAGCTGAACGCGCGGAGGTCCTGTCAGAGCATGCCCAGACCCCGTGCGAGCAGCGAGGCGCCGCTCGCCACGAGCAGCAGCGCCATGAAACGCAGCACCAGTGGCCGCGACAGTCGCGAGCCCACACGCCGCCCGAGCGCGGTTCCGGTGAGCATCACGGGGAACAGCAGTGCGGCGGCGCCCCACAGGTGCAGGTCGAGCAGGAATCCCGTGAGCAGGAACAGCACGATCCGCAGTCCGGTGCTCGCGGCGAAGACCACGGAGAGCGTCGCACGAAGCCGGACGGGGTCCCGCATCCGGCTGCCGAAGTACGCCACGTAGATCGGTCCGCCCACACCGAAGAGGGCGCCCAGCATTCCACCGACGAAGCCCACCGGCAGCGCGAGGGCGAGGGGCGCGGCGGGGATCGGTCGCGATCCCACGAGGCTGTACACCCCGTAGGCCGTGATGCAGGCGCCCAGCGCCACCAGCAGACCGTCACCCGGCACGTTCGCGAGCAGCAGCACGCCGGCCACTGCGCCTGCCGCGACGCCGACGAGGACGGACTTCACTTCCCGCCGGTCCACCACCGCCCGTGCGCGAAAGCCCGTGGTGAGGGTCGCCCAGAAGTCGAGCAGGAGGATGAGCGGGACGACGGTCTCGAGCGGCAGGAAGTGCGCGAGCAGCGGAATCGACACGAGCGCCGAACCGAAGCCGGTGATCGCGAAGAGCGCGTAGGCGGCCAGCACGATGACCACGGCCGCGACGGCGACCACGGGGTCGAGCGGTGTCAGCACGGGGTGGCCGGGGTGGGTCGGCGGGAAAACATCGGTCCGAGTGTAGCAGCGGGTCCGGGCCGATCCCGCCGGGCCGGCCCGCCGATGGCGCGCACTGCGTGCATGGCGGGCGCGCAGTCCATAGAATCGAACGCTTCGCGCCGTCGTGCACGCGCTCTCCCCCTCTTCCTGCGCAGCCCCCGATTGGAAACCGTCATCGTCCTGCACGGCCTCTGGTTCCAGGCTGCCATCGTCAGGCCGTTGTGTCATTGGCTTGGTGGCGCCGGGTTCAACGCCGTGGCATTCGGCTACCCCACCGTGCGCCGCGATCTCGACCACAATGCCCGCGCCCTTGCAGCGTTCGCCGAGCGGACGCCGGGGGATCGTCTGCACTTCGTCGGTCACAGCCTCGGCGGGCTCGTGCTGCTGCGGATGCTCGCGCGGGCGGCGCCGGCCCGACTGGGGCGCGTCGTGCTGCTCGGGTCCCCGTGCGTGGACAGCCGCGTGGTCGGCGTCCTTTCCCGGTGGTCGGCGGGCCGGGCCATCCTCGGCGCCGGTCTCGCGCAATGGCGGCGCGCGCCGATGGCCGCTGTCCCGGCCGGACTCTCGGTTGCCGCCATCGCCGGCGACCGGCCCTGGGGCCTCGGCCAACTGGTGGCGCGGCTCGACCGTCCGCACGACGGGGTCGTGCGCGTCGCCGAAACGCGTCTTCCCGGCCTGGCCGATCACCTCACCCTGCCGGTGACGCACGCGGGCCTGCTGTTCTCGCGCGAGGTGGCGCGCCAGACCGGCGTCTTCCTTGCGCGTGGACGATTCGATCGCGGCGAGGGCACGTGAAGCTGCGGCTGCTGGGCCTCCTGGCGGTCCTCGTGCTCGCCTCGGCGGTCGGCGGGTGCTCCACCATCGGCTACTACTACCAGGCGGCGCGAGGCCATCTTACGATCGTGCACGCGGCCCGACCCGTCGATGCCTGGCTTGCCGACCCGAAGACGCCGGATCCGCTGCGCACCCGTCTCGAGGCTGCACGCGACATCCGCGACTTCGCGGTCCGCGACCTGGGGCTCCCCGACAACGGCAGTTACCGCGCTTACGCCGAGCTGGGGCGTCCATACGCCGTGTGGAACGTCGTGGCGGCCGCCGAGTTCTCCACGAAGCCCAGGGAGTGGTGTTTCCCCGTGGCCGGATGCGTCACCTACAAGGGGTGGTACGACGAACGCGATGCCGAGCGCCTCGCAGAGGAACTACGGGCGGACGGCTTCGATACGCTCGTCCACGGCGTCCCGGCCTATTCGACGCTCGGCTGGTTCGACGATCCCCTGCTCTCCAGCTTCCTGCGATATCCACGGGCCGAGGTCGCCCGTCTCGTCTTTCACGAACTGGCCCACCAGGTTGCCTACGCCCCCGGGGACAGCGCGTTCAACGAGGCCTTTGCGACCGCCGTCGAGCTGGAGGGCGTCCGGCGCTGGCTGGCCCGCGTAGGCACGCCGAGCGAGCAGGCGGAGTTCGACGCGATGACGCTACGCAAGCGCGACTTCGTGGCACTCGTCCAGCGGACCCGCGCGCGGCTCGACGCGTTGTATGCATCGCCCCTGCCGCCCGAGGAGATGCGCCTGCGCAAGGCCGAGGCGTTCCAGGCGATGCGGGGCGACTACGCGGCGCTCAAGGAGTCGTGGGGCGGATTCGCAGGCTACGACCGATGGTTCGCCCAGGCGCTGGGCAACGCCCACCTCGCGTCGATCGGCACGTACGAGGATGCCCTGCCGGCGCTCGATGCGCTGCTCGACCGCCTCGGACGCGACCTGCCGAAGTTCTATGCGGAGGCGAAGCGCCTGGCGAAGCTGGAGTCCGATGCGCGCAGCCGCGCCCTCGGTGTCCAGGGGGGCGGGGCAGGGGAGTAGGTGCGGGATCGTGGGAGGGGCGGGTCGTGGGTCGGGCTCCGCCCGACGCGGCCGCTCGGGGATGCGGTGTCGGCGGCATCTGGCATGGGCGTCGGGCGGAGCCCGACCCACGTACGGATCACGCCGTCGGTGCCAGGTCTCCACTGGACAGCAGCGGCCCCAGTTCGGTGACGAAGGCCAGCGCAGCGTCGGGGGCGGAGGCGAACCCCACGAAGTCGCCGCTCGGACTGTGCTTCGCGACGATGTCGTTCGTGATCTCGCCGACCCCGGCGAAGCCCATGGTCCAGTCGTCGAAGAGCCGGTTCGCCGTGTGCCGGAAGTCGAGCAGCCGGATCTCGCAGTGGCGGCTATCCCGGACGAGGCGGTAGAAGGTTTCGCAGACGGCCTCGGGCGGGCCTTCGAGCACCTGCAGGAACCGCCTGTTCGCATAGCAGAGCAGCCCCGTGATGCCGTCCTTCCGATTGCGGAAGCGGGCGACCTCGAGGATCTCCATCAGGTCTCGGCTGGAGACCGGTGCCGGGGCGAGGCTCGCGTAGACCAGGCGTGCGAGGGGCATGTGTTCTTTCCGATGACGGCGATGTACTTGCGGGGTGTACGGGTTGCAGGGTCCAGTTGAAGGCGTGTCCACCCGACCACTGTGGGTTAGAGTAACTCCAACCGCCCGTCCGCGGGTTTTCCGAGAAGCAACGAACCATGTCCGACGACACCGATATCGCCACCCTTCGACGCATGCTCCACGACTGCCGCACGATCGCCGTTGTGGGCCTCTCCGCGAACTGGTACCGCCCCAGCTACTTCGCCGCTAAGTACATGCTCGATCACGGCTACACGATCATTCCCGTGAACCCTGCCTACCAGGAGGTGTTGGGGCAGAAATGCTACCCGTCCCTCAAGGACATTCCCGTTCGCGTCGATATGGTCGACTGCTTCCGCAAGAGCGAGGAGATCCCGGCCCTGGCGGCGGATGCCATCGCCATCGGCGCGCGCGTCCTCTGGATGCAGCTCGGGGTGGTGAACGAGGCCGCCAAGCGCACGGCCCTCGACGCCGGTCTCGAGGTCGTCATGGACCGATGCGTGAAGATCGAACATGCCCGGCTCTTCGGCGGGCTCAATTGGATCGGAGTGAACACCAGGGTCATCTCCAGCAAGCGACCCCGCTGGCTGCCCTACTGACAAGGCGCGCGATGCACCCGAGCGGGATGTCGCGGGCCCGCCCGGAGTCCCTGTCCTGACCGCCCACAGAATCATCCGTTGTAGGACGTCCAAGTCGCCATGAGCGCGATAGATGTCACTTACGCCTTGCCGGCCCTCCTCGCGGCGCTGCTCGCCGTGGGCTGCGGCGTCGCTGTCATTGCCCGCGAGCGCTTCTCCAAGAGCGGGTGGCTGCACTTCCTCCTGGCCTCTTGCGTGGCCGCCTGGCAGCTCTGCGTGGCGCAGGTGCTCGGCGCGTCGAACGTCACCGAAGCCGAGTACTGGGGCAGGGCGATGGCCTCCATGGCCATCCTCGTGCCGGCCATCCAGTTCCACTTCTCGTACTCGCTGGTCCGGGGCCGCGGGGAGCGATTCGACGCCGTCACCGTGTTCTGGGTGGTCGCGGCCCTTTTCGAGATCTCGCTGGTCGCCACCGACGCGTTCGTGAGCCGGATCCAGATCCATCCCTGGGGGGCCTTTCCCCGCTATGGCCTCGCCGGCGCGCTGTTCGTGGTCAGTTCTACGGTGTCGGTGGTCGCGACCTGTCTTCTCTACGTCGATGTGATCCGGCGCAATCCGGCCGGCGGCATCGCCTGGTGGCGGGCGCGGCTGCTGTTCGCGTCCCTCCTGTTCGGATCGCTCGGCGGCATCGATTTCCTGCCTGCGTTCGGCATCGGCGTCTTTCCGTTCGGTGGTCTGCTGGTGGCCCTCGCGCTGGTGCTCAACATCTACACCACCATCCGGTTCCGGCTGGTCGAGATCACGCCGGCGCTCGCCGCCCAGCAGA
The DNA here is from genome assembly GCA_001464895.1 of Betaproteobacteria bacterium Ga0077532. GTDB lineage: Bacteria > Pseudomonadota > Gammaproteobacteria > Burkholderiales. The sequence continues at coordinate 18,725 of LNEE01000050.1, forward strand.
TGATGAACACGATGACCGACGGCGTGCTGCTCCTCGACCGGGACGGCATGGTGCGGCTCGTGAACCCGTCGGCCTGCGAGACGCTCGGCTATGCCTCGGCCCAGCTGCTCCACGGTCTTCCGCCCCGCCCGCTCGCCACCCTCCTCTTCGGCGAAGCGCACGCGACGCCGCGATTCCCCGACACGCCCATGACCCGCGTGGAGCGGATCTACCATCCGCCCACGGGCGGCGAGCGGACACTGCTCGTGTCGATCTCCCACGTCGCGCCCGAGCCCGGGGATCCGCTCGCGGCGATCATCACCCTTCACGACGACACCGAGGCACGCCAGGCGCGCGAGCAGATCCACCGTCTCGCCTACTACGATGCACTCACCGGTCTCCCGAACCGCCTGCTGCTCAAGGAGCGGTTCCAGCAGGCGATCGCCTGGGCCGAGCGGGCCGGGGGGCAGGCCGCCGTTCTCTTTCTCGACCTCGACCGTTTCAAGCAGGTGAACGACACGCTCGGACACGATGCCGGCGACCGCCTGCTCCAGATCGTGACCGAACGAATCTCCGAGTGCGTGCGCGATTCCGACGTCGTGCTCCGCGGTGCGGGAAGGGCCGATGTCTCGACGCTTGCGCGCCTGGGCGGCGACGAGTTCGTGCTGCTGCTCGCGCCGGTCGAGCGGGGCGAGGACGCCGGCAAGGTGGCGATGCGCATCCACCAGGCGCTCCGGGAACCGGTGCGGCTCGATTCCGGCGACGAGGTGGTCACCGGGGCCTCGATCGGCATCGCGCTCTACCCGGGAGATGGCCGCGACGCGGACACGTTGATGAAGCGGGCCGACCTCGCGATGTACCACGCGAAGGAGACGGGCCGCAGCAACGCCAAGTTCTACAACGAGGCGCTCAACGTCGCGACGGTCCAGCGCCTGGGCATGGAGACCAGCCTGCGCCGCGCCCTGACGGGGCACGAGTTCCTCATCCACTATCAGTTGGTCGTCGGGTCCGACGACGGTCTGCCCGTCGCGCTCGACACCCAGCTCTTCTGGCGCCATCCCGAGCGCGGCCTGCTGCCCGAGCGGGATTTCGCCGAAGTGGCCCAGGATGCCGGTCTCGCGCTCAATCTGGGCGAATGGGTGATCCGCACGGCCTGCCAACAGATGCGCGCGTGGGCGAGCGGAGGCATGAAGCCGGTGCCACTCATGGTGACGGCGAGTCCGGCGCTGATCGAGCGCGGCACGCTCGTCGATCTCCTGCGCGACATCCTGCAGGACAGCGGCACGGATCCGCGGCAGCTCTGGGTCTGCGTGCGGTATCTGCGATCGCGTACCGGCTCGGGCCCGATGACCGCGACGCTGCGTTCCCTCGCGAAGCTCGGGGTGCGCATCGTGCTCGACGACTTCGACACGGGGCAGATGGCCGTGATCGATCTGATCGAGCATCCCGTCCGGACGGCGCGGCTCTCCGGCACATGGCTGCGCAACGTCTCGTCGCTGGGTCAGGCGGCGGTTGCCGCGCGTGCGCTCGTCGGACTCGCGCGCGGACTCGAGATGGAGGTCGTCGCGAGCGGCGTCGAGACGCCCGCGGTGGCGGCGCTGCTGCGGTCCTTGGGTTGCCAGTACCAGCTCGGGCCGGCACACGGAGCGGCCGTGGAAGCCGAGGAGGTCCCCCCGATGTTGGAGGCGGCGAGGCTGCGGCAGCCGGTCTGAGGGGTGCCCGCAGAAGCCTGCGGTGCTGCGCGATGTGACGGCTACAATCGCCCCTTCTTCGCGTCCCCGCTTCGAGGTGTTTCCCATGTCCGACCGCGAGTTCGGCTTCGGCACGCTCTGCCTGCACGCCGGCCAGATCCCCGACCCCGCCACCGGCGCCCGCGCGGTGCCGATCTACCAGACCACCTCGTTCGTCTTCGATTCCGCCGAACACGCAGCCAGCCTCTTCAACCTGCAGACGTTCGGCAACGTCTACTCGCGCCTGTCGAACCCCACGGTGGCGGTGTTCGAGGAACGCGTCGCCGCGCTCGAGAACGGGCGCGCCGCGCTGGCGCTTTCGTCGGGCCAGGCCGCGCAGGCGACCGCGCTGCTGACGCTGCTGGAGGCCGGGGACGAACTGGTGTCGGCGTCCACGCTGTACGGCGGGACCTACTCGCAGTTCGACGTGAACTTCCGCCGCATGGGCATCGACACGAAGTTCGTGCATCCCGACGACCCAGAGAATTTCCGTCGCGCGATCACGAAGAAGACGAAGGCGCTCTACGCCGAGACGATGGGCAACCCGGGCATCAACGTGCTCGACATCGAGGCCGTCGCGAAGATCGCCCACGAGGCCGGCGTCCCGCTCGTCATCGACAACACCTTCGCCTCCCCCTACCTGTGCCGGCCCATCGACTTCGGCGCCGACATCGTCGTGCACTCCGCCACGAAATTCATGGGCGGGCACGGCACCACGATGGGCGGCGTGATCGTCGAGTCGGGCAAGTTCCCCTGGGACAACGGCAACTTCCCGGGCATGACCGAACCCTCCCGCGGCTATCACGGCGTGCGCTTCTTCGAGACCTTCGGCGACTTCGGCTACACGATGAAGTGCCGCATGGAGACGCTGCGTACGCTCGGTTCGTGTCTTTCGCCGATGAACGCCTTCATGCTGCTGCAGGGTCTCGAGACGCTGCATGTGCGCATGGACCGCCACGTCTCGAACGCGAGCCGCGTGGCGGCCTATCTCGAAGCGCATCCGCAGGTGTCGTGGGTCAACTTCCCATCGCTGAAATCGAGTCGGTACTTCGATCTCGCGCAGAAGTACCTGCCGAAGGGGACGGGCTCGATCATGACCTTCGGCATCAAGGGCGGCGCGCAGGCGGGCGAGAAGTTCATCGACGCCTGTCAGTTCCTCTCGCACCTCGCCAATGTCGGCGATGCGAAGACGCTCGTGATCCACCCCGCGTCCACCACGCACCGTCAGATGTCGGAGGAAGACCAGCTGAAGGCCGGCGTCTCGCCCGACATGATCCGGTTGTCCGTGGGCATCGAGGACATCGACGACATCCTGTGGGACATCGGGCAGGCGCTGGAGAAGGCGAAGGGTTAGGCACGGCGCTCGCGGGCGTCAGGGACACATCCCCGGGGCATCGCCCCCGCCCCTGGAGGCGTTCTCCTCGAGAATCCATGTCCCCCCTCGTCGTCTCCGTTCTCGTCACGCTCGCCATCCAGGCGCTCGCGTCGATGGCCGTGTTCGCCCCGCCGGTCTTCGCGCCGGAAGCGTCGCGCGATCTCGCCATCGGGGCCGCGGCCGCAGGGATCTCGACGGCGATCATGTACGCCTCGGCCGTCGTGTCCGCCCTCGCGAGCGGGGGCTTCATCGCGCGCTTCGGACCGATGCGCGTGAGCCAGGCGAGTCTCGCGCTCGCGGGCGCCGGCATGCTCTCGATGGCGCTCGGGCACCTCGCCACCGTCGCCATCGGCGCGCTGCTCGTGGGTGTCGGCTACGGGTTCGTCACACCGGCTTCGTCGGCGATCCTCAACGAGCGGACCCCGGCCCGGTGGCGTGCGCTCGTCTTCTCCGTCAAGCAGACCGGCGTGCCGGTCGGTGGTGCGCTCGCCGGTGCTCTGGTGCCGACGCTCATGGTGCTGGGCGGATGGCGGGGCGCCTGTGTCGGGACGGGCGTAGCGTGCCTCGTGCTGATGGTGCTTGTGCAGCCGTTCCGTGCCGATGCCGACGGCGGTGCGAACGCCACGGCGCGCCTCGGGCGCATCCGGCTTCGCGAACCGATGCGCCTCGTGTGGTCGTCCCGCGGGCTGCGCGACATGGCGCTGGCGTCGTTCACCTACTCAGGCATGCAGATGTGCCTCGGGTCCTACCTGGTGGTCTGTCTGCACGATGTCGCGGGGGCCAGCGTCAGCGCCGCCGGGGCGGCTCTGTCGGTTGCGATGGCGGGCGGCATCATCGGCCGCATCGGCTGGGGCGTCGTGGCCGACCGCTTCATCGCGCCGCGCCACATGCTCGGGCTGCTCGGCGTGGGCATGTCGCTCGCGGCCTTCACCGTCCCTCTGCTCGGCAGCCAGTGGCCGTGGCTCGTCATCCTCGTCTTCTCGTTCGTCTTCGGCGCCACGGCGGTGGGATGGAACGGCGTCTACCTGTCACAGGTGGCGCTCGTCGCACCGCCTGGCCGGACGGCCGAGGCGACCGGCGCGTCGCTCGCGATGACGTATCTCGGGGTCGTCGTCACGCCGCTCGTCATCTGGAGCATCAACGCGCTCGGCTTCGGCTATGGCGCCGGCTTCGTCGCCGTCGGCTGCCTCTCGCTCTGGCGGGCGACCGCGTTCTTCCGTCGCTGACGCGGCACCTCAGGCCGGCACGACGGCGTCGCCGGTGCCGAGCCGACCGCCGGCATCGATCTCGACGTAGGTGCCCAGATCGCGATGCCCGAAGTGCTTCTCGATCGCCGCCGGCACGTCGAAGTCGCGGATCGCCGTCGCGGGATTCACACTCGTGGCGGGGCACCGTTGCGTGCGTAGTACCACCCGGCCACGCACCGGACCCAGCGAGATCTCGCGGCCCACCCAGTCGTTCTCCTCGTAGGCCGGACCGCCATCGAAGTAGATGTTCGCGCGGAAGCGCATCGGATCGAGCGTCACGCCCGTGGCCGCCTCGAGCGCCCGCACCGACGCGAGATTCACAAGCGATACCGCGTGCATCATGGATTCGGACACCACGCTCACATCGGTGAACCTGTGCGAGGGATGCGACACCACCTTTGGCGCCCCGTCACCGACGGCATCCCACAGGAAGTCCGAGAAGAACGCCTCGACGGTCGCGCGCCCCTCGGGGGTCTCGAGCGAGGCTTCCAGAGACGTGCCATCGGGGGCATCGATCACCAGCTGCGAATGGCTGTCCGCGAATCGCGTACGGAGCGTCGCGAGGCGCTCGTGCAGCATCAGCACCAGGAAATCCGTCTTCGGCATCGGCGACGGGTGCGCCACGTCGAACACGGCCGTCCCGTTCGTGATGGCCCACGCCCGGTCCAGCGGAAAGCCGCGCCCCAGCGTGAGGGCGACCGCGTCCAACGGTTGCGGCGAGAGACCCTTGAACGGATAGCGAAAGAGCGATCGGATCGTGCGATTGGCGGTCATGGTGCGTGGAGCGTGTCGTGGCGGAAAGCCCGACTATAGAGACCGATCCGGGAGCGCGACATCGGCGCACCTCGACGGCGCACGGTGCGGCATTGCGGTGCGCAGATGGGGTGGGTCGGGGGCCTCCTGCACGGCATTCTGCGTAGTGAATCCGTAGAAGCGGGCCATGGCCGCCTCTCGGGCCTGACGGCCCGCGGCGGCTTGGCCGCGGGGTGTACCAACAAGGGGAGGGCCCCTTGAATATCCCCCGTGGTCCGCCACCCGCTGCCGGAATGGACCACGCCTGCTGTAGGAGGGGCCCATGGCCGCCTCTCGGGCCTGACGGCCCGCGGCGGCTTGGCCGCAGGGTGTAGCAACAAGGGGAGGGCCCCTTGTATATCCCCCGTGGTCCGCCACCCGCTGCCGGAATGGACCACGCCTGCTGTAGCAGGGGCCCATGGCAGCGAAGGCGACTGTTCCGGTTGAGGCGCTTCCGCCGCATTCACCGCTTTCGGGGGCATGGGCCCCTCCTACAACGGCGCGCTGGGTGGTGAATTTGTAGGAGCGGGCCATGCCCGCGAAAGCGACTGTACCGATTGAGGCGCTTCCGCCGCATTCACCGCTTTCGGGGCCATGGGCCCCTCCTACAACGGCGCGCTGGGTGGTGAATTTTTAGGAGCGGGCGATGCCCGCGAAAGCGATGGTTCCGGTTGAGGCGCTTCCGCCGCATTCACCGCTTTCGGGGCCATGGGCCCCTCCTACAACGGCGCGCTGGGTGGTGAATTTGTAGGAGCGAGCCATGCCCGCGAAAGCGATGGTTCCGGTTGATACGCTTCCGCCGCATTCACCGCTTTCGGGGCCATGGGCCCCTCCTACAACGGCGCGCTGGGTGGTGAATTTGTAGGAGCGGGCCATGCCCGCGAAAGCGATGGTTCCGGTTGAGGCGCTTCCGCCGCATTCACCGCTTTCGGGGCCGTGGGCCCCTCCTACAACGGCGCGCTGGGTGGTGAATTTGTAGGAGCGGGCCATGCCCGCGAAAGCGATGGTTCCGGTTGATACGCTTCCTTGCATCGACCGCTTTCGGGGCCATGGGCCCCTCCTACAACGGCGCGCTGGGTGGACCTTGCAGGCGCGGGTCGTGTCCTCGAGAGCGATGCCCTACCCTCTACCCGCCAGCCTCGCATTCGTGAAGGTCAGCCGCTCCGCGAGCACGCGCAGCAGGGTGCGGGCGAGCTTCAGTTGCGTGCCGGTCGAGAGCTGGGCGATCAGTTCCGGCGTGAACTCCGCGACGAGCGTGTCGGTGAGGGTCTGCACGGTGGCGCTGCGGCGGGCTTCCGGGCCCTGGGCGTAGCCCATCTCCCCGAAGCAGTCGCCGGTCCGCAGCACGTTCAGCATGCGGCCCTGCGTGGTCACGGCGGCTTCCCCGCGGGCGATGATGAGGAGGCTGTCGCCGGGGTCGCCCTCGCGGACGACGACCTCCTGCGGGCGGAGGCGCCGCCAACGGCCGTGGCGCACTGCGTCCCAGGCCTCGACGTCGTCGAACTCCCGGGTGAGGGACGACTCCCGGAGCGCGGTGAACTTCTCGCTGTCGGGCACGGCCATGTCGTAGATGCTGAGGCGGCCGGCGTCGGCCAGGGCCAGCGCCGCCTCTGCCCAGTTGGCGTAGCGCTCCTGCGGCCACTTGCGCAGGAAGCGGTCGAGGATCGCATCGAAGATCGGGGGGAGATCCGGGCGCAGTTGCGACGGCGGCACGGGGGTGTCCTGCAGGATGCTCTGCAGGCGCGCCTCCACCGTGTCGCCGCGGAACGGCTTCACGCCCGTGAGCAGTTCGTAGAGCGTGACGCCCAGCGAGAACATGTCGCCCTGTGCCGAGGGCGGTTCCTCGCGGATCTGCTCCGGTGGCGTGTAGGAGGGGGAGGAGAGCTTGAAGCGTTCGGTGGTGCGCACGCCGCGCACGAAGGCTGCGCCGAAGTCCGCGAGCTTCATGTCGCCCGCGCCGTCCAACAGGATGTTCGAGGGCTTGATGTCGCGGTGGACGATGCCGAGGCGCGACGCGTAGTCCAGCGCCCCGCAGCACTTGAACGCGATCTGCACGAGGTCCGCCACGGGCATCAGGCGTTCCTTCGCGCTGTAGCGGACCAGGCTGCCGCCGGCGACGTACTCCATCGCCACGTAGCGCCGCCCGGGTTCCGCGACGGCATCGACGATCGTCACGATGTGCGGGTGTTCCAGTCGGCCGGCGAGTGCCGCCTCGCTCACGAACTGCACGTCGGCGGTCATGGCGCGCTCGGCCGAGCTTTCGGGCAGATAGACCTTGAGCGCGAGATCCGCATTGAGGAACTCGTCGAAGGCGAGGTAGACGACGCTCGACGCACCGCGCCCGATCTCGCTGCGCAACTGGTACTTCCCGACCCTTTCCTCCATGTCCGTCGACGCCTCCGATGAACGACGGGCATTGTAACGGCCGCATCGGCGAGTCCCGGGTGCTGGGACGAGATATGCATGTGGCTTCCTCTTGCCCGGACGGCGCTTTCCACTATCCTCCGGACCAAAGGGAGATCACGGATGACATCCACGCAATCAGCGGCAGCACCCGGCATCCATCGCATCGTCGTCGTCGGTGGTGGTGCCGGGGGGCTGGAACTGGCGACGCAACTCGGTGACAAGCTCGGCCGCCGCGGCCGCGCCCAGATCACGCTCGTCGACCGCTCGCGCACCCACCTCTGGAAGCCACTGCTGCACCAGGTGGCCGCCGGCTGCATGGACATGAACGACCACGCGCTCGACTATCTCGCCCAGGCGCGGTGGCATCACTTCCAGTTCCAGCTCGGGCACATGACCGGCCTGGACCGGGACGCCAAGTGCATCTGGCTCGCGCCGCTCATGGACCCGGAGTCCGGCGAGGAGGTCCTCCCCGCGAGGCCGTTGCATTACGACACGCTCGTCATGTCCGTCGGCAGCCAGACCAACGACTTCGGCACACCCGGCGCCCAGGCCCACGCGATCGCCCTCGACATGCCGGAGCAGGCGGAGCGGTTCCGGTCGCGGCTGCTGAACGCCTGTCTGCGGGCCAACGCCCAGGGCGGTCCCAAGGAACCCTGGCAGTTGCACGTGGCGATCATCGGCGCCGGGGCGACCGGCGTCGAACTCGCCGCGGAGCTGCACAACTCCACCCGCGAGCTGGTCTCGTTCGGCCTGGATCACATCGATCCCGAGCGCGATCTGCGCATCAGCATCATCGAGGCGGCCCCCCGTGTGCTGCCGGCGCTGCCCGAGCGGCTGTCCGCCGCCACCCTGGGATTGCTGCAGAAGCTGAACATCGAGGTGCTCACCAACGAGCGCGTGACCGAGGTGACGGCCCACGGCGTGCGCACCCAGAGCGGCCGGGAGGTCCCCGCCGAGATCACCGTGTGGGCGGCGGGCATCAAGGCCCCGGAGTTCCTGCGCGATATCGCCGGGCTCGAGACCAACCGCCTCAACCAGCTCGTCGTGAACCAGACGCTGCAGACGACGCGTGACCCCTCGATCTTCGCGATGGGCGATTGTGCAGCCTGCCCGTGGCCCGAGAAGAAGGGGTGGATCCCGCCGCGCGCGCAGTCGGCGCACCAGCAGGCCTCGCACCTGCTCGCCCACCTGCCGGGTCACATCGAGGGACGCCCGGTGCCGCCCTGGAAGTACAAGGATTTCGGATCGCTCGTCTCGCTCGGCAGCTACAGCACCGTCGGCAGCCTGATGGGCAGCATCACGCGCGGCAGCCTGATGATCGAGGGCTATTTCGCGGGGGTCATGTACGCGTCGCTCTACAAGATGCACGAGTACGCCCTGCACGGCTTCGCGAAGGTGTTCCTCGACACCCTGGCGCGGCTGATCATCCGGCGGACGGAGCCGCACGTGAAACTGCATTGACGCGAGGCGAGGGGAGGTTGCCCGCGTGCGCAGGCAACCGCCGCTACTCCCTTGGGCAACGCCCCTCACCCGGCTACACTCCGGCCGCCATGCCGAAATCAACAATCACACGCATGGGCCGGCTCGCATCGGGAGGGATCGCGATCCTGTGGCTCGTCTGCGCCACCGGGTGCGGTCGCGAGAGCTACCGTCCCAGCCCACTGGAACCGGAGACGACGCAGCGCGCGTACGAGGCCCGCACGCTCGATGGCGCAGATCTCCAGGAGGCGCTGCGTGCCCAGGGCGAGGACGTCACCGTCTGGCCTCCGGCTGCGTGGAGCCTCCCGGCCCTGACGGCCGTCGCGCTCCATCACCACCCCGAGATCGTGCTCGCCCGTGCGCGGGCGAAGGTCGCCGGTGCCGAGAAGGCGACATCCACCACGCGCGTGCCCTACACCCTCACCGGGCGCCCCGAGTACAACGGCAAGAGCGGTGACGAAACCCCCTGGGGACTCGGCGTCCTCGTGGGCTTCACGATCGACGTCGGGGGCAAGCGCGATATCCGTACCGAGCAGCTTGCCCGCCTCGAGGAGGCCGCGCAGCTCGAGATCGCAGTCGCTTCGTGGCGGGTGCGCAGCCGGCTGCGCCGGCACTTCGTCGACCTCCACGTCGCGATGCGCACGGCCGAGGCCATCGAGGCCGAGCAGGCGGAGCGTCTGCGTCTCTTGGCGCTCATGGAGAAGCGCGCGGCGGTGGGCTATGCCTCGTCGAGCGAGACGGGCGTCCTGCGCCTGCGCGCTGCCGAGGGGGAACTGGCGCTGGCCCGCGCAGCGGTGCGGCGCGACCAGGCCCTGGCAGGCGTGGCCGAGGCCATCGGGGTGCCGCTGGCGGTGCTGGAGACCGTGCGCTTCGATTTCGGGATCCTCGATCATCCGATGGCGCCACCCGCATTCCGGGACGTGCGACGCGTCGCGCTGCAGAACCGGATCGATCTGCGTCGCAAGCTGGCCGACTATGCGGCGGCCGAGGCGGCTGTGAAGCTCGAAGTGGCGAGGCAGTACCCCGATGTGACGATTCTGCCCGGCTACTTCTGGGATGCAGACGAGAGCATCTGGTCGATCTCGTTCTTCGGCCTGCTGACCCCCCAGGCCCGTGCGCGCGCCCTGATCCGCGAAGCCGAAGCGCGCCGCGAGGTGGAGGAGAAGGCCTTCAACGCCCTCCAGGCGGCGGTGATTGCGGAGGCCGCCGCCGCGGCGTCGCGCTACCGCCATGCGTTCGACGCCCATCGCGCGGCCCGGCACCAGATCGAGGTGGCGCGAGGCAGTCACGACCGTGTCCGCCAGCAGTTCGACCGCGGACACGCCGATCGCGTCGAACTGGTCCAGGCGAAGCTCGAGATGGCGATGGCGGAGCGCACTGCCACCATCTCGATGCTCGAATTGCAGCAGGGACTCTCGGCGCTGGAGGACGCGCTGCAGCGCCCGCTCGACAATCCCGACCTCGCCACCACGCCCGCACCCGCCGCCGCCCCGGCCGGTGCGCCCATCGATCCGGCGCTCCTCGACTATGACTGATTCCCGCGGCAGGACCTTCTCGATGGCGGCGCTCGTGGCGCTGGTGATGGCGCTCGTGGCCGGCGTCATCTATCTCGGTCGCGACGAATACCACCAGCTGTCCCGCGAGAACGGCGAGGCCATCGGATCGCAGACGTCCGCCGACGAGCTGGTGGGTCCCGGCCGCCTGAAGATCGGCGAGGCGGAGCGTCGTGCGAGCGGTATCGAAGTCGCGACGCTGGAGGCTGCCGATGCCGACGAACTGGTCGACGTCCAGGGCGTGGTGGTCGATCTGCGTCCGCTCATGGAGGCGCGTGCGCGGTACGCAACGCAGTCGGCCGAGATCCGCGCGCTTCGGAGCGCCGCGAACGCCGCGCGGGCCGAGGCCGAGCGCGCCCGCGTGCTGTTCCGGGATGACCGCAACGTCTCGGAGAGGGCGATGCAGCTGGCCGAGTCCGAATCGCGCGCGGCAGCGGAGCGTCTTGCCGCTGCCGACACGATGCTCCGGGGTCAGGTCGACACCCTGCGGGCGACGTGGGGGTCGACGCTCGCCGACATGGCGGTGAACGCGGAGAGCGCCGGCTTTGCGCCGCTGGCGAGAGGCGACGAGGTGCTCGTGCAGGTGACGCTGCCCTACGAGTCCGAGGCCGCCGCTGCGAACCGGCCGCTGACACTCGCGCCCATCGGCGGGCAGGGCCGCACGCGTGCCCGCCTGGTCTCCGCGGCGCCGATCGCCGGGGTCGGAGGCGCGGTGGGCGCTGCGTACTTCTATCGCGCTCCGGCGGGCGGGCTGCGGGTCGGCAACCGGGTGGTGGGTCATCTCGCTGGCGCAGGCGGCGCCTCGACCGGCGTCGTCGTCCCCGAGCGCGCCGTCGTGTGGTTCGCTGCGCGTCCCTGGATCTACGTGCGGGACGAGAAGGAGGCGGACATCTTCGAGCGCACGTCGGTGTCGGCCACCCGCCTCGTGCCGGGTGGCTGGTTCAACGCCGCCGGCCTGGAGCCCGGACAGGAGGTCGTGGTCACGGGCGCGCAGCTCCTGCTCTCGGAAGAACTGGAGTTCCAGATCCGGAACGAGAATGAGGACTGAGTCCGCCGGGTCGTCCCGCATCGGTCGGAGCGCGCGATGATCTCGGCGATCGTCCGCTTCTCCATCCGTTTTCCGGGCGTGGTCGTCGCCGTGGCATTGATGCTCATCGCCTACGGCATCTTCACCCTGGGTCGTGCGCGGCTCGACGTGTTCCCGGAGTTCTCGCCGACCCAGGTCGTGATCCAGACGGAGGCCCCCGGTCTGTCCGCCGAGATCGTCGAGACCCAGGTCACGCAACCCATCGAGAACGCCGTGTCCGGCGTTTCCGGCGTCGAGACGCTGCGGTCGCAGTCGATCCCCGGCTTGTCGGTCGTGACGGTGCTGTTCGAGGAAGGCTCCGACATCTACCGCAACCGACAGGTGGTCGCGGAGCGCATCACGTCGCTCGCGAGCCGCATGCCGGCCGGCGTGGCCGCGCCGGCGATCACCCCGCTCACCTCCTCCGCCAGCACGGTGATGGTCGTCGGGCTCACCGCATCGGATCGTTCGCTCGCCGACGTGCGCACGCTCGCCGACACCGTGGTCCGGCCCCATCTGATGGCGGTGGAGGGTGTCGCCGAGGTCAACGTCTTCGGTGGCCGGGTGCGCGAGTGGCAGATCCAGGTGGACCCGCAGCGCCTCGTGCGGCACGGGCTTGCCCTCGCCGACGTGGTCGAGGCGGCGCGGAAGGCGACCGGCGTGGTGTCGGCCGGCTATCTGCCTGGCCCGAATCAGCGCATCGCGATCGTCACGGACGGGCAGCCCGGGAACGTGGCGGTGCTGGGTCGCGTTCTGCTGCGACAGGAGGACGGCGGCGTCCTGCGGCTCGCGGACGTGGCCGACGTCGTCGAAGGGGAGGCCGCGCCCATCAGCGCGGCTGCGATCGACGGGACCCCGGGCGTGCTGCTCATGGTGCAGGGCCAACTCGGCAGCAACACGCGGGCCGTGTCCGCCGGGCTGGAGCGCGCGCTCACCGATCTCGACCCGCTGCTCGCCCGCGAGAAGATCGAATTGCACCGGGGGCTGTTCCGCCCCGCCAAGTTCATCGACACGGCCATCTCGAACGTCCGCTTCGACATCCTCGTCGGTTCGGCGCTCGTCATCGGTGTGCTGTTCCTGTTCCTGTACAACGCGCGCACCGCGTTCATCTGCGCAATGGCGATCCCCGTGTCGCTGCTCGGTGCGGTGGTGCTCCTCACGGCGTTCGACCAGCCGATCAACATCATGGTGCTGGGTGGCCTCGCGATCGCACTGGGCGAGGTGGTCGACGACGCGATCATCGACACCGAGAACATCTTCCGGCGCCTGCGCGAGAACCGCCTGGCGGGCAATCCGAAGTCCGCGGCCGAAGTGGCGCTCGACGCTTCCGTGGAGGTGCGCGGGTCGGTCGTGTACGCGACCTTCATCGTCGCGCTCGTCTTCGTGCCGCTGCTCACGTTCGGCGGGATCGGTGGGAAGCTCTTCGCACCTCTGGGTCTCGCGTACATCCTCGCCATCCTGTCATCGCTCGTCGTCGCGATGACGCTCACACCGGCGCTCTGCCTGCTGTTGTTGTCGCGCGGTCGCCTTGCGGTCGAGGCCCCGCCGTTCGTCCGCCGGATGACACCGCCGTACCTCGCGGTGCTCCGCCGAATCGAGCGTCGCCCCGCCGGGGTGCTCGCCGTCACCGCCATCGCGATCGTCGGTGGGCTCTCGACGATCCCGTTGCTGTCTGGCGAGTTCGTGCCGTCGCTGAAGGAGGGCCACTACGTCGTCCACATGACCGCCGTGCCGGGCACCTCCGAGGAGGAGACGCTGCGCATCGGAACGCAACTCACCCGTGCACTGCTGAAGGTCGAGGGCGTGCAGTCCGTGGCGCAGTGGGTGGGTCGTGCGCAGAACGGCGCCGACACCTTCGGGCCGCACTACAGCGAGTTCGAGGTCGAAGTCGGCGCCCTGGGCGGTCGCGAGCAGACCCGGGTGCTGCGCGAGGTTCGCGAGATCCTCGCCGGGCAGCGGGGTGCGTTCCCGGGGGTGACCTTCTCGGTGAACACGTTCCTCACCGAACGCATCGAGGAGACCATCTCGGGATTCCCGGCGGCGCTCGCGGTGAACGTCTTCGGCCCCGATCTCGATGCCCTCGACCACGATGCGCGCGAGGTCGCCGAAGTGGTGGCTGCCGTGCGCGGCGCGCAGGATGTTCAGGTGCAGTCGCCACCGGGGACCCCTCAGTTGTACGTGCGCCTCAAGCACGACCGCGTCGCCGCCTACGGGCTGACGCCTCGCGACGTCCTGGATGCCGTGCAGACCGCCTACGAGGGCACGCGCGTCGCGCAGGTCCAGACCGGCAACCATTTCGTCGATCTCACGGTGATCCTGGCACCCGGCATGCGACGGGCCCCCGTGCAGGTGGAGGCGCTGCCGCTGCGCGCTGCGGACGGAACGACGGTGCCGCTGCGGGATGTGGCCGACATCGCCGTCGGCGCGGGCCGCTACAAGATCCTCCACGAAGGCAGCAAGCGCATCCAGTCGGTGACCGCGAACGTCGACGATCGCGACGTCGAGGAGTTCGCCGAAGACGTGCGAGAGGCCCTCGCGAAGAAGGTGAAGCTCTCCCCCGGGAACTACCTCGTGCTGACCGGCGAGGCCGAGGCGGCAGTGAAAGCGCGCGAGACCCTGATCTTCCACTCGCTGCTCGCCGGCGCCGGCGTCTTCGTCTTTCTCTATCTGGCTTTCGCCAACCTCCGGAATCTGGCGCTCGCCTTCCTGAACCTGCCGTTCGCCCTGGTCGGCGGCGTCGCAGCCGTGCTGTTCACCGGCGGCTGGATGACCCTCGGGTCGCTGGTGGGCTTCGTCACGCTCTTCGGGATCACGCTGCGCAATTCGATCATGCTCGTGTCGCACTACCAGCATCTGGTGCAGACGGAAGGGCTGGCATGGAACGCGGAGACGATGCTGCGCGGGGCCGCGGAACGCCTGCCGTCGATCCTCATGACCGCGCTCGTGACGGCGCTGGGCCTGATGCCGATCGCGCTGGGTTCCGGCGAGCCGGGTCGCGAGATCGAAGGTCCGATGGCGATGATCATCGTCGGTGGTCTCGTGACATCGACGGTGTTGAACCTGCTCATTCTTCCGGTGGTGATGTTGCGGTTCGGACAGTTCGCGCCACCCGTCGCGTCGTCGGTGCGGCCGGAGGGTGATGGTTCGGTGCTGTGATCGCCCCGATGTTCACGCCGCGATGGACGTCGGGCAGAGCCCGACCCACGGGGGTTGTTTCCATCGCCGCGGCATCCAGTGGCGAGCGCATTTCGTGGGTCGAGCCATAGCTCGACTCGGCGTGGGCTTGGGCACAGCAGCGAATCCAGCAACGCAGGCGTCGGGCGGAGCCCGACCCACGGGGGTTGTTTCCATCGCCGCGGCATCCAGTGGCGAGCGCATTTCGTGGGTCGAGCCATAGCTCGACGCGGCGTGGGCTTGGGCACAGCAGCGAATCCAGCAACGCAGGCGTCGGGCGAAGCCCGACCCATGGGGGTTGTTTCCATCGCCGAGGCATCCAGTGGCGAGCGCATTTCGTGGGTCGAGCCATAGCTCGACGCGGCGTGGGCTTGGGTGCAGCCGCGAATCCGGGAACGCGGGTCTCGGGCGAAGCCCGACCCACATCCCTCCGGGATGGCATCATCCACACCGCGTCAGTCTCCAGCCCCTCAGCTCACACACCCCGAGATTCCCATGATCGAACTCCACGACAAGCCCGCCACCGGCCCCACCATCCGCCTGCATGCGGCAGACAACGTCGTCGTCGCGCGCATCGATGTCGCCCTGGGCGCGCGGCTGGAGACGGAAGGCATCACCAGCCGCAGTCAGGTCCCCTCGGGGCACAAGATCTCCGCGCGTGCCATCGCCAAGGGCGAGCCGATCCGGAAGTACAACGTGGTGATCGGGTTCGCCAGTGCGGACATCCCCGCGGGCACCTACGTGCACTCCCACAACATGGAGTTCCGCGAGTTCCAGCGCGACTACGCGCCATCGCGCGACTACCGGCCGGTCGACATGATTCCCGAGGCGGAGCGGGCAACCTTCAAGGGCATCGTCCGCGAGAACGGCGACGTCGGCACGCGCAACTACGTCGCGATCATCGCGACCGTGAACTGCTCCGCGACGGTCGTGCATCGCATCGCGGCGTGGTTCACGCCCGAACGTCTCGCGGCGTTCCCGAACGTCGACGGCGTCGTTGCCTTCGCCCACGGCTCGGGTTGTGGCATGGAGCAGACGGGCGAGCCGATGGACCTTCTCCGCCGCACGCTTGCCGGCTATGCGACGCACGCGAACGTGGCGGCGTGTCTGGTGGTCGGCCTCGGCTGCGAGCGCAACCAGGTCGCCAAGCTGCTCGAGGCCCAGGGGCTCGCGGCCGGGGCGAGGTTGAAGACCTTCGTGATGCAGGACACCGGGGGCACCCGCAGGACGATCGAGGCCGGCGTCGCGGCCGTGCAGGAGCTGCTACCCGAAGCCAACCGCGTGTCGCGCACCGAGGTGCCGGCCAGTCACATCACCGTGGGGCTGCAGTGCGGTGGCTCGGATGGTTTCTCGTCGATCACGGCGAACCCGGCGCTCGGCGCGGCGATGGACCTCCTGGTGCGCCACGGCGGCACGGCGGTGCTGTCCGAGACGCCCGAGATCTACGGCGTCGAGCACACCCTCACCTGCCGCGCACGTACGCCCGAGGTCGCGCAGAAACTGATCGATCGCATCCGCTGGTGGAAGGAGGAATACACGGTCGGCCGCGACACGCAGATCAACGGCAAGGTGAGCCCCGGCAATCAGTCGGGCGGCCTCGCGAACATCTTCGAGAAGTCGCTCGGATCCTCGATGAAGGGTGGCACCGGGCCGCTGATGGAGGTCTACCGCTACGCGGAACGGATCACGCAGAAGGGCTTCGTGTTCATGGACACCCCGGGCTTCGACCCGTGTTCCGCGACCGGGCAGATCGCCGGTGGCGCGAACGTGATCCTCTTCACCACCGGCCGCGGCTCCATGTTCGGCGCCAAGCCCGTGCCGTCGGCCAAGCTCGCGACCAACACGCCGATGTACCTCCGGCTGGAGGAGGACATGGACATCAACTGCGGCGAGATCCTCGACGGCACGGCGTCGCTCAGCCAGATGGCCGAGAAGATCTTCCGCCACACGCTGCGTATCGCCTCGGGCGAACCCACGAAGAGCGAGCTGCTCGGGCTGGGCGATCACGAGTTCGTGCCGTGGAACATCGGCGTGGTCGGTTGAGCCGACGGCCTGTTCGCCACGTCCTGCCACAACAACGACAACCACAAAACGGGAGAACCCCTTGGTCCACGTCATCGCCACCATCGAATTGAAGCCCGGCGTCCGCGACGCTTTCCTCACTGCATTCCGCGCGCTCGTTCCGCTGGTGCAGGCCGAAGCCGGCTGCATCGAGTACGGTGCCGCGATCGACATTGCGAGCGGTTCGCCGGCGCAGATCCCGATGCGCTCGGACGTGGTGACTGTCGTGGAGAAGTGGGCAGACCTCGATGCGCTTCGAGCCCACGCGGTCGCGCCGCACATGGGCGCCTACCGGGCGCAGGTGAAGGACCTCGTGATCCGGACGACGCTCCAGGTGCTCGAGCCCGCCTGAGTCAGCGTCCGGACGCCGGTCTGTCGACCCGACGACGGTTGCGCCAACGCTTCCAGCCGGCCCACGGCAGCACGACGACCGGCACGAGCGCCGAGAAAGCGAGCGCGCCGACGATGCCATCCGGCAGGTCGTCATCGTCGGGCGGGAGGTCCTGCAGGGCCTCCGGAAACGGCCACGGTTCGACGGGGATGATCTTCCAGTCCTTGCGATCCGCAGGTACGCGCGCCATGTACTCGTCGAAGCTCGCCACCGGTTCGCGGCCGAACGCGCGGCTCGACGGGAACTGCGGCACGCGCACGAACGTGATCGACTCCACCTCCTGCGCGAGCAGCGTCTCGTAGGGCGTACGGGGTGCGCGAAGTCCGCCGGCGAGACTCAGGAGATCTTGGCCGAGGGATTCGAAGGCGACGCGCGGATACAGGCGTGTGCGTTCCTCGGTCAGGTAGTGGTAGCTGCGGCGACCGCTCGCGATGCTGCCGTCGGTGAGGGTCGAGTAGTAGAACCCGGCCAGCGCCTTGGGCACGCTCGTCGGCCCGAGCAGGGGCGGCCGCCAGCCCAGGCCCGCGAACGTATCCATCGACAGGCCGGCGCAGTTGGCGACGGCGTGGTCGTAGTTCACGTGGTGCCGGTACAGGCGCTCGAAGACCCGGGCAATGGCGCGCTGATAGCGCTCGGCAGCCGCCGAGGTCCGCAGCGCCGCGACCAGCACGTACGACGGTCGATACCACGACTGTCCGCTGTTGAGGTCCCCCAGGTAGTTGTCCATGGGCAGCATCGACGCGACGATGCCCTTCTCGCTGTGGTTCGCGAGGTTGTAGAAGTTGTTGACGATCCAGTCGCCCCACGCGCCGTCCCGTTGCATCCAGCCCGTCGCCACGGCGAAGTGTCCGCCGTGGGCCTCGTCGTCATCGCCCTGCGCACCGTTCAGCACCAATGCGATCACGGCCCGCTGTCCCGGGTCCGGGCCGGCGCCGTCTTGCCGCCACAGGAGGCGTGTCGAGAAGTCGGATCTCGCGCCGCCGCCATCGGCCGCGATCAGCGTCGCGAGCGACTGTCCCGCGGGCAATGGCGACACCGGCAGCGATGCCGGGACGATGCGCTGATCTTCCGGCCATAGCGTGCGTGCGACGAAACGCCGGGTCCCGTCGGGCGCCTGCCCGGACTCGCCGCGAAGGCGCAACGGCCGGCCCGCGAAATGGCGCGTCGTGGAGACGTCGTAGTAGGCCTGGTTCGTGGGGATGCGCGGGACTGTGCCGAATGCGGCGCCGGTGCCGTCGACGAAGGTGAGCGACGTGCCGTCTGCGGAAAGTCGCGCGCCGGTCGCGATGTGCGGGGCGCCGACCCATAGCAGGAAGGGAGGGCCTGCGAAATCGGCATCCGCAGTGCGGATCCAGCGGCCGATGTCCTCGCGGACGCCGTCGTGCGAGGGACGGGTCACGGGCGGTGCGCCGGTCGTTGGAACGGCGATGGTCTCGTCGCGGAAGTAGAAGAGCGCCTGCGGCGCGACGGCGCAGTCCGAGCAACGTCTGTCGGCCAGCCGGAAGGCGCCGACCTCGTGCAGGCCGAGATGGCCCTCCGAGAGCGCCTCTCGTATCGGGGGGGATCCGATGGCCGTGGCTTCCTGGGAAAGGCAGCCGAGCACCAGGATCAGAAACAGGACGGCAGAGAGGAACGGTGGCCGGGTCGGCCGGAAAGTGCGGGTGGCACCGCTGAAAACTGCGGCGCGTCCTGGCGCCGGTGTCGTGCGTGGATGCGCAACGGGCATCGTGTTTCCTCCGGGGTGGTGGTGACACCACATCTCGGCGGCGAGACTACCGCGGCGCCCCGTGCGCGGGAAGACCATGAAAAAGGGGCGGTTGCGACCCGGGTCGCAACCGCCCCGCATCGGCGGAACCGCGTTGCCGGTTACTTCTTCTGACGCATCTCCGATTCGATCGCGATGTCGATCGTGTCGGATGTCAGCGGCGCATAGAGGCCAAGGTCGAAGTCGGTGCGGCGGATGCGCGTCCGGGCGGACCAGCCGAGGTAGTTCGCGCCGGCCAGGGCCTTCACGAAACCGGCGAGCGGGTGGTCGCCCGAGTAGTTCAGGGTGCTGTCGAGCACGACGGGCATGGTCTTGCCCTTGATCGTGAGGTTGCCGGTGATCTGGTACGTGTTCTTGCCGGTCTTGCGGACGTCCGTGCTCACGAACGTGGCCTTCGGAAACTTGGCGACGTTGAAGAAATCTTCGCCCTTGAAGTGGTCGTCGAGCGCCTTCCAGTCCGACGCGACGCTGGCCGGATCGATGGTCACGCTCACCTTGCTGTTCTCGGCCTTCTCGGCGTCGAACACGATGTCGCCGTCGAAGCTCAGGAAGCGCGCCGACTGGTTCGACATGCCCACATGGTTCCAGGTGAAGACGATGCGGCTGTGGCTCTTGTCGAACGTGTAGGCGTCCGCGGCGAAGGCGCTGGAGAACGTGGTCGATGCGGCGAGGGCGAGCATCGCGATGGATGCTCCGAGGATGCGACGGATCATGGATGTCTCCGGAGTGGGGTAAGGACCACCGATTCTAGGCTTGCATCGTTGCAGGCGGAACATGCAAGATCGAGAAACAAACTTGCATGAGTGCACGGCGGACGCGACTCGCGAAGTGCACGTTCGCCACGCCTGCCCATCGGACTCCCGCATGCTCGAATCCCGTGACCTGCAACTCGTGGCCGCACTGGTGCGGGGGCGGTCCATGCGAAAGGCGGCCGACCAGCTCGCCGTGCATCAGTCGACCGTCTTCCGGCGGCTCGAGCAGCTCGAGAGCGATCTGGGTGTCCGGCTGTTCGAGCGCCTGCGCGACGGCTACCTGCCGACGCCCGCAGGCGAGGAACTCTTCGCGCTCGCCCGCCGCACCGAGGACGAACTCCTGCAGATGGAGAGCCGCCTCCAGGGGCGCGACATGCGGCCGTCGGGCCTCGTCCGTGTGACGACGACGGACACCGTGCTCGCTGCGGTGCTGGGCCCCGTCCTCGCAAGCTTCCGTGCGCATCACCCCGAGGTGGAGCTCGAGATCGCCGTGTCGAACCAGCCCTTCGATCTCATGCGCCGCGACGCCGATGTGGCCGTCCGGCCGACGTCGACACCGCCCGAAAATGTCGTCGGCCGCCGCCTCGCGCCGCTGGGGTTCGCCGGCTATGCGGCGGTGGGTACGGCGCCCGATGTGGCGCGCGGTTCCGCCTGGATCGGGTTCGATGCGAGCCTCGCGCACATCGGCCCCGCCCAATGGCTCGCGCAGCTGCCGGAGGGGCCACCGGCGGTGCGCGTGAACAGCCTTCTCGGCGCCTACCAGCTCGCCCGGGCTGGCCTCGGGTGTGCGCTGATTCCCACCTACCTCGGGGACGGCGATCCCGGCCTGTTCCGCGCGGCGGGCCCGTTTCCGGAGATGGCGTCGGCCATCTGGCTCCTGACGCATCCCGACCTGCGTCGGGTGGCGCGGGTGAAGGTCTTCATGGATTTCGTGGCGGCGGCCCTGCAAGCGGAAGCCCCGGGCCGCGCGGCGAGCCATGCCACCGGTGCGGCGGGGCCGGCAAGCCGACGTCCCCGCCGCAAGACCGGCTGATCTGCCGCAGCTCCGAGCAACTTTTTCCGGCGCCCGGGTTGCAGCGTCCGACGGCTGCCCCTATGTTCGCTCCTCAGGACCAGCGGGCGGCGCGTCGCGCTTGCCCCGGTCCATCGATTCCTCAGCCAGGAGCCCTCGCATGGCCACCGTGAACCTCACCCGGGAGAACTTTGAGTCCGTCGTCACCGGGAACGACATCGTCGTAGTCGACTTCTGGGCACCCTGGTGCGGACCCTGCCGACAGTTCGCTCCGACCTTCGAGAAGGCCTCCGAGAAGCACGAGGGGGTCGTGTTCGCCAAGGTGAACACCGAGGACGAGCCCGAGATCGCGCAGCAGTTCTCGATCCGGGCGATCCCGACGCTCATGGTGTTCCGCGAGAAAGTCATCCTGTACTCCGAGGCCGGTGCTATGTCCGGAGGGCAGTTCGACAGCCTGGTCGAGCAGGTGAAGGGGCTCGACATGGAAAAGGTGCACGCCGACATCGCCGCCGAGGCCAAGGCCGAGGCAGGCGGCGCGTCCGCCTGACGCCCGATGGAAGCGATCCGCCGCCGCGCCGACCTCGACCGCCTCGTGGCGGCGGGCGGGTCGCTCGTGGTGTCCGTTGTGGAGGGGGCCGACAGCGCCACGATGGCGTTCACGGGCAACGTCAAGGCAGTGAGCGGGCGCTTACAGCATGTGACCGTCGCCGTCATCGACCGCCTCGAGACGCCGGATCTCGCAGCCCTGTTCGGGATCACGCAGGTCCCCGCACTGGTGGTGTTCCGGGCGGGCGTGGGCCTTTTCGCCGGTCCGGCGCCTAGTACGGAAGCCCTGCTCGAAGCGCTGCTGCGGCGCGCCATGTCGCTCGACATGGATGCCGTCCGGACCGAGATGTCGCGTGAGCGTGCCGAGATAGAAGGCACGATGGCGCACCGCGCCTGCCCGACCAGCCAGCGGGTACCTCCCTCCACGTGACCGCCGCGCCACCTGCCATTCGCGGTCCGGTCGGAAATCACGCTGCCGCATGAGGGGCAACCGCCCGCCGATCAGCGAGCGTGGTCCGAAATTCCAAATGACCGGCGGAAGGAACAGATTTATCATGTGTTCCGATAACTGACCCGCCAGTCAGCTAGCGACACACCGGCGCCGGGTTTCGAGCGCCGGACCCGGGGTCGCACGGCGGGTCACCGGGCCTGAGGGGGAGACTCCGAGGGGGAGACTCCGAGATGGAGACTGACGGCCCGGGTTCCATCAAATCCCGATTCGCCCGAGGTCCGCCTTGAACAGTCCGCGCATTCCATTGGTCGCTCTGGCCATTTTTGTTTCGCTCGCCGCCGGGTGCGGTTCGAAGTCCGAGAGCGAGGCGCCCGCCGCGGGCGGCAAGCCGGCCGATGCCAAAGCTGCCGGGGGCGGTGCCCCCCCCAGTGGCGGTGCTCCCGGCGGCGGCAAGCCGATGGGGTTGCCGGTGAAGGCGGTGCAGGTGTCGATGGGCGAGATTCTCCAGGAAGTGACGGCCGTGGGTTCGCTCATCGCCGACGAGAGCGTCATGATCCGGCCGGAGATCGACGGTCGCCTCGTCGGCATCCACTTCGAGGAAGGCCAGACGATCGCGAAGGGCGCGAAGCTCGTCACGCTCGATCCCGCAGAACTCCAGGCGCAACTCGCCCAGGCCCAGGCGCAGGCCCGCACAGAACTCCAGCGCTACGAGCGCGCCAAGGAACTCCTGGCGCAGCAGTTCGTTTCGCGCGAGGCCGTCGATCTCGCCAAGAACAACCTCGACCGCGCTGAAGCCCTGCGGCGGGAAGCGGAGGCCCGGCTGAGCAAGACGGAGATCCGCGCGCCGTTCTCCGGCACGGTGGGCCTGCGGTCCGTGAGTCCCGGTGCCTACGTCAAGAAGGGCGACGACATCGCGCGGCTCGAGAATCTCGGCGCCATCAAGGTCGACTTCCGGGTGCCCGAGGGTTACGTGTCGAAGCTGCACGCCGGCCAGGAGATCGCCGTACGTCTCGACGCCTTCCCCGGCGAGGCCTTCACCGGCCGCATCTTCGCCGTGGAACCGGTGGTCGACGAACGCACCCGCACCGTCGTCCTCCGGGGTCGCATCCGCAACGACGGCATGAGGCTGAAGCCCGGCATGTTCGTGCGCGTGGTCCTCGTCACCGACAAGCGGCAGAACGCCATCACCGTCCCGGAGCAGGCGATCTGGCCCATCGGGCAGGAGAACTTCGTCTACCGGGTGCAGGACGGCAAGGCCATCCAGACCAAGATTGCGATCACGAGCCGTCGCCCTGGCAGCGTCGAGATCGGTACCGGGCTCTCGGCCGGCGACATCGTCGTGACCGAAGGCCAGATGAAGCTGAAGGATGGCGCGCCGGTCATGGTCCTGCCCTCCGCACCGCCCGCGCCTTCGGCCGCCGCCGACGCGCCGCAGAAGCAAGGGAGCTGACATGGTCCTTTCAGATCTTTCCGTCCGCCGTCCCGTCCTCGCGACGGTGATGAGCCTGTTGATCGTCCTGCTCGGATTCATCAGCTTCGGTCGACTGGCCGTCCGCGAGTATCCGAAGATCGACCCGCCGACGGTCTCGGTGCGCACTGTGTACAAGGGCGCCACGGCGCAGGTGGTCGAAAGCGTCATCACGACGCCCATCGAGGACGCGCTCTCGGGCATCGAGGGCATCAAGACGATCAAGTCGCAGAGCCGCGAGGAAGTGAGCCAGATCACGGTCACGTTCGTCACGGATCGCGATGTGGAAGCCGCGGCCAACGACGTCCGCGACCGCGTGGCGCGCGTGAAGTCACAGCTGCCGCGCACGGCGCTCGACCCCGTGGTGAGCAAGATCGAGGCGGACGCCTGGCCGATCATGTGGATCGCGCTCATGAGCGATCGCCACACCCCGATGGAGCTGACCGACTACGCGGACCGCTACCTGACCGACCCGCTGAAGGCCCTGCCCGGCGTCGCCACGGTGGTCATCGGCGGTGAGCGCAAGTATTCGATGCGCGTGTGGCTCGACCGGGAACGTCTCGCAGCCCAGGGGCTCACGGCCCAGGACGTCGAAGCGGCGCTGCTGCGCCAGAACCTCGACTCCGCGGGCGGCCGCATCGAAAGCAATGCGCGCGAGTTCACGGTGCTCGCCGAGACGACGCTGAAGAATCCCGAGCAGTTCAACGAGATGATCATCCGCGAGCTGGGTGGCTATCCGATCCGCCTGCGCGACGTGGGCTATGCCGCACCGGGGCCGTACGAGAACCGGAAGGTGGTGCGAATCAGCGGTCAGGAGGCTCTGGGTCTCGGCGTCGTCAAGCAGTCGGTGGGCAACACCCTAGAGATCGCGCGAGCCGTGAAGGGCGCCCTGCCGCGGTTGAGTCAGTCGCTGCCCGAGGGCATGTCGATGAAGGTCGCGGTCGACACCTCGCAGTTCATCGAAGCTTCCATCGACTCCGTGTACACGGTGCTCGTCGAGGCGCTCGTGCTCGTGGTGCTGGTCATCTTCATCTTCCTGCGCAGCGTGCGGGCGACGTTGATCCCTGCGGTGACCATCCCCGTATCGCTGATCGGCGCATTCTTCTTCCTCTACGTGCTCGGCTTCTCGATCAACGTCCTGTCGCTGCTCGGGATCGTGCTGGCCGTCGGTCTCGTCGTCGACGACGCGATCGTGATGCTGGAGAACATCCACCGCCACATCGAGGACGGAATGTCGCCCTACAAGGCGGCATTGCTGGGTTCCAAGGAGATCGGTTTCGCGGTCATCGCGATGACGATCACGCTGGCTGCCGTGTTCACGCCGCTGGTGTTCATGACCGGGCGCACGGGCCAGCTCTTCATCGAGTTCGCATTGACCGTGGTGGCTGCGGTGATCGTGTCGGGTTTCGTCGCCCTGACGCTGACGCCCATGATGTGTTCCAAGGTGCTGAAGGCACACACCACCCACGGGGCGGTCTACCGCATGACCGAGCGGTTCTTCGAAGGCATGAACAACGGCTACAGTCGCATCCTTGCGGCGACGCTGCGGGCCCGCTGGGTCGTGGCACTCCTCTTCGCCGCGTCCATCGTCGCGCTCGGCTGGTTGTACACGCAGATGAAGCAGGAGCTCTCGCCGGTCGAGGACCGCGGGACGTTCATGGCATTCGCCATTGCTCCCGAAGGGGCGACGATGGCGTACACGGACGGCTACATGCGTACCGTGGGTCAGATGATCGCCAAGATCCCCTCCGTCGAGACGGTGTTCGAAGTCGTGGCACCTGGTCTGGAGCGCCCCAATCCGGTGAACATCGGGATCGCCTTCGCGGTGCTGAAGCACTGGGACGAGCGTCCCGGCGTGAGCCAGCTCGCGATCACGAAGGAGCTGACGCCGAAGCTCTTCGGCGGCCTGCCCGGGGTGCTGTCGTTCGCGAAGGACCCGCTGTCGCTCGGCGCCAACTTCCTCGCGAAGGACTTCGACTACGTCATCTACGGGAACAGCTACGAGGAGCTGCAGGTCAAGGTCAGCAAGATGATGGGCGAGCTGTCCAAGTACAAGGGCATCAACGGTCTCGACACCGACCTGAAGCTGAACAAGCCGCAATTGAAGGTCGACATCGATCGCGACAAGGCGTCCGCGCTGGGCGTTTCGATGGAGGCCATCGGGCACACGCTGGAAACCCTGATGGGCGGTCGAGACGTCACGCGCTACAAGCGCGAGGGCAAGCAGTACGACGTCGTGGTGCAGGTGGAGGACGACAAGCGTCGGCAGCCGTCCGACCTCACGTCGATCTACGTGCGCGCCACGAGCGGTGAACTGGTCCAGCTCGACAACCTCGTCACCATCCGCGAGACGGTGGCCCCGAAGGAACTGAACCACTTCAACAAGCTCCGCGCCGCCATCATCAACGGCAACGTCGCGCCCGGTTACAGCCTGGGCGATGTCCTCACCCACATCGACACCGTGGTGGCCGAGCAGCTGCCCAAGGCCACCGGTACCGACCTCGACGGCAACGCACGCGAATTCCGCGAGACCGGCGAGGAGGCGCTCAAGGTGCTCGTGCTCGCGCTGATCTTCATCTACCTCGTGCTCGCCGCGCAGTTCGAGAGCTTCGTGGGCCCCGCCGTCATCATGCTTACGGTGCCGCTCGCCTGGACCGGTGCGCTGTTCGTGATGTGGATCAACGCGAAGAACGGCAACGGCGGCGCGCTCAACATCTACAGCCAGATCGGTCTCGTGATGCTGGTCGGCCTCATCACGAAGAACGGCATCCTGATCGTCGAGTTCGCTAACCAGCTCCGCGAGAAGGGCGTCGAGAAGTTCGAGGCCGTGCGCGAGGCGGCCACGCTGCGGTTGCGCCCCATCCTGATGACGAGCTTTGCGACGGTGCTCGGTGCGGTGCCGCTTGCCCTGTCGCACGGCGCCGGTGCCGAGGCGCGGGCGGCCATCGGTTGGGTGGTGGTGGGCGGCATGCTCGTGGGCACGCTGCTCACGCTGTTCATCGTCCCCGCCTTCTACACGGTGTTCGTGCGCAAGGTGCGTCGACACGACGAGGACGAAGGTCCGGTCGTCCTGCCGCCGCTGGGTGAACAGCTTCCCTGAGTGAGCAGGCGCACGTATCGATGATCGAAACCCGGCCCTGCGCCGGGTTTCGACTTTGGGAGACCCCATGAACGAACGGACAGCCCCCGCGCCGGCCACCGGTGTGGTTCCGCGCGAGGTTGCGCAGTCGATGAGCGGCCTCGACCTTCTCGAGGGCTGGCTCGCCGGGCGGTTCCCGCCACCGCCGATCCAGGCGGTGTTCGACTTCCGGCTCGTCGAGGTGGCGCACGGCCGGGTGGTCTTCTCCGGCACACCCGACGACCGCTATTTCAACCCGCTCGGCACGGTGCACGGCGGCTACGCCGCCACCCTCCTCGACTCGTGCATGGGCTGCGCAGTGCACTCGGTGCTCGCACCCGGCCAGGGCTACACCACCCTCGAGATCAAGGTGAACTACGTGCGCGCCATGACGCCGCAGACCGGACCCGTGTTCGCCGAAGGGCGCGTGCTCCACGCCGGGCGCCAGGCCGCGACCTCCGAAGGCTTCCTGCGCGATGCCGCCGGGAAGCTCCTCGCGCACGGCACGACCACCTGCATCGTGTTCACGCCGTGACGTCGTCGCCCAGCCATCGCATCGCCACGCGCGATGATCTCCCGGCGATCGTCGCGATCTACAACGAGACGATCCCGTCGCGCATGGTGACGGCGGACCTCGAACCCGTCAGCGTGGAATCGCGCATCGCGTGGTTCGAGGCGCACGCGCCCGACCGGCATCCGATGTGGGTCGCCGAGCGGGATGGTGAAGTCGCCGCGTGGCTCAGCTACTCGAAGTTCCACCCCCGCGCCGCGTACGACGGCACCGCCGAGATCTCGCTCTACGTCGGCAGCCGGTTCCACCGCGCGGGGCTGGGAGGGCGGCTGCTCGCCGAGGCGATCGATGCCGCGCCCGGGCTCGGATTCCACACGCTGGTGGGGCTCGTCTTCGGACACAACGCCCCGAGTCTCGCGCTCTTCGAACGCTTCGGTTTCGTCCGCTGGGGGCACATGCCGCGGGTGGCGATCCTCGACGGCGTCGATCGCGATCTCGTCTTCCTGGGGAGGCGTGTCACCGGGTGAGTGGCGGGTCGGCGGGCGACACTCCCGGTATGCTGCGTGCCATGCTCTCGCTTCACGATCTCGCCCGCCGGTTTCCCGGCCCGCCGCCCCGCCCGCTCTTCGCAGGCGTGAACCTCGAACTGGCCAGCGGCGAGTTCGTGGCGATCATCGGAGATTCCGGCGTGGGCAAGAGCACGCTGCTCCACTGCATCGCCGGCCTCGATCGACCGGATGCCGGTCGCGTCGTGTTCGATGGCGTCGACCTCATGACGCTCGACGACGACGGGGCGACGATCCTGCGCCGGCAGAAGCTCGGGTTCGTCTTCCAGGCTTTCCACATCCTGCCGTGGCTGGACCTCGCCGCGAACGTGGCGCTACCGCTGGGCCTGCTCGGCCACGGTGCCGCGGAGAGCCGCCGCGAGGCGACGGCGATGCTCGATGCAGTCGGTCTGCGCGACCGTGCGGCGAGCCATCCGCGGGAACTCTCTGGCGGCGAACTCCAGCGCGTGGCCATCGCACGGGCGCTGGTGCATTCGCCGAAGCTTCTGCTGGCCGACGAGCCCACCGGCAACCTCGACCCCGACAATGCCGTGCGCGTGCTCGATCTGCTCGCCGCGCAGGTCCGGCAGCGCGGCGCGGCATGCATCCTCGTCACGCACTCGCGACGCGCCGCAGCCGTGGCGGATCGCGTCCTGCGCCTGACCGCCGACGGTCTCGTCCCCGCCGGCTGACCGCGCTACTGCAGGAAGCCCGCCTTCACGTCCTTCGCCGTCAGCAGTTCGATGGGCACCGGCGACACCTTCCAGATGTCGTCGCAGTACTGCCGGATCGTGCGGTCCGACGAGAACTTGCCGCACCGTGCGGCGTTCAGGATCGACATGCGTGCCCAGTGGGCGGCATCGCCGTACGCGCGCCCCACGTCCGTCTGGGCGCGGGCGTAGTCGGGATAGTCCGCAAGCACGAGATAGGGATCGTGGTACACGAGGTTGTCGATCAGGGGCTTGAAGAGCGTGGTGTCCCCGCGTGAGAAGAAGCCGGTCCGGATGAGGTCGATCACCTCGCGCAGTTCCGGCGCGGCGGCGAGGTGTTCCGCAGGTCGATAGCCGGCCATCTTCGCCGCCGCGACCTGCGGTGCGGTGAGCCCGAACAGGAAGAAGTTGTCGCCGCCCACCTCGTCGCGGATCTCGATGTTGGCGCCGTCCAGCGTACCGATCGTCAGTGCGCCGTTCAGCGAGAACTTCATGTTGCCGGTGCCCGAGGCCTCCTTGCCGGCCGTGGAGATCTGTTCCGAGAGATCCGCCGCCGGATACACGTGGTGCCCGGTGCCCACGTTGTAGTCGGGCAGGAACACGACGCGCAGACGGTCGCGCACCGCCGGATCGCGGTCGAGGATGTCGCC
Source organism: Betaproteobacteria bacterium Ga0077532 (assembly GCA_001464895.1). Taxonomy (GTDB): domain Bacteria; phylum Pseudomonadota; class Gammaproteobacteria; order Burkholderiales. The sequence goes on from LNEE01000050.1 coordinate 47,506, forward strand.
CACCGCGGTGATGAGCCGGATGATGAGCTTCGCGAGGAAATAGCCCGGTGCGGCCTTGCCGCCGAAGATGAACGTGCGCGGCGGGGCGTCGTGGTCCACGCCGGCCTTCAGGCGCAGATAGCAGCCGATCACGTGCAGGATGTTGAGGTGCTGGCGCTTGTACTCGTGGATGCGCTTCACCTGCACGTCGAAGAGCGACGACGGATCGATGATCATGCCCGTGCGCCCCTGCACGAACTGCGCGAAGGATTCCTTGTTGGCGAGCTTGATCGCGCTCCATCGATCGCGGAACGCGGGGTCCGACGCGAGGGGTTCGAGTTCGCGAAGGCGATCGAGGTCCGTGGGCCAGCCGGGTCCGAGCGTCTCGGTGATGAGCGTCGACAGATGCGGGTTCGACACCATCATCCAGCGGCGCGGTGTCACACCGTTCGTCTTGTTGCTGAACTTCTGCGGCCAGAGTGCGAAGAAGTCCGCGAGGACGTCCTGCTTCAGCAGCTCGGAATGCAGTTCCGCGACGCCGTTGATCGCGTGGCTGCCGACGCAGGCGAGATGCGCCATGCGCACGTAGCGCTCCCCCGATTCGTCGATGAGCGACATGCGCGCGATGCGGCCCTCATCGCCCAGGAAGCGGATCCGCACCTCCTCCAGGAACCGGCTGTTGATCTCGTAGATGATCTCGAGGTGCCGTGGCAGCAGCCGCCGGAAGAGATCGAGCGGCCAGCGTTCCAGTGCTTCGGGCAGCAGCGTGTGATTCGTGTACGCGAAGGTGGCCTGCGTGATGGTCCACGCTTCGTCCCAGTCGAGGAGTTGCTCGTCGACGAGCAGCCGCATCAGTTCCGCCACGGCGATGGCCGGATGCGTGTCGTTCAGCTGCACCGCGAACTTCTCGTGGAAGCGCGTCACCGGCACCTTCTGCCCGCGCATGATCCGCAGCATGTCCTGCAGCGCGCACGACACGAAGAAGAACTGCTGCTCGAGACGCAGTTCCTTGCCCTGGATCGCTTCGTCGTTCGGATAGAGGACCTTGGTCAGGTTCTCGGACACCACCTTGCGATTCACGGCGCCGTAGTAGTCGCCGCGATTGAACACGGCGAAGTCGAACGACTCGGGGGCCTCGGCCTTCCAGAGGCGCAGGGTGTTCGCGGTGTTGGTGCGATAGCCGAGGATGGGGGTGTCGTACGGCTGGCCGATCACCATGCGCTCCGGCAGCCAGCGCGTGCGGAACCGGCCCCGCTCGTCGGTGTACGACTCGGTCCGGCCGCCGAACTTGATCTCCACCGCCCACTCGGGCCGCGGGACGTCCCACGGCGTGCCGTTGCGCAGCCAGTTGTCGGTGCGCTCCACCTGCCAGCCGTCGACGATCTCCTGCCGGAAGATCCCGTACTCGTACCGGATGCCATAGCCGAGCGCGGGGATCTGCAGCGTGGCGAGGGAGTCGAGGAAGCACGCGGCGAGGCGGCCGAGGCCCCCATTGCCGAGCCCGGGTTCCTCCTCCTCCAGCAGCAGCGCGTCGAGGTCGAGACCGAGTTCGGCCGTCGCCTGACGGACCTCGTCCTCGATGCCCAGGTTGACGAGGTTGTTGGCGAGGTGCGGGCCGAGCAGGAACTCCGCGGAGAGATACGCCACCGTGCGGGAACCGCTGCGCGTGTACGCGGCCGCCGTGCTGATCCACCGGCGCAGCATGCGGTCGCGAACGAGGTACGCAAGCGCGAGGTAGTAGTCGCGCTGATTCGCGAGCGCGGGGAACTTGCCCTGCCGGTGAAAAAGGTTGTCGAGGAAGGCCTGCTGGAGGTCCGCGGTCGCGGGGGTGGTCGCGTCATCCACCGTGGCCTCCGCCGGCGGCAGGGCCGGGGTCCTGGCGTCCATGGTCGCGTCTCCCTGGTGAGCGGTTCGGGCACTCCGGGTCGTGTCGCAAGATGCGTGCGGTGTGTCGCGGTGAATCTCCGGGGCGCGTTCCGCCACAGGCAGCAGCGCCGGTCCGTCGTCGGTGCGAAGATCGATGCACCAACTCGGGTCCGGACCGTCCGGACGTGCGTCGCGAATGTGCGTCGCGAATGTGCGTTCCGACGGTGCGTCCCGACGGTGCGTTCCGACGGTGCGTCCCGACTGTGCGCCGACGAGGGTGTGCCGTGGCCGCACGGTGCAGTACCCTCGGGGCATGCCGTCCTTGTCGTTCGCCGCCATGCCCCTCTGGCTTGCGCTGTTGCGCGGGCCGCTCCTCCAGCACCCCGCCCGTTTCGCGCTTTCGGTGCTGGCCATCGCGCTCGGGGTCGCGCTGGGTCTTGCGGTGCGTGTGATCAACGCGTCGGCCGTCGACGAGTTCGCCGCCGCCTCCCGCGCACTCTCGGGCGAGGCGGATCTCGTGGTGCGCGGCGCCCGCGAAGGCTTCGACGAGGCGCTCTATCCGGTGCTCGCGCGCACGCCGGGCGTCCAGCTAGCGAGTCCGGTGATCGAGGTCGACGCGCCGCTCGCCGATTCCCGCGAGGTCCTGCACGTCATGGGGATCGACCTCTTCCGCGCGCTTGCGCTCCAGCCGGGCCTGGTGGGCGAAGGCACCGACCGTCTCGATCTGCTGCGCCCCGATACCGTCTTTCTTTCGCCGATGGCCGCCGCGTCCCTCGGACTCTCCGTCGGGGGGACGCTCCGCGTGCAGGCGGGCGTCGCCGTGCGCGAACTGCGCGTCGTCGGCAGTGCCGGCGGGGAGGCCGCGCGCGGTCGCTGGGCGATCATGGACATCGCTGCGGCGCAGACGCTCTTCGGTCGCGAAGGTCTCGTCTCCCGCGTGGATCTCCGGCTGGATCCGGAGGTGGACGTGGCCACCGTGCTTGCCGGACTCTCCCTGCCCCCGGGCGTGGTGGCTGAGCGGCCCGACGCGGGCGCGCAGACGACCGCGAGGATGACGCGGGCGTATCGCGTGAACCTGGAAGTGCTCGCGCTGGTGGCCCTTTTCACCGGCGGGCTCCTCGTGCTCACGACGCAGGCGCTCGCCGTCGCCCAACGGCGCGCGCAGATTGCGCTGCTGCGGGTCATCGGCTTCACGCGTCGCCAGGTCGTGCTGCTGCTCGCGTCGGAAGGGTTGGTCGTGGGCGTGCTCGGTGCACTGGCGGGGACGCTGATCGGCCTCGTCGCGGCCCGCCTCATCCTCGGCGCCTTCGGCGGCGACCTCGGTGCCGGCTTCTACGACGCGGCCTCGGCACCGCTGCGCGTGGACGGCGGCGCCATCGCGCTCTTCGCCCTGCTGGGTGTCGGCGCGGCGCTCGCCGGCAGTCTCGCACCCGCGTTCGAGGTGGCGCGCGCAGCCCCGGCGCAGGCGCTGAAGAGCGGCGACGACCAGCGGGCATTCTCGGCGCTGCGTCCCGCGTGGCCGGGGCTGCTCGCGATCGGGCTCGGCGTCGCGATGACGCGCCTGCCACCGGTCGGCGGCCTGCCGGTCTTCGGGTATCTCGCGATCGTGGCGCTTTTGGGCGGCACCCTCGCGTTGCTGCCGAGGATCGCGCGGCTCGTCGCGATGCGTCTGCCCGTGACCGCCACCGATGCGGCGTCGCTCGCCGTCGCCCGGCTCCGCGCGTATCCGACCCAGGCCGCGCTCAGCGTCGCGGCGGTCGTGGCGGCGGTGAGTCTCGTGACCGCGATGGCGATCATGGTCGCGAGCTTCCGTCATTCGCTGGACGAATGGCTCGGTGCGATGCTGCCGGCCGATCTGTACCTTCGCGCGGCGACCGATGGCGACGCCGCCTTCCTCTCACCCGAGCTCCAGCAGGCGATCCGTGCGACGCCCGGCCTTGAGCGCGTCGAGTTCCTGCGCTGGCAGCAGGTGCTGACGGATCCGGCCCTGCCGCGCACGACCGTGCTCGCGCGGGACGGTGTCGCGGGCGATGCTGCGTTGCGACTTCCGCTCGTCTCGGGGCCGGTGGCCGGGCCGACGGATCTCCCGCAGGCGTGGCTGTCCGAGCCTGCATCGACGCTGCTCAACCTCGTGCCCGGGGATCGCCTGACGCTGCCGCTCGACGGGCGCGAACACGTGTTCCACGTCGCCGGGATCTGGCGCGACTACGCGCGGCAGAACGGCGCGGTACTCGTCGATCGCGACGTGTATCGCCGCCTCACCGGAGATGCGACCGCGAACGATGCGGGGCTCTGGATGGCTCCGGGCGTCGGCGCGGGCGAGATCATCGAGACGATCCGCAGGCTCCCGGGCGTGGATCGCATGGTCTTCGCGACACCGCTCGACATCCGCGCGCTGTCGCTGTCGATCTTCGACCGGACGTTCGCCGTGACCTACGCGCTGGAGGCGGCCGCCGTCGTGATCGGACTCCTGGGTCTTTCGAGCGCGATCGGCGGGCAGGTGATCTCACGGCGCCGCGAGTTCGGCATGCTGCGGCACCTCGGCGTGACGCGCCGGCAGATCGCGACGATGCTCGCGGCCGAGGGGCTCACCGCGACGGCGGCGGGATTGCTGGTGGGCTACGGGCTCGGCTTCGCGATCGGTCTCGTGCTGATCCACGTGGTGAACCGGCAGTCGTTCCACTGGGGGATGGAACTGCAGATGCCGTGGAGCACGCTGGCAATCTTCGGGATCGCGATGCTCGCGTCCGCGGCGATCACGTCCGTGGTGAGCGGACGACGGGCACTCGCGACGGACGCGGTGCGGGCGGTGCGGGAGGATTGGTGAGGGGGCGGTTGGTGGAGTGGGTCGGGCTTCAGCCAGACGCGCTCGTTGCACGCCGACTCGGATTCCAATGACCACCGCGTCGGGCTGGAGCCCGACCCACGAGGGTGATCTAGTCGCCGAGGTCAGTCCTGAACAAACGGGTCGAAACCCGTCGTGTTTGGCATTGCGTCCTCAACTCTATAAAGTCAGTCAGCGTGAGCTTTAGGCCCTCCCGCAGTGGGCCACCCGGGTCGCTGCCGACGTCAATCGGCGCCATCAGAAGAAAGTACAAAAGGCGAGGGAGATCCCATGAAGCGCGGTGGCGTGGTACCCGCAAAGCTTTCTGCTCCCCGGCTCTACGACTGCGTGAAGCGACCACGGCTGTTCGATTGCCTCGATCGCCTGAACCAGCATCCCGCGGTCTGGATCTCCGGTCCGCCGGGTGGCGGCAAGACCACCCTCGTCGCGAGCTGGTTGCACGAGTGGAAGCGCCGCGCGGTCTGGTATCACGTCGACGCTGGCGACGCGGACATCTCGAGCTTCTTCGCGTACCTGGGCGACGCAGTGCGTCACCGCTTTCCGCGGCGGGCGCCGCTGCCCTACCTCGGTCTCGAACACCTCTCTGACGTCGACACGTTCGCGCGGCGTTTCTTCCGCGAGTTCTTCCAGAGAGTCGGCCCGAAGACGGTCGTCGTGCTCGACAACTGGTTGGGCAGCGAGACGGGGCCGGCCCTGCAGCGCGTACTGAAGATCATGATCGACGAGGTACCCGATGAGTCCGGGCTCCTGGTTTGCAGCCGCGATCTTCCTCACGCGGATTCGGCGCCGCACGTCGCAAGCCAGAAGCTGGTCACGCTGGCGTGGGGAGATCTGCGCTTCACGCAGGAAGAAACCGCGGCAGCTCTCGACGTCGCAGATGCGGGGATGGCAAAGGCACTGCACCGCCGTTCGGACGGCTGGGCAGCCGGCATCATCCTGATGCGCGAGCACCTTCACCGCGACGGCGTGGTGCCGGAAGCCTTCTCCGCCGTCGACACCCAGAGCGTCTTCGATTACTTCGCCGCGGAGGTTCTCGCGTCGATGACGCAGGCTGACCAGGACCATCTGCTGCGCGTTGCCATCCTCCCAGTGATTGTTCCCACGCTCGCGGGAGAACTGGCACCCCAGGGGAGTCCGGTCCCGCTGCTAGAACGGCTCCATCGGGGCAACCTGTTCGTCCACAAGTACGCGGTCCCGCACACGGCGTACACGTTGCACTCGCTGTTCCGCGAGTTCCTGCTGCAGCGGGCGCTCACCACCTTCTCCGGAGGCGAGTTGCAGCAGCTGAGGCGCCAGGCTGCGGATCTCTTCGAGCGTGACGGACAGCTCGAATTCGCCTTCGAGTTGAATGTGGCGGCGGGTGAGAGCGAGCGGGCCCGCACGAACCTTTTGTCACTGGCGCCCCAGCTCTACCAGACCGGCCGCTGGCGGACGCTCGTCGATGGTGTCGCGATGCTGCCGCCGAACGCGACGCACGGTATGCCCTGGCTCGGGTACTGGCTCGGCGTCTCTCAGTTCCAGTTCGACCAGACCCAGTCACGCGAGACACTGGCCGCCGCCTACGACGCGTTCGCCCTTGCCGGGGACGTTCTCGGACAGACACTCACGGCCGCCGCCATCCTCGGTGGCTTCTATCTCGAGTATGTCGATTGGACACCGGCAGACATCTGGGTCGAGCGCCTGGCGCGACTGGTGGAGGGTGGTGTCGCGCTGCCGGATGCGGCCTCGGAAATGTCGGTCTATTCGGCGCTGCTCTATGGGTTTGCGATCCGCCGACCGGACCACCCGATGCTGGATGGTGCGGTCCAGAGGGTCGTCGAGTTGCTTCGCGAACCTGCTGACGTCAATGCCAGGATGCAGGCGGCGCTCGCCGTCACGGGGCCGGTGGCGTGCATGCTCGGGGCCTTCGAACTGTTTCACTCGGTGAAGGCGCAGCTGTCCCCCGTGCTGGCGGACAAGGGGCTGAGCGAACTCTATCGGGCCGCATGGCACATGACCTGTGGTGCGAAGCTGTCGCTGGACTGCAGCGCGGACGAGGCGTACACGGAACTGGAGGTGGGAATCCGCCTCGCCAGGAGCTACGGCCTACGGCAGATCGAGTGCCTGAGCCACCATTTCGAGGGACTGCACGCGGCGTGCTTCTTCCATGCGGAACGCGCGGCTCGCGCGTTTTCTTTGGCGCGCGATTGCGTCGACCTCGGCAACCCGCTGCAGGTCGCTTGCATGCGATGGGGGGAGTGTGCCGAGGCGTCCGTCGCGGGCGACGCACCCAGGGCGCTCGACCGTGCCCGGGCAGCCAAGGAGACAGGCGACCGCATCGGCTCCTACGCCCACGAGATCATCGGGTCCTTGTTCGTGGCCACGGCCATGGTGCGCTCCGGGCTCCATGACGATGCCCGGGCGCTCGTTGCCGAGACGCTCGCTTTCGGCATCCGGCATCGGGTGGAGACTTGGGATCCCGCGCTACGCCTGGTCCAGGCGTGGTCGCATTGGCGGCTCGGAGAGCGGGAAGCCGCGCTGGAACATCTCGCAACCGCCCTGCGTACCGGTGTAGACGGCCGCTGCAACTACGCGCGGTGGGCATTCGATGCCACCCGCGACATGCTGGAGGTGGCGATCCGCGAAGGGGTCGAGACCGGCGAGGCGTGCAGGCTCGTGCGCCGCTTCCGGTACTTGCCGCGAGACGCTTCGCTGGCGGATTGGCCCTGGGCGATCCGCGTTTTCACCCTGGGTCGGTTCCACGTCGAAGTGAACGGCGAGCCGCTCCGCTTCTCCCGGAAGATGCCCCGCAAGCCACTGGCCTTGCTGCAGTGCGTGATTTCCCACGGTGGTATCAGCGTTCCCGTCACCGTCGTCATGGACGATCTGTGGCCCGACGCGGACGGCGACGAGGCGCATCGACGGCTTGCCCTCACGCTGCACCGCTTGCGCGGCCTCTTGGGGCATGCCGAGGCCATTACCCTGGCGGGCGGCAAGCTCGGCCTGGACCGTTCACTTGTATGGGTCGATGTGCTCGCCTTGGTCGAAAGCAGGGGCGCTGCCGATGGTGTGGGTGAAGATGGGTCCGCGAGAGCCATGGCAGCCGAGCAGTTTCTTGTGACGGAGACCCAGGAGCCGTGGATGTCCGCCATGCGGCGGCGGCTCCTGAAGGCACCAGCACCCCGCGCGGCGTATGCAGCTGCCACCGTCCGAATCGGAAATCGATAAGAAACCTCACGCTCCCCAGACTGGTCGCAGGTCCGGTCATCCGGCCGTGGCCAACCTCACAATCGGGAGACGAACATGATGGCGCATGGACACTCGAAGGCGGTGGCGGTACTCGCGGCGTGCCTCGGCATCGCAGGCGCAGCGCAGGCACAGGACACGAAGCCTGTCGGCGAGTTCGGCTGGTTCGGCGTGGGCAAGGCGCACGAAGTGGAGAAGGGCCACTACTACTGGGTCGGCGAGTTCTCGGGCACGTTCTTCAACGACAAGGGCGAAGGCAGCCTGTTCCACAAGGCGGGCGTGAAGTGCCCGGCCAACTTCGATCTGGACCTCAACGCTCGCAAGCACACGGCAGGCGGCTACTGCACGGTGGCGGATGCCGATGGTGACCAGGCCTACATGAGCTGGCTCATCAAGGGCGATGGTCGCAGCGGCGCCGGGTCCTTCACCTACACGGGAGGGACTGGCAAGTACAAGGGCATCAAGGGCATCAAGGGCACCAACAACTTCACCACGCTGATCCAGGTGAACTGGCCCGATGGCACGACGTCCGGCTTCGCAAGCTGGAACAAGTAGTCGGGAGCAGGGGTTAGTGTGGGTCGGACTTTCGCCCGACGCTGCACCTCCATTGACACCGCGACGGATCCTGGAGCCCGGGCGTCGGGCGGAAGCCCGACCCACGCGACGACCAACCTAACCCGATAGTTTTGCCAGTTGCGGCTTCAACCGCGCGAGCGTCGCCTCGAAGCCCGCGAGGCGTTCGCGCTCCTGCTCCACCACCTTCGCCGGCGCGCGGGCCACGAACGATTCGTTGCCGAGCTTCGCCTGCGCCTTCGTGATTTCACCTTCGAGCCGGGCGATCTCCTTGCCGAGGCGCTCGCGTTCCGCTGCGACGTCGACCTCCACGTGCAGCATCAGGCGCACCTCCCCGACCACCGCGACCGGCGCGTCGGCATCCGGCAGGTTGGCTTCGAGCTTGGTGTCCGACAGACGGGCGAGCGCGCGCAGGTAGGGGAAGTGCGGTTCGATCTGGGCCGTTTCACCGGCGGCGATGAGCGGGATGCGTTCACCGGGCCCGATGTTCATCTCGCCGCGCAGGTTCCGGCACGCGTCGACCAGTGACTTCAGTTGGGTGACGTGCGCCTCGGCGGCGGTATCGATCTTCTCGGGCTGGCACTTCGGGAACGGCGCGACGCTGATGCTCTCGCCGGTCTTGCCGGCGAGCGGCGCGACGGAGTGCCACAGCTCTTCGGTGATGAACGGGATCACCGGATGCGCGAGCCGCAGCACCGCTTCGAGCACGCGCACGAGCGTGCGGCGCGTGCCGCGCTGCTGGGCCTCGTCGCCGCTCTGGAGCTGCACCTTCGCGAGTTCCACGTACCAGTCGCAGTACTCGTCCCACACGAAGCGGTAGACGGCGGTGGCGACGTTGTCGAGGCGGTACTCCGCGAAGCCCTTCGCGACTTCCGCCTCGGTGCGCTGGAGCAGGCTGACGATCCAGCGGTCCACCGGCGAGAGTTCCACCGGCAGCGACTCGTCGACGCCGCAGTCCTTGCCCTCGGTGTTCATGAGCACGAAGCGCGTGGCGTTCCACAGCTTGTTGCAGAAGTTGCGGTAGCCCTCGCAGCGCTTCAGGTCGAAGTTGATGTTGCGGCCGAGCGTCGCGTACGCGGCCATCGTGAAGCGCAGCGCGTCGGTGCCGAACGCCGGGATGCCGTCGGGGAACTCGCGGCGCGTCTTCGCTTCGATCCGCGGGGCGTCTTCCGGCTTGCGCAGGCCGGTCGTGCGCTTGACCAGCAGCTGGTCGAGGGCGATGCCGTCGATGAGGTCCACGGGGTCCAGCGTGTTGCCTTCGGACTTCGACATCTTCTTGCCTTCCGCGTCGCGGATGAGGCCGTGGATGTATACGTCGCGGAACGGCACGCGGCCCGTGAAGTGCGTCGTCATCATGATCATCCGGGCGACCCAGAAGAAGATGATGTCGAAGCCGGTGACGAGCACGGTCGACGGCAGGTAGAGGTCGTACGCGGAGACGTCATCGCCTTCGGGCTCGGGCCAGCCGAGCGTGGAGTGGCACACCAGCGCCGACGAGAACCACGTGTCGAGGACGTCCTCGTCGCGCGTGACCGCGGCGCCACCGGCCTGGGCTTTCGCCTCCTCCTCGGTCCGCGCCACGTAGACGCGGCCCTCGGCGTCGTACCACGCGGGGATCCGGTGACCCCACCAGAGCTGCCGCGAGATGCACCAGTCCTGGATGTTCGCGAGCCACTGGTTGTACGTGTTGACCCAGTTCTCGGGATGGAACTTCACGTCGCCGCGCGCGACGACGTCGATGGCCACCTCGGCGATGGAGCGGCCCGGATGCATCGCATCGGCGGGCGCCGGCTTCGTCATCGCGACGAACCACTGGTCGGTGAGCATCGGCTCCACGGCGGCCCCGGTCCGGGCGCAGCGCGGGACCATCATCTTGTGCGGCTTGGCGGCCACCAGCAGGCCGAGCGCTTCGAGGTCGGCGACGATGCGCTTGCGGGCGTCGTAGCGGTCGAGGCCGCGGTACTTCTCCGGGCCGTTCTCGTTGATCTTCGCATCGAGCGTGAGGACGTTGATCTGCGCGAGCGCATGGCGCTGGCCGACGGCGTAGTCGTTGAAGTCGTGGGCGGGCGTGATCTTCACGCACCCGGTGCCGAACTCGCGGTCGACGTAGTCGTCGGCAATGATCGGGATGGTGCGGCCGCACAGCGGCAGCGTGAGCTGCCTGCCGACGAGGTGGCGGTAGCGCTCGTCCTCGGGATGCACGGCGACCGCGGAGTCACCCAACAGCGTCTCCGGCCGCGTGGTCGCGACGACGAGGCCTTTCACGTCACCGACGGGGCCGTCGGCGAACGGGTAGAGGATCTCCCAGATCCGGCCGTCCTCCTCTTCGCTCTCCACTTCGAGGTCAGAGACGGCGCTCTGAAGGACGGGGTCCCAGTTCACGAGCCGCTTGCCGCGGTAGATGAGGCCCTGCTCGTGGAGGCGCACGAAGGTCTCGGTGACCACCTTCGAGAGCTTCGCGTCCATCGTGAAGTATTCGCGACCCCAGTCGCAGGAGTCGCCGATGCGGCGCATCTGGCCGGTGATCGTCGAGCCCGATTGTTCCTTCCACGCCCACACCTTCTCGGTGAAGGCCTCGCGCCCCATCTCGCGCCGCACGAGGCCCTGGGCCTCCAGCTGACGCTCGACGACGATCTGCGTCGCGATGCCCGCGTGGTCAGTGCCCGGCAGCCAGAGCGTGTTGTACCCGGCCATGCGGTGATAGCGGGTGAGCGCGTCCATGATGGTCTGGTTGAACGCGTGCCCCATGTGCAGGGTGCCCGTGACGTTCGGCGGGGGCAGTTGCACGCAGAAGGCGGGCTTCGACCGGTCGGTGCCGGCGGTGAAGTAGCCCTTCGATTCCCAGAACGGGTACCACCGGCGCTCGATCTCGGCCGGTTCGAAACTCTTCGGAAGGTCCATGGCGGGGCTGGGTGAGGCGGGAAAGCGGGCGATTATGCGGTAAACCGGGGCGCAGCCCGGAGATCAGCGTTCGGGCGGTGCGGCCCCGGGCTCTGCGGAATCACCGTCGGGGCATGCCTCGGCCGCGAGAGGCAGGCGGAGATTGCGCACCTGCTGGTGCAGCGTCTCCTCGATGGTCTCGCGCACCAGCTGCCGGAGGCTGCCCTTGATCTCCGTGGCCACCTGGGCCAGCGCGTGATCGAGCGAGACGGCCAGCTCCGGCATCACGCGACGCTCCAGGAGCGTGCCCACCTCGTGGTCCAGGCGATCCCCGAGGCGGCGGTAGACCTCGCGTTCGAGATCGTCGACGTTCGGCAGCGGGAGATCGTCCGCCATGTCGGGTGGGGGCGGCGGGGCGGGGCGGGCGGTGACGGGGCCCAGGCTCACGACGTCCGTGAGGATCGGGATCTCGCCCGGAGCAGACGGTGCGCGCACCGGGGCGACCGGTTGCGGCGCGGGCGGGACGACCGGCGCCACCGAGGGCGACACCAAGGCCGGCACCGACACCGCGGGCCGCAGCCGGGCCATCAGGGAATCGACGCTTCCGAGCACCGCATCGTGATCGTCTGAGGCATCGTCGCCGTCGACGGGGGGCTGGGTGTCGGGCATCGGGTCAGCCGGCGGCCGTCTGGCCGAGATCGTGGAGGGTGATTTCGTAGCCCCGGTCGCGATAGAACCGATAGCGGACACGGCCGGCCTGCGTGTCGTCCTGGTCGAGTCCGACGATCTCGATCACGCGCTGGAACCGGCTGAAGATGTCCGGCGTGTCGGGTCGGAGGTTCAGCAGGAGGTCGTCGCGTTCCACCGCGCCCGGATCGTGATCGACGACGATCGGCGTCACCGCCGCGAGGCGATGGCCGGCCCGCACGTGCGGCAGGAAACCCACCGGCGGGTGGGTCCAGAGCAGGCGGTCCATGCGTTCCGTGGCCTCTGCGTCGGCCGTGAGCACGAGCACCCGCATCTGCCGCGCGACCGCCTTCCCGCACAGCGTGCAGGCGGTCTGGAGGCGGTCGGCGACCTTCGTGTAGAAGTCGATGCGGGTCATGGTCGCGTCGGGGCGGGAGCGGGAGGCGAGCGCTTCAGCGTTGCGTCCGGCGGATCAGGAACTCCGTCAGCAGCGGCACCGGGCGCCCGGTGGAGCCCTTCTCCCGTCCCGACTTCCACGCGATGCCGGCGATGTCGAGGTGGGCCCACGGGTACTTCTTTGCATAGCGCGCGAGGAAGCAGGCTGCGGTCACGCTGCCCGCCGGACGGCCGCCGATGTTCGCCATGTCGGCGAAGTTGCTCTTCAGCTGCTCCTGGTAGTCGTCCCACAGGGGCATGCGCCACACGCGGTCCCACGAGGCGTGACCAGCGTCTTCCAGCGCCTTCGCGAGGTCATCGCGGTTCGCGTACATGCCGGTGGCCACATTGCCCAGCGCGACGACGCAGGCGCCGGTGAGCGTCGCGATGTCGACCACCGCGGCGGGGTCGTAGCGCTCGGCGTAGGTGAGGGCGTCGCACAGGATGAGGCGGCCTTCGGCGTCGGTGTTGAGGATCTCGATCGTCTGGCCGGACATCGAGGTGACGATGTCACCCGGCTTGATCGCCGTGCCGCTCGGCATGTTCTCGCACGTCGGGATCAGACCCACGAGGTTGACCGGCAACCCCATGCCGGCCACGGCGCGGAAGGTGCCGAGCACGCTGCCGGCGCCGGACATGTCGTACTTCATCTCGTCCATGCCCTCGCCGGGCTTCAGCGAGATGCCGCCCGTGTCGAAGGTGATGCCCTTGCCGACGAGCACCACGGGCTTGTCCTTCTTCGTGCTGCCCGAGTACTCCATCACGATGAACTTCGGCGGCTCGGCCGTTCCCTTCGTGACGGAGAGGAAGGACCCCATGCCGAGCTTGAGGATGTCCTTGTACTCCAGCACGGTGACCTTGAACTTGTGCGCCTTGCCCAGATCGCGTGCAGTCGATGCGAGGTAGCCCGGTGTGCAGACGTTGCTGGGGAGGTTGCCGAGATCCTTGGCGAGCGACACGCCCGCCGCGAGGGCCGTCCCCTGCTGGAGGGCGCGATCCTCCGCGGCCGTCGGGCGGGACGACACGCCCAGCGCGAGCTTGGCGAGACCCCCGCGGGCGGGTTCCTTGATGCTCTTCAGGCTGTCGAACCGATAGGCGCATTCCGCTGCGACCTCGACCGCATGGCGCGTGCGCTCGACGACGCTGGTGCCGACGGCTTCCCATTCGGTGCAGTAGATCAGCGCATCCCGGGCGCCACCGCTGCCGGCCGCGCGGACGGCCGCAGAGACCGCGTCGCGATAGCCCTTCAGGGTGAGGCTGCCGGCGGCGCCGAGGCCGACGACGACGACGCGCGTGGCAGCGATGCCGTCCACGGCGTGGAGGAGGGTGCACGTGCCGGCTTTGGCGGGAAGATCGTCGCGCCGTGCGAGCTGCGTGAGGTATCCGGAGGAGGCCTTGTCGAGCGCCTGACCGGCGGGCGAGAACTTGCCGCCCTCTTGAAGCCCCACGATGACGCAGGCGCTACGCGCACGTTCCGGCTGGCTCTGCTTCAGGCTGAATTCCACGGACTCTCCTGTTAGTATCGATTGAGGTGCTGTCGAATGATGTGGTGGCGCGCGATGTACTTCCACATGAGGTACTTCCGCATGATGGATTACTTATTCACGTGCTGCCGAATGAAGTGATACCGACTGACGCTGCGGTGGGTGAGCGCCCGAAAATTATCCCCGCCCGATCCGAGAAAAGTCAAAAGCCGTGATCTTCCAGCGGTCCCTTCTGCGCGAGTTCGCGAACACCGGTCTCGTGGTGTTCGTTGTCCTGCTGATGATCACGATCACCACCCAGCTCATCCGCATGCTGGGCTGGGCGGCACAGGGCGTGATCCCGCCCGACGGCGTGCTGATCCTGCTGGGCCTCGCTGCGTTGCGTTATACCCCGATCCTGCTTTCCCTCACCGTTTTCATTGCGGTGCTGATGGCGCTCACCCGCAGTTATCGCGATTCCGAGATGGTGGTGTGGTTCGCCTCCGGCCGCAGCCTGCTCTCGTGGATCCGGCCCGTCCTCACGTTCGCGCTGCCGCTCGTGTTCACGATCGGGCTGCTTTCCTTCGCGCTGTCGCCCTGGGCCGTGCAGAAGTCCGAGGAGTTCCGGCAGCAGCTGGAAAGCCGCGACGACGTCTCGGCGGTGTCGCCCGGGGTGTTCAAGGAGTCGAAGCAGGCCGACCGCGTGTACTTCGTGGAGAAGCTCACGACCGATCTGTCGATGGTGGCGAACATCTTCGTGCACTCCAAGCAGAACGGACGCGACGGCGTGATGGTGGCGGAGCGCGGCTTCTCCGAGACGGCTGAGAACGGCGACCGCTTCCTGGTGCTCCAGAACGGTCGCCGCTACGAAGGTGAGCCCGGTTCGGCCGAGTATCGCGTCACCGAATTCGAGCGCTACGCCCTGCGCATCGAGGCGAAGGAGGCCGGCAAGCTGATGACATCCATCAGCGCCGTGCCGTCCCTCGATCTGCTGCGCGATCCCACGCGCGAGCACCAGGCGGAGCTGATCTGGCGCACCGGCATTCCGCTCTCGGCCCTCGTGCTCTCGCTGCTCGCGGTGCCGATGAGCTTCGTCAACCCGCGCGCCGGAAGGTCGCTCAATCTGGTGTTCGCGGTGCTGCTCTACATGGTCTACAGCAATCTGTTGTCGATCTTCCAGTCGTGGGTCGGCCAGGGCCGGGTCGTGCCTGCCGTGGGCTGGCTCACCGTGCACGGACTCATGCTCGGCCTGCTCGCGTTCATGCTCTGGCGCCGGATGTCGGTCGTGCCCCTTGTTCGCTGGCGGCGCGCATGAAGACCCTCCGGCGGTACGTGGGCCGGCAGATCCTGGGCGCGACGGTCCTCGTGATCGTGGCGCTGCTCATGCTGTTCTCGTTCTTCGATCTCATCCAGGAGCTGGGCGATGTCGGCAAGGGGCGCTACCGGCTGTCGCTCGCGCTCCTCAAGGTGACCCTCGCCATTCCGAGCCACGTGTACGAACTGTTCCCCGTGGCCGCCCTGCTCGGCACCCTCTTCGCCCTCGCGCAGATGGTGGCCCACTCGGAGTACACGGTGATGCGGGTGTCCGGCGTGTCGGCGCGATCGATGATGTCGATCATCCTGCCCCTCGGGCTCATGTTCGCCGCGTTCACGTTCGTCATCGGCGAGTTCGTCACGCCGCTCTCCGAGAACGCAGCCCAGCGTCTGCTGCTGAAGGCCACGAACACCGGCGTGGTGGCGCAGGAGTTCCGTTCGGGGCTCTGGGTGAAGGACGACCTGAGTTTCGTGAACGTCACCCAGGTGAGCACCGATGCGGATCTCACCGGCGTGCGGATCTACGAGTTCGACGACCGGTCGCGTCTGGTCTCGGTCAGTTCGGCCCTGAGTGGCGAATTCCGAGGCAGCGATCGGTGGAAACTGCGGGATGTCTCGAAGACGGAGTTCCTGCCGGAGGGCACCCGTGCCACGCACGAGGCCGAGGTCGACTGGCGATCCGTCCTGAACCCGGCGATCCTTTCCGTGCTGATGGTCGTCCCGGAGCGGATGTCGGTGGCCGATCTCTACAACTACATCGGGCACCTGCGCGACAACCGGCAGGCCACCGAACGCCACGAGATCGCGCTCTACTCGAAGATCACCTACCCGGTGGCCGTGATCGTGATGATGATCATCGCCCTGCCGTTCGCGTACTCGCGTTCTCGGGAGGGGGGCATCAGCGCCAAGCTTTTCGTGGGGATCATGCTGGGACTCGGCTTCCACCTCGCATCGCGCCTCTTCGGCCACCTCGGCCTGTTGAACGCGTGGCCACCGCTCTTCAGCGCGGCGTTCCCGACGGCGCTGTTCCTGCTGGGAGGTTTCGGAATGCTGTGGTGGGTCGAGCGCCGCTGACCGGGCGAGGGGCAGTCCGGGTCAGAACGGAGCGCGGAGGATGCGCGTCCCCATCAGCCGGTCGTGAAGGAACTGGCGGTCCCGATCGACGAGGGCCCAGAGGAATCCGACACCGATGCACAGCAGGCCAGCCACGGCGAGTGCATAGCGGCCGACAGCCACCGGCAGGGTCAGCGGCTGTCCGTCGGCACGCCGCAACCGGAGCCCCCATGTCTTCATCGCGAGCGTCTGGCCGCTCATGCGCCAGCAGTAGATGAAGTAGATCCCGAACACGGCGAGCAGGTAACCGCGGTAGGCGGCGAGGGCCCCGCCGTTCGTCGCTCCGTCCCCAGCATCGCCCAGCAGCGGCACGACGACCCAGGAGGCGATGAAGGAGACCCCGAAGAGCAGCACCGATTCGTAGACGATCGCCCCGAAGCGCGGCCACAGCTGGGCGACCTGAAGCGGGGCGTCCTGCAGGGCGGTGGGCGGCATCGGCGGCGGGGCTTCCGGCGTGCTCACTTGCGTTCCCGCGCTGCGCGCAGCGCGTCTTTCAGGGCGGACGGAAACTGTTCGTACTCCGACCACTTCTGGAGGATCTCCCGCCGCCGTTCGGGAGGGAGCTGCTGGATCTGTTTGTAGAGTTCTTTCACCTCGGCACGTTGCGCCGGCGTCAATGCCGCCCAGTGCTTCATGCGGCGTTGGATGCGCTCCTGTTGGTCATGCGGCAGGGATGGGTACTTTCTGGCGATGGCGAGCCAACGTTCCCGCCGATCGGGTTCCAGGCTGTCCCATTCCTTCTCGAGGGGTTGCAGGATCTCGCGCTGCGACGCGGAGAGCTGACTCCATGTCACCGCGTCGTCCGCCCGGGCGCTGGCGGCGCCGAAGGTGAGAAGTGTGATCAGGAAGGCGGCGAGGAGGGCGGCGAGGAAGCCAGCCCTCGACGCTACCGCTGCATGGCTGGGGTGATCCACTGCTGGAAGCCCTTGTCGAGGTAGGCATTGATCGGAAGCTCGTCGCCGAGGAGTTCCAGCTCTTCACCGTCGTTGGAGGAGATCCCCGCACCCTGCCAGACGTAGATCGTCACCAGCCCCAGCAACAGGACAGCGGCCGGGAGGAACAGTCGATGGCGGAATGCGCCTGCCAGCGGACCGGGGAGTCGGGCAGCGCCGCTCGCGGAGGCCAGGGCCGTGACGGGCTCGCGCAACTGCTCCAATGCAAGCTCGCGGCCCGCCTGGAGCCGGCGCAGGATGCGCGGATCGAGGTCATCGACGCAGGCATCCAGGCGGCGGGCGAGCCGCTGACCCAGTTCGGTGTCGTTCACGGTGTGATTCCCCTTCTGCGCAGATAGGCCGCAATGGTGTGGGTGGCTCGCGAGCAGTGCGTCTTGACGCTGCCCTCCGAGCACCCCATTGCCTGCGCTGTCTCGGCCACGTCGAATTCCTCCCAGTAACGGAGCAGGAACGCCTCTTGTTGACGCTTGGGCAGCCGCGTGACGGCGTCCCCGATCAGCGCCGCGATCTGCGCGCGCTCGGCCTGATCCTCCGGAGTGCCCTCGTTGTCCTCGACCCGGATCCGGTCGAGCGGGTCGCTGTCCTCGCCGTCGTCGGGAGACAGCGAGGACAGCAGCGTCGTCCAGAGATTCCGGACCTTCTGCCGCCGATAGTGGTCACGAATTGTATTCTGAAGGATGCGGTGGAAGAGCAGCGGAAGTTCCTCGGGCGGCTTGTCCGAGTACTTTTCCGTGAGGCGCAGCATCGATTCCTGCACGAGATCGAGGGCGAGATGTTCGTCCCGCAGCGCGAACATCGCGTGCCGATAGGCGCGGCGCTCGACTTCGGCGAGAAAGCGGGCAATTTCCTGCTCGGTGGCCAGGGTGCAGACCTCGTGAACTGGGCGCGCCGCCGCGGGCGGTGCATACCTCGTGGGATGGGCGCGCCGGTGAGGGCGTGGCGCCACGCTTCGTGAGAGGGGCGGATGGTAGCATCGGCTCCCTCTCGTCCCGACTCGTCGACCGACGCGTCATGCGGCCCGGGCGTGCTGGCCGCCGTGCCGATCGGCGCCTGTCCCGCCGTTGTACGGGCTAAAATCCGGTCCGGAGCGAACCCATGCAGACCGTCGATCTCACCCACCATTTCCTCATCGCCATGCCCGGCATGGTCGACCCGAACTTTGCCCGCACGCTCACGTACATCTGCGAGCACAACGAGCAGGGCGCACTGGGCGTCGTCGTCAACCGGCCCATCGACATGACCCTGGGCGACCTCTTTGATCGCGTAGGCCTCTCCCTCGAGGACCCGGCGCTCGCCGCGAATCCCGTGTACTTCGGAGGCCCGGTCCAGGTGGATCGGGGGTTCGTGCTCCACCGACCGCTGGGCGAGTGGGGTTCCACGCTCGTCGTCCGCGACGGCGTCGGGTTCACGACATCGAAGGACATCCTCGAAGCCGTTGCCGCCGGCGGCGGACCCGGGAATCTCCTCGTGTCGCTCGGGTACGCAGGCTGGGCGCCGGGGCAGATCGAGGAGGAGCTCCTGCAGAACGCCTGGTTGACGGTGGCCGCCGAGGCCAGCGTGATCTTCGACCTGCCGAGCGAGGACCGTTTCGATGCCGCGATGCGCATCCTCGGGGTGAATCCGGCGAGCCTGTCCGAGGCCGCAGGTCACGCGTGACGATCGTCGCGCAGGCCACCAGCCCCCCACCCGCGACCGGCACGGTGCTCGCGCTGGACTTCGGCCTTCGCCGGACGGGGGTCGCCGTGGGCGAGATGACGCTGGGCATCGCGCACCCGCTGAAGCTCGTCGACACACCGGATCCCGAGGTGCGCCTGTCCCGCGTCGGCGAATACGTGAAGGAATGGCAGCCTGCGCTGCTCGTGATCGGCTGGCCCGTGCGGGATGACGGCGCCGAGCATGCGATGGCGGCAGCCGTGGGCGCGTTCCAGGCGGCGCTCGAAGCCCGGTTCGGCCTGCCCGTTCTTCGCGTGGACGAACGCTTCAGCTCCCACGCGGCGAGCCAGGCCCTCGGCGAGGCCGGCGTGCGGGGGCGCCGCCAGAAGGCGCATCTCGACAGCGTCGCCGCCAGTGAAATTCTTCAAGGGTTCTTCGATGCCTACACCGCCGACTCTGCCTGACGCAGAGCAACTGCTCGATCGACTCGTCAGCCGCTTGCGAGGCGCCATCGGCGCCGAGACCGCGCTCGTGGGCATCCACACCGGAGGCGTGTGGGTCGCGGAACGCCTGCATGCCGCGCTTGCGCTCCCGACCCCCCTCGGCACCCTCGACGTCGCCTTCTACCGCGACGACTTCCGCCAGCGCGGGCTGAAGCCGGATGTCCGGCCGTCCGACCTGCCGTTCGAGATTCCGGGTCGCGACATCGTGCTCGTGGACGATGTCCTCTACACCGGCCGCACCGTGCGTGCCGCCGTGAACCTGCTGTTCGACTACGGCCGGCCGGGCCGGGTGCGGCTCGCCGCCCTGCTCGATCGCGGCGGCCGCCAGTTGCCCATCGCGGCCGAGTGGGTCGGCGATGTCGTCGACGTGCCCGCCGACCGCGGCATGATCGTGCTCGTACGCGACGCCTCCGGCAGGCTGTCGCTCACCATGGAGGAAGCCGGTGGCGGCGCATAACCCCCAGCTGGGCCCCGACGGCGAACTGCGGCACCTGCTTTCGATCGAGGGCCTGCCGCGGGCGACGTTGATGCAGATCCTCGACACTGCCCGCTCGTTCGTCTCGGTCACCGAGCGCGAGATCAAGAAGGTCCCGCTGCTGCGCGGCAAGTCGGTGTTCAACCTGTTCTTCGAGTCATCGACCCGCACCCGCACCACCTTTGAGATCGCGGCGAAGCGGCTCTCGGCCGACGTGGTCAACCTCAATATCGCGACCTCGTCCCAGAGCAAGGGCGAGACGCTGCTCGACACAGTGGCGAACCTCTCGGCCATGCACGCCGACATGTTCGTGGTGCGGCACGCGTCCAGCGGAGCGCCGCACCTCATCGCGCGGCACGTCGGCCCCGAGATCCACGTGATCAACGCCGGCGACGGCCGGCACGCGCATCCGACGCAGGGCCTGCTCGATGTCTACACGATCCGCCACTACAAGCCGGAGTTCAGCAACCTCACGGTCGCGATCGTGGGTGATCTGCTGCACTCGCGCGTGGCGCGCTCGGAGATCCATGCGCTCACGACCCTCGGCGTCCCGGAGGTCCGGGTGGTGGGGCCGCGGACGTTGATGCCTCCCGATATCGAGAAGCTCGGGGTGCGCGTCTTCCACGACATGAACGAGGGCTTGCGGGGGGTGGATGTGGTGATGATGCTGCGCCTGCAGAACGAGCGCATGAACGGCGCGCTGCTGCCTTCGTCGCAGGAGTACTTCCGGAGCTACGGGCTCACGCCCGCGCGGCTCGCACTGGCGAAGCCGGACGCCATCGTCATGCATCCGGGGCCGATGAACCGCGGGGTTGAGATCGACTCCGAGGTGGCCGATGGGCCGCAGTCGGTGATCCTGCCGCAGGTCACCTTCGGCATCGCGGTCCGCATGGCCGTGATGGCCATCCTCGCCGGGAATGGGTGACGCCATGAAACTGCACATCCGATCCGGTCGCCTGGTCGACCCCACCCTCGGCACCGATGCCGTGGCGGACCTCTTCATCGCCGATGGCCTGATCGCTGCCGTGGGCGCCCCACCGCCGGGATTCGTCGCCGACCGCGTCATCGATGCGGCCGGTCACGTCGTCTGCCCGGGCCTCGTGGATCTCTCGGTCCGCCTCCGTGAACCGGGCTTCGAATTCCGCGCGACGCTCGACAGCGAGCTCGCCGCCGCGGTCTCGGGCGGGATCACCCGCATCGTCTGCCCGCCGGACACCGACCCGCCACTCGACGAGCCCGGACTCGTCGAGATGTTGAGCCGGCGTGCGGCCAGTCTTGCGCTCGCCCGCGTCCATCCGCTCGGGGCCCTGACCCACGGCCTCGGCGGCGAACGCCTCACCGGCATGGTCGAGCTGTCGGAGGCCGGCTGCGTGGGCTTCTCGCAGGGCGATGCCCCCCTCTCCGACCAGCAGGTGTTGATGCGCGCGATGGCCTACGCGTCCACCTTCGATCTGCCCGTCTGGCTGCGTCCGCAGGAGGAAAGCCTGGCGCGCGGCGGCGTGGCGCACGACGGCGAGGTGGCGACGCGGCTGGGCCTGCCCGGCATCCCCGCCGTCGCGGAGACCGTGGCCCTGGCGGGCATCCTCCTCCTCGCGCGGGCCACGGGCGTGCGGGTGCACATCTGCCGGCTGTCCACCGCCGAAGGGGTCGAGATGGTCCGGCGCGCGCGGGCGGACGGCATGCGGCTCACGTGTGACGTATCCGCCCTCCACGTGCATCTGAGCGAAATGGACATCGGCTACTTCGATGCGCGGTGCCGGCTGTCGCCTCCCCTTCGAAGCGGCCGGGACCGTGCGGCACTCGCCCGTGGTCTCCAGGACGGCACCATCGACGCCATGTGCTCCGACCACACGCCCGTGGACGACGACGGCAAGCAGGTCCCCTTCGCCGAGGCCGCAACCGGCGCGACCGGCATCGAGACCCTGCTCTCCCTCGCGCTGCGCGCAGGCGAGGGCGGCAGTCTCGCGCAGGCGCTGGCGCCGGTGACCACCGGCCCGAGCCGCGCGCTGGGGTTGCCGGCGCCGACGCTGGCACCGGGCGCGATCGCAGACCTGTGCATCTTCGATCCCGACCACTGGTGGAAACCCTCGCCGGCCGCGCTGGTCAGTTCGGGCAAGAGCACGCCGTTCGCCGACTACGAACTGCGCGGACGGACCGTACACACCATCATCGACGGCCGTCCGGTGTTCGACGCCGGCACGCGCGCCTGACGCCCAACCCTGACACGCAAACCCACCTCTTTCCGGAAACGCCACTCGATGAATCCCCTGCTCGATTTCTCCGGTCTGCCGCGCTTCGCGGAGTTCCAGCCGACGTTCGTGACACCCGCCGTCGATCAACTGCTGGCCGAGAATCGGGCCCTCGTCGAGCGCATCGCCGCCGACAACGCCGACCCCGACTGGGACGGCTTCGCGCAGCCGCTCGACGACGCGAACGAGCGCCTGTACCGCGCCTGGGGGCAGGTCTCCCACATGAATGCGGTCATGAACAGCCCGGCGCTGCGCGAGGTCTACAACGCGAACCTGCCGAAGATCTCGCAGTACGGCACCGAGATCTCGCAGCACGAGGGGCTGTATCGCAAGTACCGCGCGCTGCGGTCGGGGCCGGTGTTCGAGACGCTCTCGCCCACCCGGCAGCGCATCGTCGAGAACCGGCTGCGGGATTTCCGGCTGGGCGGCGCGGAACTCTCCGAGGATCGCAAGGCGCGCTTCAAGGCCGTGGCCGAGCGGCTCGCCGAGCTGTCCTCGAAGTTCAGCGACAACGTCCTCGACGCGACGAATGCCTTCGCCCACTACGTCGAGGCGGAGCCCGAGTTGCGCGGCCTGCCCGCGGACGTGATCTCCGCCGCGCGGTCCGCCGCGGAGGCCGACGGGAAGGCGGGGTGGAAGTTCACGCTGCACATGCCGTCGTACCTCCCGGTCCTGCAGTACGCCGAGCACCGTCCGCTCCGCGAAGTGCTCTACCGCGCCTATGCCACGCGGGCATCCGAGTTCGGCTCCCCCGACCTGGACAACACCGGCCCCATGGCCGAGATCCTCGCGCTGCGCCGCGAGGAGGCGTCGCTCCTCGGCTACGCCAACTTCGCCGAGTTGTCTCTCGTGCCGAAGATGGCCGAGACGCCGGCGCAGGTCATCGCCTTCCTGCGCGACATCGCGGGTCGCGCCAAGCCGTTCGCGGAGCGCGATCTCGTCGACCTGCAGGCCTTCGCCCGGGATCAGCTCGGGCTGGAGAAGATGGAGCCGTGGGATCTCACGTGGGCGAGCGAGAAGCTGCGCGGTGCGCGATACAGTTTCTCGGAGCAGGAGGTGAAGCAGTACTTCCCCGAGCAGCGGGTCATCGACGGCATGTTCAAGGTGGTCGAGACCCTCTTCGGTCTCGTGATCGAGACCGAGGACGCCCCGGTGTGGCATCCGGACGTTCGCTTCCATCGCATCACCGATCGCAACGGCCAGGTGGTCGGGCGTTTCTACATGGATCTCTACGCGCGGAGTTCCAAGCGCGGCGGGGCATGGATGGACGACGCCATGGGGCGCCGCCGCATCCCGTCCGGCATCCAGACACCCGTGGCCTACCTCAACTGCAATTTCTCCGGTCCGGTCGACGGCAAGCCTGCCCTCTTCACCCACGACGAGGTGATCACCCTTTTCCACGAGTTCGGCCACGGCCTGCATCACTTGCTCACGCGCGTGGAGGATCTCCCCGTATCCGGCATCAATGGTGTCGAGTGGGATGCCGTCGAACTGCCGAGCCAGTTCATGGAGAACTTCTGCTGGGAGTGGGACGTGCTGCGCCACATGACAGCGCACGTGGAAACCGGGGAGCCGCTGCCGCGCGCGCTCTACGACCGCATGGTCGCCGCCCGCAATTTCCAGAGCGGCATGCAGACCGTCCGACAGCTCGAGTTCGCGCTCTTCGACATGCGCGTCCACAGCGATTTCGAGCCGTGCGGGAAGCAGGGAGTCATGGACCTTCTGGCGGAGGTGCGCCGGGAGGTCGCGGTGGTGATCCCGCCGCCGTTCAACCGGTTCCCGCACAGCTTCTCGCACATCTTCGCGGGGGGGTACGGGGCGGGCTACTACAGCTACAAGTGGGCGGAGGTGCTCTCTGCCGACGCGTACAGCCTGTTCGAGGAGCGTGGCGTTCTCGATGCGGCCACCGGCCAGCGTTTCCGCGAGGAGATCCTGGGCACCGGTGGCAGCCGTCCCGCGCTGGAATCGTTCGTGGCTTTCCGCGGCCGCGAGCCGTCCATCGACGCGCTCCTGCGGCACAATGGGATGGTCGCTGCCTGAACCTGTCGGGTGGTGCGAGCAAGGAGGGCGATCGTGAATGCGAATGGGATCCTGGCTCTGTGCATGACGACGTGTTTCGTGGCGGCGGGAGCGGACGCGGACCAGAAGCTGTATCGCTGGACCGATGAGAACGGTCGGGTCTTCTACACCGACAAGCCGCCGCCCGGCGATGCGCGCAATGTCGAGAGGAAGCGTCTCGGCGACCGCGCGGGTTCCGGGCCGCTGCCGTATGCCACACAGATGGCGGCGAAGAACTTCCCGGTCACGCTCTACACCTCCGATTGCGGCGAGGCGTGCGACGAGGGTCGCAAGCTCCTGGAGGCGCGCGGTGTTCCGTACGCCGAGAAGGCCGCTCGCGACCAGAACGTCCAGGCCGAGCTGCTCAAGCTGACGGGTGGCACGTCCGTCGAGGTGCCGGTGCTCGTGGTGGGGCGGACGATCGTGCGCGGGTGGGAAGCCACGCAATGGCACTCGACGCTCGATGCGGCCGGCTACCCGAAGTCGTCGCCCGTCCGCCCGCCGGCGGTGGCCACCAGGAAGAGCGGGGCCGGCACGCCGACGGAGTTGTCGCGCAACGCGCGCGATCCTGCACTCCCTCAGCCTGCACGTCCCCAGCCCGCAATGGACCAAACGCCCTGACCTTCCGATTGGCGTGGCATGCGGGCCGCCTGCGCGTCACGCCGAACGGTTCTCGCTGCCTTCCGGCACCTGTCGCGGGGAGACGCGGTCGGGAGGCGCCAGCAGCGCGCGAACCGACGACATCGAGACCTGACCGACGATGACATTGCCGCGCCGAACGGCGAGTGGATCGGTGCGACCCACGAGCTGGTGCAGCACCTGCTCGATCGAGGCGTCCGCGTCGACGGTATCCGTGGCATTCGCGGGGTCGGGCATCGGAAGATCGGCCGGCCAGGGCGCCAGCGCCGAACCGATGGCGAGTGCCCGGGCCCGGTTCACGTGGCGGGCGAAGTCGGCCGACGGGGCGTCCGCCGGCTGGGTCAGCACCTCCCACGGCGTGCCCACCTGCACCACTGCCCCGTCGCGCAGGATCGCGAGGCGGCTCCCGATGCGCAGCGCCTCGTCGAGGTCATGGGTGACGAACACCACCGTCCGACCCTGTTCGGCCTGAAGGGCCAGCAGTTCCCGCTGCAACTGCGCCCGGATCGGCGGATCGAGCGCAGAGAAGGGCTCGTCCATCAGGATGATGTCGGTCTCGCTGGCGAGCGCGCGGGCGAGACCGACCCGCTGACGCATGCCGCCGGACAACTGCGCAGGCAGGCGCTCTTCGTAACCGGACAGACCGACGCGCTCGATCCACTGCATGGCGCGGGTCCGACGCTCCCGTTGACCCACGCCGCGCAGTTCGAGACCGAGCGCCACGTTGTCGACGACGCGGCGGTGGTCCAGCAGTCCGAACCCCTGGAACACCATGGCCATCCGCCTGCGACGAAGCGCGACGAGTTCGCGGGTGCGCAGCGCCATCACATCCTGGCCATCGACGTGCACCCGACCCGCCGTGGGTTCGATCAGTCGGTTGATGTGTCGCAGCAGCGTCGACTTGCCGGAGCCCGATGGGCCCATCAACACGAAGATTTCGCCCGCCTCGATGTCGAGGTCGACATCGCGCAACGCCAACGTGTGGCCGCTGCCGAGCAACGCCGACTTGTCCAATCCCGAGCGCAACTTCCGCAGGGCCGTGGGCGGCGCCGGGCCGAAGATCGTGGTGACCCCGCGGATCTCGATCAGCGCCATGGGGCGATCCAGGAGGAGCGAACCGACCCGCGCGGCTGAAGACGAACGCCGCAAGCCTGCAGCAGCCGGTCGAGCAGGATCGCCAGGATCACGATGGCCAGCCCACCCACCAGTCCCATCCCGGGGTCGTTGCGCTGAAGGCCCACCAGCACGGTCTCGCCCACACCGCGGGCGCCGATCATCGAGGCGATCACGACCATGGCGAGGGCCATCATCGTCGTCTGGTTGATGCCCTGCATGATCGAGGGCAGGGCGAGGGGAAGCTGGACCTTGAGCAGGGTCTGCCATCGCGTCGCGCCGAACGCCCGCGCAGCCTCCATCACTTCCGCGTTCACCTGGGAGACGCCCAGCGCCGTCAGGCGGACGAGCGGTGGCGCCGCATAGATGACCGTGGCGAGGATGGCCGGCACCTTCCCGAGGCCGAACAGCATCGCCGCGGGAATGAGATACACGAAGCTCGGGATGGTCTGCATGAGGTCGAGCGTCGGCGAGACGACGCGCTGCACCCAGCGCGAACGCGCGCTCCAGACGCCGAGCGGGAGACCGACGACGAGGCAGACCAGCACCGCCACGAGGATCAGTGCGAGCGTCTGCATGGCGGGGTCCCACTGCCCGAGCGCACCGATCACCCAGAGGCCGGCAGCGGTGGCCAGCGTGAACTGCCAGCGGCGGCTCGCGGCGAACGCCAGTGTCGACGCGATCGCGAGCACCAGCCATGGCGATGCATTCCGAAGTGCCTGTTCGAGGGGCAGGAGGACGGCGAGCAGTGCCTGCGACACGGCCTCGAACTCGTCACCGAACCCCATCACCAGCGTGTCGATGGCGGCGTTGGTGGCTTCCCGCAGCGGCGTCTGCCAGTCGGGAAAGAGGGCGGGACCGGTGACCTCGTCACCCATCAGAGGGACGCCCGCACACGTTGCGCGATCTCCGGTGGCACCCAGTCCTGCCAGACGTCCGGACGCGTCTCGAGGAAGTGCCGCGCGGCATCGTCGGGACTGGCGCGGTTCTCCCGCATGTGGGCCAGTGCCTCCGATACGACCTTGGCCGAGGTGCGGTAGCGCTGCAGGAACGCGCGGATGGTCGGTGCCCGGTCGATGAAGGGCTTGTGGGCGCCGATCGACACGGCGACCACGGGATAGGCCGTGGCCCTGCGCACCCGACGGGGATCCTTCTCCTGGATCAGTGCCAGCCAGGTGTCGGGTTCGTGCGGAGGTTCCTCGAGCATCACGACCGCCTCGCCGATCTGCCCCAGCAGCCACGTGGGGCCCCAGTAGTAGAACAGCACGGGACGCCTTCGCTTGATGGCCGAGAGGATCGCTGCATCGAGCGCGGCACCGGTGCCGGGACGGAAGTTCGTGAAGTGTTCGAGCAGACCGTAGGCGTGCAGCTTCTTGGTGTTCGTGACCTCGCATTGCCAGCCGGCGATGCAGTTGAGGAACCGTCCCTTGCCGGGTTCCTCAGGGTCGCGGAAGAGCGCCTTGTGGCGCGGCAGGTCGGCCACGGACACGAGGTCCGGCGCCGCCGCCTTGTCGCCGCGGACGAGGTACTTCGGCACGAACCATCCCTGTACGGCGTCGGGGAAGTTCACGCCCAGTGCCACCAGCTTGCCGGCGGCCACCCCTGCATCCCAACTCGGCGGCGTGTTCGACCCCCAGACTTCCATCATGATGTGGACGTCGCCACGCGCGAGGCCATTGTGGAGCGGGATGGTCGCGCCGGGCAGCACGTCCACCGCGCAGCCCATGCCGTCGCGCAGGATGCGTCCGGCCACCGCCGTGTGGAAAGCGTTCGAGTCCCAGTCGAGACCGGCGAACATCACCTTGTGGGTGACGTCGCAGGCCTCGGCGGAGACTCCGTGCAGCAGCGCCAGGAGCGTTGCACCCAGGTGGCGAGCCAGAATCCTGCCGAACACTCGGGCGACTGCCATGGCCTTCGTCAGTCGAGAGGCAGGTCGTCGAGCACGGCGGCGGAGATGTCCGACGCCTTTCTGCCGACCAGCACGTAGTAGAACAGCGCGCGACCATCGATGGAGATGCGATGGCGATAGCGCTCGAGGTGATGGACCTGGAGGGTGTCGCTCACCAGCAGGTGCTTCACCAGCATCGAGAAGCCCGACCGATCGCTCTCCTGCAGGAAGGTCTCCTTGATGTTGAACACCACCCAGCCATCCGGGCGTATCAGGTTGAAGGTGTTGGCGAACGCCCGCACAGGGATGTCGCCGAACCCGAGGGCTGCGATGCAGGTGAGGCAATCCAGCTGCCAGCTCTTCATCTCGGCCGCGAGTTCCGCGTCGAGGTGGCACATGTCGGTGACGTAGTAGGCATCGTACGCATCGGGGCGATCGCGCTCGCAGGCAAGGCGCGCGTGGTCGGAGATGTCCACGCCGATCACGCGCGCGGCGTCTAGCAGCTCGCCCATCATCCCGTTCCCCGCGCCGAGATCGAGCACGCGCAGCTCGCTCAGATCCATGCGGTTGTCCTGCAGGACCTTCTCGAGGAGATCGCGCGCCTTGCGTGGGGACGCGCATCGCAACCGCTGATAGAAGAGCTGCTCGTACAGACCGGGCCGATCGTAGATCCGATCGTAGTCGTGGAAGCGGACCTTCGTCTGACCGTCGTTCTCCTTCAGGATGAAGTAAGCCTCGTCCTGGTCGAGCGCATGCGGTTCCGAGATGGGAAAACTGATGTTGTGTACCTGGTTGATCATTGCTCACTGCTCCATCGATGGTGCTCACCAGTGCTGCGCGTCGCTCTCGTTGCAGAACGGAGTCGGCGGTACGGCAGTGGGCACGCATGACAAGACGAACCGAAGCGATGGCGGGCTCGTGCGAGCCGCGTGTGCCAACGCATCGGCTCACGACCGGGGCTCGCCCCGAGCCCCGACCGTACCGCAGAAGCGGGTTCGCATGCCAGCCTGGTGATCCCGGCTGTGCTCGTTCGGCGAGGCCGCGTGTGCGGGCGTTGATGACCCGCTGCGATATGCGATGCTGTCGGTACTTGCAGAATGCATCGGAGCCGCCCCATGAAGATCGCCACGTGGAACGTGAACTCGCTCAAGGTTCGTCTGGGGCATCTACTCGATTGGTTGGGTCAGGAGGCACCCGATGTGGTCTGCCTCCAGGAGACCAAGCTGGAAGACGCGTTCTTCCCCGCGGCGGAACTGCAGGCGGCGGGGTACTCCGCAGCCTTCTCGGGTCAGAAGACCTACAACGGCGTGGCGATCGTCTCGCGGCTGCCGATGACCGATGTCGTGGCAGGCATCCCGGGCTATGCGGACGAGCAGAAGCGCGTCATCTCTGCCACGGTGGCGGGCGTGCGCATCGTGTGCGCGTACATCCCGAACGGCCAGAGCGTCGAGTCCGACAAGTATCAGTACAAGCTGCAGTGGCTGGCAGCACTCACCGCGTGGTTGCGGGTGGAGATCGCGGGGCATCCGCAGCTGGCGCTGCTAGGCGACTACAACATCGCGCCGGAGGACATCGACGTCCACGATCCGGCGGCCTGGGCGGGACAGGTGCTCTGCAGCGGGCCGGAGCGCGATGCGTTCCGGGGGTTGATCGCACTCGGCCTCAGCGACAGCTTTCGAAGGTTCCCGCAGCCGGAGCGGTCGTACACCTGGTGGGACTACCGGATGAATGCGTTCCGCCGGAAGATGGGTCTGCGCATAGATCACATCCTGCTGACCACGCCACTGGCCGAGACCTGCACGGCCTGCCGGGTGGATGTCTCCCTTCGCGGTCTCGAGCGTCCGTCCGACCACGCACCGGTGATCGCCGAACTGGCCTGAGAGGGTCAGGTCTTGCCTGCGCTGACGCGCAATGACCCGCGCGTCAGCGCTCCCGCATTCGTTCCTAGAAGGCTTCCCTCTCGTGGTCGAGATGGTCGGCGCGCCCCTTGTCCTCCAGACCCAGCTCCTGGATCTTGCGGGTGAGCGTGTTGCGTCCGAGGCCCAGGAGGTTGGCGGCCTCGATGCGTCGGCCACCGGTGTGTGCCAGTGCCTTCAGGATGAGCGCCTTCTCGAAGGAGCGTGTCATCTCGTCCATGATCCGCCGCTCGCCGCGGTTCAATGCGCTCTCGGCCTCGCGTTCCAGCGCGGAGATCCAGCTTTCGGTCACGGTGCGGGTGTCGCGCTCGCGGATCTCCGCGGGGAGATCCGCGACATCCACATTGACGCCGGGCGCCATGACCGTGACCCAGTGGCAGATGTTCTCCAGCTGACGCACGTTGCCCGGCCAGTCCAGCGCCGAGAGGTACTTCATGGCGGGTTCGGTGAGCCGCTTCGACTCGACCCCGAGATCGCGGGCGCTCTTCGAGAGGAAGTGGCGGGCGAGCAGTGCGATGTCCTCGCGCCGCTCGCGAAGGCTGGGGAGCTTCAGCCGGATGACATTGAGACGGTGGAACAAGTCCTCGCGGAACAGGCCCTGCTTCACGCGCACCTCGAGATCCTGGTGGGTCGCGGCGATGATCCGCACGTTTGCCCGGATCGGCTGATGTCCGCCCACGCGGTAGTACTGACCATCTGAGAGCACGCGCAGGAGACGCGTCTGCAGGTCGGGCGGCATGTCGCCGATCTCGTCCAGGAAGAGCGTGCCGCCCTCTGCCTGTTCGAAGCGTCCGCGCCGCATCGTCTGTGCGCCGGTGAAGGCACCCCGTTCGTGGCCGAAGAGTTCGGACTCGAGGAGATCCTTGGGAATGGCGGCCGTGTTGATGGCGATGAAGGGGCGCGGCGAGCGCGGGCTGTGGCGGTGCAGTGCGCGTGCCACCAGCTCCTTGCCCGTTCCCGACTCGCCGTTGATGAGAACCGTGGCCTGGGATTGCGCGAGGCGGCCGATCGCGCGGAAGACTTCCTGCATTGACGGCGCCTGTCCGAGGATCTCGGGCGCGGACTCGGGCGCCTGCTCGACTTCCTCGTGCTGCTGGCTCTCGGACATCGCACGGCGGATGAGGTCCACCGCCTGATCGACGTCGAACGGCTTCGGCAGGTACTCGAAGGCGCCGCTCTGGAACGCAGAGACCGCGCTGTCGAGGTCCGAGTAGGCCGTCATGATGATGACCGGCAGGCTCGGGTGCTGTTCCTTGATCTGCTGCAGCAGGTCGATACCCGTGCTGCCCGGCATGCGGATGTCGCTGACCACCACCTGGGGTGGCGCGCCAGCGAGGGCTGCGAGCGCTTCTTGCGCATTGGAGAATGTCTTGAAGGGGATGTCCTCGCGGGCGAGGGCCTTCTCGAACACCCAGCGGATGGAGCGGTCGTCGTCGATGATCCAGACGGGTTTCATGGGAGTCAGTGCTTCGATGAGGGAATGTCTTCGCCGCTGGAGACGGCCGTGTCGCGCAGGGGGAGCAGCAGCGTGAAGCAGGTGCGCCCGGGCTGGCTTTCCACTTCGATCAACCCATGGTGCTGGTTGATGAAGGTCTGCGCGATGGTGAGTCCTAGTCCGGTACCGCCTTCGCGGCCTGACACGAGCGGAAAGAACACGCGCTCGCGGATGTCTTCGGGGATGCCCGGACCGTCGTCGATCACGTCGAGGGCGATGGCGAGCCGGTAGAGTTTCTTGGCGAGCGTCACGCGCCGGACGACCCGCGAACGAAAGGTGATGGTGCCTCTGCCCTTCATGGCCTGGGCGGCGTTCTTCGCAACGTTGAGCACGGCCTGGATGAGCTGCTCGCGATCGCCCTCGAGCGGTGGCAGGCTGGTGTCGTAGTCGCGGCGGATCTGGATGCCAGAGAACTCGGCGAGGATGAGGCTGCGGACGCGCTCGGTGATCTCGTGCACGTTCAGCATCGTCAGTTGCGGCAGACGGTGCGGCGTGAGGAGGCGATCCATCAATGCCTGGAGGCGGTCGGCCTCCATCATGATCACCTGCGTGTACTCGCGCAGTTCGGGGCGATCGAGTTCGCGTTCGAGCAGCTGGGCCGCGCCGCGCAGGGCGCCGAGCGGATTCTTGATCTCGTGGGCGAGGTTGCGGACCAACTCGCGATTGGCCTGGCTCTGGTCGAGGAGGCGCTCCTCGCGGGCAATCCGCAGCTGCTGCTGGATCGGCGCGAATTCGAGCATGAAGCCGCTGCCTTCGGACAGGTCTTCCGGCGTCACCGTGCACGTGAGCAGGAGCTTCTGCATCTGGTTGCCGGCAGTCACGACGACCGCGAGATCGTGCTGGGTGAAACTGCAGCGGTCACGCTGGGCGAGCGCCACGGCGGCATCGAGCGCGGTGCACTCCGAAAACACGTCGTGTAGTGATTGACCCACCATGCTCTTGTGGCTCACCCGGAAGAGGTTTTCGGCGGCTGGATTCAGATACCGGACCCGTTGCGTGGCGTCGATGAGAACGACAGCCGTCGACAGAAGATCCAGTCCCTCGCGTGCGTCGGGGTTCATGTTCTAGGTTTCCGAATGAAGCCATGCATTCGCAATAAGCGCGCCACTGGTTGGTGCGCCGGCACGGCTCCGGGCGCGCGTTCGCGTGTCTGCGATCGCGGCGACGGCGAGCCGTGCTAACGAACCGAAAGCAGCTCGCGCTGGATTGCCTCGACGTTCTTCGAATGACGCGCCACCGCCTCCTCGAGGGTTCGTGCGCGGCTCTGGCCCTGTGCAGATGTGTCGTTGCGAACAGCAGACAAGTTGCGGTTGGCGTCGTCGAGCAGACCGCGTTCTTCGGCGAGTTCCCGCTCGAGGATCCCGCGGCGGTCGAGATCGCGGCGTCTCTGGGTATCGGGATCGATCTTCACGTTGCTTGAAGTATCCGGAGATGCACGCCGAGGCGGTGCGTCCGTGCGCTGTTTTGGTGCCGACACGCGATCCGGCACTGGATCGAAGCAAAGGACCCGGCGGGCGTTCTTGATCGGGACGTTCGCGAAGGTGATCCGCCCTTCCGCATCGATGTACTTGCAGGTGGCATCCGCTCGCGCGGTTTCGCAGGCGGTCGCGAGTGCGAGCGCCGTTGCGAAGAGGGAAAAGCACCTTCGGAGCAGATGCATGAAAGGAAGAGGATCCTGTCAGTCCGGAAGTTTCGACCAGTCTAGGCGAGAGGTCTGCAACCGGCAACGAAGCTGGAACGATTCCGAACGATCGTGACCTTGAATGGTGCTGGGTCGCCGCGTTGACCGCGGTCGGGTGGTGGAAAAAGAAAAGGGCGGGGTGATCCCGCCCTTCTCTTGCCGGTGATCCGACTGGATCAGAGGCTGTAGTACATGTCGAACTCGACCGGGTGGGTCGTCATGCGGAAGCGGGTGACCTCCTCCATCTTCAGTTCGATGTACGCATCGATCATGTCGTTGGAGAACACGCCGCCGCGCGTGAGGAACTCGCGGTCCTTGTCGAGATGCTCCAGCGCCATGTCGAGCGACGAGCACACGTTCGGAACCTTCTTGGCCTCTTCCGGCGGGAGGTCGTAGAGGTTCTTGTCGATCGCCTCACCGGGGTGGATCTTGTTCTGCACGCCGTCGAGGCCGGCCATCAACATTGCCGCGAACGCGAGGTACGGGTTGGCCGTGGGATCGGGGAACCGCACTTCGATCCGGCGAGCCTTGTCGCTCTGCACGAACGGGATGCGGATGGAGGCCGAGCGGTTACGGGCGGAATACGCGAGGTTGATCGGTGCTTCGAAGCCGGGCACGAGACGCTTGTAGGAGTTCGTGCCGGGGTTCGTGATGGCGTTCAGCGCCCTGGCGTGCTTGATGATGCCGCCGATGTAGTACAGCGCGAACTCGGAAAGGCCGGCGTAACCATTGCCCGCGAACAGGTTCTTGCCATCCTTCCACACGGACTGGTGCACATGCATGCCCGAACCGTTGTCGCCCACGACCGGCTTCGGCATGAACGTGGCCGTCTTGCCGAACTGGTGAGCGACGTTGTGGATCGTGTACTTCATGATCTGGATCCAGTCGGCGCGCTGAACCAGGGGGGCGAACTTGGTGCCGATCTCGCACTGGCCGGGCGCCGCCACTTCGTGGTGGTGCACTTCGACTTCGACGCCCTGTTCCTCGAGGGCGAGGCACATGGCGGAGCGGAGGTCCTGCAGCGAATCGACCGGAGGTACGGGGAAGTAACCACCTTTCAGCACCGGTCGGTGGCCCATGTTGCCGCCGTCCATGTCGAGTCCGGAGGACCAGGGCGCTTCCGACGAATTGATCTTCACGGAGCAGCCCGACATGTCGACGCTCCACGTGATGGAGTCGAAGACGAAGAACTCGGGTTCGGGGCCGAAGTAGGCAACGTCACCGATGCCGGACGACTTCAGGTAGGCCTCGGCGCGCTTGGCGATGGAGCGTGGATCCCGGTCGTAGCCCTTGCCGTCCGCGGGTTCGATCACGTCGCAAGAAATGATGAGGGTCGGCTCGTCGGTGAAAGGGTCCATGCGGGCGCTGCTGGCATCCGGCATCAGCAACATGTCCGAAGCCTGGATCCCTTTCCAGCCGGCAATGGACGAACCGTCGAAGGCATGCCCGTCCTCGAATTTCGAATTGTCGAACTGCTTGGACGGGACGGTGACGTGGTGTTCCTTTCCACGGGTATCCGTGAAGCGGAAGTCAACGAACTTGATCTCGTTGTCTTTCACCAGTTGAAGGACTTCGGCTGGGGACATCCTTGTTTCTCCTCAGGACGGAAATTCGGGGGTAGTTGGGGGTCATGGCAGCCCCCGGAAAAAAGCTTTAGTACCGGAAGGGTGCAGATTCCATGCCACGGCTTCTGGACGAAAAAGCATTGTGCCACAATTCGTTAGCACTCTCATACCCACCCGGGTTGCGCTGGGTTGGTGCGTGTTTGTCACGAATGCACTACTTTGGTGCTGTTCGTTTTCGGGTTTTCGACCGATTCGTCGATCATCGGGTGAAGGCAAAACCCGACCAACAAGGAGGATTCCGCCGATGGGCCGCTTGACCGAGATTCTGGAGACCGCACAGGAAAGGGCTGCCGCCCAGGGACTTCCCTACGACGGGGCCCTGAAACCTGCTGAAGCGCATGAACTGCTGAGCCTTGCCCCGGGGGCAAAGCTGATCGATGTCAGGACCCGCGCGGAGTGGGACTGGGTCGGGCGCATCCCGGGCAGCGTGGAGATCGAATGGCAGACCTACCCAGGAGGTCAGCCGAATACCAGCTTCGCGGCGCAACTCACCCAGCAGGTGGATCCGGAGGCGCTCACGATGTTCCTGTGTAGAAGCGGTGGGCGTTCCCACGCTGCGGCGGCCACGGCAAAGCAGGCGGGATACACCGCGGTCTACAACGTGCTCGAGGGCTTCGAGGGCGATCGCGATGGGCAGGGGCAGCGGAACACGGTCGGGGGGTGGCGGCGGGCAGGTCTGCCCTGGACCCAATCCTGAGCGCCAGGGCGGGATCCATCCGACGCCTGGCCCTGCAGGACACGGGTCGGGGGCCGCGCGCTTCGGAGCGCGCCCCTCGACTCGTCAGTGACTCGACCAGTCGATGAGGCCCGACCAATCCGTCAGCAGCACCAGCGCACCGAAGGCGATCCGGTACCAGGCGAACACGGTGAAATCGTGGTGGGCCACGTATCGGATCAGTCCTCGCACCGCGATCAGGGCGCTGAAGAACGCAGCCGTGAATCCGACGCCGAACAGCGCGATGTCTTCCGTGCCGAGAAGGTCGCGGTGCTTGATGAGGTCGTAGACGGCTGCGGCGGTCAGGGTCGGGATGGCCAGGAAGAACGAGAACTCGGTCGCTGACCGGCGCGACAGCCCGAAGAACATCCCGCCGATGATCGTTGCCCCGGAGCGGGAGGTCCCGGGAATCAGAGCGAGTGCCTGCGCAAAACCGACCTTGAGCGCGTCGGGAAGGCGGATCTGGTCGATGTCGTCGATGCGAGGGCGCCGATAGCGCCGCTCGAGCCACAGGATCAATACGCCGCCAACCACCAATGCCGTCGCGACGGGGATTGGCTGGAAGAGGTGCGCCTTGATGTGTTTGCCGAAGGCCAGTCCGAGAATGGCCGCGGGCAGGAAGGCAACGAGAAGGTTGAGGGCGAAACGCTGCTGGTCTCGATCCCGGACGAGTCCCGAGACGGCCTTACCGAGCCTGCGCCGGTACTCCCAGCAGACGGCCAGGATGGCGCCGAGCTGGATCGCGATCGCGAACGCCTTCTCCTTCTCGCCCGTGAATCCGAGCAACTGCTCGACGATGATGAGGTGGCCGGTGCTCGAAATCGGCAGGAACTCGGTGAGCCCCTCCACGACGCCGAGGACCAGCGCCTTGAGGAGGGCGGTGAGATCCATGAGCGGGGCGGATTATAGCCACTGAACCCATCGCGAACAGCATCAAGACGTCGGGGTTTCTGTCGCAAAGCGTTCACGAACCGAGTGCGCGCCCACCTGGCACCTTCCTTACGATCACCGCTCACCGACGCCTTCTCGCCAGTCCCAACTCATGATCAAGCTCATCGCCGCAGACCGATTGCGGCCAGGCATGTACCTCCACGATCTCAACTGCGACTGGATGTCCCATCCGTTCGTCAGGAGTCGATTCCTCCTGGAGGACCCCGCCGACATCGCGAAGATCGTCTCGTCGGGGATCCGGGAGATCTACATCGACACCTCCCGCGGCCTCGATGACGCCAGTGCGCCCACGGTCGAGGAAGTCCGTCAGCGGGTCGATGCGGACATGCTCCGCGCTGCG
Source organism: Betaproteobacteria bacterium Ga0077532 (assembly GCA_001464895.1). GTDB lineage: Bacteria > Pseudomonadota > Gammaproteobacteria > Burkholderiales. The sequence continues at coordinate 84,140 of LNEE01000050.1, forward strand.
ACCGAAAAGCCGGACGTGCCGATCCAGCGGACGGTCTCCGAAGAGATGGGCAAGGCGCGAAAGATCTACGAACAGACGGGAAGGGTGGTACGCAACGTGATGAACGACGTGCGGCTCGGTCACGCGATCCACGTGGCCGACGTGGAGGCAGTCGTCGAGGACATCACCGCATCCGTCGCGCGAAGCAGCGGTGCTCTCATCAGCCTCCTTCGCCTGAAGCGCGCCGACGACTACACCTTCCAGCACTGCGTCGCAGTCGGAACACTCCTCGTGACTTTCGCGCGATCGATGGGGCTGGATCCGGAGACCATTCGCGAAGCCGGTGTCGGTGGCTTGCTCCACGACGTCGGCAAGATGAAAGTGCCCGATGCGGTGCTGAACAAGCCGGGGCGTCTCACCGACGAGGAGTTCCAGCTCATCAAGCGCCATCCGTCCGACGGGCATGCAGCGCTCGTGGCGACCGGGTCCGTCGGGGACATCCCCCTCGACATCACCTTGCATCACCACGAGCGTATGGACGGCACCGGGTACCCGGAGAAGCTCGCTGGCGCCGACATCACGCTGCTCGCGCGGATGTCAGCGATCGTCGACGTGTACGACGCGATCACGTCCGATCGCTGCTACCACAAGGGCATGGAGCCGACCGAGGCGCTCCGGAAGATGTTCGAGTGGAGCAAGTTCCACTTCGACGAGAAGCTGGTGCAGCAATTCATGCGCACCATCGGGATCTATCCGGTGGGGACCCTCGTGATGTTGGAAAGCGGCCGGCTCGGCGTCGTGACCGAGCAGACGGAAGGCAACCTCCTCGCGCCGAAGGTGTGCGCCTTCTTCAGCACCAGGCAGAACTGCTACATCAAGCCCGAGACGGTGGACCTCGCGAAGTCGATGGGGCGTGGCGGCGCCGATAGAATCCTGGGGCACGAACAGCCGCAGAAGTGGAACGTGGACCCTTCCCGGTTTCTCGCGGCGCAACCCGCCTGACCGGCAGGGCCCCCTCGCCATGGCGCGGCGAGGGCACGGCCTCCCGCCGCGTCTGCGTCACGCCTTGTGGTAGATCTCCCCGCCCTCCCGCCGGAACTCCTCCGACTTCTCCGCCATGCCGCGCTCGAGCGCCTCGCTTTCCGCGACGCCCTGTGACGCGGCGTAATCGCGGACGTCCTGCGTGATGCGCATCGAGCAGAAGTGGGGGCCGCACATCGAGCAGAAGTGCGCGAGCTTCGCGCCCTGCTGCGGCAGCGTCTCGTCGTGGTATTCGCGGGCCGTGTCCGGATCGAGCCCGAGATTGAACTGGTCTTCCCAGCGGAACTCGAAGCGCGCCTTCGACAGGGCGTTGTCCCGCACCTGCGCACCCGGATGGCCCTTCGCGAGGTCCGCCGCGTGGGCGGCGATCTTGTACGCGATGATGCCGTCCTTCACGTCCTTCTTGTCCGGCAGGCCAAGGTGTTCCTTCGGCGTCACGTAGCAGAGCATCGCGGTGCCGTACCAGCCGATCATCGCGGCGCCGATGGCCGACGTGATGTGGTCGTAGCCCGGGGCGATGTCGGTCGTGAGCGGTCCGAGCGTGTAGAAGGGGGCCTCCTTGCAGTACTCGAGCTGGAGATCCATGTTCTCCTTGATCATGTGCATCGGCACATGGCCCGGCCCCTCGATCATCACCTGCACGTCGTGCTTCCAGGCGACCTGCGTCAGCTCGCCGAGCGTCTTCAGTTCCGACAGCTGCGCCTCGTCGTTGGCGTCGTGGATGGAGCCCGGCCGGAGACCGTCACCCAGCGAGAACGAGACGTCGTACGCCTTCATGATCTCGCAGATGTCCTCGAAGTGCGTGTAGAGGAAGGACTCCCGATGGTGCGACAGGCACCACTTCGCCATGATCGAGCCGCCTCGCGAGACGATGCCCGTCAGACGCTTCGCGGTCATCGGGATGTAGGGCAGGCGCACGCCGGCGTGGATCGTGAAGTAGTCGACGCCCTGTTCCGCCTGTTCGATGAGTGTGTCGCGGAAGATCTCCCAGGTGAGTTCCTCTGCGCGCCCGTCGACCTTCTCCAGCGCCTGATAGATCGGAACGGTGCCGATGGGCACCGGCGCATTGCGCACGATCCACTCGCGCGTCTCGTGGATGTGCTTCCCCGTGGAAAGGTCCATCACGGTGTCGCCGCCCCAGCGGATCGACCAGGTCATCTTCTCGACTTCCTCGCCGATCGACGAACCCAGCGCGGAATTGCCGATGTTCGCGTTGATCTTCACCAGGAAGTTCCGCCCGATGATCATGGGCTCCGACTCCGGATGATTGATGTTCGCGGGGATGATCGCGCGGCCCCTCGCCACTTCGTCGCGGACGAACTCGGGCGTGATCTCCTTGGGCAGCCTCGCGCCGAAGTCGTGGCCCGGGTGCTGGCGCCGCAGCAGTTCGGTGTAGCAGGCGGCGCGCTGGCTCTCGCGGATCGCGATGTACTCCATCTCGGGCGTCACGATGCCCCGGCGCGCGTAGTGCATCTGGGTCACGTTCGCGCCCGCCTTCGCACGGCGCGGTGCGCGGGCAAGGTCGAATCGCAGATCGGCAAGGGCCTGATCCGCCAGGCGCTCGCGACCGAAGGCCGACGTCGGGCCGGTCAGGATTTCCGTGTCGCCACGTTCCTCGATCCAGCCCGCGCGAAGCGCCGGCAGGCCGCGGCGGATGTCGATCTTCGCGTCCGGGTCGGTGTACGGGCCGGACGTGTCGTACACGTACAGGGGCGGGTTCTGCTCGGCCCCGAACGATGCCGGCGTGTCGGACTGCGAGATCTCGCGCATGGGCACGCGCAGATCCGGCCTGGAGCCGGGAACATAGACCTTGCGGGACCGCGGCAGCGGCTTCACGGCGGCATCGTCGACGCGGGCGTCGTTGGCGAGGAATTTCTGGGGTGCGTTCATGGTTGCAGTCTCGTCTCGGAGGGAGTCGCCTCGGGCTTCGTCGGCCAGAGGGCGTGAAAATGGTTGAGGGGGCCATGACCTTCGCCGACGCGCAGCTGGCTCGCGGCGGCGATAGCGGCGTGGACATAGGCGTGGGCGTCGCGCACGGCGATCTCGAGCGTGGCCCGTCGGGGGAGCAGCGCGGCGATGGCCGAGGAGAACGTGCAGCCAGTGCCGTGGGTGTTGGTGGTCGGAATGCGATCTGCGGCGATGAGCACCGACCGGTCGTCCACGTACAACAGATCGGTGAGGCGCTCGCCGGTGCCGTGACCGCCCTTCAGCAGGACGGCGTGGGCCCCCAGCGCGTGCAGGTCGCGCGCCGCAGACTGCATGTCGTCCGGTGCTTCGGTCACTTCACGACCAAGGAGGTCGCCGGCTTCTGGCAGATTCGGGGTGACGACGGTCGCGAGCGGCAGCAGTTCGCGGATCAGCGCCTGCACGGCATCGGGCCTGAGCAGTCGGTCGCCGCTCTTGGCGACCATCACGGGGTCGAGGACCACGAAGCGCGGACGATGTCGGCGCAGGGCGTCGGCGACCACGCTGATCAGATCGCTCGTTGCTAGCATCCCGATCTTCACGGCATCGATACGCACGTCGACGAAGAGCGTCTCGAGCTGAAGCGCCAGGAAGGACGGCGGGACCTCGTGGATGCCGGTGACCGCCCGCGTGTTCTGCGCGGTGAGGGCTGCGATCACGCCGCAGCCATAGGCGCCCAGCGCCGAGAAGGTCTTGATGTCCGCGAGCACGCCGGCGCCCCCCGACGGATCGACGCCGGCGATGGAAACCACATTGGGGATGGAACGGCTCGAATTCTCGGTGGGCGACATCTTCCTACGCCGGCATTACCCGGGTCAGGTGCTGAGGGACTGTCTCACCCGGCCAGAACGACGCGGCCAGGACCCCTGTGTGCTCGGATGTGGAGACTAAACCAGCGGCGAGCGGGAGGCAAAGCCGCATTGGCCGCCATCGCCCCGGCCGCGCCACTGCTTCGCCAAATGACCGACGCGTCATTTAGTGTGGTTGCCGGCGCCGCCTGTGACATAATCGACCGGGTTGTCATCCTGCCTATTTGCCCATGGATATCGAGCTGGCGCGCGCCAACATGATCGAGAGCCAGATCCGCACCTGGGATGTTCTCGACCAGCGTGTGCTTGATCTCGTCGCGGTACTTCGCCGCGAGCAATTCGTCCCCGCCGAGCGCCGCGGCCTTGCCTTTGCCGACATGGAGATCCCCATCGGTCACGGGGAGGTGATGCTGGCGCCCAAGCTCGAGGCGCGGCTGGTGCAGGAGCTCGGGTTGAAGCCCACCGATCGCGTCCTCGAGATCGGCACCGGCACCGGGTACACGACGGCACTCCTCGCACGGCTCTCCGCGCATGTGTACTCGGTCGAGATCATTCCCGAGTTCAGCACCGCGGCCGCCGCGCGTCTCGCCGCCTGCGGGATCACCAACGTCACGTTGGAACAGGGCGACGGTGCTACTGGTTGGCCACGCCACGCGCCCTACGACGCGATCCTCCTGACCGGTTCGGTGCCGGAACTCCCCGAAGAGTTCGGCAAGCAACTCGCTCCCGGGGGGCGCCTGCTCGCGGTGGTCGGGCGGGAACCGATCATGACTGCGCGGCTCACGACCTGCGTGTCGCCCGGCGCCTTCTCTTCGCAAGGCCTCTTCGAGACCAGCATCCCGCCGCTCAGGCAGGCGCGTGAATCCGGACGGTTCGTGTTCTGATGCAGAGAATCGGGGTCGAGGCACTTCACGAGTGGCTGGAGGATGCCGAGCGGGTATCGCCGGGTATCCTCGATGTGCGAGAAGCCTGGGAAACGGCGCTATGCTCGCTTCCGGGCGCTGTCCCGCTACCTCTTTCGCAGGGAATCGGTGCGCTGGAGCAACTGCCGCGCGACCGCGACTGGGTGGTGGTGTGTCACCACGGCATGCGTAGTTTTCAGGTGGCGATGATCATGGAGCGCTCGGGGTTTCCCCGGGTGTACAACCTGGAGGGCGGGATCGACGCCTGGGCGCGATCGGTGGACCCCTCCATGGCGCGGTACTGAACGAACCCCGGATTCTCAGGAAGAGCTAATAGTCATGCGCAAAGCCAAGCTAGTCGTCGCGTTGTCCCTCGCATTCGGTGCCGCCTCGGCCGGTGCGGCGGACCTCCTCTCCGTCTATCGCGAAGCGGTCGTGTCCGACCCGCAGTTCGCGTCAGCGCGCGCAACCTATCTCGCAGGTCAGGAGCGCGTCGTCCAGGGCAAGGCCGGTCTGCTGCCGCAGGTCACCGCGACCGCGAATCTGGGCTACACGACCCTCGACGCCCGCATCATCGGTAACGCCAACTTTCCGTCGCCCGGCCAGAGAGACTTCAGCAACCGCGTCTACGGCGTGCAACTGACTCAGCCGCTGTACCGCCCCGCCAATTACGCGACCTACGAACAGTCGAAGCTGCAGGTGGTCGCCTCCGAGATCCAGCTGAGCGTTTCGTCCCAGGACCTCATGGTCCGCGTCTCCCAGGCGTACTTCGACGTGTTGTATGCCGGGGCGAACCTCACGTTCATCCGCGCGCAGAAGTCGGCGATCGCCGAGCAGCTCGCCCAGGCCAAGCGGAACTTCGTCGTGGGCACCGCGACGATCACAGACACGAACGATGCCCAGGCGCGCTTCGACCTCGCGCAGGCGCAGGAGGTGGCTGCAGCGAACGACCTGGAAGTCCGGAACCGCACGCTTGCGGCCATCATCGGCAAGAATCCCGGAAGTCTCGCCGGCCCCGCCGACCCCATCGTGCTCATGCCGCCGGCCCCCGCCAGCATGGAAGCCTGGGTCGAGCAGGCTCAGACGACAAGTCTTCAGGTCGAAGTGCAGAAGACGGCCGTGGAGATCGCTGGTCGCGAAGTCACCAAGCAGCGCGCAGGGCATCTGCCCACGCTCGATGCCGTCGCCAGCTACAGCGACAGCAAGGCCAATGCGAGCGCCTTCGGTTTCGGTAATGAGGTTCGCCAGACGGTGGTCGGAGTGCAGTTCAGCATGCCGATTTATCTTGGCGGTGCCGTCGACTCCCGCGTGCGCGAGTCCATGGCCAACCGCACCAAGGCCGAACAGGATCTCGAGGCGGCGCGCCGTCAGGCGGTTCTGGCCACCCAGCAGTCCTTCCTCGGCGTCACGGCCGGCCTCGCCCAGGTTCGCGCGCTGGAGCAGGCCCTGCAATCGTCCCAGGTCTCCCTGGAATCCACGAAGCTCGGTCGCGACGTCGGCGTCCGGACTTCCGTCGACGTCCTGAACGCGCAACAGCAAGTCGCCAACGCGCGGCGTGATCTCGCGAAGGCCACCTACGACACCATCGTCGCCCAGCTCAGGCTGAAGCAGGCAGTGGGGCGTCTCACGGTCGCCGATCTCGAGGCGGTCAATCGTCTGCTGAAGCCCGAAGCGCAGTAGTTCCCGCGCGCTGCGCCGCAGGTCCGGCGACAAAACCTGCTGTCCGGGCCGCAGCGAGTCCCTCCGTGGATTCCGCAGACGTCAGTGCAGAGAAGCGAGCGCTCCGCGATCGCGTGCGCAGCCTCCGCGATGCGGCGGATCCCGCGCATCGGCGCGAGTGGTCGGTGCGGATCTGCGATCACCTCCTGCGTGAATGCGATCTCACCGGCGCGGGTGCTGTTCTGAGCTACGCCGGATTCGGCAGCGAGATCGACACGCTGCCGTTCAACCGCGCAATCCTCGGGCGCGGTCTCGCGCTCATCCTGCCCCGGGTCGACCGCGCTGCGGGTGGTCTGGTGCTCCATCGGGTTCGCGATCTCGAGACCGATCTCGCGCCGGGCGTCTGGGGTATCCGCGAACCCGACCCCAAGCGCTGCGAGGTGGTCGTGTCTGCCGCGATCGACTGGATGCTGCTGCCCGGACTTGCCTTCGATCGGCACGGCGGGCGCCTCGGCTACGGCGGAGGCTTCTATGATCGACTGCTGCCGCAGCTCCCGCCGCTCCGGCGCATCGCGGCCGCGTTCCAGTGCCAGATCGTCGACCACGTACCGCGTGGCCCGCACGATGTGTCCATGGACCTCGTGATCACCGAGAGCGGGACAGCGTTTCCTCCAGCAGCCTGAGTACCCGCCCCGTCGCCCCCCGGTGCTCCGCTGCGAACGCGAGGCCTGCGTGGCCCATGGACGCACGGGCCACGTCGTCGCCGAGCAGATGCGCCACTGCCCGCGCGAGTCCGTTCGCGTCCGACACCCGGAGCGCCGCGCCCGTCCGGATCGCAGCTTCGGTCGCGTCCGCGAAGTTGAAGGTGTGCGGACCGATCAGCACCGGGGTTCCGACGGCGCACGCTTCGATCAGGTTCTGGCCGCCCGTCGGCACGAGGCTGCCGCCCACGAAGGCGATGTCCGCCGCGCCGAAGTACGCGAACATCTCGCCCATGCTGTCGCCCAGGACTACCTGCGTCGAAGCCGCCACAGGCGTATTCCCGCTGCGGCGCTCCAGCGTGAAGCCGCGCGCTTCGACCAGCTTCGCGACCTCGTCGAACCGCTGGGGATGTCTCGGCACGAGGACCAGCAGCGCGCCCGTGTCGGGCATCGAGGCCAGCGCATCGAGAACGATCGCCTCCTCGCCCTCCCGGGTGCTCGCCGCGAGCCATACCGGCCGCGCGGGGCCGAAGCGCTCGCGGAGCGTCCTGCCCAGGGCGATCTGGGCGACATCGGGCGTCACGTCGAACTTGAGGTTCCCCATCACCGCCACTTGCCGGGCGCCCAGCGCGGTCAACCGCTCGGCATCGTCGGGCCCTTGTGCCGCGACGACAGCGAGGCCACCCAGGGCGTCGCGCGTCAGCTTCGCGACCCGGCCGTAACCTCGCGCCGAGCGCTCGGAGAGGCGCGCGTTCACGAGCAGCATCGGGGTGCCGCTGCGACCCGCGCGCGCGATCAGCTCCGGCCACAGCTCCGTTTCCATCAGGATGCCCGCCCGCGGGCGCCATGCGCGGAGGAAACTGTTCACCGCCCACGGGAGGTCGTAGGGCAGGTAGGCGCTGACCACCCGGTCCCCGAAGAGCTGCTTCCCCGTTTCCCGGCCAGTGGGTGTGCCGTGCGTGAGCAGCACGCCGTGATCGGGATGCTGTGCGAGCAGCGCCGCCACCAGCGGCTGGGCGGCACGGGTCTCGCCCACCGACACCGCGTGCACCCACAGCCAGGGCCCTGGGCCAGGGGCGTATTGCAGGCCGAAGCGCTCACCGACATGCTCGAGGTAGGCAGGCTGGCGCCGGGCGCGCCAAGCGAGATGCAACAGCGCGAACGGGATCAGCGCATGCATGACGACGATGTAGAGCCACCGACGCACGGTCAGAAGATGACGTCGATCGCGCTCAGCACGTCCGCCAGGGAGGGTGGGTCCCGCCGATTGCCGACGTTGACCGCCTTGCCGGGCGCGAGGACGCCGGTCGCCGCGGGATCGGTGTCGACGTAGATGCCCACGGTCGGTCGGCCGAGTGCGGCAGCGAAGTGCGTGAGGCCGGTGTCCACACCGACGCAGAGTCGCGCCTGCCCGAGCAGGATGGCCATGGCCCGAAGATTGAGTCGCGGTGCGGTGATGACGTGGCGGAGGTTGTCCGCGATCCGCTCGGCGCGCTTGCGCTCGTCGTCCTGGCCCCAGGGGAGGACGACCGTCATCCCGTCGGCCGTGAACCGTGCCGACAGCTTCTTCCATTGATGTTCGGGCCAGAGCTTGGATTCCGCGCTGGTCGCGTGCAGGAAGACGACGATGGGCCGATCGGGCAGCCACGAGAACGACGTGTCGTGATCGAGCCATGCGGGCGGTGCGTCGTCCTCGGAGGGTCTGGCGGGAAGCGGTGGCGCGACGACGCCATAGTCGAGCTGTGTCGGAAGCTTGTACCCCAACGCGGCGGCAGCGAGTTCGCGGTTGCGCACCACGGCATGCCGTCCCCAAGGGATCCGATGCGTGTGGTCGTAGAAGAATCGCAGCGGTTCGCGCGAACTGCGCCAATCGAGGCCGTGTCGCTCGCCGCCGGCCATCCGGGTGAGCCACGCACTCTTCAGCAGGCCCTGCGTGTCGATGACCGCGTCGTAGTGCGCATGGCGGAGGTTGTCGCCCAGCCGGTGGATCTCACGCCACGTGCCGCCACGGAAGATCGATCCGCGCCAGCGACGAGTTGCACACGTGACCACCCGGCGCACACCGGGGTGCAGGCGGGGAATCTCGGCCAGGGACTCCTCGACCAGCCAGTCGATGGCGGCGCCGGGAAACACGGTGCATAGGTCGGTGACGACCGGCAGGTTGTGCACGACATCGCCCAGGGACGAAGTCTTGACCAGGAGGAAGGTGCGCAAGGGCGTCGCGATGTCGTCGTCGAGGGCCCGCGCCGGCACGGGCAGTGGTGGGAAAGGCTGCAGGTCTCCGGCGTTTGCGCGCCGTCCGACCCGTCGAGCCGCCGGATTCTCTCACCGCGCGGGGGGCAGCGTCTCGGTGGAATCGATGCTTTCGGCCAGCGCGCATTTCGCATGGTGATCGCCACTCGCACCCCGCGGATGTTCTCGCGACGCGGTAGCCCGGGTCGCCGAACGCGGGGATTCTCCTATAAAATCCAGTGGCATCAGTTGCCCGATCCGGGTCGCTGGCGTGGGCGTTCGGCGCGGTCGCCGAATGCGCCGGCATCCTGCCATGGCGTGCTGGCCGCGCCTTCCGTCCGCAGTCTCATCGTATGCAGATCCAATGACATCGAGCGGCAAGCGCGTACTCGTGACCGGCGGCGCCGGTTTCCTGGGGTCCCACCTCTGCGAGCGCCTGCTGGAGCAGGGCGACGAGGTGCTCTGCGTCGACAACTTCTACACCGGTCGACGCATGAACGTCGCGCACCTGCTGACGGATCCGCGGTTCGAGATCCTCCGGCACGACGTCACGATGCCGCTCTACGTGGAAGTCGACGAGATCTACAACCTGGCCTGCCCGGCGTCCCCCGTGCACTACCAGTTCGATCCGGTCCAGACCACCAAGACGAGCGTGCACGGCGCCATCAACATGCTGGGCCTCGCCAAGCGCGTGAAGGCCCGCATCCTCCAGGCGTCGACCAGCGAGGTCTACGGTGACCCGGAAGTGCATCCCCAGGTCGAGAGCTACTGGGGCAACGTGAACCCGATCGGCGCCCGCTCGTGCTACGACGAGGGCAAGCGCTGCGCCGAGACCCTATTTTTCGACTACCACCGGCAGCACAAGCTGCGCATCCGCGTGGCCCGGATCTTCAACACCTACGGGCCGCGCATGCGTCCGGATGACGGCCGCGTGGTGTCGAACTTCATCGTGCAGGCGCTGCGCGGGCAGGACATCACCATCTACGGTGACGGCAGCCAGACGCGTTCGTTCTGCTATGTGGACGATCTCATCGACGGCCTGATGCGTCTCATGAACACGGCGGACGACTTCACCGGCCCGGTGAACATCGGCAACCCTGGCGAGTTCACGATGCTCGAACTGGCGCAGAAGGTGATCGCCCTGACGGGCTCGCGCTCGCAGATCGTCCACCGCCCGCTGCCGCAGGACGATCCGGTGCGGCGCTGCCCGGACATCACGCTTGCGAAGCAGCAGCTGGGCTGGGGGCCGACGATTGCGCTGGAGCAGGGGTTGAAGGCGACGATTGCGTTCTTTGCCGAGCTGCTCGCCACTGCCCGGGCCGCCTGATGACGAGTGCGTCCCGTCTTCTTTCCAGCCGGACCTCCGTCGATGTTGCTGGCGCTCTTCAGACGAACGCTGCCCGCGGCGGATCCGGGCGCCCGTGCACTCTCTGGTTCACGGGGCTCTCGGGGGCTGGCAAGTCGACGCTCGCCAGCGCGCTGGCGAGGCAACTCGCCGAGCGCGGACAGGCAGCCCACGTGCTGGACGGCGATGTGCTGCGAAAGGGTCTGTCGTCGGATCTGGGCTTCGGCCCCGATGACCGCCGCGAGAACGTCCGACGCGTGGCCGAGGTTTGCCGGCTGATGAACGATGCCGGACTGATCGTCATCGCGGCACTGATCTCCCCCAACAGCATTGACCGCACGATGGCCCGACAGATCATCGGTCCGGAGAGTTTCGTCGAGGTCTATCTCGATGCGGATCTGGCCGTCTGCGAGCGGCGGGATCCAAAGGGGCTGTATGCGCGGGCCCGTGCCGGCGCAATCCCGGAGTTCACCGGCATCTCTGCCCCCTACGATGTGCCGTCGACCCCCGAGCTCGTCGTCCGGACGGGCAGTGACCCGGTCGAAAGATGTGTCGATCAGCTCCTTTCGCACCTGGACGGTTGGCGTCGCGTGGCGCGGATGGGTGCGTAACGGATTCATGCGACCGGCAATAGGGGCATTTGATATGCTGCGCTCGATCGGATGCATGAGCCCTGTCCCTCCGAACCTGACGGTGATGGCGCCGCGAGTCCCGTTCTCGCCAGTCGGTTGCCCGCTGCGCCTCCACTCACGAAACGCCGCGGCCGCCTCATCGAAGCGAAGGATGCCTCGGCCATGGAAAGATCTGCTGCCAACCTGAGGAGGTATTGTTGAAGATCCTGGTGACTGGAGCGACGGGCTACAAGGGGTCGGTACTCGTTCCCAAATTGCTGGCTGCAGGCCATTCCGTGATCGCCCTGGACGTGATGTGGTTCGGCAACTTCCTGCCTTCGCACCCGGCCCTCACGGTCGTCCGCGGGGATGTTCGCGACATCGAGTCCATACCCCTCGACGGTGTCGACTGCATCATCCATCTGTCCTCGGTGGCCAACGACCCATGCGGTGACCTCGATCCCAAGCTCACCTGGGAGATCAGTGCACTCGCAACCATGCAGCTTGCCGACCAGGCGGCGCGAAAGGGTGTGCGTCAGTTCATCTATGCGTCCTCGGGCAGCGTCTACGGAGTCAAGGACGAACCGCAGGTCACCGAGGATCTCGAGCTGAAGCCCATCTCCGAGTACAACAAGACGAAGATGGTCGGCGAGCGAGTCCTCCTCAGCTACTGCAACGATTTCGCAGTCCAGATCGTCCGTCCCGCCACCGTTTGCGGATGGTCTCCACGGATGCGCCTGGACGTGTCCGTGAACATGCTGACCATGCAGGCACTCACCCGGGGACACATCACGGTGTTCGGCGGCCAGCAGACGCGCCCCAACATCCACATGGACGACATCACCGACGTCTACCTCCACTTCCTCGCGCATCCCGAGTTCACAGGCATCTACAACGCCGGCTTCGAGAACATATCCATCATCGAGATCGCCGAGCGCGTGACACGTCAGGTGGATGCGAAGATCACCGTGACCGAGTCGAACGATCCGCGCTCATACAGGGTGAACTCCGACAAGCTCCTCGCCACGGGTTTCCGGCCCACCAAGACCGTCGACGACGCGATCTCGGAGATCGTCGCGAAGTATCGCGCCGGCGAACTCCAGGACGAGGACCGCTACTACAACCTGAAGTGGATGCAGAAGGAGGTGTTGCGTTGAACGCACCCGCCCCCGTCGGTGTCGCCCAGTTCGAGGATTACTCGCGGCGCCTGCAGGCTGTGCTGGCGCGGTCAGACTGGACGCCGGTCTCGCTGCTTGCTGCGGACCTCCTCGCCTGTTGGCGGGAGGGCAGGCAGGTGTTCCTGTGCGGGAACGGAGGCAGTGCCGGCAATGCGATCCATCTCGCCAATGACCTGCTGTACGGCATCGCCAAGCGTCTCGGCGGCGGTCTGCGCGTTACGGCGCTGCCAGCGAACTCGTCGGTGCTTACGTGCCTCGCGAACGACGTCGGTTACGACAGCATCTTCTCGCACCAACTCGCCGTGCTCGCGCGACCTGGTGACGTCCTCATCGTGCTCTCGGGCAGTGGCAACTCGCCGAACATCGTCGAGGTGCTGGATACCGCTCGGAGCATGGACGTGAAGACTTACGCGATCCTCGGATACGGGGGAGGAAAGGCGTTGACGCAGGCGGACGTCCCGATCCATTTTCCCGTGGACGACATGCAGATCGCCGAAGACCTGCAACTCGTCGTCGGGCACATGGTCATGCAGTACCTCTACTCGATGCGGCCTTCGGTAGGTGAGTGAACGTCCACAACGGGTCCCGACTCGTCCGGCCTCCGTCCCTGGAGAACACGGCCGGGGGAGGTGGCCTCAGCACCGTACTTCCTCCCATCGACTCCCCTTTGTCGGGGTGTTTCATCAGGCGGGCTCGTCCTAGATGTCCACGGTATTCGTTCTTGGCGCCAATTCCTTCGCGGGGTCTGTGTTCGTCGATGCGGCGCTGACCGCGGGTCACGATGTGCTCGGCATCAACCGTTCGCCCGAAGGCCTGCCGATGTTCCTGCCATATCGGAGCAATTCCAGGGCTTCGAACTACCAGTTCCGGCAACTGGACATCAATCATCATCTCGACGAGATCTGCGGCTGGATGGACGATGCCAGGCCGGAGTACGTGGTCGACTTCGCCGGCCAGGGGATGGTGGCGGAGAGCTGGTCCGCCCCGGAGCAGTGGTACACCACCAACATCGTCAGCAAGGTGCGACTGCACGAGCGACTTCGCCGGCAGGCATGGCTGAAGAAGTACGTCCGTGTTTCGACTCCGGAGGTCTACGGAAGCACGGCCGGCATGATCCCGGAGAGTCAGATCTATCGTCCGAGCACCCCGTACGCGGTCTCGCACGCGGCCATCGACATGAGTCTCGCGGCATTCCATGCGAACTACGGGTTTCCCGTGGTCTTCACTCGTTTCGCGAACTTCTTCGGCCCCGGTCAACAGCTTTACCGCATAGTGCCGCGCACGCTGATCTATGGCCGTATGGGCAAGACCTTGCAGCTCCACGGTGGCGGCACTTCGGTGCGTGCATTCATCCACGGCCGGGATGTCGCCTCGGGGCTGCTCGCCGCCATGGACCGGGGCGATCCTGGTGGCGTGTATCACTTCTCCACGAACCGGTTTCTCACGATTCGTGAAGCAGTGGAAATCATGTGTCGGCGCATGGGGCTGGATTTCGACGCCGCCGTGCGGGTGGCGCCGGACCGCCCCGGGAAGGATCAGGCGTACCTGATGAACTCCACCCATGCGCGCGAATCACTGGGGTGGATCGACACGGTCGATTTCGAGACCGGTGTCGACGAGACCCTCGCGTGGGTCGACCAGAACCTCGCCATCATCCGCACCCTCGGTCTCGACTACGCCCACAAGCCCTGAGCCGAACGCCTGCGCCCACATCGAACGACCATGACCAAACTCGAGAACTTCCTTCCGGCGCAGTACGAGACCACGGGCGTGCTGCCGATCAACCATAACTACCTCACCGAGCAGTTCGCGGACCGCGACGAGATCCTCGCGAAGATCCGCGAGGTGGTCGTGCGAGGCGACTTCACGCTGGGCCGCGCGGTCGACGAGTTCGAGGCCCAGTACGCGGAGCTCACCCAGACGAAGCACGCCATCGGGGTCGGCAGCGGGACGGACGCGCTCTTCCTCAGCCTGAAGGCCATCGGCGTGAAGGACGGCGACGAGGTCATCACCACGCCCTACACCTTCTACGCAACGGTCGGCGCCATCGTGACCGCAGGCGCGCGACCCGTGTTCGTGGACGTCCAGGACGACTACAACATCGATCCCGGGCGCATCGAGTCCGCCATCACCCCGAGAACGCGAGCCATCATGCCGGTGCACTGGTCGGGAAAGCCGTGCCGCATGCACGAGATCATGGAGATCGCGCAGCGCCGCGGGCTCGAGGTCGTGGAGGATTCCTGCCACGGGATCAAGGCCACGCTCGACGGCAAGGCGGCCGGCTCGTTCGGGATCTCGGGGTGCTTCAGCATGCATCCTCTGAAGAACCTAAACGTGTGGGGAGATGGTGGTGTGGCGGTGACGAACTCCGACGAGTTCGCCCGGAAGATGCGCCTCCTGAGGAACCACGGCCTCATGAACCGCGACCAGTGCGCGGTGTTCGCCTACAACTCCCGGCTCGACACGGTCCAGGCCGTCGTCGCGAGTCATCTGCTGAAGAAGATCGATCACATCACCGAGGCGCGCATTGCGAACGCCACGTACTTCGATGCGGCGCTGGGCGGCATTCCGCAGGTCACGGTGCCGGTGCGGGATGCGAACATCCGGCAGGTCTTCCACATCTATTGCATCCGGGTCGAGCGCCGCGACGAACTGCAGGCCTTCCTCGTGAAGCACGGCGTGGACGCGAAGGTCCACTATCCCATCCCGATGCACCTGCAACCGGCAGCGGCGCCGTACGGTTACAAGCGGGGCGATTTCCCGAAAGCGGAGGCCATCTGCGATTCGGTGCTCTCTCTGCCGGTGCACGAGTTCATCACGCGTGACCAACAGGATCGCGTCATCGATCTCGTCCGGAGGTTCTACGCATGAGTGCGCCCGACACCCGCCGCGTCCCGTTCGTCGGCCTGGACCGCCAGTACCGCTCGGTGCGGGACGAACTGCTGCAGGCGATGGACGAGGTCGGCAACAGCGGCGGCTACGTCCTGGGCGACCGCGTGGCTGCATTCGAGATGGCCATCGCCACCTACTGCGGTTCGCGTTTCGCCATCGGCGTGAACAGCGGGGCCGACGCACTGTTCCTGTCCTTGAAGCATTACGGGATCGGTGAGGGCGATGAGGTGATCACCGCGCCCAATTCGTTCATCGCCACTGCCTGGGTGATCGCCGCCGCCGGCGCCCGCCCGGTCTTCGCCGACGTCGCCGACGACTACAACATCGATCCCGACGCGGTCGCCCGCGCGGTCACTCCCCGGACCCGGGCGATCATCCCCGTGCACCTGACCGGCCGACCGGCCGACATGGATCCGCTGATGGCCATCGCCCGGCGTCATGGCCTGCGCGTCATCGAGGACGCCGCGCAGGCGATCGGCGCTCGCTACCACGGCAGGCGGGTCGGCAGCTTCGGTGACACGGGCTGTTTCAGCCTTCACCCCCTGAAGAATCTCGGTGTCTACGGCGACGGTGGCGTCATCACCACCGATGACGAGGCGGCGTACCACTCTCTGCTGAAGTGGCGCAACCACGGCCTGCGCAATCGCGACGAGTGCGAGTTCTGGGGGTACAACTCCCGCCTCGACGCGATACAGGCGGCGTTCGCCACCGTGAAGCTCGCGCGTCTCGACGCCTGGAACCAGCGCTGTCGCGAGATCGCCACCCTCTATCGCGAAGCGTTGCGCGGGTTGGTGTGGGTGCCGGAAGACGCACCCGACACGGAAGGCGTGTATCACAACTTCGTGATCCGGACGCCGAACCGTGACCAGCTGATGGCGCACATGCAGGCGCAGGGCGTCGATTCGCGGATCCACTACCCGATTCCCCTGCATCTCCAGGAGGCCGCGGCCTACCTGGGTTATCACGCAGGGGACTTCCCGGTCACCGAGCGGCAGGCGAAGGAGATCGTGAGCCTGCCGATCTATCCCGAACTCGAAGCATCGGAGATCGAACAGGTCATCGATGCAGTCCGTAGTTTCTTCTGAGGGGGCGTCATGGGGCAGGAAATCGATCTGATGATCAACTATCCGCGAACGAAGCGGGATGTCTCCGGCCGCGCGGATTCCAAGACCGAGCACGACCGTGCGCTCGCCCGCCAGTTCGGGCGTGACTTCTTCGACGGCGACCGGCGCAACGGCTACGGCGGGTTCAACTACAACGCGCGGTTCTGGCAGCCTGTGGTCCCGACCTTTCAGAAGCACTACGGCCTGCACGCGGGCAGTTCCATCCTCGATGTCGGTTGCGCCAAAGGCTTCATGCTCCACGATTTTGCGGCGCTGATCCCCGGCATCACCGTGAAGGGTGTCGACGTCTCGCAGTACGCCGTCGAGAATGCCATCGAGGACATGAAGCCACACGTCCAGGTGGCCAGCGCCGTTTCGCTGCGCAGATTCAACGAGCAAGTGCAACACGCCTTAGTGCCGTGTTGTATAGCTTTGCTGGCGTCCTAAAGGCAAGACGTTTTCTTGGTCGGTTGTTGAGG
>LNEE01000051.1 GCA_001464895.1 Betaproteobacteria bacterium Ga0077532
GCTTTCGCGGCCATGGGCCGCTCCTACAAGGGCACACCTCGGCACGGTTCTGTAGGAGGGGGCCATGCCCCCGAAAGCGGTCGATGCAAGGCAGCGCTCCACCCGCAACCAACGCTTTCGCGGCCATGGGCCGCTCCTACATGGGCACACCTCGGCACGGTTCTGTAGGAGGGGGCCATGCCCCCGAAAGTGGTCGATGCAAGGCAGCGCTCCACCCGCAACCGACGCTTTCGCGGCCATGGGCCGCTCCTACAGAAGGTGGCACGCGCTCAGGGACTAGGGGCTAGGGAAAACCATTGGTACGCTCTGCGCCGGACCGGTCGTTAACGCATTCTCCGTATCCTGGATGCGAGGATCGCGGCACCCGGAGAACCCCTAGTCCCTAGTCCCCAGCCCCTACCCCCTCGACGAGCCCATGCGCCTCCCCACCCTCGAACAGCTCGAACGTGCCGCCGACGTCGTCTACCGGTCCATGCGGCCCACGCCGCAGTACAACTGGCCGATGTTGAGCGCACGGCTCGGTACATCCTTCTGGCTCAAGCACGAGAATCACACCCCGACTGGAGCATTCAAGGTCCGCGGGGGGCTCGTCTACTTTCATGAACTCGCGCAGGCCGGGATGAAGCCCGCCGGGGTCGTCAGCGCCACGCGGGGCAACCACGGGCAATCCCTTGCATTCGCCGCCCGGCAGCACGGCCTGTCGGTGACCATCGTCGTGCCCCAGGGCAACAGCCGCGAGAAGAACGACGCGATGCGGGCGCTGGGCGCCGAGCTGATCGAGCACGGAGAGGACTTCCAGGCGGCGCGCGAACACGCCCAGTGGCTGGCGGAATCCCGCGGATTGCACATGGTCCCGTCCTTCCATCCCTACCTCGTCCAAGGCGTCGCGAGCTATTCGCTGGAGCTGATGCACGGCGTCGAGGACCTCGAGGTGCTGTACGTGCCCATCGGCCTCGGCTCGGGCATCTGCGGCGCGGTGGCGGCGCGGGAGGCGTTGGGGCGCAAGGTCGAGATCGTCGGCGTCTGCTCCACCGACGCGCCGGCCTATGCGCGATCGTTCGAGTACAAGGAGGCCGTCGAGCGCCCTGTGCGCACGGTCCTGGCCGACGGCCTCGCCTGCCGGGTGCCGGAGCCTCTGGCGCTGGAGACGATCTGGACGCACGTGTCGCGCATCGTCGAGGTGACCGACGAGGAGGTCGCCGAGGCGATGCGGGTGATCTTCTCGACGACCCACAACGCCGCCGAGGGGGCCGGCGCGGCAGCCGTTGCCGCAGCCATGAAGGAGAGGGACAGGATCGCAGGACGGAAAGCCGCCGCGATCCTGTGTGGCGGGAACGTGGACCGGGACGTCTACGCGCGGATCCTCGCCGGCTGAGCCGTCGCTGTCCGTCCGCGCACCCGCCACGCAAGCCCGAGGAGCCCCCCCGACCATCAAGGCCCAGGTGCCGGGTTCGGGCACGGCGGTCAGGAGGGCGTTGTCGAAGGGGCGCGTCTCGATGAAGCCGGTGATGCCCTCGCCCGGATGCGCTGGACCGACACATCGCCATGAGTGGTGTCGAACGGTTCTGCGGTGGTCGCCGGACCGGACGACGATCGCGCGTGCCAAAAATTGAAACCCCGTCCGCGGATCGGGAAACATTCCATCGCCACCCTGGTCGAAACACCGCCAGAATGTGCAGTCACCCTCACGGAGAGAGTCGTCCCATGACAAGAAGCCCCGCCAAGCGGATCACCCGCAGCCTCGCACTCGGTGCCCTGGCGCTCGCCAGCCTCGCCGCCGCCCTGCCGGCCTCGGCCCAGACATCCACAGCCGATCCGTTCAAGGACAAGCGGTACATGAGTGGTCACCGCGATGTGCTGCCGCCCGAGGTGCCGGAGGAACTCCAGAACGTCGACGCCCTGACCCGCATCCGCGGCGTGAAGCGGATCACCGCCTGCGCCGATCCGTTCGCCTTCCCCTCCACCGAGATGACCGAGAAGGCCACCGGCTACGATGTCGACATCCTGCAGAGCATCGCGAAGGACGAGGGCTGGGAGACGTTCTTCATCTGGGTGAACACCGCGGGTCGCGGCGGCATGAACCGCGCGTTCCGGACCTCGATCCGGAAAGGCATCTGCGACGTCTTCCTCGGACTCGGCACGGGCGGCATGGAAGACGTCCTCGGCAAGTCGAAGCTGACGCTGCTCGCTCCCGCCTTCGGCGTGAGCTACGTCCTCGCCACCTACGATCCGACCCTGAAGGGCCAGACGCTCAAGGATCTCGCGAAGAACAAGGTCCACACCGGCGCCACCTACTTCTCTCCGACCGACACGTTCCTCACCGAGAACGGCGTGGAGCACGAGACCTTCCCGCAGTCCCGCCGCGCCATCGGGGCGATGGCCGAGGGCAAGGTCCGCGCGGTGCTGATCCCGTCCACGATGATGGCCGACGCGAAGCGCGACTTTCCCGACCGCGAGATGCTGATGCTCGAGAGCTTCGAGCCGAAGGACATGGAGTGGAACAGCACGTGGGCCATCAAGTCCACCGAGAACCAGCTGCGTGAGTTCCTCGACGCGCGCATCGCGCAGTACGCCGCGAACGGCCGGCTGAAGGAGATCCTCGGCACCTACGGCATTCCGTACGTGGCACCCGCAAAGCACTGACCGTCGGCGGCGCCCGCCGCCAATGGAAAAGGGGACGTCTTCGGACGTCCCCTTTTTTCATGCTCCGATGCAACGTCGCATCAGGTCACATCGTGAACCACACCACCATCAACGGGCGGCGCGGCGACGGAAGCGCATCAGGCCGATCATGCCCAGGCCGGCGCCGAGCATCGCGTACGTCTCCGGTTCCGGCACAGCCGAGATCTCCATCATGCGATCCACGCCGCTCGACGGGTGCTGAATGTTCACCCAGGCGCGGTTCGGGTTGGTGATGTCGAAGTACAGACCCGTCATTTCCGAGCCAGGCGTGCCGTTGGTGGCCCAGCGGCCGAGGCCTTCGCCCGCGTCGAGCAGGTCACCGTCCTTGTTGAGGTCCCTGGCGAACCAGATGTCGTTGTCGACCCCACCGTTGCGGTCTTCGATGATGTAGATGTTGCCTTCGGCATCCACCGCCAGGTTGTCCGGGCTGCGCAGGCCGGTACCGACGGCTGCATTGCTGGCGAGGTCCATCGTCGACTGGTTGGCGAACACCGAGATGCTCTGCGCCGCGAGGTCGAGCACGTAGACCTCGTTCGTCGTCGTGGTCGCCATGTACATGCGCTCCACACCACCGGCAGACGTGATCTGGAGGTCTTCCGGACGCTGGTAGTCCGTGCCCTTCAGCGCCGCCACGTTGGCCGAGGCGCGGCCGTCGATGGAGGTGACGAAGTTCGGGTCGGTGATGACCACGGAGTCGGGCAGCGCTTCGCCCTTCGCGTCGGTGATGGCAATCCACTCGTAAGCACCCGTGGCGTTCGGCGTGAAGCCGTCACCCACGCGCAGTACGGACGTCTGGCCGGCGCTGAAGTATGTCAGGCCGTTCTCGGGCGTCATGGACGTGTACTTGAACACCGTGCCGCCGTTCAGCTCGTCGATGAAGTACATGTTCTTGGCGGCGTCGAACTGGATGCCTTCGTGCGACGTGCGCGGGATGATGTTGCGGTGGACCTGATCGACCGTGCCGTTCTCCTTCAGCGGGTTGGTGATCTCGAGCAGGCGGCCGTAGGGCTGCGGCTGGCCACCCCAGGATTCCTCGGCGGTGATGAACGTGCCCCAGGGCGTCCAGTAGGAGGCATCGTAGGCGACGAAGCTGTTGAGGGCCGGCGCTACCGCGGGCGATTGCCAGATGGTCTTCGTGATGCCGGTCTGCAGATCATGGCGCGTGATGCCGGCCTGGGCGGTCTCGTACACCGTGAAGAGGTAACGGCCGGCATCGGGGCCGGTCTCGTTCTGCGTGATCATGTCCCAGTTGCCGGAATCGAACTGACCGGCGGCCTGCTGGCTGGCGCGGTCGGCGATGCTGCGCTGGCTGAAGTTGGTGCTGGAGAGCGTGAGCGGAATCGCTTCGTTGGCCGTCGGGCCGGCGGACGCGGCGAGCGGCGTGAAGTTGTCGAAGTAGGTGGTGGCGGCGTTCGCACCGGTGGCCATCGACAACAGGGCACTGGCGACGAGCATGGGAAGGCGTTGGCGTTGGAACATTTTTTTATCTCCTGGCGGAATCAGCTTGGATCGGAGCCTCTCGGCTCCGCGGTGCCGGACATCGCCACGCATGCGGATGAATGGGTCCTCCGCATGCGCGGTGGTCGACACGCAATACCAATTCTCAGGTCCAGGGATTTCGGGGGGACTGTCTGCGCTAAGACGGATCGTGTGCTGATCGGATCACGGACGGCCGACCGCCACGATCAGCCGCCATGCCGGAATCATCGGCTCAGTGCTGCCGTCAGAACGCCCCCCGAATCAACATCATCTCGAAGAAACTGAAACACTTTCCTAAGGTTTCGCGCCGGGCGTCCGAAATCCAATGGCATCCCGAACAAGAGGAGCGACCCCGATGCCACTCGACCCGACCCACCGCATCTTCCGTCCGCAACGCCGGGCCCGCATTCCGGGCCTGCGTCTCGTGGTCGCCACCCTGCTCTTCGCCCTGCCCCCGCTGCAGCAACCCGCATCCGGCGGTCGGGCCGAACTGACGGCCGAGATCCCCAGGATCTCCACGGTGGGCTGGGCCAACCCCGTCCTGCTGGTCGGACCGGGTCACTGACCGTCGCGGAAACCAGCACCGCCCCATCCATCACGCCATCAGCACGCCGCCGTCCACGTGGTACGCCTGACCGGTGACGTAGTCGGAATCGGGCCCCGCGAAGAAGGCTGCGATGCCTGCGAGATCCTCGGCCTGCTCCGGTCGCTGCAGGGGGATGACCTTCTGGCGGTCTTTCCAGGCGGAGCCCACCGGGCGTCCGTCGTGTGAGGTCCACTCGCGGTCGATGATCCGCCACATCTCGGTGTCGACGATTCCCGGGCAGATGGCATTCACCGTGAGGTCCGGTGCAAAGGCGAGCGCTGCGGACTGCGTCACACTGATCGCCGCCGCCTTGCTCGCCGCGTAGGCCGCGAACATCGGGCGCCCGCTGCGGCCGGCGATCGACGCGACATTCACGATCTTCCCGCGCGGACGCCCCGGTGCGAGGGCCTGCTGCGCCAGCATCCGCCTGGCCCCCGCCTGAACCGCGAAGAAGAGGCCGCGCGAGTTCACCTCGTGGACGTAGTCCCAGTCCGCGGGCTGCACCTGCAGGAATGGCTGCACCCGCACGACACCCGCGTTGTTCACCAGCACGTCGAGCCGGCCGAACCGGTCGATCGCGAAGTCGACGGCCGCTGCACTCTGCGCGGGATCGGAGACATCGCAGCACATCGCTTCCGCGACTCCCCCAGTCGACCGGATCTCCTGCACGACTGCCGCGGCGGTCTCCGCGTCGATATCGGTGACGACGACCTTGGCACCGTCCCGTGCGTAGCGGAGCGCGATGGCGCGACCGATGCCGCGACCGGCACCGGTGACGAGGGTGATGCATCCGGCAAGTGTGCTCATGGGTTTCTCTCGGGTGGGGAATGACGGGAGGCGCGAGTATCGCAGGTGCCTCCGCCGCGGATCCGGTCGAGCATCGATCCATTGCGTACGCACTCGTCGTCCGGGAGGTGTCCCTCTTCCAGATCGGCATTGACGGCGCGCCGCCGATCGCTTTCACTTCGGCCCCATTCCGACGCGAACAGAGGTCCAACACCATGGGTACCACGATCACTTGCACCCGCCCCGATGGCGGCACGTTCGACGCCTACCTCGCCCTGGGCCCCGCCGGCGCGCCGGGCGTTGTCGTCATCCAGGAATGGTGGGGGCTCAACGACCAGATCCGCGGTGTCGCGGAGCGCATGGCCCTCGCCGGCTTCACCGCCCTGATCCCGGACCTCTACCGGGGCAAGAGCGCCGTCGAAGCCGAGGAGGCCCACCACCTGATGGAGGGCCTCGACTTCGGCCAGGCCGCGCAACAGGACATCCGCGGAGCCGTGCAGCATCTCAAGCAGACGTGCCCGAAGGTCGGCGTGACCGGCTTCTGCATGGGCGGCGCCCTCACCGTGCTGGCGTCGACGATGGTCCCCGAGGCCGACGCCGGAGTCGTCTGGTACGGCTACCCCCCCATCGATTTCGTGGACGCATCGAAGATCCGCATGCCCGTGATGGCGCACTGGGCCACGCAGGATGCCGCCTTCGCGATGTCCGGCGTCGACGCCCTCGAAGCGAAGTTCCAGGCCGCGGGCGTGCGCTACACGGGGCACCGGTACCTCGCCCACCACGCGTTCGCGAACGAGACCGCGCAGGGCACCAACCGACTCGGCATGACCCAGTACGACGCCGCGTGGGCGCAGATCGCGTGGGATCGCACGTTCGCGTTCTTCGGCCGGCACCTGCAAGGTTAGCGAGACGCCCCCGGGGCGCACCCGGGGTTGATGCGCGGGCCGGCGCCGCGCCCGCAGTCGGTCAGTTCGTCTTGACCTTGGTCCAGGCCCGGTCGTACGTCTTCAGGTCCTTGCCGAGGTCCTCGAAGATCTGAAGCTTCGCCCGCACCGAGGCCGGGGGGTTGATCCGGGCGTCGTTGCGGAGCGCGGGCGGCAGCAGTTCCATCGCCTTCAGATTCACCGAGCCGTTCTTCTGCTGGATGGTGTTCAGCACGGAGATCTCCGGCCGCATCATGAATTCGAGGAACTTCATCGCGTTTGCCTTGTTGGGCGCCGACTTCAGCACGCAGATGTCCTCCTGGTACATCGTGGCACCCTCCTCGGGGATCACGTAGCCCAGGGTGTCGGGCTTCTCCAGCACGTACATCATCGCGCCGACGAAGTAGTGGGCCGCGTGCAGGTCGCCCGACTGCACGAGCGGGATCACCTCGTAGGTGAAGGCGCCGATGTCGGGCTTGTGCTTGAGGATGATCTCCTGCGCTGCCTTCACGTCCTCGGGCTTGCGTGCATTCACGGACTTCCCGTTGAGGATGAGGCCGACCCCGAGGGTCTCGCGCATGTCGTCGAGCATCGCCACCTTCTTCGGGTTCTTCCGCGCGTACTCGAAGAACTGCTTCCACGACTTCAGTTCGGGAATCTTCTTCGTGTTGTAGACGATGCCCACCGTGCCCCATGCGTAGGGCAGGCAGTACTCGCCGGCCGGATCGGACTTCGCGCGCAACGCCGCCCGATCGATGTTCGCGAAGCCCGGCATCTTGTTGAGATCGGTCTTCGCGAGCAGACCCAGCTTGGCCATGATGTCGTGCATGTGCACCGACGGGAACACGATGTCGTAGCCCGTGGCGCCGGCCTGGATCTTCGCGAGCATCTCCTCGTTGCTGCCGTAGGTGTCGAGCGTCACCTTGACGTTGAACTCCTTGCCGAAGCGCTCGAGGATCTCGGGGCTGATGTAGTCGCCCCAGTTGTAGAGGCTCAGTCGGCCCTCGGCGGCAGCGGCGCCCGGCAACGCGCAGGCGAGCGCGACGAGTGGGACGACGAACAGGGATCGGATCTTCGGGGTCATGGCTTGGTCTCCGGCGGGGGTTGGCGGGTGCCTGTCACGAGGGCGGTCAGCGCGGCGGTGTCGATCGCGCGCGCCACACTGCCTGGCGGACGGAAGGTGGGCGTCGTCTCGGCGGCCACGAGGGCGTTCACGACGGCCTCCTCCACGGCCTGCACGACCGCGAGGTAGATGGCGTCGAAGTGCTCGTCGTTGATGGCCTCGAGCCGCCACGACGGCGCGCCGAGCTGGGGTAGATCGATCGGATTGGCGACGCTGAAGGCCAGGAAGATGTCGCCCGAGTTGTTGCCCCCCGGCGTGCCACCGCGGCCGACGCCCAGCGCGGCGCGCCTCGCCACCCGCTGAAGCTGGTTCGGCAGCATCGGCAGATCCGTCGCGACGATCACGATGATGGAACCCTGCTCCTGGTTGAACAGCCGGTCCTGCGTGAGCTCGCGGCCCACCGGAACGCCCAGCACCGTGAGCCAGTCGCGCAGGCCGTGATTGGCCTGCACCAGCACGCCGATCGTCCCGTGGCGGTCCGGCAGCTTCACGACCCGGGAGGACGTCCCCGTGCCGCCCTTGAACTCGTAGCAGATCATGCCCGCGCCGCCACCGACGTTGCCCTCCGCGACGACGCCGCCGCGTGCGCTGTCGAGGGCTTCGAGCGCATCGGCTTCGGTCACATGCTGTCCGAGGATGTCGCTCAGCACGCCGTCGTAGGTCTCGGCGACCACAGGCATCGCCCACAGGTGCACGTTGTCGAACTCGCTGCGGTGGCGCTGGATCATCCAGCGCACGGCCGCGTGATGGACGATGCCGACGCTGTGGGTGTTGGTGATGCAGACCGGCCCGCAGAAGTAGCCGGCATCGCGGATCCAGTGGGTGCCCGTCATCTCGCCGTTGCCGTTGAGCGCGAAGGCGCCGGCCCATACCGGGCGCAGCGACGGATGATCGACGCGCGGCACGATGGCGGTCACGCCGGTGCGGATCTGCGCGGGCGCATCGGCGACGCGCGTCGCGAACCCCACGCCGACGCCGGCGACATCGGTGATCGCGTTGAAAGGGCCGGGTGTCCCCGGAAAGGGGAGTCCGAGGTCCCGGGCTCTGGGCTTCATGGAATGGCGTGTCTCCCTATTGGCGTCGGGATCGCAGCCACAGTCCGGTGGCCGCGACGAGGAACGAGAAGGCGAGCAGCAGCATCGCAAGCGCGTTGATCTCCGGCTTGATGCCCCGCCGCAGGATCCCGTAGATGAACAGCGGCAGCGTGGCCGAGTCGACACCGGCGATGAAGTACGTGATGACGAGATCGTCCATGGAGATGATGAACGCGAGCAGCGCCCCACCGGCGATGCCGGGCGCGATCTGCGGCAGCGTCACCCGGCGGAAGGTGACCCACGGCGATGCCCCGAGATCGGACGACGCCTCCTCGAGGTCCGTCGCCATGCCTGCGAGCCGGGTGCTCACCACGACGAACACGTAGCTCGACAGGAACACGCAGTGCCCCGCGATGATCGTGTGGAGACCGAGGTCGAGCCCGAGGCTCACGAAGAAGATGAGCAGGGCGATCCCGAGCACTATGTCGGGCATGACCATCGGGAGCACGAGCAGTCCCTGGTACAGGCGGCGCAGTCGGAACCGGTGGCGGGCGATCGCCAGCGCGGTGGCTGTCCCGATCGCGGTGGAGACGAGCGTCGCGAAGGTCGCGACGACGAGGCTGTTGCGTACGGCCGCGAGCAGCGTCGCCGTGGACTGCACGTAGTTGTCGGACTTCGCGAGCTGCGTGGGCAGCCCGAGGATCGACCGGTACCAGTCGAGCGTGAACCCCTCCCACGCCATCATGTTCACCACGTTCGAGTTGAACGAGTAGACGAAGATGAGGGCGATCGGCACATACAGGAGCGCAAGGAAACCCACGCCCCAGGCACCGAGCCAACGGGAAGCCGGCGCGCCGTTCATGGCCGCACGGCCCCGTCGACGCGCCCGAAGCGCCACGCGTACGCGAGCATCGCGATCAGGATGATCCCGAGGACCAGCATGGCCAGGGCGGCACCGAAGGGCCAGTTCCGCGCGGCGAGGAATTGCTGCTCGATCGTGTTGCCCACCAGCATGACCTTCGCACCGCCCATCAGCGCCGGGACGACGAAGTTGCCGAAGGCGGGGATGAACACGAGCACGCTCCCGCCCAGGATGCCGGGCGCGGTGAGTGGCAGCGTCACCCGAAGGAACCCCTGCAGCGGCGACGCCCCGAGGTCCGACGACGCCTGGAGCAGTGCGGGGTCGAGCTTCTCGATGGAGGCGTACAGCGGCAGGAACATGAACGGGAGCAGCACGTACGCGAGCCCGATCACGACGGCACCCTCGGTGAACATGAGATCCGGCGCGTGAGCGCCCAGCCCCACGGCATCGAACGCGCGCGTCAGCACGCCCGTGGGGCGCAACACCAGCATCCACGCGTACACGCGGATGATCAGGTTCGCGAAGAACGGCAGCGTCACGAGGAAGAGCACGAGGTTCTTTCTCGCTCCGGGCAGGCGGCTGACCCAGAAGGCGGCGGGATAGCACAGGCACAGGCAGACCACGACCGTCACCGCCGCGAGTCGCAGGGACCGCAGCAGGATGCCCGCGTACACCGGATCGAACTCCTCGGCGTCGCCCAACGGAGCGCCGAGCACGCGGCCGTAGTTGTAGGGGTAGAACTCCCACTCGACACCACCGTAGAGCCCGGGCGAGAGGACGCTGTACGTCGCCATGATGCCGAGCGGCACGAGAAAGCACCCGGCCAGCAGCAGCGTGGCGGGAGTCAACAGCCCGGCAAGCGCCCATCGGCGCGACGACCGCGGGCTCATGGCGCGGCGCTCCGCATGACGTGAACGCCTTCCGGCAGGTATGTGACTCGGACGCGCTCGCCCACCACGAGGCGCGACTCCCGCTCGCCGGCGACGTGGCGGGCGAGCGCCGTGAGCCGGTCGCCACCCGCCGTCGCGATGCGCAGATGGCGGTCGGCACCGACGAAGACACTCGTCTCCAGCGTGCCCTCCAGCGCAACTCCCGAGGGGGCGGTGCCGTCGTCGATGCGCAGCTGCTCCGGTCGCAGAAGCACGTCCACGCGGTCGCCGGGGGTCAGGTCGTGATGGCAGGCGTGCAGCACCAGCCCCCCGTCGGACGCGAGCGTCACCCGATCCCCGCTGCGCTCGGTGACCCGCGCGCTCAACAGGTTGCTGTTGCCGATGAAACCCGCCACGAAGCGATTGACGGGTCGATCGTAGATCTCGCCCGGCGCCCCCACCTGCTGCACGCGCCCGCCCTGCATGACGGCGATGCGGTCGGACATCACGAGCGCCTCCTCCTGATCGTGGGTCACCACCAGGAAGGTGATGCCCACCCGATGCTGCAGGCTTTTCAGTTCCATCTGCATCGCCTGCCGCAGATGGCGATCGAGGGCGGAGAGCGGTTCGTCCAGGAGCAGGAGCCGAGGACGATTCACCAGCGCCCGCGCCAGCGCCACGCGCTGCTGCTGCCCGCCCGACAGTTGCCTGGGTCGGCGACGCTCGAGTCCCGCGAGCCCCACGAGTGCGAGCGCCTCGCCGACCCGGTCGTTGCGCTCCTGCCGAGGGACGCCCGCGACGTCGAGACCGTAGCCCACGTTGTCGGCGACGCAGAGGTGGGGAAACAACGCGTAGCTCTGGAAGACCGTGTTGAAGGGTCGGCGATAGGGCGGAACATCCGCGAGCGGCTGGCCGTCGAGCGCAATGCTGCCTGCGTCGAGCGCCTCGAAGCCCGCGATGGCGCGCAGGAGCGTCGTCTTGCCGCAGCCCGACGGACCCAGCAGGGTGAGGAACTCGTTGGCGTGGACATCGAGGTCGATGCTGTCGAGGGCAACGACTTCACCGCCTTCAGGCGTGGCGAAACGGCGCCTCGCACCGCGGATGTGCAACAGGGTCTGGGACTGGGCGAAAGAGGGGCTGGCCACGGCGCGCTTGGAGGTCTTTTCGAGGTCGGGCGTCGGGTCCGCACGATCCGTGCGCAAGGTAGCGCACCTCCCCGCGCTCGGGTAGTACCCCGCGGGAGGCGCGGCACGTGGGTCGGGCTTCGCCCGACGCCTGCGTTCCTGGATTCGTCGTAGTGCCCAAGCCGGCGCCGCGTCGAGCGATGCTCGACCCACGGGGGGTCTTCGCGACTGGATGCATTGGCGATGAAAACAACCCCCGTGGGTCGGGCTTCGCCCGACGCCCGCGTTCCTGGGTTCATCGCTGTGCCCAAGCCATCGCCGCGTCGAGCAATGCTCGACCCACGAAGGACCTTCGCGACTGGATGCCAAGCCGCTGAAAACAACCCCCGTGGGTCGGGCTTCGCCCGACGCTTGCGTTCCTGGATTCGTAGCTGTAGCCAAGCCAGCGCAGCGTCGAGCGGTGCTCGACCCACGAAGGGTCTTCGCGACTGGATGCTTCGCCACTGAAAACAACCCCCGTGGGTCGAGCTTCGCTCGACGCCCGCGTTCCCGGATTCGCCTCAGTGCCCAAGCCAGCGCAGCGTCGAGCGATGCTCGACCCACGAAGGGCTTTCGCGACTGGATGCCTCGCCGCTGATAACAACCCCCGTGGGTCGGGCTCCGCCCGACGCCTGCGTTCCTGGATTCGTAGCTGTACCCAAGCCAGCGCAGCGTCGAGCGATGCTCGACCCACGGGGGGTCTTCGCGACTGGATGCCTCGCCGCTGAAAACAACCCCCGTGGGTCGAGCTCCGCTCGACGCCCGCGTTCCCGGATTCGCCTCAGTGCCCAAGCCCTCACTGCGTCGAGCGATGCTCGACCCACACCCCCTAGATGGCGTCGAGGAACGCGAGCAGCGCCTCCCTGTCCTTCTGCATGAGCCGCGCGAAGGCGTCGCGCGAGGGCTTCGCTTCCCCGCCGTGCCACAGGATCGCCTCTGTCGCATTGCGTGCGCGGCCGTCGTGCAGGAGCGCCACGCTGCCGTTCACCGTGCGCGACAGACCCAACCCCCAGAGCGGGGGCGTGCGCCAGTCGCGACCGCCAGCTGCGAACTCGGGGCGATGGTCCGCGAGGCCTTCTCCCATGTCGTGCAGCAGCAGGTCGGTATAGGGGTGGATCGTCTGCCCCGAGAGCTGGGGCAGGCGCGCGAAGTAGTCGGCGGTCCGCAGGGTTGGCGCGTGGCACACCGCGCACTGCAGGGCCTCGAACAACGACGCGCCGCGTTGCACGATCGGATCATTCCACCGCCTGCGCGCCGGCACCCCCACGCCGAGCGCCGCAACGTCGAGATCGTCCCAGGCAGCATCCGTCAGTTCCGGATCGTTCCCGGGTATCTCGCGCTGACAGTCCACCTGGACCTCAGGACAGTTCTGCCGCGGAAACAGGCTCGACGTCACGCCCATGTCGTTGAAGGCGGCGGCGGCGATCTGCTGGCGCAGACCGGGCTGGCTTGCCTTCCAACCGAAGCGGCCGATGACCATGCGCTGGTCGATCGCATCCCATACCTTGTTCGGTCGACCGTGGAATCCGAGTGCCTTCTGGTGTTCGGCCAGGGCCAGCAACGTCTCTTCCGGCACCGCCTCGAGGAGACCCGTGCCGAACACCGGCGGCGCGATGCGCAGCGACTGCATGGTGTCCTTGCCGAGATCGCCGAAAGCCAGCCCCTCGATGCTCACCACGGGACTGCGAAGGCGCACCTCGGTGCCGTCCGCAAGAGCCACGACACGCTCTTCCCAGTCGAGAAAGATGTCGGCTTCCGCGGGCACCGGGACGTAGGCGAACAACAGGTCGGGAGTCTGCCCCTGCAAGGCGCGGTTCTGCAGTTGGTCGCCGTAGCGCTCGTGCGGCTTCGGCCCGCCGTGGGGATCGGTGCCGGGCACGCTGACGCGCACCACGAGCGACGTGAGTTGCTCGTTTGGAGATCGGGGAAGCTTGCCGCGCCCGCCACCGGCGTGGCACTCGCCGCAGCGATTGGCGATGAACGTGGGGCCCACCCCCCAGTCGCCGGTGCTGATGCCGAAGACGACCCAGGGCCGTTCGAACCCCGCGCGTCCGCGCACGAACGCGGCATGCTGTCTATCGGACAGGACCGGCGCTGGCTGCGTGTACGCAGTTGCATCGGTGGCCGTCACGGTGAACGAACCGGCAGACAGGACATCCTCCCCACTTTCGGCCGCGCAGAGAAAGCTGAGTGGCACCGCGGCAAGGGCGAATGCAAAGTGGCGTAGACGCATGATGGGCATCGCACCGGACATGATCGGAAACCGCGCCTAGTCTCTCACTACTTGCGATCGGGAGAACACCCCTCCTGCGCGTCACCCCCGACCCAACCGGGCTCGATACGCCCGGGCGCCCGCCGTGACGCAGTGCAGCGCGGAAACTGCGCCCTGCAGACCGGATCCTTCACTGCTTGCGCCCGTAGCTCAGCAGACCCGTCGGCCCCTTGGCCGGATGCGCGCGGAGACCCTCCTCGTTCGGTTCGATACCCCACCCCGGCGTGGTGGGCATGACGAGGTGCCCGTCGACGAACTCGGGTACTGACGTGAAGAGTTCGTGGTCCCACGCGATGCGATCGATGTCCGTCTCGAGGATGCGGAGGTTCGGCACCGCCGCCGCGAAGTGCGCGTTCATCATCGTGCACAGGTGACCGTAGAAGTTGTGCGGTGCGACGTTCACTTCGTGCGCCTCGGCCGCGGCCGCGATCTTCATCGACTGCCACGCGCCGTTCCAGGGGACATCGACGATCGCGACGTCCATCGCCTGCTCGCGGAAGTAAGGCAGGAACTCGCGCAGGCCGAGCAGCGTCTCGCAGGAACTGATCGGATGCGGACTCTGCCGGCGGATGTAACCGAGCGCCTCGGGATTCCGGATGTCGATCTCGACCCAGAAGATGTCGAGGTGCGCGATGGCGCGGAGGATCTTCAGATAGCCCTCCGTCTTCGCGTTGAAGTTGAGGTCGAGGAGGATGTCGACATCGGGGCCCGCGCCTTCGCGCAGTGCTTCCAGATGCATCACGAGATTGCGCAGCGTCCGGCGCTCCACGTTGAGCCCCGTTTCGAACGGCACGCCGAAACCCGGCCGGTGACCGCGCGCGTTCTTCTTGTCGGCGTCGTACTCGAAGATGTTCGTCTTCAGCGCCGTGAAGCCCTTCTCCCGCACCTCGCGCCCGAGGGCCACGACACCGTCGAGGTCGGTGATCGCCGGCGGATAGTGCGACGGATGATTGATGCGCCACGTGGCGCAGTGCGACCAGTACACGCGGATGCGGTCGCGGATCTTCCCCCCGAGCAGTTCGTACACCGGAACACCCAGGCCCTTGGCCTTCGCATCCAGCAGCGCGTTCTCGATGGCTGCCATCGCGAGGGCAACGATGCCACCGGCTGCGGGCCGGGTAGCGCAGTAGAGGTCCGCGAAGATGCGCTCGTGCTCGCCGACCTCCTTGCCGATCACGCGGGCCGCCAGCCGGTCGATCACGGCACTGACGCCCGGCGCGCCGAACCCTTCATCGAACTCGCTCCAGCCGACGATGCCGGTGTCGGTGACGATCTTCACGAAGTGGTAGTTGCGCCAGCCGGCGTCGCACGCCAGCGTCTCGAGGCTCGTGACTTTCATGTGATTCCCTCCCGGTGGTCCGTGGCAGGCTTGGCGACAGGTTCGCCCGCCCGATCGTGGAAACCGCTGGATGGTACCGAACGATGGCGCGTCAGTCGTGCGACTGCGACGCGGCATCTGCACTCCGCGGCGCGATCGGCCAATCGGCAACGATGACCTCGGAGGTCATTGTTCCCACGGCAGGCGTCCGGAGAATTCGCTCCGCCCGATCGGTCGCGCACACCCGCACGGTCGATCGCGGGCGACACCAAAACGGGGCAACGCCATGCGCGCTTTCAGAACTCTCCTGGTCCTCATGATCGCGGTCTTCTTCGCTTACACGGGGATCGTCGGCCTCCATCACGGCTGGAACCTTCTCCCGATCTTCTTCGGCGACATCGTCGCGATGACGTGGTCCGGACAGTTCAACCTGGACTTCGCCTGCCTGCTCATGTTCACCGGCCTGTGGCTCGCGTGGCGCCATCAGTTCTCTCCGGGAGGTATCGTGCTCGGACTGCTCGGCTTCGTGGGGGGCACGTCGGTGCTTGCGCCGTATCTGCTTCTCGCGAGCTACCGTGCGCACGGCGACATGCGGGTGCTGCTGCTCGGGAAGGCGCGCGTCGGCTGACGCGCGGCACGCCGGCGCGTGCTCACAGTGCGCGAGAGGGCGCCTGCGAATCGATCCGGTGGCCGGGGTTGTGGTCCGTCGATGTCGTTCGTATGGGGTTTACGGCGGATCGCGTGATGCCCCACCGCTCGAGCACGGCGATCAGGTCGCAACGGCGGAACGGCTTCGCCAGATAGTCGTCCATGCCCGCGGCCAGGCAGCGTTGCCGGTCTCCCTCCATCGCATTCGCGGTGAGCGCGACGATCGGCACGCGCGCACCCACCAGGCGCTCGGCTTCGCGGATGCGCCGGGTGGCCTCGTAGCCATCGACATCGGGCATCTGGCAGTCCATGAACACCAGGTCGAAGGGCTGTTCACGCCAGCACGCCAGCGCTGCAGCGCCGTCCACCGCGACCGTGACGCTGCAGCCGACGCTCTCCAGCAGGCTGCGCGTGATCATCTGGTTCACGGGGTTGTCCTCGGCGACGAGCACGCGGAGGCCCGTGAGATCGATCGTTTCCACGCTGCGCGACTCGATCGCAGGCGTCGCAGCCGACCTCCTGCCAGCCAGTCGCGCCACCGCTTCGCCAAGCTCGCGGCGACGTACCGGCATGCCCAGGACCGCGTCGGCACCGGTGGCGGCGCCTGCCTTCGTGTCCATGGTTTCCGACAGCGCGGTGAGCATGACGACCGGTGTGCCGTGCAGGCGTCGATCGGAGCGCACTGCGTAGATCAGTTCACTGCCGCTCATCGCCGCCATCCTGGCGGCGGCGACCACGAGGGCGAACGGCTCGTCGTCGACCAGCGCGCGGCGCATTGCCTCGAGCGCCGTCGCGCCATCGTCGACATCGACGCAACTTGCGCCCATGGCGCGGAGCATCTCGGTCAGCACCTTCCGCTGCGCCGCATGACTTTCCACCAGGAGCACCCGCACGCCATGCAGGTCGATGCCGTTGTCCGCGCGGACCTCGTCGGGAATGGAAACGCGCGTCGTGAACCAGAACCGCGAACCGAGATCGGGCTCGCTCTCGAGACCGATCGTGCCGCCCATCACCTCCGCGAGTTGCTTGCAGACCGCGAGACCCAGCCCGGTGCCTCCGTAGCGTCGGGTGGTGGATCCGTCCGCTTGGCTGAAGGGCTGGAAGAGGCGCGACCTCGCTTCCTGGGTGATGCCGATGCCGGTGTCGGTCACGGTGAAGCGCAGCATGCACGGAGCGCCCCCGCGGTCCGAAGACGTGGACTCGACGCGTTCGATGGCGAGTTCGATCTCCCCGGATGGCGTGAACTTCACGGCATTGCCGAGCAGGTTCAGCAGAATCTGGCGGATGCGGACCGGATCGGCAACCACGACCGCCGGAACGTCCCCGGCAACGCGGCAGGTGAGTGCCAGCCCCTTCATCTGCGCCGGGAGAGCGAGAAGCTGCACCGCGTCCTCTCCAAGATCGCGAATGTCGATCTCGATCGGATCCAGAGCGACCCGGCCAGCCTCGAGCTTGGAGAAATCGAGGATGTCGTTGAGGATCGTGAGCAGGGCATCGCCGGAGGCGCGGATGGTGTGCACGTGGCGCTGCTGCGCTTCGGTCAGACCCGACTGCAGGAGCAGTTCGGCCATCCCGAGCACGCCGTTCATCGGCGTTCGGATCTCGTGGCTCATCGTGGCGAGAAAGTCGCTCTTCGTACGGGCGAGACGTTCCGCCGCCGCGCGCGCGTCGTCGAGCGCCGTACGTGCCACGAACTCCTTCCTTAGCAGGTACTCCCGCCACCACCCGATGCCGGCAGTGAGGAAGACCACCGTGCCGGCGTGATACGCCCAGTAGGGAATCTCGTCCGCCGAGAACCCGGCGTGCGCCAGCATCGCCACGACGAAAGCAAGCAGGAGCGCGATACCGGCGGTCAGCGCATAGCGGAACTGCACCCCGAGCATCACGAAGCAGTAGAGCTCCATGAGTATGAAGTTGGCAATGCCTGCCCAGGCCTTCAATCCGGCCCCGCCTTCCATGTCGATCCGCAGCAGGATCCAGAAGAGGCAGCAGCCGACCACCACGACAAAGCCCGGTATCACGATCTGCCAGCGCCTCCTCGCGTCGGGCATCAACGAGTAGACGAGGGTGAGGCAGAGCAGCGGAACGCACACCAGCAGCCGGAGCAGGTTCGACTTCACCTCGGGGTAGGCGATGTGGTCGACGAGGAAATCCCCGACCATCAGAAGGATCCCCAGAACGATGCTCGCCTGCGCGGTCCGCAGGTAGAACGAGACATAGTGCGCAACGAAACGCTGCTCGTACTCCGGCGAGGAGAACGAGAGCACTGGGCGCAACGGCAATGAACTGTTGGTGGCGGTCTGATCCATGGACGCGACGCTTCCCACCCGGCGACGTGGCGCCGCGCAGGACGGGTTGGGGACAGCCCTGGAATGCACGGACCGTTATCCGGCGTCTACGGCCTGCCCGACCGGGAATTGAGGAGACCGACGCCGCCTGGGCACGCATCGGACGGTGACCGCGGCACGGCGGCCGCCACACCGAGTCGGAGACGCGTTCCGTCGTCGCGAAGAATTTCGTGGGTCGAGCTGCAGCTCGACGCGGCGATGGCTTGAGCACATCGATGAATCCAGGAACACGGGCGTCGGGCGAAGCCCGACCCACGGGGGTTGTTTTCAGCGCCGCGGCATCCATTCGCGAAGGCCCCTTCGTGGGTCGAGCATCGCTCGACGCGGCGAGGGCTTGGGCGCAGCAGTGAATCCAGGAACGCGGGCGTCGGGCGAAGCCCGACCCACGGGGGTTTTCGTGGGTCGAGCATCGCTCGACGCGGCGTGGGCTTGGGCGCAGCAGTGAATCCAGGAACGCGGGCGTCGAGCGATAGCTCGACCCACGGGGGTTGTGCCCAGCACCGAGGCATCCAGTCGCGAAGGCCCTTCGTGGGTCGAGCATCGCTCGACGCAGCGCTGGCTTGGGCGGAGCAGTGAATCCAGGAACGCGAGCGTCGAGCGATGCTCGACCCACGGGGGTTGTGCCCAGCCCCGAGGCATCCCGTCGCGCAGTCCCTTCGTGGGTCGAGCATCGCTCGACGCGGCGAGGGCTTGGGCGCAGCAGTGAATCCAGGAACGCGGGCGTCGGGCGAAGCCCGACCCACGGGGGTTGCGAAGGCCCCTTCGTGGGTCGAGCATCGCTCGACGCGGCGTGGGCTTGGGCGCAGCGGCGAATCCAGGAATGCACGCGTCGGGCGAAGCCCGACCCACGGGGGGTGTTTTCAGCGCCGAGGCATCCAGTCGCGAAGGCCCCTTCGTGGGTCGAGCATCGCTCGACGCAGCGCTGGCTTGGGCGCAGCAGTGAATCCAGTAACCCAGGGGCACTTGGTCCGCGTGGTTGAACGATCCGGCCTTTCGGGAGACTCAGACCGTTGCGTCCGGCTTCGCCGAGCTTTGATGGCGCCGAGGAATCGCAGGCGTCGCGAAAGGCGTGATCATCGCAGGGCCGGCAACATACCCACTCTCGAACCCACCGCGAGCCTCCCATGAACGACAGTCCTCCGCCGCCGCAGCCGCGCAATCCACTGCATGGTCTGACGCTCGAAGCCATCCTCACAGCCCTGGTCGCCGAGCACGGATGGCGCGGTCTGGCGGCGCGCATTCCGCTGCGCTGCTTCATCAACGAACCCAGCATCAAGAGCAGCCTGAAGTTTCTGCGGGCGACGCCCTGGGCCCGCACACAGGTCGAGGAACTCTATCTGCTCACCCAGCGCAAGTGAGGGCAGTTCCCGGGATCCTGCCTGGGCGGGAGGTGCGGGAGAAACCAAGACGGGTCAACGGCAAACCAGGGGCCAGAAAAGGAAACACCCGCGGAACATGGTGTCCGCGGGTGTTTTCGTTTCGCCGGCAGGCAACCCGCCGGATGTATTTGGACGATCAGCCGCGCTTGCGGCGATTCGCCATCAGACCCAGCAGACCAAGCCCACCGGCCAGCATGGCGTAGGTCTGGGGTTCCGGCACCGGAGTGATGGTGTAGAAGCCGCCGTAGCCGCCCGTACCGGAGCCGAGGAAAGTGAGCGCGTAGGTGCCAGCGGCGAGACCGGTGAACGAGAATCCGTCGTCCGGATTGGTGTCGATCGCAGTGAACGGGATGGACGGGGCCTGCAACAGGGCACCGAACCACGTGATACCGGAAGAGTTCGTGTCACCCATCAGGTCGAACGGCGTCGCCACCGTGAACGTGTAGGCATTGGCGAACGATCCGGATGTCAGATCGAACACGGACGTCGTCTGCGCCGAGGCGCCGGTGGACGCCAGAAGTGCTGCTGCAATGATGGCAAGTTTGAATTTCATGGTCTTCTCCAAATCAACGATCGGTGGGCGGAACAACGTCTGCACATCCGTCGTGGTCCCCGCAAAACAACGTGTTTCGAAGCACCCGCCGAGGCGGCGCTCCACCTTCCAGCTTCCGGACGGCGGCCTGACCTGCACCACCCTTTCGGCCTCTCGTTCGGTACGCCCACCACTGGCGACCTTGGAGCCCGGAGCACCTGCTCTTGCAACGGCCGAGAAAAGCTTGACGTGTCGTAGACAGCAATTCACGTGCAAGTTCTCTCAGGCCACTGATTCGTTGAGAACAACAGGGCGCCTGCTGGCATACGCGGGAGGGTTTTCCAGCACCGTGTCAGTGCAGGCGACAGTCCCCGCGACTGACATCGGTGCGGAGCCAGCACTGCGCCGTCGAGAAACTCGCCCTGTGAGCCTCTGGTCTCGAGCGCATCGAGACGATCAACGGCATCCCGCTCTGGGACCAGTGGCGCATCCGCCATCTGCCGTCCGACGAAGTACCCGTGACCGCAGGCGCAATCGGAACGCCGTGGCGCATTGCGAGACGGACGCGCGACTGGAACGCGTCAACGGGTGGATATGCGATGTCGCCTCGACTCTCGCGGCGGTGCGGCCGGCATCGGGGTGCGCGGCCGCGCGGAACGATGCCGCCCTTGTGCGGTACGCTCGGGTGCCTGGCGATGCGGGCCGCGCACCTGCACGCCCCCGGCGCCCGGCAACCACCGGAGACCACGATGACCGACGGCCCGCACATCCCCTTCTCCCCGAACGCGCGCTACCCCGACCCGGCCGTCGAGACGCTGCACCCGACCTTCGGCGCGCTGCGACTTTTCTCTGCGACCGTCGAGCAACTCGCCAGTGGATGCCGCTGGGCCGAAGGGCCGCAGTGGTTCGCCGACCATCGATGCCTGCTGTGGAGCGACATTCCGAACAATCGCATCCTGCGCTGGGACGATGCCTCGGGACATGCAACCACCTTTCGCGCTCCGTCGAACAACGCGAACGGCCTCGCGCGCGACCGCCAGGGCCGACTGCTCGCCTGTGAGCACCTTACCCGGCGCGTCACCCGCACCGAGCCCGACGGCACGATCACCGTGCTGGCCGACGCGTTCGAAGGCGCCCGCCTCAATTCGCCGAACGACATCGTCTGCACGCGCAACGGCGACATCTGGTTCACGGATCCGAGCTTCGGCATCCACGGGTGGTGGGAAGGCGCGCCAGCGCAGCAGGAGCGGCCGCACGCCGTCTATCGCATCGATGCCGCGACGGGCGCGCTGCACTGCCTGATGGACGATCTCGCCGCCCCCAACGGCCTCGCCTTCTCGCCGGACGAATCGGTGTTCTACGTCGTCGAGAGCCGCGCCGCGCCGAACCGGCTCATCTGGGCGTGGGATGTAACCCCGGGCGGCAGACTCTCGAACAAGCGACTGCACATCGACGCCGACGGCGCCGGCGCGCTCGACGGCATGGCGGTCGACGCAGCCGGCAACCTGTGGTGCGGCTTCGGCACCGATGGCCGGCCCGGCGCGCCTGCCGAAGGTCTGGACGGAGTGCGGATCTTCGATCGCGACGGTCGGCCCATCGGCCACATCCACCTGCCCGAGCGCTGCGCCAACGTGTGCTTCGGTGGCGTGAATCGCAACCGGCTCTTCATAGCAGCCAGCCACTCGCTCTATGCGCTGTACGTGAACGTGCAAGGCGCCGGGTGAAACTTCACACGGGCTTCGCCGCCTGCGGAGCCCCGGCCTGATGCTCGACACGTTCGAGGGCCACATCAAGGCACGCCCAGGCCGGCGCGCTGCCGGCCCACATGTTCATCACCGGCGTGACCGATGACGGGTCGTCCAGCGTTCCCACCCGCACGACGGTGAACTGCGGCCGCGCCGACGAGTTCGCGAAGAGATGCGATCCGCAGCGCGCGCAGAAACGCCGACGCACATCGTTGCCACTGTCGGCCTTCACGGTGAACTCGCTCATGGCACCCGACACGTCGACCGCAGAGGTCGGGACGACCATGTTCACCGTGCCGTTCGCGGCCGTGCGCTGGCAGTCGCGGCACCAGCAGATCCGCGTGGTGATGGGTTCCGTCGAGATTCGATAGTGCACGTCGCCGCAGAGGCAACGTCCGGTGCGTTCGGTCATTCGGGACTCCTCGATCGGGATCGCTCCCGCGCTGGTCGTGGTGTGGGTTCGGCGGAATGTCGAGGAACCCGAGCTCTTCCGCAACCACCGCGCGAACAGCCCACCCGTCGGCGCGGTCCATCTGTTCCTCGCGTTCAAACCGCGCTTCCTCGCCACGACGCTGAAGGCCACGGTGATGATCGCGGGCGCGCAGGGTGGCGTGTGCTGCCTGCTCACCTGGATGCCGACGCACCTGAAGACGGTGAAGCAACTCTCCACCACCAGCACCGGCGGCTAACTCTTCATCCACATCCTCGGCGCGTTCTGCGGGTTCGTCGTCGGTGCGGATCTGTCCGATGCGCTCGGCCGCAAGCGCACCTCCCTCATCTCGGCCGCGGGCTCGATCGTGATGATCCTCGTGTACATGTTCGTGCCACGCGGCAACACGATGGTCTCCATCCTCGGATTTCCGCTCGGGTTCTTCGCCCTGATGATGTTCTCGCCCATGGGGCCCTTCCTGTCGGAGCTGTATCCGACCGTGGTGCGCGCCACGTGCCAGGGGTTCTGCTACAGCGCAGGCCGCGCGGTCGGCGCCGTGTCCCCGGCCCTGGTCGGGTTCCTGTCCGAACGGATGCCGCTCGGCTACGCGATCGGAATCTACGCCTTCGGCGCCTACGCGCTGATGGTCGCCGGCCTGCTGATGCTGCCCGCGACCCGGGGTCGGTCGCTGCTTTCGATCGGAACAACTCCGTAGGACCCGTACCGCCCTCCACTGCCCAGGAGCCCGCGAAAGCGACGGTTCCGGTCGAAGCGCTTCCTTGCATCGACCGCTCTCGGGGCCATGGGCCCCTCCTACACAAGCCGTCTCTTCGGTCGCCCCAGGTGGATGCGCCACGAACTGCAGGAGCGGGCCACGCCCTCAAAGCACCAACGGCAGCACGATCCCCTGCAGAAGCGCCGCCAGCGCGAGCGCGAGGGCCGCGTAGACCCCGGCCTCGTTGCTGACCTGATACGCGCGGGCGGTCCCGATGCCGTGCGCGGTGAGACCGGCCGCGAACCCACGGGCCTTCCAGTTGCGGAACCGGAACAGGTTGAAGAGCGGCGTCACGATGATCGCGCCCACCACACCAGTGAGCAGCACGGCGCACATCGAGATGCTCGCGATGCCGCCGATGCTCTCGCTCACCGCCATGGCCACCGGCGCGGTGGCGGACTTCGGCAGAAGAGAGAGCGTGATGACATCCGACAATCCGGCCACTTGGCACAGCCCCCATGTCACGCCGACCGACACCAGAACGCCGACCAGCAACGCTCCGACCACGGGGACGATCTGCCGACGCACGGCCTTCCCGTGCTCGATGATCGTGACGCCGAGCGCGATGGTGGCAGGCCCCAGAAGAAAGTGGACGAACTGGGCGCCCGCAAAGAACTCCTCATAGGGTGTGTCCGTCAGCCAGAGCAAAAAGCCCAGGAGCAGCGACGAACCGGCCACCGGATTCGCCCATGCGGCGCCGCCAGCGGCATCCTGCAAACGCCGCGCGAGGACCCAGGCCCCAAGTGTCAGGAAGAGCCACAGCAGGGGCTTCGCCTTGAGGAAGACCCACAGTTCGAAGATCGGCGGCGGATTCACGAGGCGTCGTCCTCCCCGCGGCGCGAGAGCACGGTGAACGTGGCGGCGGTGGCGACGAGCGTGACGACCGTCGCCACCATCACGACCCAGACGACGTCCCAGGCCGCCGGACCGAGGCTGCGCAACTGGAACAGGATGCCCGCCGACACCGGTACGAACATGAGCCC
This sequence comes from Betaproteobacteria bacterium Ga0077532, assembly GCA_001464895.1. Taxonomy (GTDB): domain Bacteria; phylum Pseudomonadota; class Gammaproteobacteria; order Burkholderiales. The sequence continues at coordinate 23,938 of LNEE01000051.1, forward strand.
GAGGTTGGCCAACAGTCCGCGGGCAACGCCCTCGCCCGACTGACCGAGGTGACCACCCAGCGCCGACCACGCGAGCAGGAGCAGCAGCCCGACGATGGGGCCGGGCACCGGCCAGTGCGCAAGATGGGACACCGCTTCTCCGGCCAACTGGAAAAGCAGCAGTGCCGCAAAACCTTCGATCATCGATCGGACTCCCTCTGAGGATGCATTGGCAGGGCCCGCCGATTGCTCTCCCGAGTGGCGAGCGCGCATGCGCAACCACCATCCATCAAGTGCCCCGGCAGACTTCACGTTGCCGGAGTCTATCGAAACCGGTTCCGTCCACGATCTCGAATCGACGGGAGCGATCGCCGTGTCCCGGTCAGGGAAGAGAGGCGCGGGACGGCTGTGCTCGGCGCCGGAGAATCCAATCGCGATGAATTGCGTGGGTCGAGCATCGCTCGACGCGGCGAGGGCTTGGGCGCAGCGACGCATCCAAAATCGCGGGCGTCGAGCGAAGCTCGACCCACGGGGGGTGTTTCCGGCGTCGATGAATCCAGTGGCGAGCGCCCTTCGTGGGTCGAGCATCGCTCGACGCGGCGATGCCTTGGGTACAGCGACGAATCCAGGATCGCGGGCGTCGAGCGAAGCTCGACCCACGGGGGTTGCTCTCAGCGTCGATGAATCCAGTGGCGAACGCCCTTCGTGGGTCGAGCATCGCTCGACGCGGCGATGGCTTGGGCGCAGCGACGCATCCAAAATCGCGGGCGTCGAGCGAAGCTCGACCCACGGGGGTTGTTTCCGGCGTCGATGAATCCAATGGCGAGCGCCCTTCGTGGGTCGAGCATCGCTCGACGCGGCGAGGGCTTGGGCGCAGAGGCGAATCCAGGATCGCGGGCGTCGAGCGAAGCTCGACCCACGGGGGTTGATTTCAGCGTCGATGAGTCCAATGGCGAGCGCCCTTCGTGGGTCGAGCATCAGCTCGACGCGGCGATGCCTTGGGTACAGCGACGCATCCAAAATCGCGGGCGTCGAGCGAAGCTCGACCCACAGAGCCTTGCTGGTCGCCACACCATCTCCCGCCAGAGCTGCTCGGACTCCACAGTCATCGATCAGTGCGGCGGCACTCCCTCCAGCCCCACCTCATGCCGCCAAGCGGAGCGAAGCCCCGCGCAACCCCGTTCCGCGCGACGCCATCACCGCACCAAGCACCGCCGCCAGCAGCAGCGCCAGCCCGGCCGGTGCAGGCACCGGACGCAGTCCGAAGCTCACGCTCGCACTGCCCACCGCGATGTCGCCAACCGTTGCCGCATCCGCGCTGCCGACGGCTTCGATGTTCAGGGAACCTCCCGTGCCGGAGGGCCGTTCGAAGTAGCGTTCGAACGTGCGCACGATCTCGTCGATGAGCAGGTCGGGACCACCGACGAGCGTGATGCGAACCACGCCCTCGCCGAATCCGCCCCCTTGCACCGACGTGGCAGAGAGATCGATGTCGCGCAGCGCGATGTCCCACTGGACGTCAACGATGGCGTCAAGCACTTCCACGGCGAGTGGGCTGTCGTTCGGCTTGTGGGCCAGGGCGGGCAGGCAGAGGAGCGACAACAGGATGGAGACGAACAGCCGCAAGTGACCTCCCCGGGAGTCCGCCGCCCGATGGTGGACGACCGTTCAGGGACCACTACGCAGCGTTCGAGATCGTGGATGCGCACACTTGGTCGGCGACCGCACCAGCGTGGACGGCCCCGCGTGGTTCAGCGGCTGGCGGTGAGCGCCTTGGCGGGGACGGGAGCGACCGCGGAGGTGCGGCGCGGCGCGGCGGGCGCGGGCTCGGCCTTCGCCGGAGCCGGCGCGGCCGCGGGAGGCGCGCCTAGCGCCTCGAACGCGACCTTGCATCGCACACCCGCGAGGATCTCGCCGGTGGGGTTCTGGAGTTCGAGACGGATGCCGAAGGTGCCGCTGGCGGGGTCGAGCACCCGGTCGATGACCGCCACTTTCGCGGTGCTCGTGGCACTGCCTTGAATCGCAGGCGTGACCCGCGCGGCCATGCCGAGCTTCACCTGGCGGTAGGCATCGGCAGGCAGGAGCGCCTCGACGTTGAGCACGTCGGTCTGGGCGAGTCGCAGCATCGGGCGGCGCCCCGCGCCGGATTCGGCCAGCTCGCCGGGATGAAGGATGCGCTCCATCACCACGCCGTTGATCGGGCTCTTGATGGTCTTCAGTCGGATGATCGCCAGCTGACGCTGGTATTCGATCTCGGCGAGTTTCCGGTTGTCCTCGGCGGCAATCAGTTCGGCCTCGGCGGTCAGGCGTTCGTTCAGGGCTTCATCCTGCTGCTGGGCCGGCAGGAAGTCCTGCTTGGTGAGCTCGCGTGTGCGGGCGAACTTGCGCTTGGTGAGGTGCAGCTTCGACTGGCTCGCCCGGATGGCGCCGTCCATCTCGGCCCGGAACTTGGCGCCCTGCGCGAGCGAGCGCTCGACGGAAGTGTCCACGAGCGCGATCTCCTGGCCCTTCTGGACACGATCGCCGCGATCCACGGAGATCCGCTCGATCAGCCCCTCGATCGGACTCCGGATCTCGAGCACCTGGCGGGGCTGGATGACGCAGTCGAAGTCGGCGGCGGCCGCGGCGGGGCCGGCAAGAAGTGTCCCGATCACGGCAAAGCACCACCACAGAAGCCCCTGGCGCACCGATGAAACGGTCTGGGTCGGACGCAAACTCCGGTTGTCGATCACGATCTCGCTCTCCTGCTTGTTGTGATGACGCCCGCACGGCGGATCCCGGAGACCGGCCTGCGGGGTCGCCATGGCGCCACCTTTCGCGAAGGTCGCTCCCGGCCACCGATGGCGTGGGGTCGACGCGCGATGCGCGCTGCTTGCTCCCCATGCCCCACGCGTAACGGCCTGGACGCAGGCACCTTGAGCGTTTTGCGTCGGTGGGAACGATCCATCGCGGGCCGCCGAAATGCACTTTGCATCTCCCGAAAGTCTTCGCCGTTCGGTCCCGGCAATCGGGAGGAGCCGCATTCCCGTCCCAGCGCCGGAGGCCGGAAGGATGCCTTTGTCCTGTCTCGCGCCTCAAGTCGTATCCGACGCCGGTCGTAATGCCATCGAATACAAAAGGAGCCCTTTCTTGCCGCTGCGATTGATCCGCCAACGTCGGGACGTCTTTGGCTCGTCAGCCGACCGGGCCGACGCGGCGCCGTCACCGACCTCTCGGACGGCTGGAACCTCCGCGGCGGCGACGCCGACTGGCGTGGCACGTGGCTCCGCCGCGGTCCTGCAATTGCAGGCGACGCTGCTCACCCGGGGACCGTTCCCCGAAGCCGCCACTGCCTTCTGCACCGAACTGGCGGACAGTCTCGGCGTGACCCACGTCGCCCTGGGGTTCCTCGAACATGGCTACGCAGAGGTGGAGGCGATCGCCCGCGAGGCCGACTTCGAAGGTCGGCGGGATCTGTTCGGCGCGATCGGCGCCGCCATGGACGAGGCAATCGAACAGTCCGCCACCGTCGTCCACCCCGGTCGGAAGGAGGACCGCCCCCGCGTCACGCTGGCCCATGCCGGCCTCGCAAGAATGTGGGGAGGGACCACGATCACCGTACCGCTCGTGAACGAAGGAGAGGTCATCGGGGCGCTCACGTTCGGCGGCGCCGGGCATGTCGCGGAGGACGAAGCCACGCTGTCCTTTTGCGAGCAGCTCGCCACCGTGCTTGCGCCCGTCCTGGTCCTGAAGCGCCAGGCCGACCGCCCCTGGCGGCAGCGCCTTGCAGACACCTGGTTCACTTTCCGGGACAGCGCCCGTACGCCTCGCTCGCAACGCCTCCGCCTCGGCATGGCCGCCGCCGCACTGCTCGCCTTCGGGCTCGTGGCGGGTTGGTCCGTCGAGTACCGCGTGAATGCGCCGGCGCGCATCGAGGGGGCCGTCCAGCGGTCGCTGGTGGCGCCCGCCGACGGCTTCCTGCGGCAGGCGCAGGTGAAGCCCGGCGACTCCGTCGTGGCCGGCCAGATCCTCGTGCAGTTGTCTGATCAGGACCGCGAGCTGGAACGCCTCAAGTGGACCGCCGAGGTCACCCAGCATCAGAACAGCGCCCGGGCCGCCCTCGCCCGCGGGGAGCGCACCGACTACGTGATCGCGATCGGCAGGGCACAGGAGGCCCAGGCCCAGCTCGACCTCGTGGCGCAGGCCATCGAGCGCGGCAGCATCCGCGCCCCGTTCGACGGCGTCGTGATCCAGGGCGATCTCAGCCAGACGCTCGGCGCCCCCGTACGACGCGGCGATGTCCTCCTCACGGTGGCGCCGTCGGGCGAGTACCGGCTGGTCGTCGAGGTGGACGAGCGCGATGTCGGCGACGTGAAGTCCGGCGCCGAAGGCGTGGTGCACCTCGCGGCCCTGCCGCGCGAGCCCGTGGCGTTCCGCGTCTCGCGGGTGCGCCCGGTCGCGACCAGCCGGGACGGCCGCAACTTCTTCGAGGTGGAAGCGGTGCTGCCGACGCCGCCCACTGCCGCGCGCCCTGGCTTGCAGGGCGTCGCGAAGATCCAGTCCGAGGACCGGACGCTCCTCTGGATCGGGACCCACCGGCTCGTGGACTGGGCGCGCATCACGATCTGGACGTTGGGCGGTTAGGCATGGCGGCGACGCTCTTCAGCCCGCTCTGGTACCGCGTCGCGGACTGTCTGCCGCGCCTGCCTCCTGGCGTCTCGGTGCGGCACCAGCGCTATCGCGGCGAGGCGTGGCACGTGCTGATCAGCGCCACCACGGGTCGTCAGTACCGCATCAACCGCCGGGCCTACCAGTTCATCGGCCGCTGCGACGGGCACCAATCGGTGCAGCGCATCTGGGACGATCTGCTGGAGAGCCTGCGGGACGCAGCGCCCACGCAGGAAGAGATCATCCAACTGATGACGCGGCTGGCCGACGAAGGCCTGATGGACTACGGCTCGACGCCGGACTTCACGCGCCAGCGCGACCGCCGCCGCCGACGCGACCGCCGCGGCTTCCCGAATCCGCTCGCGTTCCGGGTCCCACTGGGCGACCCCTCGGCTCTCCTCGGACGCCTCGACGGCCTCGCTTCGTTCCTGCTGCGGCCCGCCATCGCCTGGCTCTGGCTCTGCGCGGTCGTACTCGCCGGTCTGACGGCGGCCTCGGAGTGGGCTGCGCTCGCGCAACACGCCAGCCAGCACCTCGGCACGCCGCGCCATCTGTTCCTCGCCTGGTGCGCCTTCCCTTGCATCAAGGCACTGCACGAAATGGGGCATGCCCTCGCCGTCCGTCACTGGGGCGGTGAAGTCCACGAGGCCGGGATCGGGCTCTTCTTCCTGACGCCCGCGCCCTACGTCGACGCCTCGGCGTCGGCAGGATTCCGCCGGCGTCGCCATCGGGGGGCCGTCGCAGCCATGGGCGTGATGGTGGAACTCGCCATCGCCGCGCTGGCCCTCGCTGTCTGGATGAACATCCAGCCCGGCCTCGTGCGGGATCTCGCGTTCGTCACCCTGTTCATCGCCAGCGTCTCCACGCTCGCCTTCAACGGCAACCCGCTGATGCAGTTCGACGCGTATCACGTGCTGTGCGACGCGCTCGACCTCCCGAACCTCGCACCGCGCAGCCGCCGCTACTGGGTCCATCTGCTTCAGCGTGCGGTGTTCGGTGCGGACCACGCGGTGCCGATGCATCTGTCCGCCGGGGAACGCCGCTGGCTGATCGCCTACGCGCCGCTCTCGTGGCTCTTCCGGTTGACGGTGGCCGCCGCCATCGTCCTGTGGGTCGGCGGATGGTCAGCGACGCTCGGCGTGGTGATCGCCGCCTACTCGGCCATCACTTTCATCGCGATGCCCGCGTTCGGCCTTGCCCGCGATCTCGTTCGCTCCGCGCCCGATCCCGCCAGGCGATCCCGCACCGCCAGGGCAGCCGTGGCCCTCGCACTCGCGCTGGCGCTCGCCTGCTTTGCCGTGCCGCTGCCCTTCCATACCGCCGCACCGGGTGTCGTGTGGCTGCCCGACGAGGCGCGCGCCCGCGCCGGGACCGATGGATTCATCACGGCCTTCGCCGCCAGTGACGGCGAGACGGTCAGCCCCGGCCAACTGCTGCTCACCATCGAGGACCCCGCCCTCCAAGCGGAGCACGACCGCCTCCAAGGCCGGCTGCGTGCCCTGCAGGCGAACCGCTTCGACGCCCTGGTCTCCGACGGCGTGAAGGCCGGCAACGTGGAAGCGGAGATGGCGCGCGTGCAGGGCGAACTCGCCCAGGTCGATGTGCGTATCGGAGACCTCGAAGTGCGCAGCCGCATCGCCGGCACGTTCGTGATGCCGCGGCAGGCCGACCTGCTGGGCACCTTCGTGGCCCGCGGCACGACGCTCGGGGTCGTCCTCGACCGATCCACGATCGGCGTGCGCGCCGCCGTGCCGGAGCGCGACGCCGCGCTGATCCGCGAAGGCAGCCGCGCGGTCGAGGTCCGCCTCGCGGAGGACGCGGACGCGACATTCGCCGCGAGACTCGTCCGCGACATCCCGGCTGCGACAAACGATCTCCCCAGCGCCGCACTCGGGGATCGCGGCGGCGGCCCGTACGCGACCGACCCGTCCGACGAGAGCGGACTGCGGAGCGCTGAGCCCGTCGTGCTGATCGATCTCGCAGTCACCGGCGATATCCCGGAACGCGTGGGTGGCCGCGTGTGGGTCCGATTCGACCATGGCAGCGAACCGCTCGCCGTGCAGTGGTGGCGACGCATGCGGCAGCTCTTCCTGCAGCAGTTCTCCACCAACGGCTGACCCCATGGACATCCCCTTCGGCCGGCCCCTCCGCGCAGCCCATGCCCCACTCCCGATCCCCGGGATCCTTCTTGGCGGATATCCCGAGCGCGCGAAGGAAGCGGACACCGACAAACACTTCGTCGTCGCGGCATGGCGCGCCATCGCCGCCCCTGCCAACACGCTGCGGCTGCGACGTTATCGTGCCTTCGCCACAGCGGTGGCGGAACGCGGGGAAGCCCTCGCGGCAATCTCCGCCGAAGCCATGGAAATGCGCCTGCGCGATCTGCGCGCCGACCTCTCCCGAAACGGCTTCGCCGAAGCCTGCCTGGTCGAAGCCTTCGCGCTCGTCGGCCTCGCCTCTCGGCGGGCGCTGGGACATCGCCCGTTCGACACCCAGATGATCGCGGCGCGGATCATGTTCGACCGGCGCATGGCAGAGATGGCCACCGGCGAGGGAAAGACGCTCGCCGCAGCACTCTGTGCCGCCGCCGGGGCGCTCGCCGGGGTGCCGGTGCACGTCGTCACCGTGAACGACTACCTCGTCGCCCGCGACGCCGCACTCATGGCACCGATGTTCGCCGCGCTCGGCCTCACCGTCGGGCATGTGCTCGCGACGCACGACGTGGACGCGCGCCGACGCGCCTGGGCTTGCGATGTCACTTACTGCACGGCGAAGGAACTGGTCTTCGACTATCTCCGCGACCGCTCCGTGCGCGACCCGACCCTCTCGGCACTGCATCGCAGCGCAGCGGCACTCGACGGCACGGAGGCCACGCCACCGACGCTCCTGCGGGGCCTGTGCATGGCGGTCGTCGACGAGGCCGACAGCATCCTCATCGACGAGGCCCGCATCCCGCTCATCCTGTCCGCGGCGGCGCCGCAGTCGGATCAGGTGGCATTCCACGCCGAGGCACTGACCGTCGCGCGCCGGCTCGTACCGGACCGCGACTTCCTCGCGGACCCGCAGACCCGGGCGGTGACGCTCACCGACGCGGGCCGCGCGACGCTGGACGCCTGGCCGGAGGTCGAGGCCGCGGCCTGGCGGCATCGTCTACATCGCGACGAGGCCGTCTGCACGGCGCTCGCGGCACTGCACGTCTACCGCAGCGATCACCACTATCTCGTCCGCGACGGGAAGGTCCACATCATCGACGACAGCACCGGGCGGCTCGCCCCGGGCCGGGTTTGGTCGCGCGGGCTCCATCAGATGATCGAAATGAAGGAGGGTTGCGCGACGAGCGCCGAGCAGGTCACCGCCTCGCAGATCACGTACCAGCGCTTCTTCCGGCGCTATCTGCACCTCGGCGGCATGAGCGGGACGGTGCGCGAGGCACGGGCCGAGCTGGCGACGGTCTACGGGCTGGACGTCGTGGCAGTGCCGTTGCGCCGCCCGGATCACCGACGGCTTCTCCCCACGCGGCTGTTCCGCGACCACCGGACGCAGTGGCTGGCCGTGATCGCACGGACGATCGCCGTGACCGAGAACGGCCGACCGGTGCTGATCGGTACGGACTCCGTGGCGGCGTCGGAATCCCTCGGGCGTGCACTCGCTTCCGCCGGCATCGCGCACGCCGTGCTGAACGCCAGGAACGATGCGGCCGAGGCGGAGATCGTCGCGCAGGCGGGTGACGCGGGCCGGGTCACCGTCGCCACGAACATGGCTGGCCGCGGGACGGACATTCCCCTGGCGCCGGGCGTGGCCGATCGCGGTGGCCTGCACGTCATCTCGTGCCAGCACAACGCTTCCCCCCGTATCGACCGCCAACTCGTCGGACGCTGCGCGCGACAGGGTGATCCAGGCAGTGCCGAGACGCTTCTCGCACTCGATGCGCCACGCCTCGCGCAGTCGGTGCCGCAGTGGCTCGTGCGACGCATCGGTGCCCACGGCATGCATCGACCGTCGTGGTTGGTGACGCTGATGGTGCGTCTGCCGCAATGGCGTGAGGAACGGGTGCAGCGCCGTCAGCGTCGCGCCCTCCTCGCCCGCGACGATCGGACGAACAGGAGCCTCTCGGTCTTCGGGGGCCTCGAATGAAGGGCTGGTGGCAGCGGTTCACCGGCAGGGCGCGGGAGGAACTGCTCGTCGAGGAACTGTCGCCGCGCATCCTGTTCTCCGCCGATGCCGCCGCGCTGCTGGCACCGGACACGCTGCTGCCGGTCGCGGAGGTGCGATCGCTCGACGCCTATGCACCGTCCGCGGAGACCGCACAGCCCTTGGCCACATCGGCGCCACCATCCGAAAGCAGCGGGAGCGACGCCGCGATGCCGGCGGGATCCAGTGCCACCGAGGTGGTCGCCAATCGGGTCGAATTCGTCTTCGTCGACCTTCGTGTGACGAACGCCGATGCGCTGGTGGCCGACATCACCGCCCAGGCCGGGCAGGGACGCGACATCGCGGTCGTCCAGCTCGAGCGCAGCCGCGACGGCATCGAGCAGATCCTGCAGGCGCTGCAAGGCCGGACCGACGTGGACGCCATCCACCTCATCGGCGAAGGCGCTGCGGCCGAGTTGCATCTGGGCGCCACGTTCCTCGACCACAACAGCATCAGCGAGCTGTACGCCGACGCCTGGCGACAGATCGGCCAGAGCCTCTCGGCCGGGGCGGACCTGCTGATCTACGGATGCAATTTCGGAGAAGGCCCCGCCGGAGAGACGGCGATGGAGACACTGGCCTCCCTCACCGGCGCCGACGTGGCCGCCAGCACCGACCGCACCGGCCATGGCACACAGAACGCCGACTGGGACCTCGAGGCCCACGTCGGCACGATCGAATCGAGCGTGATCGTCAGCGCCGTCGCGCAAAGCACGTGGCTGGGCGCACTTGCCACTTTCACGGTCACCAACACCAACGACAGCGGCGCCGGCTCGCTGCGCCAGGCCATCATCGATGCCAACGCCTCAGGTGGCATCGATACGATCTCTTTCAACATCGCCGGCACCGGCGTACACACGATCAACCTTGCATCGGCGTTGCCGGTGATCACAGACGCGGTGATCCTCGATGCCACCACGGACGACAGCTTTGCCGTGAACAGCAGCCGTCCGGCCATCGTGCTGGATGGCAACAACGCTTTCGCCGGCGACGGCCTGGTACTGGCCGCAGGCTCCGGCAACAGCACCATCCGCGGCTTCGTGATCCGGGACTTCACCGGCTCCGGCATCTACGTGCAATCGAACGACAACACGATTGCCGGCAACTACATCGGCAGCCTCACCGAGGCCGGGCTCTCTGCAGGCGCCGGCGAGGTCAACACGCTGAACGGGATCTGGATGGAGGGCACCGGGAACACCATCGGCGGCACCAGTGCTGCAGATCGCAACATCTTCGCCGGCAACAACCAGAGTGGTATCGGTGGCAGCGGGGGCGGCAACCACGCGATCCTCGGCAACTACATCGGGGTCGACGCGACCGGCACGACCGCCCTCGGCAACAACGATTTCGGCGTGTACTTCTTCGGCGCTACCGACATCGTCATCGGCGGCCTGACGAGCGGTGATCGCAACGTTGTTTCCGGCAACGCGGAGTCCGGTATCTGGCTGCAGAACAGCACCGACATCAGCATCCTCGGCAACTACATCGGGGTCGGCAGCGATGGCACGACAGCCATCGGGAACGGTTGGGACGGCATCACCGTATGGGACGGCACGGGCCACGTCATCGGGGGGAACGCCATCGGCGCCGGGAACGTGATCGCGAACAACGGCGACGACGGGATCGAGGTCGTCCTCACCAGCGCAGAGGTCGCGATTCTCGGGAACAGCATCCATTCGAACGCGAGTCTCGGCATCGACCAAGGAGGCAACGACAGCACGGCCACGGCGAACGATGCCACCGAGAGCGACGGCATCCAGAACCATCCCGTGATCGCGTCGGCAGCCACGGATACGAGTGCGGTGACCATCTCGGGCACGCTCGACAGCGCGGCCAACAGCTACTTCCGAATCGAGTTCTTCGGCAACGTCAGCCAGAACACCAGCGGCCACGGCGAGGGCCAGACCTACCTGGGCTTCGCCAACGTTGCCACCGACGGCAGCGGCAGCGCCACCATCAGCACCACGCTGACAGCCAACGTGGCGGTGGGCTCGTTCATCAGCGCGACGGCCACCCGGGCCACCGACAACACCTTCACCAGCTTCACAGAAACCTCCGAGTTCGGCGCCAACCAGACTGCGGTGCTGGCGAGCGTGGCGCCCGCCGATCTGTACGTTGTGCCCGGACTGCCGGAGTCGGGCCTGATCGGTGTCTACACCTTCACGGCTTCCGCGAGCCTCGGCCGCGACGACGCGGGCAACGATGCGCCGATCACTCTTTTCGGCTCGCCCGGGCAGACCACCGGGCCTTCCGGCTCGGGCGCGCTCGACCTCGCCGGTGGCGTCTCGGGACAGTACGGACATATCGACGGGATCACCACCGGCGGTGCGATGACGCTCGCTGCCCACGTGCGCTTCGACAGCACCGGCGCGTGGCAGCGTGTGTTCGACTTCGGCCAGACCGACAGCACCGGCATCACAGCCATCTACGTCGGTCGGCTCGGCACCAGCAACGATCTGACCTTCACGCTCGAGCGGAACCTGGGTGGTGGCGTGATTCAGACCGACCGCGCCACGGCCGCCGGTGTGATCAGCAACGGGACCTGGATGCACTTCGCCGCCACCGTGGACGGCAATGGCGCCATGTCGCTCTACATCGACGGCGCCCTGGCGGCCAGTGGCACCGGCGTCGTCCCTGAGATCGGGGTGCGCACCAACAACTTCATCGGCACATCCAACTGGAGCGGCGATGCTCGGTTCGATGGCGCGATCGACAACATCGTGCTGGCGCGGGGCGCCATGTCGGCCGCCCAGATTTCGGCGCTCCAGCAACAAGGCAACGCGTTCAGCCTGGCAGAGAACTCGGCCACCGGCACCGTGCTGGGCACCGTGGTGGTGGCAGACCCGGACACCGGCAGCAGCTACACCTTCGACATGATCGACGGCGCGGGCGGGCGCTTCGCCATCGGCACCGACGGGACGATCACCGTGGCCGATGGGAGCCTGCTGGACCACGAGACTTCTGCCAGCCACGCGATAACGGTGCGCGGCACTGACGCGGGTGGGCTCTGGCGCGAGGAAAGCATCACTATCACGATCACGGACATCAGTGACGCACCGGCGGGCACTGACGCCACGCTCACCGTGACCGAAGACACGACACGCACCTTCGGCGTCGCCGACTTCGGGTTCACCGATGCCGACGGCGACAACCTGCTGCGCGTCTGGATCGACACGCTGCCCGCCAGCGGCAGCCTGCTGTTGAGCGGCGCCGCATTCTCGGCTGGCGATTGGATCTCGGCCAGCGACATCGCCGCCGGTCTGTTGAGTTACGCGCCGGCAGCCGACGCCGCCGGGGCGGGCGTCGCCTCGTTCACGTTCCGCGTGCAGGACGACGGTGGCACGGCCGGGGGTGGCAGCGACACGGACGCGTCCGCCAACACGATCACACTGGACGTGACCGCCGTCAACGACATCCCCGTCATCGCTGCGCTCGCCGCTGACAGTCTCAACTACACCGAGGGGGACGGGGCGGTGGTCATCGAGCAGGGCGCCAACGCCACAATGACGGACATCGACTCCACGAACTTCGATGGCGGTACGTTGACGGTCTCGTTCACCGCCGGGTCGGACTCCGCGGAAGACATGCTCGGCATCCGCCACCAGGGGTCGGCCGGTGGACAGATCGGCGTTTCCGGTTCGACAGTGACTCTCGGCGGCGTGTCCATCGGCACGTATGCGGGGGGCAGCGCCGGCTCGCCGCTCGTCGTCACGCTGAACGCCAACGCGAATGCCACGGCGGTGGATGCACTGGTCCGGAACGTCACCTACCGGAACACCGACACGACTTCCCCGACAACCGGCACGCGCACCGTGCGCTTCGTTCTGACCGACGGTGACGGTGGCACGAGCGCCCCCAACGACACCACCGTGACCGTGAGTGCGGTCAACGATGCGCCCACCTTCACCCGTGGCGACGGCAAGCTGATGACCGCGTTCGCCACGTCGGCCGACGCGAAGAGTGTGGTGGTGCAACCCGACGGAAAGATCGTCGTGGTCGGCTTCGCGGGCAGCGCGATCGTCATGGCGCGCTACGAAGCCAACGGTGTGCTCGACAGCGGGTTCGGCACAGCTGGACTGGTCAGCACCATCGTCGGGTCGAGCAGCGAGGGATGGTCCGCGGCGCTGCAGGCCGACGGGAAGATCCTCGTCGCGGGCACGTCGTTCAACGGAATCAATGTGGACTTCGCGCTCGTCCGATACAACACGGACGGCTCCCTCGACACCTCGTTCGACACCGATGGCATGGTCACGACCGGCATCGGGGCGGGGAACGACCGCGCCGTCGGCGTCGCCGTGCAGGCCGATGGCCGGATCGTCGTCGGTGGCTACAGCCACAACGGCAGCAATCAGGACTTCGCCGTGGTCCGGTACAACACCAACGGCTCCCTCGACACGACGTTCGACTCCGACGGCAAGGTGACCACCGCCATCGGCACCGGCGACGACTACGCCAACGCGATCCTGCTCCAGTCGGACGGACGGATCGTGCTGGGCGGCTACAGCTGGAACGGCACCGACAACGACTTCGCGCTCGTGCGCTACAACACGGACGGCACGCTCGACACGACGTTCGACACAGACGGCAGGGTGACCACCGCGATCGGCAGTGGGAACGACCAGATCGAGAGCCTCGCGGTCCAGGCAGACGGCCGCATCGTCGCCGGCGGGACGACCACAGGCGCCAGCGACGATATGGCGCTGGCGCGCTACAACACCGACGGCTCGCTCGACACGACCTTCGACGGCGACGGCAAGGTCGTCACCGTCTTCAGTGCCGGCAACGACTACGGTTCGAGCGTGGCGATCCAGTCGGACGGGAAGATCGTGCTCGCCGGCCGCTCGCTGGGCTCCGGCAACGCGGATTTCGCCGCTGCGCGTTACGACACGAACGGTGTACTCGACACCTCGTTCGACACCGACGGCCGGGTGACCACAGATTTCTCTGGCTCGGGCGACCTCGGGCGTACGCTCGCAATCCAGTCCGACGGAAAGCTGGTCGTGGCAGGGATGACGTGGAACGGCGCTGGATTCAGCGCCGGTGTGATCCGGTACAACACGGGTGGCACGCTCGACGCCGGGTTCGATTCCGCCTTCTCGAACACGCTCGACGGCACACCTTCGTTCACCGAAGGCGGCAGCGCGGTTGTGCTCGACGGCAATGTCGGAATCTTCGACGCGGAGCTTTCCGCCCTGGAGAACTTCAACGGCGCCACGCTCACGTTGTCGCGCACCACGGTCGCGAACTCGGACGATGTTTTCTCGGCCACGGGCACGCTCTCGGCGCTCACCCAGGGCGGCAATCTCGTGGTCGGGGGCGTCACCATCGGCACGGTGACGACCAACAGCGCCGGGACGCTGCTGCTCACGTTCGACGGCAGCGCCACCAACGCGCGCGTGAACTCGGCGATGCAGCAGATCGCGTATCGCAACACCAGTGATGCGCCGCCCGCGTCTGTGCAGATCGACTGGACGTTCAGCGACGGCAACACGGGCGCTCAAGGCAGCGGCGGCGCGTTGACCGCGACCGGAAGCACGACCGTCACCATCACGGCGGTCAACGACGCGCCGGTGCTGACATCGAGCACGGGGACGCTGTCGTATACCGAGAACAGCGGGCCCGTGTACATCGGCAGCACTGCGACGATCACCGACGTCGACTCCTCGGATCTCGCCGGTGGACAGCTCGTCATCCAGATCACCGCGAACGGTGCCGCGGAGGACCGGCTGACCTTCGAGCACCAGGGCAACGGTGCCGGCCAGGTCGGCGTGTCCGGCGGCAACATCAGCTACGGTGGCGTGCTGGTCGGCACCTTCAACGGCCCGGTCACCGGTGGCACGGCAATGGTCGTCGATCTCAACGGCAGTGCCACGCCAGCCATCGCGCAGGCCGTGATGCGCCGGCTCTCGTACGAGAACACGTCGGAGCATCCGTCCACCGCGACGCGATCGCTGGCGGCATACATCACCGACGGAGACGGCGGGACCAGCGCCACTGTGACCGGCTTCATCGCACCGACCCGCGTGAACGACGCACCGGCCTTCTCCGCCCTGGACGGAACACCAACGTTCACGGAAGGCGGCGGCGCGGTCGTCCTGGACGCCGATGTGCAGGTCTCCGACGCCGAACTCACGGCAGCGGACAACTTCAACGGCGCAACACTCGCGTTGGCGCGGACCAGTGCGGCGAGTTCGCAGGACGTGTTCTCAGCGACCGGCACACTGTCGGCTCTCACGCAGAGCGGCAGCATCGTCGTGGGCGGCACCACGGTCGGTACCGTCACGACCAACAGCGCAGGAACGCTCCTGCTCACCTTCAACGGCAACGCGACCAACGCCCGCGTGAACGCCGTGATGCAGCAGATCGCCTATGCGAACACGAGCGACACGCCCCCCGCCAGCGTTCAGATCGACTGGACGTTCAGCGATGGGGCGCTCACGTCTGCTGGGAACACGACCGTGGCCATCACCGCGGTCGACGACGCGCCCACCGTTTCGCTCTCCGGAACTGCGCTCAGCCACACCGAGAACGGCACCGTCGGCATCGACACGAGCCTCACCGTCACTGACGTGGACAGCGCGAACCTGACCGGCGCGACCGTCCGGATCTCGGCGAACCTCGCATCGGGCGAGGACCAGCTCAGCTTCACCGACATGCTGGGAATCACCGGGAGCTGGGATGCGAATTCCGGAACGCTCACGCTGACCGGCACCACCTCCGTGGCCAATTACCAGACGGCCCTGCGCACCGTCACGTACTACAACAGCAGCGACGCCCCATCGACGTCGACCCGGACGCTGGAGGTGATCGCGTCGGACGCCTCCGGCAGCAGCGTGGCTGCGACCCGCAACATCGTGATGACCGCGGTGAACGACGCCCCGACATTCACCGCGCTCGACGGCACGCCGACATTCATCGAGGGCGGCGCCTGGGTGGTGCTGGATGCGAACGTCCAGATCCTCGACGCGGAGCTTTCCGCCGCCAACGCGTTCGACGGCGCCAGCCTCACGCTGGAACGCCACGCCGGCGCCAGCGCCGACGACCTGCTCGCCTTCGACGGCAGCACGGTGACGGTGGCGGGTCCGGCGGTCTTCGTGGGCGGGGTGCAGGTCGGCACCTACCTCTTCACTGGCGGATCGATGTCGATCACGTTCGGCGCCGACGCGACGAACGCCCGCGTCGATGCACTGATGCGCAACATCGTGTACGGCAACGCGTCGGACACCCCCCCCGCGAGCGTTCGGATCGACTGGCTCTTCGACGACGGCAACGCGGGCGCGCAAGGAACGGGCGGTGCACTGCAGGTCGCGGGCAGCACCACCGTCACGATCACCGCGACCAACGACGCGCCGACCACGTCGCCCGTCACGCTCACCGCGATCGCCGAGGACAGCGGCGCTCGCCTGATCACGCAGGCGGAACTGCTCGCCAACGCTTCCGACGTGGATGGTCCCGGCTCAACAGCCACCGGACTGACGATCGCCAGCGGAAGCGGTGGTCTCGTCGACAACAACGACGGCACGTGGACCTACACGCCTGCCGCGAACGACGACACCTCGGTGAGTTTCTCCTACTCGGTCACGGATGGATTACTCACCGCGGCCGGGACTGCCGCCCTCGACATCACGCCCGTGAACGATGCGCCGACTACATCGCTCGTCACGCTGGCATCGATCGCCGAAGACAGCGGCCCGAGGCTGATCACCCAAGCACAGTTGCTCGGCAACGCCGCTGACATCGACGGCCCTGCGCTGACCGCGACCGGGCTTACGATCAGTGCAGGCAGCGGAGCGCTCGTCGACAACAACGACGCCACATGGACCTACACGCCCGCTGCCGATGACGACACCGCAGTGAGTTTCTCGTACACGGTGACCGACGGGGCGCTCACCGCCGCCGGCACAGCCGCCCTCGACATCACGCCCGTGAACGATGCACCGACGACTTCCCTCGTCACGCTTGCGGCGATCGCCGAAGACAGTGGTGCTCGCTTGATCACGCAGGCGGAGCTGCTCGGGAACGCTGCCGATGTGGATGGGCCGGGTCTCGCGGCCACGGCTCTGACGATCTCCAGCGGAAGCGGCGCCCTCCTCGACAACAATGACGGCACGTGGACCTACACGCCCGCTGCCGATGACGATACCTCCGTGCGTTTCGGCTACATGGTGACCGACGGCTCGCTCACCGCCGGAGGAACGGCCGCCCTCGACATCACGCCCGTGAACGATGCACCGACGACTTCCCTCGTCACGCTCACCGCGATCGCGGAGGACAGCGGACCGCGATTGATCACGCAGGCGGAGCTGCTAGGCGGCACAACAGATATCGACGGGCCGACGCTCGTCGCGAACGGACTGAGCATCGGCACCGGCATCGGCGGACTGGTCGACAACAACGACGGCACGTGGACCTTCACCCCCGCCGTCGACGATGAGTCGTCCGTGACTTTCGCCTATACGGTGACCGATGGCATGTCCGCGACGGCCGCTCAGGCGACGCTGGACATCCTCCCCGTGAACGACCCGCCACCACCGATCGTGATCTCCTGGAGCCCGCCCCAGGAACCCCCACCGCCGACGCCGGTCTCGACGCCCGCCCCGACGGTCGACACGGCAGCGCAGGCCGGCACGGACGCTACGCCGTCCACGGCAACTACCGATCGACCGATCGAGAGCCGGTCGGCGGCCAGACGTTCGAGCGGCGCCGCCGTCAGCACAGGCTTCGCCGCGCCGGGTACCAGCGCGTTCGTTCCGTACCTCGTACTGACTGGAGAGACTGTCGACGGCGGACCGCACCTGTCACCCGGGCACGTGTTCAGTGCGACCTCGGGTTCGCGGTACTCGACGATCTCCGTGCCCGGTGCGATCGCCCGGACGGTGGACCAGACACGGGCATTGCTCTTCGACCTCGGCATTGATCCTGCCCCCGATGCGACGCGGTCGTTCGCGAGCGCGGCGGACATCGATCCCGTGCAGTTGCGCTCGTTCGACGACCCCGAATCTCCGAAGCAGGCACACATCCTCACGGCCGAGGGCGCAGTACGCATGACGGGGGTCGCCATGTCGGCCGGCCTCGTCGTGTGGGCGCTGCGCGGCGGCGGATTGCTCGTGTCGCTGCTCGGGTCCCTGCCGGCGTGGCGCAACCTCGATCCGCTGCCGGTGCTCGCGCCCGAAGAGGACAAGCCCGAGTGGGATGTGCGCGATGACGAGGAAGCCGAGCAGGAGGCCCTGGCGTTCGCGCGCGTGCGGGCGCTGCGGTCCACTTCCGGCCCGGGGGAGTTTCTCCTTTGATCCTGCAACTGGTCCGCCGCCTGCCGCGCGTCAGCGCGAGCCCGTCGATCCGGGTGTCGCTCGGCATGAGCTCGCTCGTGGTGGCCATGCTGCTGCTGCTCGATCTCGCGTTCGGCGTGCTCCCGGATCCGTCGGGCATCACCCGCCAGTGGCGGGAGCGCATCGCGGAGAACCTCGCGATCCAGACTGCCGTCTTCGTGAACACGGGCGATACGCAACCGCTCGACCGGGTGTTCCGGGACCAACTCGCGCGCGAGAAGAGCCTGTTGGCAGTCACGGTCGAGCGGCGGGACGGGCAGATCCTGGCACACGCCTCGAACCAGCCCCGGAAGCCGCCACTGAACCAGGATGCGACCGCCGACGACATCCGGGTGCCGTTGTCGTCTTCGGGTGAACCGTGGGGCACGCTGCACGTCCGATTCGAACGCCTGGGGCCGCACACACCGTGGCAATGGTTGCTCCACCCGCCCGTGCTGATCGTGACGGCGCTGGGCGCCGGCAGTTTCGTCGCGTTCGCGCTCTACATGCGCCGGATCCTGGCACACCTCGATCCTTCGACTGCCATCCCCGATCGCGTGCGAAGCGCCTTCGACGTCTTCTCGGGTGGCGTGATGATCCTCGACACGCAGAGTCGGGTGATGCTCGCCAACGCGGCGCTGCGGTCCTGGATGGGCGCGGCCGACGCGGAGCGGCTGCTGGGCCGCGCGGTCGAGACCGTGCCGTGGTTCCGGAAGGCGCTGCCCGCTGCCCGTGCCGAGCATCCCTGGGTACGGGCCATCGAGTCGGGAACGGTGCGCGAGAACGACCACCTCGAGTTCGACCGGGACACCGATGCGCCCGTGAAGGTGATCGCGAACAGCGCGCCAATCCTCGACGGCGCGGGCAAGGTGCGGGGATGCCTCGTCACGCTGGACAACGTCACGCATCTCGACAGCCTGAACAATCAGCTTCTCGTGTCGATGACGGCGCTGATGCAGACCAAGGAAGAGGTCGAGCGCAAGAACGAGGAGCTGCTGCGTCTCGCGACGCGGGACCCCCTCACCGGTTGCCTCAACCGGCGGGCGCTGTTCGAGAAGCTCGACGCGCTGTTCATCGAGGCGCGCGATCGCGGCCTGCCGCTCTGCTGCATCATGACCGACATCGACCACTTCAAGTCCTTCAACGACCGCCATGGCCACGCCGTGGGCGACCAGGTGCTGCAGTCGACGTCGCAGCGTCTGGCCGGGGCCCTCCGCGACATGGACGTGCTGGCAAGGTATGGCGGGGAAGAGTTCTGCATCGTGCTGCCGGGCGTGACGCTGGAGCAGGCGCAAGCGGTCGCCGAGCGGCTGCGCAGCGACGTGGAAGCCCTGGCAGGCTCGTCGATCCGGTCGACGCGTGACCTGAAGGTGACGTCGAGCTTCGGACTCTCGATCTTCGAGCCCGGCATCACGGATCCGTCGGAACTGATCGATCGCGCCGACCAGGCGCTCTACGCCGCGAAGAAAGGTGGGCGGAACTGCGTGCGGGTCTACGACGGGACCGCCGAGGCGGCCTGAGGCCCCCGGATCCTCGCGGCCCGACGACTACCGGAACAGCTGTTCCGTCGCGGAGAGGTTGGCCGCCACTTCGGCGCGCACGGCAGGCAGGCATTCCGGCGTGAGACCGCTGATGGCCCAGGCCGCCGGATCGATCTGGGCGACGCACGCCGCCGCGAGACGCTCGTCCGACCGCCCGTGGGCAAGCATGGCGCCGATGTGCAGGAGGGACGCCTCCAGGCCGTGGGCGCCGGCCGACTGCGGGGCGATCTGATGGCGGATGGCGATGCCGAAGCACGCTGGCAACCGCCACGCATCGGCGAGCGCACCGCCCACCTCGGCATGGTCGCATCCGACCGCTTCCCGCTCGACCGCCGCCAACGTCCACGGCTGGGCCGCCGAGCGTTCCATCGCCGCCGCCGCGGGCCCGGGCACCTTGTGGAAGAGAACCATGTGACCGATGTCGCTCAACAGGCCTTCGGTGAACACCCGCCCCACGTCGACGAGCGCGCCGGCGCGGGCAAGCGCTGCCGCGGCCAGCCCACGGTAGACGCTCCCGCGCCAGAACGCCGCGACGTCGACCTTCGCGGGATCGATGCGCTGGAATGTCGTCGCCACGGCCGTCGCGAGCACCAGGTCGTGCACCTGGAACATGCCGAGAAGCGACACCGCGCGGGACACAGACTCGATGCGGCCGCTGAACCCCCAGAAGGCGCTGTTCACCAGCTTCAGGATCCGCGCGGTCGTCGCAGGGTCCGCGGAGATCACGCGGGCGAGATCGCGTGCGGTGGTTTCCGGGTCCTCGACCACGTCCTTGACCTTCAGGAAGACGTCGGGGAGCGTCAGCAGATCGAGGCTGCCGCCGACGAGCGATTCGGCGCGGTAACGGATCGGGACAACGGGGGGTGCGGGACTGGGATTGGCGAGCATGGAATCGGATCTCTTCTCGTCGGGGCCTCCCGCCGGAATCGCTGCGGAGGCACGTGATTCAAGGTTGTCGGCACGAAGGCCCCGTCTCTGAAGCGCAGGCACTGCCGGCACCGGTGAATTCGGGGGCGTTCGCTGCTAACCTTTCGGCTTTACGAACAACCGGGAATCCCGCCGTGGCCCAACCCAACGAAGACCGCATGGAAGCGGAGATGGACGCCAATGACCTCTTCCGCGAGGAGGTCGTGACCGACCGCCGCGTGGGGACCATCCGCGTCCTGCAGCCCATCACCAGCGCCGGCACCAATGACCCTTCCCGCCGCCCGCAGTACATCGGCGAGGCGCAGATCATGACGTCGGTCGGCGCCCTGCCGCTGTCGTTCGAACTGCCGGATGAATCCCTCGCCGCCGCCGTGGCCGGCTATGGCGCCGCCGCGAAGGAAGCGATGGACCGCGCGATGCGCGAGATCCAGGAGATGCGCCGGCAGGCGGCTTCCTCCATCGTCGTCCCCGGCGCGGGCGGCGGCCCCGCCCTGGGTGGTGGCGGGTTCGGTGGCGGTGGTTTCGGCGGCCCCGGTCGCGGCAAGATCCAGATGCCCTGACCGCCCCACCCTTCTCCAGTCACGGGAGCCCCCGTTGAAGAAATCCATGATCGTGACCGGCGGCAGCCGGGGCATCGGCGCCGCCGTCGCCCGCCTCGCCGCCCAGCGCGGCTACGCGGTGTGCATCGCCTACCGCTCCGATGCCCAGGCGGCAGCCAGCGTCGTCGAGGACATCGTCACCCACGGCGGCGTGGCCCTGGCAGTGAAGGCGGACACCGGCGTGGAGGCCGACGTCCGGCGCCTCTTCGACGCGGCGCAGGCTGCCTTCGGCCCCATCGATGCGCTGGTCAACAACGCGGGCATCCTCGAGCAGCAGGCACGCGTCGAGGCCATCGATGCCGCGCGCCTGTCGCGGGTCTTCGGCACCAACGTGATCGGCGTGTTCCTGTGCTCGGCCGAGGCCGTACGGCGGATGTCGACGAAGCACGGTGGCCGCGGCGGCAGCATCGTCAACGTGTCATCGCGCGCGTCCCGCCTGGGCTCACCGGGCGAGTACGTCGACTACGCGGCATCGAAGGCGGCCGTCGACACGCTCACGATCGGCCTGGCGAAGGAGGTCGCCACCGAAGGCATCCGCGTGAATGCCGTGAGCCCCGGCCTCATCCACACCGAGATCCATGCCCGCGGAGGGGAGCCCGGGCGCGTCGACCGCCTCGCGAAAGGGGTGCCGATGCAACGCGGCGGAACGGCCGAGGAAGTCGCGGCCGCGGTCCTCTGGCTCGCCTCCGACGAGGCCACGTACTGCACCGGCTCCAACATTGACGTGGCTGGTGGCCGGTAGGGATTTCATCGTCGTTCGTCAGAACCTGATTGCAATCATGCTGCCGAAGGCGCGCAATTGGCCCCCGTCCACGCTTTCTTCAGGAGGTTGTCCATGTCATTCCGTACCCTGCTCACTGCCTGCTCCCTGCTCGCCGCGGGTGCTGCCCAGGCGCAGCACTTCGAGATCCCCAAGGCCGCCTTCGGCATGGAACACTGCCTCCAGGCGGTGATGAACCGGTTCCCTTCCCACGTGAAGTCGGTGGAGATGGAATCGAAGAATGGCCGACTGAGCTACGAGTTCGAGATCAAGACGGTGATGGGGGGCGTCGAGTGGGACGTCGAATGCAGCGCCGACACCGGGGAGATCACCCAGGTGGAGCGCGACGTGAAGTCCGATGACCCGGCCTTCCGCGATGTGGCGCGCGTCTCCGAGGCCGACGCGCTCGCGATCGCGATCGGGCGGGTGCCCGGGACGTTGCGGGAGATCGAGTACGAAGTCGCTCCGGACGGGAGCGCGTGGTACGAGTTCACGCTGCAGCTGACGGACGGTACGACGACGGAAGTGATGGTCAACGCCATCACGGGCGACGTGCTGGGCGTGGATGACGAACGGGAAGAGCGCGAGTTCTACCGCATCGGCGGCGACGACTGACCCTCGCCGCATCGGGCGGATGGCCGCAGTGCCGTCCGCCGATTCGGGAGTCGAGGCGTCAGAGGCCGAGAACCCACGTCAGCACCTGCTTGGCGATGAAGCCGAGCATGCCGAAGGCGAGCACGAAGAAGAGGACGAAGGTGCCGAGGCGGCCCGCCTTCGATTCCCGCGCCAGGTTCCAGATGATGAAGAGCATGAAGACGATGAAGCCGCCGAGTCCGAACGTGAGTCCGAACTCCGAGACCTGCTCTTCGGTGAGCCCGAACATCGCCCGGGCTCAGTGACGCAGCGGCACGCGGTCCGCGTCGATCAGTTCGCGGTACGCGTGCCACGTGGCGTGGCCGATCACCGGGATCGCCACGATGAAGCCGAGAAGGGCGGTGGCGATCGACAGCGCCGTCGCGACCATGATGATCGCCGCCCACACGGCCATCGCCATCGGGTTGTCGCCGACGGCACGGGCGCTGGCAAGAAGCGCAGGCCGCAGGGCGATCTCGCGCTCCAGCAGCAGGGGCGGTGACACCGCGGTCAGTGCGAAGACGAGCGCAGAACCCAGCCCGCCCAGCACCACCCACATCAGGAAGGCGAGCGATCCCTGCTCGACGACGGCATAGCGCACGAACGCGATTGGCGTGTCGATGCGCTGGTGCACGAACAATCCGAACAGCAGTGAAGACGCCAGTACCCACGCCGTCCCCGCGGCGAGCAACAGCAGCCCGAGCCAGACGAGCGGCCGCGTTCCGCGCCGCCAGGCAGCGATCGCGTGGGACAGGGTCGGATGTTCGCCGAGCCCGCGGCGCCGGCTGATCTCGTACAGGCCCGTGGCGAGGATCGGACCGATCAGAACGAACCCCGAGAACGCCCCGGGCAACAGCGGCAGGAAGCGCAGTGCCAGCGCGAGGATGGCGAGACCACCGAGCGTCACGAGCAGGCCGTGCGCGCCGCTCGCCAGGGGCGTCGCCAGAAAATCCCGCCAGCCGAGAGCGAGCCAGTGCAGCGGGCGAAGCGTGTCGACCGCGCGCACGCCGGGCTCGGTGGGGCCGGCAGCAGAGGAGGCAATGGATCTGTGGTTCATGGCATGAGGCTCCCTGTCGATCATGCGCCGCCGGCGCCGACATCGCCAGCCGCCGATGCCGGCGTCAAGGGGACCTCTTCGTGGAGCCCTCCCGCGAACACGAGCATGGCCCGGACGGGACGATCGGGGATGAGCGACCGCAGGGCCCTCGCGTACTCGTCCATCTGCGGCCGATGGGCGGCCACGGCGACCGGCAGTTCGTCGGCGAGAGGCGGCGCCCCTGTCTTGTAGTCGAGCACCCAGACCTCGTCCGCGAACTCCACCACGCGGTCCATGCGCCGAAGTTCGCCGGCGGCACCGATGAATGCGAGTTCGTTGCGGGCCCGGACATGGCTCACGGGGTCGAAGAACCGCCGCAGTGCCGGGGTTGCCAGGATCTCGCGCGCCGCCGCGAGCAGCGGTGCGAACACGGTCTCGTTAACACCGAGCCGCGATCGGAGCCAGTCGAGATCGCCAATGGCAGCGGGCGGTGCGAGCTGCTCGAGCAACCAATGGATGCGTTCCCCGCGCTCGGTGTCGGGGGTCGCGTCCGCGTTGCCGCGTGTGCCCACGGGCTGCGGCGCGGCCCACACTGCCGGCGCGGACGGCGGCGCCCCGTGCACCTCGGCGGCGCGCCTGTTCGCCGGCGCAGCGGCGGAGGCGTCCAGGGCGTCACCGAACACTGCACCGGCATCGGCGGTCGCGCCCAGCGCCGCCTCGATGCGGCGATACCACGTCACGACCTGGCTGCGCCTCGCACCCTCGCTCCCGCTCACGACGAGCGCCTGCTTCGCGCGGGTCATCGCGACGTAGAGGACGTTCAACTCCTCGCGCTCGGCCCGGACGGCTTCGTCCGCGATCAGCGTCGCGCGCGACACCCCCTCCTCCCCCGACCGCGTGAGCAGCGAGAAATGCCGCGGCCGTTCGTCGTCCGGCGCCCAGTCCACCAGCGATCGATACGCCTCGCTCTTGGGTGTCCGATGCGCGTCGATGAGGAAGACGATCGGGGCCTCGAGCCCCTTCGCGCCGTGGACGGTGAGGATGCGCACCGCGTCGCCGGCTTCGTCCGTGACGCCCTCGTCCGGCGCCTCGTCGCCCTCGCCGTCACGCAGTTCGTCGAGCGAGTCGAGGAAGCGCGGCAGGCTCGGATAGCGACCCGCGTCGAGCGTGAGCGCCAGTTCCAGGAACGCCCGCAGATTCGCCGCGGTGGCATCGCGCAGCGCCTCGGGTGCGGCGGCGCGGCATCGGTTCGCGAGGTCGGCCTCGAAGAAGATGCGATCGAGCAGGTCGTGCACCGGGAGGCGATCGGCGACCTCGAGCCAACCGGCGAGCAGAGCATGGGCGCGGACAAGCTGCGCCCCAGCGTCGCCGGCAGCCACAAGTGCTTCGAGCCGCCCCCACCATCCGGCACCCGGGCCCCGCGCGAGCCGGATGAGATCACCGTCGGTGCACGAGAAGGCTGCGGAGCGGAGCGCGCGCGCGAGGTGGAGATCCGCGAACGGCGTGACGAGGAAACGCAGCAGCGAAACGAGGTCGCCGATTTCGAGCCGGTCGAGCAGCCCGCCGCTGCGGGCGGTGACGAACGGGATACGCGCGGCGCGCAGCGCGTCCTCGAAGAGCCGCAGGTGCGTTCGGCTTCGCGCGAGGAGCATCACGTCGGCGTATCCCGCGACGCGTCGCCGTCCGCCGACCCCGACTTCCCACACCCCGACGATCGCTGCAATCCGTTCGGCCACTGCCATGGCTTCCAGATGTCGCGCGCGGAGTTCCTCGTCGGGTAACGGCGTGGTGAGCGGATCGCGCAGCGCGCCGTCCGTCACGACTTCGGATGCCGTGGTCGCTGCCTCACGCGCGAGCGGCAGCAGTTCGACGCGTCCCGGCAGTGTCAGCTCGTGCGAGGTGTGCGCGGTGAACCCGGGGTACTCCGGCCGGCCGTCGAACACGGCGTTGACCATCGCGATGACGGCCGGGGCGCAGCGGCGCGAGGCGTTCTGTCCGAGTGGGACGGCCTGGTAGCGATGGATCAGCCATTGCGCGGCGCGGTCGAAGAGGCGCGCCTCGGCGCGACGGAAGCGGTAGATCGACTGCTTGGGATCGCCCACCAGGAACACCGTCGGATGACGGTCGGCCTCGTCGGAGGCTTCGAGCCACGCGCGGAGCGTCTGCCATTGCAGCGGGTTGGTGTCCTGGAACTCGTCGACGAGGATGTGCCGGTACCGGGCGTCGATGCGATGGAGCAGGTAGGCCGCGTGGTCGGTATGCCGCACCAGCTGGCGCACGCGCCACTCGGCATCGGTGAAGTCGATCTGCGATCGCGCCTCCATCACGCGCCGATAGGCATCGACGAGGGCGGCGCCGCATCGCAGGGCGGCGGCCTGCGTGCGAAAAATGTCCTGCTCGGCGAGCGCGTCGCGGGCGGCGCCGAAGCGATCCGCCAACCGCGCGTGGAGTTCGAGGAACCGGATCTGCCCCTCGACGCCGAGTCGCTTCTCGCCTTCCTTCGTCGATTTCCTCGACACCGGCGTGCCCTTCTGCGTGAAGAGCGCAGCGCACACGCCATCGAAGAACCGGCCAGCTTCGGGCGTGGCCAGCGCTGCGCGGATCGCTGCGATGCGCGGGACCTCGCTCTTGCCGTCGTGGCATTCGAGGTGGCCGAGGTACTGCTCGAGCATCGTGCGCAGGGGGAGATCCGCAGCAAGTTCGGCCGCGACGTCCGCATCCGTCCCGACCAACATGCCGGCCTCGATCGCGGCGAGCGCTGCGCCAACGGCATCCTCCTCGCCATCAGTGAAGGCCCACCACTCCGCGCGGCGCTGCCACACCCGCATGCAGAGCGCTTTCGCACCGCTCAGTCCATAGCGTTCGACG
The DNA here is from genome assembly GCA_001464895.1 of Betaproteobacteria bacterium Ga0077532. Taxonomy (GTDB): domain Bacteria; phylum Pseudomonadota; class Gammaproteobacteria; order Burkholderiales. The sequence continues at coordinate 50,427 of LNEE01000051.1, forward strand.
AGCGTGGAGAACGACCGCCCGGGCTCGTCGTCGGGGCGGCGGGCCTGCCCTGTCACGAAGGCGCGCCACGCCTCTTCCAGCAGGGGCGAGGTGCGGTCGGCGAGGGTGAGTGCGCCCGCCGCTTCGTCGAGCGGCGCGCGTTCGAGCAGTTCGAGGAACCACCCATGGAACGTATTGATCGTGACGCCCGGACGCGCGTCGAGCACGCGCTCGAAGAGACCCCGCGCCGCGGGGACCAGCGAGCGTGCCGCTTCGGCATCGAGTTGCCGTTCGACGAGGAATGCGACGATCGCGGTGTCGTCCGCCCGGGCAAGCTGCCGCAGCCACTCCTCGAGGCGCGCGCGCATCTCCTGCGCGGCTTTCCGCGTGAACGTGATCGCGAGGATCTCCGACGGCGCCGCACCCGCGAGCAGCAGCCGCAGGATCCGCGAGACGAGGAGCCAGGTCTTGCCCGATCCGGCACAGGCCTCGACCACGACGCTGGCGCGGGGGTCCAGTGCGCGTTCCGCTTCGGCTGCGTTCATGCCCAGTGGTCCCGGCGGCACAGCCCGCGCATCTCGCAATGCACGCACGTGGCCTCGTCGCCATGGGCAGGCATCGGCGCCCCGGCGCGCGCCCTGGAGAGACTGTCGACCAGCCGCCGCCCCTCGGCATCGCCGGCTTTCCGCGCGTCGCCCGTCAACGGGATCGCCTCGACCTTCGGTTCGTCGACAGTCACGAAGCCCGCCGCGCTCGCGCCGTCGACGAGAAAGGCATAGCTCGGAAGCTGGACATCGTTGCCGGCGAGGCCTTGCACGAGCCTCGACTTCGGAACCGTCTTGTAGTCGAGCACGTCGCGTTCACCCGGCCCGCGCACGTCGATGCGATCGAGCCTTCCGTGAAAGATCACGGCGCTGCCGTTGGCCAGCACGAGAGGTCGTTCGCGCTTCACCTCGCCCTCGGACCAGCGCCATCCCTCCGATTCCCTTGCGAGGTGGAAGTCGAGGTAGGACTCGATGCGCTTGCGCCATCGCGATGCCCACGCGGGCGCGAGCGGGTCGAACGCGGCGACGGGATCGAACACTTCGTCGGTGATGGCGTGGAGCGCTACCGAGAGCACGTCGCGCGGCGCCTCGGAGGCGACCGGATGGCGCTTGTGAAAGAGGTAGAGGACCCGATGCACCAGCTCCCCGAGGTCACGCTTGTCCAGCATGTCGGTGAGATCGTCGAGCTGCGCGAGGCCCAGTTGATGGCGGGCGTGGAATCGATACGGGCATGCGACGAAGCTGCCCCACGCGCTCACCGAGATCCGCTCGGGCAGCAGGTCCGGCGCGGACGGCGCGGGCATCGCCGGCGGCACGGGCAGCGCCGCGACGAACGGGGCCGGTACGGCTGCCGCCGCGATCTGCGCGCGCAGCGTCTCGTCGCGCAGCGAGGTGCCCCAGGCGATGTCGTGGAACGTCTCGATGGCGTCGAGCCATGGTCCGGGCGGCGCCTCGGCACCGTCGCGCCGCGCGAGCCACGTGACGAACGTGCGATCGGCGTCGAGCAGCAGTGCGGCCAGATCCTCCCGCTGCCGCGCCACGGCGAGCGCGGCGGTCGGCAGTGCGAGTTCCTGGCGGACGGCATCGTTGAAGAAGAGGCCCGGCGCGGCGCGCTGCGGCAGCCGTTCCACGTCGGCGCCGAGCAGCACGACACCGTCGAAGCGCCGCAGACGGAGCCCGCCGAGATGGCTCATCACGACCGGGCTGCGGATGTCGCGATCGCGGAAGAGCGCGGTCTCCAATTCACCGTCGAGCCAGCGTCGCCATTCGCCGAAGGCCAGGGGAAGCGCGTCGGCGCGCGTGTCGGCTTCGAGGCGGGAGAGGCAGTCGAGGACCTGGGCGCCCGCGGGATCGGCCGACAGCCCCGCAGAGACGCCGAGCAGGTCGAGGGACTCCCGCAGACGCGCGAGCCAGCCGTGGGCGGGTGCACGTGTCGCTTCGAGGGGCCGGCGCGATGCCCGGAGGCGGTCGATCACGCCGAGGACGTCGACGCCACCGGCATCGGCCGCCGCCCGTGCGGCGACGCGTTCGAGACCGGTGACGATGTTGTCCTCGCGGATCCACCGCTCCATGCGAGCCACGGCGTCGCGGCGGAAGTCCTCCGGGCGGTCGGAGAACACGTAGGGTGACTTCAGGAGATCGAGCAGCCCGAGGGCCGGAAAACCGTCGACCACGCAGTCGAGCCAGCGCGCGACGACGGTGGCAGCAGCGACGGTGGAAAGCGTCCAGCCGGTCTCGTCCTGCACGAGGATGCCCGCACGTTCCAGCAGGGCCCGGAGGCGTCGGGCCGCGAGACGATCGAGCGCGACGATGGCGATCCGCTCAGCGCCCTCTGCGAGCCACTGGCGGATGCGCAGATCGGCGGCTGCAGCCTCGTCCTCGAGGTGCAACGCCCCGTAGAGGGACATCCGCCCGCGGGCAGGATCGTCGGGAGATTCGTCTGCGAAGCGTCCGGCCCTCACGGCGAGCGGCGCGGCATGTGCGGCGGGGAGTGCCTCGGCGAGCATGCGGGCGAACGGCGCGTCGTCGAGGGCGATGTCACCTTCCACGATGACGACCGGTGCCCGCGCGCTCCAGCGATCGAGAAAAGCCGCTTCCGAAGGGTTCCGCGGTCCCGGATCGATCAGCCACAGTGGACCCGGCGCGGCATCTGCAGCGGCGGCGAGGCCCAACTGGTAGCGGCTTGCGCTGTCGCCATCCCCGGCCAACCGGCGCCAGGTCTCGAAGGCGATGCGCGCTTCGAAACGCATGGACGCGTTGTCGGCGGCGCCGTAGGCCCGGGCGATCCGCCTCGCGAACTCGTCGAGCGATGCCGGGAGGCCGATCCGGTGGAGCGACAATTCATCGGAGAGTTGTCGGAGTTCGCGCGCAGCGGCCCAGAGCGCGCCGCGGGCGACCAGCCCCTGTTCGCGCAGCACGCCATAGAGGACGAGTTCGCGTTGGGCATCGGCAAGCCTCGGCCCGGTGACTGGCTGCTGATCGGCAAGCTCGCGCAGCGTCGTGATCCGGGGCAGCAGCAGGGCGGGGCCCTGTGCCGCGGCGATCAGCGCGCGGGCGAAAGCACCTGCCGGCGAGAGCGACGGCAGGACGATCGTGAGATCCGAAAGATCGGGCAGCGCGGCACGATGACGCTCGACGAGGCATCGCGCCGATTCGGCCGCCAAATCGGCCCTGGGGAGCCGCAGGCGGTCGATCGGATTCAATTCGGACGACGGGTGAAGCGGACGGCGGGGCGATGACCGCGTCGACAGGCATGACGGCCGGCGTCGCGGCCGGCGCTATCCGCCGCCTGACTCCGGACGGGCCTGCCGCCCGGGAACATCACCGCTCCAGGAGATGCGCCTTCGGCTTCACGCCCTTCCACTCGTCGGCGTCGGCCGGACCGTCCTTCTTCTCGATGATGGGCTTCCAGGTCTTGGAGAGTTCGGCGTTCAGTTCGATGAAATCGCGCTGGTCGGCAGGCACATCGTCTTCCGCATAGATGGCCTCCACGGGGCATTCCGCCACGCAGAGCGTACAGTCGATACATTCGTCGGGATCGATCACGAGGAAATTGGGTCCCTCGCGAAAACAGTCGACGGGACACACGTCCACACAGTCTGTGTACTTGCACTTGATGCAATTCTCGGTAACGACGTAGGCCATGTTGTCTGGTCCAGATTGGGGGATGCGGATACGATGTTTTCCCGGGCCACGGCAGGCTCCGAGGACACCGGCGCGGGATTGTAACGCGACCCGCCTTTTCAACGCCTTCGGATTTGGGCTAGGATGCGAGCGCCTCCTCGAAAGCGCCAACCGGTGCGGTTGTGATCCAGGTTGCGATCCAGTTGGTCGTCCGCCTCCCCAGATTCCCCAATCCGGTGCGGTGACCAGTTCGATTGCGGGCAGACCCCGACTTCGAATGTTTTGGAAGAACGGTGCAGAGCGCCGGCGCATGATGCCGGGCAGGGTTGCGAGACACGCGAATCACGCGAGCAGCGCAGACCATAAAAGCGCGGACCATGCGTGGGATAGCGTGGCACAGCTTGGGATAGCGTGGCACAGACCCCCGGGCAACCATCACCTCAGTTCGAGTTCCAAGTTCGATCCCCTACCCGAAGAGCCGCGGTTTTCCAGGCTCCTTCCCCACCCGATTCATGTCTTTCAAGTTCCGATGAGACACGCCGATGAGTGACCACATTCAGCATGTGACCGATGAAACCTTCGAAACGGAGGTTCTGCAGGCCGATATCCCGGTGCTCGTGGATTTCTGGGCCGAGTGGTGCGGTCCCTGCAAGCAGATCGCCCCATCCCTCGACGAACTCGCGGCCGAGTACGCCGGGCGCCTCAAGGTCGCCAAGATCAACATCGACGAGAACCAGTCCACGCCGCGCAAACTCGGAGTGAAGGGCATCCCGACGCTCCAGATCTTCAAGAACGGCAGTCTCGAGGCGCAGAAGGTCGGCGCCGTTCCGAAATCCCAGCTGAAGGCATTCATCGACAGTGTCATCTGAGTCCACCACCGTCCACGACGCGTCCAGCGTCGACCCGGACGCGCCGGCCGAAGCTTCGGCCAACGACGCGCAGGCCCAGCCGAATCCCGGGCGCCACGGACACCCCCGGCAACGCCGGAATACGCCGCCTCCCCCCCGTCCCACGGGGGTGCCGATGCATCTCTCCGACCTGAAGAACCTGCACGTGACGGAACTCGTCGAGATGGCGCAAGCCAACGAGATCGAGAATGCCAACCGTCTGCGTAAACAGGATCTGATCTTCGCGCTGCTGAAGAACACCGCCAAGCGCGGGGACAGCATCTTCGGAGACGGCACGCTGGAGGTGCTGCCGGATGGCTTCGGCTTCCTGCGGTCGCCCGACACGTCCTACCTCGCCGGGCCCGACGACATCTACGTCAGCCCTTCGCAGATCCGACGCTTCAACCTGCACACCGGCGACTCCATCCAGGGCGAGATCCGCACGCCGAAGGACGGTGAGCGCTACTTCGCACTGGTCAAGGTGGACCGCGTCAACGGCGAGCCGCCCGAGAACGCGAAACACAAGATCCTCTTCGAGAACCTCACGCCGCTGTTCCCCACCGAGCAGTTCCTGCTCGAGCGCGAGATCAAGTCCGAAGAGAACCTCACCGGCCGCATCGTCGACATCATCGCGCCCATCGGCAAGGGCCAGCGCGGTCTGCTGGTGGCGAGCCCGAAGAGCGGCAAGACGGTGATGCTCCAGCACATCGCCCACTCGCTGATGGCGAACTATCCGGAAGTGGTCCTGATCGTGCTGCTCATCGACGAGCGCCCCGAGGAAGTGACCGAGATGCAGCGTTCGGTGCGTGGTGAGGTGGTGTCGTCGACCTTCGACGAACCGGCCACGCGACACGTGCAGGTCGCCGAGATGGTGCTGGAGAAGGCGAAGCGCCTGGTGGAGCACAAGAAGGACGTTGTGATCCTGCTGGACTCGATCACCCGCCTTGCCCGCGCCTACAACACCGTCGTCCCGGCCTCCGGCAAGGTGCTGACCGGTGGCGTCGACTCCAATGCCCTGCAGCGCCCGAAGCGTTTCTTCGGCGCCGCGCGGAACATCGAGGAAGGCGGTTCCCTCACGATCATCGCCACGGCGCTGATCGACACTGGCTCCCGGATGGATGACGTCATCTACGAGGAGTTCAAGGGTACCGGCAACATGGAAATCCACCTCGACCGCCGGATGGCCGAGAAGCGGATCTACCCCGCGATCAACGTGAACCGTTCGGGCACGCGCCGCGAGGAGCTTCTGATCCGCCAGGAGATCCTGCAGAAGATCTGGGTGCTGCGGAAGCTGCTGTACCCGATGGACGAGCTGGAAGCGACGGAATTCCTGACCGACAAGCTGCGGTCGACGAAGAACAACGCCGACTTCTTCGATTCGATGCGTCGCGGCTGAAGCCGCGACGGAGTGAAGTGGGCGCGGCTGACGCCGCAACGGTGTGAATTAGCCGCGACTGCAGCCGTGGCGGAGTTGATCGACCGCGGCTGAATCCGTGGTGGGGCGCGGTCCGGTGGCGGGGTGCTTGCCCCGCACCTGATTTGTCAGGATAATCCGCGCCCTTGCGATGGGAGGTTTCATCGCCACGGATTGCTACGAATCGGCTACGAATCGCTACGAGTCGCCACGAATCGCTACGGATAGCCACGATAGCCATGATCGGGGTCCCGGTGGTCAGTCCTCAACGGACCGCCTCCCCTCAACTGCCGCGCGGTCGGAAATCGCCCGGCACAGCCAGGACAGCACACCATGAAGCAGGGCATCCATCCCGAGTACAAGGAAGTCATCTTCCACGACCCCGGTGCGAATTTCTCGTTTCTGACCAAGTCGACCATCGAGACCAAGAATCGCGAGAAGATGAAGTGGGAAGACGGCAACGAGTATCCCGTCATCCGCGTCGAAATCTCCTCGGCCTCGCACCCGTTCTACACGGGCAAGCAGAAGATCATGGACACCGCCGGACGGGTCGAACGCTTCCGTCAGCGCTACAGCCGCAGCCCGAAGGTAGCGAAGTAAGCTTCGGTTCCGGCATCGCGAGAAGGCAGCCTCCGGGCTGCCTTTTTCGTTTGTCGAACGAGAATCCCGAGTCCGTACCGCCATGACGACGTCCGTCACCGCAGACCGCCCTTCAAGCCATCCCGCACGGGAGCGTCGCGCGTGATCTTCGGCGCCGCGCGGTTGCGCTCCGACGCGCTCGCGTCCTTCCTCGAGACCCACCGCACGCTGGTCACCGTGGTGCTGTGCGCCGCATGGATGATTCCCGGCCTTGTGGGCCGGGACCCCTGGAAGCCGGACGAGGCGTTCGTCCTGGGCGTGGTCCACCAGATGATGCTGTCGGGCGACTTCGTCGTGCCGGCGCTGGCGGGTGAGACCTTCCTGCGCTTCCCGCCCTTCTATTACCTCACTGCTGCCGTTTTCGGAAAGGTGCTCACGCCGCTGCTGCCGCTGCACGACGCAGTGCGGCTGGTGAATCTCGCCTACGGGGCGGCAACGCTCAGCCTGATCGCGGCGACGGTCGCACGGCTCCACGGCAACGGCCGGGGCTGGCTCGCGCCGCTGCTCCTCATCGGTTGTGTCGGCATGGTGCAACCGGCCCACCAGCTCGTGCCGGACAACGCACTCCTGACCGCCTTCGCCCTGGCGCTCTACGGCTTCGCGGTGGTCCCGACCCAGGCAATCCGAGGCGGTCTCGCCGTGGGCACGGCCATCGGTCTGGCCTTCCTGTCTCGCGGCATCCTCTGCGCGCTTGCGCTGACCGTCACGACCCTGCTCCTGCCGCTCGTCTGCCGGCCGTGCCGGACGACCAGGGCCTGGCGCTGGCTGCTGGTGGCCTCGCTGGCCGCGCTGCCCTGGCTGGTGATCTGGCCAGCGCTGCTGTACGCACGGGATCCAGCGCTCGTCAGTGAATGGCTCTCGATCCACGAGTTCGGCCGGTATCGATTCGATCTTCCCGGCGCGGGCAAGGGGACGGCTGTCTACTACGTCAAGGTGTTGCCCTGGTTCGCCTGGCCGGTACTGCCGTTCGCGCTCTGGACGCTTTGGCGGGGCCGACGCGCGATGCTCGACCAGGTTGCGCTGACGGCGCCGGCGCTGCTGTTCGTCACGACACTTCTGCTGCTCAGCACCTCTCACGACAAACGGGAGCTTCTCGCGCTGCCGCTGCTGGTGCCGTTGGCTGTTCTGGCGGCTGGCGGCCTGGCGGATCTGCGTCGGGGCGCGCTCAATGCCTTCTTCTGGTTCGGTATCGCCTTCTTCCTGTTCTTCATTGCGGCGGGCTGGGTCTACGGCATCGCCGTGGAGTTCGGCGTCCCCGCGCGCCTCGCCGCGCACATGGCCCGCATGGAACCCGGCTACGTCGCACGGACCGGGGCCTTGATGCTTGCATTCGCGGGAATCCTCACCCTGGGTTGGCTGCTCGCGCTCTTCAACATCCGACGCTCGCCGGAGCGGCCGTTCCTGGTCTGGGCGGTCGGCGCCACGGCTTTCTGGGGTGTGCTGACGAGCCTCATGTTCGGATACCTCGACCACGCGAAGTCCTATCGGGAGATGGTCGCCTCGCTCGGAGCGGCCCTGCCGGCCGAGCGACGTTGCGTGGCGAGCCTGGCGCTCGGCGATTCCCAGCGGGCCCTCCTCCACTACTACCTGGGGCTCGTGACGCAACGGATCGAGAGCGGCGTCCACATCGACACCTGTGATCTTATGCTGGTGGAGGGCAAGCGGAACACAGGCACGCTGGAAGGCCCCTGGCAGCTGCTCTGGGAAGGACACCGCAGCGGGGACAACCGGGAACGGTTCCGTCTCTACCGAAGCACCGTGGCCACCAGCGGCCAGACGACCGAGGGACCCGAATGACGGCTGCCACCGTGATGCATCTCCCGGACGACGCACGGGATCACGCCGACCTCGTCGGCCGCTTCCGCTGGCAGGTGCCGGCGCAGTTCAACATCGGCGTCGATGTCTGCGGACGGCACGCCCTGGACCGCGACCGCATCGCCCTGCACTACGAAGACGAGGACGGTACCGCGGCCACCTGGACGTTCCACCAGGTGCAGGCCCGGGCCAATGCGTTGAGTCATGCGCTTGCCGCCCACGGCATCGGCCGCGGCGACCGTGTCGCCATCGTCCTGCCACAGCGACCGGAAGCGGCGATCTCGCACGTGGCGATCTACCAGATGGGCGCGATCGCCGTCCCGCTGTCGCATCTCTTCGGGCCCGAGGCGCTGGAGACGAGGCTGCGCGACGCCGGTGTCGCCATCGCCATCGTGGACGCCGAAAGCCTGCCGAAGGTGCAGTCCGTGCACGACCGCCTGCCGGGGTTGCAGCACCTGATCGGCGTGGCGGGTGCTGCAGGGGCTCGGGTGCTTCCCTGGGACGCCCTGATCGCCAGGGCCTCGGACGCCTTCACGCCGGTCGCCACAGCCGCCGACGACCCCGCGCTCATCATCTACACGAGCGGGACGACCGGGGCGCCGAAGGGCGCGCTCATCCCGCATCGCGCGTTGATCGGCAACCTCTCCGGATTCTCCTGCTCGCACGACTTCTTTCCCCAGCCGGGCGACGTCTTCTGGTCGCCCGCGGACTGGGCGTGGACGGGAGGCCTCTTCGACGCCCTGCTGCCAGTGTGGCACTACGGACTGCCGCTCGTGGCCCACCGGGGACGATTCGATCCCGAGCACGCCTGCCGGCTCATGGAGCGCTACCGCGTGCGCAACGCGTTCCTGTTCCCGACGGCGCTCAAGATGATGATGAAGGACGTCGCCGACGTGCGCGGCCGCTTCGACATCCGACTGCGCAGCATGATGAGTGGGGGCGAATCCGTCGGCGAGACGCTGCTCGGCTGGGTCCGCGAGCAGTTCGGCGTGAGCATCAACGAGATCTTCGGGCAGACCGAGGCCAACTACGTGATCGGGGGTTGCTCCAGCGTGTTCGAACCGCGCCCGGGTGCCGTGGGGCGCCCGTACCCGGGGCACCGGATCGCCCTGCTCGACGACGCCGGGGCGGAGCTGCCCGACGACACCCTGGGGGAGATCGCCGTGCTCGCGGAAGACGACCCGGTGGTGTTCCTCGGCTACTGGAACAACCCCGACGCGACCGAAGCCAAGTACTCGGGTCGCTGGCTGCGCACCGGCGACCTCGCCGTGCGCGATGCCGAGGGCTACTACTGGTACCGCGGCCGCACGGACGACGTGATCAAGAGCGCCGGTTACCGTATCGGACCCGCAGAGATCGAGAACTGCCTCCTGAGGCACCCGGCTGTCGCGAACGTGGCAGTGGTGGCCGTTCCGGACGAGACGCGTGGCAGCCTCATCAAGGCCGTCATAGTCCTCACCCCGGGCCACGCCCCGGATGCCGGGACCGAGTCGGCCCTGTCGACCCACGTACGGGAACGACTGGCGCCCTACCAGTGCCCGAAGCTGTTCGAGTTCGTGGCATCGCTGCCCATGACCACCAGTGGCAAGGTCCAGCGACGCCTGCTGCGCGACACCCCCGGAAGCCCGCCGAAGTCATGACCGATTCCCTGCAACGATTCCTGTTCGAGAACACGCCGGTACGCGGCCATCTCGTCCATCTCGACGCCACGTGGCGTGCCGTGCTGGAGCGCCACGAGTACCCCGAACCGCTCCGCGCCCTGCTGGGCGAACTCATGGCCGCCGGTGCCCTGCTCTCCGCGACGCTCAAGTTCGAGGGCGCACTCATCATGCAGATGCAGGGGGGCGGGCCGGTGACGCTCCTGGTGGTGGAGGTCACGAGCGAAGGCACGCTCCGCGCGACTGCGTCGTGGGAGGGCGATCTCCCGCAGGGGACGATGCAGGATCTCGTCGGCGGTGGCCGCTTCGCGATCTCGCTCGTACCCGGAGACGGCTCGCAGCCCTACCAGGGCATCGTCGATCTTCACGGCGATACCGTGGCCGAGGTGCTCGAACACTACATGGCGGCGTCCGAACAACTCGAGACGAAGCTCTGGCTCGCGTGCGACGACCGTCAGGCGGCCGGGATGCTCATCCAGAAACTGCCCGCCACCGAGGAATCCGATCTCGATGCGTGGGCGCGCGTGAACCACCTCGCCGGCACCCTGAAGAACGACGAGCTGCTGCGCCTGCCCGCGCGCGAGGTCATCCGGCGGCTCTTCCACGAGGAGGACGTGCGTCTCTTCGAGGCCACGCCGCTCGCCTTCCGCTGCTCGTGCTCCCGGGACCGGGTCATCGGCATGCTGCGGATGCTCGGTCGCGACGAGGTCCATTCGATCCTGGAGGAACGCGGCAAGGTCGAGGTCACCTGCGAGTTCTGCCGCAAGCGCTACACGCTCGATCCGGTGGACGCCGAGCAGGTGTTCGCGGCCGAGGTGCAGACCCCGCCGGGTCGCACGCGCCACTAGGCGGACTGCGATTGATCCGCGCGGTCGCGACGGCACCGCCATGAGCGAAGCCCCGGACCGCCTGCGGATCGACAAGTGGCTGTGGGCTGCGCGGTTCTTCAAGACGCGTTCCCTCGCCTCGGACGCCGTCGATGGCGGCAAGGTGCAGGTGAACGGCGAGCGCGTGAAGCCCGCCAAGGCCGTGAAGGCGGGCGACCGCCTGTCGATCCGCATCGGGGCGTTCACCTGGCAGATCGAGGTGATCGCCCTGTCCGATCGCCGGGGTCCGCCCCCCACGGCACAGCTCCTCTACACCGAGAGCGAGGAAAGCCGGGTGGCCCGCACGCGCGTCGCCGACGAACTCCGGGCGAGCCGCCCCACGAATCCGCTGCACAAGGGCCGCCCCACGAAGAAGGATCGTCGGGAGATGGATCGCTTCCAGGACGACAACGACTGACCGGCTGCCGGGCGCGATGCTGTGACGCACCACGCCCTCGACAGTGCCCGGAAGCCGCGCGTAGACTGACGGCCGCTTTTGCGGTGCAGCACCCCCGGGCTCTGCGCCACCCGCCCTCCGGGTGACGACGGCTCCCGCCACGACCGTGGCGCCGGGGACACGACAACAGGAGAGACAGTCATGGACGATGTGGTGATCGTGGGTGCGGTCCGCACCGCGGTGGGCAAGTTCGGCGGGACGCTCGCGAAGATTCCCGCGCCGCGCCTCGGTGCTGCGGTGATCCAGGCCCTCCTTGCCCGAACGGGCGTGAAGGCCGATGCCGTGAGCGAAGTCCTCCTGGGCCAGGTCCTCGCGGCCGGCTCGGGCCAGAACCCGGCCCGACAGGCAGGCATCTTCGCCGGCCTCCCCGACATGGTCCCGGCCATGACCATCAACAAGGTGTGCGGCTCCGGCCTCAAGGCGACCCACCTCGCCGCCCAGGCCATCAAGGCCGGCGACGCCGAGATCGTGATCGCGGGCGGGCAGGAGAACATGAGTGCCGCCCCCCACGTCCTCTCGAACTCCCGCGACGGTTTCCGGATGGGCGACACGAAGCTCGTCGACTCGATGATCGTCGACGGCCTGTGGGACGTCTACAACCAGTACCACATGGGCACGACCGCCGAGAACATCGCGGCCAAGTGGGGCGTGACGCGCGAGGAGCAGGATGCCTTCGCCGCCGCCTCGCAGCAGAAGGCCGAGGCCGCGCAGAAGGCCGGGAAGTTCAAGGACGAGATCGTCGGGATCGAGATCCCGAGCCGCAAGGGCCCGGCCACGATCTTCGATACGGATGAATACCCGAAGCACGGGACCACCGTGGAATCCCTCGCCGCCCTGCGCCCCGCCTTCGACAAGGCCGGCTCGGTGACCGCCGGCAACGCGTCCGGGCTGAACGACGGCGCCGCGGCAGTGATGATGATGTCGGCCCGCAAGGCTGCCGAACTGGGTCTCAAGCCGCTCGCGAAGATCCGTGCGTACTCCTCCGCCGGCGTCGATCCGAAGTTCATGGGCATGGGCCCGGTGCCCGCGAGCCGGCTGTGCCTGTCGAAGGCTGGTTGGTCGGTGGAAGACCTCGATCTGCTCGAGATCAACGAAGCCTTCGCCGCGCAGGCGATCGCGGTGAACCGCGACATGGGCTGGGACACCTCGAAGGTGAACGTGAACGGCGGCGCCATCGCGATCGGTCACCCGATCGGTGCCTCGGGCTGCCGCATCCTCGTCACGCTCATCCACGAGATGATCCGGCGCGACGCGAAGAAGGGCCTCGCCAGCCTGTGCATCGGCGGCGGCATGGGCGTCGCCCTCGCGATCGAACGCTGAAACCGATCCCATTCCAGGACAGCAGGCTGCAAGACCGGCAACGCAGCGGTCACGGAGAACGAAAATCATGAACGGACGTGAAGTGGTGGTGGTGAGCGGTGTGCGCACCGCAGTGGGTGACTTCGGCGGCAGCCTCAAGGACTTCGCCCCGACGGACCTCGGCGCACGCGTGGTGAAGGAGGCGATCTCGCGCGCCGGCATCACGGGGGCCGACGTGGGTCACGTGGTGTTCGGCAATGTCCTCCAGACCGAGCCGAAGGACATGTACCTGTCGCGCGTGTGCGCCATGCTGGGCGGCATTCCGCAGGAGACGCCCGCGATGACGCTGAACCGGTTGTGCGGCAGCGGCCTGCAGGCGATCGTGAGCGCGGCGCAGATCATCGCGCTGGGTGACGCCGATATCGCCCTGGCCGGTGGCGCGGAGAGCATGAGCCGCTCGGGTTACATGATGCCCGCCGCGCGCTGGGGCCAGCGCATGGGCGACGCCGCGTTGATCGACTGGATGAGCGGCGCACTCGCCGATCCGTTCGACGGTCAGCACATGGGGGTGACGGCGGAGCGCATCGCGGAGCGCTGGAGCCTCTCGCGAGAACTGCAGGACGCCTACGCGCTGGAGAGCCACCATCGCGCCGCTGCGGCGATCGCCGCGGGCCGGTTCCGCGACCAGATCCTGCCGATCGAGATCAAGTCGAAGAAGGGCACGGTGGTGTTCGACACCGACGAGCACGTGCGCACGGATGCGAAGCCCGACGACATGTCGAAGCTGCGCGCGGTTTTCCAGAAGGACGGCACCGTGACGGCAGGCAATGCCTCCGGGCTCAACGACGCCGCCGCCGCGGTGGTGCTGATGGAACGGAGCGTGGCCGAGAAGCGTGGCCTGAAGCCGTTGGCGAAGCTGGTGGGCTACGGCCACGCCGGCGTGGACCCGAAGATCATGGGCATAGGCCCGGTCCCCGCGGTGACGAATGCCATGAAGCAGGCGGGCCTCACCGTCGCGCAGATGGACGTCATCGAATCCAACGAAGCCTTCGCGGCACAGTCGTGCGCCGTGGCGAAGGACCTCGGGTTCGACCCGGCGAAGGTGAATCCGAACGGCGGCGCGATCGCGCTCGGCCACCCGATCGGGGCCACGGGTTGCATCATCACGATCAAGGCGCTGTACGAACTGCAGCGCATCGGCGGCCGCTACGCGCTCGTCACCATGTGCATCGGTGGCGGTCAGGGCATCGCGGGCATCTTCGAACGGATCGGCTGAGTTCGGTCCTTCGGGAGCGGATGCACGCATCCGTTCCCGGGGCCGGCTTCACCGCGCCTCGCGAGCCACCCACCAGGTCAGCAATTCATCCGAAGGCATCGGTTTCGCGAGCAGGAATCCCTGGGCCTCGTCGCATCCGCGCTCACGGAAGAAGGCCAGTTGCGAGGGCGTCTCGATGCCCTCCGCCAGCGTCTTCAACCCCAGCGTCTTCGCCATCCCGATGATCGCGGTCGTGATCACGGCATCCTCGGGATCGTCGGTCACGTCGTTCACGAATGACCGGTCGATCTTCAATCGGTCGAGCGGCAGCCGGCGCAGGTACGCGAGCGACGAGTAGCCCGTCCCGAAATCGTCGACCGAGATCTGGATGCCTCGGGCCTTCAACCGGTCGAGCACGCCGCGCGCCTCCTCGACGTCCTCCATGATGGCGCTCTCCGTCAGTTCCAGTTCGAGCTGGGAGGCGTCCAGGCCGTGCGTCTCGAGGGCGCTTCGTACCATCTCCTCCAGTCCGCGTTGGCGGAACTGCACGGCCGAGACGTTGATCGAGACCGGCACGTCCATCGCGGCCTCGCGTCGCCATTCCGCGCACTGCCGGCACACCTCGCGGATGACCCATTCCCCGACGGCGAGGATCATGCCGGACTCCTCGGCGATCGGGATGAAACGCTCCGACGGCACGGGCCCGAGATCGGGATCGGTCCAGCGCAGCAGGGCCTCCAACCCTGCGACACGGTCGGTAGCGAGGTCGATGCGCGGTTGGTAATGCACGCTGAATTCGCCACCGCGCAGCGCGCGTCGCAGGCGGGCCTCGATGTCGACGCGCTCCAGCACGCGCGAGTTCATCGCCTGCGTGAAGAACTGGAAGTTGTTCCGCCCCACCGCCTTCGCGTGATACATCGCCGCATCCGCGTTCCGCAGCAGCACGGGGAACTCCGTCCCGTCCTCGGGATACATCGCGACACCGATGGACGGCGTCACCGAGAGGTTCATGCCGTCGATGGAGAACGGGTCCGAGATGACTTCGAGAACCTTCATCGCAACCGCCGCAGCGTGATCCGGTTCGTCGAGATCCTGCAGCAGCAGTACGAATTCGTCGCCACCCTGCCGGCTCACGGTATCGGCTGCGCGTACGCAACCGGCAAGCCGGCGCGCGACCTGCCGGAGCAACTGGTCGCCGACCTGGTGTCCGAGCGAATCATTGATGATCTTGAACCGGTCGAGGTCCATGAACAGCACGGCAAGCCGGGACCCCGTGCGCTGGGCCAGCGGCAGCGCCTTGCGCATGCGGTCCTCCAGCAACGCGCGGTTGGGCAGCCCGGTGAGGAAGTCGTGCTGCGCGAGATGGTGGATGCGCGCCTCCTGAGCCTTCCGCTCGGAGATGTCCTCGAAGACGCCGATGTACTGGGTGATCGTGCCCGCGTCGTCGCGTACGGCCGTGAGGCGGGTCCAGGCAGGGAACACGAGCTGGTCGCGGCGGCGCAGCCACAGCTCGCCTTCCCATCCGGTCTCGCCGGTCGCCGCCGCCCACAGACTCGCGAGGAAATTCGCATCGTGACGACCGGACTCCAGGACCCGCGGCGGTTCACCGAGCACCTCCTCGCGACGGAAACCGGTGATGGCAGTGAAGGCTCTATTGACCGACGCCACGCGACGGCTCTCATCCATGATCATCACGCCCTCGTGGCTGCTCTCGAACACCTTCGCTGCGAGCCGGACCTCGTGTTCCGCCAGCTTCCGGTCGGTGATGTCGAGCATCACGCCGTTGTAGATGATCTCGTCGTCAGCCACGTGAGTGGGGCGCGAAATCCCCTGCCACCACTTGATCCGGCCATCGGGATAGAGCAACCGCCCCTCGTAGTTCCAGACACCGCCGGAGCGGTTCGACTCCTCGATCGATTCGACCCAGCGCGCGCGGTCATCGGGGTGTATGACCGAGCCGACATCCTCCAACTGCGCCTCCGTGAGCCCGAAGATCTCCGACAGGCGCGGACTGATCCACCGAAAGCCCCGCGTGCCGTCCTTGCGTTCGACCCATTGGTACACCGCACCCGGCAGATTGGCGGCCAGATCGCGAAAGCGCTGCTCGCTCTGGCGGATGCGCGTCTCGGCGCGTGTGCGCTCGGTGATATCGGTGGAGGCGAATGCCACCGCGGTGATGACACCCTCCGCATCGGGGATCGGAGCGAGCAGGATGTGATACAGCTTTCGCGCGAAGCGGGGGTCCCCCATTTCCGCTGTGGCGGAGAACGACTCCCCGGCGAGGGCACGCCCGATCAAGCCCTGGAGCCGCTCGGCTTCGTTGGGGAGATGGACGCTGTGCGCAAAGATGTCGTCGCCGATCGAGACGGGCACGCCGTAGAGGCGTTCGAACTCCCTGCGATAGGCGGCGTTTCCCGCCATAAGGCGACCATCGGCCCCGATGGCCGCAAGCGGCTGCTCGATGGCCTCGATCAGCGCGGCCTGCACGGCAGCATGGCTTTCCACTTCTCTCGACAGATCCGGAGAGACGCGAGACGTATCGATCGGTGACTCCTTGCTCATGACTTCCAGGGATGGCCACCTGTGACCGCGATCCGGACACAACGGTGCTGGTGCCACGCGTGCGCAGCCTGAATTGTCGCAGCACACCATGCGCCGGCAGAAACGATTTCGGCCTTGACATACCAGCTCGCGGGGCTAGAATCCGCCGTGTTTATTGCGCTGCAGCATTGCGGCGTGCATTCCTGTCGGTTCTTTCCTGGAGGACGCATCATGTACGGTATCCCTGAGCAACTCGTCGCGTTCAACAAAAGCAACATTCACGCTTTCCTCGACTACGCCCATCTGGCCGCCGAGAGCGCCGAGAAACTGATCCAGTTCCAGTACAAGACTTCCCAGGCCGCGTTCACCGAGACTGTGAACAACGCGCGCGCGCTGGCCGCGGCGAAAGATCCCCAGGAATTCAGCAGCCTCGCGACCGCCATCGCGCAGCCCGCAGCCGAGAACACGATGGCCTACGCCAAGCACGTCCAGACGCTGTTGGGCGAAGTGCAGGGCGAGTTTGCCAAGTTCTTCGACACCCACGTGAACGAACTCAACAAGCGTGTGACCACGCTGGTGGAACAGGCTTCGAAGTCGGCACCCGGTGGTTCCGACGTGGCCGTGAACGCCGTGAAGTCTGCGCTCTCCGCAGCGAATCAGGCGTACGACGCCGCGACGAAGGCCAGCAAGCAGTTCGCCGAGATGACGGAAGCTTCACTGCAAGCCGTCGGCAGCACTGCCACTGCAAGCCGCAAGAAAGCCGCCTGACCCACACAGGTCGCGCGGTGACAAAAAGCCCCCGATCGGGGGCTTTTTGCTTTTTCGGGCCCGTAGAATCCTGTCACCCTCCCTGGAGCCGTCGATGTCCGCACTGACCCGGAGCCCCGCGTGGCAAGCGCTCGAGACCCACGCACTGACCGCGCGCCGGTTGTCTCTGCGCACGCTGTTTCGTGAGGATCCGGCCCGCTTCGAGACCCACTCGCTCGTCGCCGGACCGCTCTTCATCGACTGGTCCAAGCATCTCGTGACCCGCGAGACGTGGCAGTTGCTGCTGTCACTCGCGCGGCAGCAGGGCCTCGAGTCCGCCATCGGCGATCTTTTCGGGGGTACCCTCGTCAATCACACCGAACGGCGCGCGGCGCTGCATACGGCGCTGCGCGATCGCTCCGGACAAGCCGTTCTGCTGGACGGCCACGATGTCATGCCCGGCGTCCGGGACGTTCTCGCCCGCATGCGGCGTTTCTCCGACGCAATCCGTGACGGTTCACTGCGCGGGCACACGGGGCTTCCGTTCGATGTGGTCGTGAACATCGGCATCGGCGGCTCCGACCTCGGGCCCTTGATGGTGGTGGAAGCGCTGCGCGCCCACATGCGTGACGATCTGCGCGTGCGGTTCGTGTCGAACGTGGACGACACGCACCTGGTGGAAACCCTGCGGGACCTCGATCCGGCGCGGACGCTCTTCATCGTGTCGTCGAAGACGTTCACCACCCAGGAGACGATGACGAATGCCGCATCGGCCCGTCAGTGGCTGGTGACATCCCTCGGCGACGAGGCAGCGGTCGGCGCTCATTTCGCGGCTGTCAGCACCAACGTCGGCGCGACGGCCGAGTTCGGCATTCCAGCCGACCGCGTCTTCGAGTTCTGGGACTGGGTGGGCGGGCGCTATTCGCTCTGGTCAGCCATCGGACTCCCCATCGCGATCGCCGTGGGCATGGACCGCTTCGAGGCTTTGCTGGAAGGCGCCCATGCGATGGACCAGCACTTCCGGTCGGCGCCGCTCGAGATCAACGGCCCGGTCGTACTGGGCCTGCTCGGCGTCTGGTACACGAACTTCCTGGGTTGTGCGACCCACGCCGTCCTGCCGTACGACCAGTACCTTCATCGCCTGCCCGCGTACCTTCAGCAGCTCGACATGGAAAGCAGCGGCAAGCGCATCGATCGCGCAGGCAGTCCCGTGGAACACGCAACGGGGCCGGTCCTCTGGGGCGAAGCCGGGACGAACGGACAACATGCCTTCTTCCAGCTGCTGCACCAGGGAACCCAGATGGTGCCGGCGGACTTCATCGTCGCTGCCCGCGGCGCGCGGCAGCTCGGCAGACATCACGACATTCTGCTCGCCAACTGCCTTGCCCAGACCCAGGCACTCGCCTTCGGCAAGACGGAGTCGGAAGCACGTGGCGAGATGGAGCGCGCCGGCGTGCCGACCGAAGAAGCCCGAAGGCTGGCGCCCTACCGCACGTTTCCCGGCAACCGCCCGAGCACGACCATCCTCCTGGAGTCCCTCACGCCAGCGTCGCTAGGTGCATTGATCGCCCTGTACGAGCACCGCGTCTACGTGCAGTCGGTGATCTGGGAGATCAACCCATTCGACCAGTGGGGCGTCGAACTGGGCAAGCAGCTGGCGGGCGGCGTGCTTTCGATTCTGGAAACCGGTCAGGACAGAGGCGGGATGGATGGCTCGACGCTCGGACTGCTTTCGCGCATCGCGAAGGCGGGCGCGATTTCGCCGATTCAAGGCGACCCGTGAGCGGCCGTTATGCCCGATCGGTGAGGTTGCCCGCAGAGGCATCCTTCGTTTTCGCAATCCACAGAGGCCAACCCCGATCATGAGCGATTCGCAGCAACTCCCTGGAGACGCCTCGACTGAAGGCCCGTTGTTCGGCCGGACCGAGGCGTTGCGAATGATCGGGGACGACGAGGATCTCCTCGCCGAGGTGGCGGCGCTGGCTCGGACGGAAATCACGCGGCAGCTGGGCAGCCTCAACGCTGCACTCGACGCCGGCGATGCAGCCGTCGCGCGGCGCGAAGCCCACACGATCAAGGGCACGGTCGCGACGCTGGGCGCGAACGCGGTACGCGACGCGGCGATGGCCGCCGAGCATGCCGCCCGAGACGGTGATCTCGCTGGCGCGAAGGACCACGCCATCCGCCTGGAGTCCCTCGCGATCCGCCTCGTCGCGGAACTCACTGCCTACCTGGAGGCACCGAGGCCCGCCTGACCTCCCCGCTGCTCGCCTTCGGGGACGAGTCAGCATCCGCGCCTACAGACGGATGAACGTCTCGCGGTAGTACTTCAGTTCGTTGATCGATTCGTAGATGTCGGCAAGCGCCTCGTGCTTCCCGTGCTTGACGAAGCCGGCGGCGATGGCGGGCTTCCAGCGCTTGACCAGTTCCTTCAGCGTGCTCACGTCCAGATTCCGGTAGTGGAAGTAGCCTTCGAGCGCCGGCATGTACCGGGCGAGAAAACGTCGATCCTGGCAGATGGAGTTGCCGCACATCGGAGAAGCGCCCGCCCCGATGAACGGTTTCAGGAATGCGATGGTCTGTGCTTCTGCATCGGCTTCGGACCAGGCGGAGGCTTTCACCCGATCGATGAGGCCCGACTTGCCGTGGGTACCCTTGTTCCAGGCATCCATGCCGTCCAGCACAGCATCTGACTGATGCACTGCCAGCACGGGGCCTTCGGCAACGACTTCGAGATGCTGGTCGGTCACTACGATGGCCACTTCGAGAATGCGATCCGTCTCCGGCGAAAGACCGCTCATCTCCATGTCGATCCAGATGAGGCGGGAATTGTCCTGTGCCATAATTATTTCCAGAATTTCAATCGGTTAATTTTCGCACACCACCCCTGGAACCACCACCCGCAATGCCCATGAACGCACTCACAGCGCTCTTCCTCGCCGCTCTGGCACTCGCCACCGGCACGCGTCTCTGGCTGGCATTCCGCCACGTCAGGCATATCCAATCCCACCGCAATCGCGTCCCGGAGCCCTTCGCGGGCCAGATCGATCTCGCTGCGCATCAGAAGGCCGCCGACTATTCGAGTGCCCGTACGCGCCTCAACGCGGCCGGGATCATCGTCGATGCCCTCCTGCTGCTCGCATTCACCTTCGGTGGCGGTCTCCAGATGCTCGATGGCCTCGCTCAGGGGCAACTGGGCGCGGGCCTCCTCGCTGGCGCCGTATTCATCGGCGCGGTGACAGTCATCTCGTCGTTGGTGGAGATGCCGCTCGACCTCTATCGGGTCTTCGGTCTCGAAACGCGCTTCGGCTTCAACAAGATGACCTTCGGAATGTACGTCGCAGATCTCGCGAAGCAGGCTGCGATCGCGACCGTGTTCGGACTGCCGCTGATCCTCGCCGTGCTCTGGCTCATGAGCAAGATGGGCAGCCTGTGGTGGCTCTGGGTGTGGGTCGTATGGACCGGCTTCAGCATCACGATGCTGGTCGTATACCCGACCTTCATCGCACCTCTCTTCAACAAGTTCGCACCCATGGAAGATGGGGACCTCAAGAAGCGCATCGAGGCACTCCTCACGAAGTGCGGATTCCGCTCCCAGGGGTTGTTCGTGATGGACGGATCGCGCCGCTCGAGCCACGGCAACGCTTACTTCACGGGGTTCGGCCAGGCGAAACGCATCGTGTTCTTCGACACCCTGCTCGCCCGTCTCGAACCGGGGCAGATCGAGGCAGTGCTCGCCCATGAACTCGGCCACTACAAGATGAACCACGTCTTCAGACGGATGGCGTGGACCTTCGGGCTGAGCCTCGCCTTCCTCTGGGTACTGGGTCAGCTTCGCGACGCCGCCTGGTTCTACGAGGGCCTGAACGTCTCCGCGCCTGCGACAGACGCCATGGCACTCATGCTGTTCTTCATGGTGGTGCCGGTGTTCACGTTCCCACTTCGGCCGCTGATGGCCATGTACTCGCGGAAACACGAATTCGAAGCCGACGCTTATGCGGCCCGAAACGCCTCGGGAACCGACCTTGCCAATGCCCTCGTGCGTCTCTACAAGGACAATGCATCGACCCTGACTCCGGATCCGCTGCACTCCGCCTTCTACGACTCGCACCCGCCTGCAGCCGCCCGCATCGCCCGACTCGAACAGATCGCTCACGCGTGACCCTGGAGCCCCATCGATGACCGATATCGCCAGCAGCCTCGTGCGCCAGAAGTGCGCCCCCTGCGAAGGAGGGGTCGACCCGCTCCCCGCCAACGAAGTCACCACTCTCCTTCGGGGCCTCCATGGGTGGACCCTCGAGGGCAAGGCCATCACCAAGACGTACGGCTTCAGCAACTACTACGAAACCATGGCGTTCGTGAACGCGACGGCGTGGGTCTCCCATCGCGAGGACCACCATCCGGACATCCTGGTCGGCTACAAGGAAGCGAAGGTTTCGTACACGACGCACGCGATCGGCGGTCTTTCCACCAACGATTTCATCTGCGCGGCGAAGCTCGACGCCCTGTTTGATCTATAGTCGGGTCGTGGGCATAGACGGGGGTCTCCGACGATTCCGATCCGATCGGAAATTGCGTGCAGCCGCCGTCTTGAGTTGGTGAGGTGATGTCGCGCCGGAGGGCTCAAGTTTCCGCCGATGGCGCAGATAAGGTTCTGAACAACCGGTTCTCCATCGCGGGCGTCCAGCTTTCCTTCCGAGATCCGGTGCGGGTGAGCATCCGCACGCAGCTGAAAAAGGCAAACCCGTCGAAAGACGGGGACGCAAAGCTTCCGGTCTACCGTGCCGAATCGATGGCACCAGGACAGCGGGGCCACCAGGTGTCGGGACGGGTCGGATGGCGTTTCATCCATCGGATCTCCGGTCGATTTCACCCCGCGTATCCCGGAACATCGGCAGAGCCCTTCAGGGTGCCGGATGGGCCGCGGAGAAGCGAGACAACGAAATGAGTGCGCAGACCTCGAACGTGATCAGTTTTCCTCCGGTGCGAGAAGGGACCGGCGATGGCCCGGTGCCGGCGAAGTCTCTCCTGGAGGAGTGTCGCGGCCTCGTGGCCGAGCGCCTGGGGACGGCGCTGGGCGCCGGCTTCGACAAGGTCATCGACGAGCTCTACGAACTCGCCGAGCACGCGCTCGAACGCGACAAGCGCGACTTCTACCTCAAGGCCAAGGAAGCGTGGCCGCACCAGCGAGCCCCCGTCGAAGCCACGTTCCGGGAGCAGCTCGCCGGCCGGTTCTCCCCGCCCATCCAGCAGGACAAGGACGAACAGCCCCAGTTCGCGCTGGTGAAATCGGCGTGGACCGAACTGGCCCTGGTCGCGGACGGTGATCTCGAAGAGGACATGCGATTCGCCGAGCTTGCCTCGAAGATCCGCAATGGCGCGGACGAGGAACTCGTGGCGCTCGACCAGCGCATGGCCATCCTGCTCGAGCGACCGGAACTGGAAGCCGCGGACAATCCGCTCGCGCCGAGCGGCATTGCCGAGGCCTTCCGGGAAGCGCTGAAGCAGGTCGAGTTCGACATCGAGATCAAGCGAATCGCGATCCGCCATTTCGACGAGCATGTGCGTCCGGAAGCGCTCGCCGTCATCCGCGAGATCAACGAGCGCCTGAAGAAGAACGGCATCCTGCCCGTCATCCGCTACGGTTCCAGCAAGAAGCCCCAGACCGGTACAGGCCCCGTGGAAGGCCCCCGCGACGACGGGCCGCAGGTCATAGGCAGCGTGACACTCCCGGTCATGTCCGGTGGCTCCGCTTCGGCCGGCGGCGTTTCCGTTGGCGGGTTGGGCGTGCAGCTTCCTGCAGGCGCGTCGATGGCGGGCCCCGCGGCCACGATGACACTGCAGCCGGGTATCGGCTTTCCCGCTGGCGTTGGCATGGGTACCGCAGTCGCAGGCGCCCCCGGCGCGGGTCTCGTTGGTGCGGTTCCGGGCAGCGCAGTGGCTGGGAGCGCCGCCAGCGTCCCTGGCCAGGGCGGGTTCTCCGCGGACACCGGCGGCGCAGGTGATCCTTTCGCAATGCTTCAGCAACTCCTCCTCGCGAACATGGCGGCGGGTCGCGGCGTTCCGATGCCTGGAGGCACCGGCGGCGCTGGCATGCCGGTAGCGGGCGGTGGTGTTGCGCCGCAGGGCGCGTTTCCCGGCGCACCTGGCAGCGGTATGCCCGGAGGTGCCGGCATCGGGATGGCTGGTTTCCCCGGCCAACAGGGCACTGGGGCCGGACTCGCAGAGGGGCCCGGTGGCCCCTACGGTCCCGGCGGCGGCGGGACACCTGGGGCTGGTGCAACGTTTCCCGGCGCGGGACAGCCGGGCGCCGGCGCCACCGGGTACGCCGGGCAAGGTCCGGGCGGTGGCATCGGGAACGGGGGACTCCCCGGTACGGGTGCTGCGGGCGGTGATTTTCCAGGCTTCGGGGGCACGCCCGGCCCTGGCGGAATGCAAGGGAGTGGCAGCCCTGGCGGCGCCCCGGGATTCGGTGGCGGAAGCCTGGCCGGCACCAATGGTGCGGGCTTCGGTGCCGGCGGTGGTAATGGTGGAGGTGGCGCGCCCGGTATCGCTGGCGCGGGAACTGGAATGCCAGGCGCCGACGGATATGGCACGCCTGGCGCCAATGGATATGGCGGTCCCGGCGTCGGAGGCGCAGGACCAGGCGGCTCTCAGGGCTCGCCGACCAGCGGTTTCGGAGGTGGTGTTGGGGGAGGCCCCGGAGGCACCGGGGGCGCCGCCAGCGGCGCCCAGGCTGGTGGAACCGTTTCCGATGGCCAGTTCGGTTCCGACGTCAACGCGACGCAATCGTTGGGTGGCAGCAGGCTGATCGGTTCGCTCACGCGTCTGCAGCAGGGTGATATCGGCGAGCTTCCGGACGTCTCCCAGGACGTGGGCGACTGGCTCGCGCATCCGCGCCGACGCCTTGAGGATCGCCTGACGGATGCAGATGCACCGAATGTCCTGCGCGCCCTCAAATCCACTTCGCTCGGCCGCAAGATGGGCCAGATGGACACCGTCACGCTCGACATCGTGTCCATGCTCTTCGACCAGATCTTCGGTGATCCCCGCATTCCGGCGGCGATGAAGGCGCTGATAGGGCGCCTTCAGATCCCGATGTTGAAGGTGGCAGTGCTCGACAAGACGTTCTTCTCGCGCAAGTCGCACCCTGCCCGCCACATGCTCGACACCTTGGGTGAGCTGTCGCTGGGGCTTGGCGACGGTTTCGACACCAGTTCGGCGCTGCACGCCCGGATCGAGACCACGCTCACCACCCTCGTCGACGAGTTCGAGGAGGACATGGGCGTCTTCGAGCGCATCACCGCCGAGTTCGAGGCGCTGATCCACGAACTCGAGAACGTCGCAGACGAGTCGGCGAAGCGGGAGGCAGGACGCATTCATGACCGCGAACGCCTGGAGGTTGCTCGCCTCTTCGCCCAGAACGAACTGCGCAAGCGCCTCGAAGGGGATCCACTGCCACGGGCTGTGCTGCGATTCCTCTCCACCGAATGGATGAAACTGATGATCCTGGCGTACGCCAAGGGTGGTCGTGAAGGCCGTTCATGGACCGGCCTCGTGGAGACGATGGACATCCTCGTCTGGAGCTTGTCGCCGAAGCACACCATCGACGACCGCAAGCGGCTCGTGTCCCTGCTGCCCGGTCTGTTGAAGCGCCTCGGGAAAGGCATGGATGTGATCGGCACCGACAAGGCCGTGCGCGAACGATTCAATGCCGTGCTGATGCGCTGCCACGCCCGGACCATCACCGGTGGTACGGCCACGTCGAAGGATCCGCGTGCCGCTGCCCGCGCGGCCGCGCGCGCGGCGGCGTTGAGCGTTCCCGGATCGCCAGCAACCGTACCGACCGCCGCGACAGCGGCAACGTCGACCCCATCGGTCGCAACCACACTCGCACCGACAGGCTCCACCGTCCCCGGACGCCCGGAAGCACCGGTGGACGATCCGCTGGCCGTCGCCTCTCCCACGCTCGCGCCAGTGCCTGCATCGACGGCCGAGGCTGTCGCCCGGATCACGTCGACCACCGTGACCAGTTCGTCGACGTCGACGCGGTCGGACTCGAAGGTATCGGACACTATTCCCGGTCTGCCGGCCACCACCGAGAAGCACCCCGCGGCGACGCCACCCGCGTCGTCGGTCGACACCACCATCGTGCTGTCGGCGAGCAGTGCGCGGACGCCGAGCGCAGCTAGCGGCGCTGGCGCACGGACGCCGCCGGCCCCTTTGCCGGCCGCCGGCGCCTCGAAACCCGTACTCGATATGCCGCCGACCGTCTCGGCGTCCACGCGCAACGCAACGCCCGTCGCCAAGCCGCCGACACCATCGATCGAGGAAGCACCGATCGACATCTCGGCACCCCTGGATTTTTCCGTCGGTGGAAGCGACATGGACGTCGAGGAGGTTTCCTTCGACAGTGCCGCTGCCTTTGCGACGACCGCAGCACCGGCACCTCCACCGCTGACGACGCCGCAGCGCGCTCCGACCGACGACATGCCAACGCTGTCGGGCAACACGGCGTCTGCCCTCGAGGCCCCGTCCTTCCAGGACGAGATGACCCTGGAGTCGCCGCCGACCAACTTCCCGACGGTGAAGGTCCGCAACCCGTTCGGGGACGGCGAGATCGAGGTGGAGGAAGTGAATTTCGGCAACCTCCCTGGGTTCGCACCGGCCGCCTCACAGGCCAAGGCGCCGCCACCGGACGCCGCCGCGCAGCTCGCCGCTGAACTGAAGGAAGGCGACTGGTTCGAACTGCGCCAGGAGGGCAAGGAGGCCACCCAGGCCAGGCTGTCGCTGGTCAGCCCGTACCGCAGCACCTTCGTCTTCAGCAACCGCAAGGGTCAGAAAGTCGCCGAGTACTCGCTGTACCAGGTCACGAGCTACCTGCGGGCCGGACGTCTCGCCCGGTTGCAGGAGACGCCGCTCTTCGACCGCGCGTTCGGCAACATCGTGAGTCTGCTCCGCGGTGGTCCCGACGCACCCGCCTGAGGCTGCCAGCGCAGTGCAGCGCTTGCGCGGCGCCTGACATCTGTGGCTTCATCGCGGACTCGCCAACGCCGAGCCACCGATGATGCAGCACTTGACCGACGACCTCCGCATTCGCGCCATCACTGAAGTGGCGCCGCCCGCGCACCTGCTGCGGGAGTTCCCGTGCACGGAATCCGTGGCCCGCGTGGTGACTGATTCCCGGCAGGCAATCCACCGGATCATCCATGGCATGGACGACCGGCTCGTGGTGGTGATCGGCCCTTGCTCCATCCACGACCCGGTGGCAGCGCGCGACTACGCGAACCGCCTCATCGAATACCGGAACATGCTCTGCGCGGATCTCGAGATCGTGATGCGCGTCTACTTCGAGAAGCCCCGCACGACTGTTGGCTGGAAGGGGCTCATCAACGATCCCGCCCTCGACGGCAGCTTCCAGATCAACCGCGGGCTGCGCGTCGCCCGTGAACTCCTCGCAGACATCGCAGGGCTCGGCCTGCCGACCGGTTGCGAGTTTCTCGACATGATCACGCCGCAGTACATCGCGGACCTCGTGTCGTGGGGCGCCATCGGAGCCCGGACCACCGAGAGCCAGGTGCATCGCGAACTGGCGTCGGGCATGTCCTGCCCCGTCGGCTTCAAGAACGGCACCGATGGCAACATCCGAATCGCCGTGGATGCCATCAAGGCAGCGCAGCAGCCCCACCACTTCCTGTCGGTGACGAAGGCCGGGCACTCGGCGATCGTCTCCACCAGCGGCAACGAGGACTGCCACGTGATCCTGCGCGGCGGCAAGGCTCCGAACTTCGACAGCGCAAGCGTGGAAGCCGCCTGCCGAGATCTCGCGCAGGCCGGCCTGGCGCAGCACATCATGATCGACGCGAGCCACGCCAACAGCCGCAAGGACCCCGCGAACCAGCCGGCGGTCTGTGCCGAGGTCGGCGCGCAGGTAGCCGCCGGCGACAGCCGCATCTTCGGATTGATGGTCGAGAGCCACATCGTGGCTGGGCGGCAGGACCTCGTGCCGGGCAAGGAGCTCACTTACGGGCAGAGCATCACCGACGGCTGCATCGGTTGGGACGACAGCGTTGCCGTGCTCGAAGGACTCGCCGCCGCGGTTCGCGAACGTCGGCGCTTGCTCGCCGCGACGGAACCCAGCTGAAGCGCCGCCCCGCAACCGTCGACGGACACGGGTCGACACCCCTGGTCGACGGCACCGTCATCGCGGCCTTCGGCCGAAGCTATCTGGTGCGTCTCGACACCGGTGAAACGATCACCTGCTTCCCGCGCGGCAAGCGCAGCGAGATCGCGTGCGGCGACCGCCTGCGCGTCGCGTCCATCGCGCCGGACCAGGGCGTCGTGGAGGCGATCACGCCGCGGTCGTCCCTCCTCTACCGCTCCGACGCCTTCCGGCAGAAACTCATCGCGGCGAACGTGACCCAGGTGGTCCTCGTCGTCGCCGCCTTCCCGAGCTTCTACGAGGATCTCCTGCATCGCTGCATCGCGGCCGCGGAGCACACGGGCATTCGCGTGATCATCGTGCTGAACAAGTGCGATCTCGATTCAGCAAAAGCCGCGCGCGCACTGCTCGCGCCGCTCGAGGCGGTCGGATACGACGTGCTGCCACTCATCGCTCGCGAGTCGGTCGCACCGCTCCGGGAACGCCTCACTGGTCATCTCTCGGTGCTCGTGGGTCAATCGGGCATGGGCAAGTCCACCATCGTGAACTCCCTCGTGCCGGAGGCGGCCGCGGCCACTGCGGAGGTCTCGGAAGTCCTCGACTCGGGCAAGCACACGACGACGCACGCGCGGCTCTATCGACTGGACGATGCGAGCGCGATCATCGATTCCCCCGGTCTGCAGGAGTTCGGTCTGCACCATCTGCAGCTGACGGACCTCGATCAGGCGTTCGTGGAGTTCCGGTCGCACATCGGCCAGTGCCGCTTCTCGAACTGCCGGCATCTCGGTGAACCCGGCTGTGCGATCGCGGCCGCCCAAGCCGCAGGTGCCATCGATGCGAAGCGGCTGGATGTGTATCGCCGCATCGCCAAGGCAATGTCGGGCTGACGATCGAGGCAACTCGATCGCCCCACCCGGGCGGATCGGACCGCCTAAGCCCGGCTCGCCAGCGTGATGAGCGAACTCACCTCGCTCGCAAGCGTCATCAGCGCGATCACCAGGATCCACAGCACCAGCGCGCGCCAGATGAGACCTACCGCGCTGTCGAGATGCTCGGCGTCGGCTTCGTCGCCGAGTCCGATCTCGGGCCGGAGAATCACGCGACCCGCGCCGTGGATGGCCTCCCCGAGGCGCACGCCCAGCGCACCGGCGCCGCTCGCGAGCAGGATGCCGATGTTTCGATCGGTCCATGCTGCCGCCTGCGATCGCCAGCAATACACGGCGTCCTCGAAGTCCCCGACGATCGCGAACGACAACGCAGTGAGGCGCGTCGGCACCCATTCCAGCCACTGTGCCGTGTTCCGGGCGAACTCGCCGAAGGCGCGGAAGGCATCGTCGTTGGTTCGGCCCCACCGCTCATCCAGCAGCGTCGCGAGTCGGTACAGCACGGCGCCCCCCGGCCCCGACAGCAGCAACCCCAGCCCGCCGGGCAGGAGAGTCCCAAGGACCGCGGGAATGAACACGTACCACGCCACCACACCGAACACGTGCTGGTGCGCCCTCACGATGCCCTGCTCGATCGTGACTTTCGCGACCTCGGACTCGGTGAAATCGTCGGATGGACCTTCGGACCACAGCGCCACGCGCTGCCGCGCGTCATCCAGGCGCCGTTCGCGCAAGGCGTCGTGGATCCGCGCGAATCCGTCACTGAACTGATGGGTGCCCATCGTCAGATAGAGGACGCCGACGCTCCACGCGAGTCCGAAGACGTATCCCAGGCTGGAGCAGACGTAGAAGCCGATCTCCGCCAGCAGGACCCACGGTCCGACGGCGACCAGCCACGCGAGCATGCCGTGGCGTCGGCGACCGCCGTTGAAGTTCCTCGCGACGACATCGCTGTAGCGCAGGAACGCATCGAAGGGAAAGCGGCCTGGCCCCAGTGGCCGGAAGCGCTCGATCAGCAACGACAAGACGAGAGACAGGAGAGCCACGAACGATCGCCGACGTCAGGAGCGCGGCCTGTGCTGGAGGTGGCGCCTATTCTAGTGTCTCGACACGGAACTATCACAACGTCGCGATGCACGGCATCGATTCGGCGCCGCGAGGCGACGTCGCCTCGCGCCCCTGAGTCGACCGGCCCCTCGATGGGACGCGCGCGATTCGGGGTCAATCGACGTAACGCACACCCCCACGCGCTTCCAGGGCTGCCTCGTTCCAGAACTGCAGTTTCTCGCCGCGGTGCACCTTCGCGAGGGCCTCGGCCTCCTTTACGCGGACGATCCCCAGCCGCGCCGCCACCACCTCGGCCAGTTCGCGCGGCACCGCGACGACGCCGTCGCGGTCGCCCACGACGATGTCGCCGGGATTGATTGCGACACCGCCGCACACCACGCCGAGGTTGACCTCCCCGGGTCCGTTGCGATAACCGGCGTTCGGACAGTGGCCGCGGGCGAACACCGGGATCTCCGCGTCGAGCAGCCCGGGCACGTCCCGCACGAGGCCATCGACGACGATGGCTGCGATGCCGATCCGCCGCGCCCAGAGCGCCCAGAGGTCGCCGATGGTCGCCGCGAACTCGTCGGCGGCCGCCGCGATGACGATCACGTCACCGGGTTTCGCGAAATCCAGGACGGCCATCGCGGCGAGGTTGTCCATCGGACTGCAGAGCGCCGTGACAGCGGTCCCGCAGAAGCTCATCGACGGGATCAGCGGCTTCACCGCGTGATGCAGGCTGCCGCGACCGTTGAACGCATCGGTCACGAACCCCGTCGGGGCATCGCGGAACGCGTCGACGACAGCCACTGGCGGGCGCGGGAAATCCCGCCGGATGGTGAGTGCTACGGGATCGCCGATCATGATGGGCCAGGGCTCCTTGCAGGGGGATGGTTCGGGTGGGCGCGATTGCAGCGCTGCATCACACGATGCCGGCGTCACCGAGCGCCACGATCTCGGCATCGTCCATCCCGAGCCAGTCGCGCAGCACCTCGGCCGTGTGCTCCCCGAGCACGGGTGGCGGGCGCCGGTATTCGACCGTGCTCTCGGAGAACCGCATCGGACTCGCGACGACGGGCACGACCCCGAGCCGGGGATCGGGAAGTTCCACGCGGATGCCGCGCGCCACGGCCTGCGGCTCGGCGAAGGCTTCGGCGATGTCGTTGATCGGGGCACACGACACGCCGGCCTTCGACAGTTCGGACA
Organism: Betaproteobacteria bacterium Ga0077532; assembly: GCA_001464895.1. Classification (GTDB taxonomy): domain Bacteria; phylum Pseudomonadota; class Gammaproteobacteria; order Burkholderiales. Next base: position 80,951 of record LNEE01000051.1, read on the forward strand.
CCCAGTACGCCCGCGTCCGCGTCGCCATGAATGCGGCAATGACCGGCTCGACCTCTGCCCTGTGCCGCACGCGCGCCTCGTTGGTGGCGAAGCGGGGATCCTGAATCAGGTCCGCCCGCCCGGCCGCACGGCAGAGCCGCGCGAACTGCGCATCGTTGGCCGCCGAGAGCATCACGTGACCGTCGGACGCCCTGAACGCCTGCGAAGGCACGACGCTCGGATGTGCCGTGCCCAGTGGCTTCGCGACGACACCCGCGGAGAGGTAGCTCTGCCCCACGTTCACGAGCGACGCCATCTGCACATCGAACAGTGACATGTCGATGTGCTGACCGCGGCCGGTCTCGCATCGCCGATTGAGCGCAGCCGTCACGGCGAGCGCGGCGTACACGCCGGTGAGCACGTCGACCACGGCGACCCCGCAGCGCACCGGCTCGTCGTCGTCGGGTGAGCCCGTGATGCTCATCATGCCGCCGCGGGCCTGGGCGATGGGGTCGTAGCCGGGCTGCGCAGCCAACGGCCCGGTCTGACCGTAGCCCGTGATGGAACAGTAGACGAGCGCCGGGTTGACCGCTGAGAGCGTCGCGTAGTCGAGGCCCAGACGCGCCAGGGTGCCGACCTTGAAGTTCTCGATGAAGATGTCGGCGCCGGCCGCGAGCCTCGCGACGAGTGCCGCGCCGGCGGCTGCGGAAAGATCCACCGCGACCGACCGCTTGCCGCGGTTCACGCTCTGGAAGTACGCGCTGTCGGGAACCTCGCGCCCGTCGGCATCTCGGGCACGCGGGGGCACCCATCCGCGGGTGTCGTCACCGACGCCGGGGCGCTCGATCTTGACGACGTCGCAGCCGAGATCGGCCAGGACCTGACTCGCGAGCGGCCCCGCGAGAATCCGCGTCAGGTCGACCACGCGCATACCGTCCAAGGGTCCCAAGGCGCCCTCCCGTGCCGCTCAGGGTTGTCGCAGGGTGATGCCCGCCCGGCGTATCACCTCGGCCCATCGGACCGTCTCGCTCGCCAGCAAGCCATTCGCGTCGGAACCCGTGAGGGCTGAAGCCTCGAAGCCGTGCTCCGCGAGCCGGCCACCGAAACGCTCATCCGACATCTGGGCAGTCAACTCGGCAGTGAGACGATCGATCACCGGCCTCGGTGTCTTTGCCGGCGCGAGTATGCCGAGCCACGACTCGGCCGCATAGCCGGGAAGTCCCGCCTCCGCCATGGTGGGGACGTCCGGGAGCAGCGGCGTGCGTGCGCGGGTGGTGACTGCGATCGCGCGAAGCTTGCCTGCACGGATGTGTCCGAGCGTCGCCGCGACGCTGTCGAACATGAGCGACACGCGACCACCGAAGAGATCGAGGTGCGCGGGCGCGCTGCCCTTGTAGGGAACGTGCAGCAGCTTCACGGCCGCCATGTGCTCGAACAGCGCGCCTTCGAGGTGGGAGATCGTCCCGACGCCCTGGGAGGCGATGGCGACCCTCCCGGGCTGCCGACGCGCGAGCCGGATGACGTCATCGAGCGTTGCGAGATCCTGACCGACCGCCGCCACCAGCATGTGCGGCACACGGGCGACCGTGCTCACCACGGCGAAATCACGCGCGAGATCGAAGCTGCGGTCCGGCTGCAAGGTCGCTCCCGCCGCGTAGACCGTGAGGGGCCCCATCAGCAACGTGTAGCCATCGGCAGGCGCGCGCGCGACCAGTTCGGCACCGAGGTTGCCCCCGGCGCCGGGACGATTCTCGGGAACGAAATTCGCGCCGAGCCGCTTCGAGAGTGCCTCGGCCAGCAGTCGCGCGAGGATGTCGGTGGCACCGGCGGGCGTGAACGGCACGATGAGGCGAACCGGTCGCGACGGGTACCCCCCAGCGGCGCGCGACGGCAGGGCCACGCCGGCGGCAAGTGCTGCGATTCCTCCAGAGAATCTGCGCCGTAGCGCTCCGTGGGGATCCATGCCTGCACTGTAGCGGCGCCCACTGTCGCGGACAATCGCCGCGGCGCCGATATCGGCAACAAGATCGGCAACAGTATCGGCAACATCCGGGCCCCATGACATTCGGGCGTCAACACCTTTGGCGGACTCGGTTCGCACGCGGCTGCGGGCTATACTCCGGCCACGCGCCTGCCCCGATGCCAACGTGATGCCGCCCCAATTCTCCAACCCAGTCATCCACGACGCATCGCCCCCGGCGACGGGCTCACCTTCCCCCACGCCGCTGCTGGCGGATCAGGTGCGTCTGCTCTTCGCCAATTCGCCAGTCGCGCAGTACATCAATCTCGCCGTTGCAGCGCTCGTCGTCGCGGCACTTCTTCCGCATGCCCCTCCCGGCCGTCTCGTGGCCTGGATCGTGTCGATGTACCTCATCGTGGGCTACCGGCTCGCGCTGCGCTCGCTGTACGTGCGCCGGCCCGAAGTGCTGTCGCACGAAGCCTGGCTCGTGTGGTTCCGTCTGGGGGCCGGTGCCACCGGCGGCGGCTGGGGTGCCCTCTGGTTCCTGCTGCCCGCGAACGCCAGCCCTGCCACCGAACTGATGGTCGCGATGGTTCTTGCCGGCATGATCGGCGCCGGCGTGCCCATCCTCTCGGCGGTCTTCGCCGCTTTCCGGGACTTCGCCGTGCTGGCGCTCGTGCCGACCGCCGTGGCGCTGTTCGCGCACGGCGATCGCATGCACCTGATCGCCGGCGTGATGGCCCTGCTCTATCTCGCTGGCGTGCTGAGCAGCGCGCAACGTTTCCGCGGCGTGCTCTTCGAGAGCCTGCAGCTGCGCTCCGAACAGAGCGACCTGGTGCGCTCGCTGAGCGCCGCCAACGCCGAGCTGCGCAGCATGCGCGACACCCTGGAGCGCCGGGTCGACGAACGCACCAATGCACTCCGGCTGCAACTCGCTGAACGCGAACGTGCCGAGGCTGCCCTGCGATCGAACGAGGACATGTTCCGGCTCATCACCGACAACGTCTCCGACATGATCGCCGTGTGGGACCGCAACGGCAGCCAGCTCTACGGCAGCCGGTCCCTGACGCGAGCCCTCGGCAGGCGGAACATCACGGGGTCCCGTCCCGGGTTCGGAGAAGTCCACCCCGAGGATCTCGACCGCCTCCGGAAGGCGCTGCGGAACACGTTCGACACCGGCCAGGGTTGCCACACGGAGCTGCGCCTGCTGGACGACGGCATCCGCGTCATCGATTGCGCGGTCGAGCCCGTCAGCGCCGGCGGCGCGGAACCCGACAAGGTCGTCGTCGTGGCGCGCGACGTGACACAGCGCCGGCAGGAGGAGGCCATCGTCCGGGAGGCACGGGAACGCCTCGCGCTCGCGATCGAAGCCACGGGGCAGATCCTGTTCGACGTGGACTGCAGCACGCAGAGCGTCTACCTCGATGCCCACTGGTCGGCCTGGCTGGGTGGCCCTTCGCGCGAGACCCGCGCGACCTTCGACGAGCTGCTGCCACTCGTGCCCGAGGAAGACCACGCCCAGATGCGCCACCGTTACCTCGCCACGCTGAAAGGCGACGTCGGCGACTACTCGATGCAGCACCGCATCCGCATGCCGAACGGCACGCAGCGCTGGATCGTCTCCCGCGCCAAGGTGGTCGAGCGCGACGCACGCGGTCGCGCCCTGCGCCTGATCGGAACGAATGTCGACATCACCGAGCAGCGGCTGGCAGACCAGCGGCTACGACTCATGGGACGCGCGATCGACGACATGGCCGAGGGCGTCGTGATCCTCGATGCCGACTGGCGGATCCTGTGGGTGAACCCGGCGTTCTGCCGGATCACCGGCTATCCGTCGGACGAGGCAGTGGGCAAGGTGAGCCAGGTGCTCCGGTTCTCCGACACCGCAGATCTGGGCCAGGGCCTCGTTGCGAGCGTGCAGGCGCGCGGGCACTGGGAGGGTCGCCTTCTGGACCGTCGGAAGTCGGGCGGGACGTATCCCGTGTGGGTGAGCGCCAGTGCGATGCGCGAACCCGACGGTCGAATCGGAAGCGTCGTGATCGTCTTCACCGACATCTCCCGCCAGGAGCGAGACGCCGAGCGGATGCGCTACCTCGCCTTCCACGACAGCCTCACGGACCTGCCGAACCGTTCGCTCTTCTTCCAGAAGGCCGGAGACCTCATCCGCCGCGCCGAGCGCCACGGACAGCGACTGGCCCTCCTGTTCGTCGATCTCGACCGGTTCAAGTCCGTCAACGACTCGCTCGGACACGAGGCCGGCGACCAGGTGCTGATCGAGGCGGCCACACGCCTTCGTTCCGCGTTGCGCGAGTTCGACGTGGTCGCCCGGCTGGGTGGGGACGAGTTCGCGATCCTGCTGGACGACATCGCGGACGACGACACGGCCGGATCGGTCTCCGCCAAGCTGCTCGATTCGCTCGGAGCGCCGATCATGGTCGGCGAGCATGCACTGCACGTGCAGGCGAGCATCGGCATCAGCCGCTTTCCGGGCGATGGTGCGACGGCCGATCTGCTCCTCCGTCAGGCCGACGCCGCGATGTACCTCGCGAAACAGGAAGGCCGGAACCGCTTCCGCTTCTTCTCGCCCGAGATCACCGCCGATGTCCTGCAGCGCCTCGACCTCGCGTCGGATCTCCGGCTTGCCGTGGAGCGCGAGCAACTCGTCCTGCACTACCAGCCGGCGGTGGACGCCACCGATGGGCGCATCCTCGGGGTGGAAGCGCTGCTGCGCTGGCAGCATCCCCAGCGCGGCCTGATCGGCCCCAACGACTTCATCCACGTCGCGGAGGAAACCGGCTCCATCGACGCGATCGGACACTGGGTGCTCGAGACAGCGTGCCGCCAGTTGCACGCCTGGCAGTCGATGGGCCTGCCGCGCCTCACCATGAAGGTGAATCTCTCGCCGCTGCAGTTCCGCCAGCCGACCCTGCTCCAGGAGGTCAAGCGCGCGATGGAGAGCAACCGGCTCGAGCCAGGGACGCTCGAGATCGAGATCACCGAGAGCGCGGCGATGCAGGAGCCCGAGCGCTCGGAGCGCGTGCTGACCGAGATGCGCAACATCGGCATCCGCGTCTCGCTGGACGACTTCGGGACGGGCCACAGTTCGCTCGCGCAGTTGTCGCGGTTCCCGATCCAGGGCCTGAAGATCGACCGCACACTCGTGGCCGCGCTGCCGGGCGATCGCAAGAACGCGGTGATCGCATCCACGGTGGCATCGCTCTGCCGGAATCTCGGGCTCGATCTCGTCGGGGAAGGTGTCGAACTGCCCTCGCAGGCGGAGTTCCTTCTGAACCAGGGATGTCGCCAGATGCAGGGCTTCCTGTTCAGCAAGCCCGTGGATGCCGCGACCGTGGAGCCCATGCTCTACCGCCAGCACCACGACGCCTGGACGGTCGCGACCACGCTGCAGTGAGTTCGCGGGTCACGAGACAACGCCGTCGGCGGTGGGCGGCTCGCTGGGTAATGCGACATCCTCGCCGCACTTCGACGGGTCCTGCTCTATCCAGTGCGTCTTCAGACCTGGACCATGGTCGGAGCCGCATCCCTGCGAGGTTCTTGAGGGCTAAAAAGAGCCCCGCCGGTCCTCGGGGAAGGAGGACAGGACTGCCGGCGGGGTCGAAGGGGAGGAGTCAAGCCAACTTGCCGCCGACGGGTGGAGGGTTCCCGCCGGCTTACCGCGACAATCGCCCCGGAGGGCGGCTGCCAAACCGAGCATCGAGGGCAACAGCAGACCCGTACGTCGCACGACCATGTCACACGCTGCCGGTCACCCTCGAAACTGACCGAAAAGTCATATCCGTCAGTGATTTGCAAATCCGTTCCACGAGGCTTAGACTCGCCCGGAGGGATTGCTAGAACAACTAAATGAACGGCGTTCACGATAATTTCCGGCGTTCAGTTCGTCAACCATTTTCACTTCAGGTCGACCATGGGTTCCACTGAACGTCGTGCCCGGGAACGTGCCGAGATGCGGGAGCGGATTCTCGATGCCGCCAGGAATCTCTTCGCCTCCGAGGGCTACGAGGCGGTCACGCTTCGCAAGGTCGCGGACTGCATCGAGTACTGCCCGGCGACGATCTACAAGTACTTCGAGGACAAGGACGCGATGGTCCGGGCTCTCGTCGAGGACGACATCGCGATGGTCATGGCGACCATCCAGCCCAGCATGGCGGAGCAGACGCCGCTCGAGTGCTTGCGCAGCTTCGGGTGTGCGTACATCGAGATGGGCCTGGAGCGGCCGAACCACTACCGGCTCATGTTCATGACGCCCCTGCTGCCGGTCGACGACCCACTCTTCCGGAAGAAGCGTGCGGATCCCCAGACCGATTCCTACGGACTCTTCCTCTCGGTCGTGCAAGAGTGCGTCGACGCCGGGCTCTTCCGGGCGGATATCACCGATGCCTGTCTGGTGGCGCAGACGATCTGGGCTGGGCTGCACGGCGTCATCTCGCTGCACATCGCGTGCGGTGGCAACGACACCTACGACTGGCGTCCGGTGCGTGACCGGGCGATCTTCATGCACGACCTGTTGATCAACGGGATGCTGCGTGTCCCGGCGATCGTGCTGCCGACTTGCCCATCGACCCGGCCCGCGATGCCGGTCGCCGCTTCATTGCCCGAATCGGTGACCCCGTGAAACGTGCCCTCTTCGCCGGATTCGTCGCGTTCACCCTGCTCGGAGCCGGCACCGCCGCCGGTGAAACCAAGCTGGGCGCCAGCCAGCGCGCGATCAACGCACTGGGCATGCAGACCCTGCTCTCGGCGATCGCGATCGTCGGGCCGACCGCGGGCACCGCGATCGCCATCCAGCAGGCTGGCTACCTGGTCACAGGCGTCACGGAGCAATCCGGGGGCGCGAGACTCATGCTGCGTCCGGCCGCCGGAGGCGCCGACATTCCTGTCGAGATTCCGGGTCTGTCCCCGGCGGCGCGATCGGTGGCCTCGGGCGCACGGGTCGACGTCGTCGCGCGCACCTACGGTTCCGCCCTGATCAGCGCCGACGGCGTGGTGCTCGGCATCTTCGTCGACGACGCGGCGCGCGGCCTCATGCATTCGTCGCGCTCCATCGGGCGCTGACCGCGATGTCGGCACGCTGCCGAATCGTCGCAGCGCTCTGGGCAATCGCCTTCGCACTGCAATGCGCGCCGCCCGCCCACGCCGGTCGTTCCTGCGAGGAGGTCACGCTGCCCGCCGAAGAGGTCGACCGGGCGATGCAGCTCGCGTGGAAGACGCGCGAAACGCTCGAAGCCTCGGGCGCCGAGGTGGTGCTCCTCGCGCGGATCGGGCAGGACCTCTCGAAGTACGGCCTGCGCTTCTCGCACATGGCCTTCGTCTGGCGCGACCACCCCGCCGGCCGGTGGATGACGATCCACATGTTGAACGCCTGCGGCACGGCGGATGCCGATCTCCACGACGAAGGGCTCGGCAATTTCTACGCGATCGGATTGAAGTCCCACGTCGGCGGCGTCCTGATCCCCGATGCGGAGACGCAACGCCGGCTGGCGACGATGTTCGAGGCAGGTCTCCACTGGGATCTGCACACGCCCAAGTACAACATGCTCGCCTACCCGTTCTCGACCAAGTACCAGAACTCCAACCAATGGGCACTCGAGACGCTGGCGCGCGCCATCGATGGCGGCGAGCGGGTCAAGGACCGTGTCTCCGCCCAGCAGTGGCTGAAGGGCCGGGGATTCGTCCCGACGACGGTGGAACTGGGCACCGGCACGCGCCTCGGGGCGCGGATCTTCCGGGCGAACGTCGCGTTCGATGATCATCCACTCGGTCGCCGCCTCGCCGGTCACATCGATGTCGTGACCGTGGAATCGGTGTTCCGCTTCGTCGCGCAGATCGAGCCCAACGCGAAGCAGCTCAGCATCACCCTGCCCTGACTCGGGCAGCGTCGACAAGCCTCAGTCCTGCGGAAACACCGGCGGCCGCTTCTCGATGAACGCGTTCACGGCTTCCGCGTGATGCGGCGTGCGGTGCGCGATGGCCTGATAGCCCGCAGACAGTTCCAGAAGCGACTCCAGCCGCACGTGCTGCCCCTCGCGCAGCAGCCGCTTCGTCATGCGCAAGGTCGGACCGGGATTCCGGGCGATGCGCTCCGCGATCTTCCGCGCCTCGTCCATCAGCGTGTCGTGCGGGACGACCCGTGACACCAACCCGCACGCGAGCGCCTCCGCGGCATCGATCGCATCACCGGTGAACGACATCTCCGCGGCCTTCGACATGCCCACGACCCGGGGCAGCAGCCAGGCCCCGCCGTCGCCCGGCACGATGCCCACGCGCACGAAGCTCTCCGCGAAGGTGGCCCGCTCGGACGCGATTCGGATGTCGCACATGCACGTGAGATCGCACCCCGCACCGATGGCGGGCCCGTTGACCGCCGCGATCGTCGGCACCTCGAGGTTGTAGAGCGCGAGCGGGATGCGCTGGATGCCGTGCCGATACTCGTCGCGGATCTTCGCGGGGTCGATCTGCTGCTCGAAGAAGCGGCGCATGTCCTTCACGTTGCCGCCTGACGAGAACGCCGTCCCGGCGCCCGTCACGATCACCGCACGCACCGACGTGTCGGCCGAGATCCGTTCGCACGCCTGCACGAACTCGCGCGCCGCACTGTTGCCGGTGAGCACGTTGCGCAGTTCGGGCTCGTTCATGGTGAGGGTGACGATGGCACCCTGCTGTTCGTAGATCAGGAAATCGGCCATCGGGGGCTCCGGAATCGGGAGGAAGAAGAAGAAGAGGCGGCGGAACTACGCCGCCGGCGGGGCAGCGCGCAGCACGATCGCGTCGAGGACCGGCCCCTCCGCTGCCAACAGCGCGCGGCCGACCACACCATGCCAGCGACGCTCGGTGCCGTAGGCAAGCCGCCACGCATGCAGGCGACGCGTGTAGAGCTGGAGGTCGAACTCGGCGGCGATACCGATCGCACCGTGGACCCCGTGGGCGATGGATGTCACCGCGACCACCGCCTCGCTCGTGCGCGCTTTCGCGATGGCGGCGCGCAACGGATCGGCTTCGATGCCGTCGGCGAGCATCCCGATCGACGCGGCCATGCGCGCCGCGGCGACCTGCTCCGCCATCACCGCGAGCTGTTGCTGGATCGCCTGGAACGCGGCGAGCGGTTTACCGAACTGCGAGCGGGTGGATGCGTGCGCGAGAGTCATCTCCAGCAGACGTTCCATCGCACCAGCGATGCGCGTGGCCATGAGACAGGCGCCGATCGCCATCCAGTCCATCTCGCGCGGGACTGGCGTGGTGCCTGCGGGCTGTGCGTGCCAGAAGACATCGGTTGCGACAGCGCCGCCGCGGAAGACGGCCTCGGAGCGGTGCTCGCGTACCGGGACGAGCATGGCGCCCGCGGGCGTCGCCGCGAGGATCCAGTCGGCCGCTGCACCATCGGGTACGCCACGGCAGAGAATGCGCCCGTCGACGTCGATGCTCGTCTGCGGCGCGATCGCGACGAAGCCGTCCGGTACAGCCATCCCGATGGCGGCGAACACCGCGCGGACGACCATCGTCGCGTCGAGTGGCCACGGCAGCAGATGCCGCGCACACGTCCGCAGCAGGTCGTCGGCCGTGCGGAGCGAGAGGCCTGCCCCGCCCGACGCCTCCGGCATCAGCAGGTCCGCGAATCCGGATTCGATCCAGGCCTGGCGTGCGTTGCCGACGTCGTCCCCCGCCTCCACTGCACGCACCACCGCGGGCGTCCCGTGCACCGAGAGCAGCTTCTCCAGCGGATCGAGAAACGGTGAAACGTTCGCGGGCGAAGTCATCAGCGCAACCCCAGCCCGCGCGCGATCATGCCGCGGAGAATCTCGCGCGTGCCGCCGCGCAGCGAGAACGACGGCGCCACATGCGTCACATAGGCAAGCGCCTGCAGCAGCGCTGCAGCGGCGGGCGGACCTTCATCGGCACCGATGACATCGGCGATGGCCACCGGCATCGCCTGCTCCAGTTCCGTACCGAGATCCTTCACGAGCGCCGCCTCGACGACGGGACTCTCGCCCGCTGCGAGCTTCGACGTCACGGCCACACACAGCTCGCGCAGCACAGCGAGATGCGTCGCGAGCCGCCCAGCGAGCACCACCGAGGCATCATCCGGCACCGAGCGACTGCGGACGTGTGCGATCCAGGCATCGAAGAGCGCGAGGCTCGAGTAGATGCGCTCCGGGCCGCTGCGCTCGTACGCGAGTTCGGCCGTCACCTGAGCCCAGCCGTCGCCCTCCTGCCCGACGATGGCATCGTCGCCGAGCAGTACATCATCGAAGAACACCTCGGAGAAATGCGCGTCGCCCGCGAGATCCCGGATGGGTCGAATGGTGACGCCGGGCGCCGCAAGGTCGACGATCACCTGCGAGAGTCCGCGGTGCCGGTCTTCCTGGGTGCCCGAGGTGCGCACGAGCGCGATCATGTAGTGGCTGCGGGGCGCGTTGGTGGTCCAGAGCTTCTGCCCGGACAGCCGCCATCCGCCCTCCACGCGCTCGGCGCGCGTGCGCACGCTCGCGAGGTCGGAGCCGGACTGCGGTTCGCTCATGCCGATGCAGAAGAACGACTCGCCCCGACAGATGCGCGGCAGATGGAAGCGCTTCTGCGCCTCGGTCCCGTACTTCAGGAGGAGCGGTCCGCTCTGGCGATCGGCGATCCAGTGGGCGCCCACGGGCGCCCCGGCCGCCAGCAACTCCTCCACGAGGACGAAACGCGCGAAGGGGCCGCGCCCGCCACCGCCGTACTCGACGGGCAGCGTGAGCCCGAGCCAGCCCCGGGCGCCGAGGGCCTGGCTGAACCCGGCATCGAAACCCATCCACGATCGGGCACGGGAGGCGAGCGGCCACGCTGCGGCGTGCTGACGAAGGAAGTCCCGTACTTCGCTGCGAAGTGCCGCATCGTCAGACGGAATCGCCACGAGCTGCAATGCGTCGATCACGTGACGCCTCGCTTGCTGGCGGAGCCCTGCATGGGGGATGTGCGCATGGTGGGGCGGACGCTAGAAGGCCGCGCGGGGGCCTGTCAAGGTCGCCTTGCGCGCCGTCCGGATCGTGAACGATCGCGCCGCGCCTCTCGCACCCGCTGACGCCCAACAAACGACAACGCCCTCCGAAGAGGGCGTCGCGTCACTGCATGCATCCAGCGGGAGGATCAACCGAGCTTGCGGAACATCCCCACTGCAGAGGCAAACGCGCCGCGGATCCCGCGGGGCTTCTCCGCCGCCGGTTGCGCATCACCCTGCGCGACCGTGGCAGCCCTCGGGTTCGAGGCCGCCGAAGCCTGGCCTCGACCACCACCGTTGCCACCACCATTGCCGCCGCCATTGCCGCCGCCGTTACCGCCGCCGCCACCACTGCGAGGACCGCGCCCAGGCTGACCACCGCGGGGTTTGCCCTGACCGGGCTGACCACCACGCTGACCGGCGGCCTTGCCTCCGGGCTGACCACCCGCCCGACCGGTACGCGCAAGAACGGGATCGCCGCGTTGTCCGCGGTTGCCGTCGCGCTCCACCGTGCTGTGCTTCGGCATCACGTTGCCGTTGACCTCGACTTCCTCGAAGCGCGGCATCACGTTGCCGTTCACTTCGACTTCCTCGAAGCGCGGCATCACGTTGCCATTCGGCTCGCCGTCCTCGCCGTAGACCACCGGGGCGCGTCGTGCGGCCTGCTGCCCTGCCGGTCGCCGCGCGATGGTATTGCCATCACGCTCGCCGGTGAAGCGCGGCTGGGCTACGGCGGCATTGCCGCGCTCGATGCGCTCGCCACGCGGTTGCGCGGAAGCCCGCTCGGCGCGCGGAGGACGTTCCGCACGTGGAGGACGTTCCGCACGCGGCTGCGACGGCCCACGATCGGCCCGCGGTTGGGAGGGTGCGCGATCGCCACGGGCCTGGGCTGGCGCGCGCTCGCCCCTTGGCTGACGCGGTTGTGCGGCGGGCGCGGCAGCGCGCGGCTGTTCGGCTGCTGCGGGCCGGGCCTGACCTTGCGCCGCCGGCTGACGACGCGGTTGATTGTCGTCGCGGCGGCCTTCGCCCCGCTGACCACCTCGCTGCCCCCCACGGCCGCGCTCGGGACGGTCTTCACCGCCACGGGGTTCAGCGACCCGGGCGGCGGCTATGGCGGCGGCCATGTCGAAGTCCTCGATCACCACCTTCGGCAGCGGCTTCTTCAAAAGTCGCTCGATGTCGGCGAGCAGCGGGCGCTCCTCGGCCGAGACCAGCGACATCGCCACCCCGGTGGCACCGGCGCGACCGGTACGGCCGATGCGGTGCACGTAGTCCTCGGGAACGTTGGGCAGTTCGAAGTTCACGACATACGGGAGTTCGACGATGTCGAGACCGCGTGCCGCGATGTCGGTGGCGACCAGCACCTGCAGCTTGCCGTCCTTGAACTCCGACAGCGCCCGGGTGCGTGCGCCCTGGCTCTTGTTGCCGTGGATGGCCATCGCGCTGATGCCGTCCTTGCCGAGCTGCTCGGCGAGACGGTTGGCGCCATGCTTGGTGCGCGTGAACACGAGCACCTGGAACCACTTCTGCGTACGGATGAGATGCGAGAGCAGCGCGCGCTTGGCGCCCTTCTCCACCGCCACCGACTTCTGATCCACCAGTTCGGTCGGGGCATTGCGGCGGGCCACTTCGATGGTGGCCGGGTTGTTCAGGAGTTCGTGCGCCAGCGTACGGATCTCGTCGGAGAAGGTGGCCGAGAACAGCAGGTTCTGGCGCTTCTTCGGGAGCAGTGCGAGCACGCGCTTGATGTCGCGGATGAACCCCATGTCGAGCATGCGATCGGCCTCGTCGAGGACGAGGATCTCCACGTGCGACAGGTCGAGCGTCTTCTGCTGGACATGATCGAGCAGGCGTCCCGGCGTGGCGACCAGGATGTCGACGCGCTTCTTCAGGCGGTCCACCTGCGGCTGCATGCCGACCCCGCCGAAGATGACCATCGACGTGAGCGGCAGGTGCACACCGTAGTCACGGACGCTTTCCTCCACCTGGGCGGCAAGCTCGCGGGTGGGCGTGAGGATCAGGACCCGGATGGGCGCGCGGCCGGACGCTGCGGTCGGGGCCGGCGTGTCCATGAGGCGCTGCAGGATCGGAAGGGTGAAGCCGGCGGTCTTGCCGGTGCCGGTCTGTGCCCCGGCTAGCAAGTCACCCCCGGAGAGCACGGCGGGAATCGCCTGGGTCTGGATGGGGGTGGGCTGGGTGTAGCCGCGCTCGAGGACGGCGCGGACGAGGGGCTCGGTGAGCCCGAGGAGTGCAAAGGACATGAAGCTCCGCTAGGAGATTTACCACGTCGACCTATTCGCGGGATGTGCCGCGCGATGCCAGTCGGGGCAGACGAAGTGGATTGGACTGCAGGAAGGCGCGGCGAGGGGACTGGTCAGCGAGGCCGCGGTCTGGAATGTAGCACAGTCGATCGAGCAACCTCTGCGCGGCCGCGGGTGCGGGCTCGCCGGCGCCACCCACCGTGCGGGGGTGACATCCGCATAGCGGCCAGCGCTGCGCCCGACTTGAGCGCAGCGCCGGCGGGGCGTCGACACCGAACGGTCAGGCCTCCTCGGAACCGGTGCCGACCTTGCCGAACCAGTCCTCGATGCTCAACAGCCCACCGGCCTTGGCCGCCCGCCCCTGGTCCTTCGCGGGCAGGTCGTCCTGCACGAGGTCGATCCGCTTCCAACCCGCCAGCGGCGTCTCGCAGGCCGTGCGCGGCACGTAGCGCGACGCCTTGACCTTCTCGTAGCGGTGCACGTAGCGGGGGCAGTTGGGCCACACCTCGGTCACCTTCACGCGCACCACGAGCAGCGCTTCGAGGAACTCCATCATCAGCGGATCGTTCGGATCGATGCTCGCCTCGCCCTGCACGCGCATGCGGTTCGGTGTCGTGAAGTCGATGAAGAGCAGACCCACCTTGGCGTTCTTCGTGACGTTGCCGGCGGAGTAGAACATCCCGTTGCCGTCGAAGAGCGGGAAGGCGATGGTGTTCGCGTCCAGCGCGCGGACGAAACCCGGATCGCCACCCTTGTACGACACCGTCGGGCGCCCCTCGTGGTCGATGGACGACAGGAAGAACATGTCGCGGCTCTCGATGAAAGCACGGTCCATGTCGGAGAGTTCGCCGTGGACGGCGAGCGCCTCGATCTTGTCGGCGATCCTGCGGGTGTCGTGCTGGTCCTGCAATACGCGGTGCTGGGCACCGAAAAGACGGCTCATGAAAAATCCTCCGGATGGTTTTTTTGTGCACGTGCGCGACGCCGCCGTCGCACCGGCCGCGGGAGGTTAGCAGAAGGTGTCTGATCGCAGACGCAACCCGTGCGGGCCCGGTGGTCACCTCGGCGTGCCAGGGCGTCCCGACCACCTTCGGCGCGCGGCAATACGGATCGGGAGGGAAACGCACGAGAAAACCCGGAACGTCCGATGCAACCGGCGAATCGCCGGTCAACCTCCCCGATCTTTGATGTGTGTCAACTTCTTTGGACATCGTCTTTGTAATCTTTATCTCACACAAAGAGCGACCACCGGAGGACCCCGATGCGCATCCTGTTGATCCACCCCAACTATCACTCCGGCGGCGCAGAGATCGCCGGCAACTGGCCGCCCGCCTGGGTGGCCTACCTCGCGGGTTCGCTGAAGAAGATCGGCTACACGGATCTGCGGTTCATCGACGCGATGACGAACCACCTCGACGAGGACGCCATCCGCAAGATGATCGCGGACGAGCAGCCCGACATCGTCGGGTGCACCGCGATCACGCCGTCGATCTACAAGGCCGAGCGCATCCTTCAGATGGCGAAGGAGATCCATCCGGAAGCGGTCACGGTGCTGGGCGGTATCCACGCCACTTTCATGTACCAGCAGGTGCTGACCGAAGCGCCCTGGATCGACGCCATCGTGCGTGGCGAAGGCGAAGAGATCTTCCAGCAGGTGGTGAAGACCATCGACGAGGGTCGATGGCTGCAGGACCGAGGCTCGATCCGCGGGATCGCGTACACGGACGGCGCGAAGATCATCGCGACGCCTGCGGCGCCGACCGTCAAGGACCTCGACGGCATCGACCCCGACTGGGGCGTGCTCGAGTGGGAGAAGTACCAGTACATCCCCATGGGCAAGCGCGTCGCGATCCCGAACATGGCCCGCGGCTGCCCGTTCACATGCAGCTTCTGCTCGCAGTGGAAGTTCTGGCGCGACTATCGCATCCGCGATCCGAAGAAGGTGGTCGACGAGATCGAGAAGCTCGTGAAGGAACACGACGTCGGCTTCTTCATCCTTGCCGACGAGGAACCCACCATCAACCGTCGGAAGTTCGTGCAGTTCTGCGAGGAATTGATCGCCCGCGATCTCGGCATCCTCTGGGGGATCAACACCCGCGTCACCGACATCCTCCGCGACGAAGCCCTGCTGCCGCTCTTCCGCAAGGCGGGCCTGATCCACGTGTCGCTCGGCACCGAGGCCGCGGCACAGCTGAACCTCGACCGGTTCCACAAGGAGACCACGGTCGCGCAGAACAAGAAGGCCATCCGCCTGCTGCGCGAGGCCGGCATCGTGGTCGAGGCGCAGTTCATCGTGGGTCTCGAGAACGAGACGGCCGAGACGCTCGAGGAAACCTACCGCATGGCGCAGGACTGGAAGCCGGACCTCGCCAACTGGTCGATGTACACCCCCTGGCCATTCTCCGACCTCTTCCAGGAGATGGGCGACAAGGTCGAGATCTTCGATTTCGAGAAGTACAACTTCGTGACGCCGATCGTGAAGCCGGAGGCCATGGACCGCTCCGAGCTGCTCGACCGCGTGATGAACAACTATCGCCGCTTCTACATGCGCAAGGCGCTGTTCTCGTATCCATGGGCGGGCACCGGCGAGCGCCGCCGCTATCTGCTCGGTTGCCTGAAGGCTTTCCTCAAGAGCGGCTTCGAGCGGAAGTTCTACGACCTCGGACGCGTCAACTATTGGGGCCCGCAGTCGCGCCAGGGCGTGAACTTCAAGTTCGACGCGAAACGCGAGCGCCCGGTGCAGAGCGTCGTGCAATGGGCACCCAAGCACGATCGCACGATGAAGGGCGAGCAGCAGGCGCAGATCATGGCCTGCGGCGGCGGAACGGAGCAGATGACGGACGAGGAGATGGATCTCGCGGTGATCGAGGCGAACCGCCCCCCGGTGGCATCTGCCGCACCACCATCCTCCAAGCCCGCGATGCACTGACGACCCCGGGGCATCGGCATGGCACCCACCATCGCGCAATCGCGGACCGGGTCAAACGCGCGCGCCCAGACCACGCCATCGCGCGCCCGCATCGGCCCCAATGCGATCGTGCGTGTCGCCGAGGCCCTGGGCGAACGCATCGGCGCCGAGGCGACGGATGCCCTCTTCGCCCGGGCCGGACTCGCACGGCATCTCGTCCATCCGCCGACCGGGATGGTCGATGAAGCGGACGTCGCCCGCCTGCAGTGGCAACTCCGGGCCGACCTCGATGCCGATCTGGCGCGGGAGGTGGCGTGGGATGCCGGCACGCGCACCGGTGACTACCTGCTCGCGCATCGCATTCCGAAACCCGCGCAGTTCGTGCTGCGCCTTCTCCCGCCAGCCCTCGCGGCGCGAGTGCTGACGAAGGCCATCACGAAACACGCTTGGACCTTCGCCGGCAGCGGCACCTTTCGATGCGCGCCGGGGAACCCCTTCCGTCTCGTCATCGAACACAGTCCGCTGTGTTCCCGCATCCGGGCGTCCGCGCCCGTGTGCCAGTACTACAGCGCGACGTTCGAGCGGATCTTCCGGCAGCTCGTGAGCCACCGGGCGCGGGTCACCGAAGTCGAGTGCGAGGCTGCAGGGGGCGCAGCGTGCGTGTTCGAAGTGGCGTGGTGACGACGTGCCGGGCGAGGGGCGAGGGGACAGAACCCGTAGCCTCCACGCGGCGACCAGCCTTCCCCTCGCCCTTCCAGCAGGACTTCAGTTCATTTCACGATCACGAGATAGTCGACGTCGATTTCGGGGCTCTGCAGGAAGTCCTTCTCGATCTCTCCCCGTAGCTGCACGCGGGTCTTGTCATCGATCGGCGTGGGTGGGAACAGCTTGTGTTCGATCTCCACCCGGATCTCCGAGACGCCGTCGGAGAACAGGTACTTCTTCTTCCCGATCTTCTTGATGATGTAGCCCTCGAGGGCCACCGGCGCGTCGTCCACCGGGTTCTTCAGGACATCCGCCACCGACTGATAGGTGGGCGAGTTCGACGGACCGACGTACTGCGCCGAAGCGACCGGGATGCAGAGCGCCGCCAGAGACAGCGCGACGGCGACGATGGGGGCTCGCAGCTTCATGGTGTGACTCCTCGAAAAGCGGGGCGGATCGTGAGCATCGCCACCGAGTCTTCCAGCATAGCGCTGCGCCATCGAGACTACGTTGATGCAACTCAAGGCCGACGGTGCCACCGTCACGCACCCGGACCGTCGCGCGCCCCTGCACAACCTACGGCTTCCCGGTTAGCATTCGGCGGCTTCCGGCGCCCCCGTCCACCGGTTGCAGCCGCATGCCGCGAGCCGCCCCGCAAGACGAAAGGAGAAGTGAACGATGTCACGGCTGTTGTTCGCCGCCCTGCTGCTGTGCGCGGCCGTCCTGCTGGAAGGCTGCGCTTCGAACATCGGTCCATCTTCGGTCCGCCGGGAGCGCCCCAACTACAACCGCGAGATCGTGCAGTCGCACGACGAGCAGATGCTGCTCAACCTCGTCCGGCTGCGCTACCGGGACACGCCGCTCTTCGTGGAACTCACCTCGGTCGTCACCAGCTACGCGTTCGACCAGAGCCTGTCACTCGGCACGAGGCTCTTTGATGGACGGGTGAGCGACGAGGTCAACGCTGGCACCGGCCTGCTCATCGGCAATCGGCCGACGGTCACGTACCTGCCCCTCCAGGGTGAAGAGTTCGCCATCCGCATGCTGTCGCCGCTGCCCCTCGACTCGATCATGCTGTTCTCGCAGACCGGGTGGAGCGTCGAGCGGCTCCTGCTGCTCTGCGTGCAGCGGATCAACGATCTCGAGAACGCCGCCAGCGCCACGGGACCGACACCCACAAGCAAACCGAGCTTCGAGGCGTTCCGCGATCTCGCGACACGCCTGCGGCGGCTGTCCCTCGCCGGGCGCTTCGGCATGAACTGGGACTTCGGCGAGGACCCCGGCGTGCAGTCGGCCTACCACATGAAGTTCTGGCTGAAACCGCCGGAGGACCCTTCGGACCCGCTCGCTGCCGACGCGGCCGCCGTGCGCGAGGTACTGCAGATCGATCCTGGCCTCGAGGAATACACGCTGACACCCTTCCCCCACAAGCGGCGCCCCAACGAGGTGGGCATGCGCGGACGGTCCCTGCTCGGCGTTCTCTACTTCCTTTCGCAGTCGGTGGAAGCCCCTAAGGAACACGCGGAAGCCGGACTCGTCACCGTGACCCTCGACCGCGACGGCCTGCCCTTCGACTGGGACACGCTCCTGAAGGACACGATGCGCATCCATGCATCGAAGGCCCGCCCGACCAACGCCTTCGTCGCGGTGACCCATCGGGGCTGGTGGTTCTACATCGCCGACGACGACCTTGCCTCGAAGTCGTCGCTCAGCCTGCTCAACTTCCTGTTCTCCCTGCAGTCGGCGTCTGGGAAGGGCAAATCGCCCGTGCTCACGCTGCCCGTCGGACGATAGACGCCAAGGCAACGAGGCCGGCGCCGATGCCCCGCTGGGTCACCGCCCTTCGAGACGCTGCGATCGGGTAGCGATCCAGCCACTGGAACGGCATCGTCGCAGCGGGTGTCTCGCCGGGACGCCGCCCTTGACGCCCGATCCCGCTGCGACGCACCACACGACGGGCGCATTCGTGCGTTTGCGTACAGTGCCGCGCGACGACTCGGCTTAGGGTTCGGCAGGATGCGCCATGGCACGTACTGAAAACCCGACAATTTCCCCCCTGGAGTGGCTGGCCGGTCGACGCACATTCGTCCATGGCCTGGCGATCGCGTCGCTCGCGGCCATCACCGCCTGCAGCACGCTGCCGAAGATCGTTCCCGACATGGCGACGCAGACCTCCCGACCGGTCTCGCTGGCCGGCGCCCACGGCCCGCTCGCGCCAGGCAAGAGCAAGTCGCTCCTGGAGCGTCTCGAACAGGGCGGCGAGGCCACGGGAATCTTCGACCGGCATCTGGCGCGGGAGGAAGCCATCGTCGGCAGCCCGATGGTGGTGGGGAACCGGGCGACCCTGCTGAAGGACGGTCCCGCCACCTTCGCCCGGATGTTCGCGGCGATCGAGGGCGCCAGACACCACATCGACATGGAGACCTACATCATCGAGGACGACGCCCTGGGCAACAGGTTCGCGGATGCACTGATCCGGAAGCGTCACGAGGGTGTCGAGGTGAATCTCATCTACGACAGCGTCGGCTCGATCAACACATCCGATGCCTTCTTCGCGCGACTCATCGACGCGGGCGTCCGGGTGCTCGAGTTCAATCCCGTGAGCCCCGTGACCGCCCGGAAAGGATGGGACGTGAATCACCGCGATCATCGCAAGCTGCTGATCGTCGACGGCGCCACGGCCTTTGTCGGCGGCATCAACATCAGCGGCGTCTATTCGGGCAGTTCGTTCCGAAAACCTGCGCAGAGCCGCCCGAAAACGGGCCTGCCGTGGCGCGACACGCACGTGAAGATCGAAGGGCCCGTCGTCGCCGCGTTTCAGAAACTGTTCCTTGCCACGTGGCAGAAGCAAGGGGGCGAACAGCTCCCGGCTCGCAAGCCGGTCGCTCCGAGGGGAAGCGCCGGTGGGGACGTCGTCCACGCGATCGGCAGTTCGCCGGACGAGCCGTTCAGCCTGATCTACGCCACGCTGATCTCCGCCATCGGCAGCGCCGAGACCAGTGTTCACCTGACGAATGCGTACTTCGTACCCGACCCGCAGCTGCTCGCCGCCCTCGCGGACGCCGTGAAGCGTGGCGTGGACGTCGCGATCATCCTGCCCAGCGTGACCGACTCGGCCCTGGTGTTCCACGCGGGCCGCTCCTTCTACACCGAACTGCTGCGCATCGGCGTCAGGATCCTCGAACGCAAGGACGCGCTGCTGCACGCCAAGACCGCCATCGTCGACGGCGTGTGGTCGACGATCGGATCGACCAACCTCGACTGGCGCAGCTTCCTGCACAACGACGAGGTGAACGCAGTGATCCTCGGCGCCGGCTTCGCTGCGCAGATGGAGGCGATGTTCGTCGCGGACGAAGCGGCATCGACCGCCATCACGCTGGATCGATGGGAGAAGCGGTCCGTCGGCGAGCGCATCAAGGAGCGGTTCGCGCGCCTCTGGGCCTACTGGCTGTAGCCGCGACACCTCGATGACGGACGCCCCCGCCAACCCCAGATCGATCGCCGCGTGGCTCGCCCGCGGCGGAATGCTTGCTCTCGGACTGCTGTGCGCCAGCATGGGGACCGCGCGCGCGGACGATGCGGCCCCTGCGCTCCACGCCAAGTATCGTGCGCTCCAGGATGCACTCGGCCACAACCCGTTCGGCAAACCGATCCACCTGGACTCCGGCGAGACATCGAAAGGCGTCTCGGGTGACATCCACGCCGTCGTGGATCATTCGTTCACCAAGGTGTCGGAGGCACTGGCCACAGCGGACCACTGGTGCGACATCCTGATCCTCCACGTCAACACCAAGTACTGTCGGGCCTCGACGCCACGACAGGGGACGGTCCTCGATGTCAGCATCGGCAAGAAACACGATCAGCCACTGGAGCAGGCTTACCGGGTGGTCTTCACCTATCGCGTCTTGTCACAGGTCTCGGACCACCTGCAGGTGGCCCTGACGGCGGACGAAGGGCCGCTCGGCACGCGCAACTACCGCATCGTTCTCGATGCGGTGCCTCTGGCCGACGGCCGGACGTTCACCCACCTCTCGTATTCGTACACGTATGGCGTCGTGGGTCGCCTCGCGATGCGCGTGTATCTCGGCACGGTCGCGAAGGACAAGGTGGGGTTCACGATCACCGGCGCCGGAACCGACGGCCGCCCGGTGTACATCGACGGCATGCGCGGTCTGGTCGAGCGGAACACGATGCGCTACTACCTCGCGATCGAAGCCTTTCTGGACGCCGTGTCGTCGCCGCCGCAGGCGCAGCTCGAGAAGCGGCTCCGCGCCTGGTTCGCCGCCACCGAGCGCTTTCCGCGTCAGCTGCATGAGGTGGACGAGCGCGCCTATCTCGAGATGAAGCGGAAGGAGTACCGGCGACAACAGGTGGCCGCGCCATAACCCGAGCTGAAGCTCCGCGCCACGGGCGGCGCCTCCGTTGACGCGGGCGCAAAGCTCTCGGACCTGGCGGGCCACGACCCGCACCGGCACCATGCCTCGCGTGCAACGGCTGGTCGGCACCACCATGCGAACGCACGACATCGCTGGTAGTCTGGGCCAGGTGCTGAGGCTCTGGTCCCTGGCACGCGATACAACCCTTCAGGCACGCCCCCGCGTGCAAAGTAGAGGACGCCTGTCATGCACGCGACACTGTCCGCGACTGAACTGCGATCCGCCGCCCGCCGCGGCGAATGGCAAGGCACCACCGCCGGCCACTGCCCCGGCCAGCAGCAGGTGAACGTGGTCATCCTGCCGCGGGATGCCGCGGTCGACTTCGCGGCGTTCTGCACCCGCAATCCGCGCCCCTGCCCGCTAGTCGAGATCCTGCCTCCGGGAGATCCGGAACCCGTCCGATCGGCACCGGGCGCAGACATCCGCACCGACATCGCCGGGTATCGCGTGTATCGCGACGGCCGGCTCGTCGATCAGCGCAGCGACATCCTCGACCTCTGGCACGACGATCTCGTGACGTTCCTCCTCGGCTGCAGCTTCACGTTCGAGCACGCCTTGATCGAAGCCGGCATCGGCGTGCGCAACGTGGCGCGCCAAAGCCGCGTATCGATGTTCGTGTCGTCACTGAAGTGCGTGCCCGCGGGGCGGTTCCATGGCCCGGTGGTGGTGAGCATGCGGCCCATCCCCGTGGCCCAGGTCGAGGAGGTGACGGCGCTGTCGGCGCGCTATCCGCACGCGCACGGCGCGCCCATCCATGTGGGAAATCCGGAGGCGATCGGCATCACCGATCTGTCGAAACCCGAGTACGGCGAGCCCGTCGCCATCGATCCTGGTGAGGTCCCGGTGTTCTGGGCCTGCGGCGTCACGCCTCAGGCCGTGGCCGTGAGCGCACGGGTGCCGTTCATGATCACCCACGAACCCGCACAGATGTTTCTCACCGATCTGCCCCGGGAGGGCGATTTACCAGGCTGACGACGCCGGCACTCAGGTCGACGGCTGAGGGTCCAGCGTGAACTCCGCCACCGTACCGACGCCGGGCGCGCTCCGCAGCCGCACGTCGCCGCCGTGGTGATCGACGATGCGCCGCACGAGGCTGAGACCCACGCCCGTACCCTCGAACTGGGTGGCCGTGTGCATGCGCTGGAATGGCTGGAACAGCATCGTCGCGCTGGCCATGTCGAAGCCGTCCCCGTTGTCGGTCACGCGGAACCACGTACCACGCGCGTCACGATGGCTGTCCACGCGAACCGCGGGCTGCGCCACCCGCGCGCTGTACTTCGAGGCGTTGTCGAGCAGGTTCTGCCACACTTGGACGACCAGTTCCGGATCGGCGTCCACCACGGGGAGCGCCTCGACGCGAAACTCCGTCCTGCGCGAAGGGTGTGCCGCGGTGATGAGCGCCCAGGTGTCCTCGACGACGCTCTGCATGTCGACCGGCGCACGCTGCAGCGGCTGGCGGGTCACCTGCGACAGGCGCGAGAGCGCGTTGATCATCGCAGTCATCCGCCGGGCCGCACGATCGATGCGATCGGTGTAGCCCATCGCCTCCTCGACATGCCCGGCCTGCAGGCGGCGACGCAGCAGCCCGGCAAAGCCCTGCATGGCATTGAGGGGCGTCTTGAGGTCGTGGGCGACCGCACGCGTGAACTCCTGCAGTGCGCCCTCCGCCCGGATCTGACCAGCGCGCACCGCCTCCAGCGCGATGCGCGACTGATCCAGTTCGGCCGCGAGGGCGTCGTAGCCGTGACGTAGCATCGCGTCGGCCGCCAGCTGGTCGGTGATGTCCCGAACGATGCAGAAGACGTGCGGCACGCCACCGATGGCGAAGCCGTCGGCGCTCACCAGGCAGTCACGCCCTTCGCCGTCCGCACGGCGCAGCCGGAGTGGTGCCGCGTCGAGGGCCCCGTCGGCCTCCATCGACGTGACGAGTTGCGCGAGCGTTGCGGCGTCGACGTGCCGATCGAGATGGACGAGTTCTGCGCCGATGAGCGCCCCGGGATCGACACCGAGGAGCTGCAGCATCGCCGCATTCGCATCCCGCACCACGCCGCTGCCGTGCTCGACGATCAGCATCGGATCGACGTGATGGGCGAACGAGCGATCGAGCAACGCCTCCGCGCGGCGCAGCGCACTCTCGGCGTCGCGTCTTCGCGCGCGCTCCATCGCAATGCGACGACTGCGCTGCCGGAGTCCCACCGCCATCGCCAGCAGCGCCGCGGCGGAGAGACCCGCAATGCCCCAGGTCCAGTCCCGCTGTCGTGAGAGTCCGCGCTCGAGCTGGCCGCGTTCCGCGACATCGTGATGACTGCTGAGCCAGCGGACGCGCAACGCCTCCAGACGGCCGTTCGCCTCGAGCGCGTCGAGGCCCCGTTGCAGTTGCGCATGCAGGTCGGTGCGATCGGGCGCCACAGCGAACGCGTAGGTCTGAAGCGCCAGATTCAGGTGACTCGCGCGGAGCCTCCCCTCGGTATCGGCGCCGAGGACCGGATCCGCATAGGCGCGCGGGAGCAGCGCGACGTCCACCTCGCCGGCGCGCACGGCAGCGAGCGCACGATCGGCGGCCGGCACCGGAACGAAGGAACCACGGACACCCGCGAGCACCGTGGCGAGCGTGTCGCGCATGGCCTCGGTGTCGAGCACGGCGACCCGCAGACCCGCAAGATCGTGCATGCCCTGTGGATCGGGTTGATCCTCCCGGTGATAGACCGCCATCGCTGGTGTCGCGTGCCCGTGGGTGAAGCGCGCCCAGGCCCCCCGCGGTTCGGCATCGACCATCGCAACGACGTCGAGCTGCCCGCTGCGGAAGGCCGCTTCCGTCTCGCGCCAAGGCTTGAGGGTGATGTCGAAGTCGATGCCTGCGATGGGCCCGAGTTCGGCCAGCAGATCGATCTGGAAGCCATGCGGCCGGCCTTGGGCATCGAGGGACTCGAACGGAGGAAAGGCAGCGTCTCCGCCATAGCGGATGCGCGGCAGATCGGCGCGCGCGTGTCCATGCGCGTCCACAGCGGCGATGGCTGCCCCGACTAGAAAAGTCCGCTTGTCCAAAGGTTCGGTTCTTATGGGTGGCTGCGGCGCCTCGAACGACCCGTAGCCACGGCCGGCATGCGGGCACATGCCCAGGACGCCGGAAGACTGACTATGCGCATGGTATTACGACGGTCCCCGTGCCGGCCAGAGACAAATGGGCGGGGCCGCGTGAGGTACCAACAAGGGGAGGACCCCTTGTATGTTCCCCGTGGCGCACCACCGAACGCGGACATGACCACGCTTTCTGTAGGAGCGGGCCATGCCCGCGAAAGCGATGGCTCCGGTCGAGGCGTTTCCTTGCATCCACCGCTTTCGGGGCCATGGGCCGCCTCTCGGGCCGGGGGCCCGCGGCGGCTTGGCCGCGTGGCGTACCAACAAGGGGAGGGCCCCTTGTATATCCCCCGTGGCGCACCACCGAGCCCGGACATGACCACGCTTTCTGCAGGAGCGGGCCATGCCCGCGAAAGCGATCGTTCCGGGTGACGCGTCTTCTTTCATCCACCGCTTTCGGGGCCATGGGCCCCTCCTACAGGACAGGTCCATCGACTGGTCGCAGATCCATCTCGCGCGGCACGATGCCTGCGCGTCGCCCCGCTCTCCGCCGGTCAGTACAATCCGACGATTCCTGCCCACGAGGCCTCCGCCCTTGTCCCTGATCCGCCCATTCACTGCGCTGCGCCCTGCCCCGGGCCGTGCCGCCGACGTCATCGCGCCACCCTACGACGTGCTGTCGAGCGCGGAGGCGCGCGACCGGGTCGCCGGGCGTCCCTGGAGCTTCCTGCACATCTCGAAGCCGGAGATCGATCTGCCGACAGACATCGACGTCCACGCCCCCGAGGTTTACGCAAAGGGGGCGGCCAACCTGCGGCACATGGTCGACGCCGGCGTGCTGGTGCGCGACCGGGCGCCCTGCTACTACGTCTACCGCATGACGATGGGGACGCACGTCCAGACGGGGATCGTCGCTGGGGCATCGGTGGCGGACTACGACACCAACCGCATCCGGAAGCACGAGCACACGCGTCCGGACAAGGAGGACGACCGCGTCCGCCAGATCGAGGCCGTTGGAGGCCACACCGGACCGGTGCTGCTCGCGTACCCCGCCACGCCCGAGGTCGACGCCCTGCTGGCGGAAGCGGCATCCTCGACGCCGGACGCCGACGCGGTCGCGGATGACGGCATCCGGCACACGCTCTGGGTGGTGCGGGATATCGCGGTACAGGCGCGCATCGGATCGGCGTTCGATGCGATGACCGCGCTCTACATCGCGGACGGTCACCATCGGTCGGCCGCCGCTTCGCGCGTGGCGGAGGCGCGTCGTCGCGCCGGGGACGGACCCGATGGCGAGTCGCAGCGCTTTCTCGCAGTGGCGTTCCCCCATCACGAGATGCGGATCCTTCCCTACAACCGCGTGGTCCGTGACCTCGGACGCTTCTCGTCAACGGATTTTCTCGCGGCGCTGGAGCACGATTTCGACGTGCGTCCCGAACCGGCAGCGGTGGCACCGGCACAACCCCGGGAGTTCGGGCTGCATCTCGCGGGCGGCCGATGGTTCCGCTTGCGTCTCCGGGCCGGACGCGTTCCAGTCGATGATCCGGTTGCCCGACTGGACGTGAGCCTGCTCGCGACTTACGCGCTGGAACCGCTGCTCGACATCCGCGATCCGCGACGCGATCCGCGCATCGATTTCGTGGGTGGAATCCGCGGCTTGCCCGAACTGGAGAAGCGCGTCGGCAGCGGGGAGATGGCCGCGGCATTCTCGATGCACCCGACGCGACTCACGGACCTCATGGCGGTGGCCGATGCCGGCCTCGTGATGCCGCCGAAGTCCACCTGGTTCGAACCCAAGCTCGCGGACGGCATGACCAACCTGATGCTTGATTGAAGCACCTCCGGTGCCGGTCGTGACGGCACCGGAACCTGGACCGCCTCGCGCGGGCGCCCCCCGCTCCACGACTCACCACAGGCCCGGAACGACCATGGAAGAACATCTCGACAAGCTGATCGACTGGCACGGCGCGCTCACCGACCTCGCAATCCGGTTCGGCCCCAAGGCGCTGGTGGCGATCCTCATCATGGTGCTCGGCGGCTTCGTCGGGCGCTGGGTCGCGCGGATGATGCTCCGCGGCCTCTCCCGCTTCGACCTCGAACCGCCGGTGCGGCAACTGCTCGTGCGGGTCGTGCGGGTGCTGGTGTTCGGAATGTTCCTGATCATGGCGCTGCAGAATCTCGGCGTCGAACTGCTGCCGCTCATCGCCGGCCTCGGCGTCGCCGGCGCAGGTATCGCGCTCGCCATGCAAGGCGTGCTCTCCAACGTCGTCGCCGGGCTCACGATCATCTTCACGCGCCCCTTCCGCGTCGGCGAGTACATCGCGATCGTCGGCGTGGAGGGAGAGGTCGAGAACATCTCGCTCTTCAGCACCGTGCTCACGCATCGCGACCGGTCGCGCGTCGTCGTGCCGAACCGCAAGATCGTGGGCGAGATCCTCCACAACCACGGCCGCGTTCGTCAGGTGGAGGTGGTGGTGGGCGTCGCGTACGACACCAACGTCGACACCGCGAAGGCCGTGCTGAGAGAGCTGCTCGCCGCGAACCCGAAGGTCCTGCAGGACCCGGTGCCGGAGCTGCAGGTGATCGTGCTTGCCGACTCCTCGGTGAACATCGCGGTGCGGCCGTGGGTGAACGTGCCCGACTACGGGCAGGTGCTCGGCGAACTGAACGAGATGATCCTCGCGCGCTTCCGCGATCGCGGCATCGTGATCCCGTTCCCGCAGCGCGAAGTGAAGATGGTCGCGTAGGGGCGAGCACGCACGACTGCCTATCGGTCGAGAGGCTCGTCCGCGAGCGAGATCGGATCCTCGGCGGGTTCGAGGTGGGTGATGACCCACGCGCCGGCCATGGCGGCCCGGATGTCTGCCTCGATGCGCTCGACGAGGTCGTGCCCGCGTTGCACCGTCCACTCGCCGGGCACGAGCACGTGCACCGACACGAAGGAGCGCCCGGCGGCCTGACGGGTGCGAAGCGCGTGGAAGGCGATCCCGTCGGCCTCGTAGACCGCGAGCACCTTGCGTATCTCGTCGCGGGCGGCGGGCGCCACCGATCGATCGAGCAGGCCCTGCACCGAACGACGCATGAGACCGTAGCCGGTCCAGAGGATGTTCACTGCCACGCCGATCGCGATGATCGGGTCCAGGCGGTCCCACCCCGTGAGCCCCACCGCGAGCACGCCAGCGACCACCCCCGCCGACGTCCAGACGTCGGTCATCAGATGCCGCGCATCGGCCTCCAGCGTGATCGAGCGGCGTGCGCGCGCGGCGCGCATCAGGACCCAGGCAACAACGAGGTTCACCAACGACGCAGCCACCGAGATGGCGAGGCCCAGCCCCACCTGATCGAGAGGCCGGGGTGCGATCAGTCGCGGCACGGCGGTCCAGACGATGGCGGCAGCCGCCACGAAGATGAGCGCCCCCTCGAACCCGCTCGAGAAGTACTCCGCTTTCGTGTAGCCGTACGCGTGCTCTTCGTCAGGCGGACGCTCCGACAGCGTGATCATCCACAGCGCCATGAACGCCGCGACGAGATTCACCAGCGACTCGAGCGCGTCCGATAACAACCCCACCGACCCGGTGATCCGCCATGCGATCGTCTTCAATGCGATCGTGACCAACGCCGCCGCGACCGACAGCCACGCATAGCGTGCGAGGCTGCCATGACCCGGCCCCGCGAAAGCGGGGCCTGTGGTCACCGGTGATTCAGACAAGCGACCACGCCACGGTGCCGCCGGCGCGAAGTGGCACGAGCGTGTGCGCGCCATAGGGGATCTCGCCAGGCACCGCCATCGGCGTCCGCTTCAGCGTGATCGTCCCCGTGTTGCGCGGCAGGCCGTAGAAGGCGGGGCCGTGGAAGCTCGCGAAGCCTTCCAGGCGATCGAGAGCGCCCGCCTGGTCGAACACCTCGGCGTAGAGTTCGATGCCGGCATTCGCCGTGTACATGCCCGCGCAGCCGCAATCCGTCTCCTTGGTGTGGCGGGCATGCGGCGCACTGTCCGTCCCGAGGAAGAACTTCACGCTCGCGGACGTCGCCGCACGCACGAGCGCCTCACGATGCACCTCGCGCTTCAGGATCGGCAGGCAGTAGTGATGCGGCCGCACGCCACCCTGGAAGAGCGCGTTGCGATTCATGAGCAGGTGGTGCGCGGTGATCGTGGCCGCCACCTGCGGACCCGCCGCCGCCACGAACTCCGCAGCCTCGCGCGTGGTGATGTGCTCCAGGACGAGCTTCAGTTGCCGATAGTCGCGCACGAGCCCGGCCAGGGTGTTCTCCACGAACACGCGTTCACGGTCGAACACGTCCACCGCCTGGTCGGTGACCTCCCCGTGCAGCAGGAGCGGAAGTCCGACCTCCTGCATGGCGTCGAGCGCGGCAGCGCACTTCCGGAGATCCGTCACGCCGGACGCCGAGTTGGTCGTGGCCCCGGCGGGATACAACTTCACGCCGTGGACGAAGCCGCTCTCGCGGGCGAGGCGCATCTCGGCGGCCGGGGTCGCATCCGTGAGGTAGAGCGTCATCAGCGGCTCGAAGTCCATGTCTTTCGGCAGCGCGGCGAGGATGCGGTCGCGATACGCCCGCGCCGCAGCCACCGTGGTGACGGGCGGCTTCAGGTTGGGCATGACGATCGCGCGGGCGAAACGGCGCGCCGTATCGGGCAGGACCGCGGCCATCTCGGGGCCGTCGCGCAAATGAAGGTGCCAGTCGTCGGGGCGGGTCAGGGTGATGCTGTCTGGGGGATTGCTCATGCGTCCGTCTCGTTGATCGTGTCGGAGTTGTCGTCGCCTGCTTCGGCGTCGGCGTGGTCGGGTCTGGCCAGCAGCGCCAGACGGTAGAGATCCCCGCGGCGGGCACCCGTGATCTCGGCGGCGAGACGCGCTGCCTGGGACGGTGGCAGCGCGCGGGCCAGCACATCGATCACGCGGCGGGCATCCACGGAGGTGGCATCGGCGGGCGCAGCGGGCGCGGGGTGCACCACCACCACGAACTCGCCGCGGAGGCGGTTAGGGTCGGCGTCGAGCCAGGCACCGGCCTCGCCGGCGACGCAGACGTGAACGGTCTCGAACAGCTTCGTGAGTTCGCGGCAGAACGTGATGCGACGACCCGCACCCAGCGCATGCACGAAGTCGTCGACGCTCTCGCGGATGCGGTGCGGGGCCTCGTAGAGCACCACCGGGACGGGTTCGTCGGCCAGTGCGCGCAAGGCGCGGCGCCGCGCTTCCTGCTTGACCGGCAGGAACCCGGCGAACCGGAATCCGTCGCCTGCAGCGCCGGCCGCGGACAGCGCGGTGGTCACGGCACTCGCTCCCGGGATCGGCACCACGCGATGCCCTGCAGCCAGTACAGCGGCCACCACGATTGCGCCGGGATCGCTCACGCCGGGCGTCCCGGCATCGGTGACGAGCGCCACGCTGCGCGGTTCCGCCAGCCACTGCACCACCTTGTCGCCGGAGGCGCGCTCGTTGTGCTCATGGACGGCGACCAGCCGGGCATCGATGCCGAAATGGTCGAGCAGATGGCGCGAGTGCCGGGTGTCCTCCGCTGCGATCATGTCGACGGCGCGCAGCACGTCGAGAGCGCGAAACGTGAGGTCCCGCAGATTACCGATGGGAGTGGCCACCACATATAATGTGCCCGCTTCCGCTTGAAAGGGTTCCGAATGCAACGGCTTCGCGTCCTGCTGCTGTGTGTAGCCTTACTATACGGTGCCCTTGCGGCCCTCGCCATTGGCGCCAGGGCCCAGACAGAGGGCGATGAGGTGATCGAGGAGACGGAGACACCGCCGTCTTCATCGTCCGAAGTCACCGTCCCGATTTCCCCGCCTGTTTCCCCGCCTGTTTCCCCGCCTGCTTCCCCGCCTGCTTCCCCGCCTGCCCAAGCATCCGCGCCCGGCGCGGCAGCGCAGGCCGAGGAAAAACCGCACATCGCGGTGCTCCTGCCCCTCGACTCACCCGCCTTCGGCAAGCTGGCCGACGCCGTGAAGCGCGGCATCGAGGCCGCCGCGACGACTGCCGACCCCGGGAAGACCCTTCCCATCGTCGTGTACCCGACGAACGACGTCGCGAACAGCATTGTCGACATCTACGACCGCGCGCTCCGCGCAGGTGCCCAGTTCGTGATCGGGCCGCTCACGAAGAACGCGGTGCAGGCAATCGCGGCAAGCAATGCCGTCACCGTGCCC
This sequence comes from Betaproteobacteria bacterium Ga0077532, assembly GCA_001464895.1. Taxonomy (GTDB): domain Bacteria; phylum Pseudomonadota; class Gammaproteobacteria; order Burkholderiales. Next base: position 111,445 of record LNEE01000051.1, read on the forward strand.
ACGCTCGGGCTCTCGGTGCCGGACAACGAAGGCACCCTGCCCAACGGCATGTACGCCTTCGGCGTGCAGATCGAGGCCGAGGCGCGTCAGATCGCCCGGGTGGCGCACTCCCAGGGGAAGCGACGCGCCGTCGTGATCACCGGCGACAACACCCTCGCCAGGCGCACATCGCAGGCCTTCATGGACGAGTGGACGCGGTCCGGACGCCTCATCGTCGACCAGCATGCGTACACCACGGACCAGGGCAAACTGAAGCGCATCCGCGACAACCTCGGACCGAACAATGTCGATGCGATCTTCCTCGCGCTCGACGGGCAGCGGGCCCGGCAGGTACGCCCGTACCTCGGCAAGACCGTCGCGATGTACGCGACCTCGCAGATCAATTCCGCCGAGAGCATGGTGCTGGGCCAGCACGACCTGAACGGCGTGCTCTTCCTCGACATGCCCTGGATGGTGCTGCCCGACCATCCGGCCGTGATGTCGTACCCGCGACTCACGGGCGTCTTCGGCACGTTCGAACAGGAGCGCTTCTACGCGATCGGGATCGACGCCTGGCGCCTCGCGCAGGGGTTGCTCGACGAGAGCTACAGCAGTCTGTCGCCCGTCGACGGGGTGACGGGGCTGCTGACCCCCGGTCTCGCCCGGGTGTTCGTGCGCGAGCCGCTGCCCGTGCAGTTCGTGCAGGGCGTTCCCCGGGTCGTCGACGGCGTCAGCCTGCGGTGACCCCGTGAACACCGGCGGCCGCGACGCCGAGGACACCGCGCTCGCGTGGCTTGCGGCGCGCGGCTGCCGCCTCGAGACGCGGAACTATCGAAGTCGTTTCGGAGAGATCGACCTCATTGTCCGCGACGGACCGGTGCTGGTGTTCGTGGAAGTCCGCAAGCGCTCGAGCGGTGCGTTCGGCGGAGCCGCCGCCAGCATCACAGCCTCCAAGCGCGACAAGCTGCTCGCCACCGCGCGCCAGTATCTGGCCGGCCTCGGCCGCGAAGTCCCGTGCCGCTTCGACGCCGTCCTGCTCGACGGCGCCGGGCAGGTCGAGTGGATCCGGGACGCCTTCGGTGCGTAGTGCTGCATTGCCGACGCATGGACGCCGCGACGACGCGGAGGCCTGTCGGCATTGCCACGCCGGACCGCTGCGGACCTTTCTGCCCACGCTCCCTCGGTGGTCCTCGTGCCGGTGAATGCGCGCCGACGCGTCGGTCGACACACCCTCGTACCCGCGCCTGGCTGCGCCGGAACCCGCTGGCCTACCGCGGGTCAGACCTGCCGATGCGCAGCGCGGACGACGAATACCCCTGTGCCATAATCCCGCGCCAATTTTCCGGAGCGTTCATGGATCTCATGTCCCGCATCAGTCAGCACTTCCACGACAGCGCCGAGCTCAAGGTGCAGGCGGTCGATGTGCTCGCCGCTCCGCTCCAGCGCGGCGCAGAACGCATGGTCCAGTGCCTCATGAACGAGGGGAAGATCCTCTCGTGCGGCAACGGCGGCTCCGCGGCCGACGCGCAGCACTTCTCCGCCGAACTGCTCAACCGTTTCGAGATGGAGCGTCCCGGGCTCGCCGCGATGGCGCTCACGACCGACGCCTCGACCATCACCTCCATCGCGAACGACTACGCGTACGTGCAGGTGTTCTCCAAGCAGATCCGGGCGCTCGGCCACGCGAACGACGTCCTGCTCGCGATCTCCACCAGCGGCAACTCGCCGAACGTCGTCGAGGCCATCACTGCAGCTCACGAGAAAGGCATGACCGTGGTAGCCCTCACAGGTCGCGACGGTGGCAAGATGGCCGCCATGCTGGGGCCCGACGACGTCAACATCTGTGTCCCCTCTTCCGTGACGGCGCGCATCCAGGAGGTGCATCTGCTCTGCCTGCACTGCCTCTGCGACGCCATCGACGTACAACTGTTCGGAGTCCAGTGATGCCAATCCCGTCCCGCGTCGTTTCCCCTTCGCTCGTTCTGTCCCTGGTGTTCCTCGCCGGCACCACCGTATCCCTGCAGGGCTGCTTCCCGCTCTTCGCCGCTGGCGCAGCCGCGGGCACCGGCGCACTCATCGCCGAGGACCGTCGCACGAGTGGCACCTACCTCGACGACGAAGGCATCGAGCTGAAGGTCGTCAGCCGAGTGGGAGAGAAGTTCAAGGACAACACCCACGTCAACGCCACCAGCTACAACAAGGTCGTCCTTCTGACGGGTGAAGTGGCGACGGCGGATGCGAAGTCGGAGATCGGTGCCTTGGCCGCCGCCGTCCCGGGCGTGCGCTTCGTCGTGAACGAACTCGCGGTGGGCAACGTGACGACGCTCACACAGCGCAGCGGCGACACCTACACCACCACCCGTGTCAAGACGCGCTTCATCGATGGGTCCCGCTTCCAGGCAAACCACGTGAAGGTCGTCACGGAAGCCGGCATCGTGTACCTCATGGGCATCGTGAAGCGCGCCGAGGCCAAGGCTGCGGCCGATCTGGCGTCGGGCGTGTCGGGTGTGAAGAAGGTCGTGCAGGTGTTCGAGTATCTCGACTAGGTCCTGGGACTACGGACTGGGCGAAGTGCACGCACGGGGCTCAGGGGCGGCGTGATGGGGGCGGATGCGCGGCGTCGGGCTGCAGCCCGACCCACGACACCGCCGCGAAATCACTGCGACGCCGTATCCTGATTCCCAGTGGGTCGGACTGCAGTCCGACGCCGCGATGGCACATGGTGACGCAGCGAACCCCGGCGACGCATGGAACCATGGCGATGCAGCCGGCAGCGCAGTGCTCGCCCTCCCGCCTCCGTGAACCCGACACGCACCGGGCCGCCAGCTATCCCTCCGCCGCCGGAACATGCACAATAATGCATGCCCTCTCGCCCCGCCTCGAAAGCCCTTGCCCGCCCGCGCAAAGCAACGCCACCGCGCCCCGCTCCCCGCGGGCCCGATTCCGCCCCTGATGCATCCCTGCTCGGCACGCTTGCCGAGCGCGTCCGCGCGATCCGCGCCCGCCGCGGGCTGACCCGCCGGGCGCTCGCCGTGGGCGCCGGCATCTCCGAGCGACATCTCGCCAATCTCGAATCGGGCACGGGCAACGCATCCATCCTCGTCCTGCAGCAGGTCGCGCTGGCGCTCCAGTGTCCGCTGGCCGCACTGCTTGGAGATGTGTCCACGTCGTCGCCCGAATGGCTGCTGATCCGCGACGTGCTCGATGGCCGGGACGAATCCGACCTGCGGCGCGCGCGACTGCATCTGACCGGACTGTTCGGCGCGAACCGCGATGCGATCGATCGAATGCAACGCATCGCCCTGGTCGGCCTGCGCGGCGCGGGCAAGTCCACGCTGGGACGGATGCTCGCCGACGCGCTCGGACGCCCCTTCGTCGAACTGAACCGCGAGGTCGCCCGCATCGCCGGCTGCAGCGTCGCCGAGATCCATGCGCTGTACGGCGCGAACGCGTACCGCCGCTACGAGCGGCGCGCCCTGGAGGAGACCCTCGACACCCTGCCCGAGGCCGTGATCGCCACGCCGGGCGGCATCGTGTCGGAGGCGGCGACATTCGGACTGCTTCTCGGCCGCTGCTTCACCGTGTGGTTGCGCGCCTCCCCCGAGGAACACATGGGGCGCGTCGTGGCCCAGGGCGACACGCGACCCATGGCCGGCCATCGCGAGGCCATGGACGACCTCAAGCGAATCCTCGCCGGCCGGGCCGACTTCTACGCCAAGGCCGACGTGGCGGTCGACACCGGCGGGCAGCCCCTGCAGGACGCCTTCGAGGCGCTGAAGGCCGCCGTGCAGTCAGCCCGGATGGCGGGCGCCGCAGCGCGCTGACGACCACGCCGGCGGCTGCACCGATCTTGACGGCACCCCGGACGTGCACTATCTTGCATTTTCCCTGACGGCAGTCGGCGCGCTCGCGCACGCCTGCCAGCAACGCGCCACCGGAGCCTCCCCATGACCAGCGAAGTCCGCGTGGACTACCAGACCGACCCATCGCGCTATCGCCACTGGAAACTCGCCTTCGATGGCGCCATCGCATCCCTCGCGATGGATGTCGCGGAAGACGGCGGCCTGCGTCCCGGCTACAAGTTGAAGCTGAACTCGTACGACCTCGGCGTCGACATCGAACTGCACGACGCCCTGCAGCGCATCCGTTTCGAACATCCCGAAGTGCGCACCGTGGTCGTCACGAGCGCGAAGGACCGCATCTTCTGCTCGGGCGCCAACATCTTCATGCTCGGTCTGTCGTCCCACGCGTGGAAGGTGAACTTCTGCAAGTTCACGAACGAGACACGCAACGGCATCGAGGACGCCAGCCGGCACTCAGGCCTGAAGTTCCTCGCCGCCGTGAACGGCGCGTGCGCGGGCGGCGGCTACGAGATGGCGCTCGCGTGCGACGAGATCCTGCTGGTGGACGACCGCTCGTCGGCGGTGTCCCTGCCCGAAGTCCCTCTGCTCGGCGTGCTGCCCGGCACGGGCGGACTCACCCGCATCATCGACAAGCGCCACGTGCGCCACGATCTCGCCGACGTCTTCTGCACGACGACCGAGGGGGTCCGGGGCCAGCGCGCCGTCGAATGGCGCCTCGTGGACGCCATCGCGAAACCGGCGAACTTCATCGCGACGGTGCGCGAGCGCGCCACGGCCCTCGCGGCGAGGAGCGACCGCCCCGTAAGCGCCAAGGGCGTGGCGCTCATCCCGCTGGAGCGCACGATCGACGATACCGGCTGCCGCTATCGCCACGTGACGGTCGACATCGATCGAGCGCGTCGCGTCGCCACGTTCACGGTCAAGGCCCCCGCCGAGGCGCAACCGCGCGACATCGCCGGCATCGAGGCGGCCGGCGCCTCGTGGTGGCCGCTCGCGATGGCGCGGGAACTCGACGACGCCATCCTCCACCTGCGCACCAACGAGACCGCCATCGGCATCTGGCTGCTGCGCACCGAAGGCGATGCCGCCGCCGTGACCGCCGTCGACGACGTGATGGCGCTGCACGCCGATCACTGGTTCGTGCGCGAGACGCGCGGGATGCTCCGCCGCACGTTCGCGCGGCTCGATGTCTCTTCGCGGACGCTCTTCGCGCTGATCGAACAGGGGTCGTGTTTCGCCGGCACGCTGCTCGAACTGGTGCTAGCGGCGGATCGCTCGTACATGCTCGACACACCCGACGATCCGATGGACGCGCCGCGCATCACGCCCACCGAGGCGAACTTCGGCTGGTATCCGATGATCCACGGCAAGTCGCGCATCGCGCGGCGCTTCCACGACGAGACCGAGCCCATCGAGGCCGTGCACGCGATCGCGGGCCAGCCGCTCGAAGCGTCCGAAGCGCAGACACTGGGCCTCGTCACGATGACGCCCGACACGCTCGACTGGGACGACGAGATCCGCATGGCCATCGAGGAACGCGCGTCGCTGTCGCCGGACGCCCTCACCGGCATGGAGGCGAACCTTCGCTTCGGCGAAGGCGAAACCATGGAGACGCGTGTTTTCGGCCGCCTGTCCGCGTGGCAGAACTGGATCTTCATCCGCCCCAACGCCGTCGGCGAGAAGGGCGCGCTGAAGGTCTACGGCAAGGGCGAGAAGACCGCCTTCGACTGGAACCGCATTTGAGCGGCATCCGAGCCGCCACTGAGTCGCCACTGAGTAGCAAGTGAGTCGCGGGTGAGCCGCGGCGTCGCACAAACCTCGTCCGCGGCCCGCGCCGCACCGGAGCACCCCATGAACGGCATCGACTACAGCCAGAAGATCCCCAACAACGTGAACCTGTCGGAAGACAAGACGCTCCAGCGCGCGCTCGAACACTGGCAGCCCAACTACCTCGCGTGGTGGCAGGACATGGGGCCCGACGGGTCGCACGGCTTCGACGTTTACCTGCGCACCGCGACGAGCGTCGACCCCGCCGGCTGGGCGCAGTTCGACTACGTGAAGATGCCCGAGTACCGCTGGGGCATCTTCTTGAACCAGCGCGAGGAAGGCCGTCGCATCCACTTCGGCGACCACAAGGGCGAGGAGGTCTGGCAGGACGTCCCCGGCGAGCACCGCGCCAACCTGCGCCGCATCATCGTGACCCAGGGCGACACCGAGCCCGCATCGGTGGAACAACAGCGCCACCTCGGCCTCACCGCGCCGTCGATGTACGACCTGCGCAACCTCTTCCAGGTCAACGTCGAGGAAGGCCGGCACCTCTGGGCGATGGTGTACCTGCTGCATCGCCACTTCGGTCGCGACGGCCGCGAGGAAGCCGAGGCCCTGCTGGAGCGCCGCTCGGGAGACGAGGACAACCCCCGCATCCTCGGCGCCTTCAACGAGCGCACGCCCGACTGGCTCGCGTTCTTCATGTTCACGTACTTCACCGACCGCGACGGCAAGTTCCAGTTGTGCGCGCTCGCCGAATCCGGCTTCGATCCGCTCGCGCGCACGACGAAGTTCATGCTCACCGAGGAAGCGCACCACATGTTCGTGGGCGAATCCGGCGTCTCGCGCGCGATCCAGCGCACGTGCGAAGTGATGAACGAACTGAAAACCGACGACCCCGCGCTCGTTCGCGCGGCCGGCGCGATCGACCTGCCGACGATCCAGCGGTATCTCAACTTCCACTACAGCGTGACCATCGATCTCTTCGGTGCCGACCAGTCGTCGAACGCCGCGATCTTCTACAGCGCCGGGCTGAAGGGTCGCTTCGAGGAAGGCAAGCGCGACGACGACCACGTGCTGCGCGGCGGCACGTACCGCGTGCTCGAAGTGCAGGACGGCAAGCTGGTCGAGAAGGAAGTGCCGATGCTGAACGCGCTGAACGAAGTCCTGCGCGACGATTTCATCCGCGACTCGGTGGCCGGCGTCGAGCGCTGGAACAAGGTGATCACGAAGGCCGGCCTGCCGCATCGGCTCACGGTGCCGCACAAGGCGTTCAACCGCCGCATCGGCACGCTCGCGGGCGTGCGCGTCTCGCCCGATGGCCGTGTGGTTTCGGAGACCGAGTGGAACGCCAACGAGACCACGTGGCTGCCGAGCGTCGAGGACCGCGCCTTCGTCGCATCGCTGATGGGTCGCGTCGTGGAGCGGAACAAGTACGCGAGTTGGATCGCGCCGCCGATGGTCGGCATCAACCGCCAGCCGATCGACTTCGAATACATCCGGTTCAACTGAGCACGCCGTGAACGCCACCGACGCCGGGCGCGCGGACGCCCTCCGCCAGCACGTCATCGATCCGGAGATCTGCATCCGGTGCAACACGTGCGAGGAGGCGTGCCCCATCGACGCCGTCACGCACGACAGCCGCAACTACGTCGTCAAGCCGGACGTGTGCAACGGGTGCGGCGCCTGCGTGCCGCCCTGCCCCACCGGTGCCATCGACAACTGGCGCACCGTGCTCCGCGTCGATGCCTACTCGGTCGAGGCGCAGCTCGGGTGGGACGAGTTGCCGGCGGAGCAAGTGTTGCCTCCCGCGGAAGCTGGTGCTGCGGTCACACCTGCACCCGTCGACGCGACGGAAAACGCAGCACAGGCACCGGTTTCATCGACACCGGTGACGCCGACACCCGTGCGCGGCGCCACCGTGCCGCCGTGGTCCGCCGCGCATCCGTACACCAACCTCTATCGCCCGAGTGCGCCGGTCACCGCCACGGTGATGGGCAACTTCCGCGTGACGGGCGAGCACTCCGGCAGCGACACGCGCCACATCGTCCTCGACTTCGGAACGCTGCCGTTCCCGGTGCTCGAAGGCCAGTCGATCGGCATCATCCCGCCCGGCACCGATGCCCAGGGTCGCCCGCACCACGCCCGCCAGTACTCGATCGCGAGCCCGCGCGACGGCGAGCGACCCGGCTACAACAATCTGTCGTTGACGGTGAAGCGCGTGACCGCCGACCACGACGGCCAGCCGGTCCGCGGCGTGTGCTCGAACTATCTCTGCGACGTGAAGAAAGGCGACATCGTGCAGGTGATCGGACCGTTCGGCGCGTCGTTCCTCATGCCTAACCATCCGGGGACGCATCTCGTGATGATCTGCACGGGCACCGGCTCCGCGCCCATGCGCGCGATGACGGAATACCGCCGCCGCCATCGCGAACGCTTCGGCGACGGCCGCCTGACGCTGTTCTTCGGCGCGCGCACCGCCGACGAGCTGCCGTACTTCGGACCGCTTACCAAACTGCCGAAGGACTTCATCGACATCCACCTGGCGTTCTCGCGCACGCCGGGCGAGCCGAAGCGGTACGTGCAGGACTTGATGCGCGAACGCGCCGCAGACCTCGCTCCGGTGATCGCAGATCCGAACACGTTCATCTATGTGTGCGGGCTGAAGAGCATGGAGGAAGGGGTGCTAGCGGCGCTGCACGATATCGCGAACGGGGCAGGTCTTGCGTGGGAACCACTGGCGGACGCCTGGGCCCGCGAGGGGCGGTTGCATCTCGAAACGTATTGAGGGGGCGGCGGTGGAGTTCCAAGTGGTTTCGAATGGTGTTGGAAGATTCTCTTAGGCACCTAGTTCCCGAGGGTTGGTCGATTCGAAGGCGTGATTCGGCGGTCTAAGTCAGCAGACAAATATGGCATCAAGGTGGCGCACGGGGTCGCACCCGCTGAGCTTGCCAAGAGGCTAAGCCGGCCACGCACAAGAGCGCAATGCTGGTGGGCTCAGACACGACCCATACGCGCGAACTACCAACATACCGGGAAACGGAAAGCGGACTAGGATCAGAATACGTCGACCCCAAGAACGGAGCTTCGTCGAGCCCGCCCGAGAAGTAGTTATCTCCATAGTAGCTATCGTCAAAGACTATTCTGAATCCGAACCCGCGGTCAGAAGGGTCGCCATTTCCGATGACGAAATCGTATGAGGTTCCGCCATCATGTCTCCAGCGGCCAACTGCATTCGGCAGAGAAGAATCAAAGTGCAAAGCAGTCAATGTCGACATCGGATCGTCGGTCACGTGGATCGACCATCGCAACAGATTTCCTTCATCTCCGATTCGCACATCCTTGTCCATAGAGAACTCACCCAGGAATGCGCCTGCATATGGGTATGGAAAGCTCCCAACGTTCGCGAAAAAGTCTCCTGCAATTGAGTACCGAACCACTCCAGCCTGCGCAACGGCAACATGCGTGAGAGCGTAGGCGACGAGTACCATGATCCCTAAGCCCGGAGCAGACGCTCGTCGAAGAGCATTGACGATGTTCATAGCACCTCCTTTCTTTCCTGCAAACACCAGAAGTGACATCAGAGTGGCAATCGCATTTCAGGAAACCAGCGATGAGGAATCTATCGATTTGGCATGGTCGGGTTCACCACACACGAAGGTGTTGAGCAAGATCAACACTTCTTACGAAACTGCGCCCGGAGTTAGTTCTCGATTCTGGTCTCCCCACGCTCCGTCGCCGCGGTGGCCGTAGTGGGGTCGGCGTAGTGGGGTCGGACCCACTCAACACGTTGACATCGCTCCTTTTTCTCTCTTGGAATGGCACTCTTTTCGGCTTGAAGAGCCATTTTCGATCGCGTTCTCGCAGCCGTACGCGAAACCGTCTGTTCCGGTCGACACGCTTCCTCGCATCCATCGCTTTCGGGGCCATGGGCCCCTCCTACAGGAACCATCGCTCCGATCGCGGCTGGTGGATGCGGCACGATCTGTAGGAGCGGCCCATGGCCGCGAAAGCGATGGTTCCGGTCGAAGCGATTCCTTGCATCGACCGCTTTCGAAGCGATGGCCCCCTCCGTCAGAACCGTCGGCTCGATCACGTCGGGTGGATGCACCACGAATCTGGGGAAACGGGCACCCGACCTGACCCCATCTGGGCTCGCCGCGGCGCGTTGGTAGTGGCGATGCGAATCCGAGCGCTGCACGGCGCTTTCTTCTTGCTTCGACCAGCGTCTCGCCCCTTCAGCCCTTGCATATCACTGCGCGGTGACTAGAATGAAGTCACCTCACAGTGACAAGGAGTTCACCATGGACCGTCGCCGATTCATCCGTATCGCTGGCGGCGGGGTGATCCTCGCTGCGGCGGCCGGGACAGCCGGCTGTTCCGCGACCATGCCGCCCGAGGCGGTGGCGCCTTGGCAGGGCCCCGGCAACGAACCCGACCTGCGCCGCTGGATCCTGAGCTACGCCATCCTGGCGCCGCATTCGCACAACCTGCAGTCCTGGGTGGTGGACCTGGGTGTACCGGGGCAGATCCTGCTGCGCTGCGACCTGCAGCGCCTGCTGCCCGAGACCGACCCGTACTCGCGGCAGATCATGATGAGCCATGGCACCTTCATCGAACTGCTGGACATGGCCGCGCGCGAACGTGGCCAGCGCGCCGAGATCACGCTGTTCCCCGAAGGCGCCTTCGTGCATGACCGGCTGGACCAGCGACCGGTGGCCCTGATCCGCCTGGTGCCCGACGCCAGCGTGGCGAAGGACCCGCTGTTTGCGCAGATCCTCCAGCGCCATACCAACCGCGCCGCCTACGACCCGGCACGGCCGGTGGGCGCCGACGCCTGGAAGGCCATGGCCGATGCGGCGAAGCCCTATCCGCTCGGCTTCGGCTTTGCCGATGCGGACCAGCCCGAGCTGCTGGCCCATTATCGGGCCGTGGCCGCCGAGGCATGGCGCATCGAGATGGTGACGCCGCGCACGATCCTGGAGTCCTACAAGGTGCTGCGTGTCGGTCCGAAGGAAGTGGCGCAGCATCGTGACGGGCTGACGCTGCTCGACCCGACCGTGGTGTGGATGGCGCGTCTGGGCCTGTTCGACCGCAGCCAGGCGCCAGGCCCGGACGACTACGCCACCACCAGCCAGATCAAGGACTTCAGCGAGAAGCTCGCCTCCACGCCGGGCTTCCTGTGGATGGTGAGCGACGACAATGACCGCGTCACGCAGGTGAACGCCGGCCGTGCCTTTGCGCGGGTGCAACTGGCGGCCACCGCCAGGGGCGTGGTGATGCAGCCGCTGCAGCAGGCGCTGCAGGAATACCCCGAACAGGCCGTACCGCATGCGCAGATCCGTCGCCTGCTCGGTGCCGATGCACCCGGCCAGACGGTGCAGATGTGGGCGCGCGTCGGCCACGCACCGCCCGCCCCACCGGCGCCGCGGCGCGGCATCGACGCGCACATCGTGCGGACATGAAGGCGACCGCACCAGCACGGCAGCGCGACCGCGCGGCCACCGAAGAACGCATCGTGGCCGCAGTGGGCGTGGTGCTGGCGCGCGACGGGTTCGGCGCGCTCGGCATCAACGCCATCGCGCGCGAGGCCGGGGTCGACAAGGTGCTGATCTACCGCTACTTCGGTGGCCTGCCGGAACTGCTGCAGCGTTGGGGATCGAGCGGCCGGTTCTGGCCCAGCGTGCAGGAACTGCTGGGCGACGATGACGATGCCGTGCGCGCCCTGCCACTGCCGCAACGCTATGCGCTGTTCTTCGACCGCTTCATCGACGCGCTGCGCGCCCGGCCTCTCACGGTGGAGATCCTCGCGGCCGAGGTCGTCGAGCGCAACGAGCTGACGGCGATCCTCGAGGCCGAACGCGAGCAATGGGGCTTCCAGGCCGAGGCGCTGTTCGGCGGCGCCGACTTCGAGCGCATGCCGCAGTTGCGCGGCATCACACTGCTGCTCGTCGCCGGTGTGCAGTACCTGCTGGTGCGTTCGCGCAAGATCCGCATCTTCGGCGGCATCGACCTGCAGAGCGACGCCGGCTGGGCCGCTCTCAAGGCCTCGGTGGCCGCCATGGCGCTGCCCATGCTCGGCGCCGTGGTAGTTGCCACGGGCGGCGAGCGTTGAGCCGCCACGCTGACCGCCAACGATATCGCGCTGGAGATTCGAAGCTACGCAGCACTCCGATGACGCTCGCCGGTCCTGCCGAGAAGGGCCGTCGCCTTCTGCTTTGACACCATCTCCGATCGCGTTCTGGCAACGCTTTTCTGTAGGAGCGGCCCATGGCCGCGAGAGCATTGGTTCCGGTCGAAGCGTTTCCGTGCATCGACCGCTTTCGGGGCCATGGGCCCCTCCTACACGAACCGTCGCTTCGGTCATGCTCGGTGGATGCGCCCCACCCACGGCATGCCTCTCACGCGGTGACGCGCCATCCCGGTGCGCCCGACGCATTCGCTGCCCGCGATCGTGCGGACATTCGCCAGGCAGAGCCTCGCTCTCGCTCCTGCGCCAGCTGAGCCAATGGCTGTCCCTCCCTGGAACGTCCCGTGCACCGCACACCCCACGCCAACGCGGGGCCACACCCGCGGCGAGGAGCGTCCGTGATCCCTTCCGCATTACCCCTGCCACCGGCGTCAGCCGGGGCTCAGAGCTACGACTTGCGCCGGCTCTCCTGGCAGATCGCGCTCTTCGCGCTCGTCTACGGTCTCACCGCGCAGATCGGACTGCACTACTCGAGCACCGCGAGCAACGTCACGTTGATCTGGCCGCCGTCCGGGCTCGCGCTCTTCGTCGTGCTGCGGTTCGGCTGGAGACTCTGGCCCGGGATCGTGCTGGGCGATCTCCTCGGCAACGCCGGCACGGGTGCTCCGCTCGCCGCGGTGCTCGGCATCTCCGTCGGCAACATCGTCGAGACGCTTGCGGTGGCGATGCTGCTCGTGCGGTTCTGCGGCTTCCACCCGGGGCTCGACCGCGCGCGCGACGTCCTGGCGCTGCTCGTGGTCGGCAGCGGCGGTGCGCTGCTGAGCGCCATCTTCGGACCCACCAGCCTCGCGCTGGCCGGCGCCTTCGATCCACCGCTCTTCGGAACCGTCTTCCTGCAGTGGGTGATGGGCGACGCCACCGGGGTGATCGTGTTCTGCCCGCTCCTGCTCGCCTGGACGGGATGGCGCCCGAGCCGGCCCGCGTCCGCCGTAGCTGCGGAAGCGGCGGTGCTCATGATCACGCTGCTGGTCGTCTGCGAGGCCGTCTTCGGCGGGCTCGGGCTCATCCGCTCGGGCTACTACCCGGCCGCGCTCGCGCTCTTTCCGCTCGCCGTATGGGCGGCCCTGCGGTTCGGGCTGCGCGGCGCGACGGCTGTCACGCTCGTCGTGTCGATCGCTGCGGTCTGGGGCACGGTGGACGGTCGTGGGCCGTTCGTCGAAGCGACGGGATTCGACAGCCTCGTGCGGTGGTGGGTCTTCGCGAACGTGATCACCGTGACCAGCCTTCTGCTCGCCGCATCGCGCGCGGAACGTCATCGGGCCGAAGCCGATCTGGCCGCGCAGCGGGATTTCGTCTCCGCCATCCTCGACGTGCAGGGCGCCCTCGTGGCTGTGCTCGACGGCGACGGATCGGTGCTCCGCGCCAACCGCGCCTTCGAGGGGCTCACCGGATTCACCGCCGAGGAGATCCGCGGACGCCGGTTCTGCGAGCTGTTCGTCGCCCCGCACGAGCGCGACAAGGTGGAGGGCCATCTCGAGATGCTGCGGCTCGGATTGTCGCAGCGCGTGCGCTACGACGCCGGCCTGCCGCGTCGCCAGGGTGACCCTCTGCTCGTGTCGTGGTCGAACACGGCACTGCGCGCCGGACGCCGCCAACTCTCGCACGTGATCCTCACGGGCATCGACATCACCGAGCGGACCCAGGCCACCTCTGCCTTGCGCGCGGCACGCCACGATCTCGAGCGACGGGTTCGCGAGCGCACCTGCGAGCTGGCGGCAACGAACGCAGAGCTGGAAGCCGAGATCAGCGAGCGCCGCCGACTGGAGCAGGCCATCATCGAGGTCGCGGAGCACGAGCAGATGCGGATCGGCCAGGAACTGCACGACGGCCTCGGCCAGCAGCTCACCGCCGTCGCATTCATCGCCGAGGTTCTGGCGCGCAAGCTCTCCGCGCGCGCGATCCCCGAGACGGCCGACGCCGCGCGGATCGAGCAACTGGTGAGCGCGGCGGTTTCGCAGACGAGACAACTCGCGCGCGGCCTCGCCCCGGTGGACCTCGACGCGGAAGGTCTGATGGCGGCCCTCGAGGATCTCGCCACCACCGTGCGCGACGTGTTCGGCATCGACTGCCACTTCCACTGCGCCGCGCGGGTGCCAGTGCACGACAGCGCGCTGGCCATCAACCTCTATCGCATCGCCCAGGAGGCCGTGACGAACGCCGCGAAGCACGCGGCCGCGCGCCACCTGCTCATCGAGCTCGCCCATCGCGAAGGACGCCTCGCACTCACCGTGACGGACGACGGTCGCGGCCTCGACGTCACGCGCGCAGCCGGAGACGGCATGGGCCTGCGGATCATGCGGCACCGCGCCCATGTGATCGGCGCGGGGCTCGCCATCGAAAGCACGCCGGGATCCGGCGTCTCGGTGCGCGTCACACTCCCGCTCGCGGCCCCGGCGCCGCATGCGATGCCGGAGACCGCGGATGCCTGACAGCCGCGTCCTGGTCGTCGACGACCACCCCATCCTCCGCCACGGCATCGCTGAGCTGGTGCAGCACGAACCCGGCTTCGAAGTGTGCGCCGAGGCCGGCAATGCCACCGAGGCGCTGGAGCAGCTCGCCCGCCATCCGATCGACCTCGCGATCGTGGACCTCTCGCTCGCCGGCCTGTCGGGTATCGACCTGTTGAAGACGCTCCGCACGAAGCATCCGGCGGTGCGTACCCTCGTGATGTCGATGCACGACGAGACTCTCTACGCCGAACGCGCGCTGCGGGCCGGCGCCCGCGGTTACGTGATGAAGCAGGAGGCCACGCGGCAGATCCTCACCGCGCTGCGCCACATCCGCGACGGCGAGATCTGGCTCTCGGAACGCATGCGCCAGCGCCTGCTCTCCCGTATCGCCGATGCCCCGGCCAGCACCGTTCGGCAGGGCACCGACCTCACGCTGCTCACCGACCGCGAGCTGGAGGTCTTCCGCCTCATCGGCCGAGGCCTGAAGACCGGCGAGATCGCACGCGAGCTGCATCGCAGCGTCAACACCGTCGAGGCCCATCGCGCCGCGATCAAGCGCAAGTTCGCCATCACCACCGGTGCCGAGCTGGCGCGGCTTGCCTTCCAGGCGTTCGAAGGGGACGCCTGACCGGGCTCTCCGCCCCCTTCCCGCGAGCGGACCGTCGTCCGGTTTCGTCGGCGCAAGGAACCATCGCAGCAGCGATCTGGCGGGGGTACGGGCGTGCCGGATACGCACATCGTCCGCACCGCATCCTTCGTTCCAGTGGAACAATGACCCCGGTTCGTTCTATTTTGTAGTCGTCCGGTTCCGGGAGATCGCCCATGCCCCAGCTCAACTATCACCACCTGCGCTACTTCCGCGCGATCGCGCAGGAGGGGAGCCTCGTGCGCGCGGCCGAGACGCTCCACGTCTCGCAATCGGCGCTGTCCATCCAGCTCCGTCAGCTCGAGGACCGCCTGGGCCACGCACTCTTCGAACGCGGTCACCGCGGCCTCGTCCTCACCGAAGCCGGCCGCATCGCGCTCGGGTACGCGCAGACCATCTTCGACACCGGGGACGAGCTGCTCAGCACCCTGCAGGGTCGTCGCGGACCGGCGCGCCAGGTGTTGCGCGTCGGCGCCGTGGCGACGCTGTCGCGGAACTTCCAGCTCGAACTGCTCCGCCCCCTGCTGGGCCGCGAGGACGTCGAGCTGGTGATCCATTCGGGCAGCCTGCGGGAGATGCTCGCCCAGCTCTCGGCGCACACCATCGATGTGGTGCTCACCAATCTCGCGGTGCCGCGCGACGCCGAGACCGGATGGCACAGCCAGCGCATCGCGGAGCAGCCGGTCAGCCTCGTCGGCCGGCCGGTGCGCGGGCGGAAGCGCTTCCGGTTTCCCGAGGATCTCGCGACGACGCCCGTGGTGCTCCCCAGCGTGCAGAGCAGCATCCGCGTGGCCTTCGATCTCGCACTCGAACGGGCGGGCATCCGTCCGCAGATCCTGGCGGAGGTCGACGACATGGCGATGCTGCGTCTGCTCGCGCGCGAGACCCCTGGCGTGACCCTGGTACCTCCGGTGGTCGTGCAGGACGAACTTCGCACCAAGGTGCTGGTGGAACGCTGCCGGATCCCGGAGATCCGCGAGAGCTTCCATGCGGTCACGACGAGTCGGCGATTTCCGAACCCACTCGTGCGCGATCTTCTCCAGCCCCTTCAACAGCGCACCCGACCCGCCGGCGCAGGGGGACGCGCTGCCAACCTCACGGATTCCACCACCCCGCCCCCGCGGATGACGTGACCGCCGATCCACGGATGGCGCGATACCCCGCGTAGCCGCCCGCCCCTAGTGTCTCGACACGGAAGTCCGCAAGCATCGATCGCGATTGCGGCACCGGTGAGCGGAGAGACTTGGACCATGGGCAAGCACTGGGTTGGACCTGCGTCGGAGCGCCAAGCGGGGCGTCAGGCAAGGCGCGAAACACAGCCAGGTTGGACACCTGACGAGGATTCGCAACGCCGCAGTTCGCAACGTCTGATTGCGCCGGGCGGCGCGTTCCGACGTGGCGGCGCTTCCGTGCCGGGACACTAGCATCGCGGTCGAGACCTGCCCCTCGACACCATGCACCTCCAGCTCCGCAGCATGGCCAGGCGCTTCGGCGCCAACCTCGCCGTGGATGGTGTGGATCTCGACGTCGCCGGCGGTGAGGTCCTCGCGCTCCTCGGGGAGAACGGCGCGGGCAAGAGCACGTTGATGAAGCTGCTCTACGGTGTCCATCGACCGGATGCCGGGCAGATCACCATCGACGGTAGGGCGACCCGCATCGACTCCCCGCGCGACGCCATGGCGAGCGGCATCGGCATGGTCTTCCAGCAGTTCAGCGTGATCCCCGCACTCACCGTCCGGGAGAACCTCGCGCTCGCACACGCATCGACCCCGTGGTTCACCGGGCGGGGTGCGCGTCGGGCGACGGCGGGTCTGGCACCGCTCGCGGCCATCGCTCCCGAGGTGCCCATGGATGCACGGGTGTCGTCCCTGAGCGTGGGTCAGATGCAGCTCGTCGAACTGGCGAAGGCGCTGCAGCAGGATCCACGTCTGCTGATTCTCGACGAGCCCACGGCCGTTCTCGGCGACGACGAGGTCCGGCGCCTGTGGTCCCTGATCCGCGGGTTCGCGACGCGCGGTCTCGCCGTCGTCCTCATCACGCACAAGCTCGCCGACGTGACGGCGTGCGCCGATCGCGTGGCGGTCATGCGGCGCGGCCGTGTCGTCGCAACGGGCGCCGCGCGGGATCTCGATGCCAACGACCTGCTGCGGACCATGGTCGGCGAGCGAGATCTCGCCGCGCCATCGACGGCGCCGCTCCCAGCGGATGCGCCGACCCGCGTGTGGATCCGCGATCTGTCCGCCCGCGGACCTGGCAACCGCATCGACGGCGTGGATCTGCGGATCGCGCGCGGCGAGGTGCTCGGCATCGCGGGCGTGTCTGGGCACGGGCAGGACGTTCTGGCGGACGCGTGTGCGGGCGTGCTGTCGCCCGACGCGGGTGAAGTCATCGTCGACGGCGAGACGCTCTTCGCGCCGCGGCAACGGGAGCCCCGCGCCGGCCGCGTCGCGTACATCCCCGAGCAACCCATCCGCAACGCGGTGGCGCCCGACCTGTCGCTCGCGCTCAATCTGCATCTGGATCGCCTGGACACGCTGCCCGCCATCCCCGATCGCCGCCGCCTGGAGGCCGATGCGCGCGCGCTGCTCACGCGCTTCGACGTCCGGCCGGCGGATCCGGGCATGGCCGCCGGTCGACTGTCGGGCGGCAACCTGCAGAAGCTGGTGGCGGCGCGGGAACTCCGTGGTGCACCGGCCCTCGTGGTGGCCAGCCATCCGACGATGGGCCTGGATCTCGCCGCGAGCGCGTTTCTCTACCACCAGCTCTTCGCGCTGGCGCAGGCCGGTAGCGCGGTGCTGTGGATCTCCGAGGATCTCGACGACCTGCTGCGTCACGCCCACCGTATCGCCGTGCTCCATCGAGGGCGCATCGCCGGAGTGGTGCCCGCGGACCAGCGGCACCGCCAGACGATCGGCGCGTGGATGACCGGCCATGCCGATGCGGAGGCCGCATGAGCGGCGGCACGGTGGATCGAGCCCGCGCGATGGCCGCTCCACTCGGCCGCCCCGCACTGGCAGCAGCGGCGTTCGTGGTGCTCGCCGCCGTATTCTTCGCCGTGATCGGGCGCAATCCCCTGGCCATGATCGGCGTGGTGCTGGAGGCTGCCGCCGGGGACAGCTACGCCATCGGCGAATCGCTGGTGCGCGCCACACCGATCCTGCTCTGCGCGCTGGCCACCGCGCTGCCGGCCCGCGTGGGCCTCATCTCGGTGGGCGCGGAGGGACAGTTCTACGCGGGCGCCATTGCCGGGACGGGCACGGTGCTGTCGATGCTCCCGACGCCGGGTTGGACGATGCTGCCGCTCATGCTCGTCACCGGGGCGCTGGGCGGCATGGTGTGGTCGCTGGTCGCCGGCCTGCTGCGCACCGGGCTGCAGGTGAACGAGACCATCAGCACCCTGCTCACCAACTATGTCGCGGCGTTGCTGGTGACGTGGCTGGTGTACGGACCCTGGAAGAACCCCGCGAGCCAGGGATGGCCGGCGACAGTGGAGTTTCCCGCTGCGGCGAGACTCCCGGCGCTGTTCGACAGCCGTGTGCACGCGGGGCTGCTGATCGGCATCGCGCTCGCGGTCGTGCTGCATCTCGTCCTGACGCGCACGCGCTGGGGCCTCGTGCTGGACGTGCTGCGGAGCAATCCGCGGGCGGGGCTCGTGGCGGGTCTCGACTTTCGGCGCAATGCGCTCATCGTGATGGCGCTCGGCGGCGCGCTCGCCGGGCTCGCCGGGATCGCCGAGACGGCCTCGATCCAGGGGCGACTGCAATCGGACATCGCGGGCGGCGCGGGCTTCAGCGGGTTCCTGGTCGCGTGGCTCGCCCGGAACCACTGCCTGCGGATCATCCCGCTGTCGCTGCTCGTCGGCGCCCTGCTCGCATCGGGCGACGGCCTGCAGATGTTCGCGCAGGTGCCTTCGTCGGTGACGCTCGTCATCCAGGGGCTGCTGTTCGTCGCCGTGCTGCTGGTGAACGGCTGGCTCGACCGGAAGCGTCCGGCATGACGTCGTTCGACATCGTCTTCGGCAGTTTCCTCGTGTCCGCGCTGCGCAGCGCGACGCCGCTCGTGTTCGTGCTGGTGGGCGAGACCCTCGTGCAGCGCACCGGCTCCATCAATCTCGGTGTCGAGGGGCAGATGCTCGTCGGGGCGATGGCCGGCTACGGCGCGGCGGCGCTGTGGGGCGATCCGTGGCTGGGGCTCGTCGCGGGCGCGGGCGCGGGGATGCTGCTCTCGTCGGTGCACGGACTGCTGACGCTCGCGGCCCGCGCCAACCAGTTCGCTTCGGGCCTCGCCGTCTGGATGCTGGGCTTCGGCCTTTCGGCGTACTACGGCGCGGGGCTCGTGGGCCGGAAGATCGAAGGGTTCGGCACCTGGCGCGGCGCGGGGCTCGACGACGTGCCCGTGCTCGGACCGATCGTCGCCGGCATGACGCCGACCGTGCTGCTCGCCCTCGTCGTCGCGCCCGCGGTCGCGTGGTGGTTCTGGCGTACACGCACCGGCCTCGTCTGGCGGGCCGTGGGGGAATCGCCCGAGGCCGCGCGCGCCGCGGGGCTGCGCCCGATCCGCGTGCGTCTGCAGGCCATCCTGCTCGGCGGCCTGCTGTCGGGGCTCGGCGGCGCCGCGCTGTCGGTGGATCACACGCGCACCTGGGCCGAGGGCATGACCGCCGGACGCGGCCTCGTCGCGGTCGGCCTCGTCATCGTCGCGCGCTGGAACCCGTGGTGGGTGCTACCCACCGCCCTGCTGTTCGGCGGCGCGGAGGCACTCGCCCTGCGCCTGCAGACCGCGGACGCCGGCGTGTCTGCCCATCTGCTGCTCACCCTTCCCTACATCACGAGCCTGGCCGTGCTGACGCTCACCTGCCTCCGCGACCGGGGACAGGCAGCGCCTGCCGGACTGCGCGCGGTGATGGATCGCTGACCCACCCCGAAGGAGTACCCGCCATGAAACTGCATCGACTCGTCCGCCCGCTGCTCGCCGCCGCCCTCGCGCTCGGCGCCCACGCCGCCCACAGCCAGACCATCGGCTACATCTACGTGGGCCCGGAGAAGGACTACGGCTACAACACGTCGCACGACCTCGGCCGGCAGTACGTCGAGAAGACGGTGTCCGGCACCAAGACCCTGCACGTGGAGAACATCCCCGAGACGGCCGAGGTGTCGCGCGTGATGGAACGCATGATCAAGTCCGGCGCGTCGATCGTCTTCGCGACGAGCTACGGCTATCTCGACTACGCGATCGAACTCGGCAAGAAGTACCCGAAGGTCGCGTTCATGCACGCGGGCGGCCTGAAGACCGGCGACAACGTCGGCACCTACTGGGCGAACTCCGACGATGCGATCTACCTCGCCGGCATGGCGGCGGGTTCCGTGACGAAGAGCGGCAAGCTGGGCTTCATCGCCGCGTTCCCCATCCCGCAGGTCGTACGCTCGATCAACGCGTTCACGCTCGGCGCCCAGGCCATGAATCCGAAGGTGACGACGACGGTCGTCTGGACGGGTGGATGGCTCGAACCGGCGAAGGAGGCCGAAGCCACCAACTCGCTCGTCGACGCCGGCATCGACGTGATCGGCGAGCAGGTCGACAGCCCGATCACCATCGCGCAGACGGCCGAGAAGCGCGGCATCTTCGTGGTGGGCAAGGACGTCGATGTCTCGAAGTTCGCACCGAAGTCGGTGCTGACCGGCGCCTCGTGGAACTGGGGCCCGACGATGGTGAAGGTGGTGAACGAGATCAAGGCCGGCACTTGGAAGCCGTCGCACATTCGCGGCGATCTGAAGGACGGCACCGTCGTGCTGGATCCCTTCGGCCCCGCGGTCACCGAGCCCGTGCGCAAGACCATCCTCGCGAAGAAGGCCGACATCCTCGCCGACAAGTTCGAGGTGTGGTCCGGTCCGATGATGGCGCAGGACGGCAAGGAACTTCTGCCGGCGGGCAAGGCGATGCCGATGGACATGCTGGAGAGCATGGGCTTCCTCGTGAAGGGTGTGATCGGGACGATCAAGTAAGGCGGATCGCAGGCTGGTGGCGTGGGTCGGGCCATGGCCCGACGCCCATGGTGAATGCGACCACTTCGTCGCCCTGGCCCACGCCGCGTCGGACTGAAGTCCGACCCACGCCACCCTCGTCCCGAACGCCCGCTTCGGGACGTCATCCATCACCAACACCTCCAGGAGCCTCCGATGCCCGACACCCCGATCCCCATGGGCGCCACCGCCGCCCATCGCTGGCTGGTGAACAGCGACACCGCCGACCTCTCGCGCGCCGCACCGCACGTCGTGCGTGCCGTCACCATCGCCGCCGAACCGCAACGTGTGGTCTTCGACGCGCGGAAATCCGCGCTCGTGATCGTCGACATGCAGAACGACTTCTGCGCAGCGGGCGGTTATCTCGACTACCGCGGCGTCGACTACACGCCTGACCGTGCCCCCATCGCACCGCTGGCGAAACTGGTGCCACGCATGCGCGCGGAAGGCATCCCGGTGGTGTGGCTCAACTGGGGCGTGCGCGCGGACCTCCTCGACATCTACCCGTCCCTCCTCCACGCCCATACGCACGACGGCACCGGTGCCGGTCTCGGGGAGACCATCCCCGGCGGCGCGCCGATCCTGCGACAAGGGAGCTGGGGCGCTGCGGTCGTCGACGGTCTCGATCCATTGACTTCGGACATCCACGTAACGAAGTGCCGCTTCAGCGGCTTCTGGAACACACCCCTCGACAGCATTCTCCGCAACCTCGGTGTGAACACGCTGTTCTTCGCCGGCGTCAACGCCGACCAGTGCGTGCTGACGACGCTGCAGGACGCTTCGTATCTCGGCTACGACGTGCTGATGCTCGACGACTGCGTCGCCACGACATCGCCCGCTTACTGCATGGAGGCGACGCGCTACAACGTTAAGCTGCTCTTCGGTTTCATGACCGATTCGACCGCCCTCGCGGCCGGCCTGGATGCAGCGCCATGAGCGCGTTCGAGACGCGCCTCGCTGCGATGGGCCTCGCGCTGCCGGATCCGCCGACGCCCATCGCGAACTTCCTGCCCTGGCGCCGCAGCGGCCAACTCGTCTTTCTCGCGGGGCAGGTGAACGAGTGGAATGGGACAGTGCCGTTCGTGGGCAAGGTGGGCCGCGAGCTGGATCTCGACGCCGGTCTCGCCGCAGCGCGACTCTGCGCGCTCAATCTGCTCGCCTGCCTGAAGCTCGCTTGCGACGGCGATCTCGATCGCGTCGCGCAGTGCATCCAGGTGCGGGGCTTCGTCAACTGCGATCCGGAGTTCGAGTTCGTGCCGGCGGTGGTGAACGGCGCGTCGGACCTGTTCGTGGCACTCCTCGGCGACGCCGGTCGTCACGCCCGCACGGCGGTCGGCGTCGCGTCGCTGCCCCGGCGGGCCGCGGTCGAGGTCGATGCCGCGTTCGAGATCGCGACGGCCTGCTGAGAATCGATCGTGGAAAGACATCGGGGCCATGCGCGCAAACGCATGGCCCCGATGTCTTCCGATCCCCCGGCGTCGAACCGCGCGCCGGGGAACAGCGGTTACTTCTTCTCTGCAACCTTGGCCGGTGCCGCCCCGTGCAACGCCGGATAGTCTTTCGCCATCGCCGCACCGTAAAGCGGCTTGTAGGCACCCTGGTGACACGTGCTGCAGTTCGCCTTCGGCGCATCGCCCGTCGTGCCGAGGCGCTCCTTCGGATACGTGGGTCCCAGCGGTTCCAGATACGCGTTGTTGAGGTCACGCACCATCCGGATCCCGTGCCAGGCGGTGGCCCTTTGCGGGGGGCTCTGGTTCCAGTCCGAGAACGCGCGGCTGTTGTGGCAGTACGTGCAGTTCACGCCCAGCGAATCCGAGAAGTGCATCATCAGCCCGTAGGTCCACTCCGTCTGCTTGGTCGACTGACGGTTGCCCTCGGGAAGGGCGGTGGTACCGGCGACGCGGATGCTGTTCTCCTCCTGCAGGAACGGCGTGAACGGATCGAACGGCAGCGACGACAACGCCACGGAAGTCGCAGGGGCGTTCTGACCGGCACGCGTACCCGCCGGTCCCGCCGCCGTCTTCGGACCAGGATCCTTGAACCAGATCTTGGCTGGCACCGGCTGACCGCGGTGACACGTGTAGCAGGTCACACCGGTCTCCGCGACGTGATCCTTCCAGTCCGTGTTCAGGTGCTTGGTCATCTGCAGCATGCGCCGCGCGACGACCTTGGCGTACTTGTCGTCGCTCGCGAAGTCGGCACCCGCGTGACAGTAGGCGCAGCCCTCCTTCGGCGACACCCAGGCCGTCATGGCCACCATCGTCCGCGTGAACTCCGCCACGGAGAGATCGCCCAGCACCTGCACGTTCTTGAAGACCGCGGAACCCGGGGGGCCGCCCGGCTCCGCAGGCGGGATCGCCTCCGGTGCCTGGTGCATTGCGAGCTGCGCATCGACCGTGCGCGGGTTGTAGACCTGCGCCATGCCCGTGCCGCGGAAACCGCGCTGAACCATGTCGACCGGCGGACGCTCGCAGCCGGCGAGCAACGTGGTCAGCGCGACGGCAGCGATTGCGAGGGATCGGAAGGCTTTCATTGCGTCACCCCCATCGTCAGCTGCGCAGGATCCGGCACGGCAGGGAAGACCTGCGGCAGCGGCGGCGCAACGCCGTGCTTCACGGCCCACAGGAACCAGTTGTCGACGGCCGTACCGGTCAGGAGGATGCCGATGCCACCGGTGAGGGGGCAGAGCACCGCGAACCACCAGGCCCAGCGGTGGATCGATTCCATCGTGGCATTGAAGCCCATTGTCCAGCGCCAGAAGAGCGCAGCGCGTTCGGAAGCCGTGCCGCGATCGGTGATCTGCTCGATCTCCCGCTCGCCACCGAGTCGGGTCACCGCCAGGATGGTGGCACCGTGCATCGCGAAGAGCAGCGTCGAGCCGTACAGGAACGCGATCGACAGCATGTGGAACGGGTTGTAGAACAGGTTCCCGTATCGCAGTGAGAACGCGGCCGTCCAGTCGAGGTGGGGGAAGATCCCGAAGGGCACCGCCTCACCCCAGCTGCCCATCATCACCGGGCGGATGAAACCGAGCACCAGGTACAGCCAGATCGCCGCGGCGAAGGCCCACGCGACGTGCGTGCCCATGCCGAGCACGCGGGCGCGGCGATACATGCGCAGCCACCACAGCAGGATCGAGCAGGTGAGGAAGAAGCCGGCCATCAGCCACCAGCCGCCCTCGTTCAGCGGCGGAAGCCGGAGTCCGTATGCGGGGGGTGGCGGCTCGAGGGCGAGCCACGGGAGCTGGCGGACGAACTGGACTGGATCCCAGTTGACCGACGCCCACATGTTGAGGCCGATGATCTCGATGGCGATGAAGCCGCACAGCAGGGACGCGAGTCCCAGCCAACCGAGGTAGAACGGCCCCACCTGCGCATCGCCGAAACGGCCGAACAGGTGGACGAAGAACGGATCGCCCTGGCGCACCCAGGTGCTGCGGCCCAGGGGCACGCCCGGGTGGGCGGGTGCCCTGACCTGCACCCGCGTGAAGATATTCTGGTATTCAGGCATGGTCGGGTCTCCGCACTAGCGCCAGATCGGCAGGTTGAGCCACCAGCCCCACCACTCGGGCCAGCCGCGGGTCCAGAACGGGCCGCTGATCACGATGCACACCGCACTCCAGAAGCCGGCGGACAGCGCGAGGAAGAGTCCCAGCCGGTGTACGCCGAGCGTGCCGATCGAGTATCCGATGGTGTCCCGGAAGAACGTGTTCTCGTGCTCCGGCGTCTTCACGACCTCGCCCTTGGGCGGGTTCGTCGACGACAGGATGAGCGCGCCGTGCAGGGCCAGTGCGAGCGTGGTGGTGAAGAAGAACGTCACCGCCAGCATGTGCGCCGGGTTGTAGTGGAAGTGCAGGTACTGGTAGCCCGTGTTCGACACCCAGTCGAGGTGACTCAGGATGCCGTACGGGAATCCGTGGCCCCAGGCACCGAGCAGCAGCGGCCGGACGACCACCAGGGTGATGTACGCGAAGATCGCCACCGAGAAGGCGAACGGCACGTGCAGGCCGATGCCGAGCTTCCGGCAGATCTCCACCTCGCGCAGTGCCCACGAACAGAAGGCACCGATCGCGCAGAACGTGATGATCTGCCAGAGCCCTCCGTCCTGGAGTGGTGCGAGCGCCAGGCCATACGAAAGGTCCGGCGGCGCGATGCTGATCTGCCAAGGGTTCCACGTCGGCCCGGTGGCCGCCCCGTAGAAGATCAGCGCAGTGCCGATGAACGAGAAGAAGAATGTCGTGATTCCGAAGAAGCCCACATAGAAGGGCCCCACCCAGAAGTCGAACAGGTCCCCGCCGAGGAGAGTGCCTCCGCGGACGCGGTACTTTTTTTCAAAACTGAGCATGGCCATTGCTGGACCTCCAGTTGGCCGCCGTGGTCGCGGCCCCGTGTCTTACCGGCTTTCCCGATCGCGGGGCAGGCCGGGAACGAACCCGGACCTCCCCCGCCGCCATCGGCAAGCGACGCTACTTCGCCGGACCGTGCGCGTCCGCCTGGACCGCTGCCACCACCGGTGGCATCGGCGACATCTGCGCGGTCTTCGCAGCACCGTGGCCGGCGCGCGGACCTTCGATCCAGTTGAAGCGATCCGTGCTGAGGAGCACGAAATGGATCAACAGAGCCAACGCAAAGAGAAACGTGAACAGCGCAATGAGAGTTCTGCGCGGATCGAACAACAACCAGATTCGCCACATGCTTCTTTCCTCCTAGGCCATGAATACGTAAGGCATGAACGAGTTCACTGCCGCTTTCACCCCATCGATCATCGAGGTGTAGCCGCCCGAGCCCGGAAGCCAGGGACGCCACTGCCACGCCAGGATGTGGGCAACGATTGCGATTACCAGAAAGATGATGAAGCTTGAAACGAAGATCCCGTGGAACTCGCGCGCCTCGTTCTCCGTCAGCCCCGACAAGGAGCCCTTCTTCTCCTCAGCCATTGGTGCTACCTCCAAATAGGCCTGCCGGCCGTTACCGCGCACCTCCCGCGCGGCAAGGGATCGCCCGAGCCGTGAAGCTCTGACGGACCACCACCCGGTGCCCCGGGCGGATCTCTCGCTCCTGTGCCCGCCCTCTCAGGCAGGCGCGCCCGCGCGTGCTTTCGCGACGCGGGCTTCAGTCACCCTGCTTTCCCCGGCCTCACGCGCAGCGCGTTCCGCGCGGTCGCGCAGCCCTTTCGCAGCGGAGATGCGGACGAGGAATGGTTCGTTCTCGACCATGCGTTCGAGGAGGCGGTGCGCCTCGTCGTCCCATGGCATCTGTGTGGCGGCCGCGTTGTTGCGAACCGGCGTCGCCTCGACGCGATCCATGTCGGGCCCCAGCGGCAGGATGTGGAACAGCGCATCGAAGAGCGCGTTGCAGATCTCCTGCACGAGGTACGTGCAGCCCGAGTAGCCCATGAATGGCGTCCCCGTGTGCCGGCGGATGATTGCGCCGGGGAACGAGGCGGGAATGAACATCGCGCGTCCGCCGGCCTCGGCCAGGTACATGCGTTCGTTGTAGCTGCCGAAGAGGATGAGCGGCGTCTTCGATTTCACGGCTGCACGCACGGCGGCGTTGTCGGTCTTCGCGCCGGCGCGTCGGGCGAACGAGAAGGTGCAGGGCAGCCCGAGTTCGTCTTCGAGGAAGTGGCGCACGCCACGCTCGTAGGTCTCGGTGGCGACGATCGCGAAGCTCGCGGTGCCGAAGAAGTCCTGCGTCACGGAACGCCAGAGATCCCACATGGGCTTCAGCGTCGTGTGCTTCTCGCGCTCGATGAAGGGCTCGGGGTCGAGGCCCAGCAACTCGCCCAGCTTGCGCAGGAAGAGCGTCGTGCTCGCAAGCCCGATCGGCGCCTGCAGGTACGGCCGCTCGAGGGTCTCGCAGAGCAGACGGCCGTACTCGCGGTACATGCAGACGTTGACGTCGGCGTCGGCGAGCTTCGGCACGTCGGCCAGATGGCTGCCGAGCGGGAAGACCATGTTGATCTCCGCGCCGATGCCTTCCACGAGCCGGCGGATCTCCGCGAGATCGGACGCCGTGTTGAAGCAACCGTAGATCGGGCCGACGAGATTCACGCGGGGCTTCACGCCGTCCTTCCGCGCGGGGCGCGGCGCGATCTTCTTCGTGCCGTACTCGGTCCAGAGCCAGTTCATCGCGCGGTTGGCGCTCTGCCACTGGTCCTCGTCGATCGTGCGCGGCAGGAACCGCATGATCCCCGTGCCTTCCGGGGTGACGCCGCCGCCGATCATCTCGGCGATCGAGCCGGTCACCACCACCGACGGCATCGTCGGATCGAGTGTCGCGTGGGCGCGCTTCATCGCCTGTTCGGTGCCGGTCTGTCCGAGTTCCTCTTCGGCGAGACCGGTGACGACGATGGGCAGCTCGTGGGGCGGCAGGCCGTCGGTGTAGTGCAGCACCGAGGTCACCGGGAGGTTCTCGCAACCCACCGGACCATCGATGATCACCTGCAGACCCTTCACGGCGGTGAAGACGTAGACGGCGCCCCAGTAGCCGCCTGCACGATCGTGATCGAGGACGAGCATCAGTGGGTCTCCTCGGCCTTGCGCGCCTTCGCCTGGCGGGCGAGTTGGCGCGCGTACTGTTCACGGAAGGCGGGACGATCCGCGGGCGTGTCTTCCCAGACGCCGCTCGTGTGGCCCTCGCCGACCCCGGCAAAGAACGCCTTCATGGTCTCGAACCGGGGCTTGCTGCCCATGGCGGCGTTGACCACCTGCGACAGCGAGCCCGCTCCGGCCGGCCCCATCAGCGGGCGCGCGGAGATGAGGTTCGTGAAGTAGAGCGCGGGGATGGCGAGTTCCTTGGCCTTCTGCACAACGGGCGTCGTGCCCACGGCGAGATCGGGCTGGAATTCCTCCATCGCTGCGAGGTCCTGTTCGAGGGACGCGCGGAATTGCACGCGCACACCCTTCGCTTCGAGCCATTCGCGATCGGCGTCGGACCAGCGTGTCCGCGGACAGGCCGTACCCACGTAGCGGAGGTCGGCACCGCTTTCCACCAGAAGGCGCCCGACGAGCAGCTCGGAGCCTTCGTAGCCGGACAGAGTCACGCGGCCCTTGATCGGCGCGGCAGCGAGCGCGGCACGGATCGCCGGAAGCACGGCCTGCTTGGCGGCTTCCACCTTCGCGCGGGGGATGCCACAGGATTCCCCGATCTTCTCGAGCCACGCGGCGGTGCCGTCGTAGCCCACAGGGGCGGAACCCACCACGGTGCGACCAGCCGCCTCGAACTCGCGCACGGAGGCCGTGTAGAAGGGATGGATCGCGCCGACGACGGCGCAGTCGAGCGCTGCATAGAGTTCGCGCCATTCACGCGTCGGCACGACGGGCCCTGCGGCGAGCCCCATCGGATCGAGCATCCGGCCGATACCGACCGGGTCTGCCGGGAACATCTCGCCCAGCAGCGTGACCGTGGGGCGATCGGAGACGCCATTGCGCGGCGCCGCCACCGGGCCCTGTTCGGCCTCGTTACGGGCGTAGGCGAGCATCGCGCCGGCGAGGACGTCCTTCGCCTCGGCGTGGGTCGGCACGCCGAACCCCGGCACGTCGATACCGATGATCCGCACGCCGTCGATCTCCTTCGGCAGCAGACGCAGCGGAACGCCGGAGGCGGTCGGCACGCACAGGTTGATGATGACGACCGCGTCGTAGTCGGCGGGCTTGGCGGTCTCGAACACCGCTTCGCGGATATCCTCGAACAGCTTGCCCGTCACCAGGGTCTCGGAGTTGAACGGCACGTAACCCACCGTGCGACGCGCGCCGTAGAAGTGCGAGGTGAAGGTGAGTCCGTAGACGCAGCAGGCGGAGCCCGAGAGGATCGTCGCGGTGCGACGCATGCGCAGGCCGACGCGCAGGGAACCGAAGGCGGGACACATGCTCTGCGGCTGGTCGTGCGGACCCGCCGGGTAGTCGGCCTTGTAGCGTTCCAGCGTGTCGCTCATGCCAGCCGCGGCCGCGGCCTGCTGCATCGTTTCCTTGCCGCCGTGACAGCCCACACCGTCGCCGGTCGGCGCCGCAGCCGCCGCGGTCGCGTTCAAGATCGGGATCACCCGGGACGGTACGCTCGATGGCATGCGCCGCGGCGTGCCGAGCGTCGGCGCCCCGAGGTCCTGCGGGTCGACGTGCTTCGGATCGTTGAAGTTGGCCATGGTCGCGGACCTAGATGGCGTCGTACACGACTTCGAGGGACGGCTTCTCGATCAGGATGCCGCCCATCATGTCGGCCGCAGAGGCAGGCTGCAGAACGACACCGCGCCCGACCGCCTCACCCTTGAAGAGTCCCAGCAGACCGTCCTGCGTGAGCGGTGACGGCCGCACCGGAGGCGCTTCGGCGACGTTGATCGCCAGTTCCTCGAAGACGGGCGCCCATTCGCCACCGGGAATCCCGACGATCTCGTAGTTCGCGCTCTTGCGGCGGATGTCCTCGTGGGCGGGGATGGCCGCCAGCACCGGAATGCCGACCGCTTCCGCGAAGGCCTGCGCCTCGCCCGTGCCGTCGTCCTTGTTGATCACGAGCCCCGCGACGCCGACGTTGCCGCCGAGCTTGCGGAAGTACTCGACCGCGGAGCACACGTTGTTCGCCACGTAGAGCGACTGGAGATCGTTGGAGCCGACCACGATCACCTTCTGGCACATGTCGCGCGCGATGGGCAGACCGAAGCCGCCGCACA
This sequence comes from Betaproteobacteria bacterium Ga0077532, assembly GCA_001464895.1. GTDB lineage: Bacteria > Pseudomonadota > Gammaproteobacteria > Burkholderiales. The sequence continues at coordinate 141,084 of LNEE01000051.1, forward strand.
CGACGTCGCCCAGGAAGTCGAGCAGGACGTAGTCGAAACCCCACTCGTGGAAGCCCAGCTTCTCGAGGAGTTCGAAGCCGTGGATGATCCCGCGCCCACCGCAGCCGCGGCCCACTTCCGGCCCGCCCAGCTCCATCGCGAAGACGCCGTCGCGCTTGAAGCAGACGTCCCCGATCTCGACCTGTTCGCCCGCCAGCTTCTTGCGCGACGAGGTCTCGATGATCGTGGGGCACGCGCGACCGCCGAACAGCAGGGATGTAGTGTCGCTCTTCGGATCGCAGCCGATCAGCAGGACCCGCTTGCCCTGCTGCGCCATCATGTAGGAGAGGTTCGAGAGCGTGAAGCTCTTGCCGATGCCGCCTTTCCCGTAGATCGCGATGATCTGCGTCTCCTTCGGAGCGACCTCGGCGATGGCCTCGGCCGCTTCACCCATCATCTGCTGCTTCACGCCCTGCAGGAAGGCATCGGCAGGACCGGCTTGGGGAGTGGTCATGAGCAGTTTCTCCAGTCGAGAATCATCTTGAGACAGCTGGGATCGGTGAATGCCGTGCGGTAGGCGGCCGAGGCCTCCTCCGCGGCGAGGCAATGCGTGATGAGGCCGTCGAGCGAGAGAGCGCCGGACTCGGCGAGGGCGCGCACGGCTGCGAGGTCGTCCGGGCGCCACTCCGCGGCGACGCGGATGCGTGCTTCGCGCATGAAGGCGGGGGCGAACATGAACGACAGCGGCTCGGTGTAGAAACCGGCGAGCACCACTTCTCCGCCCGGCGCGAGCCGGCCGATGAGCGTGTCGAGGATTCCCGAATCGCCACTGACGTCGTAGATCGAGTGGTAGTCGCGGCGCGGATCGTTCGCCGGGTCGATCACCTGGTAGCCCGTCGCGCCTTCGACGCGCACGGGATTCGTTTCCCAGACGGTCGGCGCGGGGTCGCCCGCGAGCAGCGTGAGTCGTGCGAGCAGCCGGCCGAGCACACCATGGCCGATGATGAGATCGGGCGGACGCGCACCTTCTGCATTGATCGCATGCTGCGCGGTCGCAGTGAGGGCGAGCAGTACCGCTTCCGCCCCGAGCGATTCGCCGACCGGTGTCACCCGCGCACCGGGCACGACGAGGCGGCGCGCCGCGCCACCGAACAGGCCGCGTACGTCACCGAAGCATTTCGCACCGGGCACGAACACGCGCTCACCGGCTTTTCGTCCCGCGAGCGGGCCCGCTTCGGCGATGCGCCCCACCGATTCGTAACCGGGCACCAGCGGATAGCCCATGCCCGGGAAGGGCGGCATGCGGCCAGACCAGAGAAGACGTTCGGTGCCGGTACTGATGCCACTCCACTCGATATCGACCACCACATCACCCTCGCCGGGGGGCGTGAGGTCGAGCTGGTCTAGCGCCAGATGCTCCGGTGACGCGAGCACGACGGCGACCGTCTTCATCTTCCAACTCGCGCCGCGGAGGGCATCGCGGAGTACATCGTGGGGGGCGCTTCGAGGGGGGACATGGTCTGGCTCCGTTCGCTTTCCTGCTCGCCGACGGGACTGCCATCGACGAGTGTCAGTCTATGCTTACGCGAAAAAATGTCAACGTACATTTACACTTCTATCCGATCTGACACTTTCACAGCCGCCGCGCGACCAGAACGCGTGTCTGCAGAGGCATGCGAGTCGGCAGCAGGCGCGGCACATCGAACCCGGCCTGGTCGAGCAACGCTCCCAGTTCGTCGGGTGTGCGGGCGCGACCGCTGCCCATCGCGAGCAGATAGAAGCCGAAGTACGCGTCGCCCATGGGTTCAGCCCCGGGCGTGTCGGCCATCGGCTCGGCGATGAGCAGGGTGCCGCCGGGTGGCAGCGCCCGATGGGCGCGCCGAAACAGCTCGAGCACTGCAGGATCGTCGTGGTCGTGCACCACGCGCACGAGGGTGACGAGATCGGCCCCATCGGGCCATGCATCGGAGAGAAAGTCCCCTGCGGTCACGGACATCCGTTCGGAGAGTCCGGCAGTCCGCAGCCGGACCCTGGCCCGATCCGCCACCGGGGGGAGATCGATGAGCATCAGGCGCAGGGTCGGTATCCGGCTGGCGACCGAGAGGAGAAAACTGCCATCGCCACCGCCGGCGTCGAGGACGCAGCGATGACGATGGAACGGGTAGGCGTCGAGGATCTCGGCGGCCACGAGCGGCTGCGAAGCCGCCATGAGCGTCGTGTAGGCCGAGACCTGCTCCGACGACAGGTTGCGGGGGTCGCCGCCCATGGCATAGGGCCAATTCGCGCCCAGGGCGGTCCGATCACGGCGCCCGCGCAGCAGAGCCACGGGATCGGCAAGATCCGCATAGAGAAGACCGTGGTGCTCGACCATCGCCGCGATCCCCGGATTGCCGAGCATCGCCGCGCCGTGCACGCCGAGACCGAAGCGGTCGTCGCCGCAGCGCTCGACGAGGCGGAGCGACGCCGCGGCCCAGAGCAGCCGCTGCATGCCGTCCTTGGGCACCTCGAGGGTGTCGGCCAGGTCGGTCACCGTGCGCGGTCCGGCGGCCAGCGCTTCGAGGAGACGCAGTTGAACGCAGGCGAGCAGCACCTGCGAGTAGACGAAACCGGCCACGAGGTCGAACAGTTCCCGGGCCCTTCGACGAGCGATGAATCGCGTCGGGAGGAAGCGCGCTGCGGCCCGCTGGAATGCGGGGCTCGCCAGGAGGCGGTTGCGCAGTCGAAGGAACCCGTCTCCCCAAGTCGCAGACGCAGGTCTGCGGGGCATCGATACCGCCGGGGCCTCGATCCTTGCCATGACCGCGTTACGCCGCGCGCCGCGTGAGCTGCTCCGGCAGCAGTCGCTGCGCCTCGAGCAGGATGAGCGCACGCAGTTGCGCGGAGCCCCGGCATGCGGGGATGGCTTCGATGGAATCGCTCACGAGTCGACGGAAGTGGGCGATGGCACCCGTGATGCCGAAGGTCTGGGCAGCGCTCGGACGGTGCAGCGCGGCATCGCGACCGCACGGCTTGCCGAGATCCTCGGGTTCGGCGAGCACGTCGCGAATGTCGTCGGCCACCTGGTAGGCCTCGCCGAGACGGTCGCCGAACAGCCGCCATGGCGTGCCATCGGCACCCACGGCTTGCGCACCGGCCACGGCCGCGGCGGTGAACAGCGAGCCCGTCTTCTCCTGCTGATACACGTCGAGGGCGACTTCAGCTTCGCATTCCCATGCCTGCCCGGCAACGATCCCGCCGGGCATCCCCGTCGCTGCGGCGACGGTCTCCAGCAGGGGAACGAGGTGTTGGGGCGCCGAGGCCGCGCCGCGCGCGAGGGTCTGGAACGCGAGCACGATCAGCGCATCGCCCGCCAGCACGGCGAGACGCTCACCGAACGCGCGGTGCACGGACGGACGTCCGCGGCGGGTCGCCGCGTCGTCGAAGCACGGCAGATCGTCGTGCACGAGGGAGGCACAGTGCAGCAGTTCGATGGACGCCCCGGCGGCATCGGCCACCGGCGAATCGGGATTGCCGCAGGCACCAGCCACGGCCATGCAGAGGCGCGGACGGATCCGCGCACCCCCGGGAAAGACGGCGTGCTGCACGGCGGCGGCGAGTCCGGGAGGACACCTCTGCCCCTCCACGCTGGCGACTGCGGCTTCCAGGACCGATTCGATGCGCCTCGTGCCGTCCATGGAGTTCTCCTTTGCGGGGTTCTGTTCGGGAAATGCGTGCCAGCTTCGCCGGACGTTCTGTTGCGGACTGCTGTCGCCGACTGCGTTCAACCTTGGGCACCGCGCTGGATCACCCCATCCCGCAGACTGATTCCGCGGGGCTGACTTCCCAGCCTGACGCCGGGAGGGTCACTTCGAAGTGTCACGTTCTGTTGTCAGTGCATGTGTCAGGTACTATAGACACCGTTCGTTGGCCGGTCAACGACGGAAAACAGGCGGACTCGGCGTGCGGGATCGACGTGTGATCGTGGTGGGGGCAGGAATGGGGGGGCTCGCAGCGTCGCTCGAGCTGGCGGCGCACGGCTGTGACGTGCTCGTGCTGGAGCGGGGCGCGACGCACGGCGGCAAGATGCGCGAGGTGGCGGTCGATGGCGCGGCGATCGATGCCGGCCCGACGGTCTTCACGATGCGGTCCATCTTCGACGCGCTGTTCGCTGCGGCCGGCACATCGCTCGAAAGCCATCTCGCGATCGATCCCCTTCCCATCCTCGCCCGGCACGCCTGGAGCGAGGGCGAGACGCTCGACCTCCACGCCGACCTCCGACAGTCGGCCGACGCCATCGGCGAGTTCGCCGGGCCCGCGGAGGCGCGCGGCTACCTCGCCTTCATGACGGCGGCGCGGCGCACCTTCCAGGCACTCGACCGCACCTACCTGCATGCGGCACACCCCACGCCGCTGTCGCTGGTGCGGGACGCCGGTGCGCGCGGCCTGCCCGATCTCCTCCGCATGCGCCCCTTCGCAACGCTCTGGCAGGCGTTGTCGGATCACCTGCGGGATCCGCGACTGCGACAGTTGTTCGGGCGCTACGCCACCTATTGCGGCGGCTCGCCTTTCCTCGCGTCAGCGACGCTGATGCTGATAGCGCACGTCGAGCAGGAAGGCGTCTGGGCGGTACGCGGCGGGATGCAGCGCCTGGCCGACGCGATCGCTGCGCTGGCCGTACAGCGCGGGGCGCGGTTCCGCTACGGCGCAGAGGTCGCGGACATCACGGCGGATGGCGGACGCGTGACCGGTGTGACGCTTGCCGACGGCGAGCGCATCGAGGGCGATGCCGTCGTGTTCAACGGCGACATCGCGGCGCTCGGCACGGGGCGGCTCGGACAAGCAGCCCGACGGGCCGTCCCGCCGCCCCGCCCCCGCGCGAAGCGCTCGCTCTCGGCGCTGACGTGGGCGATGACGGCACGCACGTCCGGGCTGCCGCTGTCGCGCCACACCGTGTTCTTCTCGCGCGACTACGCCGCCGAGTTCGACGATCTCCTCCGCCTGCGGCGCCTGCCCGTGGACCCCACGGTGTACGTGTGCGCGCAGGACCGCGACGGCCGCAATGGCGGCGGCCCCGCGGGGCCCGAAAGACTCTTCCTGCTCGTGAACGCTCCGGCATCCGGCGATGAATCGACGCCAGGGGAGCCGGACATCGCCCGGTGCGAGGCCGGCGTGTTCGCGCTGCTCGCCCGTTGCGGCCTGGAACTGACACCGACGGGCCCGCCCGTGGTGACCGGGCCCGCCGGGTTCGAACAACTCTTCCCGGCCTCGGGTGGCGCGCTGTACGGCTCAGCGCCGCACGGATGGACATCGGCGTTCGACCGCTCCGGCGCGACGACCCGGCTGCCCGGCCTGTTCCTCGCCGGCGGGAGCGTGCATCCCGGGCCCGGCGTTCCGATGGCTGCCCTCTCCGGTCGGCATGCCGCTGCCGCAGTGCTGAATGCGAGGCGCTGAATTGGACGATCTCGGCTTCCTGCGCCCCGTGCCCCGCAACGGCTATCGCTGGTGGTATGTCGACGCGCTGTCGGACGACGGCCACCACGGGCTCACGATCATCGCGTTCATCGGCAGCGTCTTCTCGCCGTGGTATGCACGAGCCCGACGGCGCGGCGCCGGCGATCCCATGAACCACTGCGCGTTCAACGTGGCGATCTACGGGCCCGGGGGACGGTGGGCGTTGGCGGAGCGCGGTCGCGGGGCGGTGGAACGCACGGCAGCACGGCTTCGCATCGGGCCGAGTGCCGTGCACTGGGATGGCCGGAAGCTCGTCGTCGACATCGACGAGATCGGCGTGCCGTTGCCCCGACGGTTGCGCGGTCGCGTCACGATCGACACCACCGCGCCGCGCGATCGCTCGTATCCGCTCGACGCGAACGGCGACCATCGCTGGCATCCGATCGCCCCCGCCTCCCGGGTCGACGTGCAGTTCACGAATCCATCCCTCGCGTGGTCGGGGACCGCCTATCTCGATTCGAACTCGGGAGACTGCGCGCTGGAGAACACGTTCCGCGGGTGGGACTGGTGCCGCGCGCCGCTGCCGGACGGCGCTGCTGCCCTCCTGTACGACACGATCGAGCGCGATGGCACGACGCACGGGGTCGCACTGCACGTGGCGGCCGACGGCACCACCACGGCCTTCGATCCGCCCGCCCTGGGCGCGCTACCGACGACAGGGTGGCGCGTACGACGGCGCGCGCGTTCGGAGGCACCGCACGGGGCCATGGTGGTGAAGACGCTGGAGGACACGCCGTTCTACGCCCGCTCGCTGGTCGGCACGCGCCTTTTCGGTACGGAGACCGTTGCCGTGCACGAAAGCCTGTCGATGGAACGATTCGCGAGCGGGTGGGTGCAGCGCCTGCTGCCCTTCAGGATCCGGAAACACCGATCCGAACCCTGAGCGCCCCGGCGCGATCCGGGCGGACATTCCCCGGACATTCATTCGCGGGGATCAGCGGGCGGCTCCTGCGCCTCGAGTGACGCCGAGTTCTGCCTCGCCTCCTGCTCGCGGGCTTCGCGGTTCGCGCGCTTCAGGGACGCCAGCTCCCAGAACCCGAAACCCAGCACCAGCACCAGCACGACGAGCCCCTCGTAGAGGACGATCTCCCCGGACGACACGCGCCGTCAGCTCCGAAGGGGGATCAGGCCGAACCGGTGCGCGACGTGGCACCATCCATCTGGTCGCGGCGCTCCAGACGGTCGAAGAGATCCACCATCCAGGCGACCCGGCCCTCGAACTGCCGACCGGGCTGGGCGGTGACGGCCAGCGCCTCCACGAGGAATCTGGCCTCCGGGCGGCAGGGCCCCGCGGTGCGCCGTGGCATGGTGGCCGCCGCGACGCCCGCCGCAGCGAGACACTGCAGCTTCCGGGCGGAGGTGACCACGGCCCGCGTCGACACCGAGTCGGCATCGCGCCGTTCGACTTCACGGCCGATCTCCGCATACAGGATTCGCGCGGCATGCATGCCGGGGCGGCAGGCGGCGGGCAGCGCACCGATCCCACCGGCCGCGCGTTCGTACAGCACGTCCGCCTCCGCGAGCAGGCGGCGCACCACCTCACCAAGGGCACCACTGTGCGTCGGCCGGGCGAGCCAGGCCTCCGGATCGATGCCGGCCTCGCGCAACCAGGTGAGCGGGAGATAGATACGGCCGGCGCGGGCGTCCTCGCCGACATCACGACAGATGTTCGTGAGCTGCATCGCGATGCCGAGATCGCAGGCGCGCGCGACGACGTCCGCAGCGCGTGCCCCCATCACAGCCGCCATCATCGCGCCCACCGTCCCCGCCACGCGCACCGCGTAGGCGACGAGATCGGAGAACGTCTCGTAGCGACGCCCGTCGGCATCCCACGCGAACCCCTCCAGCAGCGCCTCCGGCACAGCCCTCGGGATGCGGAAGTGACGCACCGCGCCGGCGAACGCGCGGTCTGCGGGAATCTGCAGGGGATGACCTGCATACGCGCGTTCGAGGCGCGCGCGCAGAACGGCGACGGCATGGGCGTCGTCACCGCCAAGATCGACCGCATCATCGGCAAGTCGGCAGAACGCGTAGAGCGCCGTGGCCGGGTCCCGCAGCGTGCGCGGAAGCACGAGCGATGCGGCGTGGAAAGTGCGGGAACCCTGCCGGAGCAGCGCCGCGCAGGCGGCGAGATCGTCGGGGTCGGCAAAGGCGCGGTCAGACGAGCGCGTCGGCATGGGGAACCACCGTGTCGAGGATGCGTGCGGAGGAGAGAACACCGGGAAGACCTGCGCCGGGATGCGTGCCCGCACCCACGAGATACAGGCCGTCGACGTCCTCGCTGCGATTGTGCGGACGGAACCAGGCGCTCTGCGTGAGCACCGGTTCCATGCCGAAGGCGGCGCCCTTGTACGAGAGCAGGCGGTCACGGAAGTCGAGCGGAGTCATGACGCGGGACGAGATCACCTCGGCCTCGAGACCCGGGAGCATGGTCTCCTCCAGCCGTTGCGCGATGGCGCGGCGATACGGCTCCGCACGGGTCGCCCAGTCGACGTCGGCGTCGAGATGAGGCACCGGCGACAGCACGTAGAAGGCGTCGCATCCCGGCGGCGCCAGCGACGGATCGGTGGCCGTGGGCCGGTGCAGGTACAAGCTGAAGTCGTCGGCGAGTTTGCGGTTCTCGAAGATGTCGGTCAGCAGGCCCTTGTACCGCGGCCCGAGCACGATCGTGTGGTGCGGGACGTCCTCGTAGCGGCGCTTCGTGCCGAAGTACCAGACGAACAACGACATCGAGTAGCGCGCACGCTTCAGCTTGCGGTCGGTCCAGGTGCGTCGCGGCGCGGTCTTCAGCAGCTTGCCGTACGTCCAGGCGGCGTCGGCGTTCGAGACCACGACGTCGGCGGGAATGGTCTCGCCCGACGCGAGGCGGACGCCGGTGGCGCGCCGCCCTTCCACGAGAATCTCGGCGACCTCGGCATTCAACCGGAGTCTGCCGCCCTGCCCCTGCATCAGCTTGACGAGCCCGTCGACGAGCCGCCCGGTGCCACCCATCGCGAAGTGGACGCCCCAGCGACGCTCGAGAAACGCGATGAGGCCGTAGATCGAGGTGACCGTGAACGGGTTGCCGCCCACGAACAGCGGATGGAAGCTCGACGCGATCTGCAGCCGCGGATCACGCACGTACTTCGAGACCAGGCTGTGGAGGCTGCGCATGCTGCCCAGCTTCAGCATCTTCGGGACGATGCGTGCCATGTCGGTCCAGGAGTCGAAGGGCACGTCGCCCAGCTCCTCGAAGCCGACGCGATAGATGGCCTCGGCGGCCTCCATGAAGCGCTCGTAGCCCTCGACGTCACCGGGGGAGAGCCGCGCGACCTCGGCGCGCATCTCCGCGGCGTCACCCGAGCAGTCGAGATGGCTGCCGTCGTCGTAGCGCAGGCGGTAGAAGGGGGACAGCGATCGCAGGTCGACGTCGTCGGAGAGACGTTTGCCGCACAGCGTCCAGAGTTCCTCGAACAGGAACGGCGCGGTGACGATCGTCGGACCGGCGTCGAACGTGAAGCCGTCCTGACGGAAGACGTTCGCGCGGCCGCCGGCCTGGTCGAGCCGCTCCAGCACCGTCACGGCATAGCCGCGTGCGCCGAGCCGCACGGCTGCCGCGAGCCCGCCGAAGCCGCTGCCGATGACCACCGCGTGCCGACGACCACGCAGGAATGCGGCCGTCTCCGTTGCCATCACTTCCGGGGGGGCGCCGTTCATCATGCCGTCTGCACCCGGACGACCCGCCCTGCCGACGGGATGCGGCTGCGGACCGAGACGACGATGCCCGCTGCATCTAGCCCGAGGCGCGACAGCAGGACCGACTGCTCGCCGTGATCGACGAACTCGTCCGGCAGCCCGAGGTGCAGGAGCCGCGCATCGATGCCCTGCGCGTGGAGGCTCTCGGCCACCGCGCTGCCGGCACCACCCTGGATCGCGTTGTCCTCGATGGTGACGATGAGGTCGTGCGAGCGCGCCATGTGCGCCACGAGCGCGTCGTCCATCGGCTTCACGAAGCGCATGTCGACGACGGTGGCGTCGAGCGTCTCTGCGGCTTCGAGCGCCGCGTGGAGCAGCGGCCCGAAGGCGAGGATCGCGACGCGGCGGCCCGTGCGGCGGATGTCACCGCGCCCGATCGGCAGCGTGCGGACCTCGCGTTCGATCGGGACACCGACGCCGGCACCGCGCGGATACCGCACCGCGGCCGGGCCGTCGTGCGCAAGACCGGTGGCGAGCATCTGCCGACAGAGGTTCTCGTCGGACGGCACCATCACCACGAGGTTGGGGATGCACCGCAGATACGAGAGGTCGAACGCGCCGTGGTGGGTTGCGCCATCGGCCCCCGCGAGGCCGGCCCGGTCGATCGCGAAGAGCACCGGCAGATTCTGGATCTGCACGTCGTGGATCAACTGGTCGTAGGCGCGCTGCAGGAACGTCGAGTAGATGGCGACGACGGGCTTCAGGCCCTCGCACGCGAGCCCAGCGGCGAACGTCACTGCGTGCTGCTCGGCGATGCCCACGTCGAAGTGACGATCGGGGAACCGCTTCGAGAAGCCCACGAGACCTGATCCTTCGCGCATCGCCGGCGTGATCGCCATCACGCGATCGTCGGCGGCGGCCGCGTCGCACAACCAGTCGCCGAACACCTGCGTGTAGGTCGGAACCGCCGCGGGCCGCGAGGGGCCGATGCCGGCGCCGGGCTCGAACTTGGAAACGCCGTGGTACAGGACCGGATCCGCCTCGGCACGCTCGTAGCCGCAGCCCTTCCGCGTGACGATGTGCAGCAGACGCGGACCGGACTGACCGCGGAGGGTCTCGAGGGTCGCCAGGAGGCCGTCGAGGTCGTGACCGTCCACCGGCCCCGTGTACTCGAAGCCGAGCTGTTCGAACATCGTGGCGGGCAGCACCATGCCCTTCGCCTCGACTTCCACGCGGTCCGCGAGACGACGCAGCGGCGGGAAACGGCCGATGAGGCGCTCGGCGGCCTTCCGCGCCGCCACGATCGGCGCGCCTTTGGTGAGCCGGCCGAGGAGACGATGCATGGCACCGACCGCCGGCGAGATCGACATCTCGTTGTCGTTCAGGATCACGAGCAGGTCGGCGTTCATCGTGCCTGCGTTGTTCAGCGCTTCGTAGGCGAGCCCTGCAGACATCGCGCCGTCACCGATCACCGCGATCGCCTGATGGCCGTCGCCGCGGCGCTTCGCCGCCACCGCCATCGCCAGCGCTGCACTGATCGAAGTGCTCGAGTGCGCGGTTCCGAAGGCGTCGAAGGGCGATTCGCTGCGCTTCGGAAATCCGGAGAGCCCGCCCAGCATGCGCAGGCGCCCCATGCCCTCGCGACGACCCGTGAGGATCTTGTGCGCGTACGCCTGATGCCCGACATCCCAGACGATGCGGTCGGCCGGCGTGTCGAACACGCGATGCAGCGCGACCGTCAGCTCGACCGTGCCGAGATTCGAGGCGAGGTGACCGCCGGTGCGGCCCACCGACTCGATCAGGAAATCGCGCAGCTCCGTGGCGAGGCGCGACAACGCCCCGCGGGGGAGTGCCCGCAGATCCTGAGGGCTGTCGATGGTGGACAACAGCTGGAACGTCATGAACGGTACCTCCCCCGGGGCCGTACGGCCTGATTGTTCCGCCGCGCATCGAGCGTGCGAAGCGACGATGCCTTCATGTGGTGGCCCGCCCATCGGCATGGCGGGCAAGGTCGAGCAGGAGCGTGGCAACGGTATCCGGTGCCTCTTCGTGGGCCAGATGGCCGAGGCCGGGCAGCGTGACGATGCGGGCTGTCGGCAGCAATGCCGCCACGTCGCGCGCCTGGTCCGGCGGCACCGTGGCGTCCCGACTGCCGGCCACCAGAACGAGCGGCCGCGACAGGCGCGGCAGATCGCGTTCGAGCGGTGCGAGGTCCCACGCGGCCATCATGCGAAGTGCCCCGGCCACGTGCCCCGGATTGCCCGTCAACCGTGCGTACAGATCGACACCCTCGCGATCGAGGCGCGATCCGGTGCCGGCGATGAGCCGCTCCACGGCCGCGCGGTCGGCGGCACGGCGTGCAAAGAGGCGATGCGCGAACGGTGTGGCGGCGAGGATCTGCGCCAGCGGTCGGAACACATGACCGGCGATGCCACGCCAGGGCAGCAGCGCACCGTTGAGCGACACCACCAGCGAAGGCGCGATCCGGCCGTCGAGACACATGCGGGCCAGGATCGCGGCACCCGCGGAATGCCCCACCGCGACGACGGGTCGGACGTCGAGGACGCGCAGCAGCTGGGCGAGCCCGCGCGCCATGCCGGGGAGACCCGCACCGGCGTCATCCGTGCCCTGCGTGAATCCGTGCCCCGGCAGATCGGGGGCGATGACCGTGAAGTGCGCGGCGAGGAGCGGTGCCAGTGCGCGGAACGAATGCGTCGACGATCCGGTGCCGTGCAACAGGAGCAGAACCGGGCCCTCGCCCATGCGCTGCACGTGCCATTGCCGCCCACCGGCGTTCACGAAGCGGCTCGTCTCGCGATGGGGCCAGTGGGCGCCGTCGACCTCCCACTGCAGGCTCCCCGACGACACCGCCGAGGCATCGCGTTCCGGGGCACAGGCCAGTCCGTGCCAGGGATGTCCGGGTTCGAGCGGCGGCGTCATGAGCGCGCTCTCGGCGCAGAAGGTGAGCCGCCGGCGCGGATGGCACGCGAGACGACCGCGGCATCGGCGTACGGCAGCGGCAGATAGCGCGCCCCCATCTCGGCCGCAACCTCGGCGGCCGCCGCGCCCGGCCGCGGCGAAGTGTCGACGAGAACGGCGGCGTAGCCCGCAAGGCGTACGCGACGCGCTGCGGAAACGGCATCCCGCGCGGCCTGGGCGCGATCGGTGGTGCCTTCGCGGCCGATGTTGGCGCGTCCGTCGGTCATGAGAACGATCATCGGCGTGTCGCCCTTCCGCGCCACGGACTCGGCGAGCGTCACCGCCGCATCGATGCCGCAGGCGAGTGGCGTGCCGCCCCCACCGGGCAGACCCGCGAGGCTGCGCTTCACGCGCGTAAGCGACCGGGTGGGCGGCAGCAGCAGCTCCGCACTGCGCCCCCGGAATGCGACGAGTGCGACCTGGTCGCGGCGCACGTAGCAATCGGCGAGGAGCAGTTCCACGGCCCCCTTCGCTTCCGCGAGACGGTGCAGCGCGGACGACCCCGACGCATCGACGACGAAGATGGTGGTGGTGCCGGTGCGATGCTGGCGGCGGACGACGCGGAAGTCCTCGCGCCGCACGTCGATGAGGGCCTGCGCGGGCGCCGAACCCGAGGTCGCGCGTTCGCGGGCGCGGACCGACTTCCACGGAGCTGCCACGCGCAGCGTCTCGATGACACCGAGCCGCAGCGGACCGCGCGGATCGCCGCGGCGCACGCCGACCACGCGTCCGCGCGCCGACTGCGCCGCCTGCTGCCCTGCGCGACCGGCCGAGGCCTGGCGCGAACGCGCGGCGCCACCGGCCAGGAGTTTCGCGAGAACATCGGCCGGGAGGGCTGCCTGTGCGGCGGCCACGATGCGGTCGTCGAGAGGATCGCCGCTGCCTTCGCCGGAGGAATCGCTGTCGCTCGCGTTGTTCTCCTGCGGGGACGGGTCGGCATCGGCGGCTTCCTCGGGCGGCGCCGGTTCCGAATCCGATTCGTCCTGCGGGGTCGGCATGCGCGTCGCGCGCGGCGCCAGCACGAGCCGCGCTGCGACCAGGGCGTCCTCGTCGATGGTCTCGGCGCGGCCGGCGAGCGCGGCGGCGAGGCGCGCCACCTGCACGGCGCGCAACGAGACGCGCAGGGAATCGATCCCCATGGCCGTGGCCGCGGCGCACAGGCCTTCGAGGACATCGTCGGTGGTCCGCACCTTGGGCAGCAGATCCCGCGCTTCGCGGATGCCGTTGCCGGGGGAGTCGATGCCGTCGGACAACGCCGACAGGCCGATCTCGCGGAGATCGATGTCGAAGGCGAGGCGGTCGGTCAGTGAGAACGGAACGCGCTCTTCCTCTTCGGCACTCTCGTCGAGTGCGACGACGCCGCAGCGGGCCGGCATGCGCATCGCGATACCGTCGCGCTCCATCACGACCTCGCCCGCATCGAGCACCGCGGCGAATCGCGCTGCGGCACCGGGGCCGAGGCGCTCCGCCATGGCGAGGATGGCGACGCCGCCGTGCACGTCGGCCAGCAGACCGCGCTCCACGACGGGCGCGCCGGATCGCAGGGTGGCCGCGAGGTCGAGCCCGCCGATCAACCGGCCATCGTCGATGTGGAGAGGTACGCGCCGGCTCGGCGTGCCCAATGGCAGACACACGTCGAGAAGCAGCAGCCACGCATCCCGGACAGGACCGGGTCGGGCACGCAGAAGCACGCCTCCCGCGGTGGCCGGATCGACCGCAAGCAGGCGCGCCGCCAGCACTGCATCCTGCCAGCGCTCCCGTGCGGACGCCGCCGCCGTCATGGCATCAGCTCCCGAAGAGCTCGGCCACGGCGCGTTCCACCCGCGTGGTGGAACCGGCATCGTCCAGCGGATTGCGGCGCAGCCGGTGACGCAGGGCGACGGGCGCCATGCGCTTCAGGTGCGCGTCGGTCACTTCGGCATCGCCCTCGAGCGCCGCGAGCGCCCGCGACGTGCGCATCAGGGTCAGCTCGCCACGCAGTCCATCGGTGCCGAGCTTCATGCAGAGTTCGGCCGCGCGCTCGAGCGCCGCGTCGGGCACGACCACATCGGGCAGTCGTTCGCGGGCCGCGACGATGCGCCGGCGAAGCTTGTCCTCCTCCTTCTTCCACTTCGCGACGAAGGCCTCGGGTTCGCGTTCGTACGCATCGCGACGCTTCACGACTTCAACCCGCGTGGGCAGGTCGGTCGGCGTGCGGACTTCGACCGACAAACCGAAGCGGTCGAGCAGCTGCGGCCGCAGTTCGCCCTCCTCCGGATTGCCACTGCCGATCAGCACGAACCGCGCGGGATGGCGGATGCCGAGACCGTCGCGCTCCACGACGTTCTCCCCCGAGGCGGCGACGTCGAGCAGCACGTCCACCAGGTGATCCTCGAGGAGGTTCACCTCGTCGATGTAGAGGAAGCCCCGATTGGCGCGCGCCAGCAGACCAGGCTCGAACGCCTTCACGCCGTGGGCGAGGGCGCGTTCGAGATCGAGGGCGCCGACCACGCGGTCCTCGGTGGCGCCGAGCGGGAGGTCGACCACCGGGACCGGCACGAGATGACTGCGCAGCTTCGTGGTGGCGTCGCGGCACTGGTCGCAGCATCCGGCACACGCGTTGGGCGCGCATGAGTACGGGCAGTTCTCCACGGCTTTCATCGGAGGCAGCAACGCAGCGAGCGCGCGGACCGTCGTGGACTTGCCCGTGCCGCGATCGCCGAAGACGAGCACGCCGCCCACGGAAGGATCCACCGCGGCAATCGTGAGGGCGAGACGCATCTCCTCCTGGCCCACGATCGCGGTGAAGGGGAAGACGCGCCCGGCCGGCTGCCGTGATGATGCCGTTCGCTTCGCACGCGGTGTGGCGCCCGCAGGCTCCGCGCCCGCCTGCCCTGTGCCGTCGTCCAGATGTTCAGCCATGCCCATGCTCGATTCCATCCGTGGATCCTTGCTTCATTCGCGCGCGAGGGCGGGCACGGGATCGCGACCCCGTGTGCCCAGGCCCCAGCGCCAGAGTTCGTTCACCGGCAGCGGGAGCACGAGGAACCAGTGTTCCAGGGTGGCCAGCACCAGCAGGGTTGCGATGAGAGTGAGTCCGGTGCGACCACCGTCCTCCAGTCCGGGCGCCATGAGGCGCTGCACGACGCCCGCGGCAAGCAGCGTGGCGACGGTCACGGACACCGGGAACAGCGCGTTCATCTGGGACGACCCGAAATAGCTGCCGACGTAGCGCAGGTGCGGTGGGAGCAGAGCCTCGCTCCGGTTCCTGACACCGAGAAACAGGTTGAGCTTGGTGCTGAGCCGCATGCCCGCGAGGGCGACGAATATCCAGGTGCCCGTCTGGTTGGGGGCATCGAGCGTCACGATCACCATGACGATGGCAGTCGCGAGGATGGCGACCTCGTGCCAGAGAACAGCCAGCACCGCCTCGACGAAGCGTGGCCAGCCCCTGACCCCCGGCGTGCACCTCACGCGCCGAGGACCGGACACGAAGCCCATCAGGAAAGCCATCTCGTGCCACGCCCACGCGCCGAGTCCGCAGGCGAATCCGAGATACGCACCGCGGACCGACGTATCGTCGCGCAGAACTGCAAGACCGAGCAGGGCCGACACGAGCAGGACGGTCGCGCCGAGCATGCTCCACTGGAACGTGCGCCGCGGCAGACCGTCGAGCCAGAAGACCACCCCCGTGCTGCCCCACCAGGCGAGCAGCACGAACAGGACGGGGAGGAAGTGGTCGGTCATCGCGGGCTCCGCACTCACCAAGCCGGCGAGAGGCGGACCTGGCTCGGCACTTCGTTGGGAATGCTCGGGATGAAGTACAGCCTGCCGAACGCAGCCACCGCGGCCACCGCGAGACCCGCACGCTTCACGAGACCGATCACGCCACCCTGCTCCTTGGCCGCCGCGGTCGCTTCGGCGATGCGCCGCAGGCGTTCGAGGCCGGCACGGAAGGCCGGATGATCGAGATCGAGCGTGAGCGGGAACACCTGACGCGTGATCTCGGAGGTGATGCGGAAGACGTTGAAGTCGTACTCGGTGGAATCGAGACCGAGCGCCTGATGCAGTTCGGGCCGCGTGTGGTCGCGCACGTACATCGTGGAGAACACGGCGAGGACGAAGAACTTGATCCAGAGCCGGTTGTGGCCGCGCAGCAGTTCGGGGTGTGCGCGCATCAGGAGGGCAAAGGCCTCGCCGTGCCGGAACTCGTCGTTGCACCACCGTTCGAACCAGCGAAAGATGGGATGGAACCGATGCTCGGGATGACGCTCGAGCTGGCGGTAGATCGAGATGTACCGGGCGTAGCCGATCTTCTCGGACAGGTACGTCGCGTAGAAGATGAACTTCGGACGGAAGTACGTGTACGCCTTCTCGCGCTTCAGGAAACCCAGATCCACCGCAAGACCGAAATCACGCAGCGACTGGTTGATGAAGCCGGCGTGCCGGGCCTCGTCGCGCGCCATGTACTCCATGAGCTTCTTGATCTCGGGGTTCGTGACGTTCTTCTTGATCTCGGTGTAGAGCACGCAGCCGGAAAACTCGGCCGTCACCGAACTGATCAGGAAGTCGAGGAACTCCTTGCGCAGCGCTTCGGGCAGCTCGCGGACCTCGGCGGCGAACTGCGGCGTGCGCTCGAAGTGCTCGGCGTTCACGTCGCGTTCGAACTCGGCCATCATGGCATCCCACTCGCCGCGGACCGGCGTGACGTCGAGGCGATCCATGGCGGCGAAATCGGTGGTGTAGAAGCGCGGGCTGAGCAGCGTGTCGGTGTGGGCGAGGCGCGTCGCGTCTTCTGCGGTGGCGATTTCCGGGTGGGTGATGTTCATCGGATTCTCCTGGTGTCGGGGTGGCCGGCAGACGGATTCGAGCCGCCGCGGGGAGTCATTGCGCACGTGCCGGCGCGGTTGTTCATCGCGCCTGTCCGGGCGGCGTCAGAAAGCGGGCGAACGAGGTGACATTGGTGGACCCGAAGGCCTCCAGATCCACGACGCGCCCGTTGGTGGGGTCTTCGAGCGTGAGCCTGCCGTCGGACCGCGCCGTCAGACGGAACGGGGTCTCCTGGCCGATGCTGGCGCGACGGCGCTCGCGGGCGAATCCGCGCATGGTGGCGCGCACGAAGTTGTCCTGGCCGGCGGGCAGCACCTGCACGTAGGTCGGATCGCGGGCGTCGCGCACCGTGATACCGCCGTCTTCACGATCGTCGAAGAACAGCTCCCGCGCCACGACCGTCTGGGCAGGCGCCTCGGCGGGCGCGGGCATCAGCCGGACGAACGCCACCAGCAAGAGCGAAGCGATGACCAGCGCACCGGCTCCGATCAGCGGAATGCGCGGGACGGATTCGTGGGCGTGGGAGTGGCTCATGGCGGCGTCAACCTGTCATCACTGCATTGGAGATGCGCACCTGGCGCGGCTCGCGTGCCGGCAGGGACGGGCTGTTCGCCTCGGCTGCGGGAGCCGCGGCCAGGGCTGCCTGCAGTGCGCCAGCGAGAATCGCAGCCACCTTCTGCGGCTCCGCGATCCCGCGCAGCATGGGCTGCGGGCGTGAGAGCTTCCACGGACGCACATGCGGCCAGAGGTGAAGCCATGCGATGCGGTCGCTGCCGAGGAGCGTGAGCGTGATGTCGCCGGTGCCGTCGCCATGGACGGCGAGGCCAGCGGTGTCGACCACCTTGTACGGCAGGTTCACCGTCATCGGCAAGGCGACACCGAAGCGCATCACGACGCGCCGGTCGGTGATCGTGTAGACGGTCGCGCGGGCGTTCAGCCGGCCGAGGAGCGCGAGCACGGCCAGACCAGCGAGCGCGAGGGGCAGCACTCCGAGCACGGCCATGGCGGTGTCGGCGGCCCCGTGTCCGTCGGCAAGATGCGCGACCGCGCGCCACGTCATCAGAATCGCGAAGTAGATCGCGACGCCGCGCACATGGAAGGCCCGCAGCGCGAGTGCCTTCGACGTGGGGCTTCCCTGCCACAGGATGCGTTCGCCGGCCGGTGGCGTGGCCGGGAGCCCGCGCACGGGCTCGAAGTCGTGCTCCATCGTCACAGCAGCGGCTCCTGCCGGAACGGCGTGGCGTACAGATGCCCACCCGCGTAGTAGCCCATGATCTTGTCCTCTTCGAGCAGCGTGACCTGCTCGGGATTGCGCAGGCCCGGCACGTTCGCGAAGTGGCGCGCGTGGATGGACATCACCTTCACCTGCCGCCGGCCACCGTCGACGCGTGACATGTTGAAGGGGAGCAGGACGGTGCGCTGCGAGCCCGTGAGGGCGACCTCGAAGTAGCGCACGAGGATTTCGGAGCGATCCACCCAGACGTCGCACACGGTGCCGGCCACCTTGCCGTCGTCACCCACGACATCCATGCCGCGCGGATCGGGATCTTCCGTGGCGAGGGAGAAGTGGCTGTCGGCGCGCAGCGGAACGATCTTCGGCTCGCCTTCGAACGTCAGGTCGGGGACGTCGGCACGCTCGGCCCATGCGGCGGGGCCGACACCGTCGACCATCGGATCCCCCGTGGGCTCCAGGGGGGCGCCGAGCCACGGACCGATGGGCTTCGCGTGGATGGGCCGGGTGTCGGCCTTGCCGTTCGGCGCGCTGACCGTGCCACCGTGCGGCAACAGGTAGGTCTTTGCCGACGGGATGGCGGGGAAACCCTGCACGATGATCCGGCCACCGGAACGGTCGGACTCGAGCGGGTAGCCCTCACGCTTGTTCTCCTGGTGCAGGTAGTAGATCAGCCCTGCGAAGAAGATCCAGAAGCCGTAGAGAACGAGTTGGGCCACATCGATGTAGCCGTTGATGCCAGCGTGCATGCTTCGTACTCCTTCTTGCGTTGGCGTGTGTCAGCCGGGAAATTCCGCGAGGCCGAAACGGGCCTGCGGGACGTGCGGTACCTGACGTCCGGCGCCACGGGCCCGCACGAGCGGTCCGATGGCGATGAGCGTGGCGAAAAGCAGCAGCAACTCCAGGTGGTAGACCACCCCGTATCCGGTGGCCGGCCCGGTGAGGGCCGGGCCGAGCAACTCGCGCGCGGCGAGCGCCGAGGCGCCATCGCGGATCAGTCCTCCCAGGGCGATCGCGCTTCCGGCCGCGGTGGCCTGCACGGCACCCCAGACACCGAGGGCGAGACCGCGCTGGCCGCTGGCATCGAGACCACTGGTATCCAGACCCATGGCTACCGTAAGCGTGCCCACCGAGAAGAGGCCGGCACCGAAGCCGATGAGGGCCGCGCCGATGCGGAAGAGCAGCGGGGAATCGAACGGTGCCGCGAGGATCACGGACGCGAAGGCCGCGAGCCCCACGAGCCCACCCATGCCGGCGAGCCGGTACGGATCGGCGCCACGGGCGAGACCACGGGCGGCGAGGGCGAAGGCAGCGAGGGTGCCCCCGGCCATCAACGCAGTGAGCACGGTGGTCGCACCGACACCGAGACCGAGGATCTGACCACCGTAGGGTTCCAGCAGGATGTCCTGCATCCCGAACGCTGCGGTCCCGAGCGCCGTGGCGACGAGGAATCGCAGCACGTTCGGCTGGGCGACGAAGCTGCGCCAGGCCGCGCGAAAGTCCGGACGGGACTCGGCCGCCTGCGCACGGTCGGGATTCCGGGCCTCCTGCTTCCACAGGGCGATCAGGTTCAGCACCATCGTCGCCGCGGCTGCGCCCTGCACCACCTGGATCAGCTGCACCTGGCGGAAATCGGAGAGCAGGAACCCGAAGAGGAGTGCACTGCCGACGGTGCCGAGCAACAGCATCACGTAGAGCAGCGCGACGACCCGCGGCCGCGACTCAGGCGGCGCGAGATCAGCGGCCAGTGCGAGCCCGGCCGTCTGCGTGGTGTGCATGCCGGCGCCCACCAGGAGGAATGCGATCGCGGCACCGGCCTGCCCGATCCAGAGCGGCCCATGCGTATCGCCCGACAGCACGAGAAGCGCGAACGGCATGATGGCGAAGCCGCCGAACTGCAGCAGCGTGCCCATCCAGAGGTACGGCACCCGGCGCCAGCCGAGCGGGGACCGACGGTGATCGGAGCGGAAGCCGACGAGCGCGCGAAACGGCGCGAACACGAGGGGCAGCGCGACCATGAGCGCAACGAGCCACGTCGGCACACCCAGCTCGACGATCATGACGCGATTCAGCGTGCCGTTCAGAAGCACGATTGCCATGCCGACGGACACCTGGAACAACGACAGGCGCAGCAACCGCCCGAGCGGCAGCTCGGCAGTGGCGGCGTCGGCGAACGGCAGCAGCCGGGTGCCGACGCGCAGCCATTGGCGGGAGAGCGTGTCGTTCAGGCGGCTCACGACCGGGCGAGCTCCAGGGCCTGGGACTTGTAGAAGCCCGACTGGACGCGTCGGGTACGGCCGATCTGCCAACCGGAGAGCGCCGCCGACTTGCCGATCCGGCGGCGCAGATTCGCCTCGGCGATCGGTTCGATGGCGGGTGCGCGATCGCCGCGCGGGAAGAGGCGGCCCACCGCGTGCATCACGCTGAGGGCGGGCGTGCGGGGCGCGAAGGTGAACAGGACTCCGCGCGAGGTGCGCGCCGCCAGCCCTTCGAGCACGCCGACCATGTCGGGCGCGATGTAGTGGATCAGGGAATCCATGCCCACCACGAAATCGAACCGGCCGAGTGCGGGGTCGAGCATGTCACCGACGCGGAAGTCGATGCGGCCGTTGCCGAGCTGGCTGGGCAGGCGCTCGCGGGCGAGATCGACGAGCGTCGGCGAGAGGTCCACCGCGACGACGCTGGCACCGCGTCGTGCCGCTTCGACCGAGAGGGCGCCCGTTCCGCATCCGGCATCCAGGAGGCGGCAGCCGCGGAGGTCCGCGGGCAGCCAGTCGAGGAGCGTCGCACGCATCGTGTCGCGACCAGCCCGGACCGTCGCGCGCACGCGGCTGACCGGCGCGTCGGACGTGAGCCGCGACCAGGCATCGGCCGCGGTGCGATCGAAGTAGTGCTCCAGCTCGCCGCGGCGTTCGAGGTAGGTGGTGTTCTGCATCACTGGAATCCGAGAAGGTCGAAGATGTCGCGGTCCTTCATCGGCGCGGCGACGAGCGGATCGGTCCCGGCCCAGAGCGAGGCCGCGAGGCGCATGTACTCCTGCTGCACGGCGATCAGTTCCGGGGAGTCCTCCATCTCGAACAGCGTCGATTTCTTGAGGCGGCTCTGGCGGATCACGTCGAGGGAGGGGAAGCGCGCCATCGTGCGCAGGCCCACGGCGTCGTTGAACTTGTCGATCTGGTCGGTCTCGTCGCTGCGGTTGGCGATCACGCCGCCCAGCCGAACGTTGTAGTTGCGCGACTTCGCGAGGATGGCGCCGACGATGCGGTTCATCGCGAAGATCGAGTCGAAATCGTTGGCGGTGACGATGAGCGCGCGGTCCGCGTGCTGCAGGGGCGCAGCGAATCCGCCGCACACGACGTCGCCGAGGACGTCGAAGATCACGACGTCGGTCTCCTCCAGCAGGTGATGCTCCTTCAGCAGCTTGACGGTCTGGCCGACCACGTAGCCGCCGCAGCCGGTGCCGGCGGGCGGGCCGCCGGCCTCCACGCACATCACGCCGTTGTAGCCCTCGTACACGAAGTCCTCGGTGCGCAGTTCTTCGGAGTGGAAGTCCACGCCCTCAAGCGCATCGATGACGGTGGGCACCAGGCGCTTGGTGAGCGTGAACGTGGAGTCGTGCTTCGGATCGCAGCCGATCTGCAGCACGCGCTTGCCGAGCTTCGAGAAGGCGACGGAGAGGTTGGAGGATGTCGTGCTCTTGCCGATGCCACCCTTCCCGTAGACCGCGAACACCTTGGCGGTACCGATGCGGACGGAGGGGTCGAGGTGCACCTGCACGCTGCCGTCGCCGTCGGGCTGGCGGGGCGGGCGCTTGATGGAGGACATCGGAACGGTGGTCGTGGTCGTCATGGGGATCTCGATTTTCTGGTTATGCGTGAGTGCCGCGGCGCGCTGTCAGGCCGCGACTCTGGCGTCCACACCCTCGAGGCGGTCCTCGAGTTCCTCGCCCGCGCGCCGGAGCGCCTCGAGCACCGAAGGCTCGGGCGTCCAGTAGCGACGCTCGTGGGCCTCCAGCAGCCGGTTCGCCACCTTGGCGGAGGCTGTCGGGTTCAACGCGGCGATCCGTTCGCGCATCTCGGGGTCGAGCACGAACGTTTCGGTGAGCTTCTGATACACCCAGGGCGCAACCTGTCCGGTCGTCGCCGACCAGCCCATCGTGTTGGTGACGTGCACCTCGATCTGGCGTACGCCCTCGTAGCCGTGGGCGAGCATGCCCTCGTACCACTTCGGGTTCAGCACGCGGGTGCGGGTCTCGAGCGCGACCTGCTCGGAGAGCGTGCGCACGGTGCCGTCGCCCTTCGTCTGGTCGCCGATGTAGACCGGCGCGATCTCGGCATCGGCGCCCTTCGCACGCTTCACGGCGCGGCTGATGCCGCCCAGCGTGTCGAAGTAGGTGTCGATCGTCGTGACGCCGAGTTCCACGGAGTCGAGGTTCTGGTACGCGAGCTGGACGCTGGCGAGCACGGTCTCCAGCAGCGCCTTCTGCTGCACGGGCCGGCCGGTGCGCCCGTACGCGAAGCCCTTGCGGCGCGTGTAGGTCTCGGCGAGTTCGTCCTCGTCGTCCCAGCGGCTGTTGTCGACGAGGTGGTTCACGTTCGAACCGTAGGCACCCTCGGCGTTGCCGAAGACCCGCAGGGACGCCGTTTCGAGATCGCATCCGTTCGCGGCGACGTAGGCGAGCGCGTGGCGGCGGACGAAGTTGAACTCCTCGGGCTCATCGGCGCTCGCCGCGAGAAAACAGGCCTCGGCCAGCAGGCGGATCTGCAGGGGCAGCAGATCGCGGAAGATGCCGGACAGCGTGATCACGACGTCGACGCGCGGCCGACCGAGCTGTTCGAGCGGGATCAGTTCGGCACCCGCGAGACGCCCGTAGCTGTCGAAGCGAGGCTTGGCGCCCAGGAGCGCGAGAGCCTGCGCGATCGGCGCGCCCTCGGTCTTCAGGTTGTCGGTGCCCCACAGCACGAGGGCGATGGTCTCGGGGAAGCCGTGCCCGTCGGCAGCGTGCCGTTCCAGCAGGCGCTCGGCCTGGCGCGAGCCGTCCTGTACCGCGAAGGCGCTCGGGATGCGGAACGGGTCGAAGCCGTGAAGATTGCGTCCGGTGGGGAGGATCTCCGGCGTGCGGAGCAGATCGCCGCCGGGCGCGGGGCGGATGAACCGACCGTCGAGCGCCTGGAGGATGCCGGCGATCTCGTGATCGCGGGAGAGCAGCGCGTCGGTGGAAGCCAGTTCGCGCAGCAGGGAGAGCGACGCGTCGTCGGCGGTCATGCCGCCCGCGGCCAGGGCGGCCTCCGGGGATTTCCCGGCGACGATGGCCTCGATCGCCGTGCGTGCCGGATGCGCGCCATGGGAGGCCTCGGCCAGCGACAGCAGCATGTCGACGCGTTCGGAGACCGACGGGGCGCGGCCGACGACGTGCAGGCCGTAGGGGATGAGCGAGTACTCGAGTTCGAGGACGGCCTCGCCGAGCTTCGTCACTTTCGCGGAGGCATCGTCACCCCAGGCAGGCTCGGCCGTGGCGAGGTCGAGGTCCGCGGCCTGCGCCTGGATGAGCACGGCGAGTTCGACGCGCTCGTGGTCGGACTCCGGTGCCAGACCGCGCCAGCGCTCGATGGAGGCCTTGAGGTCGATCAGCCCGCGATACAGCCCGGCCTGCGCCACGGGCGGGGTCAGGTAGCTGATGAGCGTGGCCGCGGCGCGCCGCTTGGCGATCGCGCCCTCCGACGGGTTGTTCGACGCGTAGAGGTAGAAGTTCGGGAGGTCGCCGATGAGGCGCTCGGGCCAGCACGCGCCGGACATGCCGGACTGCTTGCCGGGCATGAACTCGAGCGCACCGTGGGTCCCGAAGTGCAGCACTGCGTGTGCCGCGAAGTCTTCACGCAGCCACCGGTAGAAGGCGGAGAACGCGTGGGTCGGAGCGAAGCCGCGCTCGAACAGCAGGCGCATCGGGTCGCCCTCGTAGCCGAACGCGGGCTGGATGCCGACGAAGACATTGCCGAAGCGTTCGCCCAGCACGAAGATCGACGCGCCGTCGCTCTGCTCACGGCCCGGTGCGGGGCCCCACTGGGCTTCGATCTCGGGCAGCCAGCGCTCGCGCCGGACGTGATCGTCGACCGGGATCCGCGCGTGGACGTTGGCGGTGGCGCCGAAGCGGGCGGCATTGCCTTGGATGATCCGGTCGCGCAGTTCGTCGACCGTCGCGGGCACGTCCACCGTGTACCCCTCGCGCTTCATGGCGAGCATGGTGTTGTGCAGCGACTCGAACACCGAGAGGAATGCTGCGGTGCCGGTGTTGCCCGCGTTGGGCGGGAAGTTGAAGAGGATAGCGGCGACCTTGCGGTTCGCGCGCTCGGCGCGGCGCAGTGCCACGAGCCGGCTCACGCGGGCGGACAGCGCATCGGCGCGCTCCGGGCACACCTGCATGTCGTGATCGTTGTCGCTGTCGGCGAAGTCGCAGCCGCGATGGCAGCCCGTGCACTTCGAGTGCGCGCCATCGGCCCGTCCACCGTAGACCATCGGGGCGGTGGAGCCGTCCAGCTCGGGAATGGCGACCATCATCGTGCTCTCGACGGGCAGCAGCCCGCGCTCGGAGCCGCCCCACTGCTGCAGCGTCTGGAACTCGACGGGATGCACGGCGAGATACGGCACGTCGAGCTTCGCCATGATGTCCTCGGCAGCGCGCGAGTCGTTGTACGCCGGACCGCCCACGAGCGAGAAACCGGTGAGCGACACGACGGCATCGACCGTGGCGCGACCGCCCTGGACGAAGAACTGTTCGATGGCGGGCCGGGAATCGAGGCCCGTGGCGAACGCCGGCACGACGCGCAGTCCGCGCGCTTCGAGCGCCGTGATCACGCCGTCGTAGTGGCCGGTGTTGCCCGCGAGCAGATACGAGCGCATCAGCAGCAGACCGACCGTACCGTTCTTCCCGGCGGTGGCCACGGAGGGCAGCGTCAGGGCGTCCTCGGACATGCGCTTCGGCATGCGCGGGTGGTAGATGCCGACCTCGGGATAGTCGACCGGCGGACGCACCCGCACCACACCACGGAGGGCGCGCCGCGGACCGTCGGCATAGCGGTCGACCAAGAACTGGACCATGCCGGTCATGTTCTCTTCCGAACCGGCAAGCCAGTATTGAAGGGTCAGGAAGTAGGCGCGGACGTCCTGCGCGGTGCCGGGGATGAAGCGAAGCAACTGGGGGATGCGGCGGAGCATCTTCATCTGCTTGGCGCCCTCTGAGGCACCGTGCTTCTTCTCGCCGGCCTTGCCGCGCAGGCGCTTCAGGAGCGCCATCGGACCACTCACCGTGCCGTCCATGCTGAAGCGGCCCATGCGCGTGAGACGCATCACCTCGGACGCGCTCATGGCACACACCATGGCGTCGCAATGGTCGCGTCGCGCCTTCAGTGCGGGCAGCACCGGGAGGAAGTGATCCTCCATGAACAGCATCGTGGCGATGATGATGTCGCCGGCGGCGATGTCCGCGCAGCAGCGCTCGAGGGCACCCGGGTCATCGCTCCATTCCGACGCAGCGTGAACGCTGAGAGAGAGGCCGGGCATCTCGCGCGACAGCGCCGA
Source organism: Betaproteobacteria bacterium Ga0077532 (assembly GCA_001464895.1). GTDB lineage: Bacteria > Pseudomonadota > Gammaproteobacteria > Burkholderiales. The sequence goes on from LNEE01000051.1 coordinate 166,822, forward strand.
GCGACCCCGCCCCATCGCGCTCAGCGCGTGGCTGTCCATCGTGACGATCACGACGCGCATCGGCGTCGGATCAGCGGCCGAAGTGGGCTTTGGCATCGTAGAGCGTCTCCACGGTAATGGTCTTGACGCCGCGCTCGTGGGCGTAGCGTTCGGTGTTCCGACGGGCCTTGCCGCGGACGAAGAAGGGGATCTTGCGAAGTTCCCGCTCGGCTTCGGCCGCCCATGGGACGGTGGCATCGGTTGCCGCGGCCTGCGCTGCCGCGGCGGGTGCTTCGACGATCGCTGCAACAGACCCGGACGCAGGTTCGGTCGCCACGGTTTCGTGTGTCGCGGGAACCGGCGCGACGGCTGCGGGGGCAACCTCCGATCCGGTGACCCTTGCTTCGGTGGCGGCACCCAGGTGCGACGGGGGTGCGTCGTCGTGGAACTCGAAGTCGTCGCGGAACATCTGCAGCAGGTGTTCTTCGAGCCCCATCACCAGCGGATGGACCCAGGCATCGAAGAGCACGTTGGCGCCCTCGAAACCGAACACCGGGCTGTAGCGCGCAGGGACGTCCTGCACGTGCATCGGCGTGGAGATCACGGCACAGGCAATGCCGAGCCGCTTCGCGATGTGCCGTTCCATCTGCGTGCCGAGCACCAGCTCCGGTGCGGCGTCCGCGATGGCCTTCTCGACTTCGAGATAGTCGTCGGTGATGAGCGGCTCGACGCCGTAGATGCGGGCTGCGTCGCGCACGGGCCGGGCGAGTTCGCGGCTGTAGGTGCCCAGGCCGACGACGGTGAACCCCATCTCCTCGGCGGCGATCCGGGCCGCTGCGACCGCGTGGGTGGCATCGCCGAAGACGAACACGCGCTTGCCGGTGAGATAGGTGGAATCGACGGAACGGGCGTACCAGGCGAGGCGCGACTTGGATGAATCGAACCCGGCGGCACCGGGACGTTCACGGCCCAGGACCGGTGAGGCGTCGACACCGGCGAGCGCCGCGACCTCGGCCACGAACTCGCGGGTGGCCGACAGGCCCATGGGAACGGTCTTCGCGCATGGCATCCCGAACGTGCGCTGGAGCCAGGCGGCCGTGATGCCGGAGATCTCCGGGTAAAGATCGATGTTGAAGTCGGCGTCGGGAAGGCGGGCGATGTCCTCCGGCGTCGCGTTGAGCGGCACGACCGCGTTCACGTCGATGCCGAGTTCACCGAGCAGGCGGGTGATCTCGACGACGTCGTCGCGGCAGCGGAAGCCGAGGACCGTCGGCCCGAGCAGATTGGCGCTGGGACGGCGCTGCGGATCACGCGCGGGACGCGGCGTGCCAGGCGCCGGGATGCGGTGCGCGAGCAGCCGGCGCACCAGCTGGTACAGCGTCTCGGCGGCACCCCAGTTCTCTTTCTTGGAGTACGAGGGAAGCTCCAGCGGCACGACAGGGATCGGGAGGTTCATGCCCTGCACCAGGGTGCCGGCCTGATCCTGCAGCAGTTCCGCGGTGCAGGACTCGCCGACCAGCAGCGCGCGCGGCTTGAAGCGGTCGACGGCCTCGGCGGCGGCCCGCGTCACGAGTTCGGCGGTGCTGCCGCCGAGATCGCGGGCCTGGAACGTCGTGTAGGTGACCGGCGGGCGGCGATCGCGCCGCTCGATCATCGTGAAGAGCAGATCGGCGTAGGTGTCGCCCTGTGGCGCGTGGAGCACGTAGTGCACGCCCTCCATCGAGGTCGCGATGCGCATGGCGCCGACGTGGGGCGGGCCTTCGTAAGTCCAGAGGGTCAGTTGCATTGCAGCCTCATGTGCATCGTTCGCTCAATCATCGTTCGCTCAAACGCGCAGCCGTTCGCGGCGGTCGAGGGGGCGCGCGAAGAGTTCCGCGAGATCGCCCGCCTGTTCGTAGCCGTGCACGGGGGAGAAGACGAGTTCGATCGACCACTTCGTGGCGAACCCCTCGGCCTCGAGCGGGTTGGCGAGCCCGAGCCCGCACAGCACGAGATCAGGCGACGCGGCGCGGAGGCGGTCGAGCTGGCGTTCGACGTCCTGGCCTTCGGACAGCGCGACGTCGGTGGGCAGCAGGGGCAGTTCCGCAGCCATCAGGCGGCGGTCGAGGTGTGGCGTGCCGACCTCGATGAGCCGCATGCCAAGCTCGCGGTTCAGGAACCGCGCGATCGGGATCTCGAGCTGCGAGTCGGGCATCAGGAAGAGCGACTTGCCCGAGAGTCGGGTGACGTGGCGCGAGACGGCCTTGCGTGCGCGCTCTTCGAGCGGCCGCGTCACGGTCTGGAACTGTGCGTTGTCGACGCCCCAGGCGCGGGCGGCGGCTGCGAACCACTCTGTCGTGCCTTCCGCGCCGAAGGGGTACGGCGCTTCGAGTACGCGGGCACCGAGCGCTTCGAGCGCCCGGACGGTGTTGCCCACGAAGGGCTGTGCGAGCAGCAGGTCGGTGTTCGGTCCGACGGAGGGCAGATCGCCCGCGCGGCGGGCGGGGAAGAACGACACCGGGCCGACGCCCAGCTGATCGAAGACCCGGCGGAACTGGTCCTCCACGACATCGGCGACGCAGCCGACGACCAGCAACTGGCGCGCCTCGGACCGCGGCATCAGGGGGACCAGAGCGCCGAGCGCGCTGTCCTCGCCCTGCGTGAACGTGGTCTCGATGCCCGAGCCGGAGTAGCTCACGACCCGCACGCGGGGCAGAAGCTGCGCGCTCAGGCGCTCTGCGGCCTTGGCGAGGTCGAGCTTGATCACTTCCGACGGGCAGGAGCCCACCAGGAACAACGTGCCGATGTCGGGGCGACGCTCCAGGAGCTGGACGCACAGCCGGTCGAGTTCGTCATTGGCATCGGCGATGCCGGCGAGATCGCGGTCGCCGAGGATGGCCGTCCCGAAACGCGGCTCGGAGAAGATCATCACGCCAGCGGCCGACTGGATCAGATGGGCGCAGGTCCGTGAGCCCACCACGAGGAAGAAGGCATCCTGCATCTTGCGGTGCAACCAGACGATCCCGGTGAGGCCGCAGAAGACCTCTCTCTGCCCGCGTTCGCGCAGGACGGGAATCGTGGCGCCGCGCAGGCCGCTACCAAGCGGAAGTGCGGGCGGAAGTGCGCTGAGATCCGTCATTTGCCCATCACCAGCGAATCGGCACCGGCATCCACCGGGGCGCGGACATCGCGGCGCGCGGCGCGCAGCTTCAGGACGAACTGCGCGGCGTTCACGACGTAGGTCGCGTAGGCGGCGAGCGCCAGCACCATCAGACCGCGGGCATCCAGGGCGTCGGTCGCCAGGGCATACAGATACGCTGTGTGGAGGGCGAGGACGAGCATGCTGACGGCGTCCTCCCAGAAGAATGCCTCGGCGAAGAGGTACTTGCCGTAGACGTCCTTCTCCCAGAGGCTGCCGGTGATCATGATGGCGTAGAGCGTCAGGGTCTTGATGACGATCGACACCGTCGCGGCGGCGAAGCCCTCTCCGGAGTGGAGATACCGGAGCACCAGGACGAGGCTCACGAGGAACACGAGGAACTGCAGCGGCGCGAGGATGCCCTGCACGAGGGTCCAGCGGGACTGGTCGCGCCGCAGGCGCTCCTGCGCCGTGTACAGCGGTCGATCCCTGCGCACTTCCCCTCGGTCTCCGCCCACCGTGCGCCTCCTCGTTGTCTGGTTTTCTTGCGTGGCTGACTGCGTGGAGGCCAATCTAGACCGCTCAAAATCGGATGTCAACTTTCGTTTACGTCAATCACTCTTGACATCTTTTCGCGGTTGTACGAAATTCTCGTCACACAAGAAGTCTCGGGTGTACTCTCCCCGGACGTGAGCCATCCGAAGTGGATGGATCGATCCTGAAATGATCCGCAGCGCAAGCTCGGACGGAGCAACACAGCACGGATCGGCGCGCAGACAACAACTGTTCGCTAACTTTCGCGCGTATGTCGATGTTGCCGCTGGGGGGGAAGCCCATGGATGGCCTGAGACACCGGATTCTGGAAAGCGCGGGCGAACAGAAGGGCGACGCCGATCGTTCTCGCAAGCCTGCAGTCGTGGAGCATGGCGCCGAGCAAGGCGCCCGCAACGCGCGCACCGACATCCATAAACAACACAGTGGCATTGCCAGCACGATCGAATTCGAGATCGTGCCCAGGCTGGTGCTTGCCCATCGATCCGGCTTCACGTCGGGCGCCTCGGCTGGCGCGGGCGATGTACTTTCCGGTGGCGTCAACGGACTAGCCGGACTCGACTGGCGCCCCGGCACCGAACAGGTGGCTGAGTTCTCGCAGATCGTGCTCGCGCGCGACGTGGCCGATGCGTTTGCCTACATCGAGAGCCTGCGCAGTCGCGGCACCTCGCTGGAGGCCATCTATCTGGATCTCCTCGCGCCGTCGGCGCGGTACCTCGGAGATCTGTGGGAGGAGGATCTCGCGGACTTCACCGCAGTGACGGTGGGGTTGTGGCGCCTCCAGCAGATCGTCAGGGATCTCGGTTCCTCATTCGTTCAGGAATCCGATCAACGCGAACAGGGCCGTCGGCTTCTCCTCGCTCCGGGCATGGGAGAGCAGCACAGCTTCGGGCTCTTCATGGTCGGGGAGTTCTTCCGCCGCGCCGGCTGGGACGTCTGGGCGCAGGGCGCTTCAACATCCGATGAACTGGTCGAGATCGTTCGTCGGGAATGGTTCGCAGTGATCGGGCTGTCCGTGGCCTGTGAATCGCATCTCGAAGGACTGGCGTCGGTGATTCTTCGTCTGCGCCGCGCTTCACGCAATCGCAGTGTGGGTATCATGGTGGGCGGTCGCGCCTTTTCCGAGCATCCCGAATTCGTCGCCCTGGTCGGCGCGGACGCGTCCGCAGTCGACGGGAGGCAGGCATGTCTACAGGCCGAAAGCCTGCTCGCCATGCTCGCGCGCCGCTGCTGACCACCAATCCTCCGAACACGGGCGGGGCCCCCTGGAGTGGCCCTCGCCTGCATGGGTTTTTGCCAACGTGAAACGCTTCAAATCCCCGAAGAGAACGCTGGGGGACCTGGATGCCGAAGCCGCCGGCGCGCTGATCACAGCCGCTGCGGACGTGACCCTCATCATCGACGCGAAGGGAGTCATTCGCGACATGGCCTTCGGTAGCGACGAACTCGCCAGGGAACTCAACGGGGCCGGTCAGTGGATCGGCCAGCCATGGGTGGACACCGTGGCGTCCGACTCCCGATCGAAGGTGGAATCCCTCATCGACGAAGCCCGCAACAACGCCGAGACCCGCTGGCGCCAGGTGAACCATGCCTCCGCGCGGGGCGGTGACATTCCGGTGCTCTACTCGACGATGCAACTGGGCCGCACGCAGCGCATGGTCGCCGTCGGCCGGGATCTCCGCGCGATCGCGACACTTCAGCAACGGCTGGTGGATGCCCAGCAGTCCATGGAGCGCGACTACTGGCGGCTGCGGCACGCCGAGACACGCTACCGCCTGCTGTTCCAGATGGCCTCCGAGGCGGTGCTGATCGTCGACTCCGCCACCCAGAAGATCGTCGAGGCGAACCCCGCCGCCGATCATCTCTTCGGCGAGGGTGGCCGGCCCGTCGTGGGTCGCACGTTCCCGCAGGGCCTGGACGCCGAGAGCACCGAGGGGATTCAGCTCGTGCTTGCGCGGGTCCGCAGTTCGGGTCGCGCTGACGACGTCCGCGTGCGCCTGGCCGATGGCCGCAACGAGATCCTGATGTCCGCCTTCCTGTTCCGGCAGGAGGATTCTTCCTTCTTCCTGGTCAGGCTCGCTTCCCCGGAGCGCAACCAGGCCGCATCGGGCGTCGGCGAACAGTCGAAGCTGCTGGAACTGGTCCGCAGCACACCCGACGGCTTCGTGGTCACCGGCCCAGACGGACGCATCCTTTCGGCGAACCGGGCCTTCCTGGATCTCGCGCAGATCGCGAACGAGGAACAGGCCCAGGGCGAATCCCTCGACCGCTGGCTGGGGCGCCCGGGCGTCGACCTGAACGTCATGATCGCGAATCTACGGCAGCACGGATCGCTGCGCCTTTTCGCGACGACCCTGCGCGGCGAATACGGCTATGTGGCCGAGGTCGAGATCTCGGCGGTGTCGGTGATGGATGGCGATCAGCAATGCTGCGGCTTCATGATCCGCAACGTCGGCCCGAGGGTGTCCCCCGATGGCCGACCGGGCCGGGAGCTGCCGCGATCCGTGGAACAACTCACCGAGCTGGTCGGGCGCGTCTCGCTGAAGGAGATGGTCCGCGAGGCCACCGATGTGATCGAGCGCCTCTGCATCGAAGCTGCGCTCGAACTGACCGGCGACAATCGCGCATCGGCTGCCGAAATGCTGGGGCTTTCCCGGCAGAGTCTCTACGTGAAGCTGCGTCGCTACGGCCTCGGTGACCTCGCGCCGGACGGCGCAAAGGCCTGAGCGTTCGTCCGGATGATCCGCGGCGAGGGGGTTTCCCTCCCGCGGAGGAATGCCCTCCCCACTCCCCCGCTCACCACGTCGCATCCAGTCCACCGGGACTCGCGCAGCGCACGCCGTCGCGGACCGGTCCGCGGTCAGTCCGTCGGGCCATGGGCATGGAAATCGGTCGTTTGGCGCGGTGAGCGCATCCCCGGCTCTTCGACCGATGGCGGGCTCCAGGGCAGTACGCGACACGAAGTGTCATTTTTTGTTGACACAAAATAGTGTCAGGCCTACCGTTCACCCATGGAACGTTCGGTCCCCACCACAAGCTCATCGCTGCCCGCGCCGTCGGCGGTTCTAGAACTGCTGAAGCCCATCACGTGGTTCCCGCCGATGTGGGCATTCGGGTGCGGTGTCGTGTCTGCAGGCACATCCACCGAAGGTCGCTGGGGCGTCATCGCGGCGGGCATCGCGCTGGCAGGCCCGCTGGTATGCGCGACGAGTCAGGCCGTGAACGACTGGTTCGATCGCCACGTGGATGCGATCAACGAACCGAACCGCCCGATCCCCTCGGGGCGCATTCCCGGCCGATGGGGACTCTGGATCGCGATCATCTGGACACTCCTGTCAGCGGTGGTGGCGATGTCCCTGGGCCCCGTCGTCACCGTCGCCGCGGTCTGCGGGATCGCGCTCGCATGGGCCTACAGCGCACCGCCTTTCCGACTCAAGCGCAACGGCTGGTGGGGAAACAGCGCCGTGGCCGCCTGCTACGAGGGGCTGCCCTGGATCACGGGCGCCGCGGTGATGCTGGGCGGTGCCCTGCCCTCCCCCGAGATCCTCGTCATGGCCGCGCTCTACAGCGTCGGCGCCCACGGGATCATGACGCTGAACGACTTCAAATCCGTCGAGGGTGATCTCCGCATGGGCATCGGCTCCCTGCCGGCGAAGCTCGGCGTCGAGGGTGCCGGTCGTGCCGCATGCCTTTTCATGGCGCTACCCCAGGTGGTGGTCGCCGGGCTGCTGCTGGGATGGAATCACCCGTGGCACGCCGCCATCGTCGCGACCTCACTCGTGACCCAGCTCGCCCTGATGGCGAGGCTGCTCCGATCCCCGCGTGAACTGGCCCCCTGGTACAACGGCACCGGCGTCACGCTGTACGTGCTGGGGATGCTCGTCACTGCCTTCGCGCTCCGGGCGCCTGCCATTCCGTCGTGAGAAGTCATCCCGTGAATCGCACTCCTGCAAACGCCGGTCCGCTTGATTCCCTGCCGATGCTGACGTGGTTCGGCATCGTCCGCCTCGGTCTCGTGCAGACCGCTCTTGGCGCGATCGTCGTGCTCACCACCTCCACACTGAACCGCGTGATGGTGGTGGAACTCGCGCTGCCGGCGATGCTGCCCGGCGCGCTGGTCGCCCTGCACTACGCTGTGCAGATCCTGCGGCCGCGGCTCGGCTACGGATCCGACCAGGGCGGTCGGCGCACACCTTGGATCCTCGGCGGCATGGCGACCCTCGCTCTGGGCGGCATCCTCGCCGCGATGGCAGTCGCGTGGATGTCGACGCACCAGGTGGCCGGCGTGTGTCTCGCCGTCGTCGCCTTCCTGTTGATCGGCGCCGGCGTTGGCGCCTCCGGGACATCCCTGCTGGTGCTGCTGGCGAAGCGGGTCGACCCGGGTCGACGCGGCGCTGCAGCCACCATCGTCTGGGTCATGATGATCGCCGGCTTTGCGGTCACGGCCGGCGTCGCGGGGCAGCTTCTCGATCCGTTCTCCCCGGCGCGGCTCGTCGCGGTCACGACGGCAGTCTCGGTGGCCGCGCTGCTGCTCGCATTCGTCGCAGTGCGTGGCGTCGAAGGCAATGGCGCCCCCGCCGCGAAGGCCGACAGCACCGCACCCAAGATCCCGTTCAGCGAAGCGCTCGCCGCCGTGTGGAGCGAACCGCAGGCGCGCTGGTTCACGATCTTCGTGTTCGTCTCGATGCTCGCGTACAGCCTTCAGGATCTCATCCTCGAACCCTTCGCGGGCGCCGTCTTCGGCTACACGCCCGGCGAATCCACGAAGCTCGCGGGCGTGCAACACGGCGGCGTCCTTCTCGGGATGATCATGGTGGCGCTGGGAGGCAGCATCCCTGCCGTCGCCCGCCGAGTCTCTCTGCAGGCCTGGACGATCGGTGGTTGCATCGCGTCCGCTCTCGCCCTGTTCGCGCTCAGCTCCGGCGCCTTCGCGGGCCCCGACTGGCCGTTGCGCCCGTGCGTCTTCGTGCTCGGCATGGCGAACGGCACGTTCGCGGTGGCCGCCATCGGGTCGATGATGGGTCTGGCCGGTGCGGGTGGCCCGTCGCGGGAAGGTATCCGCATGGGTCTGTGGGGCGGCGCGCAAGCCATTGCCTTCGGGCTGGGCGGGTTCGCCGGCACTGCCGCGAGCGATCTCGCGCGCCACGTCCTCGGCTCGCCCGTTGCCGCTTACGCCGTGGTGTTCGCCGGCGAAGGCTTCCTTTTCCTCGTGGCCGTGGCCCTCGCGATGCGAGTCGGACACGTCCGCAATGCGCACGACCAGCCGGTCCAGTTCCGCGGTCGCAAACCCGAATTCGCCGAGATCCGGCAGGGAGGTGCCACATGACACAGGCCAGAACCTACGATGTCGTCGTTGTCGGCGGCGGACCTTCCGGTGCCACGGCCGCCAGGGCGCTGGCCCGGGCGGGCCGCTCGGTCCTGCTGCTCGACCGCCAGGGACGCATCAAGCCCTGCGGCGGCGCGATTCCGCCGCGGCTCATCGCAGACTTCGAGATTCCAGACCACCTGCTCGTCGCACGGGTGTCGTCGGCCCGGATGATCTCGCCCAAGGGTCGCAAGGTGAACATGCCGATCGACGGCGGTTTCGTCGGCATGGTGGATCGCTGCGAGTTCGATGAGTGGCTGCGCGAGCGCGCTGCGCTGGCTGGCGCGGAACGTCGGGCGGGCACCTTCGAGCGGCTGGAGCGCGATCCCGACGGATGCGCGGTGATCTGCTATCGCGGCCAGGGTCGCCAGGACGCCCCCGAGGAACGGGTCCGCGCCCGCGCCGTGATCGGTGCGGACGGCGCGTCGTCGGGCGTTGCGCGGCAATGCGTGCCCGGTGCCGAGAAGATGAAGTTCGTTTACGCCTACCACGAGATCGTGCGCTCGCCGGAGAAGGGGCATCCCGACTTCGAAGCGGCGCGGTGCGACGTCTACTACCAGGGCCGACTCTCGCCGGATTTCTACGGCTGGGTCTTCCCGCACGGCGCCACCACCAGCGTCGGCACCGGCACCGCGCTGCGCGGCTATTCGATCCGTTCAGCGGTCGGGCGCCTGCGCGAGGCCAGCGGCCTCGTCGGCGCCGAGACGCTCCGCCGTGAAGGTGCGCCGATCCCCATGAAGCCACTGAAGCGCTGGGACGACGGTCGCGACGTGCTGCTCGCCGGCGACGCGGCCGGCGTCGTGGCACCGGCATCGGGTGAAGGCATCTACTACGCGATGGTGGGCGGTCAGCTGGCCGGCGAAGCCGTCGAGCAGTTCCTGGCCACCGGCGACGTGCGCGCCCTGGCCACGGCCCGCCGCCGCTTCATGAAGGAGCACGGCAAGGTCTTCTGGATCCTCGGGATCATGCAGCACTTCTGGTACTCGAGCGACAAGCGCCGCGAGCGATTCGTGGCGATCTGCGACGATCCGGACGTGCAGCGCCTCACGTGGGAGTCGTACATGCACAAACGGCTCGTCCGGTCGCGGCCGATGGCCCATGTGCGGATCTTCTTCAAGGATCTCGCGCACCTCTTCGGACTGGTGTCTCCATGACCGCGCCGTCACGCTGCTCCACGAAGGAAACGTCTTGAGCACTGCCCGCCTTCCAACCTCCCGCCTGCCGCGCGCGACGCCCGTGCTTGCGGCAGCCGTCGCGGCATTCCTGATCGCATCGGTCGGTGCCCTCGTCACCGATCTCGGCCCGTGGTACCTCAGCCTCAAGCAGCCCGCCTGGAAACCACCGGACTGGCTGTTCGGACCCGCATGGACGCTGATCTTCGGACTCGCAGCCATCGCGGGGGTGTACGCGTGGACGAACGCGCCGAGCGCAGCGGCCCGACGGCAGGTGGTGGCCTGGTTCTCGATCAACGCGTTCTTCAACATCCTGTGGAGCGCGCTCTTCTTCCGCTTCGCGCGTCCGGACTGGGCCCTGCTGGAGGTCGTGTTCCTCTGGCTCTCGATCGCGATGATCATCATGATTCCGGGGCGATACTCGCGCGTCACGAGCTGGCTAATGGTCCCTTACCTCGCCTGGGTCACCGTCGCCGGTCTGCTGAACCTCGCAGTCGTGCGGCTGAACGCACCGTTCTCCTGACCTCCCGCGCTTGAACGTCGCGGCACTCGGATCGCTCTTCGCCGATGGCCGTGCCGTCGACGCCATCCTCGTGCTCGTCGGCATCGAGGCCATCGCCCTCACGCTCATCCACCGAGCGTCCGGGCGCGGCATCGCCCCCGCCGATCTGCTGCCGAACCTCGTCGCCGGTACCGGACTCCTGCTCGCGTTGCGGGCGGCACTCGTGGACGCGCCGTGGCCGTGGGTCGCGGCGAGCCTGTCGCTCGGCCTCGTCGGGCATCTCGCGGACCTCGCCCGGCGCCGCAACCGATGAGAACTGACCCTCGGTCGACGCTTGTTACGGACGATCTACGAGACCTGATTTCGTCCGATGTGGTCGATTCGGCACCGCCCCGGTGCCGAATGCGCCACGCGGGCATTCATCGCCCTGAAACATCGGAAAATCTTCCGAAAATGTGATCTATGCGCAACGGGGATGGCAGTACAATTCCCGCACGCGATAAACAGCCTTGGAAACAGGGCGCGTGGCCCGCAGCTTCGCTGCTCGCACGCCCGAATCGTCGGGATGCCATGAATGTTGTAGGAATTGCCCAGCCAGACGTCACCATCACCCTCGATCTCGACGGTGTGATCCGCGACGTCACAGTCTCGAACACGTTGTCGAGGCAGGATGTCTCTGCCTGGATCGGGCGCCCCTGGACCGAGACGGTCGCCGACACCGGAGACCGCAAGGTCCGCCGCATGGTGGAAGACGCGGTGCGCCGTCAGGTGTCCGCATTCCGGCAGGTCACCCAGCGCTTTCCCAGCGGTCTCGAACTCCTGATGGAGTACACCACCATCCGGCTGGGCGAGCATGGTGGGCTCATCGCCGTGGGCAAGAGCCTGCAGGCGGTCACCGAACTCCAGTCCCGATTGCTCTCCGCCCAGCAGGAGATGGAACGCGAGTTCTGGAAGCTCCGCGAACTCGAGACCCGCTACCGGCTCCTGTTCGACAACTCCAGCGAAGCCGTCGTCCTCCTCCGTGCGGCGAACCTGCGCATCCTCGAAGCGAATCCGGCGGCCGTCCGTGCGCTGGGTCTCTCGCCGGAACGCCAACAGGGGATCGCCGGCCGCGATTTCCTGAACGAAGTTGCCAGCCGCGAACGCGATCTCTTCCAGTCGATGCTGCGCAACGTGCGTGACCACGGCAAGGCCCCGGGCATGATGGTGCACCTCGGCCGGGACGCCGAACCCTGGCTCATCCGCGCATCCCTGATGACGGCCGAGACCGGGCTGATGTTCCTGGTTCAGCTGGCACCAGTGGCCGTGACGCACACCGCGTCCACACCCGAACTGCCCGCAGTATCGATCGAAGCGATCCTCGACCAGGGGCCCGAAGGGCTAGCGGTGCTGGACTCCTCGGGCATCGTGATCCAGGCCAACACCGCCTTCCGTCGGCTGATGGGTCTGCGCGACGACGAACTCCCGGAAGGTCGCCCCATCACCGCGTGGCTGCAGTGGACGGGGGACGCCCCGGATCCCGCGTCGCAGCGGCGCTCCGCGATGGCCACCGTGCTGAACCCCGTCGGAGTTGCCTCGGTCGAGGTCATCCACGTCGGGCCCGGCGATGCAGACAACGGCCTCGCGGTCGTCATCGTGCGCGCCGTACCGCGGCCCGAAGCGACAACGACCGATCCGCTGTGCGAAGGCATGACCCACATCGTCGAACAGGTCGGTCATCGGCCGCTGACCGAGCTGATGAGTGAAGGGGCACGGCGTCTCGAAGTGCACTGCCTGCGTGCCGCACTCCAGTCGGCCGCCGGCGACCCCGGGAGCGCGGCCGGACGGCTCGGTCTCTCCGTCGAAGATTTCCGGGCCCGACTCGCCCGCCTGGACACCGCCGGCGACACGGACTCCGGCGGCAACGCCTGACCCCGTCCGCCGTGCCCTTGAACTCCCCTGCCAGTCAGCTGCCGGCCTTCGGTCAGGCAGACCTCTCCAATTGCGAGCGGGAGCAGATCCACCTCGCCGGATCCATCCAGCCCCACGGCGCCCTGTTCGTCGTCAGCGAGCCGCAACACCAGATCGTCCAGACCAGCATCAACGCCGCCGCATTCATCGGCCTGCCGGGCGAGGTGCTCGGCCTCCCGGTGACCGACGTGCTGGGTGACCTCTGGAAGACGATCGAGCCCCATCTCTCGGAACCACTCACGGCAGTACCTCTCGCGTCGCGCTGCCGCGTCGGGCGCCCCGCGCGCGAGTTCGACAGCCTGATCCATCGGCTCCCCGGCGGTGGCCTCGTCGTCGAACTGGAACCGGCAGCGGCGCGCGTCGACCTCTCGCAGGCCATGGAAGGGGCGCTGGACACCATCCTGGCCGCGGCATCGCTGCAGGCACTCGCAGACCAGACGGCTCGCATCTTCCGGCAGATCACGGGGTACGACCGGGTGATGGTGTACCGGTTCGACGACGAAGGGCACGGCGAGGTCTTCGCAGAGCAGCGCGAACCGCACCTCGAGGCCTACCTCGGCAACCGTTATCCCGCATCGGACATCCCGCAGATCGCACGGCGGCTCTATCTGCGCAATCGTGTCCGGCTACTCGTCGATGCCGGCTACACACCCGTGCCGCTGAACCCGATGCTCTGTCCGCTGACCGGGCGCGATCTCGACATGTCCATGTGCCACCTGCGGAGCATGTCGCCGATCCACGTGCAGTACCTGCAGAACATGGGCGTCGCGGCGACGCTGGTCGTATCGCTCGTGGTCGGCGGAAAGCTCTGGGGACTCATCGCCTGTCACCACTACTCCGCGCGCGTCGTGCACTACGAAGTACGGGCCGTGTCCGAGCTGCTGGCGGAATCGATCGGCACCCGCATCGCGGCGCTCGAGAGCTTCCTCCAGGCGCGCGCCGAGCTGTCGGTGCGCCGGCTCGAACAGCGGATGGTGGAAGCCATCTCGCGCGACGGCGACTGGAAGAGCGCGCTCTTCGACGGTTCGCGCTCGCTCCTGAAACCGGTGTCGGCCACGGGTGCGGCCCTGCTCTTCGAGGGCGAGGTCTACACGGCCGGAGAGGTACCCGGTACGCCGCAGCTTCTCGAGATCGGCCGATGGCTCGACATGCGCCGGCGCAACGGCGTGATCTCCACCACTTCGCTCGGTCTCGACGAGCCCGATTTCGCGCCGATCATCCCGGTCGCGAGCGGCCTGCTCGCCGCGCCGATCTCGCAATCGCCGGGCGAGTACCTCATGTGGTTCCGGACCGAGCGCATGCGCACGGTCACCTGGGGCGGTGACCCGTACAAGGCCGTCGTGATCGGCAACGATCCGTCGCAGCTCTCGCCGAGGCGCTCGTTCGCGCAGTGGCATCAGCTCGTCGAAGGGACATCCGATCCCTGGACGCCGGCAGACCTCTCATCGGCGAGGCTCATCGGCGACTCCGTGGCGGATGTCGTCCTGCAGTTCCGCTCCGTCCGGATGCTCATCGCGCAGGACCAGCTCGCACAGGTGAGCCGCCGGGTGCAGGTGTCGAACCAGCCGGTGCTGATCGCCGACTCGACCGGTCGGATCGTCCTCGCGAACGACGCCTTCGAGCAGTTGCTGCCCGAGGCCGTGCATCTGCGCTGGATCAAGGAACTGGCACCGTTCAGTTCGGAGCCCGCCACCACCCGCCGGGATCTCGAGGAGCTCCTGCGCAACCACACGGCGTGGCGCGGTGAGATCCGCCTCCGCAAGGACGGCGGTGAAGGCACGGCGTTCATGGTGCGTGCCGATCCGGTGTTCGCAGCGGCCGACCGGGTGCTCGGTTTCGTCCTGCTGCTGAACGACCTGACCGAGCGCAAGGAAGCCGAGGCGGCCCGCAAGCGTTTCCAGGAGAACGTGATCGGACGTCAGCACGTGGCCAGCCTGCGGCTGCATCCCAAGGCGGGGCGGCAGTACCAGAACCTGCTCTCGTCGGTGGTGGGCAACGCCCAGCTCGCAGCCCTCGAGATCACCGACGGCGTGGACCCCACGCACATGCCGGCGATGCTCGAGAGCGTGCAGAACTCCGTGTTGCGGACCGAACAGCTGCTGCAGTTCCTGCTCTGGCACGCCGGCGACGACTGACGCCTGCCAGACGGGCCCACGCCGTGCGCGCGGCGCAGGAATCGCTGGTCAACCTGCCGCCTGCACCGCCTTGAACACTGCCTCGGACACTGCGATGTTGTGCCGGAACGCCTCGACAGCCTCCTCCACGATCTCGTCGATGCGCGGCGCGACATCCTGCCCTGCGGCCTCGATGGCAGCGAGGTAGGACGCCGTGCGCTGCTCGATGTCGACATCGTCACCGAAATCGTAGAACGACAGCGCTTCGGGCCCGAGCCCCGGCGTCTTCGCGAGCAACCGCTTCAACACCTGCCCCCCCGACAGATCGCCCAGGTAGCGCACGTACGCGTGGGCGATCAGCGTCCCCGGAAAACGCCGGCCTTGCGTCACGACCTGCACGACATACATGCCCGCTTCAGGCAGCAGCGGGAGCGTCGTTTCCCAATCCTCACCGGCCAGCGACCGCAGGTCGGACGCCAGCGCGTCCCTCCTCTGCGGATCGTGCATCGCGATGCGCCGCAACCCCGGGTCGGCCGCATGGAGCATGGTCAACGCTTCCATGACCGTGTAGACCGGATGCAGGTTGCGCAGCAGGAGGGTGTAGCCGGCCCGGCTCGCGCGACCATGGAGCAATTCCCGGAGGATGCCGGACCGTTCCGCTTCCCGATGCAGCTCGCGCGTGCGGTCACGCAGGCGCGCCACGAGTCCTTCCGGACGGGCGGCATGCTTGCCGGGGGGCTCGGCAGGTGCCTTGGGATCCATCGTGACATTGGCCTCGCGGGAAATGGGGATCGATGCCGTGCGCGGTGCCATCACCCTGCGCACCAGCGCGGATTCTCGCCCATCGCGCCGGTCGGCTCCACCGCTTCGGCGGAGGGGCTGTCAACGCCGCGTCGCCGGGGGCTTTCGCCGCATGCGCCAGCGGTGCACGATCGCGGCATGCGACCCCTCGCCGATTCCGACTCCCTGGCGCCGCCCCCGTCTGCAGGCGCGACGCGACGTCTGGCCGATCTACCCGGTCCGCCCGGACGCTGGATCGTCGGCAATCTCCTCGATGTCGACGTGGGCCAGCTGCACCGCATCCTGTACCGCTGGGCCGACCGGTACGGGCCGCTGTATCGCATCCGCCTCATGCAGCATCCGATGCTGGTCGTGGCGGATCACGCCCTGATCCACGACATCCTGCGGCAGCGCCCCGAATCCTTCATGCGCCAACGTTCGCTGCGTTCCGCAATGCTCGAGGTCGGCGTGGACGGCGTGTTCAACGCGGAGGGCCGGGACTGGCGCCGCCAGCGCGCACTGGCGATGCATGCGCTCAACACACGGCACCTGCGGGGATTCTTCCCGCGCCTCGAAGCGGTCACCGGACGCCTGCAGAAGCGCTGGCTACGCGCGGCCGACGAAGGCACCGTGCTCGATATCCAGCGCGAACTCATGCGGTTCACGGTCGACGTGACGACGGGTCTCGCGTTCGGCCACGACCTCAACACGATCGAGCAGGAAGGGGACCTCATCCAGACGCACATGGAGAAGCTGTTCCCCGCCCTGCTGCGGCGGACCATGGCCCCGTATCCGTACTGGCGCTGGCTCCGCCTGCCCGCCGATCGCGCGCTCGATCGGGCGATGGCTGAGGTGCGGCGCCTCGTGACATCGATGATCGAGGACTGCCGCCGACGCGTGGCTGCCGAGCCGGCGCGGCGGGCGCATCCGACGAACTTCATCGAGGCGATGCTGGCCGCGCAGGACGACGAAGCCCGCGGGTTCAGCGACGCCGAGATCTTCGGCAATGCGATCACGATGCTCGTCGCCGGCGAGGACACCACTGCGAATGCGATCTCGTGGATGCTGCATCTCATGATCGATCGGCCGGAGGTGCAGACGCGGCTGCAGGCCGAGGTCGATGCAGTGCTCGGCCACGCCGACCGTCCGATGGACCACGCGACGGCCGACGGGCTCGACTACATCGAAGCGATGGCCCACGAGGCGCTACGCATGAAGCCGGTGGCGCCGTTTCTTGCGCTGGAACCGCTCGTCGACGTGCAGATCAGCGACCTCCACCTGCCTGCCGGCACGGGCATCCTGGCACTCAACGGCTATCCGGGCACGGCCGGAACGCACTTCGCGCAGCCGGACGCCTTCCGCCCCGAGCGGTGGATGGCTGCCGAGCGCGCTCCGACGGATGCCCACGAACCGCGCGCGTTCATGCCCTTCGGTGCGGGGCCCCGGTACTGTCCGGGGAGGCATCTCGCCATGCTCGAGATCAAGATGGTCATGGCGATGATCGCGCGGCACTTCGACGTCCGACGCGCCCCCGGGACGGCTCCGGCCGAGGAACTGTTCGCGTTCACGCTGATGCCGAAGGACTTGTTCGTGCAGCTCGTCCCGCGCGCGGCGGCAGGACTCAGGGCAGCGGGCGGCTGATCGACAGCACGGGCCCGAAGCCGCATCGCCGGCCTGCCCCGAAGCAGGCGCTGTCGGCGCGATCGGTGCCCGCCAGCGCCGCCTCGAACTGGAACCCCCGCCACAGCGTCTGCAGACCGATGCGGGCGTCGATGTGGCGCTCGGAGGTCGCATCGGCGCGGCCGCGCTCGGGGTTCAGGTACAGCGCGCCGACCTGGGCGAAGTACTGGATCTCGTCCGTGAGCGCACCCGCGTAGATCGCCTGGACGTACCACGATCCGGCGCCCTGCTCGTAGTGCCGGTTCGACCGGAAGACCCGGGCCGAGAAGCCGCCGCGGGAAGCACCCGCGAAGACCTCGGTATAGCCATAGCCCTGGAGGCGCGCCGGACCGGAGTAGTCGTACCTCAGCGTCCCCGCCTCCCACGTGAACGGGCCGACATCCCGCGCGAACCCGGCGTAGTAGAGAAACTCGACGTTCGTCCCGAGGGCGGACGGCCCGAGGCGCACGGTCGTCGCCTGCCCTCCGGCGAAGAGACCCGAAGCATGATCCCAGGCCACCGAGACCTGGGCCGCCGGCCGCCGGTCGCTGAACGACACGCCGCGGTGCAGGTAGTCCGACACGACCCCCACCGCACCGGTCCACTGCGCATCCGCGCGCGCGGCGATCAGCAGGAGTGCGATGCCGAGACCCGCAACGCGCGCCATCCGCAGACCGTCAAGGCGGCGGAGGGCGGCGCGCGACGGCAGTGGCATCGGAGCGGGAGGCGCATCGCGCTCCGGGGTCCACCCGCGCCAGCGCCGCGCACGGATCGATCCCGGAGGTGGCCACCACGCCGTCCGGACCGGGGGCAGCGAGGGCGGCGGAAAGTCGGACGGCATCGAGCGACGGCGCGCGCGCCAGCAGCAGCGCGGCCACGCCGCTCACGTGCGCCGCCGCGAAGGAGTCGCCGGACACGTACGCCCAGCGTGCACCGGGCAGCGTGGTGAGCACCTCCTCACCGGGTGCCTTCAGGAAGCGCTGGCTCGCACCGGGGAAGTGACTGCCCGCGACGGCGAGGACCTGCGGATGGGATGCCGGAAATCCACCCTCGGGCGCCGCGCGATCGGCCGCGGCGACCACCACGCCACCTTTGGCGGAGAACCGGTCGATCAGCGCACCCAGCAACCGGTCGGGCGGCCCTGTGAGGCTCAGGTTCACGATCCGCGCTTCCGCAGTGAACGCGCGCTGGAAGGCCTTCGCCACGGCGAAGGTATCGCACGAGGCCTCCTGCGCGTCGGGACGGCGCTGACGGCAAGCCCGCAACGGCAGCAGCTTCGCGTCGGGCGCGACACCGACCGTGCCCACGCCGTTGTCGGCACGGGCGCCGATGATCCCCGCCACTGCGGTGCCATGCATCTCGGCGCGATCGCCGCCCCCGATGAAATCCTGCGCGGTCATCAGCTGGCCCGCGAGGTCCGGATGCGCCGCGTCGACACCGCTGTCGATGACCGCAATGCGCACGCCGCGGCCGGTGGTCACGCCGTGCATGTCCGACAGATCGAGCGTGCGGGCAGACGTCTGCAGCGGGTAATACGGATCGTTGCGGGCGAGCGTGCGGTACTCGGAGACCTGCTGTGCCCACCCGACCCGCGCGTCGCGGCCGACGATGTCGGCGAAGCGGTCTGCGGTCGTCCCCGCGGGCACTGCCATCAGGACGCAGTGCAATCCCAGCGCCGGCATCGGCCAGGCCTCCAGGATCGCGCCACCGTGGTCCCGCACCAGCGCCCTGGCCAGGCTGAGCACGCGTGCGCGCCTCGCCGTGTCGAGATAGCCGCCACCGGCCCCCGGGCGGAAGTGCGTCGGCGCGGCGTCGGGCAGCATCACGAGCACGCGCTCCCCGGGCACTTCGGCCGGCGATAGGGCCCTGTCGACGCCCGCCGCGGACGGCGTCGCAGCGCACCCTGCCAACCCTGCGAGTGCGCCCATGGTCGCCAGCGCAAGCACGGCCGGGAGACTGCGAAGACGCCTACGGAGACGCTGATCGATTCGCACGGCCGCGCCAGTCAATCGGGATCTCCCTCGTCGTCATGGCGACGGTGTCGCGAGGTCCACACGCACCACGGCGCTGCTTTGCCGAAGCTGCTCCGCCACCGCGGATGCCCGGGCGGCGGCGACCTCGATGACGTACAGCCCGTCGCCCGTCGGACCGTCGACCACCCGTGCATCGGCCGCCACCAGCACCCGGCGGATCGCGATCTCGGGCTGGGCACTGTCGAAGGCGACGATGAGCCGCCCCCGGTCGGTGGAGGCTGCAGGGGCAGCCAGGGTTCGGTACTCGATCTCCGGCACAGTGCGCAGTCCGATCGCGCCGAGCGCCGCGAGGGCACCCACCTGCAGCACGACCAGCATACGCAGCACCCGGGCGTCATCCCACAGGCCGGAGAGGCTTCGGCGAGGGGATGGCACGGGCGGAAGCGGCATCTCCCGGGCATCCGCACCATCGAGCCGTACGGACAGACGGCCGAGCGCGAGGTCACGGTCGGGATCGACATCGAACTCGCGGACGTCGTCGGCGATGGAGCGCAGACGGACGATGTCGGCGCGACACCGCTCGCACTGCCCGACATGACCCTCGACGAACGCGCGTTCGGCGGTGTCGAGGGTGCCGTTCACGTACCACGGGAGAAGGACTTCGCAGCGCGCATGGGCTGCGTTCGCCAGTTCGAGGACGTCGGCCATCCAGGGGGATCCTGATTCATTGGCACGGTCGCGCGGGCACATCAGAGTCTCCCTAGCGTCCGATCCCGACGGCGGGCAGGGTTGTGGTCACGGGTCGATACGGCATCGGGAAGGTATCTTCGACGGGACGCACCGCTTCAGCCCCGCAGTTCGAGCATGAGGCGCAGCTTGCGCCGGGCGTGGAACATGCGCGTCTTCACCGTATCGGTAGGGCAGTCCATGATGACCGCGATCTCCGGATAGCCGCAGCCGTGGAAGTAGGTCAGTTCGACGACCATGCGCTGCTCGAAGGGCAGCCGGTCGATCGCTGTGCGCAGCAGCGCCGACGACTGGCGCTGCATCAACCGCGTCTCGGGGCTGTCGAGCTGTTCCGGAGTCTCGTCGTCGGGGTGGGACGCCACCGGGCGATCCCCCCGCTGCACGCGCTTCAGGGCCTGGCGATAGGCGATCGCGAAGATCCACGTGGATACCCGAGAGGCATGGTTGAACGTGGCGGCGCGGGTCCAGACGGCGAACATGGTGTCGTTCAGGACCTCCTCGATGACATCGGGCCGGCGCGTGAGGCGGTCCAGGAAGCGCCCGAGGCGCCGGTAGTAGAGCCGGTACAGAACCTCGAACGCGCCTCGGTCGCGGGCGACCACGAGTCGCATGAGGTCGATCTCGCGGCGCTCCGCCTCGGGCATCGCGGACGCTTCGGCCGACGGCGGATCGGGATCGAGGACCTGGGACATCCGGGCGGGCTCCTCGTCGGAAGGGGCGGCGGGTTGCGAAGGAAGTCGGCCCTTTATACCGGAGGCGCCGCTCCGGGTTCAATCGCCGTAGCGGCGGCCCGGACCGGCGGCTCGCCTATACTTCGGCCCCCGGGGCGGACACCCTCGGCGGGCGAAACTCCGGGAGGCCATCCCGGTCGATGCGGCACCGGGCCCACCCGGGTCGGCCCCCGAGCAGTCCCCCCACGAACGACAAGTCACAGCGGAGAGGAAACAATGCGAACTCGAACCCTGGCCTGCGTCCTCGCAGCCACCCTGGCTGCGTGGTCGGCCGCCGACCCGGCCACTGCCGCGAAGTCCGACTCCTGTGCGCACTGCCACGGCACCGACGGCAACTCCAGCTCCGGCAGCTTCCCGAGCCTCGCGGGGCAGACGAAGGACTATCTCGTCAGCCAGATCAAGGCCTTCAAGACCGGGGCGCGCAAGAACGCCATGATGTCGCCCTCCGTGGGCGTGCTGTCGGACCAGGATGTCGTGGATGTCGCGGAGTACTTCGCTTCCCAGACCATGACCCGCGGCTCGTTCAAGCCTGACCCGGCGCTCGCCACTAAGGGCAAGCAGATCGCCGAGGAGACGCAGTGCGCGGCGTGTCACCAGACCGGCCTGAAGGGCCTGGGCGAGTTCCCGCGCATCGCACGTCAGAAGTATCCGTACATCGTGAAGCAGTTGAAGGACTATCGCGAAGGTGTGCGGGTGAACGAGGTGATGGGGCCGCTCGCGAAGACCCTCACCGACGAGCAGATCGAGGCGCTGGCCCACTACATCGCCGGCCTCTGACCGCCCCCCGGCGCCCAGCCCTGCCGGCTGGTCGCCGCGCCACCTTCCCCGTGAACGGACCATTGCCTTGACCACTCAACACGAACCCGCGCCGGTCCGCATCGAACGGCTGCCCACCGCCGACGGCCATGTGATCGGCCACATCACTCTCGACCATCCCGCCACGCTGAACGCGCTGACCCCGGCCATCGTCGCCGCGATCGCCGGCGCCCTGCACGACTGGGCTGCGGATCCCGCTGTCGTGGCCGTGCTGATGGACAGTTCGAGCGAGAAGGCCTTCTCGGCCGGCGCGAACCTGCAGGCCATGTACCGCGCGATCCGTACGGACGATGCTTCCGCGCGCGACGCTGCCACGCTCGCCTTCTTCGCACCGGAGTACCGGCTCGACCACGACATCCATCACTACCCCAAACCCGTCATCGCCTGGATGCACGGCATCGTGATGGGCGGCGGCGTCGGCCTCGCGTGCGGCGCGAGCCATCGCGTCGTGACCGCCACGACGAAGTTCGCCATGCCCGAGATCGCCATCGGCCTCTTCCCCGACGTGGGAGGCTCCTGGTTCCTGCAGCGGATGCCCGCGCGCATCGGACGCTACCTCGCGCTCACCGGCGCGCGCCTCGGCCCTGCCGACACCATTGCGCTCGGGATGGCAGACCTGCCGATCGCCCACGACCGGAAAGCCGACGTCGTCGCAGCCCTCGTCGCGGCGTCGTGGGGAGCCGATGCCGCCGGCCATCGCGCCCGCGTCGACGCCGTCCTGCAGGGCGCCGCCGACTGGTCCGCGCTCCCGGCCGCGGAGTTCATGGCGCATCTGGCGGGCGTCGCGGCCATCGCCAACACGGCATCGCCCGAGGGGTTCCTCGGTGCGATCACAGACGCTGCCGCCAAGGACCCGTGGTTCGAGCCCCATCGGCAGGCGCTGGTCCACGGATCACCGGCCTCCGCGGCATTGTCGTGGGCGCTGCAGGACCGCCTGCACGGCGCGTCGCTCGCGGAGGTGCTCCGCCTGGAGCTGGCCGCCGCGATGGGCTGCGCCGCCGACGGCGACTTCGCGGAAGGGATCCGGGCGCTGATCGTCGACAAGGACAAGTCGCCGAAGTGGCGCTGGTCAACGCTCGCCGAGGCCGCTGCGAACGTCGAAACGCTGCTGCAGCCGAGGTGGACGGGCACGCATCCGCTGGCGGATCTGTAGCACCCGGAAGCGCGCGTCGCCGGCCCCATCATTTCACCGTCGGTTCACCCCAAAATGGAAAGCCAATCATGCTGAAGATCTCCCCCGAAGAGCAGAAATGGGTTCACGCCAAGCAGCCGGGCGTGATGCGGGCCGTGATGCGCGACGTCGAGGGCGGCGGGCGCACCTCGCTCATCCGCGTATCGAAAGGCGCGACCATCGAGATGCACGGGCACATCGGGATCGAGGAGGTCTACGTGGTCTCCGGATCGCTGCGCGTCGGCGAGTTCAAGCTGGCGGCGGGCGATTACCACTTCACGGGCCCGGGCGAGACGCACGACCTCGAGGCGTACGAGGATTCGGTGTTCTTCGCGGTGACGGAGAAGGTGATCCCGGGGCGGTGAGGGAGCCGGCAGTTGCCCTGTAGGAGCGGCCCATGGCCGCGAAAGCGCCTGATGCGAGGAAGCGCCTCAACCGGTTCGGACGCTTTCGCGGGCATGGCCCGCTCCTACAAATGCCCGGCCAGTTTTCCACCGTAGGTGATACATCCACCGGGGAATGGACAAGGCGCGCGCACCTTGCAAGCACTCCCCGCGCGCGACCAGCGAACACCTCTACGCCTTCGCCCCGCCCACCCGCGCCCGCTCCAGCACGGTCATCGCGCTCGCGACGAGCGCCGCCGGATCCGCCAGGTTCGACGGGATGATCAGCGTGTTGCCGGTCTTCGCGAGTTCCTTGAACGCCGCCACGTAGTTCTCGGCCACCTTCAGGCTCGCGGCGTTCATCCCGCCTTCGGTTCCGAGAGCATTCGCGACGGCGCGTACGGCCTCGGCCTGCGCGTCGGCCAGCATGCGGATCGCCGTCGCCTCGCCCTGCGCCTTGTTGATCGCCGCGGCTTTCTCGCCCTCGGACTGCAGGATCTTCGACTGGCGTTCGCCCTCCGCGATGTTGATGTCCTGCTGCCGCTGGCCCTCCGACTTCGCGATCAGCGCGCGCTTCTCTCGCTCCGCCGTGATCTGCGCCTGCATCGCGCGGAGGATCGACTCCGGCGGCGTGAGGTTCTTGATCTCGTAGCGCAGCACCTTCACGCCCCACGTGCGCCCGGCCTCGTCGAGCGCCGCCACGATCTGACGATTGATGTCGTCGCGGCTCTCGAACGTGCGATCGAGCTCCATCTTGCCGATCTCGCTGCGGAGCATGGTCTGCGCGAGCTGCGTGATGGCCATCATGAAGTCCGACGTGCCGTAGCTCGCGAGCTTCGGATCCGTCACCTGGTAGTAGAGGATCCCGTCGACCGCGAGCTGCGTGTTGTCCTTCGTGATGCAGACCTGCTCTGGCACGTCGAGCGGGACTTCCTTCAGCGAGTGCCGGTAGGGGATGCGATCGACGAACGGGACGATGAGGTTCAGGCCGGGTTCCAGCACGCGATGGAAGCGGCCGAGCCGCTCCACGACCCACGCGGTCTGCTGCGGGACCACGCGCACGCCTTCGATCACGAACACGATGGCCGTGCCGAGCAGCAGCAACGGGATCGCGAAGCCGCTGGCAGGCGGATACACGAATGCCATCACCGACAGCACCACGACGAAGATCAGCTTGCCGAACATGCTCCCCTCCTTGCGGATGTCCTTGCCCACGGCGTTGTTCAGACCCTTCATCACGTCGCGCACGGGATCCTGGCTCATGGTGCCCGCCCGCCGACAACCGTGCCGACCACGAGGCGGTTGCCGCGCACATCGCTGATCGTCAGCATGTTCCCGGCGGCGGGTGACGCCCCGGCCGTCACCTCGGCCTCCCACGGTGCCCCGCGGTAGCGCACACGCGCGACCCGGGACGCCTCGTCGACCCACGTCTCGAACACCACCGACTGCCCCACGTCCATGGGCGTGCTGTCACCGGTGCCCTGCAGCGAGAGTCGGCGCTGGCGGACGACGAAGCTGCCCACGATCGCTGCGGTGGCCGCCACGATCGCCTGGGTCTGGAACGACGCCCCCGCCCACGCCACCGCCGCGGCGAGCAGCGTCGCCACACCGAAGATCAGCAGATAGAACGTGCCGGTCATCAACTCGACGATGACCAGCGCGAACCCTGCGACGAGCCAGAGCAATTCCGGCCGCAGTTCCATCGCCGTGTCCGGTCAGGTGGCCACCGCGGTGCACTCGCGGCGGCATGCGGCGCACGCCTCGGCGCAGTCGCGGCACTGTGCGTGATGGTCCTCGTGCTTGCGGCATTCCTCCTCGCAAGTCCGGCAGACTTCGTCCGTGACGAGCGCCAGCGCGCGCAGCGACGGGGCGTCCTGCGCGGCGATCGTCCGCAGGGCGCCGCACAGCGCGACCATCTCGTTCACGCGCCTCGCGCATTCCGCAAGCATCGTGTCGCCCGTGGCGAGCAGATCGATGCAGTGGGCGAGGCACACCTCGCCGCGGCCGATGCACTCGGCGGTCGCCCGCACGAGGGCGTCCCGCGGCGCACCGCCCTGCGCGGCGCCATGGTGGTGGGCGTGTTCGTCATGGGCGGCCTGCCCCTCGCGAGCGAGCACGAAGGCGCTGGCGGCGGCGCCCGTGGCGGTGATGAAGTTCCTGCGGTCCATGGCAGCGATGCCTCCTCGAATCGATTGGAAAACGGCCGGATGTTAGCGCTTTGCCCTTCGTCGGAGTGCGATGCAGTTCACGGCAGCGACGAGGATCCGTACCATCGCGAATCCCCGCACTCTCCGCCGGCCTCTCATGTCCCCCGTCACGCCCCTCTGGACTCCGTCGCTCGAGCGCATCGAACGCGCCGCCATCACCCGCTATCGCCGATGGCTCGGCGCCCAGCACGGCCTCGAGTTCGAGGGCTACGAATCCCTCTGGCAGTGGTCGGTGGACGAACTGGAGACCTTCTGGAAGACCATCCCGCAGTTCTTCGGGGTGCACTTCCACCAGCGCCCGACGCAGGTGCTCGCCGAGCGCACGATGCCCGGCGCCCGCTGGTTCGAGGGCGCGACGATCAACTATGCGGAACACGCCCTCGCCGCCGCGCAGGGCCCGGAAGCCGCGACCCGGCCCGCCATCATCTTCTCGTCCGAGACGCAGCCACGGCGCGAGCTGTCGTGGTCGGACCTCGCGGACCGCGTCGGCGCCCTCGGTGCGACGCTCGACCGGCTGGGCCTGCGCGCCGGCGACCGCGTCGTGTCGTACATGCCGAACATCCCGGAAAGCGTGATCGCGCTGCTGGCGGCCGCGAGCCGGGGCGGGATCTGGTCGAGCTGCTCGCCCGACATGGGCCCGGTCAGCGTGCTCGACCGCTTCCGGCAGATCGCTCCGCGCGTGCTTTTCGCGGTGGACGGCTATCGCTACAACGGCAAGCCCATCGACCGACGCGACGTCGTGCGTGAACTCGTCGCCCAGCTGCCGTCGCTGGAGGCGGTGATCTTCGTGCCGTACCTCGACCCGGACGGGACCCTCGATCTCGGCGAGGCCGCTGCGGACCGCGCGCTGCAGGTCGTGACGATCGCCGATGCCGTGGCCATGCCGGCGGCACCGATCTTCACGCCGCTGCCGTTCGATCACCCGCTCTGGATCGTGTACTCCTCGGGCACGACCGGCATGCCGAAGCCCATCGTCCACGGCCACGGCGGCACGGTGCTCGAAACGTTCAAGGGCACCGCGCTGCACCTCGACGTCGGGCCGGACGACCGCTTCTTCTGGTTCTCGTCGACGAGCTGGATCATGTGGAACCTGCTTGCTTCGACGCTCGTGATGGGCTGCACGATCGTGCAGTTCGACGGCAATCCGGGGTATCCCGATCTCGATACGCTCTGGCGCCTCGCCGAGCAGGAGCGCATCACGTTCTTCGGCACGAGCCCGGCATTCCTCGGGCTCTGCGCGAAGGCCGGGATGGAACCCGGCAAGCGGTTCGACCTGTCGGCGCTGCGCACGGTGGGCTGCACCGGTTCGCCGCTCACCGCAGAGGGCTATCGTTGGGTGTACGAGAACGTGCACGCCGAAATCCTGCTCGCGTCGATCTCCGGCGGAACGGATCCCGGCGCGGCGTTCCTCGCGTCGTGCCCGATCCTGCCGGTGTACGCGGGCGAGATGCAGTGCCGCGGGCTGGGGGTGGCCACGTACGCGTACGACGAGGACGGCAAGCCCGTCATCGGCAGCGTGGGCGAGCTGGTGTGCGCCGAGCCGATGCCCTCGATGCCGCTCTACTTCTGGGGCGACAACGACGGGCGCCGCTACTTCGAGAGCTACTTCGACACGTGGCCCGGGGTGTGGCGCCACGGCGACTGGCTGGAACTGCGCGAGCGGCCGGAGTCCGTCACCGCCGTGATCTACGGTCGGTCCGACGCCACCATCAACCGTCACGGCATCCGCATGGGGACGAGCGAGCTGTATCGCGTCGTCGAGGGCTTCCCCGAGATTTCGGACTCCATCGTGGTGGACCTCGAATACCTCGGACGCCCGTCGTTCATGGCGCTCTTCGTCGTGCCGCGGGACGGCGCGACCGAGGTGTCGCCCGAACTGAAGCGCGCACTGCAGGACGCCATCCGCAAGGGCCTCTCGGCGCGTCACGTGCCCGACGACGTCTACGTGATCCCCGAGGTGCCGCGCACGATCTCCGGGAAGAAACTGGAGGTGCCGGTGAAGAAGATCCTCCTCGGCCATCCACCCGAGAAGGCCGTGAACCGGGACTCCATGGCCAACCCGAAGTCCATCGACTGGTTCATCGCGTTCGCCGCGCAGCGCGCCGCGGGCTGACGTCCGTCAGGCCATGCCCGACGCGCGCTCGGGGCGCCAGCGCAGCAGGCGGCGTTCGGCCACGGTGACGAGCCGGTCGAGCATTAGTGCGCACACCGTGAGCACCAGTACGCCAGCGAACACGCTGTCGATGTCGAACGTGCCCTCGGCCTGCAGGATCAGGTAGCCCACGCCGCTCGCGGAGCCGAGATACTCGCCCACGACCGCGCCCACGAAGGCCATGCCGACGGCGGAGTGGAGGCTCGCGAAGACCCACGCGGTCGCGCTCGGCAGGTACACGTGCCGCAGGAGCTGCCGCGGACTCGCACCGAGCATCCGGGCGTTGTCGAGCACCTGCCGGTTCACCTCGCGCACGCCGTGGTACACGCTGAAGAAGACGATGAAGAACACGAGCGTCACGCCCAGCAGCACCTTCGACGTGATGCCGAGGCCGAACCACACCGAGAAGATCGGCGCCAGGATCACCCGCGGCATCGCGTTCAGCGCCTTCACGTAGGGGTCGAGCAGCGCCGCGGCGTTGTCGGAGAGCCCCAGCCACAGCCCGACCGCGAGACCGGCCGCCGTCCCGAAGACGAACGCGAGCAGCGTCTCGAGGAGGGTCACGCCGAGGTGGGGCCAGATGCTGCCCGTCAGGAACCAGTCGCGCACCCGTTCCAGCACCACCAGCGGCTGCCCGAAGAAGAAGGCCGGCAGGACTTCGGTCTTCACGAGCACGTGCCACAGGGCGAAGAGGGCGATCGGCAGGGCGACGCGGGCGATGGGCAGCCAGGCGGGGGTCTTGTTCATCGGGGCGCCTGACGGTGGACGGCGGCGGGTCGGGAGGTGCCGGATCATAGCCGCAACGACGCGTCCGGCGCCCGCCCGGGCCGGCGCCCCGTGCGCGCCATCGCCGCTCGCGATATCCTCGCCGCCCAGACCGGGCCCGGAGACACCTTCCGGAGCATCCCGTACCGGCCGGTCGGCAAGAGGAGGAGAGATTCCATGAAGGGTTTCAGCACCGCGCTCGTCGGCCTGTCCGTCGGATTGACCTGCGCCCTCGCCACCCTGCCCGCCCGGGCCGACGTGGTGCTCACGGCGTCGAACTGGCTGCCGCCCACCCACGCGATGGCGACGACGCAGGCGAAGTGGTGCGAGGACGTCGCGAAGGCCACGGCGAAGCGCGTCCGCTGCAACATCCTGCCGAAGCCCGTGGCGGCCCCTCCGGCCACGTTCGATGCGGTCCGCGACGGCCTGGCGGACGTCTCCTTCGGCGTGCACGGCTACACGCCCGGCCGCTTCACTCTGACCCAGATGACCGAGCTGCCCTTCAACGGCGGGACGGCCGAGGCCACCTCCGTTGCCTACCAGCGCATCTTCGAACGCCATCTCGCGAAGGCCGGCGAGCACAAGGGTGTGAAGGTGCTCGCAGTGTTCAACCATGGCCCCGGCGCCATGTTCAACACGAAGCGTCCCATCGTGTCCCTCGCCGACATGCAGGGGCTCAAGTTCCGGGTCGGCGGCGGCGTCGTGAACGAGATCGGCAAGGCACTCGGGATCAGCGTCACCCTGAAGCCCGCACCGGAATCGTACGAGCTGCTCTCCAGCGGCGTGATGGATGGCGTGCTCTTCCCCGCCGAGTCGATCGAATCGTTCCGGCTCGACAAGATCATCCGTCACCGCACGGACTTCCCCGGCGGTCTGTACAACACCAGCTTCTTCTTCGTGATGAACGAGGACACCTGGGCGGGGCTTCCGAAGGCCGACCAGGAGGCCATCGCCAAGCTCTCCGGCGAACCGCTCGCACGCGCCTTCGGCCAGGCCTGGGACCGGACCGACAAGTCCGCGGACGCCGCGATGCAGGCCGCGGGCGTGAAGGTCGTGACCGCACCGAAGGCGCTGGTCGACGACATCCGCGCGAAGACCGTCGGCCTCGAACAGAAATGGATCGGCGACGCCAAGGCGAAGGGCCTCGCGAACCCCGATCAGGTGCTGAAGGAGTTCCGCGCCGAAGTGGCCAAGGGTCAGTAGCGTACCGCGGCGCGGCGGCGCGACGCGCCCGCCCCCATGAAGAATCCCCTGACAACAGCACTCGAACGCGCGCTCGGCCTCATCGCCGGCGCCGCGCTGTTCGGCATGATGCTGATCACCTTCGCCGACGTCATCGGCCGCAAGTTCCTCGCGGCCTCCATCCCGGGCAGCGTCGAGATCACCGAGCTGCTGATGCTCGCAGTCATCTTCGCCGCCCTGCCGCTCACGTCGCTGAAGGGCGAGCACGTCCTCTTCGACCTGCTCGACCCGCTGCTGCCGGCCAGCCTCCGGAAATGGCAGCACCGACTGGCAAACCTCGCCTGCGCGGCACTGCTCGGCGCGGCCGCCTGGCTCGTCGAGACCCGTGCCTTGCGGACGGGCGGACAGGGCGACATCACGGCGCAGCTCGAGATCGCGATCGCGCCGTTCCAGCACGCCACGGCAGTGATGCTGCTCCTGACGGCGCTCGTGCACCTGGTGCTGGTCGCGCGCGCGGGTGCCGCATCGGACGGCTTCCACGTGGCTGCGGAGGAGCGCGATGACTGAGGCGCTGGCGGGCTTCCTCGGCATGTTCGTCCTGATGGCGCTGCGCGTGCCGATCGCCTTCGCGATGGCGCTGGCGGGCTTCGTGGGGATCGGCCTGATGCGATCGTGGCCGGCCGCGCTCTCGTCGACGGCCACCGAGATCCTCGACATCGCCAAGTACACGCTGTCGGTGGTCCCCCTCTTCGTGCTGATGGGCAACTTCGTCACCCGCGCCGGGATGTCCGGGCAACTCTACCGGGCCGCCTACACGTTCATCGGCCACCGCCGCGGCGGGCTCGCGATGTCGACGATCCTCGCGTGCGCGGGCTTCGGCGCGATCTGCGGATCGTCGATCGCGACGACCGCCACCATGGCCCGCGTCGCCATGCCGGAGATGCGCCGGTTCGGGTACCGCGATTCGTTCGCGGCCGGCGCCATCGCCGCGGGGGGCACCCTCGGCATCCTCATCCCGCCGTCGGTGATCATGGTCATCTACGGGATCATGACCGAGCAGAGCATCGGCGCGCTCTTCGCAGCCGGTGTCGGCCCCGGCCTGGTGGCCGTGGCGCTGTACATGCTCGCGGCCCACATCAGCGTGCGGCGCGATCCCTCGCTCGGGCCACCCGGCGAGCGCACCGGCTGGCGCGAACGCCTCGCCGCGATGCGCGACATCTGGACGGTGGCGCTGCTCTTCGCCCTCGTGCTCGGCGGACTGTACGGCGGCTGGTTCACCCCGACCGAAGCCGCCGGCGTCGGTGCTGCGGGCGGATTCCTGGTCGCGCTCGCCCGCGGTCAGCTGGACCTCCCCGCCCTCGGCCGCGTCCTCGCGGACTCGGCCCGCACGACCGCCATGCTCTTCGCCGTCGTGATCGGTGCATCGATCTTCGGGAACTTCGTGAACTTCACGACGCTGCCGTCGGATCTGCAGACCCTCGTCACGACGATCGACGCGCCACCCGTCCTCGTCATCGCCCTCATCTGCGTCATCTACGTCGTGCTCGGCACGGCCATGGAATCGCTGTCGATGATCCTGCTCACGGTGCCGGTGTTCTTCCCGCTCGTGCAGGCGCTGGGCTTCGACCCCATCTGGTTCGGGATCCTCGTCGTGTGCGTCGTCGAGATCGGGATGATCAGCCCGCCGGTGGGCATGAACATCTTCGTGCTGCGCAGCGTGCTGCCGGACGTGGAAACCGGCATGATCTGGCGCGGCGTCATGCCCTTCATCCTGGCCGACGTCGCGCGCCTCGCACTGCTGATCGCGTTCCCGATCGTCTCGCTCTGGCTGCCGCGGACCCTGGGTCTCTGACCCCCGGAGCCGCCCGTTTGTCGCCCATTTGTCGACCGCGTTTCGAACAAAGATAGGAAAGGAGGTCTCGTCCATGAAGTCCCCGTCGTCGCTACGTTCCATCACGGCGCTCCTCGCGCTCGCCGGACTGGTATCGGTGTCTACCGCCATCGCGGTCGAGCCGATCAGCATCCTCAACCAGTCGGTCAAGAAGACGCCGAAGGGCCCCTGGCCCAAGGGCGACGAAATGGGCATGGGCAACACCCAGGGCCCCGCCACCTGGATGCGCTGCGCGTGGCACCTCACCCAGGGCACCGCGAAGGTCTACGAACTCTCGTATCTGCGCTCCAACACGATGCCGAAGTCGCCCTTCACCGGCCCGTACATCCAGCAGTACAAGCCCACCGGCGGTATCCCGTTCACGGCGCACGCGTTCAACGGGGAAGCCCTCGAAGCCGGTGCGGAACCCGCCGCACAGGCCACGCAGATGGACGCTCTCGGCCACTTCGCCGCCCTGCCCGAACCCTGGAAGATGGAACCGCCCTTCCCAGCCGACCAGGCCGTCTACTACGGTGGTCGCAAGCAGGCCACGGTGAAGCCCACGCCCGACTCGCCCTTGCTGGAGCTGGGCATCGAGAAGGCCGCCCCCATCGTCACGACGGCAGTGGTGCTGGACGCCAAGACCTTCGTGAACGGGGGCAAGGCCATGGAGGCCGGCCAGGTGGTCACGAAGGCCCACATCGAGGCCATGCTCGAAGCCCAGGGCCTGGGGGGGCGCGGCATCATGGCGGGCGACGTCGTCTACATCCGCACAGGCTGGGGTGACCACTGGAAGGATCCGGACACCGAAGGCATCTACTACACGAAGGCGCCCGG
Source organism: Betaproteobacteria bacterium Ga0077532 (assembly GCA_001464895.1). Taxonomy (GTDB): domain Bacteria; phylum Pseudomonadota; class Gammaproteobacteria; order Burkholderiales. Next base: position 198,847 of record LNEE01000051.1, read on the forward strand.
CCTCGGCTACGACGCCGCCCAGTACCTCGGCGAACGTCGCATCGTCGCAATCGGCCTCGACACGCCGTTCATCGATCCGGTGCCCGAAGGGATGCTCGAGGGCAAGGCCCCGCCCGCCGAAGGGACGCCTCCCGGCCTGCCGTTCGCCGTGCATCACCACATGCTCACGAAGATGGGCATCCACCACATCGAGCACGCGAACCTGCAGGCCGTCGCGAACGACAAGGTGTGGACGTCCTGCACGATGGTGCTGCCGCTGCGCGAGAAAGGGGGTGCGGGTTCCGCCGTCCGGCCGATCGCGATCGGCGCGCCAGGACAGTAACTTCCCGCATCGACCGGTCGGGACACCCCGTTCCGACCGGCGCATCGGCGCCCGCCCGCGGTCGTGCCTGGATGCGCGATGCGCATGGCATCTCCGCCGATTTGCACGATGCCGAAGATGTCCTATGATCCAGAGGCGCAGGCACGTTGCATAAAGCCTGACCTCACTGAGGATACAAGCGCCGACGAGCCCAAGGCGTCGTGCTCCGCACCCCCGGAGCGCCTCGACCCGCGGCCTGCCCCTGACGACTCGTACCCTGCACCTTTTCGATCGCGGGGCGGGGCAAAGATCGGCACCTGACAACGGAGTCAGACCCGTTCCCTGCGGGTGCAAGGATTCTGATCCATGGCAAGATCGGTCCGCCGAGACAAGGCGCCCGGGCCCAGCGACGCCGGCGTCGTCGCCGCAGTCGCGTCCCCGAGCGCTGTACCCGCACCACCACCTTCCGAAGCTCCCCCCCCGCTCCCGCAATCCGACCTGCGTCTGGTCGTCGGCATCGGCGCATCCGCCGGCGGACTCGAAGCCTTGCGCGCGCTGGTCGCGCACCTGCCGACCGGATCGCGGATGTCGTACGTCATCGCGCAGCATCTCTCACCGACCCACGAGAGCCTGCTCGTCCAGCTGCTCGCGCGCGAGACGGCGCTCCCGGTGCGCGAGATCCAGGACGGCATGCGGATCGAGGCGAACGTGATCTACATCACGCCTGCGAACCGGCACGTCGTCCTCGCCAACCAGCACCTCCGGCTCACGGCACCCGCGGGTCGCTCGAAGCCGAAGCCTTCCGTCGACATGCTGCTCACCTCCATCGCCGAGGACCAGGGCGATGCGGCAGTCGGCATCGTGCTCTCCGGAACCGGTTCCGACGGCGCCAACGGCATCCGCGCGATCCACGCCGCAGGCGGGATGACCTTCGCGCAGGACGACGCGACAGCGAAGTACAACGGGATGCCGCAGGCGGCGATGCAGACGGACTGCGTCGATTTCGTGATGCCGCCGGAACAGATCGCCCGGAAGCTCGCCTCGATTGCCGACCGCTCGGAGCAGTTCGACTCCGCCGCGGAAGCCTCGGCGCCGCCGGCCACGGCGTACGAGCGCCTCTTCGATCTCGTGCTGAAGCGCACCGGCCACAATTTCCTGAACTACAAGGAGACCACGGTGCGCCGGCGCCTCACGCGGCGCATGGCGGCGACGCACGTCGATTCGCTGAAGGCCTACGAGGAGTTCCTGCGCACGAGCCCGGCCGAGATCGACCGGCTCACCCAGGACATCCTGATCTCTGTCACATCGTTCTTCCGCGACCCCGCGAGCTGGAAGGCTCTGGATGTGCGGATCGGCGAGATGCTGAAGAGAAAGCCGCCGGGCGCCGAGATCCGCATCTGGGTCGCCGCCTGCGCGACCGGCGAGGAAGCCTACTCGGTGGCCGTGCTCCTCCTCGAGGCGATGCACCGGCTGAAGCGCGAGTCCAGGGTGCAGATCTTCGCGACGGACGTCGACGCGCGAGCCCTCGCCCGCGCACGCCGCGGCCTGTTCCCCAAGTCGATCGAGACGAATCTCGACCCGTCCCTGCTGCGACGCTACTTCGTTCGCGTGGGCGACTCCTACCAGATCGCCAAGTCCGTCCGCGACCTGCTGGTGTTCTCGATCCACGATGTCACACGCGACCCGCCGTTCCTGCGTCTGGACCTTGTGACCTGTCGCAACCTGCTCATCTACTTCAAGCCCGAGACCCAGGCGCGCCTCCTCGGCCTCTTCCATTTCTCGCTGCTGCCCGAAGGCATGCTGTTCCTGGGCAAGTCCGAGAACATCAGCCTCGCCGAGAAGCTGTATCAGCCACTCGACGAGCGCAGCCGACTCTACGGCCGCATCGACATCGCCCACTCGGTCGCAGTCACCGTCGCGAGCGCGCGCCGCGACACGTCGTTCCGCCTGTCCGTGCCGTCGACGCGGCAGGCCGCTCCGCTCCCCGAGCGGGTCCTGGGCGCGGTGCAGAAGCACCTGCTGCCACCGGGCATCCTGATCACGGCCGAGATGGAGCTGCGTCACGTCTACGGTGACGTCTCCCGCGTGGTCCGCGTGGCCTCGGGTGCGCCGGACCTCTCGCTGAACAGCATGATGTCGCAGGATCTCCGGCTCGAGATCCGGTCGCTCACGATGAAGTCGAAGCGCTCGGGCGGCGCCGTGACGACGTCGCCCCTGCTCATCGACGAGGACGGCGGCCGCGCGCGCATCACGGTGCTGCCGGTCGCCGGTCCGACGCCCGAGGAACCGCTCTTTCTCGTGCTCTTCGCCCCCGAGAGCACGGTGCCGACGCCCGAACGGCGGGCCGTCCCCGGTGCGAGCACCACCGATCGCGACGACATCATCCACGACCTCGAGGAACAGCTCGCCGCCAACCGCGAGAACCTCCAGACGGTGGTGGAAGAGCTCGAGACATCGAACGAGGAACTGCAGTCGCTCAACGAGGAACTGCAGTCGGCGAACGAAGAGCTGCAGTCCACGAACGAGGAACTCGAGACCGCGAACGAGGAGCTGCAGTCCACGAACGAGGAGCTCACGACGGTCAACGAGGAGCTCGAGACCAAGACGCAGGAGATCCTGTCGATCAACACGGATCTCCAGAACGTGAAGGACAGCATCGCGATGCCGCTGGTCGTCGTCGACAGCCAGATGCGCCTCATGCTCTGCAATCCACCGGCGGCCCGGGTGTTCGGCGCCACCGACGAAGTGCTGGGCCACATCCTGTTCACGCTCCCGTGCACCATCGACGTCTCGCCGCTGAAGGAACTGGTCCCGCAGGTCATGGCGACCGGCGAGAACACGACGATGCAGGTCTCCGGGTTCCGCGAGTACCTCATGCAGGTCCAGCCGTATCGGGACGGACGGAGCGTGGTGCGCGGTGCGGTGATCACCATGTTCGACAACACCGAGCTGATCGCAGCCCAGCGGGTGCTGCGCGACCAGGCCGAAGTGCTGCGCGAGGCGGAACGCTTCTCGCGCTCGACGCTCGATGCCCTGCCGCACCAGATGTGCGTGCTCGACGAGCGCGGCACCATCATCGCGGTCAATGCGACCTGGCGGATGTACGCCGAGGGGAACGGCGGCGCCCCGGACGTCGCATCGGTTGGCGCGAACTACCTCGACGTGTGTCGCCGGGCGAGCGAATCGGGCCCGAGCGAGGCCGGCAGGGTGGAGGATGGCATCCTCGACGTGCTGAACGGCGCGAGGTCGGAATTCACGCTCGAGTACCCCTGCCACAGCGCGAACGAGGAGCGCTGGTTCCGGCTGGTGGTCAGCCCCTTCTCGGGGGCCGGCGCGCGGCGGGTGGTCGTCGTGCACGAGGACATCACAGCAGCCAAGCAGTCGACGCGTCAGCTGCGGCTGCAGTCGCGCGCGCTCGACGGCAGCGTGAGCGGCATCCTGATCTGCGACGCCCGGCGGGACGACCTGCCGATCGTGTACGCCAACCGGGGTTTCGAGCTGCTGACAGGCTTCACGCAGGACGACGTGCTCGGACGCAATCCGCGCTTCCTCGCCGACGAACCGATTCCGGGCCACGACCTCGGTGTCCACCTCGACGAAGTGATCGCGCAGGGGATCGTCCGGAGCACGCTGCGGGCGGTACGCCGCGATGGCAGCACGTTCTGGAACGATCTCGCCGTGTACCCGGTGGCGGACGAGCACGGTCGCACCGAGTTCGTCGTGGCCGTGTTCACCGATGTGACCCACGCCGTCGCCGCCCGGGAGCTGATCCAGACGAGCCTCGAGCGCGAGCGCGCGACCCTCGCCTTCGCCGAGGTGGGCACCTTCGACTGGGATCTCCGCTCCGGGCAGGTGCAGCACTCCCAGATCAGCGAGCGGCTATGGGGTGTGGAAGGCGCGCCCACGCAGCACACCTACGCGCTCATGCGCGGGCGTATCCACGAGTCCGATCTGCCAGCGTTCGATGACGCCGTGCGGCTCTGCCTCGCCGGCCACAGCACACTCGACATCGAGTTCCGCCTGGCCCTGCCCGAGGACCGGCCCCGTTGGCTGCACGCGAAGGGGGACGCCATCGTGAACGGCGACGGCCTTCCGACGAAGCTGCTGTGCCTCTGCCAGGACATCACCCAGCGGCGCGAGACCGAGGAGCAGATCCGCTACATCGCCCATCACGATGCGCTCACCGATCTGCCCAACCGCACCCTGTTCCGCGACCGCCTGAACCAGGCGCTCGTGGCAGCACGGCGCACTCGCAGCCGGGTGGCCGTGCTCTTCCTCGACCTCGACCACTTCAAGCACATCAACGACTCGCTCGGGCACCAGGCCGGGGACCGTCTCCTGCAGGCCGTGGCGCACCGCCTGCGTGCCTGCGTGCGGGCGAGCGACACGGTGTGCCGCAACAGCGGCGACGAGTACACGGTGCTGCTGCCGAACATGCGCGACACGGGTGAAGCCGGCCACGTGGCGGCGAAGATCGTCGAGGCGCTGTCCGAGCCGCATCATCTCGACGGCCACGAGGTGATGGCGACACCCAGCATCGGCATCAGCATCTTTCCCGACGACGGCGAAAACATCGACGTGCTGCTGAAGAACGCCGATGCCGCGATGTACCACGCGAAGGGGTCCGGCCGGGGGAACTACCAGTTCTTCACGGCAGAGCTGAACGCCCGCGTGAACGAACACCTGTCGGTCAGCAGCGATCTCCGCAAGGGGCTCCGCGAGCAGCAGTTCCGGATGTTCTATCAGCCGCAGTTCAGCCTGCCGGATCGCCGACTCTCGGGGGCCGAGGCCCTCATCCGCTGGGACCACCCGCGCCGCGGACTCGTGCTGCCCAATGCCTTCATCCCCGTCGCCGAGGAGAGCGAACTCATCCTGGACCTGGGGGACTGGGTGCTGAGAGAGGTCTGCCGGCAGGTGCGCGAATGGGAGGATCAGGGTCTGGTTGGCGTCCCCATCGCCGTGAACTTCTCCGCGCAGCAATTCCGTCAGCGCAGGCTCCTGCAATCGGTCACCGAAGCGCTGCGGATGAGCGGGGTCGATCCGTCACTGCTGGAACTGGAACTGACCGAGCGGATCATCATGGGCGATCCGGACGAGGCGATCGAGATCGTGCGCGGCCTGAACAGCCTGGGCATCCGGCTTAGCCTGGACGATTTCGGGGTCGGCTACTCGAACCTCGGCCACCTCAAGCGCTTCCCGTTCGATCGCATCAAGATCGACATGTCGCTCGTGCGCGAACTACCGGAGAGCCAGTCGGACCGCGCGATCGTGAAAGCGATCATCGACATGGGCCACAGCCTCAATCTCCAGGTCCTGGCGGAGGGCGTCGAGCGCCCCGACGAACTGGCGGTCCTCGAGACCGCGGGCTGCGACGGCTTCCAGGGCTATTTCGGAAGCGCGGTGCTGTCGGCCGGCGATTTCGGGTCGCTGCTCGAGCGCCGGGTCAACTAGGGAGCCTCTGCATAGCCTGCACGGATCGCGTTGCTGTCGGAATCGATCGGTGGCAAGGCGCGAGGTGCAGTCGATATCGGGATATCGACAATCCGAGCAACACAGCCAGCGGTCGATTCCGGCGCAACCCTCCGGGACGGAGGCCTTCCGGGCGGCTGACATTGTCGGCACAGGCCGCAGTTGTTTCCATTGTGTGCACCAGCACACGTCGGCCTGGTCCTTCGCCTCATCCGCCCGGAAGACCTCCGTCGCGACCGCGCAGGCTATGCAGAGGCTCCCTAGGGCCTGTTCACGCTCCGGACGCCTGCGCCTGACGCAACGCGCGGAAAACCCTCTGCAACGCACTGTTGTCTGCAATCGCTCTGCGGGAGACACTCGCGGTAACTATCTGGGTCCGGACTCTTGTGAACGTCAGGTCGTCCTCTTCGCGCGCGCTTTCCCTGTTGTCCGCGCTTCTGCTGCTTCTGCTGCAGTCGGTGGCACCGCTGCTGCACGCGCATGCGGCGGACGACCCGCGCTATCTGACCACCTCGGGGATCCACCTGCCCGGGCTCGAAACGGTCGCGACTTCCACTGGCGGTCGCGACGTCGTCTCCGAGCGGACCTATCCGCTCATCGAGGAGGCCGCTTGCTGTCTTCAGCGTCTCACCTCCGAGGCCATCACGGCACCGGAGGTGACAGCACCGCAGCCCGACGCTGACGCAGCCAACCTCCGCACCCCGCTGCAACCCGCCGGGTGGCACGCTGCCACGGACTGCCCACGGCCGCCCCCCAGAGCGCCACCCCACCCGCTCTTCGTCTGACCATTCGTTGCTGCGTCGCGGATTGCCCGATCTGGGCCGTGACCGCGCCCCCCTTGTAATACCGCGCTTGCCCACCGGCAGGACGTTTGCGCACTCGGCGCCAAGGCTTCACGCGCCTGCGCCCCGGAGTTCCCATGCCTTTCCGCCATCGTCTGCAACCACTCCGATGGGACATCGATCCCCTCGCCGCTGCCGCTGCCCGCGGCCTTCCCAACGTGCCGCCCGGCATTCTGAAAGTCCGCTATCCGTTCCGTCTGCTTCGGTACTGGTTCATGCACCAGATGATGGTGCAGCACTCGCAGTCCCAGCCTCTGCCGCTCAGCGTCGCCGAAGTGGGGGTCGACGAAGGCCAGCAGCTCGCATTTGCCGCCGCAGCAGCCGCGTCGGCAGACACGCCCGCCTGGTGGTATCGGTGGGACGCCTTCGATTGCGCCCCCGCCACGGCGGCGCTCACCCGGCAGGGCTACACCGACGTGGTCACGACGGATCTCGAACGCCCGGACTGCATGGCCGGATTCGCGGGCCGCACCTACGACGTCGTGATCGCCCTGCATGTCCTCGAGCATCTGCACGATCCGGAGGCCGGTGTCCGTCACCTCGCCTCGCTGGTGAAGCCTGGTGGCCTCCTGATCGGCGGCGGGCCGGTCACGCCGCACATGGCGCAATCGTGGTGGCAGAAGCGCATCCGGCGCCGTGCGCAACCGCGGGGGCACGTGAGCGTGCTGTCCCCGAAGCGCCTCCGGGAGATGGCGCGCAGCGCAGGCCTCGTGCCGGAATGGCAGGGCGGCGCCTTCCTGATGCGGAAGCGCGGGTTCGCGCTGGAGAACCAGGCCTGGTGGCTGAACCTCAACCTTGCGTTCGGCGCCCTGGTGCCAGGATGGCCGGGAGAGATCTACTTTTCGTGGCGCCGTGCGGCCAGCCCCCACGTGGCGACCGTACCGCCGCTGCCATACGCAGCGATACACCGGCCCGCAACCGAGTCCGCGATGGCGCATGCCGCTTCACGTTCCCGTCCGATGCGGTGAAGCCCGCCGGGCGGGGAACGCCGTCGGCCGCGGCCTACTTCGGCGCCGGCTTGAACACCGACTGCCGCGCGGCGAGCTGCCAGCGGCCGTCGCGTTTCACCCAGACGTTCAGGTAGCGCAGTTCGGGCTGGAAGCGCTTGCCGCTCATCTCGACGTCGAGCCGGGTATCGCCCATGGCGGTGGCGGTGTCGCCGCGCACGACGATCTTCACGTCGTAGCGCTCGGCCTTGTAGATCCGGTTGGGGCCGCCGATCACCTGCCCGAGATACATCGCCTTGGTCGCGATCATTCCGTTCGGCTGGTGGTAGACCAATTCATCGGCGAGCGTCGCGGCCAGCGCCTCGCGATCCTGATCGATCATCGCCCGGTAGCGCGCATCCTCGGCGGCATCGACCTCTTCCTGGGGCCCGGCGTGGGCGGCGTTGCCGGCCAGCACGGCCAGCGCCCCCAACAGACATACCGCTCTGCGCATCGTGTTCATGGCGTTCCTCCCGAATGGGTCGATGCGGCGCATCGACGGGTCCTGGATGTCGTGAATCCGGCGCGCCCCGATGGCGGGGCCTCGCCTTCCGCGCGGTACCGGAACGCATTCCGGCCGCGCACACGGAACTCGGCGATCAGGCCCAGGCGGCTTCGAGCAGGCCCAGGTATTCCTCCACCGTGGGCTTGCGCGGGTTCGTGCCGTGGCAGTGGTCCTTTGGCGCCAGACCGGCGATGACGGGCAACGCCTCGCGAGGCACACCCATCGCCTGAAGACCCGTGGGCAGGCCGAGGCGGGCGTTCAGGTCCGAGATGGCCTGCGCGACATCGGCACCAGGGGCGAGACCCATCACCTGCGCGATCCGTGCGAGCTTGTCGCCGACGGCCGGCGCGTTGAACCGGATCACGGCAGGGAGCAGCACCGCGTTCAGCGTGCCGTGGTGCAGTTTCAGTTCGGGGAGCGCGCCGAGGGGATGCGACAGGGCGTGGACCGCGCCCAGGCCCTTCTGGAAGGCCATCGCGCCTTCCATCGCAGCCATCATCATGTTCCAGCGGGCGTCGCGATCCTGGCCATCCTTCGTCGCGCGCTCGATGTACATCGCCGACTTCGCCAGGCCGTCCAGCGCGATGGCCTCGGCCGGGGGATTCACGAGCGGGGACAGGAAGGTCTCGATGCAGTGGGCCATGGCATCCATGCCCGTCGCCGCCGTGAGCATCGGCGGCAGGCCGAGCGTGAGCTCCGGATCGCAGATCGCGACCTTCGGCAGCAGATGCGGCGAAAGGAAGCCAAGCTTGCGGCCGTCGGCGAGGACGATCACCGAGCCGCGACCCACTTCGCTGCCGGTGCCGGCGGTCGTGGGGATCGCGATCAACGGTGCGACGGCCGCAGTGATGCGCGCCCCGCCACCCTCGACGGCGGCGTACTGCACCAGCGGCCCGGGATGCGTCGCGAGAAGGGCCACGGCCTTGCCGAGATCGAGCGACGAGCCGCCCCCGATCGCGATGACCCCATCGGCACCCGCCTCGCGGTACGCCGCGAGGGCCTCGAGCGTGGCCGCCTCGGTGGGGTTGGGCGGTGTGCCGTCGTAGACCGCGAATCCGAGCGCCGCGTCCATGATGCCCTTCAAGCGATCGAGCAGGCCGGAGGCGCGGATGCCGCGGTCGGTGACCACCAGTGGCTTCCGGATGCCGAGGCGTGCGCACTCGGACGAGACGAGCTGGATCGCGCCGAAGTCGAACTGGATGGTGGTGAGATAGGTGATGACGGCCATGGTCGGGAGCGAGGACGGGTTCGAGGGGCCTGGATTATGGCACCCGCGCAGCGCCGCGCTTCGAACGTGACGCCGCACCCGATACAGAAGCTATCATTCGGCGCGCCGGCACCGATCGGCGTGACCCACAAAGGGGGAGACCCAAGATGAGACGCACACTCGCGGCGCTGGCGATGGCCACGCTCGGCCTCACGGCGCACGCTGCCGACCAGATCCGGATCGGGTTCATGAGCACGCTGTCCGGTCCCTCTGCGGCCCTCGGCCTCGACATCCGCGACGCGTTCAATCTGGTCGTCAAGAACAACGGTGGAAAGCTGGGCGGGCTCCCCGCCGAGGTCATCGTCGTCGACGACCAGATGAACCCCGACACCGGCAAGCAGCTCACAGCGCGCCTCCTCAAGAAGGACCGCGTCGACGTGGTCACGGGCATCGTCTTCTCGAACGTGATGCTGGCCATCGCGCCCTCCATCCTCGAGAACCAGACCTTTCTCGTGAGCGCGAACGCGGGGCCGGGCGCATTCTCCGGCGAGGGCTGCAACCCCTACTTCTATGTCGCCTCCTGGCAGAACGACGGCTACCACGAGGCCGCCGGCCAGTTCGCCAACACGAAGAACTTCAAGAGCGTGGTGCTGCTCGCGCCGAACTACCCGGCGGGCAAGGACGCGCTGACCGGCTTCAAGCGCCTCTACAAGGGCCAGGTGATCGAGGAAATCTACACAAAACTTGGTCAGCTCGATTTCGCAGCGGAACTCGCGCAGGTGCGCGCCGCGAAGCCGCAGGCCGTATACATCTTCCAGCCGGGCGGGATGGGCATCAACTTCATCAAGCAATGGGTCGCCGCCGGCCTCGACAAGCAGATGACGCTGATCGGCCCGGGCTTCTCGGCCGACGAGGACGTCATCAAGGCCGTGGGCGAACCGATGGTCGGGATGTTCAACACCTCGCACTGGGCGCACGACCTCGGTAACGCCGAGAACCGCAAGTTCGTCGCCGACTTCCAGAAGGCCTACGGCCGCATGCCCACTGTCTATGCCGCGCAGGGCTACGACACCGCGCTCCTCATCGACGCCGCGGTGCGCGACGCGAAGGGGAAGATCGAAGACAAGGCAACTTTCGGCAAGGCCCTCGCGAGCACGAACTTCAAGTCCGTGCGCGGAGACTTCAAGCTGAACGTGAACCACGCCCCGATCCAGAACTACTATCTCCGCCAGATCTGGAAAGACGCGAACGGCCGCATCACGAACAAGCTGGTGGGTACCGTCCTGACGAACCACGCGGATGCGTATGCGTCGGCGTGCAAGATGAAGGGGTGGTGAGGTCCGGGCACCCGGGCGTCGGGACCGGGGTACGTCGTTCGGGTTCCGCCCGGGCGACTTCCGATGACAATGCGCATCCGCACTGCACCCGCTCGCAAACCTCCGGCCTAGTCCCCAGCCCCGCCATCGCACCTCGCCGCTGATCTTGGACCCCATCCTCGTCCTCGAGCAGAGCCTGAACGGTCTCCAGTTCGGGCTCATGCTGTTCCTGCTCGCCGCCGGGCTCACGCTCGTGTTCGGGATCATGGACATGATCAATCTCGCGCACGGCTCGCTCTACATGATCGGGGCTTACCTCGCTGCGGCGGTGGCGATGGCGACGGGGTCGTTCTGGCTCGCGGTGGCGGTGGCGATGGGCGGGACCGCGGTGATCGGCGTCGTGCTCGAAGTCACGCTCCTGCGCCGCCTGTATCAGCGCGACCATCTGCACCAGGTGCTCGCGACGTTCGCGCTCATCCTCATGTCGAACGAGGCCGTGCGGATGATCTGGGGCCCGACCGCGCTCGCGCTCGACCCGCCGCCGTCGCTCGCCGGTCCGGTCGAACTGCTGCCGGGGCTGTACTACCCGGCGTTCCGTCTCGTCATCATCGGTGTGGGGCTGCTGGTCGCGGTGCTGCTCTACTTCCTCGTGTCGCACACGCGCCTGGGCATGCTCGTACGCGCCGGCGCCTCGAATCGCGAGATGGCGCGGGCGATGGGCGTGCGCGTCAGCCTAGTCTTCACGATCGTCTTCGCCATCGGCGCCGCGCTCTGCGCACTCGCCGGCGCGATGCTCGGCCCGCTCTTCGCCGTGCAGGTGGGCATGGGCGAGAGCATCCTGATCCTTGCGTTCGTCGTCATCGTGATCGGCGGCATCGGCTCGATCCGCGGAGCGCTCGTCGGTGCGCTTCTGGTCGGCATGGTCGACACCGTCGGGCGCACGTTCCTGCCCATGTGGCTGCGCGCGGTGCTGCCGCCGACGGTGGCCTCGAACCTCGGACCGGCGCTCGCGTCCGTGCTCATCTACGTGCTGATGGCCGGCGTGCTCTTCTGGCGTCCGCAGGGCCTGTTCCCGGCGCGCGGCTGACGACCATATGGCGATCGCCCTCCATCAGCGGGTCCGCCCCGCCATCGTGGTACCCGTGCTGGCGGTGCTGAGCGCGCTGCCGCTCTTCACGCAGTGGATCGACGAACCCTTCTACCTCGTCCTCGCGAGCCGGGTGCTGCTCTTCGCGCTCGCGGCCACGAGCCTCAACCTGCTCGTCGGCTTCGGCGGCATGGTGAGCTTCGGGCATGCGGCGTTCTTCGGGGCGGGCGCGTACGTCGTCGCCATCGCCGCGATGGAGGGCGTCACGTCCGCGTGGATCGCCTGGCCGCTCGCGATGGGCGTCTCGGCACTCGCGGCGGCGGTGATCGGCGCGATCAGCCTGCGCACCCGCGGCGTGTACTTCATCATGATCACGCTCGCCTTCGCGCAGATGATGTTCTACGTGTTCGTCTCGCTGAAGGCCTACGGCGGCGAGGACGGTCTCTCGCTCCCGCGACGGTCGGTGATCGGACTCGGGCTCGACCTGAAGTCCGACACGACCTTCTACTACGTGGTGCTCACGGTGTGCGCCGTGGTCATCGCCCTGCTTTGGCGACTGGTCAACTCGCGCTTCGGTCGCGTGCTCCAGGGCATCCGCGAGAACGAGACGCGCATGGAGGCCGTGGGCTTCCCGGTCTATCGGCACAAGCTCGTGGCCTTCGTTGTCGCCGGCGCGGTGGCCGGGCTCGCAGGCGCGCTCGCTGCCAACCAGAACGACATGGCGAGCCCGTCGATGCTGCACTGGAACCAGTCGGGGATGCTGCTCGTGATGGTGATCCTCGGTGGCACCGGCACCTTCCTCGGACCCGCACTCGGTGCCACCGTGATGCTGCTGCTGGAGGAGACGCTCGCCGAGTTCACGCTGCACTGGCAGTTCGTGATGGGCGGCATCCTGCTCGCTGTTGTCCTGCTGCTTCCGGGCGGCCTCGCGACGCTGCTGCAGCGGAGGCGCAACGATGGCTGATCTGCTGCAGATCCGCGGGCTGGTGAAGCGCTTCGGCGGGCTCGCGGCCACCGACGGCGTCGATCTCTCCGTGACCGCCGACGAGATCCATGCGCTGATCGGCCCCAATGGCGCAGGCAAGACGACGCTCATCCACCAGATCGCCGGCAGCCTCCGCCCCGACGCCGGCCACATCGTCTTCGACGGTCACGACGTCACACGGCTCGGCATGCACACGCGCGTGGGTGCGGGACTCGCGCGGTCGTTCCAGCTCGTGAGCCTGTTCCGGAAGCTGTCCGTCGTCGACAACCTCGCGTTCGCGGTGCAGGCGCGATCGGGCACGAGCTTCCGATTCTGGCGGGCCGCAGCCGACGAGCGCGCACTCTTCGACGAAGCACGGACGCTCGCGCGCGAGGTGGATCTCGCGGATCGCGTCGACGCGCGCGCCGGTGCCCTCGCGCACGGCGAACAGCGCCGGCTGGAGATCGGCCTCGCGCTCGCCACGCGGCCGCGCCTGCTGCTGCTGGACGAACCGCTGGCGGGCCTCGGGCCGGAGGAGTCCGACCGCATGGTGACGTTGATATCCGCACTCCGGACCCGCTGCACGATGCTCCTCGTGGAGCACGACATGGACGCGGTCTTCCGGCTCGCGGACCGCGTGTCGGTGCTGGTGAGCGGCCGCATCATCGCGACAGGTGCGCCCGACCAGATCCGCGCCCACGCCGAAGTCCGCCGCGCGTACCTCGGCGACGACGCCCTGGTGGACGGCTGAGATGGGCGCGCTTCTGGAGATCGGGCAGCTCACCGCGGGCTATGGCGCGACGCAGGTGCTCTTCGGTATCGATCTCGCGGTGGGCGAGCGCGAGGTGACGACGCTGCTCGGCCGCAACGGGATGGGCAAGACGACGACCATCCGCACCCTGATGGGTCTCGCGCGCGCCACCGGTGGCACGATCCGCTTCCGCGGGGAACGCATCGACAACCTGGCGCCCGAGCGCATCGCCCGGATGGGACTGGCCGTGGTGCCCGAGGGCCGGCAGATCTTCCCGAACCTCTCGGTGGAGGAGAACCTGCGGGCATTCGCGGGGAACCGGTGCGCGGCGGCGGATCCGTGGACGCTCGATCGCGTCTACGCCTTCCTGCCACGCCTGCAGGAGCGCCGACGCAACATGGGCAACCAGCTCTCCGGCGGCGAGCAGCAGATGCTCGCGATCGGCCGCGCGCTCATGACCAACCCGCATCTGCTCATCCTCGACGAGGCCACGGAAGGTCTCGCCCCGCTGGTGCGCGAGGACATCTGGCAGTGCCTGCACACGCTCGCGGCGCAGGGACAGGCCATCCTCGTCATCGACAAGTACGTGACGCGTCTCATCGCACTCGCCCATCGCCATACGATCATCGAACGCGGGCGGGTGGTATGGTCGGGCACATCCGCAGCGCTCGACGCCGATCACGGGGTCTGGCACCGGTATCTCGGGGTCTGACCTCCAGCCCTCTGGGGGAGGAAGTCCGCGCTGCCGTTGCGCACACCCCTTGAACGTCGTACCCGCGGACCGGTCGATGCCTCGACACCGCGGCGTTCGCCAGGAAACCCGATATCCAATGCCCCACGCCATCAGCCTCATCACCACCATCTCGGCAGGTCTCGGTCTCGCGATGATCCTGGGCTACATCGCGGCTCGACTGCGGATGCCACCGCTCGTGGGCTACCTCCTCGCCGGCATCGCGATCGGACCCAGCACGCCGGGATTCGTCGCCGACGTGGAACTCGCCGGCCAGCTCGCCGAGATCGGCGTGATGCTGCTCATGTTCGGGGTGGGCCTGCACTTCTCGCTGGACGACCTGCTCGCGGTCAAGCGGATCGCCGTGCCCGGCGCCATCGTGCAGATCGCCGTCGCCACGGCGCTCGGCGCAGGAATCGCCGTCTGGTGGGGCTGGACACCAGGCGCCGCGATCGTCTTCGGCCTCGCCCTGTCGGTCGCAAGCACGGTGGTCCTGCTGCGGGCCCTGGAGGCGCGCGGCCTGCTCGATTCCGTGAACGGCCGCATCGCCGTGGGCTGGCTCGTGGTGGAGGACCTCGTGATGGTCCTCGTGCTCGTGCTGCTGCCACCGCTCTCGGGGATGCTGGGCGGGAACGGCTCCGGCGAGGTCGGTAGCCTCTGGGTGACGCTGGGCGTGACGCTCGCGAAGGTCGTCGCCTTCGTCGTGCTGATGCTCGTGGTGGGCAAGCGGCTCTTCCCGCGGATCCTGTGGGCAGTGTCGCGCACGGGTTCGCGGGAGCTGTTCACCCTGTGCGTCATCTCCGCGGCGGTCGGCGTGGCCTACGGATCCGCAGCGCTCTTCGGGGTGTCGTTCGCGCTCGGTGCCTTCTTTGCCGGGATGATGATGCGCGAGTCCGACCTCTCGCACCGCGCGGCCGAAGAATCACTACCGTTGCGCGACGCCTTCTCGGTGCTCTTCTTCGTGTCGGTGGGCATGCTCTTCGACCCGTCGATCCTGCTGCGCGAACCGGTAAAGGTGCTCGCCGTGTTGGCGATCATCATGGTCGGCAAGACACTGGCCGCCGTCGCACTGGTGCTCGCCTTCCGCTACCCGCTGAACACTGCACTCACGGTCGGCGCAAGCCTCGCGCAGATCGGCGAGTTCTCGTTCATCCTGGCCGGCCTCGGGATGTCACTGGGCCTGCTGTCCGGCGAAGGCCAGAGCCTGATCCTCGCCGGCGCACTGGTCTCGATCGCGCTCAACGCGGTGGTCTTCGCCGCCATCGAGCCCGTGCAGGCTTGGGTCCGATCGCGCTCCAGCCTCGCGCAGCGGCTCGAACGCAGCAACGACCCGCTGGCCGTGCTGCCCGACAGTACCGACGAGAAGCACCTGACCGGACAGGTGGTGATCGTGGGCTACGGCCGCGTCGGTCGCCACGTCGCTGCGGACCTGCGCGCGCGGGGCGTGCGGTACGTGGTGGCCGAGCAGAACCGGGAGATCGTGGAGGCACTCCGCGCCGAGGGCATTCCCGCCGTGAGCGGCGACGCCGCCGAACCCGCTGTCCTGATCCAAGCCCACGTGGCCCGTGCCGCAATGCTGGTGATCGCCACCGCCGATCCCGTGGACGTCCGCCGCATGGTCGAGATCGCCCGCCTCCTCAACCCGGGCATCGAGGTCGTGGTCCGCATGCAGAACGAGGCCGAGGCGGCATTGCTGCGGCAGGAGGAGATCGGGCGCGTGTTCGTCGGTGAGGAAGAACTGGCCCGGGGGATGGCTGCGCATGTGCGCGCGCGGATGGGGAGTTGACGGCGGCGTCCGACGTCTCCGCGGGCATCCACGGCGGCGAGAACCTCTCCGAGGCGCAGAATGAAAAACGCGGGAGCCATCCTGCAGCCCCCGCGCTCCACCGAGGGAGGAAAGTCCCCCACCCCGGCGTTTGGTGAATCCTTGCCGATTACTTCTTCTTTTCGGCGTGTGTCTTGTGGTCCTTGCTGTCGGCCATGGCAGTCGACATGGCACCAACAACGAACAGAGCAGCGAGAACGGCAGCGAAAATCTGCTTCATGAAAACCTCCGATTGGCGGTTGCTTGATGGGCGCGAGACGGGTGAAGCTTGCTCGCGTGCCGAACCCGGGCCGGTATCCCGGCACGGTCTCGTGCAACCCACTTAACGGTCGGTACCTGCGCGCCCTTTAGTGGAAAGGAAAAGGATCGCGAAGAGGGATTCAGCAGACCGTGTATGGCGGGCGACCCCGGCGCCTGTGGGTGCGGCCCACTGCCCCGAAAGCGGTGAATGCCGTGGAAGCGCATCAACCGGAACGATCGCTTTCGCGGGCATGGCCCGCTCCTACAAAAGCTCGCCTATTCGCAAAGCGGGTGGCGCATCCACCGCCCCTGCAGGAGCGGCCCATGGCCGCCTCTCGGGCCTCGCGGCCCGCGGCGGCTTGGCCGCAGGGTGTACCAACAAGGGGAGGGCCCCTTGTATATCCCCCGTTGATGCGCCACCGACCTTGGAAACTGGCACGCAGTTGTAGGAGCGGCCCATGGCCGCGAAAGCGATCGTTCCGGTCGAAGCGCTTCCACGGCATCCACCGCTTTCGCGGGCATGGCCCGCTCCTACAAAAGCTCGCCTATTCGCAAAGCGGGTAGCGCATCCACCGCCCCTGCAGGAGCGGCCCATGGCCGCCTCTCGGGCCTCGCGGCCCGCGGCGGCTTGGCCGCAGGGTGTACCAACAAGGGTAGGGCCCCTTGTATATCCCCCGTCCTGATTAGCGACCAAGCTCAGCAGGCTCATCCAGTGAGCCAGTGAGGGTGGAGGATGGGTTCACCAGCACAGGAGGTGAACCATGACGATGAACCG
>LNEE01000052.1 GCA_001464895.1 Betaproteobacteria bacterium Ga0077532
GACCCACGAAGGGACCTCGCCACTGGATCCTCCGGCGCCGAGAACAACCCCCCGTGGGTCGGGCTCCGCCCGACGCCCGCGTTCCTGGATTCGCCGCTCTGCCCAGGCCCTCGCAGCGTCGAGCAGAGCTCGACCCACGAAGGGACCTCGCCGCTGGATCCTCCGGCGCCGAGAACAACCCCCCGTGGGTCGGGCTTCGCCCGACGCCCGCGTTCCTGGATTCGCCGCTGTGCCCAAGCCAACGCCGCGTCGAGCAGTGCTCGACCCACGAAGGGCATTCGCCGCTGGAGTCCGCGACGCTGAAAAGAACCCCCGTGGGTCGGGCTTCGCCCGACGCCCGAGTTCCTGGATTCGTCGCTGTGCCCAAGCCCTCGCCGCGTCGAGCAGAGCTCGACCCACGAAGGGACCTCGCCACTGGATCGTCCGGCGCCGAGAACAACCCCCGTGGGTCGGGCTTCGCCCGACGCCCGCGTTCCTGGATTCGTCGCTGTGCCCAGGCCCTCGCAGCGTAGAGCAGTGCTCGACCCACGAAGGGACCTCGCCACTGGATCCTCCGGCGCTGAGAACACCCCCCGTGGGTCGGGCTTCGCCCGACGCCCGCGTTCCTGGATTCGCCGCTGTGCCCAAGCCAGCGCAGCGTCGAGCAGTGCTCGACCCACGAACAGCGTCGCGTCGATGCGTCGATCGCGAACCGCAAAACCGTTCGCTGGCGCACAGTCACCGCCGCCGAACTCCAATAGCGTGTCGTGCATCGATGGCGGGAATCCGGATCGGATTCCGCGTCCGATCGAACGCATTCATTCCAGGAGGCCCACCATGCCCCACGCCCGCAACCAGAAGAAAGTGATCCCTGCCAACGCTCCGTTGCCGGACCCTGTTCCCACTCAGAAGACGCTGGTGGAGCAGAAATCCGACTTCACCGCAGAAGGCGCCCCTCCCCCCGAGCCACCGCAGCCCATGCGAATCCCGGCTGCCAAGCCACCTGCGGTTGGCGCGCGGAGGTAGCGACACGTTTCTCGTCGCAGACGACGCGACGAGATCATTGGAGGGTCAAACCCCTGTAGGAGGGGCCCATGGCCGCCTCTCGGGCCGCTGGCCCGCGGCGGCTTGGCCGCGTGGCGTACCAACAAGGGGGGAGCCCCTTGTATATCCCCCGGTGGCGCACCAACCGACCATGACAATTGGCCGCGCTTTCTGTAGGAGGGGCCCATGGCCGCCTCTCGGCCCGCTGGCCCGCGGCGGCCTGGCCGCGTGGCGTACCAACAAGGGGAGAGCCCCTTGTATATCCCCCCGGTGGCGCACCACCGACCACGACAATTCGTCGCGCTTTCTGTAGGAGGGGCCCATGGCCGCCTCTCGGCCCGCTGGCCCGCGGCGGCCTGGCCGCGTGGCGTATCAACAAGGGGGAGCCCCTTGTAGATCCCCCCGGTGGCGCACCACCGACCACGACAATTCGCCGCGCTTTCTGTAGGAGGGGCCCATGGCCCCGAAAGCGGTCTGTGCAAGGAAACGCTTCGACCGGAACCGGCGCTCTCGCGGGCATGGCCCGCTCCTACAAAGACGTGGCCCATTCCCAACGCGGGTGGCTTATCAATGGGGGAAATACAAGGCCCCCCTTGCTCGTACGTTCGCCACCGCACCGTTCCGCGACGGACAAACGTCCACGATCGAAGTCCCATGGTGTGGTGGGCGGACGTGAGTCCTGCCCGCACCGCCCCCATCTAATGGACTGGTCATGAACATTCCCGACACCACCGCCGTGCCGGCCGCCTCGACGACATCCGCCATCGCGGCTGCACTCACTGCCGCGCACTGGTGGATCGCCTTCGAGCAGTGGCTGCTCCATCTCGCGCGAAGCCCCGCCACCCAGCTCGAACTCACGCAGCGCGCCGTCGACATGAACCGGCATCTGGCGCGCTTCGTTCAGCAGACGGGAAAGCCCGGTCGTTTGCCCTGCATCGTGCCGCTGCCGCAGGATCACCGCTTCGAACACCCGGGCTGGCAGACGTGGCCGTTCGATGTGATCAGCCAGTCCTATCTGCTGACGCAGAACTGGTGGCAGCACGCGACCACCGGCGTACGCGGCGTCTCTCCGGACGACGAGCGCTTGGTCGCGGCGACGGTACGCAAGTGGCTCGACATCGCGGCACCGGATCGATTCGCCTGGGCCGACGTCCCTGCGCGGCGCGAAGGCGGTGACGATCATTCGTTGCTCGGTGGCCACCGGAACCGGGACGCGGCCGGCACTCCGGGTCGGGTCCATCCCTGAATGAATGCCCTCCCCCCGAACGACAATGCGACCACAGCCACCGTGTCCGCGCCCGGGCAGGCGGCAGTCCCAGGAGCGCCTGCGAAGCACACCGGCGTGTTGGGCTGGATCGCGCCGCGTCGCGGCAAGCTCATCGTGGGTGTCGTCGCGATCGTCCTCGTCGCCGCGGGCGGTGTGCGCTGGTGGCGTGGACCCGAGGTGGTAGTCGATCGCGTCGTGCAACGCGACTTCGTACAGTCGGTGGTGGCCAGTGGTCGGGTCGAGACACCGAACCGGGTGGAGATCGGTGCGCAGATCACGGGAACCGCGACGAACGTTCCGGTCATCGAAGGGCAGCGCGTGAAGGCGGGTGATCTGCTCGTGGCCCTGCAGTCCGCCGAACTGGAGGCCGGCGAGCAGCAGGCGGACGGCGCGTTGATACAGGCCAAGGGGCGGCTGCGTCAGCTTCGCGAGGTGCAGCGCCCCGTGGCGGAGCAGACGCTTCGCCAGGCGCAGACGAATCTCGAGAATGCGCGCGTCACCCTCGCCCGCAACGAGGCGCTCTTTCAGAAGGGATTCGTGGGCGCGGCGGCGCTGGACGACCTGCGCCGCACGGTGATCCTGGCCGACGCACAGGTGCGATCCACGCGTCGGCAGTTCGAGACGGCGCGCAACGCCGGCAGCGACGATGCGCTCGCGAAGGCCGGGATCGCGGAGGCCGAGGCCAATGCTGCGATGGCCCGGGCCCGCACCGGATACGCGACGATCGCCGCGCCGGTGGACGGCATCCTGATCAGCCGCAGCGTGGAAGTGGGCGATGTCGTGCAGCCCGGCAAGGTGCTGATGACGCTCTCGCCCGCCGGACGTACCCAGCTCGTGGCCGCGATCGACGAACGGAACCTGCGCCTGATCGCATTGGGGCAGAAGGCACTGGCCTCGGCCGACGCCTACCCGCAGCAGAAGTTCGCGGCGGTGCTCGCGTACATCAATCCGGGGGTGAACGCGCTGACGGGTGCGGTGGAGGTGAAGTTCGACGTGGCAGCCCCGCCGGCAGTGCTGCGGCAGGACATGACCGTGTCGATCGACATCGAGATCGCCCATCGCACGGCCGCGCTCGTCGCGCCCGTCGGCACCTTGCACGACGCCGACGCGCAGTCTCCGTGGGTGCTCCGGGTGGAGCGCGGGCGCGCATCGAAGCGCCCGGTGAAGGTCGGACTGCGCGGCGGCGGCTTCGCCGAGATCCTCGACGGCGTGACGGCGGGGGATGCACTGGTGCCCGTCTCTGCCACGATCGTCGCAGACGGGCGCATGCGCGCTGTCGCGGCACCGGCCCGCTGAGCCGCTCCGGATGCGCGAGACCTGGCTCCCCTTCGAGTGGATCGTCGCCATGCGCTTCCTGCGCGAGGGACGTCTGCAGACCCTGTTCATCGTCGCGGGCGTGGCGATCGGCGTCGCGGTGATCGTGTTCATGTCGGCGCTGATGGCTGGCCTGCAGTCGAACTTCATCCGCCGGGTGCTCTCGGCACAGGCGCACATCCAGTTGCTACCGCCCCGCGAGGTGACGCGTGCACTCCGTCCGGACGACACACCCGGCGCTCCGCTGCCGTTCGCGATCGTGCAGCCGCCGCTGCAGCGGTTGAAATCGATCGACCAGTGGCAATCGATCGTGCTGCAGATCCGCGCGATGCCGGAGGTGCTCGTGGTCGCGCCGGTGGCGGCTGGCTCCGCACTGGTCGTCCGCGGCAGCGTGAACCGGGCGATCACCATCGCCGGTATCGAACCGACGCTCTACTACCGGATCGTCGCGCTCGAGGAAAAGATCGTCCGCGGTCATGCCCGGCTCACCGGCACGGACATCGTGATCGGCAGCGAGCTGGCGCGGGACCTCGGCGTCGACGTGGGCGACAAGCTGCGCGTCGCCACGGGCGGCGTCGGTGGCGACGCGAGCGCCGTGACGCTCACGGTCATCGGCATCTTCGATCTGGGCAACAAGGGCGCCAATCAGCGCAGCACCTTCGTCGCGCTGCACACCGCGCAGAGCGTGCTCGGACTGCCCGGTGGCGTGAGCAGCATAGATGTGACGGTGCGGGACGTCTATGCCTCGGAGCGCGTGGCCGGGCGGATCACCGCGACCACCGGCGTCGAGGCCGACAGCTGGATCCGCACGAACGCGGACTTCTTCGCGGCGGTGAGTGCGCAGACGACGGCGAACACCGCGATCCGGTTCTTCGTCGGCCTCTCGGTGGCGTTCGGGATCGCGAGCGTGCTCGCCGTCGTCGTGGTCCAGAAGTCGCGCGAGATCGGCATCCTCCGCGCGATGGGCATCTCCCAGGCGCAGATCCGACGTCTCTTCCTCCTCCAGGGCGGCCTGCTGGGTCTGGGAGGTGCCGTGGTCGGCAGCGCCATCGGCGCCGGCGCGCTCGTGGTGTGGCAGCAGACCGCCCGCGCCGCCGACGGTACGTCCCTGTTCCCGCTCACGCTGGATCCCAAGCTGTTCGGCATCGCGCTGGTGCTCGCCACGGTGACCGGTCTCGTCGCCGCCTTCGCGCCCGCCCGCCGGGCGGCACGGCTCGACCCTGTGGTGGCCATTCGTGGCTGAGACACGCACCGCCGCGTCCGCCCCGGCGTCGGTGGTGGTCGCGCTGCGCGGCGTCTGCAAGGCCTACAACGTCGGCACGCGCATCGAGACCGAAGTGCTGCAAGGGATCGACCTGACCGTCCGCGCCGGCGAATTCTGCGCCGTCGTGGGCCCTTCCGGTTCCGGCAAGAGCACGCTGCTCAACATCGTCGGACTCCTCGATCGCCCGACCTCCGGCACGATGGAGGTCTGCGGCGAGCACACGACCGCACTGAACGACGGCGCACTCACCCGTCTGCGCGGCCACAACATCGGCTTCGTCTTCCAGTACCACCACCTGATCGGTGCGTTCAGCGCTGTCGAGAACGTGATGCTCCCGATGCTGGGCGCCGAAGGCTTTCCGAGCGCGGCGATGCGAAGCCGGGCCGAGATGCTCCTCGCGAGCGTGGGCCTCACGGAGTGGCAGGACAATCTCGCCAGCAACCTGAGCGGCGGTCAGCAGCAGCGCGTGGCCGTGGCCCGCGCCCTCGCGATGAACCCCGCGCTCGTGCTGGCGGACGAGCCGACGGGCAATCTCGACACGAAGAGCGCCGACGAAGTGTTCTCGCTGCTCCGTCAGTTCAATGTGGAGCACGGAACGACGGTGCTGTTCGTGACGCACAACGCCGCACTGGCGGAGCGATGCGACAAGACGATCGAGGTGATCGACGGACGGGTGACGGCGGGGGTGGGGGCGGCGACGTAGGGGTCGATACGGTCGCCGCGAACCATGACCTGCGCCACCGATCGCGGACGATGGATGACCCACGAACTGTAGGCGCGGCCCATGGCCGCGAAAGCGCTTGATGCATGGAAGCGCTTCGACCAGAAACGACGCTTTCGGGGCCATGGGCCCCTCCTACAGAAACCGTCGCTTCGGTCCCGGCCGCTGGATGCGCCACGAACTGTCGGCCCAGCCCGTGGCCGTCCCCAATGTCAGGGCGCGTTCTGCTCCACGAAATTCACGTATCGATCCATCCAGCTCTGCAGCAACTTCGCCGTCGGTTCGTCCACCTCGCCGTGCGAATCGAACATGCCCTCCTTTGCCTGAAGAAAGGCTTCGGGCTGTCCGAGCGTCGGCATGTCGAGGTAGGCGAGGACGTTGCGGAGATGCTGCTGGGCCATCGCGGTGCCGGGTGCGCCGATCGACATGCCGATGACACCGGCGGGCTTGCCGGTCCATGCGCTCTTGCCGTACGGACGCGACGCGTGGTCGATCGCGTTCTTCAGCACGCCCGGCATGGAGCGGTTGTACTCCGGGGTGACGAAGATGAGGCCGCGCGCGCCGGCAACAGCGGCCTTCAGACGCTTCACGGGTTCGGCGGGATCGGCGTCATCGTCCTGGTTGTAGAGCGGCAGATCGCCGATCTCGACGCGCAGGAAGCTGAAGTTCGCGGGGCCGAGTTTCACGAGCGCGGACGCGAGGCGGCGATTGAGCGAGGCCTCGCGCAGGCTGCCGACGATCACGGCAATGGGGTAGCTGCTCATGGCGGATCTCCTGGAGTGGACCCGATGCTGCCCCGCCGTGAGGGTCTGGTCTGTGCGGCGGAGAACCTACTCGTCCTCGCGGCTTTGTCGACCGGGTGCGGTGCCGTACCGACGGGCCGTCTCTCGAGGCGCCCAATCGCGGCGGAGGCGGGGTGCCCGAACAGCGCCTGTGTCGTGGGTGCGGCAATGTCCGTGTGCGCTCCGTCCACCGTTCGACCGGACCGCGCCGACCTCGCGGACACATGCCGTCACGAAAGGAAGTCCCCATGAAGAAATCTCTCTGCCTCGCCACGCTGGTCATTGCGGGTTCGATCGGATTCACCGGCCTGTCCGGCGCCCAGGTCGCCGGTTCCACGACGGTCGGCATCACGGTCACGGAATCGAGCGAGGTCGCACTCGGCTGGAGCGTGAAGAAGACGATCCTCGGGCAGACCGTCTACAACGACGCCGGTGACAAGGTCGGCAAGGTGATGGATCTCATCATCACGCCGCAGAGGAACGTTTCGTACGCGATCGTCGGCGCTGGCGGCTTCATCGGCATCGGGCGGCACGACGT
Source organism: Betaproteobacteria bacterium Ga0077532 (assembly GCA_001464895.1). Taxonomy (GTDB): domain Bacteria; phylum Pseudomonadota; class Gammaproteobacteria; order Burkholderiales. The sequence goes on from LNEE01000052.1 coordinate 6,910, forward strand.
GGCGATACCGGCCTCGCAGTTGAGCGAGAAGGGCGGGCGTCTCGTGCTGGCAGGCGCCACGAAGGACGTCATCAAGTCGCTCCCGCCGTTCGACTACGCCGAGGACACCGCACGGCGCGATCAGCTCGTGGCCAGCGCGGAAGCCGACATCGTGAAGGGCAAGGAGAAGGTCACCGAGCTTCGCGACAAGGCCTCCACGGCCACCGCCGATGCGAAGGCGAAGTTCGGGGCCCAGATCGTCCGCCTGCAGGGCGACGTGAAACTGGTCGAGAGCAAAGTGGGACAGATGAAGAAGGCCGGCGCGAAGCAGTGGAAATCGCTTGAAGCTTCCATGGCTGCAGCCACGGAGCGCCTGCGCAAGTCGCTCGAGACGACTGCCAGCTGACATCCACCATCGAGAGACGCGGTCGCGGCGCCGTCGGTGCCGCGACCAAGTCGGCCACGCGAAAGCCGATCGACGTCGCTCTTGCTGCCTGCGTGACCATGCGCATGCGTCGTCCGGAACCCGCCACCGGCCCCTTGCAGCGACGATGTTCGATGCAGACAATGGCCCCGCCGGTCATCGAAGTGGATCTGGTCACCCGCGCGGGAGACGCCGATGAATGACACGCCGGAATCACCGACGACAGCCGAGGACCTCTCCACCCGCACCGAGTCCGACAGCTTCGGGCCGATCGAGGTGCCCATCGATGCACCCTGGGGCGCCCAGACAGCGCGCAGTCTGCAGTTCTTCGCGATCGGCGATCAGCGCATGCCGCTCGCGATCATCCATGCGATGGCGTGGATCAAGTGGGCGGCGGCTCGCGTGAACCGGGATCTCGATCTGCTCGACCCGACGCGGGCGGAGGCCATTGCGGAGGCCACGCTCGCCGTGGCGACCGGCAGGCACGATCCGGCTTTCCCCCTGTCGGTCTGGCAGACGGGCTCGGGCACGCAAAGTCACATGAACGTGAACGAAGTGGTGGCACATCTCGCCACGATGGCGCTGCGGCGTGACGTGCGCGATGCGCCCTCGGTCGATCCACACGACGAAGTGAATCGCGGGCAGTCATCGAACGACGTGTTCCCGAGCGCCGTCCACATCGCCGTGGCGGACGCCGCAACGCGCGACCTGTTTCCGGCCCTCGACGCACTGCGGAGTTCGTTTCTGGATCGGTCCGAGACGTTCGCCAGCGTCGTGAAGATCGGCCGCACCCATCTCCAGGACGCCGTGCCCCTCACGTTCGGGCAGGAGTTCGGCGGCTACGTCGCGCAGCTCGATCTCTGCGACGCCACGCTGCGCGGGGCAATGCCCGGGCTCCACGCCCTGGCGATCGGCGGCACGGCGGTGGGGACAGGTCTCAACACGCACCCGGAGTTCGGATCGCGGGTTGCCGATTGTCTGGCCGCGCGTCTGGAGATGCCGCTGGCCCCGGCCACGAATGCCTTCGCTGCCCTGGCAGGCAAGGAGGCTCTGGTCGCCTTCCATGCCGCCCTGCGCATGCTTGCCATCGCCCTGACGAAGATCGCCGGCGACATCCGGATGATGGGCAGTGGCCCGCGCGCGGGGCTCGGCGAACTGCACCTGCCGGCGAACGAGCCCGGCAGCTCGATCATGCCGGGCAAGGTGAACCCGACGCAGATCGAGGCGCTCTTGATGGTCTGCGTGCAGGTGATGGGCCACGACACGACCGTCGGCATCGCGGCGAGCATGGGGCAGTTCGAACTGAATGCCTGCCAGCCCGTGATCGCCTTCGACGTGCTGGACAGCGTGCGACTGCTGTCCGATGCCATGCGCAGTTTCGCGCGTCACTGCGTGGACGGCATCACCGTGGACGAAGTCCGGGTGGCCGACCTGCTCGGCCGATCGCTGATGCTGGTGACGGCGCTCACGCCGCACATCGGCCACGACCGCGCAGCGCGGATCGCCCGGGACGCGAATGAACGCGGCACGACGCTTCGCGAGGCGGCCCTGGCGTCGGGGGAAATCTCTGAAGCGCAGTTCGACGCCTGGACCGACCCGGGCGCGATGCTCGGGCCCGCGGCGCCCGGGCGGGGCACGACGTAGTCCGGCGCGAAGACCGATGTGTGCGCAATCGAACGGACGAGCCAGCCGCAGTCGCCTAGCCTGAATGTCATGGCGGTGCGTCCATCGGGACGCACCGACCCTCGATCAAGACACTCGGGAGATGCTCATGACACTCGGAACGATACTGCTGATCATCGTGATTCTTCTGCTGATCGGTGCCTTCCCCGCCTGGCCCCACAGCCGGAGCTGGGGCTACCTTCCCACGGGCGGACTCGGCGTCGTGTTCGTCGTGCTGCTCGTGCTGCTGCTCCTCGGGCGGCTCTGAACGGAGGCGACTACCGTGAAACTCACGCAAGCCCCGCTGACCCTCGCCGTGGCGATCGCAATAGTCGGTTGCCAGAACGCGCCGGTCACCGGGCGCAACCAGTTGATGCTCGTACCGGAATCGCAGGCCATCGCGGCGTCGACCGACGCCTACGCGCAGGTCCTGGCCCCCATCCGCAAGGCAGGCAAGGTCGACGACGACGCGGCCATGAAGCAGCGCGTGGATGCGATCACCTCGCGCCTCGTGGCGCAGGCCGTGAAGTACCGGCCGGAGACTGCGTCCTGGGACTGGCAGGTGGCGGTGATCGATGACCCGAAGACCTTGAACGCGTGGTGCATGGCCGGCGGGAAGATGGCCATCTACACCGGGATCATCACGCAGCTCTCACTCACCGACGACGAGATCGCGCAGGTGATGGGCCATGAGATCGCGCACGCGCTGGCCAAGCACAGCGCGGAACGCATGTCGACGGCGATGGCATCGCAGGTGGTGCTGCAGGTCGGCGCCATGCTCCTGGGGACGAGCGCCTCCAGCCAGATGGCGCTGCAGGCGGCTGCCGTGGCAACGACCGTCGGCGTGCAACTACCCAACAGCCGCGCGCAGGAATCGGAGGCGGATCGCATCGGCATCGAACTCGCCGCGCGCGCCGGCTACGACCCGCATGCCGCGCCCAGGCTGTGGGCGAAGATGCTGGCTGCCACGGGGGCCGAGGGCAAGTCGGACTTCCTCAGCACGCACCCGCAGAACGAGAAGCGGCAGGCCGCGCTCGAAGAGCTCATCGTGGACATGATGCCCTACTACCTCGATACGTCGCCCCGGCCGACACATCCACTCGCCAAGGCGTGACGACAGCGTCTCTCTGAAAGACACATCATTGGATGAGACGAGCCAGAAGGGCGGACCGCGGTCCGCCCTTCTGCTTTCCGTCGGGACGTCGGTTCGTCAGTTGGCATTCGCCTTCCCGGCGCCGGGCTCCTCGGGGGCCTTGCGCGCCGTCGAGACGTTCTGGAACTTCTCGGCCTCGGGGACGATGCTGTCGTCCCGACTCTTCTCGAGTCGGCCTCCCTCGGGGTCGCGCTGACCGTCGAGCTTCGCCAGTGCGTCCTTGCGCTCCTTCTCGGCCAACGTCATGCAGCTCCGCCGGGCACCTGCGCCCAGCGTGCGGCACTTCTCCATCGCCGCTTCGTACCGCGCCTCGATCGCCTGCCCTTCCTCTCCAGCCGCGGGTGCACTGTCGGACTGGGCAAGATTCTCGGACCCGGCGAGCTTCGATGTGTCCGATGCAGCGCCCTGGTCGGAGCGCATGTCCGACTTCATCTCGGCACCCTGCCCCTTCATGCCACCGGCGCCGGCGTCGCTCCCGCCCTTACGTCCCTTCCATTGCGTTCGCGCCTCGAGGAGGGCCTGTGCACGCGCAGCCTTCGCGTCGGCCATGCAGGTGCGCGTGGCGTCGCCCTGCAATGCGTCGCACTTTTCTGAGGCTTCCTTGTAGTCGGCCCTGGCTTTTTCCTTGGCTGCTGCGTAATCGGCCTTCGCGACCGAGCCTGCCGCGGGGTCCGTCCCCTTGGCGCGGGAGTTCTTCGAACTCTTGGCGGGGCGCTGCACCTTCGCACCGGGCTCCCCAGGCGTGGCTTCGACCTGCATCGGGTCGGCAACCGCCTTCGGGGATTTCGCCTCCGGAACGGCCTGCTTGTTCGTGACAGCTGGTGTGTTCGCGCCCTTGTCCCCGGCGGTGACGTTCTGGGCAGCGACGGAGCCGGCCAGGCTGGTGAAAAGGCCGGCGACGATGACGGACAGGATGGTTTGGTTCATGAGCTTGCTCCTTTCGGTGCGCATACGTGAGTCCGGGGATCTGCGCTCCGCTTGCCGACGCGAGGCTTTCCCCGGCGGTGATGCAGCCCCAGGCAATGGCGTTCCGCTCACCGGGATCGAAGCTACGCGCCGCATCCGACGGCGTATGTCTGGAAACGAACACGCCACCGCGCGAGGCGCGTTCGATACCGCACGGATGCGCAGGAGGGCGTCGCGTTACAAGAAGACGGCGCGCTTCGCGCCATTGCCAACCTCCTCGATGAAGGAAATCGCCATGCAGGAAATCCCCAAGCAGCGCCCGCACTTCCCGCGCATTCTCGACTCCCGGAGGCGCGCCCAGGAGCAGTCCAATGCAGGTCCGTCGAAGAAGCGTCGCGAGGCGCCGGTGACAACTCCGCAGACCGCTCTGGCACACGACGAGACACCATCGGCCGGGCACCTGGACGAGCAACACTGAACCCCCGCGGTGTCATTCGCAACGGATGACGCGTACCAAAAAAAAGATGGCGGCAGATCGGAATCTGTCGCCATCGAAGCTGACCTTGGGGAGGGAACTACGCGCCCGTCAGGCTGCAGCGGAATGCACTGCAACGGGCTCAGGGTCAGCGGGAGGACATGCGGGGTTCGGGGGGGTGCTCGCACGGGCATCTGGGCGGGCGCCATCGCCGTGCGGACGGAAGATGGCCACGGCAATCGCCGAGACGAGGGGAAGCCAGGCGCCACCCTTGGCTGACGTACGTTTTTGCGCGAAATGGCGCGGCAACCAGCCGGCCAGCAGCGCGGATGCGAGCGTCCACTGCCACGGACGACTCCAGACGAGCAGGCCGCCGGCCAAGGCGGCACCGAGCGTCATGCGCACCGGATGGCGCTGCACGATGGGCCGCACGACGGCATCGGCGGTCCGCGCCGCCAACGTGCCGGCCAGACCGAAGGGACGCCACGCCTGCCATCGACGCCAGAGCTTCTCCAGCGGAGGGGCATCGGCCGCCAACGCATCGACGGACGAGGCGAGCGCATCGGCTGCCGCTCGCTGGACGATCGCTGCGCGCAGCAGCGCCCGGGACGCGACGAGACGCTCGGAGGCCGTGAGCGGCAACGGCGGCCGCGACGCGTCGGCCTGGTCGGAGGGCGGGACGAAGCCGGACGCACTCATGCGTGCGTGACCTCCCGGAGCATGGCGAGATCCGCCTTCAGTTGAAACCAGATCCTGTCGAACGGATTGCGCAGCGTTCCGAGCCTGGCGGCCACGAGGCAGGCGGTCCCGCCGGCCAGAGGCAGCAGCGGGACGACCACGAGCACCCAGGGCGCCGCCATGGCGTTCACGGGCAAGGCCGCTGCCAGCATGACCGCGACACCGCCGAGCGAGATGGCGACAGCGATCAGAACCACGCCGGCGACCGCGAGCACCGCACGGCGCGCAAGCGCGTTCGACACCGCCCCCACCTCCGACACCATCAGGTCGCCGTACGCCTGGGCGTGATCGGCCAGCAACTGCGGCCGGTTCGCGATCAGGTCGAGCAGCGGATGGCTCATGGCGGCGAACGGATGGCGGCCGGCGGTCAATCGACGTGCCGTGCGCGGCGGACGAGTCCGGCCAGGGCTGCCAGAAGCGCACCGGCGGTGGCGGCGATCAGCATGGCTTTGACGGGCTCCTCGCGGATGTAGGTGACGGTGCGGTCCGAGGCGTGCTGCGCCTGCTCGCGCCATTGGCGGGAGGTGTCGCGAACGACATCGACACCGTGCTGGGCCATGGCGATGGCCTGGTCGGAGGCGCGATTCAACATCGGCACCGCCTGATCCCGGACGCCATCCACGGAGTTGCCGATGGCATCGCGCATCTCGCCGGCCACGCGGCGGGTGGATGCAAGTGCCTGTTCGGCGGCGTTGGCCACCGAATCGGCGGCAGGACGGGCGGAGTCATGGGAGTTCGACGGGATCATGGTGTTCTTCCTCTTCAGGGTTCGTGGAACGGATGCCCGGCGTTCACCGGGGCATGGATGCTTTATCCGCCCATCGATGGAAGGCTTCCGTACGGCTTCGCACATAGTTGTTGCGTAGCCGTGGACCGACCCACGGGAGGCGCCGCGCTTCCGTCCGGGCTGTTCGCTGGCGCACAGACCGCCGTGGCTGTCCCACGCATCATGAGGTTGCTGCCGTCGCGCCGATCTCCGGGCCGTCGGCTCCCCTCTCGAACCATCAAGGAGTGCCAGCATGAATCTGCGCAACATCATCGCCACAGTCGTGGCCTCGACTTTCGTACTCGCCGCTTCCGGCTGCGCGGTGCAGCGGGGCCAGCAGTCTCCGGGCGCCTATGTGGACGACGCCTCCATCACGGCCGCGCTGAAGACCCGCTACGTCGGCAAGACGCAGGTGGATGCCTCGGCCATCAGTGTCGAGACGATGAACGGCGTCGTCCTGCTCTCCGGTTTTGCGAAGGACGCCACCGAGAAGTCGAATGCCGAAAGCATGGCCTGGAAGATTGCCGGCGTGAAATCGGTCAAGAACGAGATCGTCGTCCGCCCGTGAGCCCGACGCACCGCACATACACGAAGCACTCGAGGAGAACTTCATGAACTGGGAACAGATCGCAGGCAATTGGAAGCAGGTGTCCGGCCGGGCCAAGGAGCAATGGGGCAAGCTGACCGATGACGACTTCGATGTCATTGCCGGGCGGCGAGATCAGTTGGCCGGCAAGATCCAGGAACGCTACGGGATCGCGAAGGAAGAGGCCGAGAAGCAGCTGGCCGAATGGCAGGGCCGCGCGACGGACCTGTGGTTCCTCGAAGACAAGCACCGCATCTGAGTTCTCCGGGGGCAACCTCCCCCGGATCGTTGGAAACGCCTCGCCCTCTGCGGGGCGTTTTCACGTGGGCAGGTCGCATCGGCGACGCGCGGTACCGTCCGGCGGACAAAAGAACGCCGCGTCCGGAGGGGGACGCGGCGCGGAAAAGCGTTAACGAATATCGGACGGATGCTCTACTTGGGCTTCTTCACCTGATTGCCGATGATGCCCCCGACGGCGGCACCTCCTGCTGTCCCCAGAGCGCTCCCACCGGTCAGGACGGCGCCTCCCACGGCACCGACACCGGCGCCGATGGCAGTTCCCTTCTCCCGCTCCGACATGCCGGCGCAACCGGCGAGACCGAGCAGTGCGAATGCCGTCACCGTGGTGGCGGCCCAACGGGAATAAGTGTTCATCACATCACCTCCAGATACGTGTGCCGCACCCTCGACATCGACCTGCCGGGCTCGCGGCGTGTTGCTGCATGACGACTTCCGCGGCGCGACGGCGGAACCACCGCGCCGCAGGGGATCAAGACTTGCCGAAGGTGGTCTTCGCGGCAGCCAGGCACTCCGACTTGCGATCGCCGGCAAAGGCATCGCACCGCTCCTTCGCGGTCTCATAGCGTGCTTCGAGCTTGTCGAGGGCCGCCTCCTCGCGGGCCTCGGCAGCCTTCTGATCGGCCGTCGCGTTCGCATCGAACGTCTTGCGGATGACTTCGGCGTTGCCCTTGGCGGCGGTCTCGGCAGCGTCGGCCTGCTTGTTGCACACGTCGCGGGCGTTGCCGGTCACCGCGTCACATTTCTGCTTGGCGACGGCGCGGGCCGACTCGGCCTTGACGATGCTCGCTTCCTGGCGTGTCTTCGAGGTGGGCTGGTAGACGGCGAAAAGGTCTGCCTTCGCGGTGTTCAGGGCACCCTTGGCTTCCGCCATGCAGATGTCTTTCGGGTTGCCGGTCAGGGTGTCGCATTTGGCCTTGGCTGCGTCGTACTCCATGCCGAGCTTGTTCTTGTTGGCGTCGTACTCTTTCTTCGACATGCTCTCGGCGGATGCGCCGGTGCTGAAGGCAGCGGCGATGGCGAACGTGATCACTGCGATGTTGAACTTGTTCATGGGGCTTCCTTGTGTGGTTCGTGACGGACGGCGCGCGCCGACGGAACCCGTCCGGCATGCCTGTCCGTTCGCCGCCGCCTTGCCATGGAGTGCGGACCGATGGCAGACGTCGCGCGTCGCAAGCCGGATGGCTCGCATGCATCGAAAGTACGGTGGTCGGCGGAAGGCGTCTGTCCGTTGGCGCACACGCGATCACAGTTCCCTGTTGAACGTCATGGCGGATCCGCTGCCTGAGCAGCCGCAACGCTTCCCAAGGAGCCTCCGATGTCTCGTCTGCTGTTCGCCCTCGCCCTGTTGATGGTCTCGATACCCGGGATGGCCGTGGAGGAACCTGCCTTCACCGTAGAGCGCAGCCTCGCCGACAACATCGAGATCCGTCGGTACGCACCCTATGTGGTGGCCGAGGTCGTGGTGCCGGGTCCGGCCGAGAAAGCGGGCGGACAGGCGTTCCCCATCCTGTCGGGCTACATCTTCGGAAAGAATCAGGGCGCCCGGAAACTCGAGATGACCGCTCCCGTCACGCAGGCGGCCGCGCCGGTGAAGATGGAGATGACAGCACCGGTGGCGCAGGCGGCGACGCAGGACGGCTTCGTCGTGCAGTTCGTGCTGCCGAAGACGGTGACGCTCGACACGGCGCCGGTGCCGAACGACTCGCGCGTGAGCCTTCGCGAAGTACCGGCTTCGAGAGTCGCCGTGATCCGCTATTCAGGCTTCTGGACCGACGCCAACTACGAGCGTCACCGCGCGAAGCTGGAAGCCGCGCTGGCATCGGCGTCGCTCGATGCATCGGGGCCGCCCGTCTACTCGCGCTACAACCCGCCGTTCACCCCCTGGTTCCTCCGGCGGAACGAGATCTGGATGCCGCTGCGGTCGGAGTGACGTCCGCGCGTCGCCGTCCACCATCGGCGCCGCGAATGCCACTGCCATGTCTCAACACCTGTCGGGCACCTGCGACAGGCACGGCGTTGGCGGCCTAGACCTGCTCGACCAAAGCGGGTGGAGCGGTCTTGTTTCGGGGATTCGTGGGAGCAGCCCCATTCGTCTTCTCCAGAGTGAAAAAGCCAATGGAATGACCGGCTGCGTACGGTGCGTGCCGAACCGCGGCAGGGGATGGTCCGCGCCGTGGCGCTGTTCTTGCGATCGCGGGCAGACGTTGCAACGACCCGCGAACCACCGGATGTCTCCCGCATGACGGCACCTGCGGGCAGCAGACGTCCGGACGCGCGATCCCCCGGGGCTGCCCCGTCCACGCACAGCGCCGAGTCCAGACCATGAACAGACCCGTCTTTCCCCGCATTCCCGAGGCTCGCCGCCGCGCGCAGGAGCGGGCGTCCCTGCGATCACGCGCCCCCGTGGAGAGCCCGGCGAGCGTGCCCAAGCCCACCGTGGCACCCGAGTCGCGTCTCGATCCAACCCAGCCGGTCCAGAGGGGGAAAGGTATTGCAGACACTCCGCTCGAACCGGGCACGCCGGACAGTGGTGTCGCACCGTGACGGGACGGGACGACCTCTGGAACGGTGCCCGTGGCGACGCCACACGGGGACAGCGGGTGGTCCTCGCGGAGCCGCACCCTGCGCCATCACGCTGGGGGCTGCCACGCGGACCGTCGGCGAACGGCGTCGGTCCGGACCGCCCTGCACCAGGTGCACTGCACAGCATCGCCATGACTCACCAGGCCCTCGATGTTGTCTCCGTCGCTGCGCCCGGCCAGCCCGACAGCGACTGGAGTCGGTGGCTCGATCTCTGGAAGGCCAGACTTCTCCAAACGGCCGGCCGCCCTCCGTTGCCTGCGATGGCACAGCAGGGTGCGTGGTCCCCGCGGACCGACCAGATCCGGGCCGATGCCGCAGACTTCGTGGCAGCGCTCGACGAAGGGCATGCAGCGCTCGTACGTGAGCTGCAGCGGACGCGCCGACTCGAAGCGGAGCTGGTGGCAGCGCGCGCGGCACTCGCCGAAGCGTTGGTCGACCTGGCGGGCACGCGGGCCGGCGAGCGACACGCGCGGTATCTCGCGCTCCACGACGGGCTCACGGCATTGCCGAACCGCCGTTACTTCCGGGAGCAGCTCACCGCTGCCCTCGCGCAACGGGGACAGGACGGCGGTCCGCTCGCCGTGCTGTATCTCGATCTCGACGGGTTCAAGCCGATCAACGACGCCCACGGCCACGACATCGGTGACAAGTTGCTGCAGATCGTGGCGGCACGCCTGTCGCGCACGGTCCGATCGGGAGACATGGTCAGCCGCATCGGTGGCGACGAGTTCGCCTGCCTGATCGAGGGCGTCGCGAACCGCGGGCAGCTCGCACATCTGGCGGACAAGCTGTTCGAGGCGGTGTCGGCGCCCCTCGGGATCGGAGAACTCGAACTCGTCGTGCGCCCGAGCATCGGCATCGCCCTGTACCCGTCGGACGGCACGACGGCCGAGCGCCTGATCGAGAGCGCGGACACCGCGATGTATCGGGCCAAGCGCGCCGGAGCCGGGCACGCGTTCGTCGAAGGGGGCACCGACGACTGACCGGCGTCGCTGGTCAGCTGCTGGATCTGGGCACAGTTCCCGCTAAAGGTGCCGCGCAGCACAGTCGATATGGACCTGTCCCGCCAAACCGGACAGGCCTCCATGCCGCCGATCCCTCTCCCATCGCTGCCCAACACCCGCAGCGCACGCATCGCAAGGCGAAGTCTCGCCCCATGGATCGCGTGCGTGGTGTGCGTTGCTGCGTTGGCATGGTGGTGGAGCGCATCCGGACGCGCGCACGATGCCAATGTGCAGGCACGACTGGACCGGCACGCCGACGAGTTCACCCTGCGACTCTCGGATCGGCTGCGGGCCTACGAAGACTTCCTCTCCGGCGTGGCCGGGTTCTTCGAGATCGCCGCCCCGGTCGGCAACGCCAAATGGACAAGCTATGTGGGTCGCCTGGATCCACTGAACCGATACCCGGGCACGGAGGTCGTGGGGTTCATCGCCCACGTGCCGTCGGATCGGATCGCGGCCCACGAGGCATCGGTGCGCGCGGACGGGGTGAAGGACTACAGGGTGCTGTATCGGGGCGCCTCCCTCGGCGCACGGGCCCCGGTCACGCTGGTCGAAACGCGGCTGGCCTCGAGTCGCAAGCTGTTGGGCACCGACGTGCTGGAACTCGTCTCCCGCCGCGAAGCGCTGGAGCGTGCCCGCGACTCGGGGCAGATCGCCGTGACGGATCCGGTTCACCTGCTCACCGGCCGCGGTGGTCACCCTGGCATCGGCCAGGTCGCCTACATGCCTGTCTACGCCGCGGATGCAGACCGCTCGACACCGGCCGGACGCGCCGCCGGTCTGATCGGCTGGGCCTTCCTCGCCTACCACCTCGACGCGCTCCTGGGATCCACCTGGGGCGCGCCCATCAAGGGGCTGGACGCGAACTTCTGGGATCGGTCGGGATCTCGCGACGAACCCCTTCACCGCTTGCATGGAGGCGGACGGGACCGCAGCGACGTCATCGCCCGGAGCACCCGCACGGTCGAGTTCGCGGGCCACTCGATCGAGATCGAGCTGACGGCAGGATCCGGCTTCGTCCAGGCGGCCGACGGCATGGGCCGACAGCTCACTCTGGCACTCGGGATACTCGCCACACTCGGCCTGGTCGCGTTCCTCGCCGGGACTGCCCGCCGCCGCGACTGGGCACTTGCCGCCGCCGCGCGGATGACGCAGGAACTGAGCACGCGCAACAGCGAACTGGAGGCCATCCACGACCATTCCCCCATGGGCATCTTCCGCGTCGATGGGACGGGGACGCAGGTCCGGTTCAACGCGCGCTGCCTCGAGGTTCTTGGATTTTCCGAAAGCGAGATGCCGCTGGCGAAATGGATCGCGCGTACCGATGCCGAGGATGCAGCGCGCATATCCGCCGCCTGGGAACACACCGTCCGCACGCAGACGGATCTCTCGATCGAGTTCCGGTGGATCCGCGACGACGGCTCGCGGTCCTGGGTGAGCATGCAGGCCACGGCGATCCCATCCAACGAAGGCGTGACCGGCTTCGTCGGGACGCTCGAAGACTGCACCGCACGGAAGGAGGCTGCCCTCTCCCTCGAACGCAACCGCGAGTTCGTGCGCGAGGTGCTGGCATCGATCCCGCAGCCCATGTTCGTGAAGGACGCCGCCCATCGCTGGCTGATGGTCAACGATGCCTTCGGCAAGTTGATGGGCCGCGAGCCGGAGGAACTGGTGGGTCTGACGGATGCGGACATCCTCCCGCGCGAATGGGCGGAACGGGCCTTTCGACAGGACGACGAAGCCCTCGCGACGGACCGTCCCCTGCGGTGGGAAGACCCGCTCGTCACCCTCAACGGCAGCGAGCGCTGGGTGATGCGCACGAAGCGCGGGGTCCGCCTCGCAGACGGTTCGACCTACGTGGTGGGGATCGTCACCGACACGACGGCGATGAAGACGGCGGCCCTGGAGGCAGACCGCAGCCGCGCCTTCGTGGATGCCGTGGTGAACTCCCTCCCCAATCCGATCTTCGTGAAGGACGAGCAGGGCCGGTTCGTCCTGCTGAACCAGGCGGCCCGCCGGAACTTCAGCGACACCGCCGGCGAGGTCATCGGCCGCACCGGCGACGAGATCCTCGGTCGGGAGTTGTGCGCCGAGTACGACGACGAGGATCGCCGTGTCTTCGCTGGTGAGGGCCCGCTGGTGGTGGACGAAGTCCGCCCGGGCCCGGACGGACAACCGGTGTGGTGGTACAAGTCCAAGCGCGTCGTCGATCTGGCGGACGGCTCCCGCTACCTCGTCGGGACGATGACGGATGTGACGCGTCTCCAGGAGATCAGCAAGTCGCTGAAGCGCAACGAGAGCCGGCTCTCGACCCTGAATGCGATCGCAGGCGCCATGGCGCGAAGCGTGCCGCTGGACGAGGTGCTGCGCGTTGCGGTCAAGAGTCTGAGTCTTGCCACCGACGGCGTGCAGGCGCGGTTCCTCCGCCTGTATCACGGCCACATGCTCGGAACGGTGCACGCCTCGGCCAACGGGGTCTCGAGCGAACTGGATAGCGATGTCGCCGACCTGCACTTCTGCCCCGAATACCTAGAAGCGATGCGGACAGAGGAGATCCTGGTGATCGACGATGCGAATCGGGATGTCCGCTTCTCGACGATCTGTGACTGTCCGCTGGCGACGTTGCCGGGTGCGGTGATCGACGTGCCGATCCGCTGCAACGACGCATTGACCGGCGTGCTCCGGATCGAGACCGAGCAACCGCGCCAGTGGTCGGCCCACGAAAAGCAGATCGTCGCCGAGGCCGCGGAGTACATCGAGGTGGCGTGGCTGCAGAGCCAGGCCGCGAAGGAGAGGCGGGTAGCGGAGCAGGCGCTGAAGGAGAGCGAGACCCGGCTGCGCCTGGTGAACCTGGTGTCGAAGCGGGTCACCGAAGGCGACCACGTCTACAACGTGCTGGAACGCGCGGTGGACGAACTGCAGGGCGGGTTCCCGAAGGCACGCGTCACGTATTGGAGCAGCGACGAGGCGCACACGCTGACGGCGATCTGCTGCAGCGCGCCGCCCGGGAGCAACAACCTCGTCGGCGAGCGCATCGATCCGCGGCTGGACACCACGTGGGCGGAGAGCCTGCGGCAGAACCGCCCCGTTGCGTTCGCGGATCTGAACGCCCACATGAAGTCGGACAGCACGAGCGAGCGTACGCTCGCGTCGGGCGCGAAAAGTCTGCTCGTGGTGCCGCTCATCCGCTCTGGCCAGTTTCTCGGAGCGATCAGTCTGTCGGAGCCGGAACCGCGCATCTGGCTCGACAACGAAGTGGCGATGATGGGCGAGATCAGCGACGCCCTCGCGGTGGCGGTGCTGAGCGCGAACGTGGAACAGGAACGCCGCGTCGCGGAGACCGCGCTGCGAGACAGCGAGTCACGATTCCGGGGACTGACCGAGCTGTCCTCCGACTGGTTCTGGGAGCAGGACGCGTCGTTCCGCTTCACGCTCGTATCGAGGGGAGCGGAGGGCCACGAGGCCGCGACGCCCGAGGAGATGATCGGCAGGACGCGTTGGGAGGCCGGCAACCCGATCCCGCCGGACGATGATCCCGACTGGTCGGCGCACCGCGCACTTCTCGAAGCCCACGAACCCTTCCGGGATCTCGTCTTCCGCGTCGAACGCCCGGACGGCGATGTGCGTGTGCTGTGCATCAGCGGGCAGCCGCTCTTCGATGCCCACGAGGAGTTCGGCGGCTACCGCGGGGTGGGCCGGGACATCACGGAGGACGTGCGGGTGCAGGAGGAACTGCGCGCGCACCGCGACAACTTGCAGCAGCTGGTGGAGGAACGGACGTACGAGCTGATCCAGGCAAAGGAAGTGGCCGAGGCCGCGAACCACGCGAAGTCGGAGTTCCTCGCGAACATGTCGCACGAGCTGCGCACGCCCATGCACGCCATCCTGTCGTTCTCGAAACTGGGGATCGCGAAGATCGCCTCCGGCGGTGCGACGGTCGAGAAACTGGACAGCTACCTGGGCCGCATCGACCAGAGCGGTCGCCGCCTGCTCGGGCTGCTGAACGACCTCCTCGACCTCGCGAAGCTGGAGTCCGGGAAGATGCGATACGACTTCGCGATGAACGATCTGTCGACCATCGTGGCGGGCGCCATCGCGGAGCTGGAGGAGATGATCGACCGCGGCGGCCTGCAGGTCGTGTGCGACTACCGCGTCCGCGACCTCACGGTCTGGTGCGACCCGCTCCGCGTGGGACAGGTGATGCGCAACCTGCTGTCGAACGCGGTCAAGTTCACGCCGTCGGGCAGGACGATCACGGTGCGCGTGATGGACGCGATGCTGCCTGGCGGTCGACGCTTGTCCGATGGCTATGCGGCCGCGGCGGAAATCCAGGTGATCGACCAGGGGGTCGGCATCCCCGAAGGCGAGCTCGACGACATCTTCGACAAGTTCGTCCAGAGCAGCAAGACGAAGAGCGGTGCCGGCGGCACGGGCCTGGGTCTCGCGATCACGCGCGAGATCGTCGAGCAACACGGCGGAACGATCCAGGCATCGAACAGCGCCGAGGGCGGTGCGGTGTTCTCCGTATGCCTGCGTCGCGAGCCGATGGCGAGCGACGAGGAAGGGGCAGGTGTTGCATCCGTAGCGGTCGAACACATGCAGACTCCCCGCCTGTTGATGTAGGTCGGGCTTCGCTCGACGCATGCGTGCCTGGATTCGCCGGTGTACCCAAGCCATCCCCGCGTCGAGCGGTGCTCGACCCACGAAGGGCTTTCGCTCCTGGATATCTTGGCGCTGAAAACAACCCCCGTGGGTCGGGCTCCGCCCGACGCCCGCGTTGCTGAATTCGCCGCTGCGCCCAAGCCCTCGCCGCGTCGAGCAGTGCTTGACCCACGAAGGGACCTCGCCACTGGATCCTCCGGCGCCGAGAACAACCCCCCGTGGGTCGGGCTCCGCCCGACGCCCGCGTGCCCGGATTCGCCGCTGTGCCCAAGCCCTCGCCGCGTCGAGCGGTGCTCGACCCACGAAGGGTCTTCGCGGCTGGATGCGCCAGCGCTGAAAACAACCCCCGTGGGTCGGGCTCCGCCCGACGCCCGCGTGCCCGGATTCGCCGCTGTGCCCAAGTCCTCGCCGCGTCGAGCGGTG
>LNEE01000053.1 GCA_001464895.1 Betaproteobacteria bacterium Ga0077532
GCGTCGGGCAGTGCCCGACCCACGGGGGTTGCTCCCAGCATCGCGGAATCCAGCGGCGACGGCCCTTCGTGGGTCGAGCATCGCTCGACGCGGCGATGGCTTGGGTACAGCGACGAATCCAGGAACGCGGGCGTCGGGCAGTGCCCAACCCACGGGGGTTATTCCCAGGATCGCGGAATCCAGCGGCGAGGGCCCTTCGTGGGTCGAGCATCGCTCGACGCGGCGATGGCTTGGGCACAGCAACGAATCGAGGAACGCGGGCGTCGGGCAGTGCCCGACCCACGGGGGTTGTTCTCAGCATCGCGGAATCCAGCGGCGAGGGCCCTTCGTGGGTCGAGCATCGCTCGACGCGGCGATGGCTTGGCTACACCAGCGCGTCCAGCAACCCGGGCGTCGATCGCGCTGCTGCCCCCCACCCCTACTTCAACAACACCCCCGGCAACCACGTCGCCACCGCCGGCACGAACGCCACCAGTCCCAGCATCACCAACCCGAACAGCACGTACGGCATCACCGCGCGGAAGATCTCGCTGGTCTGCACCGATGCGGGTGCCACGCTGCGCATCGTGAAGAGCAGCATGCCGAACGGTGGCGTCAGCAGGCCGAGCTGCATGCAGATCAGGAACATCACGCCGAACCACAGCATGTCGAACTGGAAGTGCTGCGCGAGCGGCAGGTAGAACGGCAGCGTGATGAGCATCATGCTCACCTGGTCGAGGAAGCAGCCCAGCACGAGCAGGATGCCCATCATGATCGCCAGCACCATCCACGGTTGGAGCGCGGCGTCCTGCACCAGCGTCACGAGTCCGTTCGTCGCGCCCGAGAAAGAGAGGATCTGCGAGAACGTAGTCGCACCCACGATGATGAAGAGGATCACGCCCGAGATCGCCGCGGTGCCCTTCAGCGCCTCGAGCAGCGACGCCCACGTGAGCGACCGGTAGAGCACGGACACGATGACCGTCGCCAGCGCACCGATGGCTGCGGACTCCGTGGGCGTGGCCCAGCCGGCGGACATCGCGACGATGACCACCACGAAGATCGCCACGAGCGGCGTGACGTAGACGACCAGCGGCCGCCACCGCGCCCAACCGTGCAGGCGCGTGTGCTCGAAGCGCGGCGCGAGCGACGGATCGAGCTTCGCGCGGAGCACGATGTATCCGACGAAGAGCGCCGCGAGGAGAATGCCGGGCACCACGCCCGCGATGAGCAGCCCCGAGATCGAGATGCCCGACAGGCTGCCCAGCAGCACCGTGAGCGCCGACGGCGGGATCAGCATGTCGACACCGCCGATGGCCATGATCGGGCCCATCGCCATGCGCGGGTGGTAGCCGCGCTTCAGCATCTCGGGCAACAGCAGACCGCCCAGCAGCGCGGTGGTCGCGATCGTTGAACCGGAGATCGCGGAGAACACGGTGCCCGCCACGACCGCCACGACCGCGAGGCGACCCGGGACGCGCCAGATGAGCTGGTCGAAAGCGTCGATCGCCTTCATCGCCACACCCGTGTGGAACAGCACCTCGCCCATGAGCACGAAGAGCGGGATCGGCGTGAGCGAGAAGTTGGTGATGGCGGCAACGCCGTTGCGCACCACCTGCATCAGACCCGGCTCACCGCCGAGATAGACGATGGCGCCCACGAGATTGATCGCCAGGAAGGCGAAGGCTGCAGGCATCCCCACGAGCAGCAGCACGGTGAGGATGCCGAAGAGCATCGCGAGGGTCTGCCACCAGAGCATCGTCAGGCCCCCGTCCGTACGCCGCGAGACGTCGGCATCGCGAGGCGCCGCGTGAACTCGAGGGCCATCAGACCGAAGCTGATCGGCACAGGCACGTACAGCCACCACTCGGGGAAGACGAGGCTCTTCATCACCATCGCGCCGATGGCGATGTTGTCTCGGATCACGGCGACCGCGTACCAGAAAATGACGGCGCACACGACGAGTCCGACGAGTGCGACGACGCGATCCATCGCCGCGCGCCAGCCGGGCGACAGGCGGGCGTCGAGGATGTCGAGCCGGACGTGCTGGTTACGATGCAGGAGCCACGGCGCGGCGAGCAGCGTGGCGAGCGGCAGCGCCATCTCCGAGACTTCGACGATCCAAGGCAGACTCGGCAGGCCGACGTTGCGGCCGATGACGTCGTAGCTCACCGCGGCTGCGATGGCGCCAATCACCAGCGCGGCGAGCACGCCGCAGGTGTTCATCAGGATGGACCAGGCGCGCATGGGGTTCAGCGGCATGTCGAGAGACCGGCGGTGCTCATCACGCAACGCCTCAAAGGACGGTACGGCCCAGCGAGCAGTACGGCCCCGGCCTCACTTCGGCGCCATCATCTCCCGCAGCTTCGCGCCGTGCGCCGGGCTGGACGCGACGATGGCGGCCCAGGCGGCGTCGTTGGCCGTCTTCACCAGCAGCTTCGCCTGCGCGTCGTCGAGCTTGATCACCTGGATGTTGGCGTCCTGCTGGCGCTTCAGCTCGGCCTGGGCGTCCTTGCCGCCCATGTCGACGTTGAGGCTCTCGAGCCACTGGGCCTGCTTCTCGAGAAACTGGCGCTGCTGGGGGTTGAGGCGCTTCCACGTGTTCGCGTTGAAAATCACGCCCAGCTCGATCGCGTAGAAGCCGGGCTCGACGCGGTACTTCGTGCGCTCGTGCCAGCCGAGATCGAAGATGCCGATGAGCGGCCAGCCGTAGCCGTCCACGACGCCGCGCTCCAGCGCGGTGTAGACCTCGCCCGGAGCGATCTGCACCACCTGCGCGCCGAGCTTCTGGAAGAAGTCGCGGTAGATGGGCGCGATGCGCATCTTGAAGCCGGTGAGGTCGGCGCGGTCGATCTTGCGGTTCGTGTAGAGGTAGTACTGGATGCCCTCGCCGGTGCGGGCGTAGTAGTACAGCCCCTTCTCCATGAAGATCCGGTTCAGGTAGTCGAGGGTGCCGTTCTTCCGCATCTCGGCCATCGTGAGATGCGTGTAGTTGAAGGCGAGGCCCTCGGGGACGATGCTCGTGGTGAACGACGTGGTCGTGTTCGCAAGGTCGACGACGCCGCCCCGCAGGGCGTTCGCGAGTTCGAACGTGGGGATCGCCTTCGGGCCACCCACGTAATTGATCTGCACGAGGCCCTTGCCCTCCTCGTTCACCTTCTTCACGAAACGTTCGAAGTTCCGCGCGTAGTACGTGCCTTCCTGGAAGGCGTTCGCGGCGCGGAGCGTGATCTCCTGGGCGGCGGCGGGCAGTGACGCAGTCAGCGTCGAAGTCAGCGCGACGACGGCTGCGCCGAGGATCGCCCGCAGGCGCGCGCGGGCGGGGGTCGATGGGGTCATGGGTGTCCTGTCTCCGAATGTCTCGCCGCCCGTCGCGGGCGCGCAACCTCAGCGCGGTGGCCGGTGCAACCCGAAGTGTCGCAGCATCCCGAGGGTCCGCGCCAGCACGTCCTGGCGATACGCGGCACCGTCGCGCGCCCTGTGATCGAAGAAACCTTCGCCGCTCTTCATGCCGTTGCGACCGTCCTTCATGTTCCGGTCGACGATGTCGGGCGGCGAGAAGCGCTCGTGCGACACGCGCTCCGCCAGATAGCGGCTCGCGTGGTAGAGGATGTCGTTGCCGCCGTAGTCGATGAACTCCAGCACGCCCACGGAGGCGAACCGCAGGCCGAGGCCGAAGCGCGTCGCACGGTCGATCTCCTCGGCGGTGGCGACGCCCTCCTCCACCATCCGCGCGGCCTCGTTCATGATCAGCGCCTGCAACCGCGGCACGATGTACCCGGGCGACGGCGCGCACTCCACCGGCACCTTGCCGATGTCCTCCAGCATCGCGCGAAGCCACGCGACGACGTGGCGCGACGTGGTCGCGTGCGGGCTCAACTCGACGAGCGGCACGAGGAACGCGGGGTTCAGCCAGTGCGCATTGAGGAATCGCTCCGGCCGCGCCACGAAGCCCGCGAGTTCGGTGGACAGCATCGTGGAGGTCGTCGACGCGATCGTCGCGCCCGGCCCCACCGCGGATGCGATCCGACCGAGGGCATCGCGCTTCGCTTCCAGCGTTTCCGGCACGGCTTCGAACACCACGTCGGCCCGCTGCAGCACGACCTCCGAGGCGCGCTGCGGGAGCAGCGTCACGCGGCGCGCCACGGCATCGACGGCATCGCGCGGGATGGCATCGAGCGCCGCGAGTGCGTGGAGCGTCGCCATGACTTCGGAGCGAATCTCGCCGGCGAGCCATTCGTACTCTTCGTCCGGCCGCGGCTTGAAGTCGATGACGTCGACCTCGTAGCCGCCGTGGGCGAAGGCGATGGCAATGCTGCGGCCCATGCGGCCGGCGCCGGCGATCGCGATGTGCGGTCGATCCACGGTCATGGTGCGAAACCCTCTCCGAGTGCTGTGGTCATCGCGTCGCGATCCAGGCCGTACAGCCCCATCGATTCCAGGGTTCGCGGACCGGTCCGGAGGTCGCGGCCGAGAATTCCACCGGCCACGGCCAGCAGCCCGTTCGCCAGGGGGGCATCGCAGCCCGCCCAGCGCGCGACGGAAGCCAGGAACGCGAGGCCCATCACGACGTCCTCGGTCATGTAGCGATGCGTGTGCAGGTCGATGTGCTCGCGCCAGTCGCCGGAATCGACCAGGCGCTTGTGGGCGTCGCCGTACATCCAGCGATCGCTCGTGTAGTGATCCGCCAGGGGGAAGTGCGGGGCAGCGTAGCCGAGGACCTCGCGCACGGCGATGCGTTCGGCGTCGAGGCGGTCGGTCACCGCGCGCACGGCTGGCGTGGTGCCCTCGTGGTGGATGTCCCAGCGCTCGAAGTGCTGCAGCGGCGCGGCGTTCATGAGAATGAGCGGCGGGTGAATGATAGGCCCGGCGTTCATGAGGGCCCCGGAGAGCGCATCGCCGCACGGCACGACCGACGGATACACCTCGCGGATCACCGCCAGCGCCTCTTCCGATCGCTGTGCAGGGTACACGCCCGTGGGCAGGCGGATTGCGCGGATGGTGATGGCAACCTCGGCGGGCCCATGTTTCCGCGCCAGGTAGGGCAGCGTGCCGGTCTCGGCCCAGAGCACGTCGGCCGTGCAGCCCGCCGCACGTACGGCCCGGGCCATCACGACGCTGCCGAAGGTGCCCGGCGGGAGAAACACGACCTGGCCGTCGACGAGGTGTGGCGCCATGGCGCGCGCGATGTCGTCCTGGGCGAGGGCCGGCGACGGGATCACGATCAGCCGCGCGCCGCGCAGGGCCTCGCCGATGTCGGCCGTGGCGAGCGCGATGCGGACACTGCGACGACCGTCGATGTCCTTCAGCCCGATGGCCGGGTCCGCCAGGAGCGGGGCGAGCGCCTCCGCGTCGCGCCGCCAGAGGCGCACCTCGTGGCCCTGTTCGGAAAGATCGGCCGCGGCGGCGTAACAACCGTGACCGCCGCCGAGGATGGCTGTGCGCATGTGACTCCCGGATTCCGGACCCTGCCGGAGGAACCCCGGCCTTATGCCCCCGGATGATTTCG
The DNA here is from genome assembly GCA_001464895.1 of Betaproteobacteria bacterium Ga0077532. Taxonomy (GTDB): domain Bacteria; phylum Pseudomonadota; class Gammaproteobacteria; order Burkholderiales. The sequence goes on from LNEE01000053.1 coordinate 5,486, forward strand.
AAGTCAACCGAAGGGCTCTGCGGGTCTGCCCGGAGCGCCGGCTGCAGTCCTGTGCGGGAAACTCGCGGACACCAGCCCGCGATCGATCAGTTCCTGAGCCGGCTCTCCGCCGGCACCTTGGCCAGCAGGTACTCCATCTGGTCGGCGCGGATGTCGCGGTTGGCCAGGATGAAATCCTCCCAGCGGGACGGCACGTAGGGGAGGTAGAGAAGCCGCATGCCGGACTCTTCGGGGGTGCGGTCGCTCTTGCGGGCGTTGCAGTCGCGGCAGGCGGTCACGACGTTCGTCCAGACGTCGCGCCCGCCGCGGGACACCGGCACCACGTGCTCCCGGGACAGCGCGCTCGTGCGGAACCGCCCACCGCAGTAGGCGCACAGGCGCCGGTCGCGCGCGAACAGCTTCGGGTTCGAGAGCCGCGGGACGCCCTGGTACATCGCGCTCGCGTGATCCACGCCGCGCACGGCGATGATGTTGTCGACACGGATCACGGACCGCTCGCCATTGCGCTGCCGCCCGCCGCGGAACACGAGTTGCCGTTTCCCGATGCCATAGACGACGAGCGACCGTGCGTAGTAACCCACGGCGGTCTCGGCGCTCACCCAGTTTCGGGGTGTGCCGGCGGTGTCGAGGGCAAGAATCCATCGGATCATGCGACTGCCTCCTGCGGGGGCGTGGCCATGCGATCGGGTTTCCCCGGTCGAGGGTACACCCGCGGGGGAACGTTCATCGCATCGATCGGCTCCGTCTACCGAAGGCCACCGCTCTCCATCACGACACCCATGGGGGTCGTCGAGGCCGATGCCTTGTAGGCGGGCGAGCTCTCGATCGCGTGCAGGAACGCCTCGATCGAGGGCCAATCGGTCGAGACGGTGCTGAAGGGCGCGAGGCCCGCATACCGGCTGGGCTCGAACATGAGGGTGATGCCCGCGTACCAGTCGGTGACCTGGCCCTCGGCATCGCGCTCCGTGACGCGGCGGAGCAGGCTCAGCTTGAAGCCGGTCGCGCAACCCTCCGACCAGCCGCCGTAGCGGTAGACGAGCACGTCGGCCACCGGTGGCCCTTCGACGGACGCCACCTTGGCGAAGCGCATCCAGTCGAACATCGCCATGACCATCGGTTCGGCGGTCAGGCGCTCGACGTCGATGCGACGCTGATCGAGGAAGGTCTGGAGCGCCGTGAGCAGGGTCGAGGAGTTGAGCATGGGGGTGCGCCGGTGTCGGATGACGTGCCCGCCATCGTACGCCGGGGAAGCCGGAGGCGGCGTGACCGTCGTCACGTCGGAGCGGATCGGACCGAAAAAGTGTCAAGTCCGGTCGAATCGTTCTCTTGCGCTCACTACGGGGGCGGTAGATGCGCCATCCGCCGTAGGAATGGGCCGGGCTGTTGTAGGAGCGGGCCATGCCCGCGAAAGCGTTTGTTCCGGTTCAGGCGTTTCCTTGCGCACACCGCTTTCGGGGCCATGGGCCCCTCCTACAAGGCTGCCGCCCCCTCCGACACCCTCGCCACCGCCCCCGCTTCGAGGCACCATCCCGCCCCATGCAGATCGACGACATCCGCCAGCGCCTGCGCGACCTGGGCGCCAAGCCCCTGCACGAGCAGGCTGTCCTCAAGGCCTGGACACGCGCGTGGCCGCTGGACACCTGCCGGGGCGACCCCGCGCACTTCTTTCCCGCGGCGGTGCGTACCGCGCTGCCGGCCATCGAGGCAGAACTAGCCGACCTCGCCCGGAAGCAGTCCGAGCACCCCAGCGCCGACGGCTCCGCGCGCCTCCTGGTGCAACTCGGCGACGGACAGACCGTCGAGAGCGTCCTGCTTCCCCGGGACGGCGTGTGCGTGTCGTCGCAGGTCGGATGCGCCGTCGGATGCGTGTTCTGCATGACGGGCCGCGAAGGGCTTCGGCGTCATGTCGGCAGCGCGGAGATCGTCGCGCAGGTCGTCCTCGCACGGCGGCATCGGACGGTGCGCAAGGTCGTCTTCATGGGCATGGGCGAACCCGCGCACAACCTCGACAACGTGATGGACGCCATCGAACTGCTCGGTACGGTCGGTGATATCGGCCACAAGAATCTGGTGTTCTCCACCGTCGGCGATCCGCGTGTCTTCGAGCGGTTGCCGCGGGGCCCGGTGAAACCGGCGCTGGCACTCTCGCTGCACACCACGCGTGCCGATCTGCGCACCACTCTCCTGCCCAGGGCGCCACGCATCGATCCCGCCGACCTCGTCGAAGCGGGCGAACGCTATGCACGCGAGACCGGGTACCCGATCCAGTACCAGTGGACGCTGCTCGAAGGTATCAACGACACCGACGAGGAACTCGCAGGGATCGTTTCGCTGCTATCGGGAAAGTACGCGGTGATGAACTTCATCCCGTTCAACGCCGGCGAGGGACTCGCGTTCCGGCGGCCGAGCGGCGAGCGGGCGGAGGCGATGGCGCTGCACCTCCACCGACACGGGATCCTCACGAAGCTTCGGCAGTCGGCGGGGCAGGACGTGGACGGCGGCTGCGGGCAACTGCGCGCCCGGGTCATCTCCAGGACAGGTGCCGCGAGCCCTGCTTAAGAGGGACGCCGGCCTCGCGGGAGGCTGGGAACAGCGCCTCCGACCGCACGGCGCGATCGGAGGTAGTGCACGGTCAGGTCAAGACCGCTCAGGTCCCCATCTTCGTCGCGAACTCGGTGAAGTTGCTCGCGGTGACGTCGACCGGCACGTTGGCCACGGCTTCGCCGGTACCCTTGCCGAACTCGTCGACCTGGGCGATGAAACCCGTCCGGAGCCCGGCGGTGGCCGCGGCTTCGAGGTCACCGCTGTGCGCGGCGCACATCATCGTCTGGCCATGCTCGAGGTTCAGCGACTCGGCCGCGATCTGGTACACCCGCAGCTTCGGCTTGTAGTCGTGCGCGATCTCGGCGCCGAGGATGGCATCCCAATGGAAGCCGTTGCGGCGCGCGAGGTCGGCCATCAACGCGATGTTGCCGTTCGACACGGGGGCCAGCAGATAGCGGGTGCGCAGGCGCTGCATGGCCGCCGGCACGTCGGGCCACGCGTCGAGCTTGTGCCACGCGAGGTTCAGCTCCGCGAGCACGGGCTCGGACACCTTCTCGAGACCGAAGCGCGGGCGGATGCGCTCGAGCATGCCGCGATGGACGACGTCGAGGCGGGAGAACGGCTGGCGACCGGCGCGAATCTCTTCCATGCCGGGCTGGTACTCGGCGCGCCAGGCATCGGCGAACGCGATCCAGTCGAGCTTGTAGCCGAGCGGTTCGAGAATGGCCTTCGACTCCCGGGCAACCCCGGTGCGCCAGTCGACCAGCGTGCCGAACACATCGAAGAACAGCGCCTTCACGTTTTCCATGGGTTTCCCTGTCTGTGCATACGCCCGGGGACTCCCGAGCACTCCGGTGACTGCTGCCGCACCCGCCACGGCAAGGGTGCCTGCCTGGCGAAGGAACTGGCGGCGTGGTGTCGAACTCATTTCTTGTTTTCTCCTCGTGGAACGTACTGCGTCAGGCGGGGATCCCCGCATCGGCGGTCACCGCCTGACAGACCGCGGCGGTGACCTCGGTTGTCGTGGCGCTACCGCCCAGGTCGCGCGTGTGCAGGGCCGGCCGGGCCGTCACCTGCTCGATCGCGCGCATGAGCCGTCGTGCGGCTGCATTCTCTCCAAGGTGCTCCAGCATCATCACGGCGGACCAGAACGTCCCCACCGGATTCGCGAGCCCCTTGCCCATGATGTCGAAGGCGGAGCCATGGATGGGCTCGAACATCGAAGGATACCGTCGCTCGGGGTCGATGTTGCCGGTCGGCGCGATGCCGAGGCTCCCCGCGAGCGCTGCGGCGAGATCGCTCAGGATGTCCGCGTGCAGGTTGGTCGCCACGATCGTGTCGAGCGTCGCGGGCCGGTTCACCATGCGTGCGGTGGCGGCGTCGACGAGTTCCTTGTCCCATTTCACGTCGGGAAACTCGGCCGCGATCTGGATCGTGATCTCGTCCCACATCACCATCGCGTGGCGCTGCGCATTCGACTTGCTGATCACGGTGAGAAGCTTCCGCGGCCGGGACTGCGCGAGGCGGAACGCGTAGCGAAGGATCCGCTCGACGCCCGCACGCGTCATGATCGTGACGTCGGTCGCAGCCTCGATCGGATGGCCCTGATGCACCCGGCCGCCCGCGCCGGAGTACTCGCCCTCGGTGTTCTCGCGGACGATCACCCAGTCGAGTTGTTCGGGCGCGCAGCGCTTCAGCGGCCCGTCGATGCCCGGCAGGATGCGGGTCGGACGCACGTTCGCGTACTGATCGAAGCCCTGGCAGATCGCGAGGCGCAGGCCCCAGAGCGTCACGTGGTCGGGGATGTGCGGGTCACCGGCGGAACCGAACAGGATGGCGTCCTTGCCGCGCAGCCGGTCGAGGCCGTCCGCCGGCATCATCCGGCCGTGGGCGCGGTAGTAGTCGCCACCCCAGGGGAAATCCTCGAACTCGAACGCGAGCGACGGGTCGGCGGCGGCCATCGCCTCCAGCACCTGCCGGCCGGCGGGGATGACTTCCTTGCCGATACCGTCCCCGGGGATGGTGGCGATGCGATGCGTCTTCTTCATGGCGGTCTCGATGATGGTGGGCGTGGCGCCGACGGCAGCGTCGGAACCCACGAAGGGGTCGTCCGACGGGCAGGCCAGTCGCCGACTTTATCGCAACATCCCCCGCGCCGGCTGCCGCTCGGCGTCGCGCGTGCGGGGCTTTCCTCGATCGCGGTACCGAGGCACCATCCGCGGCCATCCAACACCACAGGAGTCGCCGCATGCAGGACCTCACGCTCGAACACGCCCAGACCCTCGCGCAGAACGCGATGGCCAAGGCCACCCAGGACTACGGCCGCCCCATCTGCGTCGCGGTGTGCGACGACAAGGGCTTCCTCCTCGCCTTCGCACGCATGGCCGGCGCCCCGGTCCGCAGCATCCGCATCTCGCAGGGCAAGGCCTACACGAGCGCCCGTCTCGGCGTGACGACGGAAGCGCTGCTCGCACGGATCCATCGCGAGCAGATCGAGGTGAGCTATTTCTGCGATCCGGACCTCACGGCGATGCCGGGCGGTTCGCCGATCAAGAACGCGGGTGGAAAGCTGCTCGGCGCCATCGGCGTGAGCGGCCTGACCTCGGCCGAAGACCAGACGATCACGGACGCGATGGCCGCGTCGGTGTTGGCGGGGTAGGCGAAGTCGCAGGCGGGGACCGTGGCCCTGTAGGAGGGGCCCATGGCCCCGAAAGCGGTAGATGCTGCGGTAGCGCTTCAACCGGAACAATCGCTTTCGCGGCCATGGGCCCATGGCACTACCT
>LNEE01000054.1 GCA_001464895.1 Betaproteobacteria bacterium Ga0077532
AGCGAAGCTCGACCCACGGGGGGTTGTTTTCAGCGCCGATGAATCCAATCGCGATGCCGCTCGTGGGTCGAGCTACGCTCGACGCGGCGTTGGCTTGGGCACCTCTGCGAATCCAGGGACGCGGGCGTCGAGCGAAGCTCGACCCACGGGGGGTTGTTTTCAGCGCCGATGAATCCAATCGCGATGCCGCTCGTGGGTCGAGCTACGCTCGACGCTGCGTTGGCTTGGGCACCTCTGCGAATCCAGGGACGCGGGCGTCGAGCGCAGCTCGACCCACGGGGGGTTGTTTTCAGCGCCGATGAATCCAATCGCGATGCCGCTCGTGGGTCGAGCTGCGCTCGACGCGGCGTTGGCTTGGGCACCTCTGCGAATCCAGGGACGCGGGCGTCGAGCGAAGCTCGACCCACGGGGGGGTGTTTTCAGCGCCGATGAATCCAATCGCGATGCCGCTCGTGGGTCGAGCTACGCTCGACGCGGCGATGGCGTGGGCACCTCTGCAAATCCAGGGACGCGGGCGTCGGGCGAAGCCCGACCCACGGGGGTTGTTTTCAGCGCCGAGGCATCCAATGGCGATGGTGTTCGTGGGTCGAGCTACGCTCGACGCGGCGAGGGCTTGGGCGCAGAAGCGCATCCAGGAACGCAGGTGTCGCGACCGCGCGAAAGAATCAGGGCCCCGCTAAACGTTTCTCCGGGCCTCGATTTCCGCCGCCAGCGCCTCTACCACCATCGCCCGATACTGCGTCAGCGCGAGGTCGGCCGCGATCGGCACCAGCGGGCGATCGGGGTCTCGCGCCAGCACCTTCGCCTGCGCCTGGATCATCCGCATGTCTTCCTCGAAGGCCGCGGCGACGCTCTGGTAGCTCGCTTCCGTCACCGTCGCGTCGTCGAGCGCGAAGTTGTTCGCGTGCGAGAAGAAGTAGTGCGTCGCATCGGCGGTTTCCGGGGTGAGCGCCTGGCAGCTGTGGAAGACGAGCGCGCCATCGGGGTCGTCCCAGGCCCTGTCCACCGACTGCACGCCCGCCGTCATGATGAACATGCCGGTGACCGACAGCGTGTAGTCGAACCAGCGGTTCACGCGACCCGGGAAGTGGCCGAGTCGCTGGTGGTACGGCGCCGGCACGGTGTCCGGGACCTTGCGGACGATGCGGATGCCGTGATCAAGCTTCGTCACCTCATGGCGGACCTCCGCGATGGCCGAGGACCCGCCGAACGTCTTCTCGTGCACGTAGGCCAGATGCGAGAAGTCGAGCAGGTTGTCGCAGATGAGCAGCACGTTCGCACCGAAGTGCTTGTAGCCCGGCTTCGTGCGCCACTTCGGATGCTGGATCGAGAACGTGTCGGCGATCGTCGCCGGATCCGCGTGCGCCGGGTCGCCCATCCACACCCAGATCCATCGCGTGCGCTGTACCACCGGATACGTCCGCACCTTCGCCTTCGGCGGGATCAGCGTCTGCCCCGGGACTTCGACGCAGCGGCCGGACGCATCGAACTTCATGCCGTGGTACATGCACCGGATGCAGTCGCCTTCCTTGCGGCCGAGGGAGAGCGGTGCGCCTCGATGGCAGCAGCGGTTCTCCATCACCACCGGTTCGCCGTCGGCCTTGCGATAGACGACGATCGATTCGCCGAGCACGGTGCGCTCGAGGACGGTGTCGGCCAGGACTTCGAAGTCCCAGGCGACGACGTACCAGGCATTGCGGATGAACATGGGCATCCCTACCGCGCCAGCGCGTCGCCCACGATGGTCTGCGCCTCCCGCACGATCTCGTCGAGGTGCGCCGCGCTCCGGAAGCTCTCGGCGTACAGCTTGTAGATGTCCTCGGTGCCCGACGGCCGCGCAGCGAACCATCCTTCGGCTGTCGTGACCTTGAGACCACCGATGGCTGCATCGTTGCCCGGCGCGCGCGTGAGCTTCGCGACGATCTCGTCGCCGGCGAGCGTGGTCGCCGTCACCGCATCGGCCGTGAGCTTCTTGAACGCGGCCTTCTGCGCGGGGCTCGCCGGCGCATCGATGCGCACGTAGAACGGCGTGCCGAACTTCTCGGCGAGGTCGGCGTAGTACCGGCCGGGATCGCGCCCGGTGACCGCGGTGATCTCCGCGGCGAGCAGCGCGAGGAGGATGCCGTCCTTGTCGGTGGTCCACACGGTCCCGTCGCGACGCAGGAAGCTCGCACCCGCACTCTCTTCACCACCGAAGCACACGCTGCCGTCGAGCAGCCCCGGCGAGAACCACTTGAAGCCCACCGGGACCTCGTAGAGCCGGCGCGCAAGACTCGCGACCACGCGATCGATGAGTCCGCTCGACACCAGCGTCTTGCCCACTGCCGCCGTCGACGGCCACTGCGGACGATGCGTCGCCAGATAGTGGATCGCCACCGCGAGATAGTGGTTGGGGTTCATGAGTCCTGCCGAGGGCGTCACGATGCCGTGGCGGTCCACGTCGGCGTCGTTGCCCCACGCGATATCGAAGCGGTCCTTCAGACCCACGAGGCCGGCCATGGCGTACGGGCTCGAACAGTCCATGCGGATCTTGCCGTCGTGGTCGAGGGTCATGAAGCCGAAGGCGGGGTCCACCGCAGGATTCACCACCGTGATGTCGAGTCCGTAGGTCCGCGCAATCTGCCCCCAGTACGCCACGGCGGCACCACCCATCGGATCCACCCCGATGCGGATCTTCTGGGTGCGGATCGCCACCATGTCGATCGCGGCACCGAGGTCGTCGACGTAAGGCGTCACGAAGTCCGTCGCGCGGATCGCGCCGCTCTCCATGGCGGCGTCGATCGGCAGACGCCGCACGCCGCGGTTGCCGTCGGCCATCAACGCGTTGGCCCGCTGCTCGATCCAGCCGGTGACGTCGGTGTCGGCGGGGCCGCCGTGGGGCGGGTTGTACTTGATGCCGCCGTCGCGGGGCGGGTTGTGCGAGGGCGTGATGACAATGCCGTCGGCGCGCGGCCCGTCGCCCTGGTTGTGGGCGAGGATCGCCCGCGAGATCACGGGGGTCGGCGTGAAGCCCTCATCGCCCTGGATCCGCGTCGTGACGCTGTTCGCGGCGAGCACCTCGATGGCCGTGGTCTGCGCGGGACCGGACAGCGCATGCGTGTCCTTCCCGAGGAAGAGGGGGCCGGTGATCCCCTGCTGCGCGCGGTACTCGCACACCGCCTGGGTGATGGCGAGGATGTGCGCCTCGTTGAAGCTGCCGTCGAGTGCGCTGCCGCGGTGCCCGCTGGTGCCGAAGGCGACGCGCTGACGTGGATCGGCGATGTCGGGCGCGTCGAGGTAGGCCGCGAGCAGCGCCGGGATGTCGGTCAGCGATTCAGGCGGGGCCGGATGACCTGCGAGTGGGTGAGCCATCGGGGATCCTCGGATTGAGCGGGTGGATGCCCCGATGGTAGCCCGCAGCGACGGGGCCGCGCGCGTTCCGACATGTGGCTACTTGGGGATCTCCATCTTGCACGTGGTCGGCAGGATGGCGTCGTTGCCTTCCACCCGCACGTCCGTCCGCCAGCCGAGGCCGGTCCCCTCGACGTCGTACTTCACTGCACCGCCCGTCTTCGTGAACGTCGCGATGTACTGTGCCGACACGAGCTGGTGGTCCGAGGCGCGCATGGTGACCTCGCCCGTGGCGCCCTGGAATTTCATCCCGTGCAGCGCCTTCGCCACCTGCAGCGGATCCGCCGACTTCGCGTTGTCGATGGCCTTCGCGAGCATGTCCATCTGCAGTTTCGGCAGGTACAGCCACATGTCCTCGTTGAAGCGCTTGCGGTACTCGTTCGCCGTCGCTTCGAGCTTGTTGTCTGCGACGTTGGTGTGCCAGGTGAAGACCTGACGCACGCGGTCCGCGCCCGCCTTGCCGAGCGACCCCGGCACGCCTGGGTTGTGCGCATTCAGGGTGTAGAAGACAACATCGAGGCCGGCCTCCTTGCTCGCCTTCACGAGCAGCGTGAGGTCCTGCCCCCAGTTGCCCGTCAGCACGACGTCGGCGCCGGATGCTTTGATCTTGGAGATGTACGGTGCGTAGTCCTTCACCTTGCCGAGCGGGTGGAGGTCGTCGCCGACGATCTTGATGTCCGGCCGGCGCGCGGCGAGCATCTCGCGCGCCGCGCGGCTGATGGCCTGTCCGAACGCGTAGTCCTGGTTGAGCAGGTACACCTTCGGCGTGCCCTTCTGCGCGGCGATGTGGTCGGTGAGCACCTTCACGCGGATGTCGGTGTGCGCCTCCCAGCGGAAATGCCAGAAGCTGCACTTCTCGTTGGTGAGCGGCGGATCCTGCGCGGCGATGTTGAGCAGCAGCACGGCCTGGTCCGGGTTGCGGCTGTTGTGCTTGCTCAGGGTGTCGAGCAGAGCGTGCGCGATGTGCGAGCCCGAGCCGAGCGACACGAAGCGGATGCCCTGGTCGATGATCTGCTTCAGGGCGAGGACGCTCTCCTGCGGACTGCCCTTGCCGTCGAAGTTCACGATCTCGAGCTTGGTCCCGCCGAGCACGCCGCCGCGGGCGTTGATGTCATCGACGGCGGCCTGGAGCAGGCGGCTGTCGCTCTCGCCGACCAGCGCGAAGGGTCCGGACAGCGGGTCCATGTGCGCGACGCGGATGGTGTCGGCAGCGCTTGCGCCAGTGGCCAGCACGGCCATCGCGGCGGCCATCGCGACGTAGGGCGCGATCTTCGATCTCAGGCTCGGGAACATCAGCTTCTCTCCTCTCGTTGACGGCCCAGGGGCAGGGCCATGGTCCGCGCGGCCGGCCGTGACCGGAGGGCGTCGGAACGTCGGGCGAGTCTGCGCGCGGCGGCGTGTGGACACAACCCGGGGCGATGGGTCAGCGTGTGTCGGGCTTCGCCCGAGGCTCGTGTTCCTGGATTCGGCGATGTTCCCAAGTCATCGCCGCGTCGAGCTGTAGCTCGACCCACGAAAGTCCTCGCGACTGGATGCGTCGGGGCTGGAAACAACCCCCGTGGGTCGGGCACTGCCCGACGCCTGCGCTCCTGGATCCGTACCCACGAAAGTCCTCGCGACTGGATGCGTCGGGGCTGGAAACAACCCCCGTGGGTCGGGCACTGCCCGACGCCCGCGTTCCTGGATTCGGCGCGGTGCCCACGCCAACGCAGCGTCGAGCGATGCTCGACCCACGAAGGGCCTTCGCGACTGGAGGCGTTGGCGCTGGAAACAACCCCCGTGGGTCGGGCACTGCCCGACGCCTGCGTTCCTGGATTCGTCGATGCGCCCAAGCCCTCGCAGCGTCGAGCTATAGCTCGACCCACGAACAACGTCGCAAGTCCGGCATCGACTATTTCTTCACCGCCTCGCGCGCCTTGTCGCTCGCCCGGCCGATGGCCTCCTTCGCTGCGGCCGTGCTTTCCTTCACCTCCTCGATCGCCTCGTCGGTTGCGGCCTTCGTCGCTTCGCTTGCCTTCGTGACGGCGTCGTTCGCCGCGTCGCGTGCGCTGTCGGCGGCATTCTTCGCGGCTTCCGTCGCCCGGTCCGCCGCTTCCTTGGCTGCCTGCATCGCGGCTTCGGTCGCGTGGTCGGCGGCGTCCTTCGCGGCGTCGACAGCCTGGTGCGCCGAGTCGCTGGCCCGGTCGAGCGATTCGCGCGCAGCGCTGGATTCGTCCTCCTTCGAGCAGGCCCCCAGCAGGGCCGCGACGGTCAGGAGGATGGCGAGGGTGGTCTTCATGCGAGGTCTCCCGTGGGTTGGATGTTGTGCGTGTCGGGCGCTGCGGCAGGCGTCCGAGGCGATGGACCAGGTCGCCATGGGCTCGTTGCAAACGAGGATTGTTCCGGTGATGTCGGTCGCCTGGAAGGCCCCGTCCTGAACGGCGCGTCGTTCGGGGTGCGTCGAAGTGGGACCGCTGGCTGCTTCACCGCGCAGGTCGACATCCAGGAACCGATTGCGCCTCGGCAGCAACGCTGGGCGGCAGCAACGCGGTCCGCGCGAATCAATCAGAGTCTCCTTACCGACCCAGTGCTCTCACGACGTCAGCGACGAGCTGGTCCTGGTGGAATCGCTTGCCGTCGGGGTCGACGCCGGTGCGCACGATCAGCAGATCGTGCCCCGGCACCACCGTCACGTACTGCCCCTTGTTGCCGGCCGTGGTGAACGTGCCGCGCGGCACGCCGGGCATCTGGTCCAGCAGCCAGAACTGTGCGCCGTAGCCCCACTCGCCGGCGATCGGCGGCTTGGCCGGCGCGGGCGTGGCCGAGAACTGGACCCAGCCTTCGGGCAGCAGCCGCTTCCCGTTCCAGACGCCATCGTTGTGCAACAGCAGGCCGAAGCGCGTGAGATCGCGCGCGGTGGTGTACGTCTGGCTCGACCCGATGAAGCGGCCGAGGTGGTCGGTCTCCATGCGCGTATGCCACATCCCGAGCGGGTGCAGCAGTTCCTCGTACGGATAGCGCAGATAGCGTTGGTCGTCGTTCAATCGATGGCGCAGTGCGCGCAGCAGCAGGAGCGTGTCGTTGTTCGCGTACTTCCATCGTGTGCCGGGGGGCGCTTCGAGAGGTGTCGTGGTGGCCCCGCTCTCCATGTCCTGGCCGCCGAAGTACACCGCGTTCGTGTTCGGGCCGCCGCTCACGAGGCCGCTCGACATCCACAGGAGGTGCTTGTAGGTGATCGTCTGGCGCGGATCGCCGGGATGGCTCCACTCGGGGATCGCGGCGCGGTCGTCGAGGTTCACCAAGCCCTGCTTCGCCGCGATCGCCATCAACGCCGCGGTGATGCTCTTCGCCGTCGACCACGTGCGGTAGCCGGTGTGGATGCCGAATCCCGGGCGATACCGTTCGGCGACGATGCGTCCGCCCTTCACGACGATGACCGCGGTGGTGACGACGCCCGGCGCGGTGCCGTAGCTCTTCCCGTCGAACGCCTTGTCGAGCGCGGGTGCGAGCGTGCGATGCGCGGGGTCGAGGCCGTCGGCGGGAAGCTCGACGCGGTCGCCGGCCGGGAAGGGGAGCTTCGACACGTCGGGCGCCGGTGCCCACGCCACGTAAGGCAGGCGCGGCACATCGGCGGCGGACCAGTGCGGCGGCAGGAGCGTGCAGCCCATCGTGTCGCGGTAGGCCGCGATCTGGACGATCTTCCCGGATGGATCGGTGGCGGTGACGAGCCGGCGCCGCTCATCGATCACCGGTGGGGGGAATCCGAACAGGCGCACGTCGACCATCTCGACGCGCTCGATGTCTTCCAGAGGCCGCCCCGCATGGAAGTGCGCGGCGCACGTGAAGATCGCACGGTAGCCGGCCACGATCAGCGGCTCCTTGTCGTCGGCGATGCCGGCGGGGCGCTGATAGGGCGGGGTGGCGGAGGCGCTTGCAGCGGCGAGGAGGAGGGCGGTGGCGAGGCAGGTGCGGAAAGTCGTCATCGGAGGCGCGGGCGGGCCGGGGAGGTGGATGGCCGATGGTAGCCCACCATGTCGCCCGACCGGCTACTGCACCACGCCCATCGCCTTCGCGATCGCCAGTGTCTCGGCCGATGGCGCCTTGCCAAGATGCTCCCGTAGCGCATCGTTGCAGCGACGCAGCGCGGCCGCGGCTTCGGCACCATCGGCACGACGCGCGTGCGCCTGGATGAGCCGCTGCCAAAGGGGCTCCGCGACCGGGTCGACCTCGAGCGCGCGCGTCCAGAGATCGGCCGCCTCCTGATGCGCGCCGCGCTCCGCCAGCCCGTCGCCCGCTTCGCGAGCACGCTGCACGATGCGCTGTGCGATGCGGCTGCGCTCGGCGAGCACGACGGGCAGGTGTTCGCAGCTCGGCAGCAGCGGGCCCGTGTGCAGGTCCAGGAGATATCGAGCCTGCGCGACGGGGTCGTCCTCGCGGCCCTGCGAGCGGCGCAGCAGTGCTGCGTGGTCGGTCCAGACGAGCATCGGGTCGAGGTGGACCGAGCCGGCGATCGAGATCGTCACGGCTTCGGGATTGCGCAGCCAGAGCCGCAGCCGATGGATGCCCTGGCGCACGGCGCCGGCTGCGGCGTCGCCATCCTGTTCGGGATAGAGGCTGTCGCCGAGCGCCGCGACGCTCATGCCGTGGCTGCCGGCAAGCACCAGCAGGCCGAGGAGATCGAGCAGACGGCGCGGCGTCTTGCGGCCGGCGGGGAGCGGCGCGTTGTCCACTTCAACGGAGAGCGGACCGAACACGCGGATGCGGACGCGCCACGGCCAGCGGTCCGGTGCGTCGAGGGGCGGGCGGAAGCGCCAGCGCTGGATCAGTTCCGACGCGACGCTCGCGTGGATGTCGCTTCGCAATGCCTCGGCCAGCAGGACCGGAGCGGCCCGCTGATGCCAGCGGATGAAGTTGCCCTCCACAGGTCTTTGCAGGACGCGTTCGAGGCACTCCCGGAGCTTGACCCGTGCCCCTTCGCGATCGCCCTGGCGCCAGGCGGTCCACGCCTCGGCGAAGACGAACACCGCGTCGTAGCAGGTGTAGTGGGTGCCGGCCCGCGCGGCCCGCCCCTCTTCGACGAGCGCCTGCGCGCCTGCGAAGTCGTCGGCATCGGCGTGGGCTGCGGCGCTGATGCCCGCCCAGATGGTCACCGTCAGGCGCGAGTTGGTGCGGCGCACGGCTTCCATGGCCTCGATGGCGTGCTGGCGTGCGATCGGCCACGCGCCCCGCTGTGAATGCAGCATCGAGGCGGAGATCTGGTACGCGCTCATCAGGTACGCCCATTCGTGCTGGACGCGGTGCCGGACCAGTTCGATGATCGTTGCCGCCTCGTCGCTCTGGCCGATCATCAGATGCTGCCAGGCCTCGAACGGCATCGAGATCAGTTCCGCCATCGGCAGCCCGACTTCTTCGCCGAGTCTGCGGGACGCCTGCAGATCGATCAGCGCGGTGACGGAGTCACCCAGGAAGTAGTGTCGGAGCCCGCGGATCGCGAGCCAGTGGCAGCGGTTCACCGGGCTGAGGAGTCCGGAGGACTGCAGGGTGTCGAGGGTCATCTGGACGGCCCAGCCTTCCTCGAAGCGACCCGTGAGGGTGAGGTAGTGCACCACCGAGATGCCGGCGCCGGCACGGCGATTCGGATCGATGGCCGGGTCGCTGATCATGTCGATCACCCGGGCCTTCGCGGTTTCGATGAGCGCATGATCGGGGCGCACCCAGATCGCACCGGCGAGGAAGCCGGCCCACGTGACCAGCGCCGTGGTCGGCGAGGCGAAGCCCTCGTCCCCTGTCAGCAACCGTTCGAGATGGCCGAACCACTCGTCCATGACATGGGTCGAGAAGCCCTCGTAGTTGTGCGACCACATCACACCGGCAGCGGCAAGCGCCTGCCCGTCGCGGTTGCCGATCGCGAGGAACCGGTGGAAGGCACGCTCCAGCACCCCGCGCGCCGACGTCGGCTGGATCGCGATGAGCGCCACACCCCACCAGTAGAGCAGCCACGGTTCCGCCTCGCGCTCGGTCTCGGGGATGGCCATGATCCAGCCCGTCACGGTCTCCCAGCGACCCTGACCCAGGAGTGCTTCCGCGTGGGTCAGCACGATGCGGGTCGCTTCGTCCCAGGCCTGCGCGCGGCATACGAGTGTGAAGGAGTCCTCGATGCTGCCGCGCGCTTCCAGCAGGTGGGCGCCGTGCACGCGCAGCGCGGCAATGGCACTCGCGGGGAGGTCACGGACCAGGACCTCGTCGAGGCATCCGGCGAGAAGCGCGTGGAAGCGGAACACCTCGACGCGATTGCCGTCCGAGGTCGTGAGCGGCCGCCGGTCGATGAAGAGGCGGCGTTCGTGGAGGCGTCCCAGCAGGTCTGCCGCCGCCGGGCCACCGCCGAGGACCGCGGCTTCCTCGAGTGTGATGTCCGGCATGACGGCCATCCGCGCCAGGCCACCGCGCAGTGCCGCGGGGACGCTCGAGAGGATCTCCGTCAGGAAGAATCCGAAGAGCGTCTCGCGGTCCGGATCGGTGCCGAAGGCCGGCGCCTCGACGCCGTGCACGGCGTTCTCGACCATCAGGGTGAACCCCGCCAGCCAGCCCTCGGATCTCTGCAGGAGCACGGCGGCACGGTCGGCATCCGTCAGGCCCCGGGCACGCGCCAGCGCGAGGGCGTCCTCTGTCGGCAGCAGCAGGGCGTCCGGGCCGATGACGCCAAGGGTCCGGTACGCGACGGCCCTGGCGAGAGCATTGGGCGGTTCGGCGCGCGACAGGCATAGCAGGCGGACGTGTTCGGGCATCGAGTCCACGAGGACGGACAGGATCGTCGCGAAGCCCGGGAGATGATCGGCCGCGTGGCAGTCGTCGAGCACGACCACCCCGCTTTCCGGGAACCGCGAGAACCACGCCCGGAAGAACGTCCGCGCGAAGGTCTCCAGTGCCGTGAGCTGTTCTGCGTCTGCCTTGGGCAGCCCTTCGGCGCCGCCGGGCGTGGCGAGCGCGAGATAGTGGAAGGTTCCCGCGGGGTCGTGGTCGGTCGAGTCCACCTGCAGCCAGGCGCAGGCGTCGGAGGGTGTCCCCAGCGCATCGAGCCAGAGGTTGGCCAGCGCCGTCTTGCCGGCCCCCGGCGGGCCCCAGAGCCAGAGCGCGCGGGCGCCGTGGTCCGTGAGTATCGCGAGGGTCTTGTCTCGCGGGACGAGATCCGACGGATGCGGGCGGGTGACCTTGGCGGGACGCTGGGGCATGGCGACTCCCTCGAAGACGTACGGGTCCGGGGTGGACGGTCGCAGTGTATAGAGGGCGGGCCGTGACGGATCGGTGACGGATCGGCCATCCGGCGCCGCATCGCAAGCCTTGACGGCGGGCCCGCGGGGGAGAAAGCTTCGGGCTCCACGCATCGGGTGGCGCCCCACGGAAGGGGTGCCGCCGAGACAGGTGCGACACCAGCACGGAAGGCAAGCTCATGATCCCGGATCACATCGACGTGAACGTCTCTGGCGGGTTGCAGGTGGCCCTGCCGCCCATGGCTCGCGTGCGCCAGAAGTTCGACCCCTCGAAGCTCGACGACATCCCAGGTGCCATCCGCGCCGAGTTCGCGAAGCCCGAGATCCGGGCGAAGGTGAAGCCCGGGCAGGTGATCGCGGTAGGCTGCGGCAGCCGGGGCGTTGCCAACATCGCGCTCATCGTGCGCACCGTGATCGCCGAGCTGAAGGCGCTGGGTGCCGAGCCCTTCATCTTCCCTTGCATGGGCAGCCATGGCGCCGGCACGGCCGAGGGTCAGCGCAAGGTGCTGGAAACCTACGGGATCACCGAGGAGGCCACGGGCGTGCCGATCCGCGCCACCATGGAGACCGTGATCGTCGGGCACCTGGACGACGGCACGCCGGTGCACATGGACCGCCACGCGGCCGAGGCCGAATCGGTGGTCGTCATCAACCGCATCAAGCCGCACACCGGCTTCCGCGGCGCGACCGAGAGCGGCCTCACCAAGATGCTCGCGATCGGCATCGGCAAGATCATCGGCGCCTCGACCTACCACATGCACGGGATGGATTCCTTCCCCGAGTTGCTGCCGAAGATCCGCGACGTGAACATCGCGAAGCGCAACGTGCTGTTCGGCGTGGGCATCGTCGAGAACGCCTACGACGAGACGGCGCTGATCGAACTGGTGCCCGCCGAGAAGCTCGCGACGCGCGAGCCCGAACTGCAGGTGCTCGCCAAGAAGAACATGCCGCAGCTCTTCTTCGACGAGATCGACGTGCTGGTCATCGACGAGATGGGCAAGAACATCTCCGGCGCCGGCTTCGACCCCAACATCGTCGGGCGCAACCGCCGCTCGGTCGCCTGGCCCGCGAAGCCGTTCGTGAAGAAGATCGTCGTGCTGAATCTCACGCGCGTGACCCACGGCAACGCGACGGGCATCGGCGCGGCGGATGTCATCACGATGCGCATCTTCCGCGAGCTGGACATCCCCTCGACGTACGCGAACGTGATCACGTCGATGAACCTCGACGGCGGCATGATCCCGATGGTGATGAACACCGACCACGACGCCGTGGCGCTCGCCGTGAAGACCGTCGTGCGCGTGAAGCCCGAGAACTGCCGCATCGTGCGGATCCGCAACACGCTGCACCTGGGCGAGATCGAGGTGTCCGAACCGATGCTGGCCGAGGTTCTGCGCCAGCCGGAGCGCTTCGAGGTCGTCTCTAAGCCGGCCGGGTGGCCCTTCGACGCGCAGGGCACCCTCGCGCCGGTCACCGAACACATCCACGCCGCGGCATGACGCGCGGGCGCCGGAGCGTGCGTTGACGGAGTCCCGGCGCCCCGCCCGTCGCACCCCGCTCACCGGCGCTCCGGGAGGCGGTTCCGATTCCGTCGTCGACCGCCTCCGCAAGCGCCTCGTCGCACTGGAGCACGCCAACCGCGCGCTCGCCGCGGAGGTCGAACAGCATCGCCGTGCCGAGGCGCTCGCGCACGGCCAGGCGCGGATGCTCATCGAGTCGCTGGAGGTGCTCACCAACGAGCCCGACATCGACCGCTTCCTCGGCCACGTGCTGGAGGTCACCGTGCAGCAGCTGGAGGGCGTCGGCGGCACGCTATGGTTTCCCGACCCCGAGAACGATTCCGTGCGGCTGCACCTGGAGTACCTCGAGTCGCGGATGATCCGCGCCGAGGAGTCCCACCACCCGGCGGTGCTGCGGCCGCTGCCCGTGGGCGGGAGCGGCGTGTCGACCTTTCCCGTCGAGCGGCCCGAGATGTACCTGATGGAGGACGCCGTCGACGGCATGCCCGAGGTCAACCGGGCGTACATCAACTCGCTCGGCGTGCGCACGCTGCTCACCGTCCCGATGGTGCTCGGCACCGAGACCGTGGGCTGGATCTGCGTGCGCAGCAGCAAGGACGATCCGAAGGAGATGCAGGCCAAGATACCGCTCGCCGAGGCCCTCGCGAGCCAGGCAACGCTCGCCGTGCAGATGGCGCGGCTGGGCGAGGAAGCGCGTCGGGCGGCGGTGCTGGCTGAGCGCAACCGCATCGCCCGCGACATCCACGACACGCTCGCGCAGGGGTTCACGGGCGTCGTCGTGAACCTCGAGGCGGCGAGCCGCGCGCTGCGCCGGGCCCATGGGGATGTCGCGCTCGACTACATCGACAACGCCCGCGGCCTCGCGCAGTCGTGCCTCGACGAGGCGCGGCTCTCGGTGCGCGCACTGCGCCCGGATCCGACGCGCCGCCCCGATCTCGCCCTCGCGCTGGAGGCCCAGGTGCGGCGCATGGAGGCGACCGGCGCCAGCGCGCGGCTGCGCATCTCCGGCGAGAAGGTGACGCTGCCCGTGGACGTCGAGGCCGAGCTGGTTCGCATCGCGCAGGAGTGCATCACGAACGTCCTCAAGCACGCGTCCGCGCGGAACGTCGAACTGCTCGTCGACTATCAGGCTGACGGGCTCTCGCTGCGCGTCACGGACGACGGAGCGGGATTCGACACCGACGGCCGGCACGACGGCTTCGGGCTGCTCGGCATGCGCGAGCGCGCGGAGCGCATCGGCGCCACGCTGCACGTGACGAGCACCGCCGGCCGCGGCACGCGCGTACTGATGCATCTCGCGTCCCACGGGGGCGGCGAACGATGACCCAGCGCTCCGCCGCGCGGGTCGGCACGGCGTCCATCCCCGGTTCGTTCATCCGGGTGATGATCGCCGACGATCATTCGCTGGTGCGGCGCGGGCTCGCCGCCATCATCGACATGGAGGACGACGTCCGCGTCGTCGGCGAGGCAGGCGACGGCGAGGAGGCGGTGGCGCTCTGGCGCAGCCTCCGGCCCGATGTGGTGCTCATGGACCTCCGAATGCCGCGGATGGAGGGCGTGCCCGCCATCCGCCAGATCTGCGCGGAAGATCCGCGCGCCAGCATCATCGTGCTGACGACCTTCGACCACGACGAGGACATCTACGCAGGCCTGCGGGCCGGCGCGAAGGCGTATCTGCTGAAGGACGTGCAGCCGGAGGAACTCTTCCGCTGCATCCGCATGGTCCACGCGGGCGAGGGCTATCTGCAGCCGAAGCTCGCCGCCAAGCTCGTGCATCGCGTGCAGGAGGAGGCGCTGACCGACCGCGAGACGCAGATCCTCGAACTGCTCGCAAAGGGCTTGAGCAACCGCAGCATCGGCGTGGCGCTCCACATCAGCGAGAGCACGGTGAAGAGCCACCTGAAGAGCACGTTCGCGAAGCTCGACGTGACGAGCCGCGCCGAGGCGATCTCGCTCGCGGCCCGACGGGGGTTGGTGAAGTTCTGAGGGTGGTTCCTGGTATTCACGGTTCGTGGCGCACCCACCATCCGTGATCAAGGCGACGGTTTATGTAGCGGCCCATGGCCGCCTCTCGGGCCGGTGGCCCGCGGCGGCTTGGCCGCGTGGCGCACCAACAAGGGGAGGGCCCCTTGTATATCCCCCCGTGGTGCACCACCGACCGCGGAAATGGCCACGCTTTTTGTAGGAGCGGGCCATGGCTGCGAAAGCGGTGAGTGCCATAGAAGCGCATCAACCGGAACCATCGCTTTCGCGGGCATGGCCCGCTCCTACAGAAAGCTTGGTCCTTTCCCGCAGTGGGTGGTGCACCACGGCCCCTGTAGGAGCGGCCCATGGCCGCGAAAGTGGTGAGTGCTGAACACAACCCCCGTGGGTCGGGCTACGCCCGACGCCCGCGCTCCTGGATTCATCGCTGTACCCAAGCCAGCGCCGCGTCGAGCGATGCTCGACCCACGAAGGGCCCTCGCTGCTGGAGTCCGCGACGCTGAGAACAACCCCCGTGGGTCGGGCTT
>LNEE01000055.1 GCA_001464895.1 Betaproteobacteria bacterium Ga0077532
AGCGCTGCGTCGAGCGAAGCTCGACCCACGTAGCTGCCTTGCGACTGGATACCGCGGCGCTGAGAACAATCCCCGTGGGTCGGGCTCCGCCCGACGCCCGTGTTCCTGGATTCGTCCTTGTACCCAAGCCAGCGCAGCGTCGAGCGATGCTCGACCCACGAAGGGCTTTCGCGACTGGATGCCTTGGCGCTGAGAACAACCCCCGTGGGTCGGGCTTCGCCCGACGCCCGTGTTCCTGGATTCGTCCTTGTACCCAAGCCAACGCAGCGTCGAGCGATGCTCGACCCACGAAGGGGCCTTCGCGATTGGATACCTAGGCGCTGAGAACAACTCCCGTGGGTCGGGCTTCGCCCGACGCCTGCGTTCCTGGATTCATCGCTGTACCCAAGCCAGCGCCGCGTCGAGCGATGCTCGACCCACGCAGGTGCCTCGCAACTGGATACCTCGGCGCTGAGAACAATCCCCGTGGGTCGGGCTCTGCCCGACGCCCGCGCTCCTGGATTCATCGCTGTGCCCAAGCCATCGCTGCGTCGAGCGATGCTCGACCCACGAAGGGCCCTCGCCACTGGATAACTCGGCGCCGAGAACAACCCCCGTGGGTCGGGCTTCGCCCGACGCCCGCGTTCCTGGATTCACCGCTGTGCCCAAGCCAGCGCTGCGTCGAGCGAAGCTCGACCCACGTAGCTGCCTTGCGACTGGATACCGCGGCGCTGAGAACAAGCGTTCCGGGATTCATCGCTGTGCCCAAGCCCTCGCCGCGTCGAGCGATGCTCGACCCACGAACCCCGACCTACTCCGCCGCCTGCCGCTGCCGCCGTTCTTCTTCCTCCTCGATCACCGCATCGATGTCGCGCAGCAGAGCCGCGATGTCCGGCGGCGTGGTGTCGTGGTCGAACTTGCCAGTGAGTTCCACCTCGGGCGTGAGCGCGCCCGCCGCGTACAGTGCCCAGATCTCGTGGCCGTAGTCGGTGGTGAGCAGCTCCGGGGCGAATCGCCCGAAGAACCGCGCGAGGTTGCCGACGTCGCGGATCAGCATCCGGCCCGCGTTGTTGTTGCCCGCCGCGTCGATGGCCTGCGGCAGGTCGATGATGACCGGGCCGTGTTCGTCGACGAGCACGTTGAACTCCGAGAGGTCGCCGTGGACGATGCCGGCGCACAGCATCCGCACCACCTGCCGGATCAGCATCGCGTGGTACTCGCGGGCGTCCTCCGGCGTGAGTTCGAGATCGTCGAGGCGCGGCGCCGCGTTGCCGTCCGCGTCCATCACCAGTTCCATGAGGAGCACGCCCTCGTGGAAGTTGTAGGGCTTCGGCACGCGCACGCCGGCGTTTGCCAGCAGGAAGAGCGCGTCGACCTCGGCGTGCTGCCACGCGGCCTCCTGCTCCTGACGGCCGTAGCGCGAACCCTTCTGCATCGCGCGCGCCTGCCGGCTGTTCTTCACCTTGCGGCCTTCGGTGTACGCGACGCTCTGCCGGAAGCCGCGCTTGTCGGCCTCCTTGTAGACCTTCGCGCAGCGCACCTCGCCGCCGCACACGACCACGAACACCATGGCCTCCTTGCCGCTCTTCAACTGCCGAACGACCTCGTCGACGAGACCGTCCTCCACGAGGGGCAGCAGGCGCGGGGGCGTTCTCATGGGCGGTGCGCTCCTGCGACGGACGGGATCAAGGGGCGAACTCGAGCATGAGATCCCGTGCGGCCACGGTGTCGCCGGACCGCACGTGCACCGAGCGCACGATACCGTCGCGGTCGGCGCGGATCTGCGATTCCATCTTCATGGCCTCGATGGACACGAGCGGATCGCCGGCCTTCACCTGCTGGCCGACTTTCACGGACACGGTGACGATCATGCCGGGCATCGGTGCGGCGACATGGGCGATGTTGCCCAGTTCGGCCTGCACGCGCCGCGCTGCCTTCGGGGCGCCAGCCTTCTCTACGCGCATCGTGCGCGCCTGCCCGTTCAGTTCGAAGAAGACCTTCACGAGGCCATCCTCCTCGGCCGGCGCCGTGCCCTGCATGCGGATCACGAGCGTCTTGCCGGGGTCGAGATCGACCGCGATCTCCTCGCGCTCGGCCATCCCGTAGAAGTACGCAGACGTGGGCAGAACGCTCACGTCGCCATAGTGCCGGCGATGCTCCGAGTACTCGCGGAAGACCTTCGGGTACATGAGGTACGAGGCGAGATCGGTGTCGGTGATCTGATGGCCGGCGATCTTCTCGGCGTCCTTGCGGGCGGCTTCGAGGTCGACCGCGGGGAGCGTGTCGCCGGGACGATAGGGCCGCGGCGGGACGGGCAGGATGGGTGCCGTGGTGTCGCACTTCAGCACCTTGCGAGACAGCTGCTCCGGGAATCCGTCGGGCGGGAAGCCCAGTTCGCCCTTGAAGAGCGACACCACGGATTCCGGAAACGCGACGTCGCGATCGGGATCCATCACGTCCTCTCGCGAGAGATCGTTCGCCACCATGAAGATCGCCATGTCGCCCACGACCTTCGACGTGGGTGTGACCTTCACGATGTCGCCGAACATGCGCGATACGTCGGCGTAGGCCTGCGACACCTCGGACCAGCGATGCTCGAGCCCCGTCGCGCGCGCCTGTTCGCGCAGGTTCGTGTACTGGCCGCCGGGCATCTCGTGCCGATACACGTCGGCGGTGCCGGCGCGGATGTCGGCCTCGAACGGTGCGTAGACCTTGCGTACGCCCTCCCAATAGTCAGACAGCGCCTGGAGCGTGTCGCGATCGATGCCTGCGGCGCTGCCGTCGGACAGCCGGCACGGATCGCGGGCATCGCCCTCCAGTGCGGCGACGATGGCACCGAGGTTCGGTTGCGACGTGAGACCGCTCATGGCGTCGAGCGCGCCGTCGACCGCATCGGCACCCGCCTCGACGGCCGCGAGGATGGACGCCGCGCCGATGCCGCTGGTGTCGTGGGTGTGGAAGTGGATCGGCATGCCCGTCTCTTCCTTCAGCGCCTTCACGAGTTCGCGCGCCGATCGCGGCCGGCACACGCCTGCCATGTCCTTGATGCCGAGGATGTGCACCCCGGCCGCCTGCAACTGCCGGGCGATGTCGACGTAGTACCGCATCGTGTACTTGCGCGACGTGTCGTGGAGGTCGCCCGTGTAGCAGATCGAGCCCTCGCACAGAGCCCCGGTCTCGCGGACGGCGTCGATGGCGACGCGCATGTTCTCGACCCAGTTGAGCGAGTCGAACACGCGGAAGAGGTCGATGCCGCCCTTGCCGTCGATGCCGCGTGCCGCCTGCTGGACGAAGTAGCGGACGACGTTGTCGGCGTAGTTCGTGTAGCCCACGGCGTTCGACGCGCGGAGCAGCATCTGGAGTAGCACGTTCGGCACGGCCTCGCGGAGCTTCGCGAGGCGCTGCCAGGGATCTTCCTTCAGGAAGCGCAGGGCCACGTCGAACGTGGCGCCGCCCCAGCATTCGAGCGAGAAGAGCCCCGGCGCCATCCGAGCGTAGTGCGGCGCGATGCGCAGCATGTCGGCCGTGCGCATGCGCGTGGCGAAGAGCGACTGGTGGGCGTCGCGCATCGTCGTGTCGGTGAGCAGTACGCGCCGCTCGGCGAGCATCCACTGCGCGAACTTCTCGGGGCCCGATTCGCGCAGGCGGTCGCGCGTGCCGGCGGGAATCGGCAACGTGATGTCGGTCCTCGGGACGATGAGGTGGGCGTGTGTGAGGTCCGGCTTCTGCCGCCCCTTCATGTCGGGATGGCCGTTCACCGTGACGTCACCGAGGTAGCGCA
The DNA here is from genome assembly GCA_001464895.1 of Betaproteobacteria bacterium Ga0077532. Taxonomy (GTDB): domain Bacteria; phylum Pseudomonadota; class Gammaproteobacteria; order Burkholderiales. The sequence goes on from LNEE01000055.1 coordinate 3,761, forward strand.
GGACGCGCGTCGCGCGGTCGCGGCGCTTCGCGAACTTGAACAGCTCCGGCGTCGTGTCGATGAAGCGCGTCGTCACCGTACCCGCGGCGAAGTCGGGATGGTTGATCACGTTCTCGACGAACTGGAGGTTCGACGACACGCCGCGGATACGGAACTCGCGCAGGCCGCGGTCCATGCGTCGGATGGCTTCCTTGGCCGTCGGTGCCCACGCCGTGACCTTCACCAGCAGCGAGTCGTAGTAAGGCGTGATGACGGCGCCGGTGTAGGCCGTGCCGCCGTCCAGCCGGAGGCCGAAGCCCGCTGCGCTGCGGTAGGCCGTGATGCGCCCGTAGTCGGGCGTGAACGCGTTCTCGGGGTCCTCGGTGGTGATCCGGCACTGGAGCGCATGGCCGTTCAGGCGGATGTTCTCCTGCCTGGGCACGGGGCAGTTCTCGTCGCCGATGCGGCCACCTTCGGTGATGCTGATCTGCGACTTCACGATGTCGATGCCGGTCACCTGCTCGGTGACGGTGTGCTCGACCTGGATGCGCGGATTCACCTCGATGAAGTAGTACTTGCCGGTGTCGGCGTCCATCAGGAACTCGACGGTGCCCGCGTGCGTGTAGTTCACCGCGCGGCCGAGCCGGAGGGCAGCCTCGCAGAGCGAGGCGCGGGTGGCGTCGTCGAGGTAGGGCGCCGGAGCGCGCTCGACCACTTTCTGGTTGCGACGCTGCACGGAGCAGTCCCGCTCGAAGAGGTGCACGAGATTGCCGTGCGTGTCGCCCATGATCTGGACTTCCACGTGCCGCGCGCGGCGCACTAGCTTCTCGAGATAGACCTCGTCGTTGCCGAAGGCGCCGGCGGCCTCGCGCCGCGCGATGTCCAGTTGCGATTCCAGATCGGCCTCGGTCTCGATCACGCGCATCCCGCGACCGCCGCCGCCCCAGCTCGCCTTCAGCATGAGCGGGTAACCGACCTCGGCCGCGAGCGCCTTGGCCGCTGGCAGATCGCGCGGCAGCGGTCCGGTTGCCGGCATCACGGGCACCCCGGCGGCGACCGCCGCGTTGCGTGCGGCCACCTTGTTGCCGAGCGTCGTCATGACTTCGGGTGTCGGGCCGACGAACCGGATGCCGGCCTCGGCGCACGCGCGCGCGAAATCGGGGTTCTCGGAAAGGAAGCCGTAGCCGGGATGGATGGCATCCACCTTCGCCTGCTTGGCGATGCGGATGATGTCCGGGATGTCGAGGTACGCCTGCAGCGGCTTCTTGCCCTCGCCGACCCGGTAGCTCTCGTCCGCCTTGAAGCGGTGGAGCGCGAAGCGGTCTTCCGTGGAATAGATCGAGACGGTGCGGATGCCGAGTTCGGCGGCAGCGCGCATCACGCGGATGGCGATCTCGGAGCGGTTGGCGACGAGCAGGGACTCGATGGCGGACATGGTCGGCGGGAGGATCGTAGGGTTGTCGAGTGCGGAGAAGACGGCGCAAGCAATGGATGGCGCTTCGCAATCGGTCGCGCGTACGGCAGCCACGGCGCCATGCTCTTCTCTTGCCCGAATGGTAACGGACATGGCCCGAGCGAAGGGCGTGGATTTGCGCGCTGCGGAAACGGCTTGTTTCGAGGAGCTTTCGCGCGATCGCGGCAGCGGAATGCTGCTGTACGGCATCAAGTCCCGGAATGCGGGACGGAGGAGGGCGTCGTCCTCTTCTCCAGCGGCAGGCTGCCGCGTCGCTCTGCAGCTCGACCCACGAAGGGCCTCGCCGTTGGATGCCCTCGGAGATGGCAACAACCCCTCGTGGGTCGGGCTCCGCCCGACGCCCGCGTTCCTGGATTCATTGCTGTGCCCAAGCCATCCCAGCGTCGAGCGATGCTCGACCCACGAAGGGGCGCTCGCCACTGGATTCATCGACGCTGGAAACAACCCCGTGGGTCGAGGCCCAAGCCCACGCAGCGTCGAGCGATGCTCGACCCACGAAGGGCCTTCGCGATGGGATGCCTCGCCGCTGAGAACAACCTCCGTGGGTCGGGCTCCGCCCGACGCCTGTGTTCCTGGATTTATCGCTGAACCCAAGCCCACGCCGCGTCGAGCGATGCTCGACCCACGCAGGGTCCTCGCGACTGGGCGCCTTGGCGCTGAAAACAACCCCCCGTGGGTCGGGCTTCGCCCGACGCCTGCGTTCCTGGATTCGCCGAAGTGCCCAAGCCATCGCGGCGTCGAGCGATGCTCGACCCACGAACGCCCCTACATCCGTTTGTCAATCTTGCCCCGGCCCCCGCCTTCGGCCATATTCCCGCGATTGTTCCTCCCCTTCGAGCCCCCACGTCTTCATGCTGCCTTCCATCGAACACCGCATCGCCGCCGAACTCGCCGTCCGTCCCCAGCAGGTTGCCGCCGCCGTGGCGCTCCTCGACGAAGGGTCCACCGTGCCCTTCATCGCGCGCTATCGGAAGGAGGCCACCGACGGACTCGACGACACTCAGCTTCGCAACCTGGAAGAGCGGCTTGGCTATCTGCGGGAGCTGGAAGCGCGGCGCACCGCGATCGTCGAGAGCATCGTCGAGCAAGGCAAGATGACGCCGGAGTTGCGCGCGCAGATCGAAGGCGCCGAGACCAAGCAGCGCCTCGAGGATCTCTATCTCCCGTACAAGCCGAAGCGCCGCACCAAGGCGATGATCGCCCGCGAGGCCGGCCTGCAGCCGCTCGCCGAAGCGCTGCTCGCCGACCCGACCCTCGTGCCCGAGTTGGAGGCGGAGAAGTATCTGAAGCCGGCGTTCACCGCGCCCGACGGCGAGAACCCCGGCGTGCCCGACGCGAAGGCCGCGCTCGACGGCGCGCGCCAGATCCTCATGGAGCGCTTCGCGGAGGATGCTGAACTGCTGGGTCAGCTGCGAGACCACATGCTCGCGCACGGCATCCTCGTGTCGACGATGGCGGAGGGCAAGGAGGAGGCCGGTGCGAAGTTCCGCGACTACTTCGAGTACTCCGAGCCGGTGAAGGACATCCCCTCGCACCGCGCGCTCGCGCTCTTCCGCGGCCGCAACGAGGACATGCTCCGTGTGGCGCTGAAGCTGCCCGAGGCACTGGATCCGAATACGCCGAAGGATTCCTTCGACACCTGTGAATCGCGCATCGCGACCCGCGCCGGCATCGCCGATCGCGGACGCCCCGCCGACAAGTGGCTCGTCGAGACGGTGCGGTGGACGTGGCGCGTGAAGGCCGCGTGGCAGATCGAGAGCGATCTTCTCGGCGATCTGCGCGCGAAGGCGGAGGAGGAGGCCATCCGCGTCTTCGCGCGCAACCTGCACGATCTGCTGCTCGCAGCACCCGCGGGCCCGCGTGCGACGATGGGACTCGACCCCGGCCTGCGCACCGGCGTGAAGGTCGCGATCGTCGACAACACCGGCAAGGTCGTCGCCACCGACACCGTCTATCCGCACCAGCCGCGCAACGACTGGGTCGGCACCATCGCCACCCTCGCGAAGCTCGCACAGAAGCATTCGGTGGATCTCGTCTCCATCGGCAACGGCACGGCCTCGCGCGAGACCGACAAGCTCGCGGCGGATCTCATCAAGCGGCATCCCGAACTGAAGCTCACGAAGATCGTGGTGTCCGAGGCCGGTGCGTCCGTGTATTCGGCGTCGGAACTGGCGGCGCGCGAGTTCCCCGAGATGGACGTGAGCCTTCGCGGCGCGGTGTCGATCGCGCGGCGCCTGCAGGATCCGCTCGCGGAACTCGTGAAGATCGATCCGAAGTCCATCGGCGTCGGCCAGTACCAGCACGACGTCAGTCAGACGAAGCTCGCCAAGGCGCTCGACGCCGTCGTCGAGGATTGCGTGAACGCCGTGGGCGTGGACGTGAACACGGCCTCCGCGCCGCTGCTCGCGCGCATCTCGGGCCTCACGACATCGCTCGCCGAGAACATCGTGCGGCATCGCGATCAGCACGGGCCCTTTCCGAACCGCGATGCACTGAAGGGCGTGGCGCGATTGGGGCCGAAGACGTTCGAGCAGGCCGCCGGATTCCTGCGCGTGCCCGCGAGTGACAACCCGCTGGACGCGTCTTCCGTCCACCCCGAGGCGTATCCGGTGGTGGAGCGCATGCTGGCCGATGTGAACCGTACGGTGCGCGACATCATGGGCCGCGGCGATGTGCTGAAGGCGCTCGACCCGCGCAAGTACACCGACGAGCGGTTCGGCCTGCCGACGGTGCAGGACATCCTGCGCGAACTCGAGAAGCCGGGGCGCGATCCGCGGCCGGAGTTCAAGACGGCGTCGTTCAAGGATGGCGTCGAGGAGATGAAGGACCTCCAGCCCGGGATGCTGCTGGAGGGCGTCGTCACCAACGTCGCCAACTTCGGTGCGTTCGTGGACATCGGCGTCCACCAGGACGGCCTGGTCCACGTGTCGATGCTCTCGAACCGCTTCGTGAAGGATCCGCGCGAAGTCGTGAAGGCCGGTGACGTCGTGAAGGTGAAGGTCCTCGAGGTGGACCTGCCGCGCAAGCGCATCGCGCTGTCGATGAAGCTGGATGCGCCCGTGGGCGAGAAGCGCAGTGAGCCGGGGCGTGCGCCGAACCGGGGTGCCGTGCCTTCGAAGTCCGCGCCGCGCGCCGCGGGGCCCGCACCGTCCGGCGCCTTGGCCGACGCGCTCGCGAAAGCCCTGAAGCGCTGACGCATCCGTTCGCCATGATCGCCACCCCGCCCGACGTCCACGTCCTGCCCGCGAAGCTCCACGCCCTCACGAGCGCGATCTTCGCGCGCGCCGGGTGGAGTGCCCGGGATGCGGGGCTCGCGGCCGATCACCTCGTCCTCGCCAATCTGAGCGGCCACGACTCCCACGGCGTCGGGATGGTGCCGCGGTACATCCTGTCCGCAGGCAAGGGGCTGCTCAAGACGGGCAACACGCTCACCACCGTGGTCGATGCCGGCGCGCTGCTCACGCTCGACGGCGGCATGGGGCTCGGTCAGGTGGTCGGCCATGACGCCATGGCCATCGCCATCGAGCGGGCGCGGCAGCACGGCGTCACGGTCCTCAGCCTGCGCAACACGCATCACCTCGGCCGCATCGGCCACTGGGGCGAGCAGGCCGCGGCTGCGGGGCTGGTGTCGATGCACTACGTGAACGTGATCGGACGCCCGGCGCTCGTGGCGCCGTGGGGCGGCAGCCGGGCGCGGTTCTCGACGAACCCGGTCTGCGTCGCGTATCCGCGGCCGGGGCAGGAACCCATCGTTCTCGACTTCGCGACATCCCGCATCGCGCACGGCAAGACGCGCGTCGCGTGGAAGCGCGGCGTGCCGGTCGCCGACGACAATCTGCTCGATGCCGCAGGACACCCGACGAACGACCCGTCGGTGATGTGGACCGAACCGCTCGGTGCGCTGCTGCCGTTCGGCGATCACAAGGGCTACGGCCTCGCGATGATGTGCGAACTGCTCGCGGGTGGCCTGAGCGGCGCGGGCACCATCCCCGGTCGCACGGACTGGAACGTGATCGACAACAACATGCTCTGCGTGCTCATCGACCCCGCGAAGCTGGGCGGCGCCGACACGCAGGCCGCGGAGGCCGAGCGCGTCATCGATTGGGTGCGCTCGACGCCCCCGGCCGAGGGCTTCGACCGCGTGCGCATTCCTGGGGAACCCGAACGCGAGATGCGCGCGCAGCGCAGTGCCACGGGCACGCCGCTCGATCCGACGACCTGGGGGGAGCTCGTCGCGACTGCGGTGTCGCTGGGGATCGATCGCGAGGATGTGGCTGCGCTGTCGGGGGTCGCCGTCTCGGGGTGAGATCGGATGCATTTGCGCATCCCTTCGGATGTGTACAGGCCCGAGCCTGGCGCAACCCCCGACTGTCGCATGTCTCCTCGGCGCATCGAGCCGATCACGTGGTCACCCTGGCACTTGCTTCCGAGTGCCCATGGGTCATCCGTCTGGCCGTATCCCGCCGTCCGGCTGCAGGTCATCGGAGATCGAGCGAGAAGAGTTCCCGCGAAGATCGCGCGCCGAAGGAGTTCTCGTACTGCTGCCGCACCAGGACCAGCTTGCCCTTGACGGTGCTCCACCAGTACGTCGCCCGTTCGGTGCCCTTGACCGGGGGCTGCGAATCGTCGCGGCGTCGCGCCTCGATCTCGCCTCGCATCGACACCCGCCAGGCGGTGAACTGGCCGGCCGGCGTCTCGACGTAGGTCAGGGCCTCGACCTTGCGCTGCTGCGCGACCTCGCTCACGAACTGCTCGCCCGTCACGACCATCCGGTGCGACCACTCCGCTCCTTTCTCCAGGGGCAGCTTGACCCAGGTCTCCCCGGGTTCGAAGCGACAAGCCTCGCTGTTGGCGACGCAGATGCCTTCCATGCGCGCCATGTCGTTCGTGCCATAGGCCGCCTCGTAAGTTCGACCGCCGATCTGCTGGCGCGTCCGTACGCGGTCCCCGATCACCTCGGTGACCTCTTCGGTGGCGGGCATGGACCTGCCGTTCAGCACATAGGCGTGACCGAACTTGTCGCCGGCCTCCCATGGCCGGACTTGTTCGAGCGACTGCGCGAACGCTGCCGCGGGGGCGAGGCACACAGCGGCGAACGCAAGCGATGGGACGGAGCGATGGGTCGGGTTCATCTGGATCCTCCTGTTCGACATGGGGATGCACGCCGGTGTCTCGTCGCCACCCGAGGCCCCGCGACCGACGTGCGCCGGGCCTCGCCGGTGTATGGCAGGGGCGTTGCGGCGGGGTTCATGGCGATCGCGAAGCGTGCCCGGATTTTCGTGCGCGCGGACGGTGCCACCGGCGAACGCTGCGCTACGCCCAACCGCGCAGCGTCCAACGGCTACCCCACGAACCGCACCCGCCGATGCGGCTGCCGCGGCCGCGCGATGTGGTCCAGCGGCAGTTCGCGGGTCTCCTTCACGCTCGCGATGGCGATGTTCGTCTTCACCTGCGCGACCCCGGGCAGGGTGAGCAGCCGCTTCATCATCAGCTCCGAGAAGACGCCGAGATCCGGCGCGACGATGCGGAGCACGTAGTCCACCTCGCCGGTCACCGCGAAGCATTCGAGCACTTCCGGGATGAGCGCCACCTCGCGCTCGAAGTCGGCCGGACGCGTCTTGTCGTGCCGCTCCAGGATCACCTGGGCGTAGGCGGTGACCGACAGGCCCACGGCATGCGGATCCAGTATCGCCGCGTAGTGCGTGACGACCTGCGCTTCCACCAGACGCTGCACCCGCCGGCTCACCTGCGAGGCCGACAGATGCGTGATGCCGCCGAGCACCGCGTTCGTCGCGAGGCCGTCCCGCTGCAGGGCCTGCAGGAGGGTGATGTCGTGGCGGTCTATCTCGATGTCGTTCATGGAAGTCTCGTTCGGTGCACGGAATGTGCGCAGGGTACGCCGATCGGGGGGCATGTCGAACGCACCGTGCGGGTTCTCTGCGCGAGAATGAATGCGTCGATCACGCCTTGCGGAGTGTCCCCGTGAACCTCGTCGAATCCCTGCTGCACGCCCTCGTGGCCCGCGGCGCCCGCCAGATCTTCGGCATCCCCGGCGACTTCGCGCTGCCGTACTTCCGGGTGATCGAGGAGTCGGGACTGCTGCCGCTTTACACGCTCTCGCACGAGCCGGCGGTGGGCTTCGCCGCCGACGCCGCAGCGCGCATCGACGGCGCGATCGGTGTCGCTGCGGTGACGTACGGGGCGGGGGCGCTGAACATGGTCAACGCCGTCGCCGCGGCGTATGCCGAGAAGTCGCCCGTGGTCGTGCTCTCCGGCGGTCCCGGCAAGGGGGAGGCTGCGTCGGGGTTGCTGCTGCACCACCAGGCGAAGACCCTCGACTCGCAGGCCCGCATGTTCGAGGAGATCACATGCGCCCAGGCGCGCCTCGACGACGCGATCCGGGCGCCGGCAGAGATCGCGCGCGTGCTCGATGCGTGCCTCGCGCACTCGCGGCCGGTGTACCTCGAGATCCCCCGCGACATGGTCGACGTCGATTGCGGGGCTGTGCCGTCCGTGGCGCCTATCCCCCTGGACCAGGCCGCCGTGGCGGCGTGCGCCGACGAAGTGCTCGCACGCCTCGCGCAGGCGGAACGCCCGGTGCTCGTGGTCGATGTCGAGGTGCGACGCTTCGGCGCAGAGGAGCGCGTCGCGGAACTGGCCCGGCGCCTCGGGCTTCCGGTCGCCACCTGCTTCATGGGTCGCGGCTTGTTGGCCGATGCCGACGCACCGCTGGTCGGCACTTACATGGGCGTGGCCGGGCTGCCGGAGGTGACCCGCCTCGTGGAGGATTCCGACGGTCTGCTGCTGCTGGGCGTGATCCTGTCGGACACCAACTTCGCGGTGTCCGAGAAGCGCATCGATCTCGCGCGGTCGATCGTCGTCTGCGATGGCATGGTGCGGCTCGGCTACCACGTCTATCCGGACGTCTCGCTCGTGGCTCTCGTCGACGCGCTGCTCGAACGCACCGCACCGCGCGCGGTGCGCTACGAACCCGTGAAGACCCACTATCCGCGTGGCTTGCCAGCCGACGACGCGCCGATCGCGCCGAGCGACATCGCCACCGCGGTCAACGATCTGATGGCTGCCCACGGGCGCCTGGACATCGCGTCCGACGTGGGCGACTGCCTCTTCACCGCGATGGACATGGAGCACGCCGCGCTGGTCGCGCCGGGCTACTACGCGACGATGGGCTTCGGCGTCCCCGCCGGGCTCGGCATCCAGGCGGCAACGGGGAGGCGACCGTTGATCCTCGTGGGCGACGGCGCGTTCCAGATGACGGGCTGGGAGCTGGGCCACTGTCGCCGGTACGGCTGGGATCCCATCGTGCTGGTGTTCAACAACGCGAGTTGGGAAATGCTGCGGACGTTCCAGCCCGAGTCGACCTTCAACGACCTCGACACGTGGGATTTCGCGACGCTGGCGCGCGGCCTCGGTGGCGACGGCACCCGCGTCCACACGCGGCGCGAGTTGCGCGATGCCCTGGACCGGGCGATGGCGACGCGCGGAAGGTTCCAGCTGGTCGAGATCATGATCCCGCGCGGGGTGCTGTCACCGACCTTGGAGCGATTCGTCGCGGGCGTGAAGCGGTTGACGGCGCCGAGCGTGTAGGGGCACGCGTCGTCGGAAGGGCACGCGCTCGTGTAGGAGCGGGCCATGCCCGCGAAAGCGCCGGTTCCGGTTGGAACGCTTCCCGGGCATTCACCGCTTTCGGGGCCATGGGCCCCTCCTACAAGGGAGGTCGCCGCGCCACCCGCTTTCGGAATGGGCCACGCTTTTTTGTAGGAGCGGGCCATGCCCGCGAGAGCGCCGGTTCCGGTTGGAGCGCTTCCCGGGCATTCATCGCTTTCGGGGCCATGGGCCCCTCCTACAAGGGAGGTCGCCGCGCCACCCGCTTTCGGAATGGGCCACGCTCTTTTGTAGGAGCGGGCCATGCCCGCGAGAGCGCCGATTCCGGTTGGAACGCTTCCCAGGCATTCACCGCTTTCGGGGCCATGGGCCCCTCCTACAAGGGCGGTGGACGCGCCACCCGCTGTGGGAATGGGCCAC
>LNEE01000056.1 GCA_001464895.1 Betaproteobacteria bacterium Ga0077532
CCGCCGTCAGCGTCGTCTTCCCATGGTCCACGTGTCCAATCGTGCCCACGTTCACGTGCGGCTTCGTACGCTCGAATTTGCCCTTAGCCATGATGTCGCCCCTGAGTTCTCGCCGACTCGATCCGAAAGATGGTGCCGATGACGCGGATTGAACGCGTGACCTCTCCCTTACCAAGGGAGTGCTCTACCACTGAGCTACATCGGCCGATGATGCCAGGGCCCGACGCTCCGCCCGGACCGGCCTGTGGAGCGGGTGAAGGGAATCGAACCCTCGTCGTAAGCTTGGAAGGCTTCTGCTCTACCATTGAGCTACACCCGCCCAGTTTCTCCAACTGCAACGCCGCTCGCCGTGGCGCGCGGCCGATGCCCTGCTGTTGCCCCGTACGCATTACCTCGCACGTTCTCTGTACGCCGCCCTGCCGTGAAAAGCTGTGGTCCTGCCTGTAGTTCTGCCTGTGCAGTCCTACCTGAATAGTCTTACCTGAACTTTGACGCGCCTGGACTGCGAAATGACTGGTGGAGGGGGAAGGATTCGAACCTTCGAAGGCAGAGCCGACAGATTTACAGTCTGTTCCCTTTGACCGCTCGGGAACCCCTCCGACGAAACGCGCAATTATCTTGATGTAAACGAGTTCTGTCAAACCCCATGCCACATCGAAGCACCCGAAAGGCCAGAAGAATCAGACGGCAGGATTGGGATGCATCAGGTGTATAGCGTCGATGGCTGCCAGGGTGTCTTCGTTCAGTTCGATGGCGGCCCCATCGATGTTGGCTTCCAGCTGGGCGAGTGACGTCGCCCCGACGATCGTGCTCGCGCAGAACCATCTCGATCGGACAAAAGCCAGCGCCATGGCTGCGAGGCTCATCCCTCGATTGGCGGCCAGCTCGGCGTAGGCGGCCACCGCAGGCTGGACACAGGGCTTCTGATAGCGCTGCCCGAAAGGTGGGAAGAGCGTAAGTCGCGCACCCGCCGGCTGAGCACCCGACAGATACTTGCCGGTCAGGTGACCGAACGCCAACGCGCTGTAGGCCATGAGCGGGACACCTTCATGGCGGGTCACCTCCGACAAGCCTGCCTCGTAGGTCCGGTTGATCAGGCTGTAGGCATTCTGGATCGACACCACCCGAGGCAGGCCGGACCGCTCGGCCGCGCGGAGGAACTGCATCACACCCCAGGGGGTTTCGTTGCTGAGACCGACGTGGCGCACCTTCCCAGCCTTGACCAACTCAGCGAGATGGCCGAGTTGCTCCTCGATCGGAACCGTCGGGCGCTCCGCCGCCGGGTCGTAGTGATTCTTTCCGAAAGCCGGCACGTACCGGTCCGGCCAGTGGATCTGGTACAGGTCGACGTAATCGGTCCGGAGTCGGCGCAGGCTGCCTTCAATGGCTTCCGTGACACCCTTCCTGTCGATCGCGAGCTGCCCGCCCCGCACCCAAGCGAATCCGCGGCCTGGACCGGTGATCTTGGTCGCGACGACGAACTTGTCCCGCTGCTGGCGTGCAAGCCAGGTGCCGAGGATGCTTTCCGTCCGGCCCTGCGTGTCGGCGCTGGGCGGCACAGGGTACATCTCGGCGACGTCGATGAAATTCACGCCACGCGACACCGCGTAGTCGAGCTGCGCATGCCCCTCGGCCTCCGTGTTCTGCTGGCCCCAGGTCATGGACCCGAGGCAGATCTCCGACACGTTGAGATCACTGCCGCCGAGCTTCGTGTAACGCATTTCCATTCCCATCTCCGAAAACGGCCTGCCTTTCCCGGCAAACCCTTGTGAGTTTCCTGCCAGGAAGCCTCTGCCTAGCCTGCGACCGCCACCACCATTCGCACCTCCACCGCCGCGCCCCTCGGCAGCTCCGCGACGCCCACGGCCGTGCGAGCGTGCCGACCGGCCTCGCCGAAGACTTCCTGGAGGAACTTGGAGGCGGCATCCATCACCCTCGGCTGTTCCCGGAATCCAGGGGCGGACGCGACGAACCCCATCACCTCGACGATGCGATCCACGCGATCGAGCGATCCAAGCGCGCCTCGCAACACCGAAAGCGCCTGGAGGACGCAGGCGCGCGCGGCTGCCTCGGCCTGCTCGACGGTGACGTCTTCCCCGACCCGCCCGACGGCAGCGAGACCGCCGTCGACCCAGGGAAGCTGCCCGCTCACCCAGGCCAGTCCACCATGGACCACGACGGGGACGTACGCAAACTTCGGCACTGGCGCGACGGGCAGAACGATGTTCAGAGCGGCGAGTCTACTTTCGTGCATGTGATACCCCTCAACGAAGGCATGAGTCAGTCGTTAGAGACGAGGCGGTGCAGAGACTCCGGAAGCTGGTCCGGCTTCTGCTCCCTTGAATTCAGGTCGGGGCGGGCCCAGATGTCGTTGCACGGAACTTGCCCTGACACAGTCACGAACGTCGGAGGTCATTGCCATGAACGTGATCTACAACAGCCCGAACTACCATGTCGTCGAGTACCCCGGTCACGGTTTCGAGGTGATCGCGAAGCACGCGGCGAAGGGGGCCTATCTCTCCGGAGAGACGGCCACCCGGTTCCGCGACTATCTCACCCAGGCGGCAGCTGAAGACGCGTCCATCGAGGTGGTGGACGAGTACCTGGGCAATTTCGACGAGTTCATGAATCAGCCGGCCATCTATCACTGACATTCCGACCGGGGCAGCCTCGGCTGCCTTGCCATGCCACCTAACGACGGCACGCCATCCCAGGCGTGCCGTTTTTCTTTCCAGATGCTTCAGTGCGGCGCAGCGCCCAGTCCGGGCGGACCGAGGACCATCTCCGTGAACGGGTACACATACGCCTGCAACATCACGAAGAGACCGATGAGGCACGCGAGCGCCAGCGAATGCCAGAACACGTACCGCAGGATCACGCCCTCCTTGCCGACGTAGTTGGTTGCCACGGAGGCGACCACGATGGACTGGGCGTCGATCATCTTGCCCATCACGCCGCCGGAGCTGTTCGCGGCAGCCATCAGCGTCGGCGACAGCCCGAGCTTGTTTGCCGTGATTTGTTGTTGGCTGCCGAACAGCGCGTTGGATCCGGCATCCGTGCCCGTCAGCGCCACGCCCACCCAGCCGATCAGCGTCCCGAAGAACGGATACAGCCAGCCCGTGTTGGCGAACGCGAGACCCATCGTGGCGTCCATGCCCGAGTACCGGGTCGTGTAGGCCAGCGCGATCATTGCGATGATCGTGATCACCGAAGTGCGCATGATCCAGATCGTCTTGAGCCACTCAGAAACCAACTCCTTGAGCTTGAATCCCATGACGAACCCGCTGATCACGGCCGCGATCAGGATGCCGGTACCGGTTGCGGAGATGATCCCGAACTTGAGGACCGCACCTTCCGTGTGCGGTGTCGCCACCGCAGGCGCCACACGCTGCACCATCTTGTGCAGGCCCGTCATCTCGAACTCGAAGTAGGTGATGCCCTTCGTGTTGAGCCAGGCCTTGACGAAAGGCAGGCCCCAGGCGAACAGGATCACCGTCAGGATGATCCACGGCGTCCAGGCCTTCACCACGAGATCCTTGGTGTGGCCGTGGTTGACGGCGGCCGCCTGCGCATAGGGGACCATGCCCGCGGGCGATCCATCGGCAGCGATCATGACCTGTGTGGGCTTCCAGAACTTCAGGAACACCGCCACCGAGACCATGGAGATCATCGCCGACACCATGTCCACGAGCCACGGACCGTGGTAATTCGAGATGATGAACTGCGGCACCGCGAAGCTCACGCCTGCCACCAGGATCGCCGGCCAGATCTCCATCGATCGCTTGAAGCCGCAGAACGTGATCACCAGCCAGAACGGCACGATCACCGAGAAGAACGGCAGTTGCCGGCCCACCATGGCCGACAGCGTCAGCAGGTACTCGTCCGTGTTCTGCGTCACGCTGTTCAGCACGATGATCGGCGTGCCCAGCCCGCCGTAGGCCACCGGCGCCGTGTTCGCGATCAGCGAGAGGCCGGAGGCCGCCAGCGGCGAGAAGCCCAGGCCGATCAGGATCGCGCCGGTCACCGCGACGGGCGTGCCGCCGCCGGCTGCACCCTCGAAGAACGCTCCGAAGCAGAAGGCGATCAGCACCAACTGAAGCCGGCGATCGCCGGTGATGGCGCCGATGGAGTCCTGCAGGACCTTGAACAGTCCGGCCTTCTGGGTGAGCCGATACAGGAAGATCAGGTTCACGATGATCCAGCCGATGCCGACCACCGCGAACGAGGCACCGAAGAACGCCGCCGTCCCCGCCATCTGGAGCGGCATGTCCAGAAGAAAGACCGCGATCGCGAAGGCCGACGCGAGGCCGAGAATCGCGGCCACGTGCGCCTTGATGTGAAAGAAGCCCAGACCACCGAGAAGCACGAGCACGGGTATCGCCGCGACCAGTGTGGACAGAAAAGTATTGCCTAGCGGGTCATAGACCTGCGACCAGACTTCCATCGAACCTCCCCCCTTCGGTTTTTTTCGGAATCCCTGCCGTCCTCGGATCGGCGCGGAAGTATAGTCGCTGAGAAGGGTGTCGCGGCACCTCCCGACACGCGTTGCGAAGGGTTTTTCCGCGCACCATCACCGTGCGATCATCCGCGCGTTCGGCAGCCCGAATTGGCGCCGCCCTGCCCCGGGACCAGTGCTCCTCGCCGACCGGATTCCCTCAGCCGAGGCCGCCCCGCTCGGCCGACCAGATCACCACCCGATGAACGCCACACCCCATCCCGAGCGGGCACGCGCCGCCGGCGCCCTCGCTCTGCTCTCGCTCATCTGGGGATACAACTGGGTGGCCATGAAAGCCGGGCTCGCGCACGCCTCGCCGTTCGGGGTCGCCAGCTGGCGTTTCCTGTTCGGCGCGATCTCCCTGCTGCCCGTGCTCGCCTGGCTGCGTCGACCTCTGGGCGTTCCGCGCAGCGAGTGGTGGTTGGTGGCCGCGCTCACCGTGCTCCTCGTGCTCAACTTCGGCTCGTGCTTCACGGCCCTCAGCATGGCCGGCACCGGCAAGACAGCGGTGCTCGTCTACACCATGCCCTTCTGGACCGTCGTGCTCGCGCGGATCTTCCTGCACGAACGCATGCGGCCCGCGCAGTGGATCGCAGTGACGCTGGCCGGCGCCGGACTCGTCGTGCTCGTGGACCCCGTGCACCTGCGCGGCCTCGCCGCGAGCCTGATCGCCGTCGGCGCCGGACTGTTCTGGGGCGGCAGCGTCGTCCTCGTCAAAGCGGCACAGGGGCGGGTCCGCACCCACGTCCTCACGCTCACCTTCTGGCAGATGCTGGCCGGCTGCGCCGTCTTCTTCGTGTTGAACGACGCGCTGGACCTCCGCGACACCGACTGGACGATGGCCTTCATCGGCGCACTCACCTACACGTCCGTGCTCGCATCGACGGTTGCCTGGCTGCTCTTCTACTACGCGCTCGAACGCCTCCCGGCCGGGATGGCCGGCCTCGGCACCCTCGCGACACCCGTCATCGGCGTCCTGTGCGCTTGGCTCGCCTTCGATGAAATCCCCTCCCGACAGGAAGCCGCCGGGATGGTCCTGATAGGCGTTGGCCTCGTCCTCCTCGCGGTTCCTGCACGCAATCGCGAGGCGTAAGATCGGTGCGCCCGCCTGCCCGACAGAGCGGCCACGAAAAACGACATGGGAGGAATTTCCAATGCGCAAACGCGCGTACGCACTGGCCGCCGGTCTGGCTCTTCTGGCCGGACAGGCCACGCAGGCACTTGCAGCCGATCCGGTCCGCATCGCCTTCATCGACCCGCTCTCGGGTCCGTTCGCCAATCTCGGTGAATCCGAGCTGCGCCACTTTCAGCTCGTGGCCGACATGATCAATGCGCGCGGTGGCGTCCTCGGCCGCAAGATCGAGATCGTCGCCATGGACAACAAGACGAGCCCGCAGGAATCCGTGCTCGCGCTGAAGCAGGCCATCGACCAGGGCATCCGTTACATCACCCAGGGCAACGGATCGAACGTCGCCCACGCGCTTCTGGACACGCTCGACAAGCACAACAAGCGCAATCCCGAGCAGGCGGTGATGTACCTCAACTACGCCGCCGTCGACCCCGCGCTGACCAACGAGAAGTGCTCCTTCTTCCACTTCCGGTTCGACGCCGACGCCGACATGAAGATGCAGGCCATGGTCGACTCCGTCGCCGAGAACAAGGCCCTCACCAAGATCTACCTGCTCAATCAGGACTACGCGTTCGGCCAGGCCGCCTCGCGCGCCGCGAAGGCGATGCTCCCGAAGAAGCGCCCGGACATCCAGATCGTCGGCGACGACCTCCACCCGCTCGGCAAGGTGAAGGACTTCGCCCCCTACGTCGCGAAGATCAAGGCCTCGGGCGCGCAGGCGGTGATCACCGGCAACTGGGGCAACGACCTGTCGCTGCTCGTGAAGGCCAGCAAGGAGGCGGGCCTCGCCGTCGACTTCTACACGTACTACGGCTGGATCACCGGCACGCCCGCCGCCATCGGCGAGTCCGGTGTCGGCCACCTGAAGGCGGTGAGCACCTGGCACGCGAACGTCGGCACGCCGCACGCCGCGAAGATGCACGCCGCCTTCCGCGAGCGCTACAAGAATGGCAAGGACGACTGGTTCTTCAACCTTTCCCCCGTGCTCGAGATGCTCGTGAAGGCCATGGAGCAGGTGAAGTCGACGGAACCGCTGCCCGTCGCGCGCGCCCTGGAAGGCATGAAGTACCAGAGCGACACTGGCGAGGTCGTGATGCGCACGGACAATCACCAGCTCCTGCAGCCGCTCTACATCTCGAGCTTCGCGAAGGTCGACGGCAAGACGGTGAAGTACGACGTCGATCGCTCGGGCTACGGCATGCGCACCGACTTCCGCATCGAAGCGAAGGACACCGCGATGCCGACCACCTGCAAGATGGAACGCCCGTAACCGCGGTTCACGATCGACCGGCGCCCTCGTCCGCCTTCGCTTCCGCGCCCTCCGTGGCGTGACCGAGGGCGCCGTGCTCCACCCGTTCCCGCAGTGCCTGCGCGTCCGCCGCCAAGGCGGCGCGCGCAGTCTCCCCTGCGTCCAGCGGATCGAATCGCCATCGGCGATACGCCCCCGCCACCTGCTCCGCCAGAGCACGCGTCCCCGCATCGTTCCAAGGCAGCATCGGCAACCATGCGTGCATGGGTGATGCCGCCGCCCGCACGAAACCGCGTCGCCGCAATGCGTCCTCCAGCGCGGCAACACCTGGTTCCGGACTGCCCCGGCACAGCATCGCCGCAACTGCATCGGTACGCCGGCTGCGGCGCACGACACCCCATGCCACCCAGCCCGCGAGCGGCGCGATCAGCAGCAGCCACAGCGGACTCATAGCCGACGCCTCGTCCGTCCCGCCCTGCCGCCACTGCGTGAAACGGTAGCGAAGCCAGGCGAACGGATCCGTCACGGCCTCCCACCACGGGGCACTGATCTCCTCCGCCTCGATCCAGCCGCCAGGCGTCGGATCCACATCCCGCCACGCGCCGTCGATCCACGCGGTCGTCCAGGCGTGACCGTCCCGCGCGCGCATGACCCACGCCCCCTCGAGATCGCTCCACTCGTGCACGGCGTAACCAGTGACATAGCGTGCGGGGATCCCGAGCCGGCGCAGCAACAGCGTCGTCGCCGACGCGAAGTACTCGCAGTGCCCACGACGGTCCGATGCGAGGAACTGCGCGAGCGTGCGACGCTGGCCGTCGGCGGTTTCCAGCCGGGTCGTGTACTGGAAGCGCGACGCGAAGAACGCCACGATCGCCTCCGGCCGTCCGCGGTCGGGCACCCCCGCGAGCACTGCCTCGGCGATCACCGCATCCAGCGTCCCCGCAATGACCGCCGGCACACCGAGATCGGCCGGCCCCGGGGAGGCATCGTCCGGGGCGTCGCGCGACACCTGCGCAGTGAACCCGAGCAGGGGTGGCCCCTTCACCGCGCGGACAGTCCCCGTGGCGCTGGCCTCGACCCGCTCGACGTTGAGGCCGTCGAGACGCACCGTTCCCGGTGGCAGCGGAAGCACGCCGCGCCCGCCCTCCAGCCACATCGACAGCCCCCACGCGCCCGAGACCTCGGACGCCGCGATCCGCCAGGCCGAATCCCCCTGGGGTGGCACCGCCCGGAAGATGTTCTGACGCGCGAACCAGGTGTCGTGCGCGAAGCTCTCGTACGCACCGTCGCGCAACCGCGCAGGGGGTGGGCCGTCCCCGCGCAGGCGCACGACGACGCGCCCGGAAAGCTTCAGCCGCCCGAGTTCACCGATCGCCGTGGAGGTGCGCGACCCGTCCCGGCGACTCGCGAGACGTTCGCGGAGGGCCTCCATCACCGTCGCCTCCAGATGCGCCTGGAGCTGCACCATCCCCGCCTGCAACACCCAGGCTATGCCCAGCGCGGCCGCGAAGGCGACGGGGAACCGCCACGATCGGACCGCAGGCCCCCGCTGCTGCCAGAGCAGCAGGCCCACCAGTACAGCCACGGCGAGCACGGCGGCGGGATGCCGCGTATTCGCGCAAGCCGCGGACAGCACGCACACCCAGACGAACGCCGGCGCGATGTCGAGACGCGACTGCGCCGCCGGCGTGGCTCCCGCTCCCCGGAGCGACCAGAAGAAGGCCGTCAGCGGCACGGTGCCGCCGACGCCGAGTCGTTGCATCACCAGCAGCGGCGCAAGCACCACGGGAAGCCAGAGCAACGTCGCGAGGATCCCCTCCCCGGCGTGCCGGCTCCCGAACCACTGCCAGCCGAGCAGGAGGACGAGGGCGATGCTCGCGAGGTCCGCCACGCGCTCGAACTCGCGCCGCTCGAACACCCACCGGGCGCGGATGGCCCGCACACCCTCGACCGCGAGGGCGAGCAGCAGCCCGGCCACCGCATGACCCGTCGCCATCCCCCAGACGAGCGCTGCCGCGCCCGCGAGCGGAAGTCGCGCGCCGCTCATCCGCACTGCACCGGCATGCTGGCGAGCGACGCCGCCACGTCGTCGGGGTCGACACGATGCAGCGGCACGCCGTCGGGTGTACGCGCCGCCGGAATCGCGCCCACGACGAGTACGAGCTGCGCGAGTCCGAGACCGTGAAGCGACTGCACGAGTGCCGCACGCGGTTCGTCCCATTTCACGAACACGTGCAGGCACGCCGCGCACGAAGGGGCGTGGGCGCGCACCGCATCGGCGAGCGCCGCAAAGTCGGCTCCCTCCGCGGGCCCCGCCAGTGCGAGTTCGCGGAGCACGCCTTCGATGCCGCCGCCCGGTCGTCCGGCGGTCACGGTCACCATCCGCTGCTCCAGGAACAGCACGTCGAGCAGCGCATCGCCAAGCCGCAGACCGGCCGCGAGCGAGGCGGCGACCGACACCGCGGCGTCGAGGATCGCGCCCTCGCCAATGCCCACGAACGTGTCGAGCACGAGGCCCAGGCGTGCGAAATACTCCTCGCCGGTCTCCTTCACGACGAGCCGCCCCGATCGTGCCGTGCTCGGCCAATGGATGCGCCGCACCGGATCGCCGGGCCGGTAATCACGCAACTGCAGGAACTCCTGGCTGTCGCCCACCTGCGGCACTGCGAGCGCGCCCGCCGGTCGATGGCGGCGTCCCGCCGAGTACGCGATAGGCGGGACGGGATGCACCGACGGCAGCACCAGCAACGACGCCGGCGCCGCCGTCGTGGCGATCGCATTCACGAGTCCGAGCGGATCCGGTCGTAGCAATTGCACCGCCTCGAACCGCAGCCAACCGCGCCGCAGCGGCACCAGATCGACCAGCGCCTCGGCGTGTCCCCGAGGATCGGGCGGCGCCACGATCGCCGGCGGGATCCGCGCACCGCGATTCCGATCGAGCAGGGCGAGCCAGCGCGGGTACCCGACGCGCCGATCGAACGCGTTCGTGGCCGGCGCATGGCGCGCCGAGTGAAACTGCGCGTCGTCGGGGAAGGCATCGGCGAGTGCATCCTGCACGGCGATGTCCGGCGTGGCACCGGCCCGGAGGCGGTCGATCCCGACCGCGTAGCGCATCGGCACACCGACCGTGACCGTCGATGGCAGTCGGCGCACCACGGCGAGGCCGGGTCGCCAGCGCAGCGAGAGCAGCCACGCGCATGTCAGCAGCGCGAGACCGAGCGCGAAGACCTGATAAGCGACCGTGCGCGTCGTGTCGACCGCGAGGATCCCCGACGCGAGTGTCACTGCAGCGACGGTGCGACCCGCGGTGGTGAAACGCCGCTCGGTCCAGCGGGAGACCCGGTAGGCGGTCCGGAAACCGCGCAGCAGGCGCTTCAAGCCGGGACGGGCACCGACTTCAGGAGATCGCGCACCACCTCGGCACCGGTCGCCCCCGCATGGCGCCGGTCCGGGGTCGGAACGAGGCGGTGGGCGAGTGCATCCACCGCGATCTCCTGCACGTGCTCGGGCGACACGAAGGTCTCGCCGTCGAACGCCGCCAGCGCCTGGGCGAGCTTCACGAGCGCGAGCGAGGCCCGCGGACTCGCCCCGAGCGCTACGCCGGGCGCGCGGCGCGATGCCCCGACGAGATCCACCACGTAGCGCTTCAGGGCTTCGGAGACCCGCACCCCGGCGAGCGCGGCGCGCGCTGCGAGGACGTCATCGACGCTGGCGACCGGGACCAGCGCCTCCAGCGGATCGCGCCCTTCCCGCGCCGAGAGCATCGCCACCTCCTGGGCCGGATCGAGATACCCGAGCTGCAGCCGCAGCGCGAAACGATCGAGCTGGGCCTCGGGCAACGGATAGGTGCCGTGGAACTCGACCGGGTTCTGCGTCGCCAGCACGAAGAAGAAGGGCGGCAGACTGTGGCGTTCGCCGTCGACGCTCACCTGCCCCTCGGCCATCGCTTCGAGCAGCGCGGACTGCGTGCGCGGGCTCGCGCGGTTGATCTCGTCGGCCAGCAGCACGTGCGTGAACACCGGACCGCGATGGAACTGGAAGCTGCCCGAACGGGGATCGTAGATCGACACGCCGGAGATGTCGGACGGCAGGAGATCGGGCGTGAACTGCACCCGTTTGAACGTCGCGTCGAGACAGCGGGCGAGTGCCTTCGCCAGGGTCGTCTTGCCGGTGCCGGGGACGTCCTCGAGGAGCACGTGTCCACCGGTCACGAGCGCCGCGCAGAGCTTGCGGATCGTCGTCGCCTGCCCGACGACCACCTCGCCCGCCTTCGCGGCGATGCGGTCGTGCAGCTGCCTCAGAAGGGCGGGGCTGGCGCTGTCGGGGAGGGCGTCCGGCATCCAGGGAGACTCAGATTGATTCGAACGGTCGCGCGGATGAATCAGAGTCTCCCGAGGCGACGACCGGGAGGCGCGCCTCAGCGGGCGTCCGCCGCCGGGACGTTGGGGTCGGTGACGAAACCGAGCTTCGTGAGCCCGGCATTCCGCGCGATCGCCATGATCTCGGCGAGCCGCTGGTACTTCGTGTTCATGTCGGCGCGCAGGTGCAGTTCGGGCTGCGGGTCACGGACGGCTGCCTGCGCCATGGCTGTGAGCAGGTCGCCCTCGGCCATCGGAGCGTCGTTCCAGAACACCCGGCCCTCGGCATCGACGGAGAGCGTCACGGTCTCGGGCTGCTCGGGGGCCGCGGTGCTCGAAGCCTTCGGCAGATCGATCTTGATGCCGTGGGTGAGCAGCGGTGCGGTGACGATGAAGATGATGAGGAGCACGAGCATCACGTCCACCAGCGGCGTGGTGTTGATCTCGGCCATCGGTTGCGGCGTGGACGCGCCACCTTGATCCTGGAAGCTCCCGAAGGCCATCGCGTCGATCTCCTCAGGCCGTGCGCGGTGCGCCGGCCGCCGTGGCGGTGGTCGAACCGGTCGGTGCTTCCACCCGTGCCCCGGTCGCCAGGAAGGCGTGGAGGTCGTGGGCGAAGGCGTCGAGATCCGCAAGGATCACCCGGTTGAGGCGTGTGAGTGCGTTGTACCCGAGCACCGCAGGGATGGCGACCGCAAGGCCGAGCGCCGTCATGATCAGCGCCTCGCCCACGGGGCCGGCCACCTTGTCGATGCTGGCCTGGCCGCTGGCGCCGATCCCGATAAGGGCGTGATAGATGCCCCAGACGGTGCCGAAGAGGCCGACGAACGGAGCGGTGCTGCCCACGGAGGCCAGCAGCGCGAGTCCGGTTTCGAGGCGGGACTGCGCGCGGTTGATGCCCTGGCGCAAGGACCGCGTGACGAATTCCGAGAGGGAAAGCGCCTCACCCAGCCGCCCGGCTTGGTGACGCTGATGGTGCGCGGCCCCGTTCACCCCGGCACGGGCCAGTTCTACGAACGGATTGGTGGGCCCGGCGCGCATCTCCTCGACGGCGCGAGCGAGGTTGGGCGTATTCCAGAAATTGTCGATCGTGCGGCGCGCACCCTGCCGGATGGACCACGCGCGGAAAACCTTGGAGAGGATCACCGCCCAGCTCCCCACCGACATCGCGAACAGGAGCACCGCGATCGCCATCCCGACGGCGTCGGTCTGCTGGAGGAAGGCGATCAGGCCGTGGGGCGCAGGGGTCGGAGTTGGCATCGAGACGTCCTGTGAATCTGAAGTGCGTCGGCTCTCGGCGAACCGAAGCGACCGGCGGACGCAGTGCATCGACCGGCCGGGCGAGATACGTCAGCATCGCCGAGGTCGCACGGCGCCCGTACTACTGTCCGGAGCGAACCGTTCCGGCCTCGACCACAACGAACCGGCATCGGGCGCCGGCCCATGCTCACGCCGGACCAATGCTGGTCAGCATAGAGCCGGACCGGTGCTAATCGCCATACATGCGCTGCATGCGCTCCCGGCGCTCCTGCGCCTCGATCGTGAGCGTCGCCGTGGGCCGCGCCAGGAGGCGGCGGACACCGATGGGTTCGCCCGTCTCGGCGCAGTACCCGTAGGCACCCTCCTCGATGCGCTGAAGAGCTTCGTCGATCTTCTTCAGCAGCTTGCGCTCGCGGTCGCGGGTCCGCAGTTCGAGGGCCTGCTCCTCCTCCTGCGTGGCCCGGTCGGACACGTCGCTGGTCGCCTCGGTTTCCCGGAGGTGCTCGCTGGTGTCGCGCACGTTCGCCAGGAGTTCTTCCTTCTGGCGGCGTAGCCGGTCGCGGAAGAACGCAAGCTGGGCTTCGTTCATGTAGTCCCTGGCCGGCTGGGCAATCAGTTGCTCCTCGGTGAGGAGCACCCGAGCGGATGCAGGCTTCTCGCCGGCGGCGGGCGCAACTGGCGTCGCAGGGACTGCGGCGGGGACGTCCGGCGCCACGGCGGCGGACACGGTGGCAGCGGCGGTGGCCGCTGCGGCAGCTTTCTTCGTCGGTTTGCGTTCCATAGGTACTTCTCGGCACAGCCTCCGATTTTGGCGGCGGGGAAGAGTGCACTGCTACGGCGCCGAGCGCAAGATGCCAGATGGAAAAAGCGGGCACCTCGCGGCTCGGGGGCGGTCTGAGTCGTCGGCCGCACTCGATCGCAGCAGGATGCAGCCTCCCGGACGAGGAGGCGCCCCGCGAACATCGACGCCCGGCCCTGCCCTATCCACGGAGGAACCTCGTCATGGAAGCCGCATCCACGAATACTGCACCCACCCCTTCCACCCGTACCACCCACGCGAGGCCCGTCCGATGGCTCGCGGCGATCGTCGCAGCCGGCGCGCTCTCGGGGCCGGCCCACGCCGAGTTCGCGAGCAGCGAAAACATCTTCGACTGGCTGACCGAAGCCTCCCGCAAAGGCGGGTCGTTCAAGGACAGCACCCTCTCCCTCGGCTACGTGGTCGGCGTCCACGACCTGCTGCCCGACGGCGAAGTCTGCCTCCCGCCCAAGGCGACCGCCAAGCAGATGCAACTCGATATCCTGCAATGGATGAAGGACCACCGGCCACAGTGGGATCCGGTCGGCGCCCGCACCGTGCGTCGCGCGCTCATGGAGACGTACGCCTGCCCGGGAGAGCCCGCCCAGTAGATGCCTCATCGGCCCCGCCGCGAACCCGCGGCGGGGCCGATGGCGGTCGAGTCCTGACGAAACCTCAGGCCTCGCGGGCGGCCATCAGTGCGTCGATGGCTGCCTGCAGATCGTCGAGCGAGAAGGGCTTCGGCAGGTAGGCGTCCATGCCCGCCGCAAGGCAGGCCGCGCGGTCGGAGACCATCGCATTGGCGGTGAGCGCGAGGATGGGCATCCTCGTCGCGCCACCCGCCCGTTCGATCTCTCGGATGTGCCGCGTCAGGGCCAGACCGTCCAGGCCGGGCATCTGGATGTCGAACACGCCGACATCGAACGCCCCGGGCGCGAACTGCTCCAGCGCCCGGGTGCCGTCTTCCGTGATGGTCGCGACATGCCCCAGTCTGCGGAGGACCGCCTCCACTACGCGGCGATTCACCGGATTGTCCTCCGCCACCAGCACCCGCAACGACTTTGCCGCGGTGGCCGCAGCCGTGATCGGCTGCGCCTTGGCCTCGGGCAGAGCCGCCGCGACCGGCAGGTTCACCGTGAAACTGAAGTTGCTGCCCTCACCCGGCCGGCTCGCGACCTGCAGCCGGCCACCCATCGCCGCCACCAGACGCGACGAGATCGTGAGTCCGAGACCGGTACCGCCGTACCGGCGCGTGATGGAGTTGTCCGCCTGGCTGAACGCCTCGAAGATCGCTTCGCAACGGTCCTCGGGGATCCCGATGCCGGTGTCGATCACGGCGAAGGTGAGCGCGCAGGTGCCAGGCATCCCAGGCGACGCCGTCACCTCCAGACGAACCTCGCCGCGCTCCGTGAACTTGATCGCATTGCCCACGAGGTTCACCAGCACCTGGCGCAACCGCAGGGCATCGCCGGAGACCATGGCCGGCACCTCCGCGGCCACCGTCACGCGGAGCGGCAGCCCCTTCGCCTCGGCCGCAGGTGCCATCAGTCGATCGATGTCGCCGAGACTCCGGCGCAGGTCGAACGGCTCGGCCGACAACTCCACGCGGCCGGCGTCCAGCCGTGAGAAGTCGAGGATGTCGTTGATCACCTCGAGCAGGTGCTCGCCGGAGGCCCGCACGGTGGCAACCTGTTCGCGCTGCTCGGCGGTGAGGGGCGTGCGGGCGAGCAGTTCGGTCATCCCGAGCACCCCGTTCAAGGGCGTGCGGATCTCGTGGCTCACGTTCGCGAGGAAATCGCTCTTGGCGCGACTGCCCTCCTCGGCGTGCTCCTTCGCGATGCGGAGCGCCTCCTCGGCCGCGCGCCGCTCGGTGATGTCGGCGATCGCGCCGACCATGCGCTGCGGCTTCCCGTCGCCCCCGAGGATCGACTGCCCGATCGAGCGCACCCAGACGTACAGACCGTCATGGCGCAGCACGCGGAACTCCTCGTCGAACACCGTGCCGTCGGCCAGATGGCGCGCGAAGCTCGCGAGGGTGCGTTCACGGTCGGCCGGATGCACCAACCGCGCGAGGGCATGGTCCACCTGTTCGTTCTCGTCCAGCGCGGCGCCGAGGATCTCCTGGTAGCGCTCGGACCGGTTGACGCGCCCCGTCGCGAGATCCCAGTCCCACACGCCTTCGCGCGATGCCGCGACCACGATCGCGAGCCGCTCCTCGTTGCGGACGGCCCGCCGCTCCGCACCCTCGAGGCGATGCACCGTCTCGCCAAGGTGACGCCCCATCTCCCGGATCCGCTCGCTGGAGTCGTGCATCTCGCGGATGGGCATGTCCACCGCCGGGTGATCGTAGTCGCCGGCGCCGATCCCGCGCACGATGCGATCGATCTCGAGCAGCGGACGTGTGAGCTTGCGGCTGTCGGACTCCGCGCGCCGGTAGAGGACGGCGAAGAAGATCGCGTAGAAGACAACCATCCCGCCCACCATCGTCCACGCCACGGTGTCGGCGCGCGCGCGCAGGCGGTCGATCACCGAGTACACGTTGTCGCGCGGCACGATCACCACGAGCTTCCAGCCCGGCGCCGGCACCGTCGCCCACGCAACCAGCTTCGGCCCCGCGAATGCGATCTCGGCCACGCCCGAGTCTCCACGCTGGACCTCCCGACCGACCGTTGCCAGCGCCGCGCGCTTGAAGAGGTTGAAGTCGTCGGGCTTCAGGGTGTCCTGCTGGATGGCTGTCTGGTAGTCGTGCTTCGTCAATTCCGCGAGTCCCCACTCGGCCTCGCCGCGCTTGGGCAGCGCGATCACCGTACCCTGCGCCGACACCAGCACCCCGTAGCCCTCCCACGGGATGTCGAGACTCAGCACGCGCTGGATGATCGTCTCGATCGTGACGTCGATGCCGACCACGCCTTCCAGGAAGTCCGCGCGGTACACGGGCGCGATCGCCGAGACGATCCAGCCGGCCCCGGCGGGGTCGAGATACGCGTCCGTCCACACCACACCGCGCTGCGGGTTGTGCTTCTCGTCGGCCTCGTAATAGAAGTTGAAGCTGGGGATGTCCATCCCGGGCGGGTACTGCGGCAGCACGTCGAAGTACGGATAGATCCGGTTCATCGAGTCGTGCGTGTTGAAGTAGCTTTGCACGACCATCGGATGCGCTGCGCGGATCGCCTTCAGCGCGCGATCGAGCTGCGCCAGACGGTGCGCCTTCGCCTTCTCAGCCGGACCCACCGGCACCACGCCGCTGTAGTAGAGCGCCGAGCCGCCGGTATCGCGTGCGGAGTAGTACATCCCCTCCGGCGACCTCCGATAGCTCGCTATGACCTCCGGCGGCGGCGTGTACGGTGTGTCGAGCGACACGCGCGCCTCGGCACGCAGCACCTCTGCGAGACTCGCCACCGCACCGAGCTTCTCCTCGATGTTGAGCGCCTCCCGCCGCGCGATGCCGGCGACCTCGAAGCGTGCCTGCTCGGTGATCGAGGCGAGGTTCGCGCGGTGCGACAGCATCGTGGTCGCGATGTACGCCGCGATGATCACCACCTCGACGAGCAGCAGCGGAACGAGCGTGGTCTTGACGTACGAGAGCCAGATCCAGCGCGCCGCCGAGATCCGCCGGGGCGATGCCGGCGTCGGGCCCAGGGGTGAGTCGGTCATGCGTGAGTCGGTCATGCGTGAGGCGATCCGGAATCGGGCATGGGGCGGCTATCGACTCGCCCCGGTGCTTCTGGACCCCACGCCATACCGCGACGCCCATCCGAGACCGGCCACCGTGTCGCCTTTCGGCCGGTACTCGCATCCGATCCAGCCGTCGTAGCCCAGGCTGTCCAGGAGATCGAAGAGGAACGGATAGTGGATCTCACCCACGTCGGGCTCGTGGCGACCCGGCACGCCCGCGATCTGCAGATGGTGCAGGCGCGGCAGGCAGGCGCGCAGCGTGTCGGCGAGATGCCCCTCCAGCACCTGCATGTGATAGCAGTCGAGATGCAGCCGGACGTTGTCGCGGGCGATCGCATCCAGCAGCCGGCAGGCGTGATCCGAATGGTTCAGGAAGTAGCCGTGCATGCCCTCGGTGGTGTAGCTGGGCCCGCCCTGCACCACGCCCATCCGCGGATTGATGGGCTCGATCACGACCGTCATCCCGTGCGGCGCGAGCACGTCCGCAGCCACCCGCAGGTTCGCGACATACACCGCCTCGCACGCCGCGTAGTCCATCCCCGGACCCACCACGCCCGCCATCACGTGCACCGTCGGGCAGTCGAGCGCCTGCCCGTAGACGATCACGCGTTCGAGACTCTCGCGGAACTCGGCCTCGCGACCCGGCAGGCAGGCGAGGCCGCGCTCACCGGCGTTCCAGTCGCCCATCGGCGCATCGAAGAGCACCATCTCGAGGTGATGGGCATCCAACTGCGCGCGTAGCAGGGCCGGCGGGTAGTCGTAGGGCACCTGGAACTCCACACCGCGGAATCCGCTCCGCGCCGCCGCGGCGAATCGGTCGAGAAAGGGCAGTTCGGTGAACAGGTAGTGCAGATTGGCAGCGAATCTTGGCAACGGAGTTTCTCCAGGGTTCGTGGGCCGAACGCATCACGCACCCACGCTGTTCCAGACATGAAATCGCAACGCGCTCCCGCGAGACTCGAAGATCGGGCGCGGAAGTCACGCGCCGATTCACCGGATCACCATGAGCGACCCCTTCGGCGACCGCATCCCTTCGGATGCCCGCGAGGCACTTTACCGCGAGAACGCGCGCGCGCGTCAGTCGCCGGCACGCCTCGCCCCGGAGGCCGTCGGCGACGACACCTCCGTGGCGGTGCTCGGGCTGGAACAGGGCACCATCAGCCGCCTCTACCGGTGCGGGATCGTGCGCCTGCGCGATCTTCTCGACCACTGCGTGGAGGACCTCTGGCGGCGGGTCGGCCGCCACGGCATCGCCGACATCCTCGACCGCCTCGACCGCATCGGCATCCCGCTCCCGTCGCTCACGGACCAGGCGCGATGGCGTCTCGGCCTCCTGTCGCGGGAAGCGGCGGTGGTCGCGTTGGATGCCGACACCCCGGTGGCCGACCTGTGGCCGCGACTCGGGCAGCCGCTCGTCGACACGCTGCTCCGCCGGGGTCTGCTGCGGCTGAGGGACCTCGCGCCGCAGGACGACGAGGCCGTTCTCCAGCTCTACCGCCTGGGGCGGGCGAACCTCGGACGAATACGCCAGCTCCTGGAAGCCGCGTTGGGCTCGACCGACGACGCTGACGACCATCGGTGGATCAGCGCGGGCATCGAGGTGATCCGGCAGCGCGAACAGAATGGGCGGCGCCGGACGCGCGGCGTCGAACCGGAGACCCGCACGGAACGTTCGTCGGGCCGGCGTACGACGTCCGGGAACACGACGGGCCTTCACCGGGGGTTGCGACCATGACCGACACGCCGCGCATCCCGCCGGAACCCAACTGGGCCGACTACATCGACGCGCTGCGGAGGTTCGATCCACCCACGCTGCGTCTTGCCCGGCGGCAGCGGGCGCTGGAGGCGCCGTTCGAGTTGCCGCCAGCCGCCGAAGGCGACGATGCTGACCAGTGGTGGCGCCCGTCCGGCGCCGGAACTCCTAGAAGGTGAGCTGCGCGGAGACGTAGAGGGTCATCACGTCGAAGTCCGCGAAGTTGCCAAACGCGGCGTTCGCCTTGCGCTTGTCGTACGAGAGCGTGGTGTCGACGCGGGTCTGACGAAGCGGTAGCCAAGACAGCGTCGCCGACAACGAATGAATATGGTCGATACGCACGTCGTTCGTATTCACGACGAAGTTCGGATCTCCCTCGAAGCTCCGCCGGCGGAGGCCGTAGTTCGCCTGGGCAACAAGCTTGTCCGAGATGGAGTACGAAGGCGTGACGGTGAATCCGCGGGTGAGGATGTAGCTGCTCGTGGCGTCCTCCCATCCGCCGATCTCCTGAAATACAGCCGTCGTCCAGATGGTTTTCTCGCTATGCCGATAGGTGACATTCACGCGCCCCGTGGGCCCCGTGAAATCGCGTTGGGACACCCGCGGATGCCGGCGCGTCGTCAGGCCGGCGCTGCCCGTGATCCGCGTGAGTCCGCTCACCTGATACTCGATGTTGCCTTCCAGGGTGTACTGCTGGAAGGTGTTGTCGATCGTCGACCCGGCGATAACGGTCCGATTGGGAAAGGTCCCATCCAGGTAGCGAAAAGTGAGTCCGAGGAAGTCGTCGGTGCCCTTACTGTAATGGCGCGTACCGACCTCGGTAATCCACTGCTGCTGGTCAGCGCCGGAGAATCGCGCGAGGCTGTTTTCTATATCGGCGAAACGAATTCCCGCTCGGAGCTTCCAGTCGGCGCTCATCCGCAACATTGCAGTCGCAGACATGACCGTCTGCGTCCTCAGGTTTCGGGTCTGGCGTTGATCGTTCGCGAAGAAGTCGTACAGGTTCGACGCCACCTGCGTCTTCTCGATGCCCGCGTCGCCGTCCCAGCGCTCCCCGACCACCCAGTTCCACGTGCCGCGCACGTTGTAGGCCTGGTAGTCCAGGGAGCCGTAGGTGATGTGCCGGTTCTCGGTGATCTGCGAGCGGAGCTGGAAGGTCTGCCGGTTCCAGTAGTGGTCGACATCGAGGCCAAGCCGCAGCCCGAGGGTGGTGTCGTGGCGCTGGTTGTTCTTGAGGAACGGCGCCCCGGCGTTCGGGAACCGGTCGTCGAGGTAGAAGACGTTGTTCGTGTAGGTGTAGTTGAGACCCACGCTCGGCCGAATGCGGTCCCCTTGCAGGGCATGGGTCGGGGCAGCTGCGAAGGCGAGCAGCAGGGCGCCCGCCATGGTCCGGAACCGGCCGTGAAGGCGGCGGCGAAGGCGGGTTTGAAGGCGGAGAGTAGGTCGCATCGTTCTTCTTCGTGAGGTCACCAGAACTGCCACGCCCGAGTATAGAGGACCCATGCGCCAAGCAATCCGTTGGTGACGGCATGGGCGACGGTCGGTGCCCACAGGTTGCCAGTGACGCGGTACAACCAGCCGTAGGCGAGCCCCGCGATGATCCCGGCGAACCACTCGTTGTGCTCGAACCCGAAGACGACCGACGACACCAGCAGGGCTTTGACGGTCACGGCCGCAGGCATCACAGCGCGGAAATTCGGGTTGTCGATCCAGCGCATCACGAAGGACCGCCAGAAGAGTTCCTCCATCACCGGCACCACGAGCGCGGCACCGCCGATGCGAAAGAGGGCCAGCGCGACGTTCACGTGCTCGCCATCCCGCGGGTCGAAGCCCTTCCCGGGCTCCCCGAGGTGCATCCACGAGGCGGACAGATTCACCCACAGCAGGAAGACCACGATGCCCACGGCGAGCGCCAGCGACCAGTAGCCGCCAGGCATCACGAAGCGCCCGCGCAGCTCGTCGTAGTGCTTCCAGAAGAATGCGAGGGCCAGGGCCACCAGCACGACCCTGACCGGGTACAACCACCGGACGTCGAAGGCCGCCGTATCGGCGACGGCCCCGCTCAGGGCGAGCAGGGCGATGTAGATCGCAAAGGGGATGATCCGGGCGGCGGCGGGGTTGGCGAGCCAGGCGGGCATGGGCGACCTGTCGGGAAATGGAGACAGCGGATTATCACAGACTCGGTGCTGACCACGCGTGGCCGCTGCACTTATCGTGCCGGTGGAACCCTCGCTGCCTCGACGCGGTCGCGGTATTCCTCGAGCAGATTCTCGACCTCGACCCGGCGCACGCGCGTGAACGGCTCCCGACGCTGCAACGCCTCCCAGAATCCGACGTCGCGGTACTTCTCCATCAGCTCGGTCGCCACGACCGCGAGTGCCCCGTTCTTCTCCTCGCACATGGCGAGCGCGGCGGCACCCTGCCTGCCGGAGGCCTCCAATGCCGCGATCTCCGCAGCGCGCGCGTTGAGCGCGTCTTCGCGCCGGGCCAATTCGGCGGTGGCCTGCTCGATCTGCGCTTGCGCCTGACGGAGCTTCTCGGCGAGGGACTTCCGCTCGGCATCGGCGCTGGCGTGCTCGCGGGTCATCGCGTCCAGCCTCTGCTGCAGGTCGGCAGCACGTCGCCGTTCCTGCGCGACGCCGGCCTCCACGGCCTTCGCCTTCTTCTGGACGTCCGCGAGCTGACCTTCGACTGCCGCCTTCTCGGTCTCGGCGCGGGCGCGGGCCTCCTCCGCCTGGCGCTGGGCCTCCTGCACGCGGCGCAGGATCTCGCGGTCGCGGTTGGCCTGGCGGGCGTTGGGATCCTGTGCGAACGCGGACGGCGCGAACGATGGGATCACGAGGCCAGGGCCGAGCACGAGGGCCATGGCGACAGGAAGGATGAGCAGGTAGCGCATGTCAGAACTTCAGCATGAGGTCGCCCTGCAGCACGTCGATCGCGAGCGGCGGGCCGTAGATCGCGTTCGCCGTCAGCCAGCGCCAGCGCATCCACACGTTGTGGTCGAAGCCGTAGTTGAAGCCGAGCATGTACCCCTTGGCGTTGGTGCCTCCGAGCAGCACGT
Organism: Betaproteobacteria bacterium Ga0077532; assembly: GCA_001464895.1. GTDB lineage: Bacteria > Pseudomonadota > Gammaproteobacteria > Burkholderiales. The sequence continues at coordinate 21,777 of LNEE01000056.1, forward strand.
TCGCCTGGGTGAACGCATCGACGACAGCGTCCGGCTCCACGTACCGGTAGCCCAGGAAGACCGACGTGTTGCCGCGGCCCCACACATTCGGATTGCCCACGGTAAGCATCGTCTGGTACGCCGTGGTTCTCGCCTCGAAGTCGAGCCCGGTGCGCGAGCGGATCTCGCCCTGGTCGAAGCCGATGTTCTTCGCGTAGTCGCCCGTGAGCAGCACGTGGAGCGGATCGAAATGACCGAGGTTCAGCGAGCCCGACACGTTGACGATGTGGAAGCGCGACGCCAACCCGAGCAGCGCCGCCTGCCCCGTGCCCGCGTTGATGTCGAAGACCGAGTTGCCCTTCTGCCGGAACGGCGGCGCCGTCCAGTTGTTCGCGTTGGGGGACGCGATCGTGTTGCGCTGGCCCTCGATGCCCTCGTAGTGGAAGTACGCGACGCCCAGCTTCAGCCCCAGGTTCCGATCCGGGATCCACTCGGCACCCGCCTGCGCGCCGAGCATGCTCTTGTCGCGCGGCGCCCTGACGGTCTGCGTGGGGTCGATCTGTTCCATCTGGAAGGCGCCCAAGGTCAGGAAGCCTTCCGTGGTGGTGTTGAACCGTGGCTTGTACGTGATCGCACCGCCCTCGAAGTTGAGGTCCTCGTACCACACGAGGTCGGTGGGCCAGAACCACGGGTTGCCGATGCGGCCGGCCTGCGCGGAGATGCGCGGATCCGGGTCCCAGGTGATCGCCGCGCGGTCCACCACGAGCCGGAATCCGTCCGGATCGCCGTACTGACCGAGACGCGGGTTGGCCGACACCGGTGTTCGACCGGTCGCCAGCCGCGCGACGACCTTGAAGGTGTCCGAAACCTTGGCCGTCATCCCCAGCCGGAACCGGAATCGGAACCCGTCGACGTCCGTCTGCGTGTTCCCCAGCGGCAGGCCGTCGCGCAGTGCGCCGGTGACGGCGTAGTAAGTCGTGGGGTCGGTGTTGTCCGCGCCGTAGTACTCCCCCTGGTAGCGCAGGCGGAGGTCGCCGTCGAACGAGATGCGGTCCATCCATCCCGGGAGGGTTCCGGGGTCGCCCCACCGCTCGGCCTTCGCCTGGGCGAGGACATCCTGGCGGATCTGGTCACGCATCTCGTTGCGCACGATCTCGGGGATGTACGGAACGCGCACGACGCCCTTCTCGGGCGGGGCCTCCGCCGTCGCTGGCGGCGACGTCGCAGGCGCTGCGGGCGCCGCAGCCGGTGGCGTCCGCACCACCACATCCGCCAGGGCGTCGCGGTCGCGCGTCGGCAACAGCTGCTCCGCCTTCTCGCGCGAGATCACGCCGTCCTCGACCATGAGCCGGATGAGCCGCACCGTCGTCGCCTGCGCGGCTTCTAATTCCTGACGTTCCTTGCGGATCTGCGCGAGCAGGGCCGCCGCCTCGGCCGTGGCGTCGTCGGCAGGCGCAGCCTCGACGACCGCCGCGGGCTTCGCGGCAGCGCTGCGACGGGCGGTGGCCGCAGCAGCAGCCGCCCTGGGCGCCTTGCGGACCGTGGGCGGTGCCTTCTTCTCTGCAGCGGGTGCGGTGGTCTGGGCCTGCACGACACCGGTGGCGAAGAGCGCGGTGATCGATCCGGTGACGAGGCTGGAAAGGAGCCTCGGGCGGCCGGCTGGGGCGATGGGGTGATTCATGGTCGGGGGAGTGATCTCAGCCAGCGGTGCGAGAAGACAGCCGCAGCCGCATGGGCTGGGGCATGTCGCTCGGGGGAGGTTGTTTCAGGGGGCGCACGTCGAGGAGCGCGCTCCGTATCGTCCGGTCGATCTCTTCGTTGCCGGTGCCGTCCACCACTTCCACGCGGTCGATCGTGCCGCGCTCGGTGAACCAGACTTTCACGACGGTCTTGTAGCTGGACTGCCGGAGCTTGTCCCGGCGCAGCAGCTCGTCCTGCAGATGGGTCTGCACGAGGCTCGCGAACCAGGCGAACTTCGCACCGCCACCGCCGCCACCCGTCTGGGGGCCGATGGTCGTGATGTCGCGTCCGCCGGGCCGGCCCTGCAGGCCGAAGCCGTCCGACCCCGCGCCGCCGGCCGCATCCACGCCGAGGGTCTCGGCGGGTGGCGGCTGGTCGTCGGCCTGTTTCGGTTCCGGATCGGGATCGGGATCGGGCAGCTTCACCTCCTCCTTCTTGATCTCCGGCTCGGGCGGCTTCTCCTGCGGCTTGGGCGGCGGCGGAGGCGGCTGCTGGCGCAGCACGGAGATCTGCTGGGCCTTCGGCTTCGTCGACTTCACGGGATTCTGGAGGTACACGTACAAGCCGTACGCGCCCGAGGTCATCAGCACGACGAACCCGATCCACAGCGCGACCTGACGCAGATTCATGGCGTCACTTCACCAGGCGTTGCGTGACGAGGCCGAGCTGGGTGATGTCGAGCCGGCCGCACAGGTCGAGCACGTCGATCACCTTCTCGTACTGCACCCGCGCATCGCCCTTGATCACCACGGGGAACTCCGGCGTGACGGCCTTGAACTGCAGGAGCCGCTGCTCCAGTTCCCCCATCGACACGGGGTACGTGTCGAGGAAGATCTGACCGTCCTCGCGGATCGTGATTGCCTTCGTCGTCGGCTTCGCGAGGCTGGGCGTGTTCGACGCCTTCGGCAGGTTCACCTTGATGCCCTGCACCGACGCGGTGGTCATGATGATGAAGATGACGAGCAGCACGTACGCGAGGTCGAGCATCGGCGTCACGTTGATCTCGTCGTACGGCTCGATACCGTCCTGGACCTTGGCTGACATGGCGCGTGTTCTTCCCTGGTCCCTAGTCCGCGTACCGCTCGGCGATGCGGCTCGTGAGTTCGTCCACGAAGACCTGCATGTCGGCCGAGATGACCTTGATCCGGCTCGCCAGGTAGTTGTAGCCGAAGAGCGCGGGGATCGCGACGGCCAGACCGGCCACCGTCGCCACCAGCGCGGCAGCGATACCCGGCGCGATGGCGTTCACGTTCACGTCGCCCGCCGCAGCGATCGCGGCGAACGTGATCATCACGCCCACCACCGTGCCGAGCAGTCCGAGGAACGGTCCACCGGAGATCGAGATGGTGAGCAGCACCATCTGGCTGTTGAGACGCGCGTTCTCGCGCACCACCTGCGCATCCATCGTCGCGCGGATCGAGTCGATCGCCTTCCCGGAGATCACTGTCTTGCCGGAAGCGAGACGCTTCCGCACCTCGCCCGCGGCGACGTCGTAGATCCGTTTCAGCGTGGCGTGCCGGGCCCCCTTCGTGTCGCCCGGCGCAGCGAGAAGATCCTCCAGCTCCGCGAAGCGCTTCTGGAACGCCTTGTTCGCGTTGTCGGTCTGCGCCATCACGATCGACTTCGTGAACATCACGTAGAAGCTCAGCACCATCATGACCATCAGGATCGCGATCACGACCCAGCCGTCCACCGTCACCGCAGAGAGCAGGATGCCTACGTACGACGTGCTCTCGCCGCCCTCGCCCGCCTCGGCCTCGGTGGCGACCTTCACCAGCGTCGCGGCATCGCCCTGCGAGGCCACCGCGAGCGCGATCGCACCCGGCGTGCGAGCCGTGTTGGCGATCGTCAGCTCGTCGAGCTCGCCCTGGAAGTCGGCCCCGATCACCACCTCGCCCGTGACTGCAGCCGCCCGCGCCGCCACCGCCGCCGCCTCGCGTCCGTCCACGTGCAGCACGATGCGATCGCCGAGGGTCACAGCGACGTGATGCCAGGCACCCGCGGGCAGATCCACCTTGCCCGTGGTGCCCGCCGGCGTCGCAGCCCAGACCTGACCGCCTTCGTACTGGATCTGCAGCGCGCCACCCCCCTGCTGGGAGAAGAGCGTCGCCTTCTGTTCCGCGACTGCGGGCTTCACCCACGCCGACACGGTCATTCCGCCCGGACCGCTCGCGAGCGACGGCGCGGACACCGTGAGGCGCCCCGTTCCGTCGAACACCGCGGCGCCGTCGGCGACACCGGCGCCACCGCCCCTCACTCCGGTGGCCGTCACAGGCTGCGCATACGCCGTGGAATCGCGGAACGCACCGTCCGACTCGGCGAAGTGCAGGACCAATGTGTCGTTGTCGGTATAGGTGCCCTTCGGGTTGCCGGCGGGGACCGCCTTCTCGTTGCCGTAGTACAGCCACACGTGGCCCTCGGCAGACCCCGGCGTCAGTCGCGGCACCTTCACCCACACGAGTGCCAGTTCGTTCACGCCATCGAACTTCTCGATGTGGAAGTCGAGCGGGGTCTTGTCGTCGTCAGCGACGAAGCGCAGGTCGTTGCCATCCAGTTGCGCTTCGCTGAACACGAAGTTGCCCGTGTGCAGACGCACCAGCACGGGCACGTTCGCGAGGCCTTCCTTGAGGGCGGCGCCCTGGTCGGTGGTGTCGAGCGACACCTTGCGGCGCCCGGTCCACTCGGGGTTCCACCAGGCCTGCGCGGCGGCGGGCAGCACTGCGATCAAGACGAGAAGAACGAGGAACAACCGTTTCATGGAGGACTCGGAGAGGGTGCCGACGGATGGCGCATTCTCGACACGCTCTGTTGCACGCATATGACCGCCATATGCAGGGAAGATGACGGCAGGCGGCGCAGAGCTACGAGACAGACACGCAATTTCCGACGGAACGACGGTGGTATGGCGGGGCCTGAGCGCTGGCCCCGCCATGCGCCGATCGGATCACGTCACACCACCGGCTCAGTCGTCTCCGTACCCCAGTACCTGCACCGTGATGAAGGACGGCATCGACTTCAGGGCGTTTGCCGCGCTTTCTGCAGCCGCCGTCTCCGCGGCCCGGGCCACGGCGGCGGTCGTCTGCGACTCGTTGCTGGACGTGCCGGACAGCCCGATCGACAGCGAGGGCGTCGCGTTCGGCACCCCGCCGCTCGTGCCACCGACGCTGATGTTCGCCGCGTTGGCCACCGTCTGCGCCCGCACCACGAGGTCACCCGCGACCACGACGCCGGCGTCACCGGCATCCACCTCGCCGAGCGGCGTGATCAGCGCGGCGCTGCCGGGCGGCACATCCGGTCGGCTGAGCAGCACGCCGATGCCCGAGCCAGAGATGGAACGCGACGTGTCGAGCACGAACTTGCCGTCGCGGATCACGATCTGCGGCGGCGGCGTGGCGGTTGCCGTCTTCGCGCCCTTGCCCGCGTCGATGTTGCCGAACGAGGCCCAGAGGTTGATGTCGCCCCCGCCGAGCGTGAACACGCGGGACTGGTTGACGAGGAAGTCCTCCAGCACGGTGGACTCGATGGAACCACCGCGGACGGTGACGATCCCGAGGGACGACGCGCCCTTCGACAGCACGCCCGGATTCGCCAGACCCGCATTGACGAGGCCACCCGGCACCCGCAACTCGATGGCACCGCCCTGCTCGGTCTTGATCTGACTGAAGAAGAGATTCACGTCGCCGGCGTAGCGCCCGGCCATCGCGAGGTAGTTCGAGGCGAATCCCCTCGCCCCGTCGTTCGGGTCGAACGTGGCGCCGGGACGCGACATCTCGGCGAGCAGTGGCTTCACGTTCTTGCCGTAGTCCCGCGCGAGGAGATCGACGAGCGCGAGGAAGTTCGACTCCGTGAGCTGCGCCTGCACGTCCGGGTCCACGGGGTAGAGCGTCGCCATCGCGCGATAACCACGCACCTCGAAACCCGGCAGTGCGGTTTCGAGATTTCCGGGGTTGCCCGCGAGGCGCAGTTCCGAGAACAGGACCGAATTGACGAAGGCGGTCTGCGCAGGGCGGTCCAGCGCGCGGAATGCCGTGATGGCATCGTCGGCCGGGAGGTTGGCATCCCCCGTGCGCGAGCGCATGTGGGCGACGAGTTCCGTCCGGTAGTTCACCGACTCGATGAACGCATCGACCGATGCGCCCCCGAAGCCCCGCAGGGCCTGCAACGCGGATGCGCGACCGGCCGGCGTGTCGGGGTACTCCGTACCTCCGTTGTCTTTCACGAACTGACGTACCTGCAGCGGGAACTGCGCAGCCAGCCGGTCGAGATCGGTGGAGAGATACGTGTCGAGGAAACCGCTGTAGTCCGGCGCGAGACTGCCGGTCGAGACGCGGATGGCCGCGCCCGATTCGGGCAGGAACGGGTTGTCCAGATTGCCGCGCGTGAGGATGCCGAGAGAGTTCCCGAGGTCCACATCGCGTCCGGTGTTGATCTGCAGTTCGCCCGGGCCGCCCCACTGGATACCGCTGAGGTTGCTGCGCTGGTTGCCGAGCGGATCGCGCAGCGTGTTGAAGCGCAGATCGCGCCCGGCCTCGAAGCGGGTGATGTCGGTCGCGTTCACGTTCTGCCCGATCACCCAGGTGTCGACGATGTCCCGGCCCGCGACCAGCATCAGCGATTTCGCGAACACGCCGAGCGGGCTCACACCGGTCTGCGGATCGACCGGCCCTCGCACGTCACCGCTTGCGGCCACGATGCGGATCGGGGTCGTGTCCCCCGCGTGCAACACCTGCTCGTCGTGGAACAGGGCCCCCTGTTCGGACGCGTTCACGAGCAGCGGGCTGAGGGAATTCGAGAATGCCCGATCGGGCGAGAGCGGCGCCGGCAGCGAGAGCGGCGAGACGTCCGACATCAGGACGCGGCCGTCGACCGTGACGTCGGTGGCGGCCAGCAGTTCGAACTGCCCGCGACGATCCGGTGCCATGAAGAACTCCCGACCCACGCGCACGTCGCCGGAGAGCGCGGCGACCCGTACCGTCCCGGGGTAGATCACGGCGGACACCGCCTCGCCCGAGCTGCCGAAGATCGCGAGCGGGGACCCGCTGATCTGCGGCAGCAGTTCGCGGTTGTTCGACAGGGTCGCCGAACCCGTGAGCGCCGAGAGATCGAAGCTCGCCCCTTCGCCGTAGGTGAGGAAGTACGACGTGAGCAGACCCGTCGTTCCGATGTTGCCCCGCGGCTGCCGCTGGATGGTCGGGTTGAACACGCCCTCCACGGTGGCAGTGCGTCCGGCCCGCACTCCGATGCTGGCATCGCCGAGCGCGAACATCGCGTTCAGCGGTGCGTCGGAGACCGTGGTGGCCGAACCCACGTCTCGCCCGGCCTGGATGTCACCGATGCCACGCTGCACGACGTACAGGCCGCTCAGCAGGTCGCGACCCGCGCGGACCGTGAGATCCCCGCCGCCCAGCTCGACGAAGTTCTCCGCGAGCGGTGCCGACGTCGAGTCCCCGCCCAGCCGCGCATTGGTGGGCACGGCGCCGCTCATGTTCGAGATGTCGCGGCCCGCCTCCATCCACACGTCACCGCCGCCCAACGCCCCGACGCCTTGCTGGAATGCGTCGAAGCGCACCCACCACGTGGTCTGCGGGTTGGGGAGGATCTCGTTCCGCGCATTCCGCCGCACGTCCCGATACAACCATTCCGTCACCGCACGACCCGATGACGCACCCCGCAGATCGCGCCCCGCGACGACGCGCACATCGCCGCCACCTTCCGTGTAGGTCGGGGTATGGGTCCGGGCCGCACCCGCGACGGTCGGTGGATTCGGCACGATGAAGCCGGTCACAGCCGCCCCCGGCTCGCCTGACGTGTAGATCACTGCCCGCGCGTCGGCCAGCACCAGATCACGTGCCGCGACCACATCGATGAAGCCGTCGCTCGTGCGCACCAGTCGGCCCGCCGCCAGCGTGACGTCGGCCTCGGTCCCCGCAACGGTGGCGAGCAAGTCGGCGCTGCCGATGTCCGCGCCCGCGACGACACGGTACGACCAGCCGCCGCCCGCACGCGGCACGTACGCGTCATTCATCACGGTGATGCTGGCCGTGGTCGGCGTCGCCGGGGGAAGTGCACGGAACCCGTCACTCAGGGTGCGGTTCAGCGCGACGTTGCCTTCCGACCGCAGGGTGAGCACGCCCGGCTCACCATCGAAGCTCCACACGCCGTTCGTGCCTGCGCAGGTGGCGGCCGTGCCGCAGTAGAAGTTCCAGTCCGCCGCGAGGCTGATCGTGTCGCCGCGCACCTCGATGCCGGGGCGCAGGCGGATCGTCGCGTCGCCGCCGAGGCGGGTGGCCACCGCGGGTCGCGCCACGGCGAGATAGTCGCGCGTCTCGTTGAAGAGCGATGCTGCGCCCCCGGTGTTGGAGATGTTGAGCCCGCTGCCCACCGCCGTCCCGATGGTCGTTGCCGAGTACACGCGGAACGCCTCGACGATGACCTCGTCGGTGCCGATCAACGTGGGGGCGAGCGCCGTGATCGCGACGTCGTCGACGGTCCGCGGCGCGCGTAGCCACACCTCGCCTGCCGCGCCGTCGCCGGCCGCCGATACATCGAGGGTCGTGCCCGACTGCACGGCAATGGCGCCGGCCGACGTGCCGAGGAACACGAGCCCCCCGTCGCCGTTTCCATCGGTGGCGCGCGCCAGCAGGCGGGACGTCCCCGCGGTCGTGACGTCGCCCGACGCCCACACCTCGATGCGTCCACCCTTGCCGGCACTGGCGTCGAGCGTGCCCGCGACGTTGACCGCGCCGGCGTCGGCCGCCAGGCGGATCTCCCGGGCCGTCATCGTGCGGTCAGCCGCGAGCGCGAGATCGCCGCTGCGAACGCGATATCGCTGCGCCCCGGAGAAGCCGCCAGCCAGCGCCGACGCCGCGAAGGCGTCCAGATCGCCATCCTGGGCGATGTCGGCCGCGATGCTTCCACCGCCCGTGCCGGTCAGCGTGCCCCCGAGCGCGAGTGAACGGCCGGACTGCATTTCGACGAGACCGGCCTTCGCCCCATTGCCGCCGGCCGAGACGTCGATCGACGAACCCGCCGCGAGGGCGATGTCACCGGCCTCCGTCCGCATCCGGACCGTGCCACCGTCGGTCACGCGGGTCACACCGGGAGTGAACACCACCTCGGTACCCGACACGTCGATGGCCGCGCCGCTCAGCAACCGGATGGCGTCGTCGGCGCCGGCGCCGGTCGCCATCATGTCGATCACGCCGGACGGCAGGTCGATCCGCGTCGCCACGTCGATGCGCGCACCGCCGAGGGTGAGGCGGGAACCGAGCCCCGGGCTCGTGGCGCCGGCCAGCGGCGTCGCCGGCGTCTGCAGGCTGAGCAACCCGGACGAGGTGATCCGCCCGTCCGCTGCGGCGACAGCGGTGAGCGTGGACGTGACGATCCTCAGTTCGGCCGCGGTCGAAGCGATCTCGCCCGTCCCCGCGATGCGCACCTGCCGATCGCCTTCGAGCACGACGAGATCCGCGCCGCCCAGGGCAACGGCGCCGGGTCCGAGCGTCAGTGTGCCGCTGGTGTTGGTGCCATCACCGAGCGCTTCGAAACGCAGGTTGCCCGTGCCGGTCCCCGTCGGGGAGACGACGGTGCCCGACGAGTTCGTCAGGACCATCGTGCCGGCGCGGAACACCTTGTCGCCCGCACCGAAGGCATTCACCGCGGGCGCGTCGAGCGTGAGGGATGCGAGCAGCGGCCGGCCGCCGGCATCGACGGCACCGATCGTGTTCGCGCCGTACAGATCGATCGTGCTGTAGCTCTTCAGCGCCAGCGCATCGCCACGGCTGAGGCGTTCGAGGAGGTCCCCGCCGATGACGAGTCCATCGGTCGCCGGCACTGCCGCGCCCAGATCGATGCGGCCCGCCGCGAGCGACACCGCGGTCGCCTCGATCTGCACGTCGGAGGCGAGCGTCGTGGTCCGGGTCGCGTCGAGGATCACCGAGGCGCCCGCATCCAGCACGGCGTTCCCGGCGACGGTCAGCGTGCCCGCAGCGCGGTCGAACGCCGAGCGCGCCACCGTCGCCACGGGCGCCGTGGAAACACGCACGAAGGCACCGTTCCCGGCGATCGCGATGGTCCCGGGTGTCGGTGCACCGGTACCGGTCGCACGGAGCACCGCGCCCTCGTCGATCCGGATGTCACCGGCGGACACGAGCATGAGATCGGCCGCCAGCAGCGGCGCGTCCGCACGGTTCGCGATGATCACCTCGCCGCTGCCGCCGCCCGGGGTGATGGTCATGCCGTCCGACGTCGATCGCGTGCCACCCAGCAGCAGGCTCGAGGCGCCAAGCGCGTTGAGACGCGAGACGTCGAGGTTCAGATAGCCGCTCACCGGAGCATCGCCTGGCGCATGCACGCGGATGGCCGGTGCCGCGATGTCCACCTGCAGGCCGCGCGCGCCCGAACCGGCGATGGTGCCGGCCAGTGCGAGGGCGCCACTCGTCTCGAGCACGAGGCGCCCCGCATCCGCCGGCATCTGGGCGCCGGTGGTGCCCGAGAAGAAGCTGCCCACCGAGGTGCGGGTGTACTCGGCGAGGCGCCCCAGCGCCTGCTGGTCGTGGATCACGAAGAGGCTCGTGCGCTCGTCGCGGATGACCGTCCCGTCGAACTCGCGCGCCGTGCGATAGCCCGCCACCAGCTGCACGTTGCGCAGATCGCTGGTGACCGGGCCTGCATAGCGCGGGGTGACGGGGCCGAACGGCAGGTCCAGCACCGGCGTCTCGCTGGGTGTGACGAGGAAGGCGCCGGGCAGTGAGGCGTACGCGCGAGGCAGCAGCGTGTAGACGCCATCCGGGAGGCCGGCGACGCCTCTCAACTGGATCTGGTCGCCGACGTTCAGCCCGGTCGTCCCCTGCTGCGATTGGTGGTCGTACGGTCCGTACGCCGCGCCCACGCCGGGCAGGATCGCGAAGCTGCCGGGCAGCGGATCGCGCGCTGCGGAAGCGGCCGGGTTCAGGATGTCCGCCGAACCACCGGGACCGGGCACGAACTCGTAGGCGAGCAGGTCGCCACCGCCCGACAGATCGACGAGCGCACCCGCGGCCAGCGTCACGGACGGTGCCGACAGTTCGATGCGCTTCTCCGGCGGCGTGGTGATCACGAGGTTGCCGAAGCCAGCCCCGAGGTCGTACACGTAGTCCTTGCCCGACAGCTCCGTCTGGCCGAAAGGAATCGCCTGCCCGTTGCCGCTGGCACTCGTGACACTCCCCGCACCGAGCACCACGCTGTCCGTGGCTTCGAACCGGATCGACCCGAACGGCGCCGCGACGAGGGTCTCCTGGCGGATGGTCCGCGCCTGGACGAGCAGTTCACCGGCAGCCGATAGGATCGGCGTGGTGGGCCCGGCGACGGCCGGTGCCAGGAACTCGATGGTTCCGTCCGTCGAAACGGCGCCGGTCCCGGCGTCGACCGCGACGGTGCGGAACGTGAACGATGTCGCCGTCGTCGGCGCGATGCGTTCGGCCTCGAGCTGCACGAGCGACGCCGCCGTGGTGAGGCCGCCGATCAGACGATAGGCGACGCCCTCGCCCGCCACCGTGTCGACCAGGACCCCCCGCAACCGGATGTCCCCACCGGAGACCCCTGCACCGCTCGTGCTCCGCAGCGACACGCGATCCACGCCGGTCAGATTCACGCGGCCCACGAGGTCGACGACGCGCGCCCGGACGTCGAGCGTTCCCGGACCCGCCACGGGAGCGATCTGCAGTTGTCGGGAGAGGTCGGTGCTGCCGAGGGTCACGACTGCCGAGTCCAACGACACGGCCGATCCGTTCGCGACGCGGATCTCGGGCGCGTCGAGGGTCAGACTGCGACCAGGGGAGAGGGTGAGTGCATCCGGGAACTCGATGCGATCGCGGGCCATCAGCGTCACGGCCGAGAAGCCAGCGTCGCTGATGCTCTCGGCACTCAGGTACGCGCCGCCGCCCAGGTCGACGCCGCCGACCATCGTCGGGATCGGGGCACCCGGCACGGCGCCCGGCGCGAGGAAGGTCGGGTTCCCACCGACACCGGACCCGCTCGAAACGACGATGCGCTTCTCGGTACCCGGAAACGCGAACTGCGGTGCAGCCGTCATGGCAACGAAGAGCGCTCCGCCCGCCTGCCCTGCCCGCCCCGGTGCAGCGCGGAAGGTGGCGTCGGCAAGAATCCCTTCGCGCGCGACAAGGCGGATCTCACCGGCGGAACTGGCAACGGCCGTGCGCTGGTAGCTGAGGTCGGCGACCGTCACGCCGCTCGCGGAGATGCCGGTGACACTCGCAACCGGTACATCCAGAACGTCCTCGACGCGCGGCCCCCGCAGCGCAGCGGTCGTCGTGCCGGAGACCACGCCCGACACATCGAGCACGGACCCGGCTTCGAGCACCACGCTGCCCTTGGCGGCATTGAGTTCGATACGTCCACCATCGTGGACCACGCCGGTGAAGAACCCGAGGTTGTTGCGCCTCGACTGCGCGACCCCCTGCGCGAAGAGGCGCGCGGTGCTGCCGATCCACACCGACACATCCGACTCGAACGTGTCGTTCGACCCCGGCGGCACGTTGCCGATGGTGATGGCCCCACCCGGTGCGGAAAGCCCGCCGAGCACGGTGACACGGCGACCGGATTCGATGGCGATGCTGCCGCGCGGATCGACTTCGACGATCGCATTGCGGGCGATCTCGACATGCCCGCGCACGGTGCTGTCGGACCGCAGGACGATGGACGTCGGCGACCACGGATCGACGAAGTCGTCGAAGCCGCCCGCGAGCCGCGACCACTGGCGAAGCCCGCCGGTCAGCGGGTTCGTGACCGCGCTGTCCGGGCCGGTGCGGAACATGGGGGTACCGGTGCGCTTGGATTCGAGTGCCGCCCCATCCACCTGCCAGGCCGAGACCCTGGGCGTGACGATGGCGCCGTCGGCGACGAGCAGCCCGTCCTGGCCGTTCAACGTGAAGCTAGTGAAGCCGCCGCGATCGAAGAATGCCGGCGCCAGTTGCAGTTCACCCGTTGCGCCGGTGCCCGCCTCGCCGATCAGGATGCGCGAGGTGGAGATCGCCAGCCCGCCACCCGTTCCGACCACGGCGCCCGTCGGCTGCACCACCGCGAAGCCGCGCAGCTCGCCGCCCAGCGTCAGCGTCGACACCTGGGGATCCGCTTCGGAGAGTCCGAGCCGGCCGGTCGTGATGGCGATCCGCCCCGCGTCACCGGCGGTCAGGCGCCCTGCCTCGTCGACCCGCGCACCGCCGGAGACGTCGAGGACGGAGCCGCTGGCCAGCCGCACGTCGGCCTCACCGAGCAGCGAGATCGACCCGCCGTCCAGCACGATCGCCGACGTGGGCGCCACGGGGTTGATGGAGCGACGGTCATTGGTCCAGGTGCCGGCCGTGTCGATGCGCACACCGCTCGCCACGTCGAGAACGAACCGCGACGGGTCGGTGAGGGCCTCGCCGCTGACCGCCTGGGTCGCGAGCGTGACGATGCCGCCAGGCGCGGTGATGTTGGCCGATACCGCGACGGTACGCCCGGCGAGCGAGAGCGAACCCCACGGTGCGATGGTGATGGGTGTCTCGACGGTGACGGCGCCGTTCGAACTGGCGCTGAGGCGCGTGAAGCCACCGGTCTGGAACAGTGCACCGGGGTTGAGCGCCGTGCGATCCCGCCACGGCGCATCGAGCACGCTGTCCGCGGTGAACGTCGACCCGAGCCGCTGCGGGGCTGCCACGAACGCGAGGCCGCGCAGCTTGCTGTCCCCGGCGGCGATGGCGTCGGCCGAGAGGTCGCCCAGCAGGAGCTGCCCGCCCTGGGGAGCGAGCGATGCCGTGCGCTGGAACTCCCCCGCGGTGGCGCGGCCGACCAGCGTGCCGTCGAGAACGGCCCCGTGCGACACCACTGCGATGGACCCTGCGCTGCGCCCCTCCGTGTAACCCGCCACGAGCGGGAGGTCGGCCGTGTTGCCCGACAGAAGTCCGGTGGCGCGGCCGGCGACGACGTCCGTCTCCGGCGCGCGGTCGGCGAAGCCGACATAGACGCGGTCCAGCGTCGCCTCGCTCATCGCATAGGCGACCCCGTCGGCGCCGAGGAGTCGCGTCTCGGCAGCGCGCCCCTCCCGATAGGTGAGCACACTGCCCGAAACGTCGAGCACGCTGCCTTCGCGGAGGATCACATCGCCTTCGGAGCGCAGCGTGATCGTGCCGCCGCCGGCCGTGCGCTCGTCGACGGCGCGGGCCACCTGGTTGACGAACCCGGAGACGTCGCCGATCGGCGTGCCCTTGCGGATGTCGACCGTGACCTTCTGGCCACGCACGAAGCTGTCGCGCAGCAGGGGGGAGTCGCGCAGTTCGTTGCCGCGCAGTTCCACGTCGATGAAGTTGCGCTCCACCGACAGCGTCACGCCCTGCGTACCGGCGACATCGATGCGCGCGCCCGGGGCCACGTAGATGCGGACGTCACCCACCGCCGGGCTGCCGGGCACCTGGAAGAGCGGCGCCGTCTGGGCGGAGATGGTCACCTCGCCGGCGGGCGCACGCAGCAGGCTGTCCGCCTCCAGGATCACGCGCCGGCCGACCACGTCGATACGCGAGGGCGTGAAGCCCTGCGCATCCTGCGTCGTCGTCCGGTCGCCCGCCTGCGGCATCACTTCCGTCGTGCTGCCGGGACCGAACGTGACGGTACCGGTCCGCTGGCCCCGGGGAATCACCACGTTGCCGTTGACCGTCACCGTGGAGATGCCGCTGCTCTGGCTGACCTGGTCGCGCGCCTGCAGGAAGACGGAACCGTTGACGCTGACCGACGTCGTCGCCGAGACCCGCCCGTTCTGGTTGACGGCGAAGGCGGCGAGCGTGGCATTGCCACGGTCCACGAGGACGCGCCCCGTCGAAGCGTTGGTGACGGTGCCGCCGACCACATCGGTCGGCGTGCCGGCACCGTCGAACGTCTGATAAGGATCGACCTCGACGAGAAACCCGCGCAGGGTCGCGTCGAGCGGCGCCGTGAGGAACACCTTCGCGCCACCAGCGAGCACGACCTGCCCCTCCGGTGCGGAGATGGTCCCCTGGTTGTTCACCCGGGGGGCCAGCACCATGATGCGTCCACCGGTGGACGCATTCAGCGCCGCTCCGGGCGCCACGTCGATCAGGCTCGTCTCGAACTCCGCCTTCGTGCCGCCCCAGGTGAAGGCGGCCTGCGCGTTGGCACCGATCGGCAGCGACAGGAAGCCGCGGGTGAAGGCGTCGCCGTTCACCTGCAGCGTGGAGGCGAACAGCGAGCCCACGTCGACCTGGGCACCGTCCTTGAACAGGATCCCGTTCTGGTTGACCAGGTAGATCTCGCCGGCGGCGCGGATCGACCCCTGGATGACGCTCGGGTTGACGTCGTGGATCTGGTTCAGCGTCGCCGAGGCCGCGCCCTGCTGGTGGTTGAACTGGACGGTCGCGCCGGCACCGACGTTGAAGCTCTGCCAGTTGATGACGGCACGGAGGCTGGACTGATCCACCGTCATCGTCGCGTTGTTGATCGCGGCGGTCGCAGCGCCGCTCGCGGCGATGTTCGCGCTGTCGATGGCGAGCGTCGGCACCGGCAACGTGGGGTCTGCCACCGCAGCGGCAGTGGCGCCCAGCAGCACTGCGGAAACCAGACCCGCCGCCGACGCGCGGCGCTTCCCGCGCACGGCGGTGGCGTTCTCACCCACGGGGACCAGCATGCCGTGGATCCGGCTGGAGACTAGGCGGAAGCAGCGCGCGTTCATGGGAACTCCTGACTACCTGAAGCAGATGGGGTGATGGGTGCGACGGATGGTGGGGCGCCGCATCAGAAGTCGTAGGCCACGCGTAGATGCACCCGCGTACCACCAGCCTTCGTGATGAGGGCGTCTTCCATGGGGAAGCCCACCTCCAGGGAGGCTGCGAGGTCGGGCTGCCGCCGGTAGCGCAGACCGAACCCGGCGGCCCACGGCGTCTGACGGGACGCCTGGCCCGCCAGCGGGCTCTTGAGGCGCACGCTGGCCGCATCGACGAAGCCGAGGAGGATCAGCTCGCCCAAGCCGCCGCCTTCGGCGCCACCGATGAGAGAGGGGGACCGCATCTCGGCGGTCGCGAGCCACCCTTCGTCGCCGAGCACCTCGGCCTCGTAGTAGCCGCGCACGCCGTCGGCGCCGGCACCGACGAACTGCTCGGTGTTGATGAGCGGTGCGCTCGCGGTGTGAGTGATCACGCGGGCGTAGCCGACCATGCCGCGCTTCAGGTTCTGCTCCCGCGACAGTTCGGCGCGCAGCGTGATGAAGTTGGCGGTGGCACGGAATCGCCGCTCCGCGAACTCGCGGTCCGAGTTGCCCGCTAGCCCACCGCGCATCGCGAAGACCGACGTGAGACTGCCGCGCGTGGTGCCCTTGTCGCCGCGCTTCGTTGCGCTGTACTGCGCCGTGATCGGCGTGTAGGTGACGGTGGATCCGAGCGAAGTGCCGGCCCCGATCGAGACGTCCTGCAGCGACTCCTTGTAGTCGACACCGACCACGGCGCTATGGAACAGGCGATCGTTCCCGGGGAGCGGATGGATCACCCGTGCGCCGAGGATGTTGCTGTTACCCACCACCGTGGACGACCCGAGGGTGGCGACGGTGCTGCGCGCACGCACGCCGTAGAGCGCCAACATGGTGTTGCCGCCACCGGGTCGGAACACGTAGTTGGCGGACAGGGCGCTCACCTCCGAGGTGTTCTCGGGCGAGAGCAGATAGATGAGGGATGCGCTGTGGTCGCGGCCCCAGAGATTGTCGTAGCGGACGGACCCCTGCAGCCGCAGCGGCGACGTGTTGGGCGCCTGCCGGTTGTTCACTTCCACGGCGGCGTGGAACGGGCGCTCTTCCTGCACGCGCAGCTCCATCTCCACCTCGCCGCGCTGCTGGCCGGGGCGCAGCACCGGTGTCACGGAGCGGCCAGCCACCTGGTTGAACTCGGTGAGTTCCTTCTGGGCATCGGGGAAGTAGGGCACGGTCCCCGGTGCGATCGACGGAAGCTTCGACCGGATGTAATCGCGCGAGTGATAGCGATTACCCGTGACGACGACCTTCTTGACCACGCCGTCCACGACCTGCAACCGCACCAGCCCGTTCTTCACTTCCTGTGGCGGTACATCGACGGTCACCGTGAGGTAGCCCGCCTCCTGATACACCTTCTCGAGCGCAGCGCGCGCCGCCTGCACGTCCGCGATGGACTTGCCGTACCCGAGATGCGGATACACGGCCTTCTCGATCTCGATGCCGGGCAGCGTCGTGTTGCCGTCCACGACGAACTCGAGAATATCGAAACCGGCATCCTGCGCGCGGGCCGGCGTGGACATCCACGCCACGAGCGCAATGACGGCGACGACGACATTCGAAACCACTTCGACAGCTCTACGATTCACGTTTCACCACACTGAAACGCCGAACGAGGGGATGAGCCCGCGTCCGGCGTCGATCTACGTTGGGTCGGCAGCAACGCACCGCCGACCCGGTCGAACATCAGAACAGCATCTGCATCGGCGAGCACGTGTTGCCGAAGCGCGTGCCCTTGGCGACGTTCGGGCTCGACGTCGGGTCGAACGTCGGCGGCAGGGCCGCGACCCACGGGCTGGCGTTGAAGGCCGGATCGCCCGCACGCTTGATGAACTCGTTCACGAACGCGAGCTTCAGGCCGGACAGCGCAGCGACGTTGTCGCCCTGTTCGTTCACCGCGGGCACCTTGCGGTACTGCATCGTCAGCTCGACCATGAAGTCGTACTTGCCGTCGATCATGTTGGCCTTGCTGGGCGCCATGCCGGTGCCCGGGCCGCCAGCGAGCGTGGAGTTGTTTATGTTGAAGACGCCGGCGCCGTCGAGGTAACGGAAGCTCCAGCCGTTCTGGGACGGGTTGGCGCTGGAGGCGCTGTCGCCCGACAGCGTGCCGATCGCGCGGAACGGTTCGGTGCTGTTGGAGAACTGGACGCGGTACCAGTTGCCGTCGTCGCCACGGAAGTTGTGGTCGAGGTTGTTCTGGGCACTGCGCAGGCAGTCGCGCACGTTTCCGGAACCGGAGTTCTCCACCACCGTGAAGCCGGCAGTCGGGTCGATCGTGAACGGATCGGCCTGGGTGCCCGTGCCACCGGTGATGCCGCTCGCGCTGTCCGTCATGCGGGACGGCGGCACCGTGCCACCGAAGTCGCTCTGGCAGGGGAAGTTGTTGAAGAACCAGTTGTACGACGTCTGCGTGCCGGAACCCTGCACGCGACGGCAGACCACGACCTGCGTGTTTCCGCTGCCGATGGACGGGTCGACCTGACTCCAGTCCTGGTATGTCCCGGACAGCATCGCGCCGTAGGCCGAGCGCGACAGCCATGTGTCGGCGGGGACCGAGTTGGTCGCCACGATGCCCATGCTGAGGGCGTTCACGGGCTTCACTTCCAGGCGAGCCACTTCAGCCGCGGCCAGCTGTGAGACACCGAACTCGACGTTGAAGGGACCCTTGAACATGGCCGGCTCCACGTCGGACACACCGAAGTCGGAGACCTCGCCAAGGTTCAGCGCCGGGTTCGCGAAGCCCGCCAGGCCCGGGTCGAGACCCTTGACCGAGCAGCGGTAGATCGTTGCTTCCAGCACGCACGTGGTCGACGTGATGTCGAGCGTTTCGATGCGGGACGCGCGGGCCACCGGGTTCACACCCCACACCGAACCGCCGCGGGAGCGCTTCACGAACAGCACCGTACGACCGCGGAGCGTCGCGGGCACCGTGGCGTCGTTCTTGACCCGACCATAGAAGGCGTTGTAACCGCGGCCGTCATCACCGAAGTTGGCGGCGGTGCCGTTGTTGTCCTGGAAACGATGGAATCCCGCCTCGAACAGGCCGGTCGCGATCTGGACCAGGAAGTTGTCGGGGGCCGTGGCGCCGGACAGGATCACCTTCAGTTCGGGCGTGGAGAACGGGGCGGGTGTCTGTGCTGCAACGTGACCACTGGCAAAGACGCCAAAGGCGGAGCAGGCAAGAGCGATGGCTTTGATCTTCATGGGAAGACTCCTTGAAATTTGGGCGTAGCAATCCCTGCACGACGCGCCCGAGGGCGCATCGCGTGTCAGGAACGATCAGTCGTTAAGGTTGGATCAGCGCTTGTTGCGGCGACGCGCGGCGAAGCCGAGAGCCGCAATGCCGACACCCATCATGGCGTAGGTGCTGGGCTCGGGGATGGCGGCAATGTTCAGCGCGCTGCCGTCGAACGAAGCGGTGTAGGCCAGGCCGTTGTAGGACAGTTCGGAGACGATGCCGGGATTGAACCGCTGAGCGAAGACATTGCTGGCCTGACGAATCAGGATCAGCGAAGCCGTTTCGTCGATGGCGATGCCGTTGTTGAACCCAGCGGCCTTGCCACCGAAGTTCGTTCCCCAGAGACCGCCGAGCGCGTAGGCAAAGCCGTCGGCAGGAACGGCGATGTTCGATCCGTTCGCCACCGCCTGATGGCTCCCGAGCGTGTTGGTGCTGGCGATGAAGATGTCCGCCGAGTCATCCAGGAAACCCACCGCCTGGTTGTTGAACGTCGGGAGTGTCGCGCCCTGGCCGTAGGTGCTCAGAAACTTCTGGAAATTGCCCGTGCCGGAGCCCGTGCTGTCGAGCGCGCCGATGTTCCAGATGAGGTTGCCGGGGTTCGCCGTGCCGGAAATGAACTGGACCAGCGTCTCGTCGTTGGCAAAGGACCACGACTGGCCGGTGGCCGCGGCCGCCAGGAAGTTGTCGAGGCTGATGCCGAGGTCGCGGGTGTAGGAGCGCTCGCCGTCCTGGTCCATGACCACCCAGAAGAGTTCGCCGCTGCCACCGAGGGCACCACCGGCCTTGGAGTCCTCGATCAAGGCGAATGCCGAGGTCGAGACGGAAGCCGCGATCGCGGCGGTGATCAGAGTGCGGTAAATGTGCATGTAAGAGTCTCCTGCTTGGAAAGGTGCGTTGTCGTCAGATCGCCCGGCGAGCGCATCTCCGTTATCGGGATGGAGCTGGCGCGACCGGCGAAGGGTGGCTGCACGAATTCCAGTTTCGCTGTGCACCGTGACGACCATCACGTCGTGCGGGCCGGCGAACGTCGTCCGAATGGATCACCCGGAGGCCCATGACTTTCATGGACCGCTAGAGGGAGTATCCAAGCGGCACCTG
The DNA here is from genome assembly GCA_001464895.1 of Betaproteobacteria bacterium Ga0077532. Classification (GTDB taxonomy): domain Bacteria; phylum Pseudomonadota; class Gammaproteobacteria; order Burkholderiales. The sequence continues at coordinate 41,612 of LNEE01000056.1, forward strand.
TCGATCCCATGACACGCGCAACATCCGTTCATGGTTCTTTGGGACTACGTCGATGACGTTTGCGCTGCGGTCCGAGGCGGGCTGTTCCGTCGGATATCCACGTCTGACGGGGCGTGGAGCGTGCGACGACGGCGCACGCCCTGTGCGCAAAGAACTATCGGATCGCGAGGTTCATCGACGGGGACGAAGACAACGGCAGGGCGGACGCTACCGTGACGGCGGCAGGCGCAGCGGCGGAATCGACTGGTCGCGCACGCACGCGAAGAATCGGCTCGATGCCGACGCCGTGCAGATCGCGATCTCGCCGCCCGTCGCACCCGTCTCGCGGGCCGCTGAACACGTGCGGAGATCGTCGCTGCGCTGAAGCTCGCAGGCCTCGTCGCGGCGACGGACCGGCGGTGGCGCAGGGACTTCCGCGGGCGGCGCCCCGGGATCCACGGGCCCCGCGACCGGACCCGGTACGGGAACAGTCGGCACTGCAGGCGCGCCGGACTCCCGCGAGGGCACACCGACCGGCGCAGCCGAGGGCGAGTAGGTGAACCGCCAGTCCCGATAACTGCTCGCGGACGCGAAGTCCTCCTGCTCGAGAGTGAAGTTGGCACGGCGCTGCGGTACACCCGCGTGCAGGCTGTGGACGCCGATGATGCGGTCGCCTGCGCGGACGAGCCCCCACTCCCGCGTGCCAGTCATCGGGTCCCGGAAGATCTGCCGAAGGTGGTGCAGCGGCTTCACGCCGCGGGTGTCTTCCACGAGATCCTGCAGGGTCCGGGGGAACACCTTCGCACCGTCGGGTGAGCCGTCGTAGTAGCTGCGGATCGCACTGCGGAACTGTTCGCCCGTGAACAGCAGTTCCTCCTCGCGGTCGCGCTGGGCCACCGTGGACCACCAGGTGCCGATGGCTGCGAGCCCGGCGCCCATGGCGGCGACGAGGAACAGAACGAAGAGGTAGGTGAATCCGCCCTGGCTTTGCTGCCTCAGCCGCCGTTGCCGATCAGCTTGAGAGAGATGCCCTTCGCCACCGCCTGTGCGCGGTTCTGCACGACGAGCTTGCGAAGGATCTTCTGGACGTGGTTCTTCACGGTGAGCGGACTGATGCCGAGGATGAGCCCGATCTCCTGGTTGCTCTTGCCGTCGCGCACCCATTGCAGGATCTCGATCTCGCGCGCGGTGATCACCTGCTGGATCCGGCCGGCAGGCGCACCCACCTCCGGCGAGTCCGCCATCAGCATGCGCACATACGACGCATGAAGGCAGGGCACCATCAGGTCGATCGCGTGGGCAAGCGCCCCGTGCGGCTGCGACGCAATCCGAGCGAAGACGAAATGACTCGCGGGGAACCCCGGGTAGGCCGACAGTCCGTGGACAGCGACGCGGCCCAGCGAGAGCTGCGCGATCGTCTGCTCGAAGCGTCTCGGGATGGGCAGGTCGCCAGGCTCGGCCCCGATCACGAGCGGCCGCTCGCCCCCTTCCACCCACGTCTGGACGAGTTGCATCGCGAGGCCGGTCTCCCGGTGCACGATCTGTCGCTCGTCGATCTCCTTCAGCGGGTAGCTCGAGAAACATTCCACGACCATGCTCCGCCGGGAGAGGTCGCCGTGCACGCACACCATCAACTCGTGCGGGACGAAGCCCTGCAGCGCGCCCTGCACCCACAGATAGAACTGGTTCCGGCGACGCACTTCCAGCCCCGATCGCAGCACGTCGTGCAGCCGCTCCGCCTGGCGCTCGTCGAGCGTCGCGAAGGATTCCGTGGAGAGGGGCAGCGCTGACATCGTGGCGAGGGGGTTCCGCGCATGGCATGACGCCGGCAGGCGTCGTCCGCGCGTCGGAAGCGGGATCCGTGGGAGTCGAGACGCACGGAGTATCGCGACCGCGTGTTACAGGAACATGGCTGTCCCCCGGGACATCGCGTGGCGGTGCCGCACCAGCGCGGGACCCGACGTAATCGGGCTTCATCACCAGCTCTCGAACGGCGTCCCGTCCGCGCCGGTGCCTGGCGCCGAACTGCGCACGTCGTACACGGCGCCGCCCGCGGTCGCGGTGCCGGCGGGCGGCGGCAGGGTCACCCACGTCTCGCGGCTGTCGGTGATCGGGTCCACGGGGACCGCGCGGAGATAGCGGCGGGTCACGAGATCGGACAGCGCGTCGGGATACCGCCCGCGATCGGCGTGGTACTTGTCGATGGCGTCGCGCATGACGCCCAGGTTCTCGCGCAGCACCGCCTCGCGGGACCGCTGGATGTGGTCGAAGTAACGGGGCGCGGCGAGGGCGAGCAGAAGGGCGATCACCGCGAGCACCACGAGCAGCTCGATCAGCGTGAACCCGGCGGAGCGACGCCCCGGCCTGCGCGACGTCACCATTCGCGGTACGGCACGCCGTTCAATCCGGCGCCCTCCCGGCGGGAGTAGACGTCGTAGACATCCATGCCGGGTGACGGCGACGTCGCGGAACTCGCATAGCTGCGCAGCCCCCAGGTCTCCTCCGCGGAAAGATCGGACGGTGCGAACGGATCGCGCGGGATGCGACGCAGGAACCGGATCACCTTGCGGTCGGGCGTCTTGATGTCGGGCATGCCGTTCACGAGGTCGACTAGCCGCCGCGGATAACCGGTCTCGTCGGCCTTGCGCTCGACCCGGCCCTCCTCGGCGGCCTTCTTGTACGCATCGATGGCACCGCGGATCTGGCGCAGGGCGAGGCGGAGGTCCTGCTCGCGCGTGCGCTGCACGGCCAGTTCGCCCAGCGGCACTGCGCCCACGGCGAGCACCGCGAGGATCGCCACCACGATCATCAACTCGATGAGCGTGAAGCCGCGCGCCGCGGGAGGCATAGCGCTGGCGGGCCGGGCGAAGTCCATCGGCGGAACCGGCTACTTCCTTACCACGACCGCGATCGGCGGTGGTGGCGCGACACCCACGGCGAAGCCGGACGCATCGACAAGCTCGGCATTCGACACCGTGACCTGCGAGCCGGTCGTCTCCTTGAGCGCCAGGAAGGTGACCTCGATGGACTGCCCGCTGCCCGCCGCCGGCAGGCGCACGCGCCCAGGCTCCGCGGGAGTGCCGCCGACGATCTGGAGCACGGCCGGGTCGTACGCGATCTCCACGAAGCCGTTCGCGATCTCGACCACGTCCGGCAGCGTCACGGTGAGCGGGAACTGTTCGTTGAGCCGCACCGTCGACGGCGCGGACAGGCCGAACTGGAACACCGAGTCGGGGTTCGATCGCGCGTCCGGCGGCGGTCGGAGCCCGCTGCCACGGGCGCCGTTGGCCTCGCCGCCACCGTCCGACGACATGCCGAGCGTCCCCGGTGCCGTCTTCGCGATGCGCAGCGGCGCGCGGCCGGGCATGGTGTCCGTGCCCACGGGCAGCTCCGCGAGCACGCCCTCGGGCCGCACGATGTTGCGCACCACGCGCGGCGTGATGAGCAGCACGATCTCGGTCTTCTCCTTGTTGTCGTTGTTGCTGCCGAAGAGGCGACCCAGGATCGGCACGTCGCCGAGGCCGGGGATGCGCACCGACGTCCGGCGATCGTTGTCGTTGATGAGGCCGGCCAAGATCTGCGTCTCGCCGTCGCGCAATTGCAGAACGGTGTTCGTGTTGCGTGTGCCGATCTGGTACGCGATGGTCTGCCCGGCGTTGGCCGACACCTCCCGCACGATGTTGCTGACCTCCAGGCCCATCTTGATCGCCACGTCGTCGTTCAGATAGACCTGCGGCTCCACATCGAGCTTCAGGCCCACGTCGAGATAGGTGACGGACTGCGCCACGCCGGCATTGGCCACCGCCGTGCTGGTGAAGACCGGCACCTTCTCGCCGATGTGGATCCGCGCCTTCTCGCGGTTCTTCACGCGGATGCGCGGGTTGGCGAGCAGCGTCGAGCGGCCCACGGTCGCGCGCATGCTCGCCACCAGTGCCGGGTTGGCGATGCTGAAGACCATCGGCCCGTCGATCAGCTGGCTGCCGGCCGCCGTGCCGGTGGTGCGCGCACCGAGTGACACGGCGCCGGGCCACGCCACCCCGAGGTCCTGCAGGCGCGTGCGTGTCAGCTCCAGCACCTCCACTTCCAGCATCACCTCCGGCTCCGCGAGGTCGAGCGTACGAACGAGCTGATCCGCCATGCGCACCACCTCGGGCGTGTCGCGCATCACCATGAGGTTCAGCTTCTCGTCGATGAAGACATCCTGCGCGCGCGTCAGCGTCTTCACCATCACGGCCGCCTGCTTCACGTCGGCGTTGGAAAGATAGAAGCTGCGCACGACGAGTTCGCGGTAGTCCTTCTGCTTCGCCGGCGTGTTCGGGTAGATGAGCACGGAGTTCTCGTTCAGCACCTTGCGGTCGAGGGCGTGCGTGGTGAGGATCAGTTCGAGCGCATCCTCCAGCGTGGTGTTGCGCAGGAACACCGTGAGCTTCTGGTCCTGCTTCACGTCACGGTCGAAGACGAAGTTGATGCCCGACGTGCGCGACAGCATGTCGAACACCGTGCGCATCTGCGCATCGCGGAACTCCAGGGTCACCGGCTTCCGGAACGGCGCCTTGAGGCGCGGCGTCGGGTCGGTCGCCATGCCGGCCTCCAGCACGCGCCGCAGGAGATCCCGCGCCGGCGCGTGGTTCGGCGTGTCGCCGAGCACCTCGCGCACGCGCGTCTCGGCCGCGTCGAGCCGCCCCGCCTTCAGGCTCGCCTCCGCTTCCCGCAGGATCGCATCGTGACGGCGGGCCCGCGCGACATCCGCGAGTCGCACGGTGCTGCGCACGGCGTCGGCATCGAGCGCCGCCGCAGCCTGGTACTCGCGTTCGGCCTCGTCGTAGCGGCCGGCGCGCAACTGCACATCGCCGGCGTTCATGCGTAGCGCCACGGCACGATCGCGTTCGCGCAGCAGCGCGGCGCGGTACTGCGCGTTCCGCGGGTTCTGCTCCACGAGCTGTTGCAGGCGGGCCACGGCCGCCTCGGGCTGGCCGGCCTCGGAGAGACGCGCGGCGTCCTCGTAGGTGGGGTTGGAGGCGCAGGCGGCCAGGACGAGCGCAGCCAGCAGGGGAATGAGGAATCGCATCATCGCGCTCCGAGAGTGAGCGTGCGGGACTGTTGCAGGGGGACATACACGAACAGCGCACGCTGTTCGTTCACCAGTTCGAGACGCCAGACACCGTCGAGCACGTCGCCGGGCCTGGCCATCACATCGCGTTCGCCGTTCGAGAGGAACAGCGTGGTCCGGCCATCGTCACCCATCATCCCGACGTACCGGTACGGCAGCGGCGGCGCCTGGGGCGGTGGGGGCGGCGGCGGAGCAGCAGCGGCCTGCTCCGCCACCGTGAGCTTGCGCGGCGGCGGCGCCCAGCTCTGCGGCGCGAAGGCGTCGGCGGCCAGCGGCTGCAGCGCGCGGCGCGCACGCGTCACGTCGACAGCCGGCGCGGGGCCGGCAGGGACCTGCGCTGCAGCCGGCGACGACGGCGCGGGCCGCATGATGTCGGGTCGCGTGACATCGGGTCCCGTGGCATCGGGCGCCTTCGCGTCGTCCGCGCGCGTCGCGGTCCTCTTCGGGGCTGCCGACTGGGCGTTCGCACGCTTCGCATCCGCGGGTTCGTCGCGCGACTCGACCCAGCCGATCGCGGCCACGGTGAGCGCGAGACCCGCGGCCAGCAGGATCGCTCGAAGGCGCGGCGCCAGCGTCATTGCGCGCCTCCGAGGTGGATCGCGAGGCGCACGCGCGCTTCCATCTCGCGGTTCGCCACCGACTCGCGCCGCACGAGAACATCCTCGATGGACGCGGCGGGCACCTTCGTGAGCACATCGGCGAGAAACGCGCGCAACTGCGGATAGGTCCCGCGCAGGGGAAGGTCCAGCTCGTAGCGCGCCAGTCGGGCGCCGGCCGGGTGCTGCAACTGGTACTGCCCGCTGTCGAGCGCGAGGCCGTGCCGGGCGGCGGCGAGGTGCACCTGGCCCAGCCAGTCGGGCAGCGTCGAGACATCGGGGAAGAACGCGTAGTAGGTCTCGAGCTGCACGATCTTCGAGGGCGGCGCAGCCGTCCCACCCGCGCCTCCGACGGCACCGGACCGCAACTCGGTCCGGAGCTTGGCGACCTCGGCGCGCCGCTCTTCGGCCTCGCGCTCCGCGGGCGCAGCGATGAAGAGGACGAGCCCTGCGGCGAGCACGAGCAGCACGAGGCCCGCGATGCCCCGCCAGCCGAGGCGCGAGGCCTCGCGGCGCAGCCACCACGACGCGTGGATGCTCAGCGCGCGGGCGTCCATCGGGCCTCCACGGAGAATGCGAGCGGGCGATGCGGATCGGTCACGCGCCATTCGTGCTGACGCAGATGCGCCTCGGCGAGCGTCGGCGCGCTGTCGAGCCGCGCGAGGAAGGTGAGCAGCGCATTGAGATGGCGCGCCTCGCCGTCGATCACGACGATGCGCCCCTTCGGATCGGGCTGCACGAGCGTGAGGGCGACATCGGGTCCGAGGGCGCGTTCCACGTCGGCGAAGAGCGCGTCCCACGGGAGTGCCAGGCGGTCGAGCACTTCGTTGGCGGCCCGCACCTCGGCGGCCATCTCGCGGTCGGGAGCCTCCCGGCCCGGCGCCTTCGCGCGTTCGATGGCCGGCATCGCACGGCGCGCCAGGCGGCGGGTGTCGTCGAGGCGCTCGGTCTGGCGGTCGCGCTCGTCCTGCGCTTCCGACACGGCGTCCCACGCCCACAGCGCCACGGCGACGCCGACCGCCGCGAGCACGGTGCCGACGAGACGCACGGGGCGCGGCGTCCCCGCGAAATCGATGCCGACCGCACGCACGCTCATGACCGGCCCCAGGCAACCCGTGCGCGGGGCGCGGGCGCGGCATCGTCCGCAGTCACGACGTCCCAGCCGCCGACGTGCGCGGGCAGCGCTTCCGGTGACGCGTCGAACACGACGTGCAGACGCCGCGGCGACTCGGGGCAGACGCCCAGCGCATCGATGCGCGCGAGCGGCGCGGCGATGGCATCGGTCAGGCGCCCCGCGAGCCGGGCGGATTCGAGATGCCGCCAGCGGCCCCGCTCGAAGGCCGCGATCGTGCACCGTCCGCGCTCGACGAGAGCGAAGGCGGCCGACGGCGCCGTGAGCGCGCGGCGATGGCGGTCGAGCGCCGCGCCGAACGCGGGCTGCACGGCGACGAGTCGGCCACTGCATGCCGTGGCGATGGCGGCGAGACGATCGTGGAGTGCATCGTCGATCGCGCAGGCGGGCGATGGCTCACCGGGCCGGCCATCCGCCAGCCGGATGCGCCATGCCCGGGCGCGCTCGCCGTGCACGGACTCGAACTCGAGCCGGGCGTAGGCGAGCCGTTCGGCATCGGTGGCGAGCGCCGCGCTCCAGGGGAGAAGCAGCCAGCGCATGAAGCCGCCGTCGAGCGTCACATCGAGATCCATGCCGCGCAGCCGCGGCGCGAGCAGCGTCTGCTCCAGCGCATCGGCAGCAGCGGCCCACGGCGCACCGCCGTCGTGGGTGTCCCCCACAGCGACGTCGAAGGTCTCCGCGGCGGGCGATCGCCAGCCGCGACGATGGCGCGCGATGCGCAACCCGTGCGGTGCCAGCTTCACGCGCAGGACGTCACGCCACGAGAGTGACACGGTTGATCTCCGTCAGTGTGGTCTCGCCGCGCGCCACGAGGTCGAGCGCCGAATCGCGCAGGAACCGCGTCCCGCCGGCGCGCGCGGCCTCCTTCACGCGGCGGATGGGTTCCTTGGATGTGATGAGTTCGCGCAGCTCGTCGGTGAGCAGCAGCATCTCGGAAATGGCCTTGCGCCCGCGGTAGCCGCTGCCGCGACAGTGCCCGCAGCCGCGACCGGCGCGGAACACGAAACCTTCGACGCGCGAACGGTCGAGGCCCGATGCCGCGAGCAGTTCGTCGTCGGGGTGATCCTCCGTGGCGCAGTGCGGACAGTTCACGCGCACGAGACGCTGCGCGACGATGCCGTTCAGCGCGGCGACGAAGCTGTAGGGGTCCACGCCCATGTGCGTGAAGCGGCCGATCACGTCGAACACGTTGTTGGCGTGCACGGTGGTGAACACGAGGTGGCCGGTGAGTGCCGCCTGCACCGCGATCTGCGCGGTGTCGGCGTCGCGGATCTCGCCCACCATGATCTTGTCCGGGTCGTGCCGCAGGATCGACCGCAGGCCGCGCGCGAAGGTGAGGCCCTTCTTCTCGTTCACCGGGATCTGCAGCACGCCGGGCAGCTGGTACTCGACGGGATCCTCGATGGTGATCAGCTTGTCGTGGCCGTGGTTGATCTCGGAGATCGCGGCGTAGAGCGTGGTGGTCTTGCCGCTGCCGGTGGGGCCGGTCACGAGCAGCATGCCGTAGGGCTCCGACGACAGGCGGCGCATCCACGCCTTGGCGACGTCGTCGAAGCCGAGGCTCTCGAGCGACAAGCCCTTCACCTCGTCCGCGAGGCTCTGCTTGTCGAGGATCCGCAGCACGGCATCCTCGCCGAAGATCGACGGCATGATAGACACGCGGAAGTCGATCTCGCGACCCTGCGTGTGCACCTTGAAGCGACCGTCCTGCGGCACGCGGCGCTCGGCGATGTCCAGCTCGGACATCACCTTCACGCGCGAGATGACGTGCTCGGCGGTCTCGAGCCCGGGCACGTGGCTCACGTGCGAGAGCACCCCGTCGATGCGGTACTTGATGGTGAGCCCGGCGGGCGTGGTCTCGAGGTGGATGTCGCTCACGGAACTCTTCAGCGCGTCGTAGAGCGTGGAGTTCACGAGCCGCACCACCGGGCTGGCGTCCTCGGAGATCGTCTTCAGCGAGAGGTCGGCCACCGCGCTGCCGCCGTCGGTCTCGCGCCGCGACTCGACGACCATGCTCTCCATCGCCCGCAGGCTCTCGCCCTGCCGGGCCAGCCAGGCGGCGAGATCGGCGTGATGCGCGAGGCGCAGCTCGAACGGAGCCGCAATGCGCTCGTCGACCCAACGCCGGAAGCGCTCGTCGAACGGATCCCCATGCACGAGGACGAGCCCGCCGGTGTCGTCCCGAAGCGCCGCGCATTCGCGCGCCATCGCCTCGGCGTAGGGCAGCACGTCGAACGCGGTCTGCGCGGCGTGCAGCGCATCCATCGTCATCGGCGGCAACACGAGCGCGGCCGCGAGCGCCTGCACGAAGTCTTCCGATTCGAGTCCGCTGTCGGCCTCGAGGCAGTCGACGATGCGGCGACCGGTGGCGCGCGCAGCGTCACGGGCGCGCGCGAAATCGGCGGGCGCGAAGGTGCGCGGCGGGGTGAGGTCGGTGGGGTTCATGTAGAGGACACCCGGACGCGGGCCATGACCCTGTAGGAGGGGGCCATGCCCCCGAAAGCGGTGGATGCCTCGGAGACGCCCCAACCGGAACCATCGTTTTCGCGGCCATGGGCCGCTCCTACAACAGCGCGGCCCATTCCCGAGGTGGGTGGTGCATCCACGGGGGGATATACAAGGGGCCCTCCCCTTGTTGGTACACCACGCGGGCAACCCGCCGCGGGCCAGCGGCCCGAGAGGCGGCCATGGGCCGCTCCTACAAAGGCCCGCCTCACCGCACACTCCCCGCCAACTCGAAGATCGGCAGATACATCAGCACCACGATCCCGCCGATCACCACGCCGATCAGCGCCATCAACAAGGGCTCGAACGTCTTCGTGAACCAATCGACCCAGCGCGCCATCTCCTCGTCGTGGAACGTGGCGATGCGCTCCATCATCTCGCCCATCTGGCCGCTGCGTTCGCCCACCCGCAGCAACCGCAATGCGACGGGCGTGACGAGGCCGGCGGTCTCCATCGAATCCGACATCGGGCGCCCTTCACGGACGAGGCGTGTCGCCTGGTCGAGGCGCGCGCGGAGTTCGGCGTCGAGCAGCCCGGCCACCATGCCGAGGGCCGGCACGACCGAGATGCCGCCGGTCAGCAGCATGCCGAGGGTGCGGTAGAAGCGCGTGAGCTGGTACACGCGCACGCGCTCGTGGAAACCGGGGATGCGGCGCATCGCCCGGAGCATGCGGGCGCGGGTGCCGGGCTGGACGATCCACCACGCGATGAGGCCGACGACGACGAGGAAGATACCGCCCGTGAGCGCGCCGTTCTCGTCGATGAGGGACCCCCAGCGCAGCAGCACCCGCGAGAGCAGCGGGAGATCCCCGCCCATGTCCTCGTACACATGACTGAAGCGCGGCACGACGTAACCCAGCAGGAACATCGTGACCATGCCCCCGACGATGAGCAGGATCGCCGGGTAGATGGAGGCGCTCACCAGCTTCTTCCGCACGAGATCGAGCTGCGTCTGATAGGTGACATAGCGGGCCAGCGCCTCGGAGAGATCACCGGTGCGCTCACTCGCGCGGACCGAGGCCACGTACAGGTCGGGGAAGATGGCGGGGTTGGCCTGCAGTGCGGCGGAGAACGACTTCCCTTCGCGCAGAAGATCGAGCAGGCCCTGCAGCACCGACCGGCTCTCCGCGCGCGATTCCTTCTCGGCGAGCGTCTCGAGCGCCTCGACGAGGCTGATGCCGGCGTTGAGCAGCGCGAGCAGTTCCTGGGTGAAGAGCAGCAGCGGAAACCGATGCCGGCGCTGCGGCAGGCTGAGCGACCACGCGCCCCCCTGCACGCCAAGCACGGCGTAGCCCTTGTCCGCGGCCTGCGCGCGGGCGTCCCGGGCATCGCGCGCATCGAACGACAGCGACACCACGCCCTCGCCGGCCTTCATGGCTTTCACCTGGAAGCGCATGGTCCCGAGGCCTCGCTGTGGGGATGCACTTGCCGGCATCGACTGCTTTCGCGGCCATGGGCCGCTCCTACAAATTCGTCGCCCATCGGGATCTTGTAGGAGCGGGCCATGCCCGCGAAAGCGATTGTTCCGGTTGGGGCGCTCCCACGGCATCCACCGCTTTCGGGGGCATGGCCCCCTCCTACAAATTCATCGCCCATCGGGACCTTGTAGGAGCGGGCCATGCCCGCGAAAGCGATTGTTCCGGTTGGGGCGCTCCCACGGCATCCACCGCTTTCGCGGCCATGGGCCGCTCCTACAAATGCCGCGCTTTCACGGCATCGACCCACAACGAATGCCCGACCCGTCCGACTCATCGTCCTCAGTTCCAATTGCCCACGTCCGCATCCTCGCCCTCGCCGCCCGCCTGTCCGTCCCGGCCGAAGGAGAAGATGTCGATCTCGCCCTTCTCGCCGGGCGCGCGGTATTGATATGGCTTGCCCCACGGGTCGGGCGGGATCGCCTTCTTCATGTACGGGCCCTGCCAACGCGGTTCGTTCTCGGGCCGGACTTCCAGGACGGCGAGGCCTTGCTGGGTGTCGGGATAGCGGCCCATGTCGATGCGGTAGGCATCGAGGGCCTTCTCCAGGGCGTCGATCTGGGCCTTCGCCACCTTCGTCTTCGCCTTGCCTTCCTGCGCGAAGTACTTGGGGCCGACGTATCCGGCCAGGAGACCGATGATGACGATCACGACGAGCAGTTCGAGCAGGGTGAAGCCGCGCGCCTGCCGCGCTGCGTGGACCGTGTGGCCGGGCTGGATCGGAGAGGGTTGGTCGGCGGACATCGATGGCACTTTTGGAGTCTCCCGGGTACTGGGTACTGATGGTCAGGATCATAGGTCACGGTGATGACCGAGCGGTGACAGCGTCACAGAACGTTCACCGAGCGCTTCGTTGCCGCTCGAAGGAAGGCGCCCCCAGCCGGCCGGCGGGGGCTATCCTCCCGCCTCCGAACGAGGAGACACCCCATGGCCACTCATATCGATCTTGCCGACCGCACCGCCATCGTCACGGGCGCTGCCCGCGGCATCGGCCTCGCCATCGCCGAACGCCTGCTCGCATGCGGGGCCAGCGTCGCCCTGTGGGACCGCGACGCCACTGCCCTCGCCGCCGTCGAAACCGCCCTCGCGGGCACCGGGCGCTTCATCGTCCAGCCGGTCGACATCACGGACGAGGCCGCGGTCACCCAGGCGGTCCGCACGGCCGAAGCGAAGCTGGGCCCCATCGCCATCCTCGTGAACAACGCCGGCATCGGCGGCCCCGTGGTGCAGACGTGGGAGTACGACCTGGCGACGTGGCGACAGATCTTCGCGGTGAACGTGGACGGGACGTTCCTGTGCAGCAAGGCGGTCATCCCGGCCATGCGATCGCGTGGATACGGTCGCATCGTCAACATCGCCTCGATCGCAGGCAAGAATGGGACCCCCAACTTCTCGGCATACAGCGCCTCGAAGGCCGCCGTCATCGCACTGACCAAGGCCCTGGGTCGCGAACTGGCCGACACCGAGATCCTCGTGAACTGCGTCTGCCCGTCGGTGGCCGACACGGAGATCCTGCAGAGCTTTACGCCGGAAAAGGTGAAGTGGATGCTGGATCAGGTGCCGAAGGGCCGATTCGTGAAACCGGACGAGATCGCCGCGATGGTGGCGTGGCTCGCCTCGGACGAGTGTTCGTTCACCACGGGCCAGCTGTTCGACATCACGGGGGGACGGTCGGTGTATTGATCGGGCGACACCGGCCGGAGATGACGGCGCATCCACCACCGCTATAGGAGGGGGCCATGCCGCGAGGGCGATCGTTCCGGGCGATGCGTTTCCGTGCGCTCACCGCTTTCGCGGCTATGGGCCGCTCCTACGGATAGCGTGGCCAGTTCCACCTCGGGGGACGCATCCACCACCCCTGTAGGAGGGGCCCATGGCCCCGAAAGCGGCAGATGCCGTGGAAGCGCTTCGACCGGAACCAACGCTTTCGCGGCCATGGGCCGCTCCTACACCACCGTTGCCCATTTCCAATGGTCGGTGGTGCATCCACGGGGGATATACAAGGGGCCCTCCCCTTGTTGGTAACTCCACGCGGCCAAGCCGCCGCGGGCCGTCAGGCCCGAGAGGCGGCCATGGGCCGCTCCTACAGAAAGCGTTGCCAGTTCTGCAGCGGGTGGCACATCCACCACCCCTGTAGGAGGGGCCCATGGCCCCGAAAGCGGTCGATGCCCTGGAGGCGTTTCATCCGGAATCGGCGCTCTCGCGGGCATGGCCCGCTCCTACAGGAAGCGTGGCCAGTTCTGCAGCGGGCAGCGCATCAACGGGGGATATACAAGGGGCCCTCCCCTTGTTGGTAACTCCACGCGGCCAAGCCGCCGCGGGCCGTCAGGCCCGAGAGGCGGGCCTGGTCCGCTCCCACAGGGGCCGCTACACGGCCACGCACATCACCCAGGGTGACGAACTCCGTAGGAGCGGGCCAAGCCCGCCTGGTCGTTGCTGCCCGGCCACCGGCCCGACAGGCGACCATGCCCCCCAAACATCGGTCGACGCGAGGAACCTCTTCGACCGGAACCGGCGCTTTCGCGGGCATGGCCCGCTCCTACAAAATCACACCACATCCACCGCCGGTGGCGCGTCACCGGGGGATATACAAGGGGCCCTCCCCTTGTTGGTACGTCCTGCGGGCATCCCGCCGCGGGCCATCGGCCCGAGAGGCGGGCCAGGCCCGCCTGATCATTGCTGCCCGGCCACCGGACCCGGTGACCGCCGCTGCTACGCCGCCGAGCGAAACCCCTGCGGGTTCTGTGACTGCCAGTGCCACGTGTCGCGGCACATGGCGTCGATGTCGAGTTCCGCCTTCCAACCGAGCGCGTTCCACGCCAGCGCCGGATCGGCGTACACCGTGGCGACGTCGCCCGGCCGACGGTCGACGATGCGATACGGGATGCTCCGCCCGGACGCCGCTTGGAACGCGCGGATCATCTCGAGCACGGAATACCCGCGGCCCGTGCCGAGGTTGACCGTCAGCAGGCCGCTGTCGCCCGTCCGCTCGAGTGCCTTCACATGGCCCGCCGCCAGGTCCACCACATGGATGTAGTCGCGCACCCCGGTACCGTCGGGCGTCGGATAGTCCCCGCCGAACACCTTCAATTCGGCGAGGCGCCCCACCGCCACCTGGGCGACGAAGGGCATGAGATTGTTCGGCAGGCCCTGCGGATCCTCACCGATGAGGCCGCTCGAATGCGCGCCCACGGGGTTGAAATAGCGGAGCAGCGACACCTTCCACGCGGGGTTCGAGACCACGACATCGCGGAGGATCTGTTCGGCCATCGCCTTCGTCTGGCCATACGGGTTCGTGGGCTGGATCGGCGCGGATTCGTCGAGCGGCACCTTCTCGGGATTGCCGTACACGGTGGCCGACGAGCTGAAGACGAGATGCCGGGCCCCGGCCGCGTCGAGCGCGCGCACCACGGCCATGAGGCTCATGAGATTGTTTTCGTAGTAGTCGATGGGTTTCGCGACCGATTCGCCCACGGCCTTGAACGCAGCGAAATGGATGGCGGCATCGACGCGGTGCTCCGCGAGAACCCGCCCCAGCACGGCAGGCTCCTGCACGCGTCCGCGGTGAAACGGCACCCGCTTGCCCGAGATCGTCTCGATGCGGTCGATGACCGCCTGGCTGCTGTTGGAGAAGTCGTCGACGACGACCACCTCGTGCCCGGCCGCGAGCAGCGCGACGCACGTGTGCGAACCGATGTACCCGGCGCCGCCGGTGACCAGAACCTTCATTCCACCTCCGCTTGGGCCGTCCGTCCGGCGATGCCGGAGCAAGACAGCGACTTCTCGTCTCGAATGGACGGCACGGAATGCAGGGACCGCGCCACCCCGAACCTGTCTGCGGCATCGGGCAAGGCGACCCGTGACGCAGGACGGCAGACATGGTCCCGATGTCGCGCACGTTGGCGCAGAGTGCAGCCACCCCACCAAGGCTTCCTTCGAGGCGCGGCTCTTGCTATCCGGTGTACCGCTTCGACCCGATGCGTCCATTCCAATGCCGCCGTCGGCGCGACGCCGCGTAGACTGACGCACGCACATGACCGGTCCGTGATGGCACGGCCGGCATGCCGTCCACGAAGCAACAACAGGAGAAGACTTTGAAAGTCACAGTAGTCGGTTCGGGCTACGTCGGGCTGGTGTCCGGCGCGTGCCTCGCGGACTCGGGGAACGACGTCCTGTGCGTCGACATCGACGAGCGCAAGATCGGCATGCTCCGCGCAGGCGGCATCCCCATCTTCGAACCCGGCCTCGAGGCCATGGTGAAGCGCAACGCCGAGGCCGGCCGATTGCGATTCACCACCGACGTCGCCGAGGGCGTGCGGCACGGTGCCATCCAGTTCATCGCCGTGGGCACCCCGCCCGGAGAAGATGGCTCGGCCGACCTGCAGTACGTGGTCGCCGCGGCCCGCACCATCGGGCGCCATCTGGACCACTACTGCGTGGTCGTCGACAAGTCGACCGTGCCGGTGGGCACCGCGGAGAAGGTCAAGGCGGCCATCGCCGAAGAACTCGCAGCCCGCGGATCGAAGCAGGAATTCGCCGTGGTCTCGAACCCGGAGTTCCTGAAGGAAGGCGCGGCGATCGAGGACTTCCTCAAGCCGGACCGCATCGTGGTCGGCTCGGACGACGACCGCGCCACCCAGCTGATGCGCCAGCTCTATCAGCCCTTCCAGCGCAATCACGAACGCATGATCGTGATGGATGTGAAGTCCGCCGAACTCACCAAGTACGCAGCGAACGCGATGCTCGCCACGCGCATCTCGTTCATGAACGAACTCGCCAACCTGGCCGAGCGCGTCGGTGCCGACATCGAACGCGTGCGCCAGGGCATCGGCTCCGACCCGCGCATCGGCTATCACTTCCTCTACGCCGGCACCGGCTACGGCGGCTCGTGCTTCCCGAAAGACGTGAAGGCGCTGCAACGCACCGGCCAGGCCGCTGGACTCAAGCTGCGCATCCTCGACGCGGTGGAAGAGGCCAACGAAGCCCAGAAGTCCGTGCTGCTCGAGAAGCTCGACCGCCGCTACGGCAACGACCTCGAGGGCATGAAGATCGCCATGTGGGGCCTGGCCTTCAAGCCCAACACCGACGACATGCGCGAAGCGCCGAGCCTCGTGATCATCGAGGGCCTGCTGGCCCGCGGCGCGACGGTGGTGGCATACGACCCCGTGGCGCACGAGGAGGCCCATCGCGCCCTCGGTGACCGCCTGGGCGTCGCCTACGCGACCTCCCCGATGGGCGCCCTCGACGGCGCCGACATCCTGATGATCGTGACCGAGTGGAAGGAATTCCGGAGCCCGGATTTCGAAGCGATCGCGGCCCGGGTAAAGCGGAAGGCCATCTTCGACGGCCGCAACATGTACGACCCGCCGATGGTGCGCGGGTACGGGCTGGAGTATCACGGGATCGGGCGGCTGTAGGCGAGGACGGGTTCGTGGGCAAGTGATTAAAAAGGGCTCCTCGCAGGGGCCCTTTTTCGTGGGGGGCGGGAGTTGGCCACGCTTCTGTAGGAGCGGGCCATGCCCGCGAAAGCGATGATTCCGGTTGAAGCGTTTCCTCAGCATCTACCGCTTTCGGGGGCATGGCCCCATGGCACTACCTTAAGGGAAAAATCGTCGCGGCCTCCCTACGAAGAGAGGTCTGGCGGCCTCGCGCTTTCGACATGGTGGTGTCTGAAATAGCGTGCTTGAACAATGGGCTGAACAGCCGTGCACGCCGCCAGACGGGAGAATCTCGCTGCGGGGGCTTAAGGTAGTGCCATGGGGGCATGACCCCCTCCTACAAGGGCGATCGAAGCACTACCTGGCGCAGAAATGAGCGAGCTGTTGTAGGAGCGGGCCATGGCCGCGAAAGCGATTGTTCCGGGTGAAGCGTTTCCACGGCATTCACCGCTCTCGCGGGCGTGGCCCGCTCCTACAAGAACGTCACTCCTGGCATCTGCCGCTATCGGGGCCATGGGCCCCTCCTACAAGGGCGATCGAAGCACTACCTGGCGCAGAAATGAGCGAGCTGTTGTAGGAGCGGGCCATGCCCGCGAAAGCGATTGTTCCGGGTGAAGCGTTTCCACGGCATTCACCGCTCTCGCGGGCATGGCCCGCTCCTACAGGGGCCGTGGCCCCCACCTGCAACGGCCTGCCCCTATTCCATTCCTCGCGTCCGCCCGGACCTGCGCCATAGACTTTTCTGCATCGTCGATTCCACGACGTCGGCCCATGCCGACGACACACGATGCACACGCCCACGATCATCTCCCGCCCGGGTCACCGTTCGCTTCGACAAGGTCGCGTCTCGATGCCGGGGCAAACCTACGTGGTCACCTCGACCACGTTGCACCGCGTGCCGTGGTTCACGGATTTCGAGGTCGCCGCCGCAGCCATCCGCGGCTTCGTGCAGTGGGACCTCGGAAGTCACGACCTCCTCGCCTGGGTGCTGATGCCGGATCACGTGCATTGGCTCGTGCAACTCGCCGAAGCGTCCACCCTCGATGCCATCGTCAATCGGTTGAAGTCGGCGTCGGCGCGAGAGGCGAACAGAGCGCTGATGCGTCGCGGCGCATTCTGGGCGCCAGCGTTTCACGATCATGCGTTGCGCAGCGACGAAGCACTCGCCTCGGTGGCCGAATACATCATCCGAAACCCGATCCGCGCCGGATTGGCGCGGACGTTCGGCACATACCCGTTCTGGGATTCAGCGTGGTTGCCGGAGATCGAATGAATGGGGCGGAAACGCTTCGAGAGCATCGGTCGCTTTCGCGGCCATGGGCCGCTCCTACAGTTCGTGGCGCATCCACCTGCCGCGACCGAAGCGACGGTTTGTGTAGGAGGGGCCCATGGCCCCTGTAGGAGCGGGCCATGCCCGCGAGAGCGGTCGATGCAAGGAAACGCCTCAACCGGAACGGACGCTTTCGCGGGCATGGCCCGCTCCTACAACAGCGTGGCCCAATCCAACGGCGAGTGGTACATCAACGGGGGGATATACAAGGGGCCCTCCCCTTGTTGGTACGACCTGCGGCCAAGCCGCCGCGGGCCACCGCGCACGAGGGCGCAGCCCCACCCCGGCCTACCGCCTTGCCACGTAATCCGCCAACGCCTTCCCGATCCCTTCCCGCAGACTCGTCTTCGGCCGCCACCCCAGTTCGAACATCCGGCTCACGTCCATCAGCTTCCGCGGCGTGCCATCGGGCTTGCTCGTGTCGAACACGAGCTTGCCCTCGAACCCCACCACGCTCGCCGCCGTCTCGGCCAACTCGCGGATCGTGACGTCCTCGCCGCAGCCCACGTTGATGAGCGGCGGTTGGTACCTGGTGAGCACTTCGTCGAACTTCGCTTCGGGCAGGCTCATGAGCGCCACGCACGCGTCGGCCATGTCGTCGCTGTACAGGAATTCACGTTTCGGGGTG
>LNEE01000057.1 GCA_001464895.1 Betaproteobacteria bacterium Ga0077532
TCGGGCAGTGCCCGACCCACGGGGGGTGTAAGAACCTCGCGCGATTCCCATGGCAAAGGTTGTCGTGGGTCGAGCCATGGCTCGACGCGGCGCGTCCCCGGTTACCGCTTTTGTAGGAGCGGCCCGTGGCCGCGAAAGCGACGGTTCCGGGTGAAGCCTGTCCTTGCATCCACCGCTTTCGCGGGCATGGCCCGCTCCTACAAGGCCATTGGCTCCGCCTACGGCAACGGCGCCTCGATGAAGCTGTAGATCTTCCACATCTCGGACTCGGTCAGCTTGCCCTTCCACGCCGGCATCTGCGTGCCCTTGCGGCCCTGGATCACGATCTTCATGAACGCCTGCCCCTTCAGCTTCGACTTTCGCAGGTTGGGGCCGCGCGCCCCGGTGTCGCCGTGGCAGATGTAGCAGGTGCTACGGTAGAGCCGCTGACCTTCCGCGATGGCCTCGGCGTCGCCGCTGTACGGGTTCTCGGTTTGTTCCCACACGTACGTGTCCGCAGTGACCTTCGGGGGTTGATGGGCCTGGCCGGCGGCTTCGCCGAGGGCGCCTGCCAGCAGCGCCGCGCAGAGGATCCTGGCGGTTGTCTTCACGATGGGTTCGGTGGGTAATGAATCGGAGGGCGTCAAGGCAATGCGGGGCTCACTTCGGCACCGGTGTGAGCGCACCTTCGATGTCGTTCACGCCCCACTCGCCGGCACCGGCCTTTCCGGCGGGCAGGTTGTCGAGGGCGAACACGAAGAGGCTGTTGCCCTTGGGGGCGCTGAAGTAGAAGCCCGGATCGCCGCCGAGGCCCGACAGGATCGCGACGTACTGCTTTCCGCCGATCTCGTACGTGATCGGCGAGGCGTTGATGCCCGAGCCGGTCTGGTACTTCCACAGCACCTTCCCCGTCTTCGCGTCGGCCGCGTAAATGAAGCCCAGCTGGTCCCCGGTGAACACGAGGCCCGATTTGGTCGCGAGCACGCCCGCGAACACGGGCAACGGGCTCGGGATCTCCCACAGCCACTTCCGCTTCTCCACGTCGAACGCCCGTAGGCGGCCGATGGGGCCGCCCAGCGTGTGCATCTTGTAGTCCATGCCCATGTAGACCTTGCCGGGCTCGTACTTGATGTCCTCCGACTTGTAGCCCGCGAGGGACATCGCCCACGTGTTGGTCGGCACGAAGGCGATCTTCGTCTCCGGGTTGAAGGCCATCGGGAACCAGTTGGTGCCGCCCTCCAGCCCGGGGATGATCGGCACGACCGGGGCGCCGTCCGCCAGCGGGCGCATCGCCTCGTTCACGGCGGGCCGGCCGGTGACCGGGTCGAGACCGGTCGTCCAGTTGATGCCATCCACGGTGGGCGTGGCGTACAGGAACTTGCCGTTGGTCCGGTCGAGCACGTAGAAGAAGCCGTTGCGGTTGGACTGCAGCGCGGCCTTCACGGGCTTCCCGTTCAGCGTGATGTCCGCGAGGATCGGCGCGTTGTTGCCGTCGTAGTCCCAGCCGTCGTTGGGGGTGTACTGGAAGCCCCACTGGATGACGCCGGTGTCGGCGTTCATCGCGACGAGCGACGCCGTCCACTTGTTGTCGCCGGGGCGCAGGTTGGATGTCCAGGGGCCGGGGTTGCTGGTGCCCCAGTACAGCAGGTTCAGCGCGGGGTCGAACGCGCCCGACTGCCACGTGGCGCCGCCGCCCGTCTTCCACGTGTCGCCCGGCCAGGACTCGTTGCCCGGCTCACCGGGGCCGGGGATCGTATAGGTGTTCCACGCGACGTCGCCGGTCTTCGCGTCGTAGGCGCGGATGTAGCCGCGAACGCCGTATTCGCCGCCGGCGACGCCGACGATCACCTTGCCCTTCACGACGAGCGGCGCCCCGGTGGCCGAATAGCCTGCCTGCCAGTCGTCGATCACCTTCTCCCAGGCCACCTTGCCGGTGACCTTGTCGAGCGCCACGACGCGCGCATCGAGCGTCAGCACGTAGACGTGGTCACCGTGGACCGCGACCCCGCGGTTCACCGGACCGCAGCAGAGCACGGTACCCAGGCCTTCCGGCTCCTCGGGGGCCCAATGCCAGAGGCGCCGACCGTTGACGGCGTCGAAGGCGAACACGTGGGCATGGGCGCCGGTCACGTACATCACCCCGCCCTCCACTACCGGCGTGGCCTCGAGACCATCGAGGGAGTCGAGCGTCGCCGTCCACACGGGCCGCAGGCCCTTCACGTTCGCGGGCTTCACCTGCGTGAGCGGGCTGAATCGCTGGTTGTCGTAGCTGCGCCCGTACATCAGCCATTCGGACTTGTTCTTCCCGGCGGCCACGAGGTCGGCATCGGTCGGGCCCGCGACGGACGCAGCGGGAAGACCAGCGACGGTGAGCGCGACGAGCCAGGCGCACAACGAAGGGGCGGGCAGGAAGGAGGGTCGGGGCACGGGGAAATCTCCAGGGTCTCGGGCAGTTCGAAGGGGGCGTCGAGGAGGCGATGCGGCAGCGCACAAAGTAAGTTTCCTGGATCGGGGTGTCAACGATTCCCAAGGGCGGCGGGAAGCGTTCGTCGCCCGGGAGCGCACGGGCTGACGTTCTCGTAGGTCATCGGTCAGAACCGGGCCGCCACCATGTTGCGGAGGCCACCTGCAGTCGCAGCCAGCCTCTTCCGACATCCGGCGTCCGAGGGCAATCCATGCACGACTTCCTGTCACCCACCGACTTCTGCGACAGTGACCATCCGCGCATCCGCAGCGCGATCCGCAACATCCTCTTCGCGACGCCGCAGGACCACACCGCGATCGCGCGCCGATGCTTCCTCTGGGTGCGCGACCACATCCAGTACACGCTCGGCCTGTACAACGTCACCGCCAGCGAGACGCTGTTCGCCGGCCACGGTTCGTGCTCCAACAAGGCGAACCTGCTCTGCGCGCTGCTGCGTGCGGCAGGCATTCCCTCAGGATTCATCCCGATGCAGGTGCGGACCAAGGAGTACTTCGGTCCGGCGTCCATCCCGCGCCTCAACCGGTACCTTTCGGAGAAGTCGCTGCACGTGCACGCCACGGTACATCTCGACGGCCGCTGGCTGCGCGTGGATCCGACGGACGACGTGCGGATGAATCTCGGCTTCTTCCACATCTCGCCGACGTGCCGCCTCGTGGAGTTCGACGGCACCGGCGACGCCGTGCTCGCCCTCGATCCCGCGCACATCCTGGAGGCTGCGGAGCAGCCCGTGCCGGACATCGACGACATCCTCCGCAAGAAGTCGCGCATTCCCCCGCAGCTGCTCGACGTGTTCAACGCGTACCTCGACTACCTCCGCAGGTACGGCATCACGCTGGACTCCATCGCCGAAGGCGAGGTCGCCTTCTTCGACTGGTTCCGCGACACGAACCGCCACGCGTACGAGAAATTTCTGCTGCTCGAGGAACTGTTCACGGCGCGGACAGCGCTCGCTGCGCAGGGCAAGGCATAGCGCAGCGACCTCGGGACGAAACTCATGGAATCCTGGCTTCCCTGCCCGCCTCGCTCGACCGGCATCGGCGATCACGACGCCCCTCTGCTCGGCCACACGCTCGCCGGTAAGCGCGTCGCGCTGCTGGTGACCGGCGGCATCGCGGCGTACCGGGCGCCGACCGTGGCCCGCGCGCTGCGGCGCCTCGGTGCCGATGTGGTGCCGTTCGTGAACCCCGAGGGGCGACGCTACGTCGGCGTGGACGCGCTCGAATGGGCCTGCAACGCCACGAGCGTGACGGACCTCACGTTCCGCGCGGAACACCTGGGCGACGCCGCTCCGTTCGATGCCTACCTCGTGGCACCCGCCACCTACAACACGATCAACAGTCTCCGCGCGGGCATCGCGTCGAATACGGTGCTGGCGGTGCTCGCGTCCGCGCTCGGTCGGCTGCGCCGCGGTGAGGCCGCCGTCCTGCTCGCCCCGACGATGCACGGGACGATGCACACCGACATCCTGCAGGAGAGCCTGACGCATCTTCGCGAATTGGGCGTGACGCTCGTCCCGCCCGTCGACCGCTACGGCAAGCACAACCTGCCGGCGCCGGAAACGCTGGCCGCGTGGACGGCGGCAGCGTGTTCGCGATCTCCGCTGCGCGGCCGGCGCATCGTCGTCACGGCCGGGTCCATCCCCACCTGGATCGACGACGTGCGGGTGATGACGAACCTGTTCCGCGGTCGGCTCGGCATCCGCATCGCGGAAGAGTTGGCGCAGCGCGGCGCTCGCGTGCAGTTGATCGTCGGGCCGACGGCGGAGGCGGTGCCCTCGTACGTGGCGACGACACGCGTACGTTCGTTCGACGAGTACCGCGAGGCCGTCCTTCGCGAGGCGGCCGTGGACGGGACGGCGTTCCACATCCTCAGCGCTGCGGTGGCCGACTATCGCGTCCGGACGAAGCTCGACGGCAAGATCCCGTCGACCGGCCTCGACCAGCTGGATCTCGCGCCCACCGCGAAGGTCGTGACGGAACTGATCGAACGGTTCCCCGCCACGCCCACCGTCTCGTTCAAGTTCCAGTTGGACATGGCGCACGAGACGCTCATGCGCATCGCGCGCGATCGCCTGCAGGAAGGCCACTTCGCGGTGATCGCCAATCGCGGAGAGGAACGCGGGCAGGATGGCGAGCAGATCGCGCATCTCGTGCATTGCATTGCGCCGCCGATGCGGATGGTGGGCAAGCCGGCGATCGCCGCTGCGATCGCAGACTTCCTCGAGGCGCACATCGCCCCGGCGCGTCACTGACGGTGGCCTGCGCGCGCATCGCACAGGCCTGGAGAACCGTCCCTACCGCACGCGCCGCCACTCGCTCGGCACGACGCCGAAGCGGCCGCGGAACTGCGAGGTGAGGTGGCTCGGCGTGGAGAATCCGCACTCGAAGGCGATCTCGGTGACCGACCGCGACGTGCCGGAGATCAACGAGGCGGCACGCTCGAGCCGATGGGCCATGACGTATTCGTGCGGCGTGCGACCGGTGGTGTGCTTGAAGGCGCGCGCGAAGTGGTAGTTCGACATGCCCGCCGCCTCCGCGAGCACGCTGAGGTCGAGCGGTGCGTGGAGACCGTCCACGATGCGCTCGTGCACCTGGCGCAGCGCCATCACCGAGAGGCGTTCCACGCGGCGTCGGCGGCCCAGGGTGACATTCGTCGTGCGGTCGAGCAGGTGCGCGACGAAGGCGTGGGCCAGGGTCTCGGCCAACAGGACGTCCTGGGCGGCTCCGGGCTGGGAAAGCCCCACGAGCTGATCGACCGCGTGCATGAAGCCGGGCGGCTCCTGACCGACCATCGCGGGCAGCATCACGCTCGCTGACTTCGCGTACCCGAGGCCCCGCGCCACGTTGTCGATCAGCGCCTGGGACAGCAGCACCAGCTGGACGGATCCCACGCGCGCATCCCAGGCGTAGCGCCCGGACATTTCGCCCGGGTGCACCACGAAGCCGCTGGTGGACCCGCGAAGGTCGAACCACTGCCCATCCAATTCGACCCCCGTGACGCCCGCCTGATTGCGGCGCACCGTCACCATCTGGTCGGAGGAATCGGCCCCGACGGGCAACTCACCATCGAGCAGCGGCTCGCTCCATCCCGCATCGCCGCCGCCGATGTCGCTGGCCAGTTCGGCGGGCGTGAACGTGCATTCGGCGGGCTCCATCAGCGCCTTCTCCACGACGCGGAAGCCGCGCCATGGACGATGGGCGCTGTCGCTGACCACTTCGATGGGATGCTCGCATTCGCTGTCGATGATCATCAAACGGACTCGCAATAGAACGCCGCAGCCGCGGGTGAAGCACAAGGTTCCCGACGACGCTGCGGTTCGCGGAAACGAACGATCTCGAGGCCTCTCGTCGACACAGGAAGCACCCCCGCGTTCGCGGTAGCGCCGGCCGTCGGTATGGCAACAGTGGAAGGTATACCCCGAACGCCCGCCGCCCACTATCACGGGATTGCGGCACTCGCCGGCAGAGGCCCCCGAGGCGCCGGACGATCACCGACACACGATTGCCATGTCAGATCATGCAACCGCGAGGAGGCGGCCACTGCGGTGCCACTGGCGATCGGCGGCGCCCCTATCCCTTGTTGGATCGGGGCGCCGTTACAGCCTACTGCATCAGTTGGACTGCGAGCCCCCCGTGCCGCCCTGACGCGTCGCGATCCGCGTGGCCTTCTGCGAGCGGGCCGCGAACTCCGGCCCGCCCTGACCGAAACCGAACTCGGACGGCGAGCGGACCACCTTGCTGAAGGTCACCTGCGAAGGCTGGATGTCGCCGTTCCGGAGATAGGCGGTCGGTGCGGCGATCTCGCGGGAGTGGACGACGCGGGTGGCTTGCGACGGGGCCGCGACAGCATCGGCCTGACCGTACGGCGCCACGACGATATCCCGCGAGCGGATGGACTCCTCGGCAAGCACTCCCTGGGAAAGCGGCAGGGCAAGGGCGGCGAATGCGAAGAGGTGTGCGATGCGAACGTTCATGAGGTGATTCCTTTTTCAATGCACGGGTGAGGGCTCTCGCGACGATCGCGACGATGCGGACCCGGGCGTCTCCCGCATCGCCGACCCGCGCCGATGGACTGGCGCGTTCGTGGATCCCACCGACCTGCAGTGCGGCGAAGGATCGGTGCGGCGGCGCCTCCCGCCATCTCCCCGATGCTTCATCGACGCCCGTCAGTGAGTCGCGATGTGGTGCCATTACACCGGGGCAGGCGCCGTCGTACTGTCACGGCCTTGCGGCAGCAGGTTCCCACTTGGAGATTGAGAAGGAAGCGCGGGCACCGCTCGCAGAGCGGCGAACACACGATCACCCTGCTGAATTCCGCCGATCTGGTGCCGTGCTTCGGACCAATCCCTCGCGCCGGGTGACATCCCTCCCCCGCACCTCGGGTAGGCGTCGGCGACGCAACGGGTCTGAAACGCCGCACGCGATAATGTTTCCGTTGCTGGGCGCTTCCCCAGCAGACTCCCTCCGGAGGGTGATCCAATGCAGAGGAACGACCCGGCATCCGCCAAGTACTCGATGCCCCGCATCGTCGGAGACGTCGCGCGGACGCGCCTCTTCCGATGGCTGGACGGCGCCTTCCGCCAGGGCATCGTCTGGATCGCCGGCCCGCCCGGCAGCGGCAAGACGCGTCTGATCGCGACGTATCTCGAGAACCGATCGCTCGCCTCGCTCTGGTACCACGTCGACACCGGCGACCGGGATCCCGCTGCCTTCTTCCAGGACCTCGGGACGCTGGCGGGCGACGACCTGGCCGCGAGCCTGCCGGTGCTCACGCCGGACCAGTCACTGGACCTGCCCACCTTCGCTCGCCGCTACTTCCGCCACTTGTTTTCCCAGCTTCCGCGTCCGCGCGCTCTAGTGCTCGAGGACTGCCATGCCGCCGCGTCGGCGACCATGGACACCCTCCTGGCGGCCGCGATCGACGAGACGCCGGGTGACGTCACGCTGATCGTACTGAGCCGCATGGAGCCCGGATCTGCGCTCGCGCGGCACCGGATCAACGGTCGGGTCGCCACCCTTCCTCCTGGCGAGCTGGCCTTCACGCTCGACGAGGCGATGGCCCTGGCAGTGGCGCACGGCGTCACCGACACGACCACGATGCCAGCCCTCCTGGAGCGCTGCGAAGGATGGGGCGCGGGCCTCGCGCTTCTGCTTCGCGCCGGCGACGCGGGCAGACTGGCCTCGGATCTGCCGCGCGAACTGCTGGGCTCGTACTTCACCGCGGAGGTGCTGGATGCGATGCCGACGGCTGCCCGGCAACTGCTGCTTGCGACGGCTGCGCTCCCATCGTTCACGGCCGACATGGCCCGCGAGCTGACAGGCATGGAGAACGCGGGTGCCGTGCTCGACGAACTGCACGCGCAAGGCGGCTTCGTCGCACAGCATCCCGGCACGCCGCCCCGATACCGGTGCCAGCCGCTCTTCCGCGAGATCCTCCTGGAACGCGCGGTGATCGAAACGTCCTCCGCCGAACGACGTGACCGATCGCGCCTCGCTTCCCGGATGCTCGCCGCGGACGGGGACCTCGCGGCCGCCTTCTCGCTGAGCCTCGACGTCGGTGACCCTGCGGCGCTCGTCGATCTCGTCGGCCGGCATGCGCACGATTTGCTCGCCGCAGGCAGGCACGACACGCTGCGGCCCTGGCTCTCGGCGCTCGGAGAGCAGGCCATCGCCGCGGACCCGTGGCTCACGCTCTGGCAGGCGCGATGCGACACGTTCGCAACGCCCCGGGAAGCCATGGCCCGGATCAGCGATGCGCATCGCGAGTTCGTCCGCAGGGGCGATACCTCCGGCGCCTTCCATGCTGCCGTGGCAGCGGTCGAGAGCGGCCTGGCGCAGCTCCACGATCTGCACTCGCTGGACCCCTGGATCGACGTACTGGCCGGATCCCTCGACACGGCCGGGAACGATGCCGATCGGCTCCGCGCCTGGTACGCCTTCCTGTATGCCGCCTTGAGCCGGGCGCCAGGGCATCCGCGCATTGCCGAGGGCATCCAGTGGGTCCGTCAGTACGCGCGAAACTGCGAACGGGCAGACGAGCGCACGGCGTGCGGCGTCATCCTGATCTTCTATGCATGCATCGCTTCCGAGACCGTGATCGGGCAGGAGATCATCGACATCGTGGAGCCGCGCCTGGGCGACGAGGCGACCCCGCCGATGGCGCGCTGGCTCTGGCACTACTGGCGCGGGGTTTTTCACCTCTGGCGCATCGAGTACCCGATCGCCGAGATCGAGTGGCAGCGCTGCTTCGATCTCGGCCGCACCCACGGGCTCGCTGCGCTCGATTTCCTGGTGCACGCGAATGTCGTGATGATCGACCTCGCGGAAGACCGCTTCGATGTCGCCGAAGCGCGGCTCGCCACGCTTCGGGGTGCCTTCACAGGGACGGAGCGCATGGCCCGCACGCTCTACTGGCTGGGCGAGATGTTCCTGTGCTTTCACCGCAACCAGCGCACGAGAACGCGTGAGGCCATGGACCACTTTGTCGAGTCCAGCCGGCAGGCGGGCTTGATCAATCTGCACACGCTCGCGCTCACCGACGTCGCCGCGCTCCAACTGCTGAACGGGGACATCGATCACGCCGAGAGCCTTCTCCATCAGGCGCGCGACCTCGTGCGCGGTACGGTCGTGCGGCATTGCGACGGCCAGATCGCCGGAATCGAGACGGCCATCGCGTTCGCACGCGGCGAATCGGAAACGGCGAAGGACTCCCTCTTGCGCACCCTGACGCTCGTGGAGCAGCGCGGCATGTGCGGCTGCCTCATGTGGGTCAGGACAGGATTCAGCGCGCTGTTCTCCGAAGCCTGGCGCACCGGGGTGCGGCCGCAGGTGATCCGCGAACTCATCCGGCGCTTCGAGATTCCGCCTCCGACGCCATTCACCCAGCCGTGGCCCTGGCCCATTCGTATCCACGCGTTCGGTGCACTCGACATCGA
This sequence comes from Betaproteobacteria bacterium Ga0077532, assembly GCA_001464895.1. Classification (GTDB taxonomy): domain Bacteria; phylum Pseudomonadota; class Gammaproteobacteria; order Burkholderiales. The sequence goes on from LNEE01000057.1 coordinate 9,399, forward strand.
GATCGAAGACCGACCGTGGCAACCGGACGGCAAGCCGCAGCACCGCGTGCTCGACCTGCTCCGCCTGCTCATCGCCGAGGGCGGACGGGACGTGAGCTCGCAGCGGATCTCCGACCGGCTCTGGCCGGATACGGATGGGGACGCGGCCATGACCAACGTCCGGGGCACCGTGAAGCGTCTGCGCGACATGCTCGGTGACGCAGAGTGCATCCGCGTCTTCGACGGCAAGGTCTCCCTCAACCGGCGCATCGTCTGGATCGACACCTGGGCCCTCGGAGAACTGCTCGAGACTTTGGAAGGCAATGGCGCGATCACCTCCGACAGCCAATCGCTCGAGGGCAGGCTGTTCGCGCTTTATCGCGCCCCGCTGCTCGCTGCGGAGGATCACGCGTGGCTCATCGACGGACGCCAGCGGCAGCGCGACCGCTTCGCCCGCGGCGTGCAGACGCTCGTGCGCCACGCGACCGATGCCGGAGACATCGAGCACGCGCTGATCCTCTGTGATCGCGCCCTGGGCGTGGACCCGCAGCTGCCGACCGTCGAGCGGATGCGCCAGGCGCTGCTGCAGCGAATCACCCCGATTGGAAACACAACGGAGAGCGCGCAAGGCCCCTCACGTCTCCACTGAGCGTGCTCCTGACCTTGAAAACCCTCGTCCGATCCAACGGGTTTAGAACGGTCCTCTCCGCAGGATGGTGACGTCGCGGAATCCTGCCGCGACGTCACCCATCAAGGAGACACCCATGGATTCCACTCGAAGACAGCTCCTTCTTGCCGGCATGTCAGCCGGCGTGACTGGCGCAGTCATCGGCGCAGCACCTGCGCTTGCCGCACCGGCGATCCGGACCCTCGACATCGAGGCGAACGGCCTGCGCTTCCACGCGCTGGAGGCCGGCGAAGGACCCCTGGCGCTGTGCCTGCACGGCTTCCCCGATTCCGCGTGGACGTACCGGCATCTGCTGCCGGAACTGGCCCGCGCCGGCTATCGCGCCGTGGCGCCGTTCATGCGCGGCTACGCGCCGACGGCCATCCCGGCCGACGGCGACTTCTCGACGCGCGTACTGGCGGCGGACGCGAGCGGACTGCACGCAGCGCTCGGCGGTGACGAGCGGGCCGTGCTGATCGCTCATGACTGGGGCTCGGCCGCCGCGTACGGTTCACTCATCGACCAGCCGGGACGCTGGCGCCGGGCAGCCGTGATCAACGTCCCCCCATGGGACGTGTTCGGGCAGATCGCCTTCCGTTACGACCAGTTGAAGCGGTCGTTCTACTTCTGGCTGTTTCAGATGGGTGTCGCAGAATCCATCGTCGGCGCGAACGACCTCGCCTTCATCGAAGGGCTGTGGCGCGACTGGTCTCCCGGGTTCGATCCATCCGCCGAACTGCCGCGCATCAAGCCGTGTCTGCGTGACCCGGCCCACCTCCGCGCGGCGCTCGGGTACTACCGCGACTTCTTTGCTCCCGATCGATTCGGCACGCCCGCGTGGGCCGAGGCGCAGACCGCCGTGCTCGGGGGACCGGTGACCCGACCCACCCTGTACCTGCACGGCACGCAGGACGGCTGCATCGCGCTCGACGCCGCGGGTGCCGATGCCGTGCGTGCAGCGCTACCGGCCGGATCGGAGGTCCAGCGCATCGCCGGTGTCGGGCACTTCATGCTCGTGGAGGCGCCGCGGCAGGTGAATGGCCGCATCCTCCATTTCCTCGGACCCGCCTGACGCGGTGAGGCGCTCGAGGGATCCCCGATGCATTGCATCGCTCGAAGTCGAGCGCGTCCCAGATCGGGGACCGGGGCCTGGCCCCGATCTGGGAGAATGAACGCCCGGTGCAGTGCCGGAATCGTTCGAAAAAGGAACAGCATGAGAAACATGGTCATTGCCGCGCTCGTCAGCGCGGTGGCAGTCGCAGGGTGCACGTCGACGGGTAGCGCCGACGGGAAGCGTTCGATGAACAACACCGAGAAGGGAGCGATCATCGGTGCCGTGGGTGGCGCGGTGCTTGGCGCCGCGGTCGCCGACAAGAAGGGCAAGGGTGCGCTCATCGGCGCGGTGGGCGGCGGGCTGGCGGGCGCGGCCGTGGGCAACTACATGGACCGCCAGAAGCAGGACCTCGAGAAGAACCTCGCCGCCGAACGCAAGAGCGGTGCGGTGACGATCGAGAAGCAGGCCGGCGACGTGATGAAGATCACGATGACCAGCCAGACGGCGTTCGACACCGGATCCGCCGAGATCAAGCCCGGGTTCCGCAGCACCATGGACCGCCTCGCGGACGTCGTGGTCCGCTATCAGAAGACCGCCATCACCGTGGTCGGCCACACCGATGCGGAAGGCAGCGCAGAGAGCAATCGCGAACTCTCCCAGCGCCGCGCGCAAGCCGTGGTGGACTATCTGGGTTCGAAGAACGTCAACGCCGCGCGGCTCACCGCCGTCGGTCGGGGCGAGACCGAACCGATCGCCGACAACAAGACCGAAGCAGGTCGCCGCGCGAATCGCCGCGTGGAACTGCTGGTGGCGCCAGTCCGGGCGGACTGACAGCAGGCGCCGCATCGACAGGGAGGCGCCCGCGATACGCGCCGGCGACACCGGAACTCAGGCGCCTCCCGGTGTCGCCCGGTTCATGCGGGCGCGCCGCGGGCCGGCACGCCTCGCGATGCGGTCAGTCGGGCACCATCGCGTAGGCCTCGATCTCCACCAGCAACTCGTCGAACACGAGGCTCGTCACGCCCACCATCGTGCTGGCCGGCCGTGGCTCCTGCGCGAGGAACTCGGCACGCACCTTGGAGATGAGCTTCCATTTGTCGGCGTCCAGGTTCTTCACGAAGATCGTGTACTTGATCACGTCATTGAACGTGGCGCCGGCTGCGGCCAGCGCCCGCCGGACGTTCTCGTAGGTGAGGCGCGTCTGCGCCTCGAGGTCGCCCGCGTGCTGCGGCTTGCCCGCGGCGTCCCACGCCACCTGCCCGCTGACGAAGACGAGCCTGCCGCCCTTCGCCGTGCTCACCTGCGAGAAGCTGGGCACGTTCAGCAGCCCCTCGGGGCGCAGATGTTCGATCTTCGGGGTATCGGCGAAGGCGCTGAGAGGCAGCAGTGCCGCGAGCACGGCGAGATTCGATAGAAGCCTGGTCATGGTGGTCTCCCTGTCGTAGGTGCGTGTCGGGATCGGATCATGCGCACGGGTGGCCCGGCATGTCGAGATCGACTGCGGCCGTTCACCCGGCGATCAGCGGCAGGAACACCTCGTCCGGCAGCAGCCCGCCGCCGGTCGTCCAGAGCAGATGCGTCGCCGACGCCCGGTCGAACTCGGGGTTCGCCTCGCACCATGGCATCACGGCCGCCATGGCCGCCGCCGCCGACGGCTCGACCCGCAGGCCCGCATCCTCCCAGGTCCGCTTCACCCACTCGAGCGCCTGGGCATCCGTGACCGTGACGATGCCTTCGATCAGATGCCGGACCATCCCCGCCGCGAAGAGGGAGGCCGACGCCACCGCGAGGCCATCCTGGATCGTCCGGTTCGTGCGACCGACGTCGTACACCGACACTGCGCGCGATTCGCCCGACGCCAGTTGCACGAGCATGCAGGGCGCGTCCACCGGTTCGACGAACACGCATCGCACGGCATCGCCGAACACGTGCTTCAACCCGAAGGTGAGCCCGCCGGGCGCGCCTCCGACACCGCACGGCAGGTACACGACCAGTGGGTGTTCCGCGTCCACCCGCAGATGCGCGGCGTCGAGCTGCCGATGGAGATCGAGCGCGGCCGTCGCGTAGCCGAGGAAGAGATGCACCGAGCTTTCATCGTCGACGAAGTGACAGCGGGGTCGCTGCTCCGAAGACGTCCGCGCGGACGCCACCGCAGCGGTGTAGTCGCCCGCGTGCTCCACGACCTCGACGCCGATCCGGCGCAGGCGATCCTTCTTCCACGACTTGGCATCGCTCGACATGTGGACCTCGGCCGCGAAGCCCAGGGCGCGCGCCATCACGCCCACGCTGTAGCCGAGGTTGCCCGTGCTGCCGACGACCACCGTGTGCGTCGCGAAGAGATCGCGCCACGCCGGCCCCGCCAGCACGGCGTGGTCCTCCCGCAGCCCCGCCTGCCGGGCCACCTGCTCGGCGTACCACAACACCTCGTACACGCCACCGCGCGCCTTGATGCAGCCCGTGACCGGCAGATCGTGATCGGCCTTGATGCCGACCCGTCCCGGCCCGCCGAGCACTTCATGCGCGAACTCGGCATCGGCCGGCAGCAGCGGCGAATCGATGTGCCCGCCGGTGGCGCGCAACTCGGGGAACAGGATCGCCAGCAGCGGTGCGAACCGGCGCCAGCGCGCGATCGCCTGCTCGACGTCGTCCCAGTGCAGCGGTGAGGCCGCGAGCACCTCCGCCGCGGGCCGGCGCGCCGGGTTGCGCCAGACGGTCGGCTCGCCGTCGCGGACGGCTGTGGGGATGTCGATCATGGGGATGGGTCCGGTATGTGGCACGGGCTGGGAGCCTGTCGGGCTTGGGTGGTCGATAGCGAAACGGTGGGAGAGCGAGGACAGATTTTGACGATTTCGACGAACGTATCGGGAATACGTGAGGAGAAAGCGGCGAAACATGGACCGCTCTCCCACCGTTGCCGCCGAATCATCCCAAGTCCGACAGGCTCCTAGAGGGGGAGCGCCGCGGCGCCGTTGAAGCGCGCCCACATGGCGCGGTATTGCGGATTCGACACCGCGAACGGCCGTTGTTCCAGACGCGCGAGCCAGCGCTCCGACGCTTCTGTGGCCAGGCGCCAGCACTCGTCGACGAAGGCCTTCTGTTCGCCGACGCCACCGGTCATCACCTTCGCGCCTTCGGCAAAGAAGCGATCTTCCAGCGCATCGAAGTCCGCACGCAGATCGGGCTTCACTGCGTGATAGTCGGCCATCACGCGCCGGTGCAGCCGCTCGTACCGCCACCAGTACGCACCGGGCGTGTCGCTCTCGCGCGGCATCGGTCCGAGATCGGGCAGATCGACGCCGCAGAACACCGGCTTCATGATCGACACGTCGGGGCCGGAAGTCGCGGTGGCCCATCCCATCACCCGTCCGCCCTTCGCGACGCTGATCATGGAGCCGGTCGCCTGCCACAGGCGGAAATCGTACGGTGCTGCATGCATGCAGATGCGCGTGGGCCGGTCGCCGTCCATGGGGTCGTAGTCGCCTTCACCCGTGTAGCGAAGCAGGTCGGCCATGGTCCGCACGTTGATGCGGCCGCGCGCCCGCGACAGGAAGTCGAACGACGCCTTCTGGCGCTCGTCGGGCGCGGTGCACCGGCTCTTCGCCTCGTCGGTGAAGCGCGCACGGAAGTCCGTCCCCGCCTCGCACGAGGCGCGATTCCAGTCGGCGCGGATGCTGTGGACGTTCGAGATCGTCGAGATGTCCTGCACGCGCTTCGCCGCCCACTGCTTCCCGGCGGTCATGAGTTCGACGGCGCCCGTGTGGTCAGCGAGGAGGAAGCCGCCATCGAAGTGGCTGTTGCCGCGCAGCTCGCAGTTGCCGCCCTGACCGTGCTCGGCGAGCAGATCGGCCAACACGTCGACCGCCTCGTCGCACGTCGTCGCGCGTTCGAGCATGAGGCGCAACAGGTCGATGATCATCACGCCGTCGCCCTCGGACGGCTGATTGGTGAACACCGCCTCGTTGCCGCAGGCGAGCCCGTGCTCGTTGAAGCCGATCTCGGCCCCGTAGGTCCAGAACGACTTGTCGAGCACGACATCGTGCGTGACGCGTGGCTGCGGGATCACCTTGTGGGTCACGCGTACGGTCGCGCCCGGCACCCACTCGCGGCGCGGAAAACGGACGAGGTGCTGCGCCTCGTTGATCTCGGTGTCGGCGTTCTTCGCGAGCAGCACCGAACCATCGGCGGTGCTGTTCGCGAGGGCCACGAAGGTGTCGCACATGGGACGATTCCTCGCGCTCAGCCGCCCGCGAAATGACAGGCGGCGATGTGGGTGGGGGACAGTCGCACCTCGGCCGGCGCCACGGCACGGCAGCGGTCGACCGCCTGCGGACAGCGCGGTGCGAAGGGGCATCCTCCGGCCGTCGCCTCGGTCATCTCGGTGGCGGGCTGCACGACGCGCGCGCGCTTGCGGGCCACCAGTTGCGGCACCGCGGTGAGCAGCATGCGCGTGTAGGGATGCGCCGGCGCGGTGAAGATCTCGTCGCGGGTGCCCTGCTCCACGAGGCGCCCGCGGTACATCACGGCGACCCGGTCCGACACGTGGCGCACCACCGACAGATCGTGGGCGACGAACAGCATCGAGAGCCCGAGCGCCTCGCGGAGATCGGAGAGCAGGTTGAGGATCTGCGCCTGGATCGACACGTCGAGCGCAGCTACGGGTTCGTCGAGCACGAGCAGCGAGGGCCGCACGGCCAGCGCACGGGCCAGCCCCACGCGCTGACGCTGGCCGCCGCTCATCGCCCGCGGGTATCGCGTCGCCATGGCCTGGGGAAGCCCCACCACGTCGAGGAGCCGCTTCACCTCGTCGTCCACACCGTCGGTCGGCACGACACGATGGAAGCGCAGCACCTCGGCGAGCGTCTGCGCGATGGTCATGCGCGGATTGAGCGACGAGTACGGGTCCTGGAACACCATCTGCACTTCCCGGCGCAGGCGCTGCTGCCAGTCGGGCATGGGGTCGCCCATCGCGCGGCCACGGTAGAGGATGTCCCCCTCCGCGACGGGATGGATGCCCAGGATCGCGCGGCCGAGCGTCGTCTTGCCGCTGCCGCTCTCGCCCACGAGCCCCAGCGTTTCGCCGGGCAGCAGTGCGAGATTCGCGCCCTCGACCGCACGCACGGCCGAGGGCGGACGCCGCAGCAGGAGATCGACGAGGCCGCGCGGCTTGGCGAAGCGCACGTGCACGTCGCGCACGGTGAGCAGCGGGGCAGCGGCGACGGCCATCAGACGACGGACTCCGGAAAGAGGCACGCGGAGGCGTGCCCCGGCGCGACCTCGCGCAGCCGCACCGACTCGTGGCGGCAGGCGTCACGGGCGAAGGTGCAGCGCTCCACGAACGGACATCCCGGCGCCGGCCGCGCGAGGTCGGGCGGCTGGCCCGGGATCGGTTGCAGGCGCGTCGCGTGTTCATCCATGCGCGGACTCGACCGCATGAGTCCCAGCGTGTACGGATGCCGCGGGTTGCCGAGCACCTCGGCGGCCGGCCCCGTCTCGACCAGCGTGCCGGCGTACATGACGGCGATGCGGTCGCAGGTCTCGGCCACGACGCCGATGTCGTGAGACACCAGCACCATGGCCATGCCGTTCTTCGCCTGGAGATCGGCGAGCAACGCCAGGATCTGCTCCTGGATCGTGACGTCCAGCGCCGTCGTCGGTTCGTCGGCGAGCAGCAGGCGCGGACCGCACGCCATGGCCATCGCGATCACGGCCCGTTGCAGCATGCCGCCCGACCACTGCGAGGGATGATCGTCGTAACGGCGCGCGGCGTCGGGGATGCCGATCGCGCGGAGCAGCTCGACGCCGCGATCCCGCGCCGCCGACTTCGAGAGGCCGCGATGGATACGCAGCCCCTCGGTCACCTGGTCGCCGATGGGCCACACGGGACTCAGGCTGGTCATGGGGTTCTGGAACACCATCGCGATGTCCGTCCCGCGGATCTCCCGCATGCGCGCCTCGGGCAGCGCGAGCAGATCGACGCCGTCGAAGAGCACGCGTCCGCCCCGGATCTGCGCAGGTGGCGACGGCAGCAGCCGCAGCAGCGCGCGGCACAGCACGCTCTTGCCGCTGCCCGATTCGCCGACGAGACCGAGCGTCTCGCCCTGCCGCACCTCGAACGACACGCCCCGGGTCGCGAGCACGTCCCCGCCGCGCACCCGGAAGGCGATCTCCAGCGCCTCGACGCGCAGCAGCGCGCCCGCGTCAGCCGCCGGTGACATGGCGATCGCCCAGCCGATGCGTGAGGCCGTCCCCGAGCAGCGCGAGCGCCACCCCCGTCACCACGATCATGAGACCCGGCAGCGTGCTGATCCACCACGCCTGCTGCATGAAGTCCTTGCCCTCGGCCACCATCGCGCCCCACTCCGGCGTGGGCGCCGGCACGCCGAGCCCGAGGAAGCTCAGGCCGGAGACGAGCAGGATGTTCAGCACGAAGTCGGACATGGAGAACACGATCGACGACCCGATGATGTTCGGCAGCGCATGCCGCAACAGGATGCGCGAGGTGGGATAGCCCAGCGTACGGGCCGCGAGGATGTAGTCCTTGCCACCCTCGACCAGCATCTCCGCGCGCGCGAGCCGCGCATACATCGTCCAGCCCACGAGGAACACGGCGATGTAGATGTTCTGCGTGCCGGGGCCGAGGATCGCGAGGATCACGATGATGAGCACGAGGAAGGGGAACGCGAGCGCGGTGTCGATCACGCGCATCAGCACCGCGTCGAACCACCCGCGTACGAGGCCGGCGTAGGCGCCGAGCAGCACGCCCACGACCATCGGCACGTACGTCGTCCAGAAGCCGATGACGAGATCGGTGCGGATCGCGTAGAGCGACCGCGTGAAGATATCTCGCCCGAGCGAATCGGTCCCGAACCAATGCCCCGGCCCCGGGGGGCGGAGCGCGGCGCCGTAGTCCTGCCGCAGGGGATCGTAGGGCGTGAGCCATGGCGCGAAGATGCCGGCGAGCACGATCACCGCGAGGAGCGCGATACCGATCCATAGCGAGGGTGACCAGCGCCGGACCTCGGCCCGCCACGCTCCCACGGAGAGGACGGCGGCGCTCATGCGTTGCGCGTCCGGCGGTCGATCAGCGCGCACGCGACGTCGGCGAGCAGGTTCACGCCGATGACCATCAGCGCGAACACGAGCGTGAGCCCCTGGATCACCGGGTAGTCGCGCGTCGACACCGCATGGACGAGCAGCATGCCAAGGCCGGCGACGGAGAACACCGACTCCACGATCACGCTGCCGCTCACCATCCAGCCGATGTTCACCGCGAGGATGGTGACGACCGGGATCAGGGCCGCGCGCAGCACGTACTTGAACAGGATGCGCCGCTCGCCCAGGCCCTTGGCCCGGGCGACCTCGACGTGCTCGGCCGTCATGGCATCGAGCATCGCGGCGCGCAGCGACTGGATGAGGAGCGGCGCGAGGAAGAGGGCGATGGTGAGCGCCGGCAGAAAGAGATGGCGCACGTGGCCCCAGAAGCCCTGCCCGAAGCCGGCGATGGGGAACCACTTCAGGGTGAGACCGAAGCCCAGGATGAGGATGAGGCCGATCCAGAACGAAGGCATCGCGAAGCTCACGGTGCCGGCGATCCGGATGACGTGGTCGGCGAAGCGGTCCCGGCGGGCCGCCGCCCACACCGCCAGCGGCACGGCGAGCAGGACGGAAAGCAGGGTGGCGTAGGCGAGCAGGAAACTAGACGGAATGAGGCGCTCCGTCACGATCTTCGAGACGGGCGCGCGCTGGATGATCGAAGTGCCGAGATCGCCGGTGACCGCGCGGCCGACGAAGCGCCCGTACTGCACGAGGAGCGGCTGGTCGAGTCCGAGCCGCGCGTTGATCTCGGCCACCGCGGCGTCGCTGGCCCGCCCCTGCAGCATGATGCGCACGGGGTCGCCAGGCACGAGATGGATGGCGAGGAACGCCACCAGCGTGATGCCGAGCAATACCGGAATCGCCTGCAGAAGGCGCAGGCCGACGAAGCGGAAGATCCACATATGAGGGGTACCGGCAGGACGGTGAAGGCCGCCCTGCCGGCAGGGCGCCTTACTTGTTCCGGATGACGTCCTTCAGCCACCACCAGCCGTTGTTCGCCGTCTTCCAGCCCTCGACGTAGCCATGGTAGGCATTCAACGCCGGCGAGAAGTTGAGCGGCACGCTGTAGCCGTCGTGGTAGACGGTGTCCTGAACCTTCGCATACAGCTCGGCACGCTTCGCGGGGTCGCTTTCCTGCCGCGCTTCGTCGAGCATCTTGCCGACCTCGTCGTTGCGGTAGTTCGAGAAGAACGACTTCGAACTGCCGCGGCCGTCGGCCTGGAGGGTCGCCAGTTCGTCGGTGTCGTTGATGTCGCTCGTGATGTAGCTCACGTACGCCATGTAGTTGCCCTTGCTCGACATGTCGAACGCGGTGCCCACGTCGAACTCGACGATCTCGACCTTCATGCCCGCCTCGGTCCAGCCCTGCTGCAGGATGGTGGCGATCTGCTTGGAGGGCGCGTTGCCGGTGTCGACCATCAGCTTGATCGTCTGGCCCTTGTAGCCCGCGGCCTTCACGAGCTCCTTCGCCTTCGCGATGTCGTACGGGATGGATTCGACGGCGTCGGAGTGGAAGTTCACCTTCGGCATGTAGGAGTTGGGAATCTTCCCGTAGCCGAAGAAGACGACCTTGAGGATCGCCTCGCGGTCGGCTGCGTAGTTCATGGCAAGGCGCAGTTCTTTCTTGTCGAGCGGTTTCGCCTTGTGGTTCAGATACACGTAGTCGAGGCGGAAGATCGGGGCCTCCTCGAGCTTCAACTCGGGCAGCTCCTTGAGCGACTCGGCCTGGTTGAACGGGACGATCGCGATGGCATCGAGGTCACCGTTCTTCAATCCGAGGACGCGGGCGTTGCTGTCCGCGATGTAGCGGATCTCGACCTTGTCGACGTAGGGCAGCGACTGGCCGTCCTGTCCCTTCTCCCAGTAGTCCGGGGCCTTCGCGAGCACCACGCGCGTGCCGCGGCTGTACTCCTCGACGGTGAACGGGCCCGCACACACCGGCTGCTGGCCGAAGGCCTCGGGACCCGCCTCGTAGGCCTTCTTCGAGACGATCGCCGCACCGTAGGCCGACAGCGCCGAGAGCACGGGCGCGTAGGGCTGCTTGAGGGTGATCTTGATCGTCGCGGCATCAGGGGCCTCGACCGACTTGATGGGCTCGAAGAGGAAGCCGAGTGGCGCCGCCTCGGCGGAGGCCTTCTTCAGAGAGAAGAGCACATCGTCGGCGGTGACCGGGTCCCCGTTGCTGAACTTGGTGTCGCGCAGCTTGAAGGTGTAGACGAGCTTGTCCTCGGAGACGTCCCACGATTCCGCGAGGCCGGGCCGCAGGCCCTCGCCGGTTGCATCGGGCTCGACGAGGGAGTCGCACACCTGCTCGATCGCGTAGATGGAGCCGTTGTCGCTGGGGAGGTATGGGTCGAACGTCGCGGGCTCTTCCGGGCGAGCGAAGATCAGAGTGCCACCGCGCTTCGGCCCGGCGGGCGCCTCGGCCTTGGCCGGCTCCGCACTGGTCTGGGGCGCGGCCGGCTCCTCTTTCGAGCAACCGGCGAGCGAGACCACGAATGTCGCGGCGAGGGCACTGGCGAGAGCGCGGCGCGCCCTGGTCGACATGTCGACGCCAACTTGATCATTCATGGACATATTTTTTCTCCCGGGTGATGTGATGGTGATCGATCTCCGCCGGACGGGCCTCCCGGAGGAGACACGCCACGCGGCAGACCTGCATACAGTATCAAGTTGCAGGCCAACGGTAGAGCCCATCTTCATCCGGATGTGCAGGGCGTGTCCATCGGACCACGCCCTGCACGCCGCTCAGACCCCGCGGGATTTCCGTTTTCCGGCCCAGCCCACGACCGCGAGCCCGAGGGCCATCAACGCATAGGTCTCCGGCTCGGGCACGGGCGCCACCTCGAAGCTGATGCGGTAGATCTCGGTGTCGGCCGCGAGCTGGCTGTCGAACACGTTCCCGGCCGCCGTGGTCAAGCCGTTGTAGGCCGCGAACTCCGCGAAGTTGAAGGCCACCACCGAGTTCTGGTCGGCGCGCAAGCCGTTGTCGCCGACGAACGCGGCGGCAAGCGGATCGAAGACCTCGGAGCCCGCGTCCCAGACGTCACGGCTGCGTTGCGTGATGCTCGCGATCTGCAGGTTCCCCTCGTCGTCGAAGAGCTGGTACCGCTGCGCGCCATCGTTGCCGATGAAGAAGTCGTTGCTGGGTACGACCATCGACGCGAACGTGAAGTACTGGTTGGTCATGGAATCGACGGTGAACGTCATCGAACGCGACATGCCCGGCATCAGTGGCGCGCCGATGGTCCCGATCGTGGCACCGGGGTCCGCGGCGGCGAACGCGGGAAGCCACGCGCTCCCGCTGCCACCCTCTGCAACGGAGATGATCTCGGGCGTTGCTGCCTGACCGATGTCGAACGCGTCGAAGACACCGCTGTGGAAACCCAGATGCAGCGGCGCGAACACGACGCTGTTGGATGGTGCGAGGTTGTCGATGGTGACAGTGACCTGAACCGGCGCGGCAAAGGCGGCACCGCCGGCGAGAAGAGCGGCGGCGAGGGCCGTCCGTGTGAAGCGGGTGATCGTCATGGGATGTCTCCTGGAGTCGGGGCTGGCGGGCACGGCGATCCGTGTCCGCACACACCCCATCCTCCGGTCCCGTGGTCACGCAGTCCTCACGCGAACTTCACGGCCCCGTGAAGACTTCGTGGGCCACCTCGGTTCTCATGTGCATCCGGTCGCAGAGGTCCGCCGTAGAAGCATCGTGAACATGCGCTCCCTCCTTCTCGTGGAAGACGACGACGCCATCGCCGAGGTGGTGACGCTGCATCTGCGCGAAGCCGGCTTCCAGGTCAGGCGCGAGCGCGACGGCGGCGTGGCGATGCAGGTGGTCACGACGGACCGCTTCGATCTCGTGCTGCTCGACCTCATGCTGCCTGGCGCGGACGGGCTCGATGTCTGTCGGCAACTCCGCACGAGCCCCGACCACGTGCCGCTCATCATCCTGAGCGCCCGCGCCACCGAGACCCACCGCGTGCTGGGACTGGAACTGGGTGCCGACGACTACCTCCCCAAGCCTTTCTCGATGCTCGAACTGGTGGCGAGAGTGCGCGCACTGCTGCGGCGTGCGGAGAAGCAGCGCGCCACGACGGGCCCTGCCCCCGCGCTGCGATTCGGTCCGTACGATCTCGACCCCGTGCGGCGCGAACTGCGCCGGGCTGGCGAGACCATCCCGCTGACGTTGCGCGAGTTCGACCTGCTCCACTTCCTCGCGCGACATCCCGGTGAGGTGTTCAGCCGCGGTGCGCTGCTCGATCGCGTCTGGGGCGCGGGCTTCGAGGGCTACGAACATACGGTCAACTCGCACATCAATCGCCTCCGCACGAAGATCGAGGCCGACCCGCAGACGCCTCGCCTCATCGAGACCGTTTGGGGCGTGGGCTACCGCTTCGATGCGCAGCCCGCCAGGCAATGACCGGCTCGTTCTCGCGGCGCATCGTGCTCGCATTCGCCTCGCTGCTCCTCGCGTTCGGGCTGCTGGTGGCCTTCCTCGGGCATCGCGTCACCATCCAGCACGAGCAGGAGACGCTGCAGAGGCTGTCGCACGGACTCGCACGTCACATCGTCGACCACTGGCCCCAGGTGGCGGAGCCAGCTGACGGCGCCATCGATCGTGCGTCCCTCGACGACGTGCTTCACATGCTGATGGTGGTGAATCCGGCGATCGATCTCTACGTGCTCGACGCCGAGGCGACCGTACGCAACTACCTCGGGGATCCCGGCGCCGTGCGCGAGCCCCGCGTCGACATGGTGGCCATGAATGCGTTTCTTTCCGGTGCGCCGCTGCCCTTGCTCGGCTCGGACCCGAAGGCGCCGGGGGTGCCGAAGATCTTCAGCGCAGCCCCGTTTCCGCGAAAGGCGGACGGCAGCACGCCCGGCTATCTCTACGTGGTTCTGAATGGTGAGGCCCGGACGCGCATTGCCGCGGGCATCGGCACGAATCGCGTCTGGCAGACCACCCTCCTGATCGGCATCGCCGGACTGCTGGTCACGCTGAGCATCGGCCTGATGACGTTCCACACCCTGACGCGTCCGCTGCGCCGCGTGGCCGAACGCATGCACACGTTCAGCCTGGACGACACCGGTGCGGCCGCGCCGACGCCGGTCAGCGACGCCTCACGCGACGAGGTCCGGGCCATCGAGGAGTCGTTCGAGGCCATGGCGGCGCGCATCAGCGCGCAGGCCCAGGCCCAGGCAGAGCAGCAGGGAGCACACCGCGAGGTCATCGCCAACGTCGCCCACGATCTGCGCACGCCGCTCACCGCCCTGCACGGCTATCTCGAGACGCTGAGTCGCGACGACCTCGCCCTGCCGTCCGGTGAACGGCATCGCTACTTCGGCGCCGCGCTCGCACAGAGCAACAAGGTGCGTCGCCTCACGCAGCAACTGTTCGAATTGGCGCGCCTGCAATCCACCAGCGAGGTGTTGCAACGCGACCGCTTCCGCCTCGACGAACTCGTACACGACACGGTTCAGAAGTTCGAGCTTTCCGCACACCCAGCCCCCGTCGCGCTGGCCGGACCGCCGCCGGGCCCGGTCGAGATGGAGGGTGATCTGCAGCTGATCGACCGCGCCCTCACCAACCTCATCGACAACGCCGTGCGTCACGGTCCCGGTGCGCGAGCCGTCCGCGTGAGCTTGCTCTGTCGCGGCCGCGGGGCGACGGTGCTCGTGGAGGATTCCGGTCCCGGCCTGCCTGTCGAACTGGTCCGGCGGCTCGACATCGGGCAGCCGGTGCGAGAGCCTCCGCCCGAAAGGCCTGGCGGCGGATTCGGTGGCCTGGGTCTCGCGATTGCACAGCGCATCGCCTGGTTGCACGGTGGCAGCCTGCGGACGTTGCCCGCGCCGCGCGGGGGAACCCGCCTGTGTCTGGCGCTTCCGCTGGTGGCGAAGAGGCACGCGTAGAAAGGCCGGCAAGGCCGACGCTCGCCACTGAAATTGGGTACGCCTGAAATGAAAAAAGCCGACCCTGACTGAGGTCGGCTTTCGAAACCGGTCCGCCCGAAGGCGGAGCGGAGTATCAGAGGCCAGCCTGCGCGTAGCGCCGGACAAGCTTCCGTGTGGCGGCATCCTGCGAACACACCGAGGCCAGCGCGAGGTGCTCTTCCGTGGACTTGGGTGAAGCGAGCATGGCGGCACCGCTGTTGCGATCGGCCCAGACGATCTTGCCGTCGCCGAGGTTGCCGCTGTAGAGCTCCCAACCATCCATCCCCACCTTGCGAGCCGCGCAGTCCACTGCGTAGCGGACCTTGGCAGAGCGGTGAGGATAGAGACTGCCTCCCGTCTGGGCATCGTCGCCGAGGGTGACGATCTCGTCGTAGCTGCGCAGGACGGTGACTTCGGTCGTGCCCATCACGTCCACGAAGGAGGCGCGGTCGAGAAAGGCCCGACCGTCACCTGCGCTGGGGATCTGAACCCAGTCGCTGCCGGCAACTGCGGTCGTGGACAGGAAGGCGAGGGCAAGGGCGGCGAACTTGTGCATGGAAGACTCCGGAAAGTTGGAAACGGTGAAATGTTTGGCGACGCACAGCGACTTGGTATGGACGAAATGTATCCATATCTAAACACTGTGTCAACAAAGCCGCTCAATTATTTTCCGTAATGCACACACTGTGTTTATATTTTTGAGGCCTCGTCCAGATCAATTCCCTCGAACGCCAGCAGGCGCGCAAGGCTGTCCTCGATCATCGAGCGGGCCACGCCGGCCGTCTGCTGAAGGTCGCGGTGAATATGGGCATCGGCGGGGCTGCGACTTTCGCACTCGCCGCTGTACCGCTCGAAGGCGGCGAGGCTCCCGATGAGATCTGCCAGATGGCGCGGACACTCGCACGCGATGACCGGGGCGCGCGCGACGACCCGGGCGAGCTGCTCCGCATCGAACCGCCTCGGCGGCGCCAGCGACGGGCGCCCGGCTCCGGGGCGCGTCGCGGCGGTGGCCAGGGCATCCGCGCAGGCACGATCCACGTCCACCGCACTCACGGGGCCCTTCAGGCAGAGCGCTCCCGACGCCTCCAGTGAACTGATGGCGCCTCGGGCCCCGAACTCGTACACCACCACTGCCGCCCGCGCCGAAGCGCGCGACAGCGCGTCCGCCACGAGATCCACCGTGTCTTCATGCACCGTGGGCAGATCGATCACCAGCACGTCGGCCGTGTTTTCCTTGGCGTCGATATCCGCCACTGCGCCGACCACGAAGGCACTCTCCAGAGCGGAGGTCCATGCACCGCTCTCGAACAGACGACTGGCAAGACCTCGCCCCACCAGACCGATGCGGCTTGCGCGCCGCGCCACCGGGGGCGCGGTTTCACGGGGCGCGACGTGACTCGCCTTACGCAGCGCCTCGAGCTGGGCATCACCCAGAGAGGCAACCGAACCGACGGGGTGACCGGCGTCGACCAAGGCCTTCACGAGTGTGATGCGCTTGATGTCATCGGGTGAATAGAGCCGGTTTCGGCCACCGGCACGGGCCGGTTTCACCAAGGCGTAACGACGTTCCCAGGCCCGAAGGGTCTCGGGTGCGATGCCGGTCATCCGGCAGACGACCCCGATGGGAAACCCCGGTTGAGGCGGGGGGAAAGCATCTTGTGACATGGCGTGGACTCGTTTTGATATGTACATGGAGTGTACATTCAAGCGAGCAGCCTGTCGCGCCAGAACGGCGCAGTCCGGACCGGTTTGCGGGAAGTTTCACCCCTGCGCCCACCGGCCATGGCTGGACGGCGACGCGGCGGGGCGTGCCCTGCGTCAGGGCTTCAGTTCGATCTCGACGAACACGTACTCGAAATCGTTGGCGTTGATCACGTCATGATCGACGCCAGCCTTCCGCGTGTACGAGACGCCGGCCTTCAGCTGCACCTCGCGCGTCCCGGTGGGCTCCACCAGCCGCAGCTTGCCGTCCATCATGGGGACCACCACATAGTCCATCTCGTGACGATGCCGACCGGTCGCGGCGCCGGGTGCGAAGCGCCATTCGGTCACGCGCACGCGCTCGTTGTCGATCTGCTGTGTCGGGACGGCGGCTTCGGGCATGGTGGTCTCCTGAGGGATGGGCCGAGTATAGGAGCGCTGCGCGCGCGACGGTCAGCCAACCGCGGGTGTCGGGCTGCAGCCCGACCCGCGGGGGTTGTTACGAGCGTCGAGGCATCCCTTCGCGAAGTTGCTCGTCGGTCGAGCAATTGCTCGACGCGGCGAGGGCATCGACCACCCGTGCGGTCACACCACGACATCGGCACGCCTGCGACGCGAATCGACAGCCCGATGAACCGGATGAACTCACCGGATGCCCGATGGAAACCGATGAGGGTATCGATCAAGATTGCAGGGCGCTTTCGCGCCCCCTCTGCTCCGAGAACACCATGACCGCTCTCCGTCCTGCCCGCCTCGTCACCCCGTTGACGCTCGCGCTGTGCCTTCCCCTCGGAGCGCTGGCGGAGGATCCGTCATCCTCACCATGGGGTACGACGCCCTATGCGGGTGGCTCGCTGGGGCGCATCACCTCCGGCTCCGACTACCCGCTGCCGCCTGGCGCCACCGTGACCCGCGAGTCGACGAGCGCCACCGGAGGCAGCCTCTTCGCCGGCCTGAAGCTTGGAAAGTACGCGGGTGTCGAAATCGCCTATCTGAACCTCGGCAGCATCGGCGTCGATGCGACGGGCACGGGCGGCCCGTTGAACGGCGTGCGCAGCCTCGATTTCGCGAGCTTCAACGTGGTGGGCTTCATGCCGCTGGGGTCGCGCTGGGAAGTGTCCGGCCGGCTGGGTCTCGCGCTGAATGCGGGCTACCGCACCGGCGAGACCTGCTACGGCACCAGCCGTACCGGCGCCGGCTACACCACCCGCGCCTACCCATGCACGCGAACCTCGTGGATGGTCGGCCTGGGCGCCCGCTATGCCGTGACGGACCACTGGGGCGCGCGCCTGGACTGGCTGTACGTCGACTACCAGGACAGCCGCGAAGGCCTCAACTACAAGCCACACTTCTTCGGCGTGGGCGTGGACTACCGGTTCTGAACTCGGGAGTCGACGAGGCTGACTCGGAGGTACCGCGCCACTTCGCGATGCGCGCCGGGAATACCGACATGAGGGATCTCCCGGCAAGCGCTTCGACCGGAACAAGCGCTTTCGCGGGCATGGCCCGCTCCAACAAGAGCGGGACCCTTTCCCACCGCGGGTGGCGCATCCACCGCCCCTGTAGGAGGGGCCCATGGCCCCGAAAGCGGTCGATGCGGCAGAAGCGCTTCACCCGGAACCATCGCTTTCGCGGGCATGGCCCGCTCCTACAAGAGCCTGGCCCATTCCCAACGCGGATGGCGCATCCACCGCCCCTGTAGGAGGGGCCCATGGCCCCGAAAGCGGTGAGCGCACGGACACGCCTCAACCGGAACAAGCGCTTTCGCGGGCATGGCCCGCTCCTACAAGAGCGTGGCCCGTGCCAACAGCGGGTGGCGCATCCACCACCCTTGTAGGAGGGGCCCATGGCCCCGAAAGCGGTGAGCGCACGGACACGCCTCAACCAGAACCATCGCTTTCGCGGCCTTGGGCCGGCCCTGCAACGTCAACAGTCAGCGCGCGCACGAACCTTCACCGGGTCACGCCGGCGATCCATCCATCTTCGGATAATCGATGTAGCCCTCGGGCCCCTTCGTGTAGAACGTCGCCCGGTTGTACAACGTCAGCGGCGTACCGGTGCGCAGGCGCTCCGGGAGATCCGGGTTGGCGATGAACAGGCGACCGAAGGCGATCGCATCCGCGTGCACCTCGGCGAGCATCTCGTTCGCGGAGTCACCGCGGAAATTGCCCGCCGCGATCAGTGCGCTGTGCCACATCGGGCGGAACAGCTTCGCGGCGGACGGCACGTTCTGGTGGTCGACCTCCCGCTGGCCCGCGCCGCTCGCGCGCGGTTCGATGAGGTGCAGGTACGCGAGACCCATCTTGTCGAGTTCGCCGATCAGGTACGTGTAGAGCGGCATCGGATCAGCCTCGCCGGTGTCGTTGGCGATGCCGTAGGGCGTGAGCCGGATGCCGACACGATCCGCACCCCAGACCTCGGCGACGGCGGCCGCCACCTCCAGTACGAGCCGGCTGCGATTCTCGATCGAGCCGCCGTAGGCATCGGTGCGCTGATTGGTCCGCGACAGCAGGAACTGTTCGAGCAGGTAGCCGTTCGCCGCGTGGATCTCCACGCCGTCGAAGCCCGCCGCCATCGCGTTGCGCGCAGCCTGGGCGTAGCGCTCGATCAAACCGGGAATCTCCGCGGTGTCGAGTGCGCGCGGCATGGGGAACGGCTCGCGCTTGTAGTCGGCCGTGAGCGCCTCGCCCTGCGCGGGGATCGCCGAGGGTGCCACGGGCTGCGAACCGTCCAGGTGCGACGGATGCGACAGACGACCCATGTGCCAGAGCTGCAGGAACATCTTCCCGCCCTTGGCGTGCACGGCATCGACAACGAGCTTCCAACCGGCGATCTGCTCCGGCGTGTGGATGCCCGGCGTGCAAGGCAGCCCGCGGCCGTCCGGCGAGATCTGCGACGCCTCCCCGATGAGGAAGCCGCCCGGCGTGGCGCGCTGCGCGTAGTACCGGGCCATCATCTCGTTGGCCGCGTTGCCATGCTCGGCACGCATGCGGGTGAGCGGCGGCATCACGACACGGTGGGACAGCGAGAGGCGGCCGAGGGTGAGCGGCGTGAAGAGGTTCGTGGCGGGCATCGGGGGTCTCGGTGAGATGAACGAACGGGCTTGCGCCGGAGGGCCGCAAGCGTAGCGCATCGGGGATTGGCTATCGTCTGCGCGCGTGGCCACCAGCGATAGGTTTCCGTGGGTCGGACTTCAGTCCGACGCCGCGATGGACCAGGCCACCGAGGTGGTCACGCCAAGGGAAGCGCCGGGCTGGAGCCCGACCCACGGGGATTGTTCTCAGCGCTGGGGAATCCAGTCGCGACGGGTTTCGTGGGTCGAGCAATCGCTCGACGCGGCGACCGCTTGGGCGCAGCGACGAAGCCGGAAACACACGCGTCGCGCTGCAACCGGCCTCAGCTGTTCGGCCGCAGCTGCACCTTGCCGCCGCGCGATTCGCGCTTCGCATGGGCCATGGCCTCGCCCACCTTCTCGAGCGGATAGCTGGCTTCGATGGCCACATGAATGGTGCCGTCGACGAGTCGCTCCGCGAGCGCGCCGTACATGGACTGGATCTCATCGAATGTCATGGTCCGCATCAGCTTGGCCAGCCAGAAGCCGACCAGACGGATGTCGCGGAACACGAAGTGGAACGCATCGATCTGGATGGGCTCGCCGGACATCAGACCGTAGTTGATGACCGTGCCGCCCTCGGACACGCACTGCGCGAGGCGGCCCACCGCAGCACCCGCCACGGCGTCGATGCCGAGCCCGATGGTCGCACTGCCGGTGGCCTCGGCGACGCGCTGCGCGAGATCGGGACCGTCGACGACCACGACATCGGCGCCGATCTGCTTCAACTCGTCGATGAGCGCGGCTCTGCGCACGACGTTCACGGTGCGGACTCCGCTCGCTCGCGCGAGGCGGATCAGATCGACTCCGACGCCGGAGTTCGCCGCGTTCTGGATCACCCAGTCGCCGCGCTTCAGGTCCACATAGCGTGTCAGCATCAGGTGCGCCGTGGCGACGTTCACCTTCAGCATCGCGGCCTGCGCGAGATCCACCTCCGCCGGGAGCCGCACGAACGCCTGCGCCTTGTCGCGGATGCGCTGGACCCAGTTGGTGCGCACCAGGCTCATCACCTTGTCGCCGACCTTCAGGTGCGTCACACCCTCCCCCACCGCCGCGACCGTTCCGGCGCCCTCGATCCCCAGCGGACACGGCGGCGTCGGCTTAGTGGCGTACTGCCCTTCGATGGACAGGATGTCCGCCGGATTGATGGAGCATGCGACGACATCGACCAGCACTTCGCCGGGCCCCGGTGCACCGGGATCAGGAACCTCGACACACTGGACGGTCTGCTCGGCGGGGCCGATGGCACTGAGCTGGGCTGCTTTCATTGGGGAGTTCCTGTTGGGTGGTGTTGCCGATTGGCTTGGCGTGATCGGGACTTCGAAGCGCTGCGTCCGGCTGCGGCATGGCCCACGGATTGTGGAACGGATCGGTCCGGGCGGTCACGGCATGGGGTTGCGTGGGTCGGGCTGCAGCCCGACGCGGCGACGGCGACAACGACCATAGGGCAGCATCACCGCGCGACCGCCCGAAACCGGAAAGTGGCCTCGATCCGATTGTCCTCTGCGACCAACCGCGACACATCGAGCTCTTCGACGTCCACGGTGAGCGGCACCTTGCCGGCCACGAGCATGTCGCGCACGGCCTTGCGAAGATCGATGTCCACCACCCGACCCACGACCACCTGGAGCATCGGGGCGAGCAGCGCCCGGTAGAACTCGTTCGAAAGCTGATCGATGCGCAGATCGTCCAGCCCGATGCGGCCGTCGCGATAGAACGCCCGGCCCGACGCAACGATGTCGATGGAGTCCCCGAGGCCACCGACGCACTGGTTGCCAGCGGGCACGCCCGCCCTTCCGGTCAAACGCGCCGCCAGCGCCACGCGCCCTTTCGCGATGACGATGAGGGGCGACTCCAGATATGCGAACGCGCAGGGCGTCGGCGGCACGAGATCCAGGCGCCCCGTGCGGAACGCCTGGTCCTTGAGGACGGCGAGGAGGGCCGTGTGGGTGACGACGAGGTCGTTGGCGTGGGCGAGGGGCGATATGGCGACGAAGAGTGTCGCGATCAGCAGCTGAGCGTGACGCGTGATGCGAGATCGGAGGGTGGGGGTGACGACGGGCAACATCGTCTTCGATTCGTGGCGGGTCATGGTCGACTCCTGCTTCAGGATTGGCGTGTTCTAGCACAGTCCTGCAACTGGAAATGGCCCGCTGTGGGCCAGGCCGCCCGGAATGTTCTCGCCCATGCCCGATGCCGGCCGATCGCTGTCCGACCAAGCAGCCAGCATGAGCTTGCTGGCCGCCACCCGCCCGACGCGTCGTAACATCGGGCCTCTGCCCGTCGGACCCTTTACCGTGACGGATCAGCCGGCCTACGAGTGTCCGGCAAGGTGCCCGTCACCAACGAAACGTGAACAAGAAGAGCCTCTCCGAGAGCGACATCTGCGACAAGTTCATCCGACCTGCCATGGAGGCGGCCGGATGGGATGGCATGTTGCAGATCTATCGGGAGTACCCGTTGCGGGCGGGCCGTGTCGTCGTGCGTGGGCGGAAGGCCCGCCGGGATGCCTCGACTGTGCTGCGCGCCGACTACGCGCTCTTCCACAAGGCGAACATCCCGCTGGCGATCATCGAGGCCAAGGACAACAGGCACGCCGTGGGTGCCGGCATGGGCCAGGCGATCCAGTACGCCAACCTGCTGGACGTGCCATTCTGTTTCTCCAGCAACGGCGATGGCTTCGTCTTCCGAGACGCGACCCTCGCCGACGGCGTGCTCGAACGCACCCTGTCACTGGACGAGTTTCCGTCGCCAGCTGAACTGTGGAACCGCCTGTGCATGTGGAAAGGGTGGACACCCGAAGTCCAGCGGGTCGCCGAGGCCGACTACGCGCCCAGCAAGACACCGCGCTACTACCAGATCAACGCCATCAATCGCACGGTGGAGGCGATCGCCCGCGGTCAGGACCGCGTGCTGCTGGTCATGGCCACCGGCACGGGCAAGACGTACACCGCGTTCCAGATCATCTGGCGTCTCTGGAAGAGCGGTGCGCGGAAGCGGATCCTCTATCTGGCCGACCGCAACATCCTGATCGACCAGACCATGGTCAACGACTTCCGGCCGTTCAAGGGTGCGATGGCCAAGCTGAGTCCCCACGCCAAGGGCATCGAAGTGGTGGACGCGCAGGGCGGCACCACCATCGAAGCGATCGATCTGGCCATCCACAAGACCACGAAGCAGGTCAACAAGAGCTACGAGATCTACCTGTCGCTGTATCAGGCCGTGACCGGCACTGACGAAGGCGACGACATCTACCGCCAGTTCTCGCCGGACTTCTTCGATCTCGTAATCGTGGACGAATGCCATCGCGGCAGTGCGGCGGACGACTCGGCCTGGCGCGCCATCCTCACGTACTTCGGGCGTGCCACGCATATCGGCCTGACCGCCACGCCCAAGGAGACGGCCGACGTCTCCAACACCGACTACTTCGGCGAGCCCGTCTACACCTACACGCTGCGCCAGGGCATCGAGGACGGCTACCTGGCACCGTACAAGGTGATCCGCGTCGACCTCGACAAGGACACCTTCGGCTGGCGGCCCACTGACGGCATGACCGACAAGCTGGGCCAGGTGATCGAGGACCGCATCTACACCGGCGTCGACATGAATCGGTCGCTCGTGCTCGAGAAGCGCGACGAGGTCGTGGCAGCGCGCATCACCGAGTACCTGAAGGCCACCGACCGCTACGACAAGACGATCGTCTTCTGCGAGGACATCGATCACGCGGCCCGCATGCGCCAGGCGCTGTCCAACGCGAATGCGGACATCTGCCGGTCGCACCCAAACTACGTCGTGCAGATCACAGGCGACAACGTCGAAGGCAAGCGCGAACTCGACAACTTCATCGACCCCGAGAAGACCTACCCCGTGATCGCGACGACGTCCCGGCTGATGAGCACCGGCGTGGACGCCCAGACCTGCAAGCTCATCGTGCTGGACCAGCACATCCGGTCGATGACGCTGTTCAAGCAGATCATCGGGCGCGGCACCCGTCTGCGGGAGGACCTCGGCAAGAGCTGGTTCACCATCCTCGACTTCAAGCGCGCCACCGAACTCTTCGCGGATCCGGCCTTCGACGGTGATCCCGGGCAGATCTACGAGCCGAGGGGCGACGCCCCCATCGCACCGCCCGAGCCGATCGACGAACCGGACTTGGCTGGCATCGCGGGGCCCGACGTGCCCGGCGTTGGAGCCGAAGCGGACGGTGCGGGTCCCGTGCGCTACGTCGTGGGCGGCACGGTCAGCGTCGTGGTGGCACGTGAGCGCGTCCAGTACCTCAACGCCGAAGGCAAGCTCGTCACCGAAAGCCTGCGCGACTACACCCGCATCCACCTCGGCAAGGCGTACACATCGCTCGACCAGTTCCTGCAGGCGTGGAACGGGGCGGAGCGCAAGGCGGCACTGATCGAGGAGTTGGAGCGGCGGGGCGTCCTACTCGACGCGCTGGCCGACGAAGTCGGCAAGGACCTCGACCCGTTCGACCTCCTGCTGCACGTGGCCTACGACCAGCCCGTACTCACGCGGCGCGAGCGGGCGCGGCAGGTGCGCAAGCGCGACGTCTTCAGCCAGTACGGCCCCGTTGCCCGCAAGGTGCTCGAAGCCCTGCTAGACAAGTACGCCGACGAAGGCATCGCCACCATCGAGAGCGACGCCGTGCTGCGGGTCCAGCCCTTCCCGGAGCTGGGTCTGCCCGCGGAACTGATTCGGGCCTTCGGCGGCCGCACGCAGTACCTGCAGGCCCTCCGCCATCTGGAGCGGGAGATCTATGCCCCCGCCCGCCACTGAGTCCCCGAAGAAGACCGCATGTCCAACCTCACCCCCATCATCAAGTCCCTGCAGGACGTCATGCGCCAGGACGCCGGTATCAACGGCGACGCGCAGCGCATCGAGCAGATGGTCTGGCTGCTGTTCTTGAAGGTGTTCGACGCCCAGGAAGAAGAGCTGGAACTGACACGCGACGACTACAGGAGCCCCATCCCCGAGGACCTCCGCTGGCGGAACTGGGCAACGGACCCCGAGGGCATCACCGGCGATGCGCTGCTGGACTTCGTGAACAACCAGCTCTTCCCGAGGCTGAAGAACCTCGCTGCCGACCCGGTGCGCAATCCACGCGGATGGGTGGTGCGCGGCGTGTTCGAGGACGCCAACAACTTCATGAAGAGCGGCCAGCTGCTGCGGCAGGTGATCAACAAGCTGGGCGCCATCGACTTCAACCGCCAGGCCGAGCGCCACCAGTTCAACGACCTGTACGAGAAGATCCTGCGCGACCTGCAGAGTGCCGGCAACGCGGGCGAGTTCTACACGCCACGGGCCGTCACGCAGTTCATGGTCGACATGGTGAACCCGCGCCTGGGCGAGAGAGTATTCGACCCCGCCACCGGCACCGGTGGCTTCCTGGTGTGCGCCATCGAGCATCTGCGCAAACAGGTGCAGAACACCGAGCAGGAGGCTCTGCTGCAGCAGAGCATCGGCGGCGTGGAGAAGAAGCAGCTGCCGCACATGCTGTGCGTGACGAACCTGATGCTGCACGGCGTGGAGGTGCCCAGCCTTGTCGTGCACGACAACACGCTGCGCCGGCCGCTGCGCGACTACACGCCCGGCGAGCGGGTGGATGTAGTGATGACCAACCCACCCTTCGGCGGCATCGAGGAGCCTGGCATCGAGCAGGGCTTCCCGGCGGACGTGCGCACCAAGGAGACGGCCGACCTCTTCCTCGTGCTGATCAAGCACATCCTCAAACCCGGAGGCCGTGCCGCGTTGGTGCTCCCCGACGGCACGCTGTTCGGCGAAGGCGTGAAATCGCGCATCAAGGAGCAACTGCTGGCCGAGTGCAACCTGCACACGATTGTGCGGCTGCCCAACGGCGTGTTCGCGCCGTACACCGGCATCAAGACCAACCTGCTGTTCTTCACCAAGGGCCAGCCGACCGAGGCCATCTGGTACTACGAGCACCCCTACCCGTCGGGGGTGAAGAGCTACAACAAGACCAAGCCGATCCGGATCGAAGAATTCGAGGCAGAGAAGGCGTGGTGGGGCGCCGAGGTGGATGGGTTTGCGGCGCGGGTCGAGAACGAGCGGGCTTGGCGGGTGGGGATCGAGGCGATCCAGGCGGCGGGGTTCAACCTGGATCAGAAGAATCCGCATGCGGCGGAGGTGGTGAGTCATGACCCCGATGAGCTGCTGCGGGACTATGCGCGGTTTCAGACGGCGGCGCGGGATCTGCGAGATCAGATGAAGGCCATCTTGGCCGAATCCCTGGGTGCGCGAGAGTGATTGCGGTGCCGGAGGTGCGCGAGCCGAGCCCGCAGTATCTCGCGACGGAGCCGCCCGCGTTAGTGCGGCAGTTTGACTTGCTGGCGACTGCGCCGGATGGCGTGACGCGACTGCGGGAGTTAATCCTCACGCTGGCGGTGCAGGGCAAGCTGGTGCAGCAGGTTCACAGCGACGAGCCGGCAGACCAATTGCTCGCGCGCGCTCTCGCCGCGCACCGCGAACTCTTTTCGTCAGGCCGAATCAGCAGGACCATAGCTGCGGAGCCGATAAGCGACGATGTAGCCCGGTACCCTCTGCCGACGAGTTGGGTTTGGTGCCGTCTATGCGATCTTGCTTGGCCGCAAGCGGGGTTCGCATTTAAGTCGACGGGCTTCAACGAAGTGGGGCAAGGCTTGCCTCTTGTCAGGATTCGAGATGTCGGATCGGAGCTTGCGCCGAGTACGTTCTTCTCCGGCGAATATCGTGAAGAGTTCCTCGTTGAGAATGGCGAGTGGCTGGTCAGCATGGACGGTGAGTTTCGGGTTCGGCGATGGCATTCAACGACCGCCCTGCTGAATCAACGGGTGACACGCCTGGTATTCGCGTCGGTAGAGGTACATGCAGACTTCGTTGCCATCGCACTCCAGCGAGAGCTCACCTCACTTCAAGGCACGAAGGCCTACACCACAGTTGATCACCTGTCCGGCAAGCAGATCGCTGAAGCCGTCATTCCCTTACCGCCCGCAGCCGAGCAGGCGCGCATCGTCGCCCGCGTCGATGAACTGATGCGCCTATGCGATGCCCTCGAAGCCAAGGGCCGGCTCGAAGCGGAGCAGCATGCCCGGCTGCTCAGCACCCTGCTCGGCACGCTGACCGACAGCACCACGCCCGAGGAACTGGCAGCCAACTGGCAACGCGTGGCCGAGCACTTCGATCTGCTGCTCGATCGGCCGGAGGCGGTGGATGCGCTGGAGGAGACCCTCCTTCAATTGGGACTCCGTGGAGCCCTGATGTCGGTCCGAGATTTGGGGGACCCTCCAGCCATTCAGAAGCAGGGGGATTCGAGTCACTCAGAACCGTTCTCATGGCCCACAGTTCGGCTCGGAGATCTCTTGGAGGATCTTCGCTACGGCACCTCGGCCAAGTGTTCCTACAGCGGAGTAGGTACGCCAGTACTTCGAATTCCAAACCTGCGCGACGGCGGCATAGATGTCACCGACCTGAAGTACGGCGAACTTGATGCGAGGGAAGCGGAGGGCCTACGGCTTGAAGAGGGTGACCTATTGATCATTAGGTCGAATGGCAGCGCCAATCTAGTCGGCACGGCTGCGCTCGTCTCGGCTGAGTTGAGGGGATTCGCGTTCGCCGGCTACTTGGTGCGTGCGCGTGTCGACAAGACAAGAGTCGTACCGCGCTTCATGTCGTTAGTCCTGAAGACACCTGAGATTCGGCGTCAGATAGAAGCACCCATTCGGACCACATCGGGCGTGAAGAACATCAACAGCACGGAGATCGCACGCCTCTCGTTCACACTGCCCCCGCTTGACCTGCAGGATTCAATCGTTCTTCGCGTCACCGAACTCCGCCGCCTCTGCGCCGATCTTCGCCAGCGTCTCACCGCCAGCCAGACTACCCAGTCCCATCTGGCCGAAGCCCTCGTCGCCGAGGTGGCATGGGCAAGCCCGCAGCGATGAACGTCACCGACCTGCCCCCGCCCCTTGCCGACACGCTGTTGCAGCAGCTCGTGCCGCGCGTCGAAACCCGCCAGCTGGAGTTCAAGCGCGTCAGCGGCAAGATGGTGGGCAAGGCGTTGGAGACCGTCTGCGCCTTCGCCAACACGCAGGGCGGCACACTGGTGCTGGGTATGGCCGACCTGAAGGATTTCCAGGGGCCGGCGCGCCTCTTCGGCGTGGAAGAGAACCCCGAGGCCGTGGACGAGCTGCGGCGCAAGCTGCTGACCGAGTTCCAACCCGCCATCGACGGCCTGCGCCTGCAGCGCATCGCCAGCCCTTTGCACAACGGCCCGGCCAAGGGTCAGGCGGGCAGCGTGCTGCTGCTGAAGGTGCCGCGCAGCCCGCGCGTGCACTCCATCCTCAATGGCGGCACCTACACGCGGCTGGACAAGGGCAACCGCATGCTGAGCGCTGGCGAGGTCACGGCGTTGTCGTACCAGCGGGGTGAGCGCAGCGCCAGCAGCGAAACCGTGGCGGTGCCGCTGCCTCGTTTGCAGACCGGCGCCTGGCAGCGCTTTGCAGCTCAGCGGGGCCCTTTAACCGGCACCTTTGCCGACCAGCTCTTGCGCATCGGCCTGGCCGACGAGGTGGGTGGCGCGGTGCTGCCGCGCCGTGCCGCCGTGCTGCTGTTTGCCGACGAGCCAGGCAGCCTGCTGGCGGCCTTCGAGAGTCGTGCCGACATTCGCGTGATGGTCTACGACGGCAAGCATGTAGTGGCCGGCGCCACGCCCAACCTGCGCAAGCCGGCCAAGACGGTGCGCGGGCCGCTGGTCGACCAGATCGACGCGGCGGTGCGCCTGGTGCTGGACGAGCTGGCGCAGGGCCTCACGCTCAGCAGCAGCGGCTTCCGCACCCTGCACGCCTACCCGGCGCGCGTGGTCAAGGAAGCCATCGTCAATGCCGTGATCCACCGCGACTACCGGCTGAACCGCGACATCTTCGTTCGCATCTTCGACGACCGCGTCGAGGTAGAGAGCCCGGGCCTGCTGCCCGGCACCATCACACCGGCCACCATTGCCCGCGCTGGTTCGAAGGCGCGCAACCCACTGGTCGCCGTGAACCTGCGCGAGTTTCCCGACCCACCCAACATCGACGCCGGAGAGGGCGTGCCGATGATGTTTGCCGAGATGGCACAGGCCGACCTCTACCCACCGCAGTACCGGCAGAATACGCACGCTGCCGTTGAGAGCGTGACCGTCACGCTGTTCAACCTGAAGCGCCCCAGCGCCTGGGACGAGGTGAGTAACTGGATCGACCGCGAGGGCTCGATCGCCAATGCCGACGTCGTCCGCATCGCCGGGGTGGACACGCTCAAGGCGTCGAAGATGCTGATCGGTTGGCGCGAACAGGGCCTGCTGGTGGCGCTGCCAGGGCGGGCCAAGCGCAACATGGCTTACACCAAGCCCAGCGCTGCCGACCAGCCCGTCTCGTTGTTATCTCCCCTGGAAGATAACAATGGCGAAGTCGATTAAAAATTGTTATAAATCATATATTTAACAAGACTCTTGTTTTCTCTGCAGCGAACAGCGCGGAGACTCGCAAGCGCGATCCACTGAAGGGCTCCACTGATCATTTCCATCCAGCACGCCCCATGGCCGGTCTGCGTCCAGCCGACGCTGCCTGTGCGGGGGCGCATCCACGCAGACACCGGTGGCGGCGGAAGGGAGAACCGACGTGGCAACAGACCGCCAACGCATCCTCATCCTGTGCAAGACCTACCCCTCGCCCAGCGCGCGGTACGTCGAGACCTCCTGTGTCGCAGGCATGGACGAACAGGGGCGGTTGATTCGCCTGTTCCCGGTGCCTTTCCGGCTGGTCGAGGACACGCAGCAGTTCAAGAAGTGGCAATGGATCAGCGCACGCGTTCGGCGCGCCCAGGACGATGCCAGGCCGGAAAGTCACCGCTTGTCGGTCGACACGATTGAAATCCTCGGTGACCCGCTGCCCACCCGGGATCAATGGGCCGAGCGCCGGGCGGCGATCCAGGATGTTCCAGTATTTGCATCCCACGACGACCTGGAGTCGGCGCGGGTTCGGCAGGGGATCACGCTGGGGCTGGTTCGTCCGGGCAGGCTGCTGGGCATGGACATCTCGCCGGTCAGCAACCCGGACTGGACCGACGACGAGAAGGCCAAGCTCCTGAGGGAGCAGCAGCAGGGCAACCTGTTCGATGCCCTCGAGGACCAGCGGACGCTCAAGACGCTGAGGAAGCTGCCATTCGACTTCCACTACCGCTACGAATGCGATTCACCCGACGGCACGCGCGCCTACCGACACAAGCTGGTGGACTGGGAAGCCGGCGCGCTCTACTGGAACATCTGCCGGAGGCCTGACTGGCAAGCCGCCTTCCGACAGAAGTTCGTCGACGATTTCAGCCAGCGCGACCTGCTGTTCCTGATGGGCACCATCCACCGCTTTCCGGGGCAGTGGTTGATCGTCAGCGGGCTGTACCTGCCTAAGCCGCCCGAAGCGTCGCAGCGTCAGCAAACGCTGTTCTAGCGGTGAGGTGCTGGACCACCGGCCCGCCCGCCGCGTGCGCGGCCCGGGCGACATAGGTGCGGTGGCACATCGCGGGGTCGGCTTCGTAGCAAACCAGGCAGGCGCGGGTCACGCTCGCCAGGTCGGCGAGCGCACGAACCTCGTCATGCTGGCGACCCAGGTAGGCCAGGAATCCCTGCGTGTAGGCAGCCCAGTCGGCATCGGCACGGTACCGGTCGCGGATCGGCTTCGGGCAGCCGAGCGCCGGCCGATGCTCGTACGCGATGCCCGACGCAGCCAGATGCTCCCGGAAAGCATTCTTCGAGAAGCCCTTCTTTCGCGACAGGGGGAGTTCTCGCACGTCGACGATCAAATCCACCTTCGCCACGTGAAGGCGCTGCACGAAGGCCTCGATCGTGAGGCCTTCATAGCCGAAGGTGTAGAGGGGATGGTTTCGCATGGTCATGTCAGGCCGGAGGGTGCCACAAGTCTTGCCCACTGTGCCCTCGAACATGAACGAGGGCGACGCGTTGGGCGGCCTGCCGGTGGACCGCTTCATCCACGAGCACCCGTCGCGCAACGAGCGCTTCGAGATCGGGAAGCAGAGGTTGGCTCCCGGCGTATCAAGGCGATGGATCCGAACGTCCGGACCACGCTGATGCGCTATGTGCCGTAGTGGGCCTGATTGCTTGATGGCAACCGGGGCTGGCAGGGCTCAGGTGCCGCAACAGAATGAATGGTCGAGCTTATTTGCTTGATGGGTGCTTGATCGCGGCCGGCACGTGGGTTTGGCCATGCCCTACCGGGCCGGAAGCCTGGCGCGTGCTGGACAAGGGCCATCAGTTGGGCAACGTCGGCGAGTACGAGGGAGACCCGAACATCGACGAGCGCATCGTGACCGATCTGCTCGCAGCATGCCGCACGGTGGCGAAGAGGGTGAAAGCGCTACCACCTGTCGCGTGATCGCGAGGGCGTCATCGGTCGACCCCATGGGGCCTTGCTCGCCAGACCCCACCGTACGACCACCGAGGACAGCTGCTCCTGCCCTGCTCGGCAATCACCCCTTTTGGAGGGTTGCCACCAGCGTGATCTCGGGAACGCTGGCCAGCGCCTTCGACAGGGGGCACTCGCGCTTGGCGGTCTCGACGATCTCCTGGAACTTCGCTTCGTCGATGCCGGGTACGACGGCTTGCAGGCGCAACGCGATCCGATCGATCACGAAGCCTTCTCCTTTCGCTGAAAGTCGAACACTGACCTGCGTGTCGACCTTACCCGTTGCAAAGCCCGCCTTCTCGCAGGCGAACGAGAACGCCATCGTGAAGCAGGCGGCGTGTGCGGCACCGAGGATCTCTTCCGGGTTCGTGCCGCGACGGTCGTCCCCGAAGCGGCTCGCAAAGCCATAGGGATAGTCCATCAATGCCCCGGTCTCGGTGCTGATCTTTCCCAGGCCTTCCTTGCCGGTGCCGGTCCAGAGAACGCTCGCGGTTTTCTCGCTCATGATGATTTCCGTCCTGATGTGATGACCGCGGCCCGCTTGGCTCGTGGCCTTTCCGCGCTGACCAGGTCAGTCGGCGTGCGACGGGCACGATGGAGCGGACGGTGCGGCTTGGCCGTCGGATCGTCCGTGCGTCAGCGAACAAAGGTCGGAAAGCGTGCGGGAGATCGAACCCTTGGAGCAGACGCAGCTAGCGCAGCGGACTCCTCAGGGAAAGGCGCGGTGCGCGCTGGAAGAAATTCGGGAAGCGCTCACCCGACCGCTTCCGCACGTCGGCCGACGACACGCCGCGACTGAACGACTCAGCGCTTGGCAAGCCCGTGCGACTGGAGCTCCGCGCCAAGAGGGTGCCCGATCGTCGGATGGCGCGACCGATTGCGATTCATCGGTTGATGCATACATGTCGGACCATCAAGGTTGCGCCTCGGCTTTGCACTTCACGATCGTGACGGGCACAACAGCTTGCAGCAGCACAGCCTGCGACACCGAGCCCAGCAGCAACCCGCGAATCGCCCCCATCCCGCGGGCGCCCATGAAGATGCCGGTGCATTCGTGATGTCTAGCGAGATCGAGTAGCGTGGCCGCAGGCTCACCGGCCCCTATCTCGCGCTGATAGGGCACGCCGGCTGCCTCGAAGAGCGCTTCGGCGCCCGCCAACGCACGCGAACCCGCGGTCCCACTCAGGCGTTCGAGCACATCGGCATCGGGCACGAGCGTCTCGTACATGTAGGTCGGCTCCTGCACCGTCGCGAGCACGAAGGCGACGCGCAATCCGCCCCTCACGAACTCCAACGCGTGCTGCGCCGCGCACAGGGCCGACGGCGAACCGTCGATGGCGACGAGTATCTTCATTTCGATTTGCTCCCTGGGTGGACCCGCCCCCCACTCGGTGGCGTCAGCGCCGGACGCGATGGTCGAACGTTGTGCTGCGGCGCCGTGGAGTCCGCTCCCGGTCAGGTTCGGACCGAGGCAAGCCGGCGTTCGAACGGACGAGACAGCGTCTCTTCTCGCGCCCGTTCGTGATTGTTGCGCGGTTTCGACTCCGACGTCCGCGGGTCGTTCGTCGGGTTCGCGGGAAGGCAGCGGAACGATGAATGTGGCGTTGCGTGGGTCGAGCATCGCTCGACGCGGCGTCGGCTTGGGCACTGCGGCGAGTCCAGGAACGCGGGCGTCGGGCGGAGCCCGACCCACGGGGGGTGCTTTCAGCGTCGAGGCATCCAGCGACGAAGGTCCTTCGTGGGTCGAGCATCGCTCGACGCGGCGTCGGCTTGGGCATTGCGGCGAGTCCAGGAACGCGGGCGTCGGGCGGAGCCCGACCCACGGGGGTGTTCTCAGCGTCGCGGCATCCAGCGGCGAAGGTCCTTCGTGGGTCGAGCATCGCTCGACGCGGCGTCGGCTTGGGCATTGCGGCGAGTCCAGGACCGCGGGCGTCGGGCGGAGCCCGACCCACGGGGGTGTTTTCAGCGCCAATGCTTCCGATGGCGAAGACTTACGTGGGTCGAGCAATAGCTCGACGCGGCGATGGCTTGGGCACTGCGGCGAGTCCAGGAACGCAGGCGTCGGGCGAAGCCCGACCCACGGGGGTTGTTTTCAGCGTCGCGGCATCCAGCGGCGAAGGTCCTTCGTGGGTCGAGCATCGCTCGACGCGGCGTCGGCTTGGGCACTGCGACGAGTCCAGGACCGCGGGCGTCGGGCGGAGCCCGACCCACGGGGGGTGCTTTCAGGGTCGAGGCATCCAGTGGCGAGGACTTTCGTGGGTCGAGCAATAGCTCGACGCGGCGATGGCTTGGGCACTGCGGCGAGTCCAGGAACGCGGGCGTCGGATCCCGTCTACTCGACGGTCACGCTCTTCGCGAGGTTCCTCGGCTTGTGCCTCCGGCCGCTTCGCTTAACTTCGCCTCGCTTCACGAGCCGAAGTTAGCCTGCGCCGCAAGCCGCGCGCGAACCCGGTCACTCCACTGTGACCGACTTCGCAAGATTGCGCGGCTTGTGGTCTCCACTCACGCGCCACGGGCGCATGAGTTCCGCCCTAAACATCTCACTCGGCCGAGCACCCCGTCATTCGACGGTCACGCTCTTTGCCAAGTTACGAGGTTTATCCACATCCGTCCCCCTGGCCACTGCCGTGTGATACGCCAGCAACTGCAGCGGCACCACGTGCAGGATCGGGGACAGTTCGCCGTAGTGTTCCGGTAGCCGCACCACGTGCACGCCTTCGCTCGCCTGGATATGCGTGTCGGCGTCGGCGAAGACGTACAGCTCGCCTCCGCGCGCGCGCACTTCCATCATGTTGCTCTTCAGCTTCTCCACCAGCGTGTCGTTCGGCGCGACGGTCACCACGGGCATGGCGTCGGTGACCAGCGCCAGCGGGCCGTGTTTCAGTTCGCCGGCCGGGTACGCCTCGGCGTGGATGTAGCTGATCTCCTTCAGCTTCAACGCACCTTCGAGGGCGATGGGGTAGTGCAGGCCCCGGCCGAGGAAGAGGGCGTTCTCGCGCTTCGCGAAACTCTCGCTCCACGCGATGATCTGCGGCTCCAGCGCGAGCACGCTGCCCACGGCGGCGGGCAGGTGGCGCAGGGCGCGGATGGCGTCGTGTTCCTGGTCGTGCGTGAGCCGGCCCTTCGACTTCGCGAGGGTCAGCGCGAGGAGGTACAAGCCCACGAGCTGGGTGGTGAAGGCCTTGGTCGAGGCGACGCCGATCTCGGCGCCGGCGCGGGTGAGGAACTGCATCGTGGTCTCGCGCACCATGGCGCTGGTGGCCACGTTGCACACGGCCAGCGTGTGCTGCATGCCGAGGGACTTCGCGTGCTTGAGCGCGGCCATGGTGTCGGCCGTCTCGCCGGACTGCGAGATGACGACCACGAGCGCCTTGGGGTTCGGGACCGAGGTGCGATAGCGGTACTCGCTGGCGATCTCGACCGAGCACGGGATCTTGGCGATGGATTCCAGCCAGAACTTGGCGACGCAGCCGGCGTAGTAGCTGGTGCCGCAGGCGAGGATGAGCACGCCGTCGACGGCGGGGAACACGGTCTCGGCGGCGTCGCCGAAGAGCACGGGGTCGATGGCGCCGACGGGTTCGAGCGTGTCGCTGATGGCGCGCGGCTGCTCGAAGATCTCCTTCTGCATGAAGTGGCGGTACGGGCCCAGTTCGATGGTGTCGGAGCTGGCGGCGACGATGCGCACTTCGCGCGTGGTCTGCGCACCGGTTCGGTCGTAGACGGTGATGCCTTCGCGGGTGACGTCGGCGACGTCGCCCTCTTCGAGGTACAGGATGCGGTCGGTGGTGCCGGCGAGCGCCATGGCGTCGGAGGCGAGGAAGTTCTCGCCGTCGCCCAGGCCCGCGACGAGCGGGGAGCCGAAGCGGGCGCCGATCACGCGGTGCGGTTCGGCCTTCGCGAAGACGGCGATGGCGTAGGCGCCGTGGAAGCGCGCGATGGCGGCTTTCACGGCGGCGAGCAGGTCGCCCTGGTAGAGCTGGTGGATGAGGTGGGCGATGACCTCGGTGTCGGTCTCGGAGTCGAACTGGTAGCCGGCCTTCTTCAGCTCAGCGCGCAGTTCCTCGTAGTTCTCGATGATGCCGTTGTGGACCACGGCGATCTCGCCGCGCGAGAAATGCGGATGGGCGTTGGTGGTGACCGGCGCGCCGTGGGTGGCCCAGCGGGTGTGCGAGATGCCGGTCATGCCCTCGAAGTGGTCGGTGTCGACCTGCGACGCGAGGTCCGCCACGCGCGAGGTGCTGCGGGTTCGCTCCAGGCCGTGGCGGTGCACAGCCACGCCACAGGAGTCATAGCCCCGGTACTCCAGCCTGCGCAGCCCCTCCACCAGGACGGGGACGATGTTGCGACTGGCGACTGCTCCGACGATTCCGCACATGGTTCTGTAGGCACTCGAGAGATCTGCGACGGGGCGCCGCGGGCGCCCGGACGAATTCGTGGGTTGCGACTGCTTCGGCGCCGCCTCCGTCCCTCGGGACGAAGGTGCGCCAGGAACTCCTTACGACGGCTTCTTCGCCGCCTTGACGGGCCGCTTCCAGCCCGCGATCGTCACCTGCTTCGCGCGGGAGATGGTCAGCTCGCCGGGCGGGGCATCCTTGGTGAGCGTGGTGCCGGCGCCGAGCGTGGCGCCGCGCCCGACCCGCACGGGGGCCACGAGTTGCGTGTCGGAGCCGATGAAGGCGTCGTCCTCGATGACCGTGAGGTACTTGTTCGCGCCATCGTAGTTGCAGGTGATGGTGCCCGCGCCGACGTTCACGTTGCGGCCGATCTCGGCGTCGCCGATGTACGCGAGGTGGTTCGCCTTCGAGCCGCGACCGAGCGTCGCCTGCTTGATCTCGACGAAGTTGCCCACGTGGACGTCCTCGGCGAGGTCCGCGCCGGGCCGCAGCCGCGCGTACGGACCGATGCGCGATGCAGGGCCCACCTTCGCGCCGGCGAGATGCGAGTACGCGGCGATCTTCACGCCGGCGCCGATCTCGGTGTCGCGGATCACGCAGTAGGGGCCGATCTCCGAGCCCGCGCCGATCGACACGAACCCTTCGAAGACGCAGCCCACATCGATGGTGACATCGGGCTCGCAGCGCAGCGCGCCGCGGACGTCGATGCGCGCGGGGTCGGCGAGCGTCACGCCGTCACGCATGAGAATCTGCGCCGTGGCCATCTGATGGACGCGCTCCAGCTGCGCGAGCTGGTCGCGGCTGTTGATGCCCATCACTTCCCACTGGTTGTGCGGCTGCACGGTGCAGATGGGTTTCCCCTCGTCTGCCGCCATGCCGATGATGTCGGTCAGGTAGTACTCGCGCTGGGCGTTGTCGTTGCGAAGCTGCGACAGCCAGCCGCGCAGCCACGCGGACGGCAGCGCGATGATTCCGGTGTTGATCTCCCGGATGAGCTTGATGCCCTCCGTGGCGTCCTTCTCCTCCACGATGGCCTTCACCTCGCCGGCACCGTCACGGACGATGCGGCCGTAACCCTTCGGATCGTCGAGGTCCACGGTGAGGACGCAAAGTGCGCCGTCCGCAGCAGCGCAGACCTTCTGCAGCGTATCGACGGCGATCAGCGGGACATCGCCGTAGAGAACGAGGGTGATGCCGTCCTCGGCCAGGGCCGGCAGCGCCTGCTGAACCGCGTGACCGGTGCCCAGCTGGGGCTCCTGCAGTACGAACGACACTCTCGATCCCGCGAATGCCGTCGGGACGGCTTCCCCGCCATGACCGTAGACCACCGCGATGCGCTCCGGCGCCAGGGCCTCGGCGGCATCGACCACGTGGCCGAGAAGCGATTTCCCCGCGAGGCGGTGGAGGACCTTCGGTTGCGCGCTTTTCATGCGCGTGCCCTTGCCGGCGGCAAGGATGGCGACTTGGACTGCGGTCATCGGGCGGGAGTCGGCGGCTTGGACGGGAACTGCGGGTCAGCACGTCGCATGCCAGTGCAGCAACCGGCGTTGGACATGGTGAGCGCCCAGCGCACCAGGGCCTCCTGGGCCGCCGTGGCACCGATGGCGTTCGGGTGATTCACCAGGCCCACCACGACGGAAGTCCGACCGCCTTCGCCGTGCACATAGCCCGCGATGCCGCGGACGCCTTCGATATAGCCCGTCTTCAAATGCGCTCTTCCGGCCACCGGCGAGCCCAGGAACCAGCGCTCCAGCGTCCCGTCGTTGCCGGCCAGCGGCAGGGAGGCGACGAACTCCGGAGCCACCGGGCTCTCCTGCGCCACCCGCAGCAGCCGCGCAAGGCTGCCCGCCGAGATCCGCTCGGCGCGCGAGAGGCCGGAACCGTTCTCCACGACGAGCTCCGGCGCCGCCAGTCCGCGCTCGTCCGCCCAGCGCATCACCGCCGCCCGGGCAGCATCCAGCGTGGCGGGTGCGCCGTTGGTCCGGCCGAGCGTCAGGAAGAGCTGCCGCGCCATGACGTTGTTGCTGTGCTTGTTGATGTCCTTGACGATGTCCGCGAGCGGCCGCGACACGGCCACCGTCACGAGTCGCGCATCGGCCGGCACCGGGGCTTCGCGCACCTTCCCGGAGAAGCTGCCCCCCAGCCCTCGCCAGACGTCGCCGAAGAGCGCCCCGGTGTACTCCAACGGCGACAGGCTGAGGAAGTGCCGCACCTTCTCCCCACAGGCCAGCGGGTACGTGCCGCGGAACGTCAGCCTGCGCCCCGGCAGATCGGCATCCGGCTTCTGCGGCCAGCCGTTGCAAGGGCCGGCGCCCAAGGTCAGCTCGTTGGCGATCGTGACGTCGGGCAGTGCGGGCTCCGGCAGGATGCGGACGGTCTGCGCCGCGGCGTCCGGCAGGAACGTGAGCCGGATCGACCGATGGTTCAGCAGCAGGGCCTCGGGCGCCGCGTTGTACGGTCGCGTGGGCTCGCCGTCGAACCGGCCGGGGTCCTCGTCGGGCACGGCGAAGGCGGACCGGTCCACCACGAGGTCGCCGTCGATGACCGTGATGCCGCGGGCGCGCACATCGCGGAGCAGCATCCAGAACGCCTCCATCGTGAGGCCGGGGTCCCCACCGCCCTTCAGGATCAGATCACCTCGCAGGCGGCCGTTCTCGACGGCACCGGTGGCATACACCTCGGTGCGCCACACGTACGCGGGCCCCAGGCGATCGAGGCCGGCGAAGGTCGTCACGATCTTCATCACCGAGGCCGGGTTCATCGGCGCGTCGGCGTTGTGGGACAGCAGCGTGCGGCCATTGGCATCGAGCACCACCGCGGCGTAGGACGCGGCCGGGATGCCGGCGGCACGGAGAGCGTCGGTCACCTCGGCAGGCAAGCGACCGACGGGCGCGGCGAAGAGGGGTGTGGTGGTGAGAAGGAGAGTGATGAGGAGGGAACGAAAAGGGTTTCGTGGGTCGGGCTTCAGCCCGACGCGGCGTGCGCCATCAGGAGATGTATCCATCGACGAACGCGTCGGGCTGCAGCCCGACCCACGCAACAACCTACGAAACCAACCCCTACACCGCATACGCGACCCCCGCCTCCGGCAACGTCACCTCGGGCCAGCCCAGCCGCTCAGCCACCACCGTCGCGAAGATCTCGCGGGTGCTGCGCTCGCCGTGCACGAGGAACGTCAGGCGCGGCGGCGTCCGAAAGCCACCCATCCAGTCGAGCAGCGCCGCCTGATCGCCGTGCGCGGAGAGCCCGCCGATCGTGTGCACGCTCGCCCGCACGGCGACGTCCTCGCCGAAGATCCGCACGCGCTTCGCACCGTCGACGAGGCGCCGGCCGAGCGATCCGCCCGCCTGGAATCCGACGATCACGATGCTCGACTCCTTGCGCGGGAGGTTGTGCTTCAGGTGATGCTTGATGCGCCCCGCATCGCACATGCCGCTCGCCGAGATGATCACCGCACCGCCCTGCACACGGTTCAGCGCCATCGACTCCTCGACCTCCTGCACGAAGCGGATGGCGGGCTTTCCGTGATTGCCGCGCAGCCACGAGATGGCGTCGGACGCCTCGGGTTCGAGCGACGACAGATGCTTCAATGTGACCTCCGTCGCCGCGAGCGCCATCGGCGAATCGACGTAGATGTCCATCGCCGGCACGCGGCCTTCGCGATGGAGCTGCACGAGCAGATACACGATCTCCTGCGTGCGACCGACGGCGAAGGCGGGGATGACGATGTTGCCTCCGCGACGTTCGAAGGCCTCCGTCACCACGGCGGCGAGTTCGTCGAGCGTCGCGTCGAGCGGGCGATGCAGACGGTTGCCGTACGTGGTTTCCATCACGAGCACGTCGGCGGATTCCGCGACGGCGGGGTCACGCGTCAGCGGATGACCGGGCTGCCCGAGATCCCCGGAGAACACGATGCGCTGCGTGCGTCCGCCCTCGGTGACGTCGACCTCGATGAACGACGATCCGAGGATGTGTCCGGCCTCGCGGAAACGGACGCGCACGTCCGCATGGGGATCGCACGGTGTGTCGTACTCCACGCGCCGGATGCGCTTCAACGATGAGACGGCCTGCGCGACGGTGTAGAGAGGCGACGCTTCGCGGCTCGCGTGGTGACCCTCGCGACGGCGATGTCGGAACGCGCGTTCCGCTTCGAACTCCTGGATGTGCCCGCTATCGGGAAGCATCACCCCGAGCAGATCGGCAGTGGGCGGCGTGCAGTAGATCGGCCCCTTGAAGCCGAGCACCGCGAGCCGGGGGATCAGACCCGAGTGGTCGATGTGCGCGTGCGTGAGCAGGACGAAGTCGATCTCGCGGACGTCGAACGCGAGCGCCTCGCGATTCTTGCGCTCGGCATCGCGCCCGCCCTGGAACATGCCGCAGTCCACCAGGAACCGGCAGCCCGACGTGCGCACGAGCGCGCATGACCCGGTGACCTCACCTGCGGCACCGAGGAAGGTGATCTCCATCTGTTAGCACTCCACCGTGTTGGCTGCGACGAAATCTTCGCGCGGATCGCTTATCTTTTTCATGCATCGTGTCGATGAGACATGCAAGTCCGCCGCACCGTGATGATGCGCGACGCCATGCGTGCTTGTCGATGCGAGCGCCTGTCCGGATGCGGGTTCCAGAGGGACAGTGCGTGGCAGATGCGCAGCATGCGAATGCCGGCATCGTGCTTGCAAGGCAGTGGATCGGGCCGGTGCCCGCGCCGGTCGTGAACACGTTTCCTGGAGGTCTGCATGGAGTTCATGGAACGCATCGACGCGCAGGTGAAGGCCACACGCCTGCCCCTTTTCGCCATCACCATCGCCGCGGTCCCGTGCCCCGACACGCCGGTCATCATGACCTTGCACTGGCACGGATTCATCCGCGAGAAGCTCATCGATTCCCCCGACGCCAACACCGTCGCCTTCACCCCCGTCCCGAGTTCCGCGCTGCAGTTGAACGAGCGCTGGGACGGCGTCGAAGCGATCGACGCGGCCGCCCTCGAGGCGGCGTGGGAACTCGGCGCCTGGGACGTCGCCCGCGCCGAAGCGCCTTCGTGTCTGCGGCCCGGCGCCGAAACGCGCGAGGCGGTCGAATGCCTCAAGGCCTTCGGCCAGTTTCCGTGGGGCGTGAACGGGCAGCAGGTGGTGGTGGCCGATGCCCCGGACGCCGACGACCTCCTGGCCGTCGCGTCGAAACGCGGCTACCTGATGTGGATGTTCCGCCCGGTGGCCGTGGGCGTGTGGAAGGACGTCGCCGACGACGCGACGCTGCGCCCCGACGGCACGCGCGAGCCGCCCTGCCCCGTCGTCCCGGTGGAGCACCGCCCCGGCAAGGTCCGCCGCACGGTGTACCGGTTCGGGAAACCGCACGGGAGTGGGTTGGTGATGTGACGAGCGCGGGCCATGGCCCTGCAGGAGGGGCCCATGGCCCTGTAGGAGGGGCCCATGGCCCCGAAAGCGGTTGATGCAAGTTAGCGCTTCGACCGGAGCCGTCGCTTTCGCGGCCATTGCCCGCTCCTACAGAATCGTGACCCACTCCCACCCCGGGTGGTGCACCACGGCCCCTGTAGGAGGGGCCCATGGCCCCGAAAGCGATTGATGCAAGTTAGCGCATCGACCGGAACCATCGCTTTCGCGGCCATTGCCCGCTCCTACAGAATCGTGACCCACTCCCACCGTGGGTGGTGCATCAACGGGGGGATATACAAGGGGTCCTCCCCTTGTTCGTACACCTCGCGGGCTCCCCGCCGCGGGCCGCCGGCCCGAGAGGCGGGCATGGCCCGCTCCTACAACAGCGTCACCCATCGTCACGCCGGCTGGTGCACCTGCCGCGGTGCCACTCAACGATCGCCCCCGCCACCGCGCTAGACTCCCGCCGTCCTCCACCCGCGGCGCCCCCAT
The DNA here is from genome assembly GCA_001464895.1 of Betaproteobacteria bacterium Ga0077532. Classification (GTDB taxonomy): domain Bacteria; phylum Pseudomonadota; class Gammaproteobacteria; order Burkholderiales. The sequence continues at coordinate 50,673 of LNEE01000057.1, forward strand.
GCTTCCCGACCTCGTCTCCCTCGCCCTTTTCACCCGCGTGGCCGAGATGCGCAGCATCACCCGCGCGGCCGAGGCGAGTCACATGGCCCTCGCCGCCGCGAGCCGACGCATCAGCATGCTCGAGCACCAGTACGGCGTACGGCTTCTGGAACGCACGGCGCGTGGCACCGAACTCACTTCCGCCGGCCGCGCCGCGCTGTATCACGCGCGGCAGGTGCTGAGCCAGGTCGACCGTCTTCGCGACGAACTGCAGGAGTACGCCAAGGGCAGCAAGGGCCACATCCGTCTGCTGGCGAGCGCCTCGGCAACATCGCAGTTCCTGCCTGACGATCTCGCGAGCTTCTCGGCTGGCGCACCCGACGTGGCGATGACCTTCGAAGAGAAGTCGAGCGGCGAGATCGCGCAGGCGTTGCGCGAGGGCACCACCGACGTGGGCATCATCATCGAAGGCACGCCGATGGACGGCCTGCAGTGCCGCGAGTACCGCACCGACCGGCTCGTGGCCGTGGTACCGAAGGGCCACCCGCTGAAGGGGCGGAAGGTGTCGTTCTCGACGCTGCTCGACTACGACTTCGTGGGCCTCGACGACAGCACGGCGATCGTGCGGCTGCTGTCGGACCAGGCAGCCGTCGCCATGAAGCCGCTGCGACTGCGTGTGCAGGTGAAGGCGTTCGCGTCGCAGTGCCGGATGATCGAATCCGGATTGGGGGTGGGCGTGCTGCCCGAGGGCGCGGCGCGACCGTTCGTGGGCGCGCTCAAGCTGCGAATGCTCCAGCTCGCTGATCCGTGGGCGGTGCGGAAGATGTACGTGTGCGTGCGGGATTACGACCTGCTGCCGGCCATCGCGCGGCGGCTGGTGGATCACCTGTCGGGGACGTGACCCGAATCAGACGAGCCCTCGTAGGAGGGGCCCATGGCCCCGAAAGCGGTCGATGCTGCGCAAGCGCTTCACCCGGAACGATCGCTTTCGCGGGCATGGCCCGCTCCTACAAATTCGGAACCACTGGTCGCAATCGAAGCACCCTGTAGGAGGGGCCCATGGCCCCGAGAGCGGTCGATGCTGCGCAAGCGCTTCACCCGGAACAATCGCTTTCGCGGGCATGGCCCGCTCCTACAAGAGCTTGGCCCGCTCTTTCAGGCGGTGATGCATCCACCGGGGGATATACAAGGGGCCCTCCCCTTGTTCGTACACCACGCGGGCTCCCCGCCGCGGGCCAACGGCCCGAGAGGCGGCCATGGGCCGCTCCTACAAGAGCTTGGCCCGCTCCTACAAGGGCTTGCCGAGTCTTCGACCCCCGCGAAGGCGCGTTGCGCGATTCCCCATTCCGCCGCGCCCCGGGCATGTCTACCATGGCGGGCCTCACAGGATGCCTTCGCCCCATGCCCAACGCTGCGCCGCCCGACCAATACCAGGATCTCCGTGACGCTATCCGGGACCTCTGCGCCACCTTCCCCGCCGAGTACTTCCGCGACGTCGATGCGAAGCGCGCCTACCCCGAGGCGTTCGTCGACGCGCTCACGAAGGCCGGCTGGCTCGCGGCGCTGATCCCGCAGGAGTTCGGCGGATCCGGCCTGGGGCTCGCCGAGGCTTCGGTCATCATGGAAGAGATCAACCGCTGCGGCGGTAACGCGGGTGCCTGCCATGGGCAGATGTACAACATGGGGACGCTGCTGCGGCACGGGTCGGATGCGCAGAAGCGCGCCATCCTCCCGAAGATTGCGAGCGGCGAACTGCGCCTGCAGTCGATGGGCGTCACCGAGCCCACCACCGGCACCGATACCACGAAGCTGAAGACCACCGCCGTGAAGCGGGGCGACCGGTACGTGGTGAACGGGCAGAAGGTCTGGATCTCGCGGGTGCAGCACTCGGACCTCATGATCCTGCTCGCGCGCACCACGCCGCTCGCCGAGGTGAAGCGCAAGTCGGAGGGGATGTCGATCTTCCTCGTCGATCTGCGCGAGGCCGTGGGCCACGGACTCACCGTGCGGCCGATCCCCAACATGGTGAACCACGAGACGAACGAACTCTTCTTCGAGAACCTCGAGATCCCCGCAGAGAACCTCATCGGCGAGGAGGGTCAGGGCTTCCGCTACATCCTCGATGGGCTGAACGCGGAGCGCGTGCTGATCGGCGCGGAGTGCATCGGCGACGGCTACTGGTTCGTCGAGAAGGTGTCGAAGTACGTGTCGGAGCGCGAAGTCTTCGGGCGCCCCATCGGGCAGAACCAGGGCGTGCAGTTCCCGATCGCCGAGTCGTACATCGAACTGGAAGCCGCAAACCTCATGCGCTGGAAGGCGTGCTCGCTGTACGACGCGCACCTGCCGTGCGGCGCCGAGGCGAACATGACGAAGTACCTCGCGGCGAAGGCCTCGTGGGAGGCCGCCAACGCGTGCCTGCAGTTCCACGGTGGCTTCGGCTTCGCGTGCGAATACGATGTCGAGCGCAAGTTCCGCGAGACGCGGCTCTACCAGGTGGCGCCGATCTCCACCAACCTGATCCTGTCGTACGTCGCCGAGCACGTGCTCGGGATGCCCAGATCCTTTTAGGTCGAGAACCCATGACTACTGGAACGCGCCCGCTCGAGGGCATCACCGTCGTCGCGCTCGAACACGTCATCGCAGCGCCCTTCTGCACCCGGCAGCTCGCCGATCTCGGCGCGCGCATCGTCAAGATCGAGCGTCCCGGCGTGGGCGACCCCGCGCGGCAGTACGACACGCGCGTCCGCGGCCAGTCGTCCCACTTCGTGTGGACGAACCGATCGAAGGAGAGCATCTCGCTCGATCTGAAGCACGACGAGGCGAAGGTGATCCTCGCGAAGCTGCTCGAGAACGCCGACGTGCTGATCCAGAACCTCGCACCCGGTGCCGCGGACCGCATGGGCTATTCGTACGAGAAGCTGTCGGCGACGCATCCGCGGCTCATCGTCTGCGACATATCCGGCTACGGCGCCGACGGCCCCTACCGCGACAAGAAGGCGTACGACCTGCTGATCCAGAGCGAGTCCGGGCTCCTGTCGGTGACGGGCACGGAGGCCGAACCCGCGAAGGCGGGCTGCTCCATCGTCGACATCGCAGCGGGCATGTACGCATACAGCAACATCCTCGCTGCGCTGATCCAGCGCGGGCGCACGGGCCGCGGCTGCCGCATCGACATCTCGATGCTCGAAGCGATGGCCGAGTGGATGAGCTTCCCGCTCTACTACGCGTACGACGGTGCGACACCGCCTCCGCGCGCCGGCGCGTCGCACGCCACCATCTACCCGTACGGTCCATTCCCCGCGGGCGACGGTCGCCGCGTCATGCTGGGCCTGCAAAACGAACGCGAATGGGCCACGTTCTGCCAGAAGGTCCTGCGCATGCCACAGCTCGAGACCGACCCGCGCTTCTCGTCGAACCCGAAGCGGTCGGCGGCACGCGAGGAACTGCGCGCGATCATCGTCGAGGTGTTCTCGCAACTGTCGGCGGAGGACGTGGTCGCGCGGCTCGACGAGGCGCAGATCGGCAACGCGCGGATGAACGACATGCATGATGTGTGGCACCACGCGCAGCTCGCTGCACGCGGCCGCTGGCGCGACGTGGATACGCCCGCCGGTCCGGTGAAAGCGATGCTGCCGCCGGGCATGCCCGAGAGCTTCTCGCCGCGGATGGACCCGATCCCCGCCGTGGGCCAGCACACCGACGCGATCCTCGCGGAACTCGGCTACGACGCCGACGCCATCACCCGCCTCCGCGCGGAAAAGGCCATCTGACGCCCATGAACAAGACCATCGCCCATTCGTACCTCTTCGTCCCCGCGAACCGCCCCGAGCGCTTCGACCGGGCCTGCAGTTCCGGCGCCGATGCAGTGATCGTCGATCTCGAAGATGCTGTTCCACCGTCGGAGAAGGACGCCGCGCGCGTCTCGCTCGCCGGATGGCTCGGGTCCGCACCGCGGAGCGTGTACGTGCGCATCAACGCGGCCGACACGCCGTGGCACGAGGGTGACGTCGCGCTGTGCCGCCTGCCGGGTGTCGCAGGCGTGATCCTGCCGAAGGCGGAGAACGTCGGGCAGGCGCTCGTGGACGTCTGCACGGAGCGCAATCTGCCGCTGCTGCCGCTCATCGAGACCGCGCTGGGTTTCCAGAACGCCGCGAAAATCGCGGCGGGCAAGCAGGTGCAGCGCCTCGTCTTCGGGACCATCGATTTCCAGGTGGATGTGGGCATCGACGGTGACGGCGACGAGCTGCTCTTCTTCCGGTCGCAGCTCGTGCTGATCTCGCGGCTCGCGGGCCTGCAGCCGCCGGTCGACGGCGTTTGCACTGAGATCGACGAACCCGAGCAGCTGAACGACGACACCATGCGCGCGAAGCGCCTGGGATTCAGCGCGAAGCTGTGCATCCATCCGCGTCAGGTGCCGCTGGTGAACGTGTGCTTCGCGCCGACGCAGGAAGAGGTGATGTGGGCGGAGCGCGTGGTCACCGCCGCGCGCAAGGCCGACGGTGCGGCGATCGCGCTGGACGGGCGGATGGTCGACCGCCCGGTGATCATGAAGGCCGAGCGCATCCTGAGATCCGCGCGGCGCTGAACTGCTCGCTGCAAACGACGCGGCCGGCATCCCCTGAGGGAGATGCCGGCCGCGTTCTTTCCAACAACGACTGCGGAATCAGGTCACTTCGAGAACGCCGCCACCGGCAGGCTCGGCACCTCGGCGAAGTGCTTCGGCACGTCGCCCGTGAGGCTGCCGAGGAACGCGACGATGTCGGCCACGTCGGCATCCGGCAGATCCCGGCCCAGCTGCACCTTCGCCATCACGCGCACCGCGTCGTCCAGCTTCGCGACCGAGCCGTCGTGGAAGTACGGCGGCGTCACCGCCACGTTGCGCAGCTGCTGCACCTTGAAGATGAACGTGTCGGCCTCGTTCTTCGTGTCGTGGAAGCGGCCCTTGTCGCGGCCCTTCAGGAGTTCCTGCTCGGTGCTGCCCGTGGCGAGCCAGTAGTCTTGCGTCAGGCCGAACTTCTGGTACATCTGCCCGCCCACGGTCGCCCCGCTGTGACAGCCCGCGCAACCCGTCGCGATGAACTTGTCGAGACCGCGCTTCTGCGTCGCGTCGAGCGCCGTGGTGTCACCGGCGAGATACCGATCGAACGGTGCCGGCGTGATGAGGGTGCGCTCGAAGGCGCCGATGGCGAGACCCCAGTTGACGGCCGTGACGGGCTCGGCGTCGCCGGGGAACGCCTTCTCGAACATCGCGCGGTAGCCCGCGATCGCGCGGAGCTTGCCTTCGGCCTCCGCGTAGTCCTTGTTGCCGTAGGCGAGCGGGCTCAGGAGCGCCTTGACGGCCTGCTCCTCCACGTCCACCCGGTTGCCGCCGTAGTGCTGCACGAACTGCAGGGCGGTGTTGAACACCGTCGGCGCGTTGCGAGGCAGCACGCGGCCCGCGATGCCGACGGACCCCGGCAGGGCATCGGTGCCGTACAGCGACGGCTGATGGCAGCTGGCACAACTCCCCTTGCCGTCCGCCGAGAGGCGCGTCTCGTGGAAGAGCACGCGCCCGAGTTCGACGCGCTCCGGCGTGAGCGGGCGGTCGGGGGCAGTGGCGGCCTCCGGCAGTGGGGCGAAGATGGCCTGGGCGCGGGCGAGCAGACCGGCCTCGCCATCATCGGCGGAGACCGCCGCGATGCCGGCCAGAAGTGCAGTCGCGCCCAGGGTGGCGGCGATGGCGTGAAGTCGTTGGGACATGGTTCCTCCAGTTCTTGGGTTCTGCGCCGGTGGCGCCTCGGGGCAGCGAGGCAAGGATGAAGCGATGGCGGGGCCGGATGCGGTGCTTCCGACCGCGATGATCGCACCGGTCGGGGTCGGTTGCAGCGTCTTCCTCGATCTGCATGCAGCCTTGCCGAAACCGGAATGCCACGACCCCTTCCACGCCGCGGGCATCGCGCGATAATCGCCCGACGAGACTGCGGCATCCGCCCGCGGCCGGAGGGGAGGACTGCATGGACAAGCTGCAGATGTACATCGACGGCCGCTACACCGACGCCGCGAACGGCGAGTGGTTCGAATCCGACAACCCGTTCACCGGCCAGCCGTGGGCGCTGATCGCCAAGGGCGGGCCCGACGACGTGGAACTCGCGGTGCAGGCGGCGCACCGCGCCTTCACGACCGGGCCGTGGCCCGAGATGACGGCAAGCCAGCGCGGGCATCTGCTTCGCAAGCTGGGCGATCTCGTGGCGCGGGACGCGAAGCGGCTAGCCGACCTGGAAGTGCAGGACAACGGCAAGCTGATAGCCGAGATGCAGGCCCAGTGCAACTACTTGCCCCAGTGGTACTACTACTTCGGCGGCCTCGCGGACAAGATCCAAGGCGCGGTGGTGCCGCTCGACAAGAAGGGCTACTTCAACTTCACGCGCCACGAGCCGCTCGGCGTCGCGGCGCTCATCACCGCCTGGAACTCGCCGCTGCTGCTGCTCGCGTGGAAACTCGCGCCGGCCCTCGCCGCAGGCTGCACGGCCGTGGTGAAGCCGTCCGAGTTCACGTCCGCGTCGACGCTCGCGTTCGTGAAGCTCGTCGAGGAAGCCGGCTTCCCGCCGGGCGTCGTGAACGTCGTGACGGGTTTCGGCCGCGATGTCGGCAACGCGCTCGTCGGACATCCGCTCGTGCGCAAGGTCGCATTCACGGGTTCGGACGCGACGGGCCGCGCGATCAACGAACTCGCGGCGAAGCAGTTCAAGCGCGTGACGCTCGAACTCGGCGGGAAGTCTCCGAACATCGTCTTCAACGACGCGAAGCTGGACGACGCAGTGAACGGTGCCGTGTCGGGCATCTTCGCCGCCACCGGCCAGACGTGCATCGCGGGCTCGCGCCTGCTGCTGCAGGAAGACATCCACGACCAGTTCGTCGAGAAGCTGCTCGCGCTCGCGAAGACGGCGCGCATGGGCGACCCGAAGAGCTTCGAGACGCAGGTGGGCCCCATCACGACGCGCCCGCAGTACGAGAAGGTGCTGGGCTACATCGACGTCGCGAAGAACGACGGCGCCGAATTGCTGATGGGCGGCGGGCCTGCCACGCGGCCGGAGTGCGGCAACGGCTGGTTCGTGGAACCCACGGTGTTCTCCGGCGTGAAGAACGACATGCGCATCGCGCAGGAGGAGGTCTTCGGCCCGGTGCTCTCGGTCATCAAGTTCCGCGACGAGGAGGAAGCCTTGGCGATCGCCAACGGCGTGCGCTTCGGTCTCGGTGCCGGCGTGTGGACGAACGACATCGGCCGCGCGATCCGCATGTCGGAACGCATCCAGGCGGGCACCGTGTGGGTCAACACCTACCGCGCGGTGAGCTACATGACCCCGTTCGGCGGCTACAAGGATTCCGGCATCGGCCGCGAGAACGGCCAGGACGCCATCCGCGAGTACCTGCAGGTGAAGAGCACCTGGATCAACACCGGGGCGCCCTCGGGCAACCCCTTCGTGCTCAAGTAGTGAAGGGGACGCTACCCCCAGAGAGCTGCAAGCCTGTGTCCGAGCACCAAGGCGGCGGCGTGACCGAATCAACCAGGAGGAGAGAAAACAATGAAAGGCGTCGTATTCCCCGGTGAACGGCAGGTGCAGATCCTCGACTTTCCGGACCCTACTCCCGGACCGGGCGAGGTGGTGCTGGAGATCAAAGCCTCCGGCATGTGCGGCAGCGATCTGAAGTTCTATCGCGCGAAGGGCGGCCCGGCCGCGCTGGGCTTCAAGATGGCCGGCGGCCCCGTGGTCGCGGGACACGAGCCCTGCGGCGTCGTAGTCGCGGTTGGACCCGGCGTCTCGGAGAAACAGGCGTGGGTCGGCATGCGCGCGATGCAGCACCACTACCGCGGCTGCGGCGTGTGCCCGCATTGCTCGACGGGATGGATGCAGCTATGCGTCGAAGGCGTGGCCGAGGTCTACGGCATCACCGGCAACGGCGGTCACGCGAAGTACATGAAGGCACCTGCGCGCACGCTGGTGGAACTGCCCGAGGAACTCTCGTTCGAGACGGGCGCAGCCATCGCGTGCGGCACGGGCACCGCGTGGGGCGCGCTGCAGCGACTCGGCCTGCAGGGCGACCACACGATCGCGATCTTCGGGCAGGGTCCGGTCGGCCTTTCGGCCACGCAGCTCGCCGCACACATGGGCGCCCGCGTGATCGCGCTCGACACGAGCGACGAACGCCTCGCCCGCGCGAAGGGCATGGGCGCCGACCTGCTCATCAACCCCGCGCAGACGGAGAACGTCGTGCAGGCGATCCGCGATGCGACGCACGGGCTCGGCGCCCACGCGTCGCTCGACGCGTCGTCGTCGCCGCAGGCGCGTGCGCAGGCGGTGCGGTGCGTGCGGACGTGGGGCAAGGCGTGCTTCGTGGGCGAAGGCGACACGGTGACGCTCGACGTGAGCAACGACATGCTGCGCCGGCAGGTGACGCTGATCGGTTCGTGGACGTTCTCCACCGTGGGCCAGGCCGAGTGCGCGCGCTACATCGCGGATCGCGGCGTGAAGGTGGACGATCTGTTCACGCACCGATGGCGCCTCGACCAGGCGGAGGAGGCCTATCGTCTGTTCGACACGCAGACGTCGGGCAAGGGCGTCATCCTGCCGAACTGACCGGTGCGGTCGGTGCGCGGTATCCTCCGGCGTCGCCCATCCCCATACCCGCGATGCATTCGCGGGCCCTCGACATGTTCGAAGGTTTCGAGCTGACCACCCTGGACGCCGACGGCATGCGCCTGCGCGCACGCGTCGGAGGGTCCGGGCCACCGCTGCTGCTGCTCCACGGCAATCCGCAGACGCACGTCATGTGGCACAAGATCGCGCCGGCGCTGGCGGAACGCTTCACGGTGGTCGCCACCGATCTCACCGGCTACGGCCGCAGCACCAAGCCGCCGTCGACGCCCAATCACGGGCCGTACGCCAAGCGCTCGATGGCGCTCGACCAGGTCGCCGCCATGCGGAGCCTGGGCTACGAGACGTTCCACGTGGCCGGCCACGATCGCGGTGGCCGCGTCGGTTACCGGATGGCCATCGATCACCCTGAAGCCGTCACGAAGCTCGCGGTGCTTGACATCATTCCCACCGGCGAGGCCTTCGGGCGCGGCGGTCGCGACTTCGGAATCGGCTACTACCACTGGTTCTTCCTGGCACAGCCTTCGCCGCTGCCGGAGCAGCTGATCGGCGCCGACCCCGAATGGTTCTGGCGCTGGCACACCCAGCGCGGTCAGGGAGCGCACGTCTTCACACCCGAGGCAATGGAGGACTACCTCGCGTGCTTCCGGGACCCCGAGACCGTGCGCGCCATCTGCGAGGACTACCGGGCCGCGGCCACGGTGGATTGCGAACACGATGAATCCGATCGCCGCATGGGCCGCCGCATCGCGTGCCCGGTGCTCGCGCTCTGGGGCGCGCAAGCGCGATTGGAGAGTTGGTACGACACGCTCGACGTCTGGCGCGAATGGGCGACGAACGTCCGCGGCCGCGCGCTCCCCGGCGGGCATTACCTGCCCGAGGAATGCCCGGAGGAAACGTTGACCGAACTGCTCGCCTTCTTCGGCGACGCACCGGAGGAAAAGGCGCTCCGCGACCGCGGGCCAGGCGATCGACGCCACGGAGACCGGCGCCGAACCGACGGACACAGGGACAAGACATGAAGATCGCAGTGATGGGTTGTGGTGCGATGGGCTGCGTGTACGCGGCGCTCCTGCAGGACGCGGGACACGAGGTGTGGGCCATCGACACGTGGGCAGACCACGTCGCCGCCATGCAGGCGAACGGCCTGCGCCTCGAAGGCGCCTCCGGTGACCGGACAGTGAAGGTCCACGCGACGCGGAACGCGGCCGATGCCGGCGTGTGCGACCTCGTCATCATCGCGACGAAGGCGATGCACGTGGCGCCGGCAGCCACGGCCGCGAAGTCGCTCATCGGCCCCGATACCGTCGTGCTGTCGATCCAGAACGGCCTCGGCGGCCCCGACACCGCCGCCGGCATCCTCGGTCGGGACCGGCTGCTCGTGGGCGTGGTGGGCGGCTTCGGCGCGTCGATGAAAGCGCCCGGGCATGCGCATCACAACGGATGGGAACTGGTACGCCTCGGCGAACTGTCCGGCCCGATCACGCCGCGTCTCGAACAGGTCGCCGAGGTGTGGCGATCGGGCGGCTTCCGCGTGAAGTGCTTCGACGACATCGACCAACTCGTGTGGGAGAAACTGATCTGCAACGTGACGTTCTCGGGCCCCTGCGCGATCACCGAACGTACTATCGGCGAGGTGATGGGCGACGCGGACCTCTGGTCCATCGCCTCCGGCTGCGCGAAGGAAGCGTTCGCGGTGGCGAAGGCAAAGGGCGTGCACCTCGATTTCGACGATGCCGTCGCCTACGTGCGCGACTTCGGTTCGAAGATCCCGAACGCACGGCCATCGATGCTCCTCGACCACATGGCGGGCCGTGCATCGGAGATCGACGCGATCAACGGCGCGATCCCGCGCGTGGGCGCGACGCTCGGCGTGGCAACGCCGACGAACGATGTGGTGTGTGCGCTGGTGCGGGCAAAGGAGCGGAGGATGGGGGTGCGGACGTAGGCGGAGGTGGGCCCCATATAGGAGGGGCCCATGACCCCGAAAGCGGTGGATGCAAGGAAACGCCTCGACCGGAACAGTCGCTTTCGCGGCCATGGGCCGCTCCTACAGAAAGCGTGGCCCATTCCGGCGTCAAGTAACGCATCCACCACCCCTGTAGGAGGGGGCCATGCCCCCATGGCACTACCTTAAGGGAAAAGTCGTCGCGGCCTCCCTACGAAGAGAGGTCTGGCGGCCTCGCGCTTTCGACATG
>LNEE01000058.1 GCA_001464895.1 Betaproteobacteria bacterium Ga0077532
ACTGCGCGCTCCTGGACCTCGGGGGAAAACCTGATCGTCTTCTTCATGGCTCCATCCTCTCAAAGATTGGAGCCTCCTCAAAACTCGGGGCGGTTCACGAACGGATTCCGCGACGTCGAGAAGAACCCCCGTGGGTCGGGCTCCGCCCGACGCCCGCGTTCCTGGATTCGTCGCTGTACCCAAGCCCACGCAGCGTCGAGCTGTTGCTCGACCCACGAACGTCCGCGCGAACGGATTCCGCAACGCTGAGAAGAACCCCCGTGGGTCGGGCTTCGCCCGACGCCCGCGTTCCTGGATTCGTCGCTGAGCCCAAGCCCACGCAGTGTCGAGCTGTTGCTCGACCCACGGACACCGGTGCAGTGCTACGATGTACACAACTGCACACTTTCGGGTTCGAACATGTCCACCACGATGACAGTCCGCCTCGAGGACGAGGTCAAGGATCGGCTCGAGCGGCTGGCCGAATCCACCCAACGAAGCAAGTCGTTCCTGGCTGCCGAGGCGATTCGCGAGTACGTCGAGAACAACGAGTGGCAGATCACCGAGACCCAGGCGGCACTCTCCGAGGCGGATGCCGGCGACTTTGCCGCCGACAAGGAAGTCATCGCGCTCGCCAGGAAGTGGAAGGTGAATGCGCGTTAGGTGGCTGCGGACTGCGCTGCGCAATCTCGACGACGAAGCGACTTACATCGCTGCCGACAATCCCAGGGCGGCCCAGTTGATTGTCGAGCGTGTGCTGATGGCCGTCGCCATCCTGCAGGAGCAGCCCGGCATCGGTCGGCCAGGGCGGGTGCCGGGTACCCGTGAACTCGTCGTGCCGGATACGCCATACCTCGTGCCTTATCGGGTACGCGGCGATATGGTGGAGATTCTGCGGGTGTTCCGGACGTCGCGTCGGCAGCCTGCGAGGTGGTAGCGCGGAGAAAGTACTTGTGGTCGGCGAGTCAGCGCGTTTTCGGCGAGACAAGTCTCATCAGTCTGGCCGTGGCCGCGCCGATCGACCTGGATCTGGAGGTGTTTCCGAACGTCCAAAAGTGAAATTCTGCGAGTATTCGGCGTGCCGCCACCACTGAGAGTGGTCGCCCGGGCCAACGAAGCGTCGAGCCATTGCTCGACCCACGAACGTCCTCGCGAACGGGTTCCGCAACGCTGAGAAGAACCCCCGTGGGTCGGGCTTTGCCCGACGCCCGCGTTCCAGGTTTCGCCCCTGTACCCAAGCCCACGCAGCGTCGAGCTGTTGCTCGACCCACGAACATCCTCGCGAACGGATTCCGAGACGTCGAGAAGAGCCCCCGTGGGTCGGGCTCTGCCCGACGCCCGCGTTCCTGGATTCGTCGCTGCGCCCAAGCCCACGCAGCGTCGAGCTATTGCTCGACCCACGAGCATCCTCGCGAACGGACTCCGCAACGCTGAGAAGAACACCCGTGGGTCGGGCTTCGCCCGACGCCCGTGTTCCTGGACTCGTCGCTGTACCCAAGCCCACGCAGCGTCGAGCTGTTGCTCGACCCACGAACATCCTCGCGAACGGATTCCGCGACGTCGAGAAGAGCCCCCGTGGGTCGGGCTCTGCCCGACGCCCGCGTTCCTGGATTCGTCGCTGCGCCCGAGCCCTCGCAGCGCCGAGCCACGATCGCCCACCAATGCGCCGATCCGCCGCCACGCCCATCGGTTAGCATCCGACCCTTCCCCACGCGACGGAGGTGCGGTTCACCATGGCGATCGAATTTGCTGGCGTCTACCCCGCGAACCCCACGCCCACCACCGACGACGGCCGCGTGAACGAGGCTGCGCTGCGCGCCGTGCTCGAGGACAACATCCGCCATGGCGTGCACGGCTTCTGGATCGCCGGGAGCACGGGCGAGGGGCCGATCCTCGATGACGAGCAGCGTGCGGTCGCCGCGCGAGTGGCGGCGGAGACGTGCAAGGGCCGCGCGAAGGTCATCATGCATGTGGGTGCGATGAGTACCGCGAGTGCGGTGAAGGGTGCGAAGGCCGCGCTTGCCGCGGGTTGCGATGCGGTGTGCTGCCTGCCGCCGCTCTTCTTCCCGAGCACCGAGCGTGGACGCATCGACCACTACCGCGCCGTGGCCGATGCCGCGGGGGACCTCCCGTTCTTCGTCTACAACCTGCCGCAGCTCACGCAGGTCGAGACCGTTCCGGCGATGATGGAGAAGTTCCAGCGCGCCATCCCCACGCTCGTCGGGCTGAAGCACTCGGCGCCCAACTTCGCCGACATCCGCGTATTCGCCGACATGGGCCTGCAGGTCTTCTCCGGCTGGGGGCAGTTGCCGCTGCCCGCGCTGACGATGGGCGCTGTCGGCAGCATCGATGCGCCGCTCTCGCTGGCGCCCTGGCACTACGTCGCGCTCTACGACGCGTGGAAGCGTGGCGACATGGCGCGCGCGCAGGCGCTGCAGGATGAGGTGCGGCCCTTCGTGGACCTCGTGTGGATGTACGGTGCCCCGGCGCACGTGTGCAAGGTCGTGCTGTCGGCGCGGCTCGGCATGGATTGCGGGCGACCGATCCCGCCGGTGAACCGCTTGAACGACGAGGAACAGCGCGATGTCCTGCGGGTGGCGGAAGCCCTCGGCGTGACGCGCACGCACTACTGACCGCGGCCCCATGGCAATCCGCCGCCTCCTGATCGCCAACCGCGGCGAGATCGCGATCCGCATCGCGCGGAGCGCTGCGGATCTCGGCATTCGCACCGTCGGCGTGTACGCGCAAGATGATGCGCAGACCCTCCACGTGGTCCGCGTCGACGAGGCGATTGCGCTCGGTGCTGCGGGGCCGGCGGCGTATCTCGACATCGACGCCATCGTGCGGGTTGCGCGCGACAGCGGCTGCGACGCGGTGCATCCCGGCTACGGATTCCTCAGCGAGAGTGCTGCGTTCGCAGACGCGTGTACGGCCGCCGGACTCGTCTTCGTCGGGCCGTCGTCCGACACGCTCCGCCTCTTCGGCGACAAAGGCGCGGCACGGGCGTTGGCCGCGTCGCTCGGCGTGCCGGTGCCGCGCGGCATCGATCGCCCAGTCACCGTCGACGAGGCCACCGACTTCTTCGAGGCAGTCGTGGCCGATGGCGCGGCCGGCGTGATGATCAAGGCGATCGCCGGGGGCGGTGGTCGCGGGATGCGGCCGGTGACGCGTGCCCCGGGGATCGCGGAAGCGTTTGCCCGTTGCGCCACCGAAGCGCGCCTCGCGTTCGGCAGCGCCGATCTCTACGTGGAGGAACTGCTGCCCGCGTGCCGGCACGTGGAGGTGCAGATCGTGGGCGATGGCGTGCGCCACGCCGCGCTCGGCGATCGCGACTGCACCGTGCAGCGCAGCCGCCAGAAGTTCATCGAGATCGCACCGGCACCTGGACTCACCGACGAGGTTCGCGCGGATCTCGCCGCCGCATCGCTCGCGATGGCCGGCGCAGCGAAGCTTCACGGCGTGGCGACCTTCGAGTTCCTGCTGTTCAATGCGCCCACCGGCGAGATCCGCTTCGCGTTCGTCGAGGCGAATCCGCGCATCCAGGTGGAGCACACGGTGACCGAGGCCGTGCTGGGCATCGATCTCGTCCGCGCGCAGTTGCTGCTGGCAGGCGGTGCGACGCTCGCGCAGACCGGCATCGAAGCGCCGCAACCGCGCGGCACCGCCATCCAGTTGCGCATCAACGCCGAACGCATCGCGGCCGACGGTACGGTGCGTCCCGGCGCCGGTGCGCTGCGGGTCTTCGATCTCGCTGGTGGTCCAGGCGTGCGATGGGACACGCACGGATTCCCCGGCGGAACGGTGTCGCCGCGTTTCGATTCCCTGCTCGCGAAGTTGATCGTCCACGCGCCATCGGGCACGTTCGCAGACGCCGTCGCGAAGTCTGCCCGGGCGCTGCGCGAATGCCGCATCGAGGGCGTCGACACGAACATGGACCTGCTCGCCGCCGTGCTCGCCGATCCGCGCTTCGTCGCGGGCGAGGTCGACACCACCTACGTCGAAACGCATCTCGCTGGACTGCTCGCGTACGCGAAGCCCGTGGTGGACCCGCTGGCGATCCTGCGCACCGGGCCGGCACTTACGCCCGATGGCGAGGACGATCTGCACGACGATCCCGACGCCCTGCGCGTCACCGTGCCGATGCACGGGACCGTTGTCGTGGTCGAGACCGCAGAGGGCGATGTCGTCGAGGCCGGCTGGACACTGCTCGTGGTCGAGGCTATGAAGATGCAGCACGTGATCGAGGCGCCCGTCACGGGTCGGGTCCTCGCGGTCCGGACGACGAACGGCGCGACGGTGGCCGAGGGCGATGTGGTGATCGTGCTCGCGCCGGAGGCGCAGGCCGGCGGTGTCGTCGCGAGCGGGACGGACGCCGACTCCGATCGCATCCGCCCCGACCTCGCCGAGGTGCACGCACGTCAGTGGAATCTGCGCGACGGGGCCCGACCCGAGGCCGTGGCGCGCCGTCGCGGCACGGGCAGCCGCACTGCGCGCGAGAACATCGACGATCTCTGCGATCCAGGATCCTTCCAGGAGATGGGTGGCCTGGTCATCGCGGCGCAGCGCAGTCGTCGCACGCTCGACGATCTCATCGCGCGGACGCCGGCCGACGGTCTGGTGATGGGTGTCGGCCGCGTGAACGGCGAGCGTTTCCCGGATCACGCGTCGCGCTGCGCCGTGATGGCGTACGACTACACCGTGCTCGCGGGCACGCAGGGCTCGAAGAACCACCAGAAGATGGACCGCCTGCTCGAACTCGTCGCGCGCCAGCGTCTGCCGCTCGTCGTGTACGCGGAAGGCGGCGGCGGGCGCCCCGGCGACACCGACACCATCGGTGCCGGCACGTTGCACATCCCGGGCTTCACGCTGTTCGCGCAGTTGTCGGGGAAGGTGCCGCTCGTCGGGATCGTCTCCGGTCGGTGCTTCGCGGGCAACGCCGTGCTGGCCGGCTGCTGCGACGTGATCATCGCGACGGAGAACGCCTCGCTCGGCATGGGTGGCCCGGCGATGATCGAGGGCGGCGGGCTCGGCGTCTTCCATCCCGATGCCGTGGGGCCCGCGGCGATGCATGCGCGCAGCGGCGCGGCGGACATCGTGGTGCGCGACGAGACCGAGGCGACGGCCGTGGCGAAGCGCTATCTCGCCTACTTCCAAGGGCCGGTCACCGGCTGGACCTGTGCCGACCAGCGCCGCCTGCGCGATGTGGTGCCCGAGAACCGGCTTCGCGCGTACGACGTGCACCGCGCGATCGATGTCCTCGCCGACGACGGCAGCGTGCTGGAGCTGCGCCCGCGATTCGCACCGAACATGGTGACCGCGCTCGTGCGCATCGAGGGGCGCCCGATGGGGCTCCTCGCGAACAACGCCATGCATCTCGGCGGCGCCATCGACGCGGGGGCGGCGGACAAGGCGGCGCGGTTCCTCCAGCTCTGCGATGCGCACGGCCTGCCGGTGCTTTCCCTGTGCGACACGCCGGGCAACATGGTCGGGCCCGAGGCCGAGAAGACGGCGCTGGTGCGGCACTGCTGCCGGCTCTACGTGATCGGGGCGAACGTCCGCGTGCCGATGATCTCGGTGGTGCTGCGGAAGGCCTACGGACTCGGCGCGCAGGGCATGGTGGGCGGCAGCTTCCACCGGCCCGTGTTGTCGGTGGCGTGGCCCACGGGCGAGTTCGGACCGATGAATCTGGAGGGTGCCGTGAAGCTCGGGTTCCGCAAGGAGCTGGAAGCCCTGGCCGACCCGGCGGAGCGGGCCGCGGAATTCGAGCGCCTCGTCGCGGAAGCCTACGAACGCGGCAAGGCGCTGTCGGCGGCGTCGCTCTTCGAGATCGACGACGTCATCGATCCGGCCGACACGCGCGAGCGCATCGTCTCGGCCCTGCGTGCGCTGCCTGCGCAGGAGGCCCGGTCGCCAGCCCGTTGGATCGACACGTGGTGAGCCGCGCCCTCGCGGCGGGCTGCGATGTTTCGCCGCCGGCCATGACTGCACCGACACCGCCCGGCGCGCCCGATC
Source organism: Betaproteobacteria bacterium Ga0077532 (assembly GCA_001464895.1). GTDB lineage: Bacteria > Pseudomonadota > Gammaproteobacteria > Burkholderiales. Next base: position 5,992 of record LNEE01000058.1, read on the forward strand.
GTGGGGCGGGCAGTCGCATGCGACGCGGCCTTGTGAGAGAGTTCGTCGAACCGACCCATCCGCCAGCCCTCCTGAGGACACCGTAACCATGACCATCCGCAGCCGCCTCGGCGCCGCCCTCCTGACCAGTCTGTTCGCCGTCGGTGCGCAGGCCACCGAACCCGATGCCCTCGGACGCGAGGCGCTTGGCGTGTTCGTCGAGTACCTGCGCGTCGACACGACCAACCCGCCCGGCAACGAGATCCGCGCCGCGGAGTTCTTCCAGAAGCTGCTCGCGAAGGAAGGCATCGCGTCCGAGATCCACGAGTCCGCGCCGGGTCGAGCGAACATCCTCGCCCGGCTGAAGGGCGACGGATCGAAGCCTGCCGTGGTGCTACTCAACCACATGGATGTCGTGCCCGCGGATATGCGCTACTGGACGGTCGATCCGTTCGGCGGCGTCCAGAAGGACGGCTACGTCTGGGGCCGGGGCGCCATCGACATGAAGGGGCTCGCGATCACGCAGGTGATGTCGATGATCGCGCTGAAGCGCGCCGGCACACCGCTCGCGGCCGACATCGTGTTCCTCGGCACGGCCGACGAGGAGGCGGGCGGCTTCATGGGCGCCGGCTTCATGGTCGCGAACCACTTCGATCTCGTGAAGGACGCCGGCGTCGTGCTGAGCGAGTTCGGCGCGATCTCGACCGACGAAGCCGGCAAGGTGCGCTACTACGGCGCCTCGGCCACCGAGAAGGCGCCGCTCTGGCTCAAGATGACGGCCACTGGCGTCCCCGGGCACGGCTCGACGCCGCGGCCCGATACGTCCGTCACGCGGCTCATCGAAGCCCTGCACCGTATCGCGAAGCACCAGACCGCGCTCAAGGTCGAGCCTGTGGTGCAGAAGTTCTTCGCGGACACCGCGCAGTTCGCGCCGACGCCCGCGCTGCGCTCGATCATGGAAGACGTCACGAAGGCTTTGGAAGATCCGGTGTTCGCGGCCGACTTCACGGCCGACCGGTGGCGCAACGCAGCCGTGCGCAACACGATCTCGATCACGATGCTGGAAGGGTCGAACAAGGTGAACGTGATCCCGCCCCAGGTGACCGCGCAGCTCGACGTGCGACTCCTGCCGAGCGAGGATCCCGACCGCTTCATCGCCGAGCTGAAGTCGGTCATTGCCGACGATTCGATCACCCTCGAGCGCACGATGAGCTTCCCGCCGAGCGCGTCTCCGATGGACTCCGAGTTCCATCGCGTGCTGACCGCCGTGGCGGCGCGTCACGATCCCGGCGCGATCATCACGTCCCAGATGCTCTCGGGCTTCACCGACTGCCACTTCTTCCGCGAGAAGGGCATCCCCTGCTACGGCTTCATGCCGTTCCGCCTGTCCGGCAAGGAACTCGGTGGCGTGCACGGCAACGACGAGCGGCTCTCGGAAGAGAACATGATCCGCGGCACGCAGATGATGCTGGAGATCGTGCAGGGGATGGCGGCGAAGTAGCGCGCGGCGCCGACCGGATAGGGAGGCCCCCTATCCGAACCGTACCTCCCAGGTGATGTCGTCGAAGCCGATGATCACCTCGCCGTCCACTTCGACCACCGGCCGCCGGATCGCCGACGGGTGTTCCAGCAGCAGCGAGATGGTGCCCGGCAGCGCGTCGGCGGCGTACTGCGCAGCCGGGTCCAGCTTGCGCCACGTGGTCCCGCGGCGATTCAGCACCGACTGCGCGCCGCACGCCTGGCACCACGCCGTCACCTGGGGCCGCGTCGGCGGCGTCTTCTTGAAGTCCACGAACTCGTAGGCGATGCCCCGCTCGTCGAGCCAGGCACGGGCCTTCTTCACTGAATCGCAGTTCGTGATGCCGTACACCTTCATCATCGTCTTGCTCCGAGCAGTTCGCGGCACGCGCTGAGGATGCCCTCGACGCTCATGCCGTACTTCGCGCGCACCCGCGGCGTGGGGCCGACCGTCGCGAAGACGTCCGGCAGGCCCACCATCCGCATGTGCGTGGGGTGTTCCAGGGCCAGCAGCTCGGCGACGGCGCCGCCGAGACCACCGGTGAGGTGATGCTCCTCCGCCGTCACGATGCCACCCGTCTCGGCGGCTGCCGAGAGGATCGCGTCGCGGTCGAGCGGCTTGATCGTGTGCATGTCGATCACGCGGGCGTGGACGCCCTCCGACGCGAGAGTGTCCGCGGCGACGAGCGCCATGTGGACGAGTGCCCCGCACGCGATGATCGCGAGGTCGTTGCCGGTGCGCAGTGTGCGGGCGCGGCCGGGAACGAAGGGCACCGACGACTCCGCCACCGGCGGTTCCTCGACGCGACCGCCGAGCCGCAGGTACACCGGGCCATCGATGTCGCGCGTGGCGAGGGTCGCGCGGTAGGCGCTCTCGGCATCCGCGGGGACGATGACGGTCATGTTCGGCAGGCTGCGCATCAGGGCGAGGTCCTCGACGGCGTGGTGCGTACCGCCTGCGACACCGAGCGACACGCCGCTTGCCGCCGCACCGATCACGACGCGCTGCCGCGCATAGGCGAGGTCGTTGCGGACCTGCTCCATGCTGCGGGCCGTGATGAACGGGGCGTATGCGCAGACGAACGGGTGCAGGCCGGTGGTGGCGAGACCCGACGCGACGCCGATGGCGTTCTGCTCCGCGATGCCCATCTCGAGGAAGCGCTTCGGGAAGCGCGCGATGTACGGGCGGATGCCGAGGAGATCCTGCGTGTCGGCCGAGACGACCACGGTGTCGATGTCGATCTCGCCCAATTCGAGCAGGGCCTGGCCGAACGCGAGCCGCGTCTGGTTCGCGGACTTCTCGCGCCAGTCGGCGGGGGTGGTGCTCATGGCGCCTCCAGTTCGGCGAGGGCGCGGGCGAGGATGGCGTCGTCCACGTTGTTGCTGTGCCAGAGGTAGGTGTCTTCCGCGAAGCTCACCCCCTTGCCCTTCACCGTGTGCGCGATGATCGCCGAAGGGCGGTCCGCTTCCAGCGGCAGTGCGGCGAGCGCGTCGACGATGGCGCCCATGTCGTGCCCGTCGATCTCGCGCACGGCCCAGCCGAAGGCGCGCCACTTGTCTGCGAGCGGCTCGACGTTCACGAGTTCCGGGAGCGGCCCGCTCTGCGCGATGCGGTTGCTGTCGACGATGAGCGTGAGATTGCCGAGGCGTTGGTGCGACGCCGCCATCGCGGCCTCCCAGTTGGACCCCTCGTGCAGCTCGCCGTCGCCCACCATCACGAACGTGTGGAAGTCCTGTCCGCGGATGCGCGCGCCGAGCGCCATGCCCATCGCGATCGCGAGGCCGTGACCGAGAGCGCCGGTGTTCATCTCGACCCCGGGGAGCTTCATGTCGGGGTGCATCGCGAAGGGCGACTCGAAGCCGTAGAAGCGGTCGAGCATCGCGTCGTCGATGAACCCGGCCTGCGCGAGCACCGCCCCGAGCGCCGCATTGGCGTGGCCTTTCGAGAGGACGAAGCGGTCGCGATCGGACCACGCGGGTTCGGTCGGTCGCACCTGCATGCGATGGAAGTAAAGGGCTGCGAGGATATCGGCCGCGGAGCTGGAGCCACCGGCGTGACCGCTGCCACCGGCCCGCAGGGCGCGCCAGACGTCGCGTCGCACCTGACGGGCGGCGTTCTCCAGCCGCAGGATCAGGGCATCACGGGTTTCCTGCATCGGTGTCCTCCGGAGAAATCGAACGTCCCGTGGGCCGGGATCGGTCGCGCATTGTGGCATCGACGGCGTGCGCGGAGCAGCTGTCGCGACGAGAGAGCTTCGGCAGAGCGCCACGCTTGCCGGCGAAGCGGGATCGCCGCGTCGAGACACCCGCGGCGGAGGCGCCTATCATCCGCGTCTCCCACGGGGGGCGGAGCGATCCGCCGACCCCGTCCTCCAGTCTCCGCAGGGTGAATGCCGTCATGTCCAACGAAGCCGTTTCCGGCGAAGCCACCGGTGCCATCGCGCCGCCGGCCGAAGCCTCCGTCATCACCTGGAAGGAGAAGGGTGCCGAGCGCACCGCCCGCTGGCGGTCCGAGAACGGTGTCCCGCCGCCCCGCCGGGTCACCGTCGCCGATGACCGCATGAACGCCGATGCCGCCTGGCGGCTCGCCTGCGAGGGCACCGCGATCCTGTGGCGCGGCGACTTCCAGAACGCGCGGCAGTTGCTGCAGGCCATGGCGCGCCGCGTGGAGCGCAAGCCCGCGAAGAAGGGCGCGATGCTGGCCTCGGCCACCGAGGCGTTCCACCTGCATCGGCAGGCACAGTCGCAGCGGTCGCGCACGCTCGGCATGCTCCTGCTGCCGTTCGATGCCGACTATCGCATCCCGCTGCGTCGTGCCCCGGACGTGCACGAGGTGTGCACGGAGGTCTGGGGACCGGCCGGGGAGGGCAACTCGGTCGCCTCGCTGCGCGAGCTGCTGGGCCTGATCGGTGCGCACGAGTGGCGCCGGCGTGGCGTCGAGATCCCCGCGATCGCGGACCGCATCCATCCGCACTACGGCGTGTTCTCCCCCGTCCGCGGGGAATACATCGGGCTCGTGGCCAACACGCCGCTACCCACCCAGTCGCTCGCGTTCGACATCGGCACCGGCACCGGTGTGCTGGCCGCCGTGCTGGCCAAGCGCGGCGTGGCGAAGGTGATCGCCACGGATTCCGATCCGCGCGCCCTCACGTGTGCCCGCGAGAACATCACCCGGATGGGACTCGACGGACGCGTGGACGTGGTGGAGGCGGATCTCTTCCCCGAGGGCCGCGCGCCGCTGGTGGTCTGCAATCCCCCGTGGGTGCCGGCGCGACCGGCGTCGCCGCTGGAACACGCGATCTTCGATCCGGACAGCCGAATGCTGCGCGCCTTCACCGCCGGGCTCGCCGCGCATCTCGAACCCGGTGGCGAGGGCTGGCTGATCCTGTCGGATTTCGCGGAACACCTCGGCCTGCGCAAACGCGCGGACCTGCTGGCGATGTTCGATGCGGCAGGGCTCACGGTGCTGGGCCGGCACGATGTCCGACCGACGCACAAGCGCGTGGGGGATGCGTTCGATCCGCTGCACGCAGCGCGCGCGTCCGAGGTCACGTCGCTCTGGCGGCTCGGCGCGAAGTAGCGGACGGACCGCGGGAAAGCTTCGACCGGAACGATCGCTTTCGCGGGCATGGCCCGCTCCTACAACAGCGTGGTTCATTCCCAAGGCAGGTGGCGCATCCACCGCCCTTGTAGGAGGGGCCCATGGCCCCGAAAGCGGTGGATGCCGTGGAAGCGCTTCGACCGGAACGATCGCGGAGCCCGATCTCACGGCAGGCGGCGCATCCACGGACCTTGTAGGAGGGGCCCATGGCCCCGAAAGCGGTGGATGAAAGGAAACGCTTCGACCGGAACAATCGCTTTCGCGGGCATGGCCCGCTCCTACAAGAGCGGAGGCCAATCTCGCGGCCGGTGGCGCATCCGCGGCCGTTGTAGGAGCCGAAAGCGGTGGATGAAAGGAAACGCTTCGACCGGAACGATCGCTTTCGCGGGCATGGCCCGCTCCTACGAAAGCGTAGCCCGATCTCACGGCAGGTGGCGCATCCGCGGCCGTTGTAGGAGGGGCCCATGGCCCCGAAAGCGGTGGATGCCGTGGAAGCGCTTCGACCGGAACGATCGCTTTCGCGGGCATGGCCCGCTCCTACAACAGCGTGGTCATTCCCAAGGCAGGTGGCGCATCCACCGCCCTTGTAGGAGGGGCCCATGGCCCCGAAAGCGGTGGATGCCGTGGAAGCGCTTCGACCGGAACGATC
>LNEE01000059.1 GCA_001464895.1 Betaproteobacteria bacterium Ga0077532
AGACACCACCATGTCGAAAGCGCGAGGCCGCCAGACCTCTCTTCGTAGGGAGGCCGCGACGACTTTTCCCTTAAGGTAGTGCCATGGGGGCATGGCCCGCTCCTACAGAAGCGTAGCCCGATCTCACGGCAGGCTGCGCATCCACGGACCTTGTAGGAGGGGCCCATGGCCCCGAAAGCGGTGGATGGCGTGGAAGCGCTTCACCCGGAACAATCGCTTTCGCGGGCATGGCCCGCTCCTACAAAAGCATGCCCCGCTTCACCGGTTCGCGGCGTATCAACGGGGGGATGTACAAGGGGCTCTCCCCTTGGTGGTCCTCCACGTGGGCCCCCGCAGCGGGCCGGTTGGCCCGAGAGGGGCTCTCCCCTGGTTGGTACGCCGCGCGGCTCGCCGCCGCGGGCCAAATCAACGTCAGTCCTCTTCCGGCCCCTGGATCCAGAACGTCACGGTGTCCGGGTTGGAGCCGATCCAGCGCCGCGCGGCGTCGCGTGGGCTCATCTTCTCGACGTTCACCCAGTAGTCCATCTCGGTGATCGCGCGCACCGAGAGTTCGACGCGCGCGAGGGTGTCCCGCTGCTTCTTGTTGAGCCGATCCCAGAGGGTCTTGCTCGCCACCAGCACGGCGCGGTTCGGCCCGCCGAGCAGTTTCTGGGGTTCGTCCAGCACGCGCATCTTGTGGGCGCGGTTCAGGTACTGCGGCTGCCACAGCGGCATCACGAACCAGTCCTTGGCGGCGATCCGCTCGTCGAAGTTGGCGACCCAGTCCTTCGCCGGGCCGGTCACCAGCTCGTAGCCGGCGCCGGCGAGACCGTAGTGCTCGAAGATCTTCTTCGAGCCGATCATGAGACCGGAGTCGGGCAGCGTCCCGCGGATCGTCTTCACCATCTTCCCGGCCACCGCCGGCTTCGCGAGGTCGGCCACGCTCTTCACTTCCGACACGGGCACGTATGCAGGCACGGCCCAGAACAGTTTCGCGTCGTCGTACAGCGTGGTGATCTGGACGAGGTTCTCCTTGTGCTCGTTCCAGTACACCGCGTGCGCGTCGGGGAGCCAGACCGCCACGAACACGTCGACGCTGCCCTCGCTCAGCATCGGGAAGATCTGGGAGTGGCTGCCGGACTTCAGCGACACACTCCACCCCATGCGCTCGAACATGAACTGCACGAGGTTCGCAGTCACCTCGTAGAACGTCAGGCTCGGGTGCCCGATGGTGACGACATCCGATCGCGCAGGTGCGGCGGTGGTGATCAGGCAGGCGAGCAGCGCGGTGCGCAGCAGGTGGGACAAGGAGCGCATGGTCTCGGAATTCCTCTTCGTCGGGGTGACACGTCTCGGACGCGGTGCCCCTTGGAGTGCGGGGTGGCCGGCCGGTTCTGATCGGGCGGCGGATTATGGCCCAGTTGCCGGCTTTCCCAGGTGCACCGGCAGATGCCGGAAGCCGCGGAACCGGATTCGCGGGTCGCGCTCGGCCGGACCGTCGGGCGCGATCGCCGGGAATCGCGCGAGCAGGCGCCCGATGGCGATGCGGGCTTCCAGCCGCGCCACGTTCATGCCGGCGCAGGCGTGATCGCCATGCCCGAAGGCCAGGTGTCGGTTGGGCTTCCGGCCCACGTCGAGGCGGTCGGGGTCGGGGAACTGCGCGGGGTCGCGGTTCGCGGCGCCGATGGCGAGCGTGACGAACGTCCCTGCGGGGAAGGCGTGACCGCCGATCGCCATCGGCAGCGTGGTCACGCGATTGTTCAGCTGCAGCGGACTCTCGAACCGCAGGAGTTCCTCGACGCCGCTTGCGAGCAGCGCGGGCGACTCCCGCAGCCGCGCCAGTTCGCCGCGATGCCCCAGGAGCGCGTGCATCCCGTTGCCGATGAGGTTGGTCGTGGTCTCGTGGCCCGCGTTCAGCAGGAAGATGCAGTTGTGGAGGAGTTCCGGTTCGGAGAGCCGCTCGCCGGCTACCTCGCCCTGGATGAGCCGCGTGAGCACATCGGCCTCGGGGTCGCCGGGATGCGCGCGCCGGTCGGCCACGAGCGTGCGGAGGTAGTCGACGAACTCGGTGACGGCGACGTTCCCGCGTGTCAGCACGTCGGTCGAGGGGGCCGGTTCCAGGGCGGAGAGGATGGCGAGGGACCACCCGCGCAGCGGGCCCCGCTCGTCGCGCGGCACGTCGAGCAGATTGCCGATGACCTCCACGGGGATCTCCGCCGCGAAGTCCTCGATGAGATCGGCGTGCGGCCAGCGCTCGGCCATCCCGTCCAGCAGACGATCTACGAGTGCGGTGACGCCCGCCTCCATGCGGACGATCGCCCGCTGGTCGAGCGCACCCATCAGCAGCTTCCGCACGCGCGTGTGGCGCGGGGGATCACTGAAGACGAGGCTCGTCGTGTGGTGCTCGAAGAGCGGGCTCTCGCCGAACTTCGGCCGGAACTCCGCGCGCTTGTCCGAGCTGGCGCGGGGATCGCGGTAGAGGGTGGCCACGTCCGCGTAGCGCGTGAGCAGGACGCCGCCATCGGGCATGGCGTGCACGGGTGCGTGGGTCCGGAGCAGCGCGTACCACTGGTACGGGTTGTCGATGAAGCCGCGCGGCGGCGCCGTCAAACGAAAGTCGGCTGCGAGCGCGACCGGGTCGGCGGTGGTGTCGATCGGGTGGTAGTGCGGCATGGCCGTGCTCAGCCTCCGAGTCGTGCGCGCAGCCTGCCGGCGAGCGCGAGGAAATCCGGGAGCCGCGGTGGGGCGAGCGCCCATCCGAGAAGCACGCCGGCGGTGTTCGCGCCGGCGTCGAGCAGCGAGGCTTCGCGATACCCGGTGAAGCTCTGCGCGATCTCGAGTCCGATGCCGAGCGCGATCAGCCAGGCAGCCGTGCGCATGCGGCTGGCCCGTGTCGCCGCAAGCTGGACCCACCACAGCATCATGCCGCCGTAGGCTGCGAAGTGCTGGATCTTGTCGCCCTGCTCGATATCCAGTTCCGGCGGATGCGGCTTCAGCGAGAAATACACGACGATGACTACGCCGATCCAGCCGACGAGGGTCCAGGCGCGTCGCACGTCCATCGCGGCCATCAGGTGAGCGGCTGCATCACGGCCTTCCGGAAGGCCGGGCGCTGCGCGAGGCGGTCGAACCATCGTTCCACGTGCGGGAAGGCCGGCCGCTCGATGGGCAGCGCGAACCAGCGCCACACGCCGCAGCCGAGGGGGATGTCGCCCATGGTGAACTCGTCCCCCGCCACGTACGCGCGATCCGTCAGGTGCGATTCGAGCATGCGCGTCACCTCGATCGTCTGCAGGCGCGAGGCTTCCATCGCCGCGGGATCTCGATCCGCCTCTGGCGTGCGCACGATGTTCCAGAAGACCGGTCGGATCGCAGGCCAGTACACCATGTTCTGCCAGTCCATCCAGCGGTCCGCCTCGGCGCGCACGCGGAGGTCGATGGGCCAGAGGGCGCCCGGCGCGTGCTTCGCGGCGAGGTAGCGCACGATCGCGTTGGACTCCCAGAGCACGAAGCCGTCGTCCTCCACCATCGTGGGCACCAGGCCGTTCGGATTCAGCGTCCGGTACGCCGGCGTGTCGACCACACCGAACGCGCCACCGGCATCGCGGCGCTCGTAGGGCAGCCCGAGTTCCTCCAGGCACCACAGCGGCTTCTGCACGTTGACCGAGTTGTCACGGCCCCAGATGACCAGCATGTTCGATGACTCGCGGAAGATGTTGTCGGGAGCGGCGCTCAGGCGACGCCTTCGTCCAGCACGCGCAGGAGGTCCGGGCCGTAGCGTTCGAGCTTCGCCGCCCCCACGCCGCCGATGCGGGCGAGCGCGTCGAGCGACTGCGGCACGGTGCGGGCGACCTCGGCCAGCGTCGCGTCGTGGAACACGACGTATGCCGGCAGTCCATGGGCCTTCGCGACGGTGCCGCGCCAGGCCTTGAGGGCGGCGAACCGCATCTGCGCCTCGTCGTCGAGCGCCAGCGCCGCAGCCGGAGCCTTCGCCTCGCGCCGGCTGCCGCCGCGCTTCTTCTCCGTCGGGCGCCGCAGCGTGATCGACACTTCGCCGCGCAGCACGGACCGGGCGGATTCCGTCAGTTCCAGCGTGTTGAACTCGCCCTCGGCCCGCACGTGGCCGAGCGCCACGAGCTGCCGGACGACGCCGCGCCACTGGGCCTCGGAGAGATCCGCACCGATCCCGAAGGTGGTGAGGTCGCGATGCCCGAACTGCGTGACCTTGTCGGTGACCTTGCCGCGCAGGACGTCGATCAGATGCACGGCCCCGAATCGCGACGGACCGCCCGGATGCTGCGCGAACCGCCAGATGCACGAGAGCGCCTTGCGGGCAGCCTCGGTGGCGTCCCACGTCTCCGGCGCCACCAGACAGTTGTCGCAGTTCCCGCAAGGCTGTGAGGCTTCGCCGAAATAGTCGAGCAGTCGCACACGCCGGCAGTCGTGCGCCTCCGCCAGCGCGAGGAGGGCATCGAGCTTTCCGCGCTGCACGCGCTTGAAGGCTTCCTCCGCCGGGCTCTCGTCGATCATCCGCCTCTGGTTTACGACGTCCGCGAGGCCGTAGGCCATCCAGGCGTCGGCGGGCTGGCCGTCGCGGCCTGCGCGGCCGGTCTCCTGGTAGTACGCCTCGATGTTCTTCGGCAGGTCGAGATGCGCCACGAAGCGCACGTCGGGCTTGTCGATGCCCATCCCGAACGCGATCGTCGCGACCATCACGAGGCCGTCCTCGCGGAGGAACCGGTCCTGGTGCTCGCGCCGCACGGCTGCGTCGAGGCCGGCGTGGTAGGGGAGGGCGGGGATGCCGGCGGCGGAGAGCGCCGTCGCGGTCTCCTCCACCTTGCTGCGGCTGCCGCAGTACACGATACCGGCGTCGCCCGGGTGCTCGTCGCGCAGGAACCGAAGCATCTGCTCGCGGGCGCCGTCCTTCTCGACGATGGTGTAGCGGATGTTCGGCCGGTCGAAACTGCTGACGAAGAGACGCGCATCCTCCAGCGCGAGCCGCGTGACGATGTCGGCGCGGGTGTGTGCGTCGGCGGTGGCGGTGAGCGCGATGCGCGGCACGCGCGGATAGCGTTCGTGCAGCGCCGAAAGGCCGAGATACTCCTCGCGGAAATCGTGACCCCACTGGCTCACGCAGTGGGCCTCGTCGATGGCGAAGAGCGACAGGTGCCCGCGTTCGTCGAGCGCATCCATCATCGCGAGGAAGCGTGGGGTCAGCACGCGCTCCGGCGCCGCGTAGAGCAGTGTGAGGCGGCCGCTGCGCAGTTCCGCTTCGACGGCCTGCGCCTGCGCGCTGTCGAGCGTGGAGTTGAGGAACGCGGCATTGACGCCGGCCTCTTCCAACGCGCCCACCTGGTCGTGCATGAGCGCGATGAGAGGGCTCACCACGATGGCCACGCCGTGCCCCGCGCGATGCCTGGCGATCGCCGGGATCTGATAGCAGAGGCTCTTGCCGCCGCCGGTCGGCATCAGCACCAGCGCGTCACCGCCTGCGCACACGTGGTCCACCACCTCGGCCTGGTGGCCGCGGAACGCGCCGTAGCCGAAGACTTCGCGGAGGATGTCGCGCGGCGAGGCGGACACGTCGGCGGTTGCCGTGAGGTTCATCGCGGCCCTGCCCGATGCTGCCGGTCAGGCACCACGGAGTTCCGCGAGCGCATCCTCGATGAGGCGCCGCGCGATGCTCAGCCGATGGGGCAGCACCGGCAGCTGCTCCGGCGTGAACCAGTCGGCCGCCTCGATCTCGCCTGCCTGCGGCGTGATGTCGCCCGACACGTAGTCGCAGTGGAAGGCGACCATCAGCGAGTGCGGGAACGGCCAAGGCTGGCTCGAGAAGTAGCGGAGGTTGTTCACGACGACACCGACTTCCTCTTGCACCTCGCGGATCAGGCACTCCTCGAGGCTCTCACCCGGTTCCACGAACCCGGCGAGCGCGCTCATCATGTTCGGAGGGAAGTGCGGCGAGCGCGCGAGCAGGAGTTCGCGCCCGCGGCGCACCAGTGCCATGGCGACCGGCGCGAGGCGCGGATAGTGGGTCTGGCCACAGCTCGGGCAGGCGCGCGAGCGCTCGTGTTCCTTGCGTTCGGTGGGCGTGCCGCAGCGGCCGCAGAATCGGTGCGAGCGGTCCCAGTCGACGATCTGCACGGCGCGGCCGGCGAGGAGAAAGGTCGCGTCGTCGATCACGCCGAAGAGGCTGCGCAGCCCGGCGAAATGGAGATCTTCCGGCGGCTCGGCGTCCTCCGGGCACTCGGCCGAGAAGCAATGCCGGCCGTCCAGCGTGCCGAGATACTGCGTCCGCAGCGGATCCAGGCCCAGCGCCTGCGGATGCGCGACGAAGGGCAGTTCCACGCGCGTGGGATCGCGCCGGATGAGGATGGTGTTGCCGCGGAAGACGAACCACCAAGCTTCACCCTCGATGGGCGCTGAGGGCGTGATGAGGGGGACGAAGCCTGGAGCGGAGAGGAGCATGGCGTCGATCCGGCCTAGCGCTTCTTCGGCATGTAGAGGTCGGTGATGCTGCCCTCGGCGATCTCGGCCGCGAAGAACACCGTTTCGGACAGCGTAGGGTGCGGATGGATGGTGAGGCCGATGTCCTCGGCGTCGGCCCCCATCTCGAGCGCCAGCACCGTCTCGGCGATCAGCTCGCCGGCGTTGGGGCCGACCATCCCGGCCCCGAGCAGGCGGCGGGTGTTCTTCTCGAACAGCAGCTTCGTCACGCCTTCGTCGCGGCCCGTGGCGAGCGCGCGGCCGCTGGCGGCCCAGGGGAACGAGGCCTTCTCGAACTCGATGCCCTGCGCCTTCGCCTGCGTTTCCGTGAGACCCATCCACGCGATCTCGGGGTCGGTGTACGCCACCGACGGAATCGTGCGGGCGTCGAACGCGACCTTGTGCCCGGCGATCACCTCCGCCGCGAGCTTGCCCTCGTGCGTCGCCTTGTGCGCGAGCATCGGTTCGCCGCAGATGTCGCCGATCGCGAAGATGTGCGGCACGTTCGTGCGCTGCTGATTGTCCGCGGGGATGTAGCCGCGCTCGTTCACCGTGACGCCCGCGTTCTCGGCGCCGATGTCGCGGCCGTTCGGGCGGCGACCCACGGCCATCAGCACGCGGTCGTAGACCTGCGGCGCGGGCGCGCCTTCGCCTTCGAACGTCGCCTTCAGGCCCTCGGGTGTGGCTTCGAGCTTTGCCACCTTGGTCTTGAGCAGGATGGCCTCGTAGCGCTTCTCGATGCGCTTGTGCAGCGGCTTCACGAGATCGCGGTCGGCACCGGGGATGAGGCCGTCGGCGAGTTCCACGACGGAGATCTTCGCGCCGAGCGCGTCGTACACGCAGGCCATCTCGAGGCCGATGATGCCGCCGCCGATCACGAGCATGCGCTTCGGGATCTCGGAGAGCTGCAGCGCACCGGTGGAGTCCACGAGCCTCGGGTCGTCGTACGGGAAGCCCGGGATCTTCGCCACGGAGGAGCCCGCGGCGATCACGCAGTTCTCGAACGAGACGGTCGACTTCGTGCCGTCCGCCGCGGTCACTTCGATCATGTGCGGCGAGGCGAAGCGGCCGGTGCCCGTGAGGACGTCGACCTTGCGCTGCTTCGCGAGGCCCGCGAGGCCCTTCGTGAGCCGGCCCACGACGCCGTCCTTCCAACCGCGCAGCGCGTCGAGGTCGACGGCGGGGGCGCCGAACTTCACTCCGAAGTGCGCCATCTCCTCGGCCTCGGAGATCACGCGCGCCGCATGCAGGAGCGCCTTCGACGGGATGCAGCCGACGTTGAGACACACGCCGCCGATGGTGGCGTAGCGCTCGATCATCACGACCTTCTTCCCGAGGTCCGCAGCGCGGAACGCGGCGGTGTAGCCGCCGGGGCCGGAGCCCAGGACGACGACGTCGGCGTGGACGTCACCCTTCGCCGTGGCGGCAGCCGGTGCCGCGGGAGCGGGCGCCGCGGCTGGCGCTGCCGCCGCTGGCGCGGCTGCCACCGGCGCCGGTGCGGCGGGCTTGGCGGCCGGCACGTCGCCGGCGGCGTCCAGCGTGATGAGCAGCACGCCCATCGAGACCTTGTCGCCCACCTTCACCTTCACGTCCTTCACCGTACCTGCTGCGGGCGACGGCACTTCCATCGTGGCCTTGTCGGATTCGAGCGAGACAATCGGATCTTCCTTGGCGAGCGTGTCGCCCACCTTCACGAGCACCTCGATGACGGGGATGTCGTGGAAATCGCCGATGTCGGGAACGGTCACTTCCAGCAGTTGGCTCAACGCGGACTCCTTTGTTCGTGGGCTTCTTCCGACGCACCGGAGGTCGGGTCCGGTGGATGCGGCGGATCGCGATGGCCGACCCCGCGGGGGGTGACCATGGCGGGGTTCATTTCAGCAGGGCGGCGGCGAGCGCTGCGATGCCGACGATCAGCGCGGCGGTGGCGAGCCAGGTCAGTCGGCGCTGCCGCGCGGCGATGGCCGCGAAGCTCTCGGCGATCTGCCGGCCCTGGCTCTCGTGGGCCTTCGCCTGCTGCTCGGAATGGCTGCGCAGGCGCTCAAGGTTGGTCTTCAGCAGCTCGATCTCGAACCGCAGGCGGGCGGCATCGGGAACATCCTCGCCCTCGCCGGACGGCATCGGTTGCGCGGGTTCGTCGTCGCGGGTGCGGTTGCGGAGGTCGCGCACGAAGTCCGGCACGCGCGAGGCGGCCTTCGCGATCTCGCCCCACGGGGCATGTCTCAACCAGGTCCAGGAGGCCATCGTCGTCTCAGCTCCGCACGTGACCGTCGCCGAGGACGACGTACTTCATGGAGGTCAGCCCCTCGAGGCCCACGGGGCCGCGCGCGTGCAGCTTGTCGGTGGAGATGCCGATCTCGGCGCCGAGGCCGTACTCGAAGCCGTCGGCGAAGCGCGTGGAGGCGTTCACCATCACCGAACTCGCATCGACCTCGCGCAGGAAGCGGCGCGCGCGGGTGTAGTCCTCGGTGATGATCGCGTCGGTGTGCAGCGAGCCGTACGCGGCGATGTGATCCATGGCCTGGTCGAGGTCGTCGACGATGCGCACCGCGAGGATCGGCGCGAGGTACTCCGTCGCCCAGTCCTCCTCGGTGGCGACGTGCATCGGCACGACGGCCCGGGCGCGTTCGCAGCCGCGGAGTTCGACGCCCTTGTCGGCGAAGATCTTCGCGAGCGGCGGGAGTACCTGCGCCGCGATGTCGGCGTGCACGAGCAGCGTCTCCATGGTGTTGCAGGTGCCGTAGCGCTGGGTCTTCGCGTTGTCGGCCACGCGGATCGCCTTGACGAGGTCGGCCCGGTCGTCGATGTAGACGTGGCAGATGCCGTCGAGGTGCTTCAGGACGGGGATGCGCGCGTCGGCGCTGATGCGTTCGATGAGGCCCTTGCCGCCGCGCGGGACGATCACGTCGACGTAGTCCTTCATGGTGATGAGTTCGCCGACGGCTGCGCGGTCGGTGGTCTCGAGCACCTGCACGGCGGTGTGCGGCAGCCCGGCGGTGCGGAGCCCTTCGTGGACGCAGGCCGCGATGGCCTGGTTCGCGCGGATCGCCTCGGAGCCGCCGCGCAGGATCGCTGCGTTCCCGCTCTTCAGGCAGAGGATCGCGGCGTCGACCGTCACGTTGGGGCGCGCCTCGTAGATGATGCCGATCACGCCGAGCGGCACGCGCATGCGGCCCACCTGGATGCCGCTCGGCCGATAGCGGAGATCGGTGATCTCGCCGATGGGATCGGTGAGTGCCGCCACCTGACGGGCGCCTTCGGCCATGGCCTGCACGCCCTTGGGGCCCAGGGTGAGGCGGTCGAGCATCGCGGGTTCGAGACCCTTCGCGCGGGCGGCGGCGACATCCTCCGCGTTGGCGGCGATCAGCTTCGCGGCGTCGCGCTCGATGGCCTCCGCGATGGCGAGGAGCGCGGTGTCCTTCGCGCGGGTCTCGGCGCGGGCCATCTCGCGCGAGGCGGCGCGGGCGGCGCGACCGATGCCATGCATGTAGCTCTGGACGTCCATGGAGGCGGGAAGGGTCAGCGGAGGAACGGACCCGGATTCTATCGTGGTTCCACCGTCGGGCGGGCTCGCGCCGTGCGCCTGCCCGCCGCGTTTCAGCTGCCGATCGCGACCGGCAACGGGTGCTCGGGGGCCGCGATGCGCAGGCCGAGGGCACGCAGTTCGTCCCAGGGGTCTCCGGGGGCGACGCCCTTGATGATCCGATCGATCCGGGCCGCGTGGCGCATCGCGTCGCGCAGCCGCGACCCGGTCATCCGGCGCAGCGCCTGGGGCATCGTCTTCTGGCGATCGCCCCAGACGCGCAGTTCGCGGAGGGCCTGCGTCACGGGAACGCCCTGGGCCGTCGCGCTCTGGACCGCGATCATCGTCCGGATCTCCTCGGTCACCGCCCAGAGGATCAGCGGCAGGCCTGCGGCCTCGCCCCGCAGCCCCTCCAGCATCCGCACGAAGCGCGCGGCCTCGCCCTTCAGCAACGCGGGCCCGAGATCGAACACCTCGAAGCGCGACACGTCGAGCACGGCTTCCTGGATCGCGGCGAGTTCGATGCGCCCTGGCGGGAACAGCAGCGCGAGCTTCTGCACCTCCTGGTACGCCGCGAGGAGGTTGCCTTCCACGCGCAGCGCCAGGAACTCGAGGGCTTCGGGATCCGCTTCCTGGCCCTGGGCACTCAGGCGGCCGGCGAGCCATCGGGGCAGCGCCTCGGGCATCACACGTTGCACCTGCACGGCGACGCCGGCCGACTCCAGCGCGGTGAACCAGCGGCTCTCCCGCGTCCGCTTGTCGAGCTTCGGCAGCGAGAAGAGCGTCATCGTGTCCGGAGGCAGGTCGGCCGCGAACTTCGTGATGGCCTCGCTGCCGTCCACGCCCGGCGAGCCGTTCGGGATGCGGATGTCGAGGACGCGCTTCTCGGCGAAGAGCGACATGCTCGCCCCGCTCATCCAGAGCTGCTTCCAGTCGAATCCGGATTCCGCGAAGAGGATCTCGCGATCGGTGTGGCCCCGTGCCCGGGCGCTCGCGCGGATGCGGTCGGCGGCCTCGATGGCGAGCAGCGGTTCGTCCCCGAAGACGGTGTAGACGGGGGCGAGTCCGCGTTCGAGCTGGCGGCCGAGTTGTTCGGAGTCGATCAGCACGGGGTGCGGAGCATGGGGTGGGCGGTATGGGGTGAAAAGCGTGGCGTGAGAAGCGCGGTCAGGCCGCGTTCATCTTCTCGAGCAGCGCGCGCATGCGCGTCGGGTCGTGGCTGCGCAGCATCTTCCGGGCGGAGGCGGCGGCCTCTTCGAGGTCCGTCTTCAGGACCACCTGCTTCACGGAGAGCAGGTTCGCAGGGTGCATCGAGAACTGCCGCAGGCCGAGACCCAGGAGCAGGCGCGTCAGGTGGACGTCGCCGGCCATCTCGCCGCACACCGCGACCGGGGTGCCGGTGCGCGTGGCGCTCTGGATGATCATCCCCACGAGTCCGACGACGGCCGGATGCAGCGGGTCGTAGAGGTGCGCCACGGCCTCGTCGGTGCGGTCGATGGCGAGCGTGTACTGGATCAGGTCGTTCGTGCCGATCGAGACGAAATCGAGCTTCCGCGTGAACATCGGCAGCGACAGCGCGGCGGCCGGCACCTCGATCATCCCGCCCACCGGCACGGTGCGGTCGTAGGCGATGCCGTCGTCGTCGAGGCTGCGCCGCGCGACGTCGATCGCGTGCAGGGTCTGCTCCAGTTCCGGGGCCGACGACAGCATCGGAACGAGCAGCCGCACCCGGCCAAAGGCGGACGCACGGTAGATCGCGCGGAGCTGCCGGTGGAACATCTGCGGCTCGGCGAGGCAGAGGCGGATCGCGCGGAGGCCCAGTGCGGGGTTGGCCGACACGCGCTCCGCACCCATCAGGGCCTTGTCCGCGCCGAGGTCGAAGGTGCGGATGGTCACGGGCAGGCGGCCCATCTCGGTCACGACGCGGCGATAGGCCTCGAACTGCTCGTCCTCGTCGGGGAGATCGCGCCGGTTGAGATAGAGGAACTCCGTCCGGAAGAGGCCGATGCCCGCGGCACCGTTGCTCCGCGCGAGCGCCACGTCGTCGGGCAGCTCGATGTTCGCGTGCAGCTCGATGCGGGTGCCGTCGAGGGCCGCGGCGCGGGTGGTGGTGAGCCGCCGGAGCTTCTGCTGTTCGAGTTCCCACTCGTGCTGGCGGAGCCGGTACTCCTCGAGCACCTTGTCGTCGGGGTCGACGATCATCACCCCGTGGGTGCCGTCCACGATGACCGTGTCGGACTCCCGCACGAGGCGTCGCGCCTGGTGCAACGCGACGATCGACGGGATGCCGAGGCTGCGCGCCACGATGGCCGTGTGCGATGTCGTGCCGCCGAGGTCCGTCACGAAGCTCGCGAAGCGATGCTTCTTGAAGAGGATCACGTCCGCGGGGGACAGGTCGTGCGCGATGAGGATGCTGCCGTCCTGCGGGACCCCGGCGGCGGCAATGCTCGTGGCGTCGCTCACGAGGGCGCGGAGCACGCGCTCCACGACCTGGAGGACGTCGGTCTTGCGCTCGCGCAGGTACGGGTCGTCGATCTTGTCGAACTGCTCGAGCAGGGCCTCCATCTGCTGCTTCAGCGCCCACTCGGCGTTGCAGAGCTGCTCGGCCACCATGCGCTTCGGCGCTTCCGAGAGCATCTCGTCGCCGAGGATCATCAGGTGGACGTTCAGGAACGCCTCGAACTCCGCGGGGGCGTTGTCCGGGATGTTCGCTGCGAGGTCCGACAACTCGCGTCGCACCTTGTTGAGGGCGACGTCGAACCGGACCTGTTCGCCGGCGACCTGGCGCGGCTCGATCTCGGTGTGGGGCACCTCGAGCTGCGTGTGCGAGACGAGGTGGGCACGCCCGATCGCGATGCCGCCGGAGACGCCGATGCCGTGGAGGGTGAAGGACACGTTTTTTGGGTACGGGCTAGAGGCTGGGGGCTGGGGACTTGCAGCCAGGGACGAGGCGCCGAGACGTCATTCCGCCTCCCCGAACTTCTCCGCGATGAGCGCGAGCAGCGCGTCCATGGCGTCGGTTTCGTCGACGCCGTCGGTCTCGATGTCGATCTTCGATCCCTTCGCCGCGGCGAGCATCATCACGCCCATGATGCTCTTCGCGTTCACGCGGCGGCCGTTCCGCGTGAGCCAGACCTCGCACTGGTACTTGCCCGCGAGCTGCGTGAGCTTCGCCGAGGCGCGTGCGTGGAGCCCGAGCTTGTTGATGATGTCCGCTTCATGTCGCTGCATGTTCGATCGCCGGTGGCATTTTGAAGACCCCCTCGACGCCGCCCGACATGGCCTTGGCGACCACGGTGCGGAGCGGCTCGTTGCGGTACGTGAGGGCTCGGACGAGCATCGGCAGGCTCACGCCGGCGATGCCTTCGACCTTGCCCGGTTCCAGCAGGCGCGCGGCGATGTTGCCCGGTGTCGCGCCGTAGACGTCGGTGAGCACGAGCACGCCGTCCCCTTCGTCCAGCAACTTCACCAGCTCACGGCCATGCGCCACGACGGCCGCCGGATCGTCGGCCGTCGTCACCCCGATCTGGCGGATCAGCACGGGCGGGCCACCGAGCACGTGCGCCGCACAGAGCAGCAGGCTGTCGCCCAGGGTGCCGTGCGCGACGATGAGGATTCCTACCATGGAGTCGGGACGCAGTCGTGAAGATCGGGAACGATTCTACGCTGCAAGGGACTGCGCTCAGACAGTCGGTGCGCGGTCGAACTGCGAGAACACGCCGTCGGCCGGTGAGACATCCACCCGCAGCACCATCGCGAGCGGCGGACCCCGATGTACCCAGTTCATCAGCGCGTCGACCGCTTCCGGCGGCCCCTGCACCACAGCCTCGACGCTCCCGTCGTGGCGGTTCCGCACCCAGCCCGTGACGCCGAGCCGGCGCGCCTCGCTGCGCATGGCATCGCGGTAGCCGACGCCCTGTACGCGACCGCGGATCGAGAGGCGCTGCGTCACGATGCCCAACGTGCTGCCTTCCGTCGGTTCGGCCCGTCGCTCTGCGACGTTCACTTCACGCGCATTCCCGGCGCGGCGCCGCTGTCGGCGTCGAGCAGGAACACGCCGCTGCCGTCGGCGCTCGCTGCGAGCACCATGCCCTGCGATTCGCCGAAGCGCATCTTCCGCGGGGCGAGGTTCGCGACCATCACGACGAGACGGCCCTGCAGCTGCGCCGGATCGTAGTGGGCCTTGATGCCGGCGAAGACCTGGCGCTGCTCGGTGCCGATGTCGAGCACGAGCTTCACGAGCTTCTCGGCGCCTTCGACGTGCTCGGCGGTGACGACGCGCGCAATGCGGAGGTCGACCTTCATGAAGTCGTCGATCGAGATGGTGGGCGAGGCGGTTGCTGCCGCCGGTGCCGGCGCGGCGGCGGGTGCTGCGGCGGGCTGGGTGTTCTCGGTCACTGCGTTCTCCTGGGTCTTGGCGTTCCGCTGCGGTGCAGAGGCGTCCGCAACGGGTTTGAGGCTCTCACGATTCGCGGCCACGAGTGCGTCGATCTGCTTCGGGTCCACGCGGGTCATGAGGTGTTCGTAGGGGCGGATCTGATGGCCGGGCGGCAGCAGGGTTCCCGCATCCGCCCAGGTGAGCGGCGGGATGTCGAGGAAGCGCTCGGCGCGCTCGGCCACCACCGGCAGGACGGGCTTGAGGTAGATCGTGAGCAGTCGGAAGGCGTTCAGCACGACCGTGCAGACGTAGTGCAACTGTTCGGGATGCTCGCCGGTCTTCGCGAGCTGCCACGGCTGGTGCTTGTCGACGAACTGGTTCACCTCGTCGGCGAGCGCCATGACCTCGCGGAGCGCCTTGCCGTACTCGCGCGCCTCGTAGTGGGCGGCGATGGCGCCGGCGGCCGACTGCACGCCGGGCAGCTCGGATTCGAATCGCTCCGTGAACCGGCTCGCGAAGAGCTTGCCGCCGAAGCGCTTCTGGATGAAGCCCGCGGCGCGGCTCGCGATGTTCACGTACTTGCCGACGAGGTCGCTGTTCACCCGCGCCACGAAGTCGTCGAGGTTGAGGTCGATGTCCTCCATCGTCGGGCCGAGCTTCGCCGCGTAGTAGTAGCGCAGCCACTCGGGGTCGAGGCCCAGCGTCAGGTAGCTGCCGGCCGTGATGAAGGTGCCGCGGCTCTTCGACATCTTCTCGCCGTTCACGGTGAGGAAGCCGTGGGCGAACACCTTCGTGGGCGTGCGGTAGCCGGCGTACTCGAGCATCGCGGGCCAGAAGAGGGCGTGGAAGTAGAGGATGTCCTTGCCGATGAAGTGCACCATCTCGGTGTCGCCACCGGGTCGGGCGAAGGTGTCGAAGTCGGTGCCGGTCCGCGCGCAGAGGTTGCGGAAGCTGCCGAGGTAGCCGATGGGCGCGTCGAGCCACACGTAGAAGTACTTGCCGGGTGCGCCGGGGATCTCGAAGCCGAAGTAGGGCGCGTCGCGCGAGATGTCCCAGTCGTTCAGCCCCTGGGAGAACCATTCGCGGATCTTGTTGCGGGCTTCGTCCTGCAGATGGTCGCCGCGCTGGGTCCAGTCTTCCAGGAACTGACGGCAGGCGTCGGCCGAGAGGCGGAAGAAGTAGTGGTCGGATGCCTTCCGCACTGGCGGTGCGCCCGACACGACGGAGTACGGGTTCTTCAGATCGGTCGGCGCGTAGGTGGCGCCGCACACCTCGCACGAGTCGCCGTACTGGTCCTTCGCGCCACACTTCGGGCATTCGCCCTTGATGAAGCGGTCGGGCAGGAACATCGACTTCACCGGGTCGTAGAACTGTTCCACCGACCGGATGTCGATCAGCCCGCGTTCCTTCAGCTGCAGGTAGATGTCTTCGGAGAGCGCCCGCGTCTCGTCCGAATGCGTCGAGTGGTAGTTGTCGAAGGCGACGAGGAAGCCGTCGAAGTCGCTCTTGTGCTCGCGCCAGACGCGCTCGATCAATTGCTCGGGTGTGATGCCTTCCTTCTCGGCACGGAGCATGATCGCCGTGCCGTGGGTGTCGTCGGCGCACACGTAATGCACCTCGTGCCCCTGCAGTTTCTGGAAACGCACCCAGATATCCGTCTGGATGTATTCGACGAGGTGACCGAAATGGATGCTGCCGTTGGCGTAGGGCAGCGCTGAGGTGACCAGCAGGCGACGGGGCATGAAACGGTCTCGACGGGAAAGCGGGCGATTGTAGCAAGGCGTGTACAATCCGCGCCCTCGAAAAATCACGACAGATCATAGAGGTAGAACGCATGGCGGCAACCGTCGAAGCGATCCGCGAGAGGCTCTCCAGCCTCATCGATCCGTGGACCGGCCGGGACTACATCTCGGGCAAGGAAGTGCGGAACCTCCGCGTCGAGGGCGATCGCGTCCTGCTGGACCTCGTGCTGGGCTATCCGGCGAAGAGCGTGCTCGCGGAGATGCGGGACCGCGTGGCGAGCGCGATTGCCGAGGTCCCGGGCGTGGCTTCGGTGGAAGTGAATGCCTCGATGAAGATCGTGGCCCACCAGGCCCAGCGGGGTGTGAAGCTGCTGGAAGGTGTGCGCAACGTGATCGCCGTGGCGTCGGGTAAGGGCGGGGTCGGCAAGTCGACCGTGGCCGTGAACCTGGCACTCGCGCTGGCGGCGGAAGGCGCCCGGGTCGGGATCCTCGACGCCGACATCTACGGGCCCTCCCAGCCGCTCATGCTGGGCCTCCAGGGCCAGAAGCCGCAATCACCCGACGGCAAGTCGATCTCGCCCATGGAGAATCACGGGATCCAGGCCATGTCGATCGGGTTCCTGATCGACGCCGAGCAGGCCGTCGCGTGGCGGGGCCCCATGGCCACCGGCGCCCTCGAACAGCTCTTCCGCGACACGCGCTGGAACGACATCGACTATCTGATCGTCGACATGCCCCCGGGCACCGGCGACATCCAGCTGACGCTCGCGCAGAAGGTGCCGGTCACCGGCGCCGTCGTGGTGACGACGCCCCAGGACATCGCCCTGCTGGATGCCCGGAAGGGGCTGAAGATGTTCGAGAAGGTGAACGTGCCCATCCTCGGCATCGTCGAGAACATGAGCACGCACGTATGCTCGAACTGCGGTCATGAAGAGCATGTATTCGGTGCTGGTGGCGGCGAGAGGATGGCGAAGGACTACGGGGTGACGCTGCTGGGGTCGCTGCCGCTCGACATCCGGATCCGCGAGCAGGCCGATGCCGGCAAGCCGACCGTGGTGGCCGACCCGGAGAGCCGCCCGGCGCAGATCTACCGCGACATCGCCCGCCGCGTGGCGGTGAAGGTGGCGGATCTCGCGAAGGATTCCAGCGCGATCTTCCCGAAGATCGTGATCCAGAACACCTGAACGCCGTCGGCATCGGGGCGCCCGGTTGTGCGACGATTCCGCCTTTCCCGTTTTCGATTGCCCGACGCCGTGGAGCCCTGCCCCCGATGAGCATCAAGTCCGACCGCTGGATCCGCCGCATGGCCGCCGAGCACGGCATGATCGAGCCCTTCGAGCCGCGCCAGGTGAAGGAGGTCAACGGCCAGCGGGTTGTGTCGTACGGCACGTCGAGCTACGGCTACGACATCCGGTGCTCCGACGAATTCAAGCTCTTCACGAACCTGAACTCGACGATCGTCGACCCGAAGAACTTCGATCCGAAGTCGTTCGTCGACGTGAAGTCCGACTACTGCATCATCCCGCCGAATTCGTTCGCACTCGCGCGCACGGTCGAGTACTTCCGCATCCCGCGGAACGTGCTCACCGTCTGCCTCGGCAAGTCCACCTATGCGCGCTGCGGGATCATCGTGAACGTCACGCCCTTCGAGCCGGAATGGGAAGGGTATGTGACGCTGGAATTCTCGAACACGACGCCGCTGCCCGCGAAGATCTACGCGAACGAGGGCGTGGCGCAGGTGCTGTTCCTCGAGTCCGACCCCGACGACGTCTGCGAGACCTCCTACCGCGACCGCGGCGGGAAGTACCAGGGTCAGAGCGGCGTCACGCTGCCGAAGATCTGACGCGCTCCGCGTGAACGAACCTCCCCCTTCGCAACGCGGCAGTCTGCCGCGACACCTTCGACCGGCCCTGCCCGGCGTGGCGCATCGCGCCCGTCCTTCCGGCGTTTCCCGCTTCCACGTCTCCGCCATCGCGGAGTCCTCCCGCACAGGAGTGCCCGTCCCATGAAATATCGCTTCCCCGTCGTCGTCATCGACGAGGACTACCGCGCCGAGAACGCCTCCGGACTCGGCATCCGTGCGCTCGCCAAGGCCATCGAGGAAGAGGGTCTGGAGGTGCTGGGCGTCACGAGTTACGGCGACCTCTCGTCCTTCGCGCAGCAGCAGTCCCGCGCCTCGGCGTTCATCCTGTCGATCGACGACGAGGAGCTGTCCTCGCCCGAGGCGGCCGACAAGGCCATCGCGGACCTGCGGAAGTTCGTGAAGGAGATCCGGCTTCGCAACACCGACATCCCGATCTTCCTGCACGGCGAGACGCGGACGTCGCGGCACATCCCGAACGACGTGCTGCGCGAACTGCACGGCTTCATCCACATGTTCGAGGACACCCCCGAGTTCATCGCGCGCTACGTGGTGCGCGAGTCGCGGGCCTATCTCGATTCGCTCGCGCCACCGTTCTTCCGGGCGCTCACGCACTACGCGGCCGACAGTTCGTACTCGTGGCACTGCCCCGGACACTCGGGTGGCGTGGCGTTCCTGAAGAGTCCGGTCGGCCAGATGTTCCACCAGTTCTTCGGCGAGAACCTCCTGCGCGCGGACGTATGCAATGCGGTGGACGAACTGGGGGCGCTGCTCGACCACACGGGGCCCGTGGCGGCGTCCGAGCGCAATGCGGCGCGGATCTTCAATGCCGACCACTTGTTCTTCGTGACGAACGGCACCTCGACGTCGAACAAGATCGTGTGGCACTCGACGGTGGCGCCGGGCGACGTGGTGGTGGTGGACCGGAACTGCCACAAGTCGATCCTGCACGCGATCACCATGACCGGCGCCGTGCCGGTGTTCCTCACGCCCACGCGCAACCACTACGGGATCATCGGGCCGATCCCGCTCGAAGAGTTCCAGATCGAGACCATCCGGAAGAAGATCGAGGCGAACCCGTTCGTGCGCGGCAAGAACAAGAAGCCGCGGATCCTGACCATCACGCAGAGCACCTACGACGGCATCAGCTACAACGTCGAGACGCTGAAGCAGATGCTGGACGGCCACATCGACACGCTGCACTTCGACGAGGCGTGGCTGCCGCACGCGGCGTTCCACGACTTCTACGGCGACTACCACGCGATCGGCTACGAGCGGCCGCGCTGCAAGGAGTCGATGATCTTCTCGACCCAGTCGACCCACAAGCTGCTGGCCGGCCTGTCGCAGGCGTCGCAGATCCTCGTGCAGGACTCCGAGGACCGGAAGCTCGACCGCGACGTCTTCAACGAGGCTTTCCTGATGCACACGTCCACGAGCCCGCAGTACGCGATCATCGCGTCGTGCGACGTGGCCGCGGCGATGATGGAGGCGCCTGGCGGCACGGCGCTCGTGGAGGAGTCGATCCTCGAGGCCATCGATTTCCGTCGCGCGATGCGCAAGGTGGACGCGGAGTTCGGCGCGGACTGGTGGTTCAAGGTCTGGGGCCCGGACTACCTGGCGGAGGAGGGCATCGGCACCCGCGAGGACTGGATGCTGCAGTCCGATGACCGCTGGCACGGTTTCGGGAACATCGCGCCCGGCTTCAACATGCTGGACCCGATCAAGGCGACGGTCATCACCCCCGGACTGGGCGTGGACGGCGACTTCTCAGAACCGGGCATCCCGGCGGCGATCGTGACGAAGTACCTGTCCGAGCACGGGGTCATCGTCGAGAAGACCGGTCTGTACTCCTTCTTCATCATGTTCACCATCGGCATCACGAAGGGCCGGTGGAACACGCTGGTGACCGAGCTGCAGCAGTTCAAGGACGACTACGACGGCAATCAGCCGCTTTGGCGCGTGCTGCCCGAGTTCGTTGCGAAACACCCGCGCTACGAGCGTGTCGGCCTACGCGACCTCTGCACGCAGATCCACGAGATCTACCGGCGCAACGACGTCGCCCGGCTCACCACCGAGATGTACCTGTCGAACATGGAGCCGGCGATGCGCCCGGCCGATGCGTTCGCGCGGATGGCGCATCGGGAGATCGAGCGTGTGCCGGTGGACCAGCTGGAGGGCCGCGTGACGGCCGTGCTGCTGACGCCGTACCCGCCGGGCATCCCGTTGCTCATTCCAGGCGAGCGCTTCAACGCGACGATCGTGCGCTATCTGCAGTTCGCGCGCGAGTTCAACATGGCCTTTCCGGGCTTCGAGACCGAGATCCACGGCCTCGTGGATCAGTCCGAGGACGGCAAGCTCACCTACTACGTGGACTGCGTACCCGCGTAATTCGGGCGGCGGATCAGGCGGTGGTCTCCGCCGTGGCGCGCTGTCTGGCGCTGCGGCTCACGGGCCGCCGCTCGACCGGACGTCGGGTCCAGAGGTCTCTCAGCAGTTCCACGAGGGCCCTAACGACGGGGTCCGCCGCGCGGGAGCGCAGGTGGATGAACTGCAGCCGCGTGGACAGCCGCACATCCCCCCAGAGGCACACCTCCCCGGCGGCCTCCCGGGCGAAGGCGAGATCCTCCCGCATCAGGGCGAGGCCGAGGCCTGCCACGACGAGTGACCCGACGACGAACTCGTCGTCCGCTTCCATCACCCGGGTCGGTGCGATGCCGTGCTCCCGGAAGAGGGCGCTCGCCAGCTGATAGTGCGTGCTCACGTCGGGCGTCATGATCCACGGCTCTGCAGCCATGTCCGCCCAGCGCGCTTTCGCGACGCGGTCACGCCAGGCCGCCGGGGCGACGATGCGATAGGTGATGTCTCTCAGCACGACCGCGTTCACGGACGGATGCGTGAGATCCCCGTAGTAGAAGCTCGCATCCAGCACGCCGTCGCGGACCTTCTCGAACGCGAGCCCGGACACCTCGTGGTGGAACTCGATGACCATGTGAGGGTGCCGTTCGACCGCAGCGCCCATGAGTTCGCCGACGCGGATGAACTCCGGATCGGACACCGTACCCACGCGCAGCACGCCTGCGATCTCGCCGCGGATCGCGAGTGCCTCGTCCTGCAGGGCCTGGGCACCCGCCAGCAGGCGACGCGCCCCCTCGAGAAGGCGCGTGCCGGCGGGCGTGAGCGCCATGCCGCTCGAACGCCGCTCGAAGAGCGCGAGGCCGAGGGTCTGTTCGAGGGCCTTGATCTGACCGCTCAGGGCTGGCTGGCTCAGGTGCAGTCGCTCTGCCGCGCGTGTCAGGTGTCCGAGTTCGGCGACCACCACGAAACTGCGCAACTGATAGAGCTCCAGCACGACCATCTCCAGACACCTTTGACGGGCACGATCCTAGCACGCCATGGTGCGCTGCGGCATCGATCGTGAGGGGCAATAGGAAATTCCGATCGGGGCCATTCGAAGATGTGATTGGCCCCGCGCCGAAAGCGTCCGATAAAGTTGGAAGTGCCCGGTTTTTCGGGAGAAATTCAGCGAACGCGAGGTGTGGACATGAATGCGCAATCCCAGTGGAACAGTCGGCGTGGACTCCTGATGGCCAGTGCAACGCCGGGAAGTGCAGCGGCGTACCAGGCGGGAATCGCCGCTGGCAACGAGAACGTGGTGCAGCGCAATATGGCGACATCTGCCGCGCCGGGTCGCGATCGGCAGGGCGATGGTTTCGCGCTGATGTCGCTCGTCACCGAGCGCATCGCCCAGTTCTTCGACGAACTCGATGCGCTGGCCTGGAGTCGGCAGCAGCGGAGCCGCGAAGCCTGGCTGGCCGGTTCCCAGAATCTGGCGGAACTGGAAACCCGGGTGCGGCAGTTGGACGGCAACCACGGCCTTCCCGGCCGGGCGCTGTGGTGACGACGTTTCGCGATCGACTGCGCAAGCCGGAAGGCCGGGGGCGATCATGAGGGCGCGTGAGCAGTGGCTCGCGCTTGCGGTGCTGCTGGGGTGTCTGGTGTTTCTCGATGTGGCGCCGCCGGAGTTCGCGTTCGACAGCTCCGCGGTCCCGGTGCGGGCACCGGTTGCCGCGGTAGTCGGGCGCTTCTCCAGTCCGTGAAGGCGGCGTTCGCCAGATCATCCTCGGAGGCGACTCCGGGTCAGCGGGTGGCCATCCGCTCGTAGTCGACGAATGCGAAACCCGGGACGCCATCCGCTTCTCCGGGAGCGCGGGTATCGCGTGCCGTTTCCCGCCACACCAGGGTGTCCACGTCCGGGAAGTACGCATCCCCGTCGGGACTGGCGTCCACTTCCGTGACGAACAGGCGATGCGCGAGCGGGAGCGCCGCCCGGTAGATCTCCCCGCCGCCGATCACGAACACCTCGGGCGCATCGCCTGCGGCAGCGATGGCGTCCTCCAGCGATGCCGCGACGATGGCTCCCGGGACCGAATAACCCGCCTGGCGGGAAACGATCACGGAGCGTCTCCCCGGCAGCAGCCGCCCGATCGACTCGTAGGTCTTCCGTCCCATGATCATCACGTGGCCCATCGTGAGGGCCTTGAACCGTTTCAGGTCTTCGGGCAGCCGCCACGGCAGTTGGCCATCCCGACCGATGACGCCATTGCGGCCGACGGCCACGATGAGTGAGATGCTCGGTGCCGGGTTCGTTGCCATCTAGACAGCCACCGGCGCCTTGATCGCCGGATGCGGGTCGTAGCCGGACAATGTGATGTCCTCGTAACTGAAGGCGAAGAGATCCTGCACCGCCGGGTTCAGCGTCAGTGTCGGCAGCGGGCGTGGGCTGCGCGACAGTTGCTCGCGGGCCTGATCCAGATGATTGGTGTAGAGGTGTGTGTCGCCGAACGTGTGGATGAACTCGCCGGGCGCGAGCCCCGTGACCTGCGCGACCATCAACGTGAGCAACGCGTACGACGCGATGTTGAACGGCACGCCCAGGAAGAGATCGGCGCTGCGCTGGTAGAGCTGGCAGGAGAGCCGCCCTTCCGCCACGTAGAACTGGAAGAGCGTGTGGCAGGGCGAGAGCGCCATGCGCGGGAGGTCGGTCGGGTTCCATGCGGTCACGATCAGCCGTCGCGAGTCCGGATTGCGGCGGATGTCGGCCACGACCTGCGCGATCTGGTCGATGGAGCCACCGTCGGCTGCGGGCCACGACCGCCACTGGTGTCCGTAGACCGGCCCCAGCTCGCCATTCTCGTCGGCCCATTCGTCCCAGATGCTGACGCCGTTCTCCTTCAGATAGCGGATGTTCGTCTCGCCCTTCAGGAACCACAGCAGCTCGTGCACGATGGACTTCATGTGCACCTTCTTGGTGGTGACCAGCGGGAACCCCCTGGCGAGGTCGAAGCGCAGCTGGGCGCCGAAGATCGAGAGCGTGCCGGTGCCGGTGCGGTCGGACTTGCGCGTGCCGGTGTCGAGCACGGTGCGCATGAGGTCGAGGTACTGCTGCATGGGGTCTCCGGCGGGCTGGGGTGGTGCGTGAAGCGCGAGCTTGCGGATTCTAGTGGCGACCATGGCGGACCGCCATGTCGCGTGCGCCGGACGGGTCTTCCCGGACCGGCGACGGGGCGGTCGCAGAAGGCGTCAGCGAGAGGGTGCGTGTTAGCATCCCGTCCCCCTTTGGTCGGAGCCGCGCGATGTCGGGCAACACTCTCGGACGCCTCTTCTGCGTCACGTCCTTCGGCGAGAGCCATGGCCCCGCGATCGGATGCGTCGTCGATGGTTGCCCTCCCGGGCTCGCGCTGTCCGAAGCCGACATCCAGCCCGAGCTGGATCGCCGCAAGCCCGGCACCTCGAGGTTCGTCACGCAGCGGAAGGAATCCGACACCGTGGAGATCCTCTCCGGTGTCTTCGAAGGCCGCACCACCGGCACTCCCATCGCGATGCTGATCCGCAACACCGACCAGCGCAGCCAGGACTACGGGAACATCGTCGAGAGTTTCCGTCCAGGCCACGCCGACTACACCTACTGGCAGAAGTACGGCATCCGCGATCATCGCGGCGGTGGCCGTCAGTCCGCGCGCGAAACCGCTGTGCGCGTCGCTGCGGGTGCCGTCGCGAAGAAGTGGCTGCGCGAACGCTTCGGCGTCGAGGTGCGCGGCTACCTGTCGCAACTCGGCCCGATTCCGATCGGTTTCCGCAGTTGGGACGACGTGCACGGGAACCCTTTCTTCAGTGCAGATCCGGACGCCGTCGCCGGGCTCGAGGATTTCATGGACCGCCTGCGCAAGTCGGGCGATTCCGCAGGCGCCAAGGTCACCGTCGTCGCGACGGGTGTTCCGGTGGGCTGGGGCGAGCCGGTGGACGACAAGCTCGACGCCGACATCGCCTACGCGATGATGGGCATCAATGCGGTGAAGGGCGTCGAGATCGGCGCGGGCTTCGCGTCCGTCTCGCAGAAGGGCACCGAGCACGGCGACGAGATGACCACGGAGGGCTTTCTCTCGAACCACGCGGGCGGCATCCTGGGCGGCATCTCGACGGGCCAGGACATCATCGTCCACGTGGCGATCAAGCCGACATCCAGCATCCGTCTCGCGCGCCGGTCGATCGACAAGGCCGGCAACCCGGTGACCGTCGAGACGTTCGGACGTCACGATCCGTGCGTCGGCATCCGCGCGACGCCGATCGCCGAGGCGATGCTTGCGACGGTCCTGATGGACCACGCGCTGCGCCATCGGGCGCAGAACGCCGACGTCTCCGTCGCGACGCCCCGCATCCCGGCCGCGGCACCCGAGGGCGCGCGCGAGCGCCATCCGCTGCAGCCGTCACGCAATTCCACCGACCCGGACCGCGCGTAGGGAGACGCTGAACTGTTCCCGCGGTCGCGGCGGTTTCGGATGCCTCGTCAGTCCCGGCCCCGCGGATGCGCCCGATGAATCCCATCGACCGGCTGCGCGAGATCCATGAGTCCGACTGGAATCCGTGTCCTCCGCTACACGCAGCAGGCGTGCTTTTGTTCGCCGTGATCTGCGCGTACTTCGCCCACACGGCGGATGGTTGGGTGCCGCTGCTGGACGGCGCCAACCTGGCCTTCCACGAGGCCGGGCATCCGCTGGCAGGCCTGTTCCTCGGTGGGTGGGCGGCGGTCTATGGCGGGACCTTCGCCCAGTTGGTGTTCCCCGCAGTGGTTGCGGGGCGTGGCTGGCGGCGGCGCGAGATCGCGGTCTGTGCGCTCGGTGTGGTCTGGCTGTGCGAGAACCTCTGGAACATCGCCCGATACATGGCGGATGCCCGCGCCCAGGTGTTGCCGCTGGTGGGTGGAGGCGATCACGATTGGACCGAGATCCTCACCCGTTGGGGTGTCCTGCACCTGGACGGCTCGCTCGCCGGCCTGGTGCGCCTGATCGGATGGCTCGGCATGCTGGCCGTGCTCGGCTGGATGGCCTGGCGCATGGCCTCGGACCGGTGACTCGCATGAACGCCGCGCGGCGCGGTGCAGGGCGGCGGCCGCTGCAACGGCGGGGGGCGCGGTCGTGACGCACCGCGTGCCTGCCGCCCGGCTCGCCACCTTCTACTTCTGCTACTTCGCGTTCCTCGGCGCCTTCGCGCCGTTCTGGCCCCTCTACCTCAAGTCGGTCGGACTCTCGGCCGCACAGATCGGGACGCTGCTCGCCGTCGTGCCGGTGACGCGGATGTTCGGTCCTGCACTTTGGGGCTGGCTCGCGGACCATCGCGGGCAGCGCATCCCGATCGTCCGGTTCACCGCGACCATGACGCTGCTCGTGTTCGCGGGCACGTTCTTCGGCACGTCGTACGCGTGGCTCTTCGGCGTCATCGCGGTGATGAACCTCTTCTGGTGCGGTTCGCTCCCGCTCGTCGAGGCCACGACCATGGCGCATCTCGGCGACCGGTTCACGCAGTACGGGAAGATCCGCGCGTGGGGTTCCGTCGGCTTCGTCCTGGTGGTGGTCGGCACCGGACAACTGCTCGACTTCGCGGGCGTGCGGTCGCTGCTCTGGCTGATCCTCGGCCTGCTCGCGCTGCATGCGGCGTCTGCGTTCCTCGTGACGGAGGCGCCGCGGCACGTGCATCACGACGATGTCCACGGCGTGTGGGCCGTCGTGCGCCGTCCCGAGGTCCTGGCGCTCTTCGCGGGGTGCTTCCTGATGTCGGTGAGTCACGGGCCGTTCCACACCTTCTACTCCATCTGGCTCGTCGATCACGGGTACAGCAAGGGCGGCGTCGGCGCATTGTGGGCGCTGGGCGTGCTGGCCGAGATCATCGTGTTCTTCACCTGGACACGCCTCTCCGCACGGGTGTCGCCGCGTCCGATGCTGCTGTTCGCGTATGCGACGGCGGCAGTGCGATTCCTCGCGGTCGCGTGGCTGCCCGATTCCCTCGTCGTGGCCGTCATCTGCCAGATCGCGCACGCCGCCACGTTCGGATGCTTCCACGGCGCGGCGGTGGCACTCACGCATCGCTTCTTCCGGGGGCGGCACCAGTCCAAGGGGCAGGCGCTCTACTCGGGCGTCGGCTTCGGGGCCGGCGGGGCGGTGGGCGGCCTGATGAGCGGCTATCTGTGGGATCACGCCGGAGGGGCGTGGACCTTCACGGCCGGTGCCGTGGCCGGGTTGCTCGCCGTCGGCGTCACGGCCCGATGGCTGAAGGTCGGGCGCGACGCGTGACGGTCCCCGTCGTGCTGACGGCCCTCGCCAGCCCTCGGCGCGCACTGTGGAAGGCGGGGGCCCTGTGACATAATCGGCGGCTCTCCTGGAGAGCTATCCATGCAGCCGCAGACGCTATACGACAAGCTCTGGTCGAGTCACGTGGTGAGTGAGGATGCCGATGGCACCGCGCTCCTCTACATCGACCGCCACCTGGTGCACGAAGTCACGAGCCCGCAGGCCTTCGAGGGTCTGAAGCTGGCCGGCCGCAGACCCTGGCGCATCGACAGCGTGGTCGCCACTGCCGACCACAACACGCCGACCCGCGACTGGGACCAGGGCATCCGGGACCCGATCTCCCGGACCCAGGTCGAGACCCTGGACGCGAACATCCGCGAGTACGGGGCCAAGGCCTACTTCCCCTTCCTCGACGCCCGCCAGGGCATCGTCCACGTGATCGGTCCCGAGCAGGGCGCAACTCTGCCCGGCATGACCGTCGTCTGCGGGGACTCCCACACCAGCACCCATGGCGCCTTCGCGGCGCTGGCCTTCGGCATCGGTACCTCCGAGGTGGAGCACGTTCTCGCCACCCAGACGCTCAACATGAAGAAGGCGAAGAGCATGCTGGTGCGGGTCGACGGCTCCCTTCGCGCCGGCGTGACCGCCAAGGACGTCGTCCTCGCCGTGATCGGTCGGATCGGCACCGCGGGTGGCACCGGATGCGCGATCGAATTCGCGGGAAGCGTGATCCGCGGCCTGTCGATGGAAGGCCGGATGACCCTCTGCAACATGGCCATCGAGGCGGGCGCGCGTGCCGGGATGGTGGCCGCGGACGACACGACCATCGAGTACGTGCGCGGACGCAATTTCGCACCGAAGGGCGATCACTGGGATCGTGCGGTGGCCTACTGGCGCACCCTGAAGTCGGACGAGGGCGCGACCTTCGACAAGACGGTGGTGCTGAACGGCGGCGACATCGCGCCGCAGGTCACGTGGGGCACGTCGCCCGAGATGGTGGGCTCCGTGGAGGGCAACGTGCCCGACCCGGCGCGCATCGAGGACCCCGTCAAGCGCGCCTCGCTCGAACGCGCTTTGCACTACATGGGGCTTCAGCCCAACACGCCCATCACTGAGATCCGCATCGACAAGGTATTCATCGGCTCGTGCACGAACTCGCGCATCGAGGACCTGCGGGCGGCGGCCACCGTCGTGAAGGGGCGGCAGGTGGCGGCCGGCGTGAAGCTCGCGATGGTGGTGCCCGGGTCGGGTCTGGTGAAGCGCCAGGCGGAATCGGAAGGTCTGGACCGCGTCTTCCGCGACGCCGGCTTCGAGTGGCGCGAACCGGGCTGCTCTATGTGCCTCGCCATGAACGACGACCGCCTGGAGCCGGGCGAGCGCTGCGCCTCCACGTCGAACCGCAACTTCGAAGGGCGGCAGGGCGCTGGTGGCCGCACGCATCTCGTGAGCCCGGCGATGGCAGCGGCTGCCGCTATCGCCGGCCGCTTCGTCGATGTCCGCAAGATCCTCTGACCGGAGACCCCCATGCGAAACGTGATGCTTCCCTTCGCCATTGCCCTCGTGACTGCTGCTGCGATCACCGGATGCAACACCGTGGAAGGTGTCGGCAAGGACCTCAAGGCCGCCGGCCAGAAGATCGAGGGGGCCGCGTCGAAGAAGGACGACAAGAAGGACGCCGGTGCGGCACCGGAACGTAGCTCGGAGAAGTACTGAACATGGAAAAGTTCACCGTCCTCGACGGGCTCGTGGCACCGCTCGATCGTCCCAACGTCGACACCGACGCGATCATTCCGAAGCAGTTCCTGAAATCGATCAAGCGCAGCGGCTTCGGCCCGAACCTGTTCGACGAGTGGCGCTACCTGGATCACGGCGAGCCGGGCATGGACAACAGCAAGCGGCCGCTCAACCCGAACTTCGTGTTGAACCAACCCAAGTATCGCGGCGCGCAGATCCTGCTCGCGCGCGAGAACTTCGGCTGCGGCTCTTCACGCGAACACGCGCCGTGGGCACTGACGGACTTCGGCTTTCGCGCGATCGTGGCGCCCAGCTACGCCGACATCTTCTTCAACAACAGTTTCAAGAACGGCCTGCTGCCGGTGATCATGCCGGCCGCGGTCGTCGATCGCCTTTTCCTCGAGGCCGAGGCGACGCCCGGCTTCCGCCTGACGATCGATCTGCCGCGGCAGGTGGTGGTGATTCCGGGCGGGCAGGAGTTCCGCTTCGAGGTCGATGCCTTCCGCAAGCACAACATGGTGGAAGGCCTCGACGAGATCGGGCTCACGCTGAAGCAGAGCGACGCCATCCGCGCTTTCGAGGATCGCCATCGCGCCGCGCAGCCCTGGCTGTTCGTCTGACGCGCTCATCCCCCACTCCAGAGTCGACCCCATGAAGATCGCAGTCCTCCCCGGTGACGGTATCGGTCCCGAAATCGTCCGCCAGGCCGTGAAGGTGCTGGAACGCTTGAAGGCCGACGGCCGCGCTGTCGAGATCGAGACGGCACCCATCGGCGGCGCCGGGTACGACGCCGCGGGCGATCCGCTGCCGGAGGCGACCCTCGCGCTCGCGAAGTCGGCCGACGCCGTGCTTCTCGGCGCGGTGGGCGGTCCGAAGTACGACACGCTCGACCGGCCGCTCCGACCCGAGCAGGGCCTGTTGCGGATCCGCCAGGCCCTCGGCCTCTTCACCAACCTGCGCCCCGCGCTGGTCTACGAAGAACTCGCTGACGCATCGAGCCTGCGCCCCGAACTGGTGGCCGGACTCGACATCATGATCCTGCGCGAACTGACCGGTGACATCTACTTCGGCCAACCGCGCGGCCGACGCGCCCTGGTCAACGGCGAGCGCGAGGGCTTCGACACCATGAAGTACTCGGAGTCCGAGATCCGCCGGATTGCACACGCGGGTTTCGCGATTGCCCGGAAGCGCGGAAAGAAGCTGTGTTCCGTCGACAAGGCCAACGTGCTGGACACGAGCATTCTCTGGCGCGAGGTCGTGAACGAGGTGGCAAAGGAATACCCCGACGTCGCGCTGTCGCACATGTACGTCGACAACGCCGCGATGCAACTCGTCCGGGCGCCGAAGCAGTTCGACGTGATCGTCACCGGCAACATGTTCGGGGACATCCTCTCCGACGAGGCGTCGATGCTCACGGGTTCCATCGGGATGCTGCCGTCGGCCTCGCTCGACGCCGCGGGCAAGGGGCTCTACGAACCGATCCATGGTTCAGCCCCCGACATCGCCGGTCGCGACATCGCGAACCCGCTTGCGACGATCCTTTCCGTGGCGATGATGCTCCGTTACACCTTCTCCGACGAAGACGGCGCCGCACGCATCGAAACCGCGGTGCGTCGTGTGCTCCGCGAGGGCGTCCGCACGGCCGACATTGCCAAGCCCGGAGAGGCGGCCGTGGGTACCGAGCGGATGGGTGATGCAGTGGTGGCGGCCATGTCCGCGCACCGCTGACCAACAACGACAGGCGCGGGAGCAGAACGATGGCGACGATGCGTGTGGGGTTCGTGGGCTGGCGCGGCATGGTGGGCTCCGTGCTGATGCAACGGATGGTGTGGGAGAAGGACTTCCGGGCGTTCGATCCGGTGTTCTTCAGCACCTCCAATGTCGGCGGTGCGGGTCCAGAGATCGGCCGCGAACTCCCGCCACTCGGCGACGCAAACGACATCACGCAACTCGCGGCCATGGACGCGATCGTGTCCTGCCAGGGGGGCGACTACACCAACGCGGTACATCCGAAGCTCCGTGCGGCTGGCTGGAAGGGCTACTGGATCGATGCGGCGTCGGCCCTGCGGATGCACGACAGCGCCGTGATCATCCTCGACCCTGTGAACCGCCCCGTCATCGACGGCGCACTCGATCGCGGCGTGAAGGACTACGTGGGCGGCAACTGCACCGTCAGCCTGATGCTGATGGCGCTGACCGGCCTCTTCCGGGCAGGTCTGGTCGAGTGGATGACGGCGATGACCTACCAGGCTGCCTCCGGTGCCGGCGCGCAGAACATGCGCGAGCTCATCGACCAGATGGGTGCTGCCCATGCCGCCGCCCAGGATGTCCTGCGTCACCCGGCGTCCACGATCCTCGAAGTGGATCGGGCCGTGCACCAGGCCATGGGCAATCACGACTTTCCGGTCGAGCACTTCGGCTTCCCCCTCGCAGGCAGCCTGTTGCCCTGGATCGACAAGGATCTCGGCAATGGGCAGAGCCGCGAGGAGTGGAAGGGGATGGCGGAGACCAACAAGATCCTCGGACTCCCGACGGGGCGGATCCCGGTGGACGGTGTCTGTGTCCGGATCGGTGCCATGCGCTGTCACAGCCAGGCGCTCACGATCAAGCTCACCCGGGATGTCCCGATCGACGAGATCCACGGGATGCTCGCCGAGGCGCACGAGTGGGTGAAAGTGGTGCCGAACACGCGCGAGGCTTCTCTCGCTGCTCTCACGCCCGCGGCGGTCTCCGGGCGCCTGGAGGTCCCCGTCGGGCGCCTCCGCAAGCTGCCGATGGGTGGCGACTACCTCACGGCGTTCACGGTCGGAGACCAGCTGCTCTGGGGGGCCGCCGAACCGCTCCGCCGGATGCTCCGTATCCTGGTCGAACGACAGCCCTGAATCGTCGGGCCAGGCCGGTAGCGGGGCACGCACCGGCCTGAAATCCATCCATCTCCCCGTTGCGATTGACGGATTCGGGCGGCTGCGCAGGCCTTCGCGTCCGAGCAGGCCGTCTTTGTGCTCAGCCCATGACGATGGGCTTCAGTCCTGCCGAAATGCGCCGAAAAATGAAGCTGAAGCGGGGTATATGTGAGAGCTGAGATTAGCTTGCAACCCTAACCCCATGATGTTATTTTTCTTCCAAAGTCCTAGAGTCTAAGGGTGGCGCGGTGGGAAAACGTCTGATTCGCGCGGCCGCCGCCGCGCTCGTGCTTTCGGTGGCGTCCCTTGGGGCAGAGGCGGCAGGCCTGGGTCGATTGACCGTGCTGTCGTCCCTGGGACAACCTTTCCGGGGTGAGATCGACCTCGTATCGGTGAAGAAGGAAGAGATCTCCTCGCTCACGGCGCGCATGGCGTCGCCCGACGCTTTCCGTCAGGCAGACCTGCCATTCACGGCCTACGTCTCCAATCTGAAGCTGTCGCTCGAGAAGCGACCGAACGGTGATCCGTACGTCAAGATCACCGCGGCGCAGCCATTGGCCGAACCGTTCATCGACTTTCTCGTGGAACTCGGCTGGACGTCCGGCCGACTCGTCCGCGCCTATACCGCACTGCTCGATCCGCCTGTCATCGGCGACGATCCGTCCGACACCAAGGTCCAGGCCGCGCCGGCGCAAGCCGAGGTCAAGCCGGACATGAGGGCTCCGGCACCTGCTCCCGCGCCCGAGAAATCCGCGGAGCCGATCGTCGAGACGCGGTCCCGTCCGGAAGAACCGGCGATTCAGCCCCTTGCCGAAGCGGCGCCTGCCCCCGCCGCGGAGTCGACCGCCTCTGCAGCGCCCGCATCGAACGGCACCGAGGCATCGGCTGCGGCCGAATACAAGACCAAGCGTGGTGACACCCTCGGCAAGATCGCCAGGGCGAACAAGCCCTCCGATCTGTCCCTCGAGCAGATGCTGGTTCTGCTCTACCGCACCAACCCCGACGCCTTCGACGGCAAGAATATGAACCGCCTGCGGACGGGGCGCGTCTTGCGGATGCCTGATGCTGCCGACTCCGGAAGCATCGCGCCCGATGAGGCGCGCAAGGAGGTGCGGGTCCAGGCCGCCAACTGGAACGCTTACCGAGACAAGCTCGCTGCGATGACTGCAGCAGCACCGGCTGACGATCTGATGCCCGGGCCGAGTGCCTCGGGGAAGATCACCACCACGGTGGACGAAAAGACGCCTGCGACGGCAGAGCCTGCGAAAGAAGTACTGAAGCTCTCCAAGGGTGATGGTTCTGGCATTGCTGCCACCGGGACGTCCGAAAAGGACGGCAAGGCGCAGCAGCGCATCCGCACCCTCGAAGAGGAGGTCGCCGCCAAGGGCAAGGCGGTCTCCGATGCCAACGAACGCATCGGGCAGCTCGAGAAGCAGATCAGGGACATGCAGGCGCTCGTCGAGATGAAGAGCAAGAGCGTGTCGGATCTCAAGGTCCCGCCGCCAGCAGCGGCTCCAGAGGCGCCCGCGCCCATTGCACCGGA
This sequence comes from Betaproteobacteria bacterium Ga0077532, assembly GCA_001464895.1. GTDB lineage: Bacteria > Pseudomonadota > Gammaproteobacteria > Burkholderiales. Next base: position 32,771 of record LNEE01000059.1, read on the forward strand.
ACCCGCCGCCAAGGTGGCGCCGACGGGCGAACTGCCGTCGCTTCTGCCGCCGAAGTCCGAGTCGCCCGCGGCGCCTGCGGAACCCGAGGCCGCGACGCCCGTCGCGGAACCTGCCGAGACCGTGATCGCTCCGCCCCAGAAGCCGTTCGTACCACCGCCTCCGCCGCCGCCGCCGAGTCTCGTCGACGAGATCATGGGGGAGCCGCTCTACCTTGCCGGTGGCGCTGCGGTGATCGCCGCACTCGGTGGTCTGGGCTTCATGAGCTGGAAGCGTCGACGCAGCTCTGGCCAAAGTGCCGACGGGGACGATGGCGTAGGTGGCGCCGTGCCCGCAGCCCTCGCGGACAGTGCCACGGATTCCGAAGATGGGCCCCCGCCAGCCACCGCCGATGGCAGCGACCCGCTGGCTGAGGCTGAGGTGTTCCTCATCTATGGGCGGGATGCGCAGGCCGAGGAGCGCCTCCAGGAGGCGATCGTCGCAACACCCACCCGCTATGAACTGCACGCGAAGCTCCTCGAGATCTATGCGAAGCGCGGCGACCCAGTGGCGTTCGAGGATGTCGCCAAGGATCTCCAAATGGGCACCAACGCCGAGGGCGAGCTCTGGGAGAAGGCTGCGAAGATGGGTTACCAGCTCGATCCGGGCAACCCGCGCTACGCCTCCGGGCGTCCGGACGAGGATGACACCGAGCGGACGTTCCCCGGCGCGGAGTCGACGGTCCAGATGTCTGCCTTCGGAACCGGCGAGGTGGGCAGCAACGACCTCGACTTCAATCTCGGATTCGACGAGATGCCTTCAGGCACGTCGTCCACGGATATCGACCTCGGTGAACTCGGCGAGGAACTGTCGAACCAGGCAGCCACCTCCACCGACATCGATCTCAGCGACCTCACCGATAGCGGCTCCGGCGCAAGCGACATCCTGGACCCGAGCAAGACCATCATCACGTCGGCCGACGAGATTCTGCCCACGACTCAGATGGAAGCCTTCGACCCGACCGCATCCCTCGGGGTGCCGGACACCGGCGATCTTCCGACCTTGCCTGGCATTCCAGCCGGGTCCGCTGCAGCTGCCGCCGATGACCTCGGGCTGGATTTCGATCTCGGTGATGCGACTGCCGAGTCAGCCGACGATTCCATCGCCAGCGGCGGGAACGATATCGACGGCATCAGCTTCGATCTCAGCACGTTGCAGCTCGATTCTCCGCCGCTCGAGGGCGAGCCCGAACCGGCGCCTGGCGGATCCGCCCCGGAACTCGACCTCTCGGGTATCAGCCTGGAGCTGGGGGAAAGCGATGCGCCGGCCGAGTCCTCGGGCGTCAGGGACGAGAAGTGGTACGACGTGCAGACCAAGTTCGACCTGGCCAAGGCGTATCAGGAAATGGGTGATCGCGAAGGGGCACGTGAGATCCTCGACGAGGTGATCTCGGAGGGTGATCCCGAGCAACGTGCCGCCGCAGAGGCCCTGATGGGGACGCTCCAATAGGCGAACATCCCACACGTTTCGCTGCCACCACGGCGCCGCCTCGAGCGGCGCCGTGCGTTTCGGGCGCCCCGGAGGTGGTCCGGTGAGAATCGCGCTCGGCATCGAGTACGACGGCAGTGCCTTCCATGGCTGGCAGACCCAGCCGGGAGGGCAGACCGTCCAGGATGCCCTCGAGGCCGCGCTTGCGAAGATTGCCGGTCATCCGGTTTCGACCGTCTGCGCGGGCCGGACGGACACCGGTGTGCATGCGACCGGCCAGGTCGTGCACTTCGATACCGACGCATTGCGCCCTCTCCCGGCCTGGGTCCGCGGCACCAACAGCCAGTTGCCAGCCGGGGTGAGCGTGGTCTGGTCACGGGAAGCGCATCCGGTTTTCCACGCGCGATTCGACGCGCTGTCCCGGACGTATCGATACTGGCTGCTGCCGCGCGCGGCGCGACCCGGATTGCTCCATCGGCGCGTGGGCTGGTGGCATGGCGCACTCGATGCGGATGCCATGCAAGCCGCAGCGCACCGGCTGGTCGGCGAGCACGATTTCAGCGCCTTTCGGGCGGCGGAGTGTCAGGCGCGGACCCCGGTGCGGACCCTGCATCGTTGCGAGGTCGCGCAGATCGGCCCGTACCTGAGGTTCGAGTTCCAGGCGAACGCCTTTCTGCAGCACATGGTCCGCAACATCGTCGGCGCGCTCGTCTATGTCGGCGCCGGTCGGGAGACGCCCGACGGGCTGGCGGGCATCCTCGATGCCGGCGATCGGCGATGCGCACCACCGACGTTCGCACCCGATGGGTTGTATCTCGCCGCAGTGGAGTACCCTCCCGCGGCCGGTCTGCCGACGCAGGATCCGGCGCCCCACTTCCCCTGAACAGGATGTCCCGTGCCCACCCGCATCAAGATCTGCGGCATCACCCGTCCCGAGGACGCCCTGCGCGCGGCCGAGTTGGGGGCGGATGCCATCGGCCTCATCTTCTTCGCAGGGAGTGCCCGTCACGTGACGGCGGCCCGGGCGCTCGAGGTGATTGCAAAGTTGCCGCCCTTCGTCACCACCGTCGGCCTGTTCGTGGATGCGCCCCGGGCCGAGGTCGATGCGGTCCTCTCGACCGTTCCCCTCGATCTGCTGCAGTTCCACGGTGAAGAAACGCCGGCTTATTGCGAAAGCTTCGATCGGCCGTACATCAAGGCGATCGCAGCGGCGCCGGGGGTCGATTTGCTACAATCGGCCCGCTTTCACGCGAAGGCTCGCGCACTGTTGGTAGATGCCTACGTTCCCGGTGTGGCCGGGGGCACTGGCGTCCAAGCCGACTGGTCCGCGATCCCGCAAAACCTTCCGATCCCCGTCGTTCTCGCGGGCGGCTTGCACGCCGGAAACGTGGCCCAGGCGATCCGCGCAGTCCAGCCTTGGGCCGTGGACGTCTCCAGCGGCGTCGAGCAGTCCAGGGGCATCAAGGATCACAACAAGATGGCCGCATTCGTGCGAGGAGTTCGCGATGCAGATGTATGACCTGCCCGACAGCAAGGGACACTTCGGCCCCTACGGTGGCGTGTTCGTCGCCGAGACCCTGATCCACGCCCTGGACGAACTGCGCACGCAGTACGAGGCCTTGCGCAACGATCCGGCCTTCGTAGCCGAGTTCGAACACGAGTTGAAGCACTACGTGGGTCGGCCGAGCCCGGTGTATCACGCCAAACGATTGAGCCAGAAGGCGGGCGGCGCCCAGATCTGGTTGAAGCGCGAAGACCTCAATCACACGGGTGCGCACAAGATCAACAACACGATGGGGCAGGCGCTCGTGGCCCGCCACATGGGCAAGAAGCGGATCATCGCCGAGACCGGGGCCGGGCAGCACGGCGTCGCCTCCGCCACGGTCGCTGCGCGATTCGGCATGGAATGCGTCGTGTACATGGGGTCCGAGGACATCCATCGTCAGGCGCAAAACGTCTACCGCATGAAGCTGCTGGGTGCCTCGGTCGTGCCGGTCGAAAGCGGTTCCCGCACCCTGAAGGACGCCTTGAACGAGGCGATGCGCGACTGGGTGACGAATGTCGAAGGCACCTTCTACATCATCGGAACCGTTGCCGGTCCGCACCCGTATCCGATGATGGTCCGCGACTTCAACTCCGTGGTCGGTCGCGAACTGCTCACGCAGATGCCCGATGTCCTCGGTCGGCAGCCGGATGCGATCCTCGCCTGCGTCGGCGGCGGATCGAATGCGATGGGAGCCTTCTACCCGTACATCCCGCACACCGATGTGCGCCTCATCGGTGTCGAGGCCGGTGGGCTGGGTCTCGCGACCGGCAAGCACGCAGCGACACTGTGCGCCGGGACGCCCGGCGTCCTGCATGGAAACCGCACCTACCTCATGCAGGATGCCAACGGCCAGATCATCGAGACCCACTCCATTTCGGCGGGTCTGGACTATCCGGGCGTCGGCCCCGAGCACGCATGGCTCAAGGACACCGGACGCGCCGAGTACGTCTCGGTGACCGACGACGAAGCTCTCGAGGCATTCCACATGATGTGCCGCCTGGAGGGCATCATCCCCGCGCTCGAATCCAGCCATGCAGTGGCGCACGCCGTGAAGATGGCGCGCGACATGAGCAGCGACAAGGTGCTGCTCGTGAACCTGTCCGGTCGAGGCGACAAGGATATGGCCACGGTCGCGGAGCGTTCCGGCCTGACCCTCTGAAATGCGAATGGCGGGGCCGGCATTCCGCCGCTCCGCCTCGCCACACTGCTGTGCCCCCACAATTCCAAGTTCACGGATCACGGATCTCAGAACCCCCAATGTCACGCATATCCGCCACGTTCGAAAAGCTCCAGGCTGCGGGCCGCAAAGCGCTCATCCCGTTCGTCACTGCCGGTGATCCCGACAATGCCTCGGCCGTTCCGATCATGCATACGCTGGTGGCTGCCGGTGCGAACATCATCGAGCTGGGGGTCCCTTTCTCCGATCCGATGGCCGACGGCCCCACGATCCAGCGTTCGAGCGAGCGTGCCTTGAAGAACGGCACGTCGCTGCGCGACGTTCTGGGCTTCGTCACCGAGTTCCGGACGCGCGACAGCGAAACACCGGTCGTGCTGATGGGCTACGCGAACCCGATCGAGGCGATGGGCTACGATGCGTTCGCGGATGCCGCGGCCGAAGCTGGTGTCGATGGTGTTCTCGTGGTGGACTATCCGCCCGAGGAGAGCGAGCCGCTCACCATGAAGCTGCGCCACCGGGGCATCGATTCCATCTTCCTGCTTTCGCCGACGTCGATGGAGGCGAGGATGGACGGTGTCGCGCGGCTCGCCAGCGGCTATGTCTATTACGTCTCACTGAAGGGCGTGACGGGCGCAGCCAACATCGACCTCACGGAAGTGTCGGAGCGCATTCCGCAGATCCGCAGCCGGGTGAATCTCCCGATCGGTGTCGGGTTCGGCATCCGCGACGGCGCCACCGCCCGTGCGATTGCCGGGGTGTCGGATGCCGTGGTGATCGGGAGCCGGCTGGTGCAGGAGATCGAGTCGTCGCCGCCGGAAGCGTTGCTGGAGAATCTGCATCGCCTGGTGAGCGAGATCCGGCAGGCCATGGATGCCTGACGCCGTCAGCATGCGTATCCGCGGTGGCAGGGCAGTGCGACAGGAGGCCCATCGATGAGCTGGTTGCAGAAGCTGCTTCCCCCGAAGATCAAGCGTAATGCGGGGCCGTCCCGCAAGAACGTCCCGGAAGGTCTATGGAGCAAGTGCGAGGTCTGCGAGACCGTGCTCTATCGCGCCGACCTCGAGAAGAACCTCTGTGTGTGTCCCAAGTGCGGTCACCACATGCGCGTCACCGCCCGCGAGCGGCTCGACTACTTCCTCGATCCCGACGGCCGGTTCGAGATCGGCGCGGAAGTCGTGCCGGTCGACTTCCTAAAGTTCGTCGACAGCAAGCGCTACGTCGAGCGGCTCCAGCAGGCGCAGGCCGAGACCGAGGAGGAAGACGCACTCGTGGCCATGCAAGGCGCGCTGAAGAACATGCCCGTCGTCGCAGTCGCGTTCGAATTCCGCTTCCTGGGGGGGTCGATGGGGTCTGTCGTGGGTGAGCGTTTCGTCCGCGCCGTGCAGACCGCCGTCGAGCAGAAGATGCCTTTCGTCTGTTTCAGCGCAAGCGGCGGTGCACGCATGCAGGAGGGACTCACATCGCTCATGCAGATGGCCAAGACCACGGCGGCGCTGACGCAGCTCTCCAGGCGCGGACAGCCCTTCGTCTCGGTCCTGACCGACCCCACCATGGGTGGCGTGTCGGCCAGCTTCGCGTTTCTTGGGGATGTCGTCATTGCGGAGCCGAACGCGCTCGTGGGCTTTGCCGGACCTCGGGTGATCGAGCAGACGGTGCGGCAGACGCTTCCCGAGGGTTTCCAGCGGTCCGAGTTCCTGCTGGAGCATGGCGCCGTCGACATGATCGTCGACCGCCGCGAACTTCGCGACCGCATCGCCAGCATGCTCGCCGTGCTCGGACACCAACCTTCCCCCCAGTGATGTTCCGCCATCGAACCTGATCGACCGATCCAGGATCGCTGCTCGCCGCAGGCCACTGAAGCATGACGACGGATCCCGTTCAGGATGCGGCGGATCCGCATCCGCAGGACCTCGATGGGTGGTTGCGCCACATCGAGCGCGCACACCCCAGATCCATCGAGATGGGGCTGGATCGCGTGCGGATCGTGCGGGACCGTCTCGGACTCACGCCTGACTTTCCGCTGCTCATCGTGGGCGGGACGAACGGCAAGGGGTCGACCTGCGCGTTCATGGAGGCGATGCTCGTCTGCGCGGGGTATCGCGTGGGTTGCTACACGAGTCCGCACCTGATCCGGTACAACGAGCGCGTGCGCATCGATCGCGCCGAGGTCTCGGACGAGGCACTTTGCGAATCCTTCGCGGAGATCGAGCGGGCGCGAGGCGAGGTCCCGCTCACCTACTTCGAGTTCGGCACGCTGGCGGCGGTCTGGCAGTTCCAGCGCGCGGGCGTAGATGTCGCCGTGCTCGAAGTCGGGCTCGGTGGTCGTCTCGATGCCGTCAACGTCTTCGATGCCGACTGTGCCACCGTCACATCCATCGGCATCGACCATGTCGAGTACCTCGGACCCACACGCGAATCGATCGGATTCGAGAAGGCAGGCATCTTCCGCCACGGACGACCTGCCGTGATCGGTGACCCCGACCCTCCCGCAACACTCCTGGCGCACGCCGAAGCGATCGGGGCGCGTGTCCTGCGGGCAGGCCGGGATTTCCGGGCGGTGGACGAAGAGTCGCAGTGGCGCTACGAGGGCCCCGGCGGACTGCGCGCTGGACTCCCGTGGCCGGCGCTACGCGGGCCTGTCCAACTCGGCAATGCGGCGGTCGCAATCACGGCGCTCGACACCCTGCGGGACCGACTCCCCGTGAGCGGTGGCGCCCTGCGGGAGGGGCTCGCAACGGTGGAACTGCCGGGGCGTTTCCAGGTGCTGCCGGGGCGCCCGCTCGTGATTCTCGATGTCGCCCACAATCCGCATGCAGCCGAGCGTCTGGCCGCAGCACTCGGGCGGATGCCTTGTACCGGCCAGACGCGCGCCGTGTTCGGCATGCTGGGCGACAAGGACATCGCCGGCGTTGCGATACTGTTGAAGCCGCATGTCGACCGTTGGCATCTCGCGCCGCTGCCAGGGCCCCGGGGCGTGGACACGATCCGCCTTGCGGCAGCTCTCGACGAGGCACAGGTTCTCGACGAGGTCCGGCAGCACGTTTCGTTGCGCGAAGCGCTTATTGCAGCGCGGGATGACGCACGGGCCGATGATAGAATCCTGGTCTTCGGATCCTTCCTGACCGTCGCGGCCGCCCTCGAATTTCTGCGCGGCATCGGCGGTTGACAGATGGCTAAGCCTCAGCCGGTCACTGAACAAGAAATTTCTCTTCGCAAGCGCGCGCGCCGACGGCTCGTCGGTGCCATCGCCCTCGTGCTCGTCGTCGCCGTCGTGTTGCCATGGGTCGTCGACGACGACCCGCCGCCCCGGCTGAAGAACGTCGACATCGCAATTCCCGCCGTGGAATCCGTGGATCGCAAGTTCCCGCCTGCGGCGCCGGTCGCGGAAGCGATTCCTGCCCCCGATTCGGAGACCGCGCAGGGCACGGGCGACACGCCGGTCGCTGAACCCGCAGCGAAGCCGGCCGATGGGCCCGCCACGACCTCACCGCAGTCCGCGGCAGTTCCCGCTGATTCCCGTGCCGCCCAATCGGCGGCGCGCTCGGAGCCAGACCCCGAGGCTTCGCCTCCGAAGGCGGTGGCCAAGTCGGAGCCCAGGGCCACCGCGAAGTCCGATCCCAAGCCCGATGTGAGAGCGGACGTCAAACCTGCTGCGCAGGTGCAAAGTGCGCAGGCGCCCGGCGGCAGGGGATTCGTCATGCAGGTCGGTGCGTTCTCGTCCGCCGACAAGGCGAAGCAGTTGCAGCAGCAGCTCAGGGCGGCAGGGTTCCCTGCTTACCTTGAGCCCGTGAAGACTGCATCGGGCGAACGTACGCGGGTCCGCGCCGGACCCTTCGCGACGGTCGAGGCGGCCCAGAAGGCCCGCACCCGGCTGCTCGGTCTGAAGGTGGCGCAGGGCGACCTCAAGGTCGTGCCTCGCGAGAACTGACCCGCGGAGTCCGTCCCGTGACCTGGTTCGACATCGCAGTGTTCGCCGTGCTCGGCATTTCGGTGCTGCTCGGCGTGATGCGGGGCCTGATCAAGGAACTGATGGCCCTCGCGTCCTGGATTCTTGCGTTCTTTCTCGCTCGCCAGTTCGGGCCGACACTGGCCGCTCTGATGCCCGGCAATCTGCAGCCGGCCGAACTGCGGCTCGCTGCCGGTTTCGTGTGCGTGCTGTTCGGTGCGCTGCTGGTATTCTGGGTTGCCGGATTCCTGATGACCGAAGTGATCAAGGCGGCAGGTCTCGCCGGTGCGAATCACTTTCTCGGAGCCGGGTTCGGGCTCCTGAGAGGGGCGGTCATCGTCGTGATAGCGGTGATGGTGGCCGGTCTCACTTCGCTGCCGAAGGAACCGGGCTGGCGGAACGCCTGGTTGTCACCGCCGTTCGAGGCGCTTGCATTGGCCCTTCGGCCGTGGATGCCAGAAGTAGTGAGAAGCAACGTCAGGTATGACTCTGATTGAACGCCAAACTCCGCATCCGCGGCGCGGCGTGAAGTGAAGTGTGGTGCGCCGGAACCTTCCGGCGGCCGGTACGGGAGAAAAGGGCGATGTGCGGGATTCTCGGAGTGGTGGCCATGGGCCCCGTGAACCAGCTTCTGTACGACGGCCTGCTCGTGCTCCAGCACCGCGGCCAGGACGCGGCGGGCATCGTGACGGCGGAGGGCAACGCCTTCCACATGCACAAGGGCAGCGGTCTCGTTCGGGACGTCTTCCGGACGCGCGACATGCGCAACCTCATGGGTACCGTCGGGATCGGTCACTGCCGCTACCCCACGGCCGGTTCCGCGAACAATCCGGCGGAGTCCCAACCCTTCTACGTCAATTCCCCGTTCGGCATCGTGCTCGGCCACAACGGCAATCTGACCAACGCCGAACAACTGAAGCGCGATCTCTTCCGCGAAGACCTCAGGCACGTCAACACCAACTCGGACTCCGAGGTGCTGCTCAACGTTCTGGCCCATGAGCTGCAGGCCAACGCTCGTGGCTTCCAACTCGACCCAGAGACCATCTTCGCCGCGGTGAAAGGTGTCCATCGACGCTGCCGTGGCGCCTACGCCGTCGTGGCGAGCATCGCCGGCGTCGGCATGCTGGCCTTCCGGGATCCTTTCGGCATCCGGCCACTGGTCATCGGTGAGTCGCAGACCGAGAACGGCACCGAGTTCCTCGTGGCCTCCGAGAGCGTTGCGCTCGATGCCCTCGGTTACAAGCTGGTGCGGGACGTCGCGCCCGGCGAGGCGATCCTCGTGGACTTCGAGGGCAAGTTCCACAGCCGTCAGTGCGCCGAGAATCCTTCGCTGAACCCCTGCATCTTCGAGTACGTGTATCTCGCGCGTCCGGACTCCGTGATCGACGGGATCTCGGTCTACGAGACCCGCCTGCGTATGGGGCAGAGCCTTGCCGCCAAGATCCGGCGCGATCATCCGGGGCTGCAGATCGACGTCGTGATCCCGATTCCCGACTCGAGCCGCCCCGCCGCCATGGAACTGGCCCATGAACTCGGCGTCGCCTATCGCGAGGGGTTCATCAAGAACCGCTACATCGGGCGCACCTTCATCATGCCGGGTCACGCGGTGCGGCGGAAATCGGTGCGGCAGAAGCTGAACGCCATCGCGATGGAGTTCAAGGGCAAGAACGTCCTGCTCGTCGACGATTCCATCGTGCGCGGCACCACCAGCCGCGAGATCGTGCAGATGGCGCGCGAGTCGGGCGCGAACCGCGTGTTCTTCGCGTCCGCCTCACCGCCCGTACGCTTCCCGAACGTGTACGGCATCGACATGCCGACCGCCCGCGAACTGATCGCGAACAACCGCACGGACGACGAAATCGCGGCCGAGATCGGTGCGGACTGCCTGATCTACCAGGATCTCGATGCGCTGATCGAGAGCGTTCGGTCGGTGAATCCGTCCGTGAAGAACTTCGAGACCTCGTGCTTCAGCGGGGAGTACGTCACCGGCGACGTGACGCCCGAGTATCTCGCCGGGGTCGAGGCCGAGCGCAACGACGATACGTTGTCGCGCAGGCTGTCGTCCTCGGTCACGCAACTCGACCTGAATCTCGTGGAGGCTGGCTGACCCCGTGACGCGCCGGCGCTGACCGGCTAAACTTTTCGTGTCGTCCGAAGAGGGCGGCGGCGCCGATTTGATCGACAGCTTGCGGGCGCCCAAAAAATACGGCTAAAGCGTGCCGAATGAGAGACCCGTTCGAGCGCGAGCCGATCGGGTCTTTTTCTTTTCGGGGGGCAACCGCCCATGACAGCAGGAAAGCACGACAACGTCACCCAGCAGTACGACATCGAGACGCTTGGTGTTCGCGCCGGGGTGCACCGAACGCCGTTCGGCGAGCACGCCGAGGCACTGTTCCTCACGTCCAGCTTCGTCTTCGAGAATGCCGCCCAGGCGGCTGCCCGGTTCGCTGGCGAGGACGAAGGGTTCGTCTACTCGCGCTACACCAACCCCACCGTGCAGGCCTTCGAGGAGCGGCTCGCCGCCCTGGAAGGCGCGGAATGCGCCGTCGCGACTTCCTCGGGGATGGCCGCCATTCTCGGCTGCGTGATGGGGCTCATGAAGGCCGGTGAGCACATCGTCGTCTCGCGCAGCGTGTTCGGCGCCACGATGCAGCTCTTCAACAACCTGCTCGCGCGCTTCGGCATCGAGACGACCTACGTCTCTCCCACGGATCCCGACGAATGGGCAGCGGCGGTGAGACCGAACACCCGACTCTTCTTCGCCGAGACGCCGTCGAACCCGGTGATGGAAATCGTCGACATCGGCGCGCTGGGCGAGATCGCGCGTCGGTGCGGCGCGAAGCTGGTGGTCGACAACTGCTTCTGCTCACCAGCGATTCAGCGGCCCATCGATCTGGGCGCGGACATCGTCATCCATTCCGCCACGAAGTATCTCGACGGTCAGGGGCGCGTGATGGGCGGCGCAGTGCTGGGCGAGCGCGCGGTCGTGAAGGACCCTCTTACCACCTTCCTGCGCAACGCCGGCGCCACGCTGAGCCCGTTCAACGCGTGGGTCGTCCTGAAGGGTCTCGAGACGCTGAAGATCCGCATGGATGCGCAGTCCGCCACCGCCGCCGCTTTGGCGACGTGGCTGGAGGCGCATCCCTCGGTGCGGCGCGTGCACTATCCCGGGCTGGCTTCGCACCCGCAGCATGCGCTGGCCATGCGTCAGCAGCGCACCGGTGGCGCGATCGTGTCGTTCGAGGTCGAAGGTGGCCGCGAAGCCGCATGGAAGGTGGTCGACGCCACGCGGATGATCTCGATCACCGCCAACCTCGGCGACACCAAGAGCACCATCACGCACCCGGCGAGCACCACGCACGGGCGCCTGAAGCCCGAAGCCAGGGCTGCGTCGGGCATCGGGGAAGGATTGCTGCGGGTGTCGGTCGGACTGGAATCGGTCGGCGACCTGCAGGGCGATCTGGCGCGCGGCCTCAGCTGAGGCCGGGACGGCCCGGTGCCCCGAAGTCGCAGGGTGTCACCGGGAAGACTTCTGTCAGCGGACGGCCAGCAACTCCACTTCGAACACGAGTGTGGCGTTCGGCGGGATCACACCGCCGGCACCGCGGGCGCCATAGCCCAGTTCCGGCGGAATCGTGAGCTTGCGCGTGCCACCGATCCGCATCCCCTGCACGCCCTCGTCCCAGCCGGCGATCACCTGTCGCTGGCCCAGGCCGAACACGAACGGATCGTTGCGGTCCTTGCTGGAATCGAACTTGGTGCCGTTGGTGAGCCAACCGGTGTAGTGCACGGTGACCTGTTGACCGGCGACGGCTTCGGCGCCTTCGCCCACGGTGACGTCGTCGATGACGAGACCGCTCGGAGTGGTGGTGGAGGACATGGACGTCTCACGCGTTGAGGGAGCCGGATTCTAGCCCGATGCAGGGCTTCCGCAGCCGCTCGCGCGGCATGAACCTCAAAGAGGCAGCGGCAGCCGCGAGACGCCGCGGGCATCGATGCGCAACGCTTCCGCGAGATCGGCGCGCCAGTCCGCGATGACCCAGCGTTCGCAGCGATGGCCGTCCACGACGTGCTCGTGCACAGCCGGTCGATGGGTGTGGCCGTGGATGAGTCGCGGATACCCGTTCGCGCGGAGGACGTCCTCCACCGCAGCGGGTGCGACATCCATTATGTCCATCGTCTTCGCCTGCTTCTCGCGCTCGCTGGCGTCCCGGGTTGCGCCGACCTGCTGCCAGCGGACAGCCACCGGCAGCGACAGGAATTGCGCCTGCACCTTCGGATTGCGCACCTGGGCGCGGAACGCCATGTACGCGTGGTCGTCGGTGCACAGAGAGTCCCCATGCATGAGCAGGGTGGGCGTGCCGTGAAGGTCGACGACGGTCGGGTCGTCGATCAGCCTGGCACCTGAGGCGGTGGCGAAATCGCCATCCGCGAGGAAGTCCCGGTTGCCGACCATGAAGTGCACGGCAACGCCCGTGTCGGCCACGGACTTGAGCGCGCCGCACACCTCGCGGTGCAGCGGATCGTCGAGGGTGTCATCACCGATCCAGAAGTCGAAGAGGTCGCCCAGAACATACAACGCCGATGCCGTGGGGGCGATCTCGCGACAGAACCGCACGAAGCGTTGCGTGAGCACAGGCTGCGCGGGCGCGAGATGCAGGTCGCTCACGATGAGCGTGAAGGCGTCGGCTGACACTCGAAAGGAAAGGCGGGAAAACTTGAGTGAAGGTGGGGGAGTGGGCGGCGGGCCACCGGGAGGCTGCCCGCCGCGACCGACTACTCGATGATCTCGGCCGACTTGATGACGACATCCTCGACCGGGACGTCGCTGTGCATCCCGCGGGTGCCCGTCGTGACCTTCCGGATCTTGTCGACGACGTCCTGGCCTTCGACCACATGGGCGAACACGCAGTAGCCGTAACCTTGTGGCGTCGCGCTCTTGAAGTCGAGGAAGCTGTTGTCCACCACGTTGACGAAGAACTGCGCGGAGGCCGAGTGCGGGTCCGGCGTGCGCGCCATCGCCACGGAGTAGGCGACGTTCTTCAGGCCGTTGTCGGCCTCGTTCTTCACGGTGGCGCCAGCAGGCTTCTGCTTCATGCCGGGCTCGAAGCCGCCGCCCTGGATCATGAAGCCGTCGATCACGCGGTGGAAGATCGTGTTCGCGTAGTGACCGCTCTTCGCGTACTCGAGAAAGTTTGCGACGGTGAGCGGCGCCTTCGCGGCGTCGAGTTCGAGCGTGATGTCGCCGAACGATGTGCTGAGCTTGACCTTGTTCATGGGAGTTGCCTCAGTTGTTGACGATGCGCACGTCCTCGATCACGACGGGCGTGATCGGAACATTCTGGAAGGGACCGCGGTCGCCCGTCGGGACCTGGACGATGGCATCCACCACGTCCATGCCCTTCACGACCTTGCCGAACACGGCGTAGCCCCAGCCTCGCGTGTTGGGGGCCGTGTGGTCGAGGAAGCCGTTGTCGGCCACGTTCACGAAGAACTGCGCGGTGGCCGAATGCGGGTTCTGCGTCCGCGCCATGGCGAGCGTGCCGCGAGTGTTCTTCAGACCGTTGTCGGCCTCGTTGCGGACCGGCTCGCGGGTGTCCTTCTGCTGAAACTCCGTCGTGAAGCCGCCACCCTGAGCCATGAAGCCTGGAATCACGCGATGGAAGATCGTGCCCTTGAAAAAGCCGTCCGTCACGTACTGGAGGAAATTCTCGACGGACTTGGGCGCCTTCTCAGGGTAGAGCTCGATCGTCATGGATCCGAGGTTCGTTTTCATCTCGACCATCGGACCAGCGAATGCGGTGCCCGTGGCAACCAGCGCGACGAGCAGAACCGCCGCTATTTTGCGGAAGAACTTCATTGGGGTCTCCAGGAATGTGTGTGGTCGTTGCCCTACAGCCCATCGGGCTGCTCAGCAACGACCGCTCATGATCGCGATGGGTTCAACGGCGCCAAGGCGAATACGACGCTACGGGACAACGCAGCGGCGTGGGTAACGCGACCGCCAATGCTCAGGCGGCACCTTCGTAGACGATCTTCCAGCGGTCGCCGTCGCGCATCCAGTACGTGCGCTTCTTCATCACGTTCGACAGATTGTTGCTGCGGTAATCCTGGGTGAACGTGACCACTGCCAGCGGCTGCTGGCCCGGGTAGAGAAACATGCTGACATCGTCCAGCTTGACCTTCACCCACTCCTTGCCGCCGTTCACGGTGCGCTTCTGGGCAGCCCATTCCGCGAGACCCTGGCTGCCGCTCGAGAACGACGGGGCGTAGTGCGCAATGTAGTTGTCGGTCTTGAGGCTCTCCCAGTCGCGCCGCCAGCGCTCCACGGCCGACTCGAGATCCACGCGGGCGTCGGATAGTTCGCTCCGGCTCACCCATTCGATCTCACCCGCGATGATGACTGGCGTGATGCCGATCTGCAGGTTGGAGGCGATTGTCGTGAGATCAGGATTCGTAAGCACAACGCAGCCGTCGGAGGCGCGTGGTGGCCGGCTGTAGGTGTCCCGCGGGGTGCCGTGCAACCAGATGCCGTGGCCGTCTCGGCCGTTGCGGCGGTCCCACTCGTTCGGGTAGTTGATCGGGTACGCGCCCGATCCGTAGAAGTCCCCCACCTTGTTGCGCGGGAGATTTCCGGTCACGTGGTACACGCCGAGCGGGGTCTTCTTGTCGCCCTCGCGCAGCTTGTCGGTCCCGTTCTTTCCGATGGTGATGTAGTAGTCGGAGACGTAACGAGGGCCGTCGGGGCCGTTCTCAAACAGGTAGAGCGTGGAGCGGGCAGTATCGACCACGACCGCGTGCTTCTGCTCCGGTGCCATCTTGAGCAGGAACCGCGGAACCCTGTCACCGGGGCCTGGCGACAGCACGCGCTGGAGGCGCACCTTGGCTTCGTCCCGCAGGTCCGAAACGCGTTCCGCCGGCGCGTCGGGCGCATTGCCCAGGGCTGCGATGGGCCGCGCCCGCGCCATCAGGAGGTCGCCCTTGATGAGCTGGGCCAGTCGGAAATTGGGATTCGCCTCGAGCAGGCGATCGAGCTGCTCGGTGGCGGCGGCGATGCGGTCCTCGGCGATGTCGCGAAGGATGGCGCCGAGCAGTGCTTCGGGGCCCTGGCCGATGAGGCGTCGCTCCACCGTCCGGGTGGTGTGGCCGGGCTTGCCGCCCATCGCCATCGTGTCGGCGGTGAGGCAGCCGGCGGCGGCGACCACGGCCAGCGCGGCGAGACTGCCGGACCAGAACTGCGCGCGAGGTGTCATCGAACGATGTCTTCCTGCTGGATCAGCCAGCGTCCATTCACGCGCACGAGGTTCATGCGCTTCATCCCGCTGGTCTTGAGCGAATCGGAACGATAGACCTGCCGGAAGGTTACGACGGCCTCTTCCGGCCTGGCAAACGTCACTTTGGGATTCTGCACCTGCACGTTGATCTTCCGTCCCTTGCCGATGCGCTCCCGGCGCGCCTGTTCCCATTCGTTGCGATTCTGCCCGCCGGGAACCTTGAACCAGGGCGCGTAGAAACTGAGGTACCCCTTCGCGTCGCCGGAGGACCACGCCTTTGCCCAAGCCTGCAGCGCCTTGACGACATCCGTCTGCGGGTCGGAGGTGTCCTTCGCTTTCGGTGCAGGAGGCGTATCGGCGACAGCCACGACAGGTTTAGCGGGCGGTGCAGGCGCCGCCACCGGCGGGGTTGGCAGGGGGGGCGCAGCGGTCGGTGTCGCCGACGCGATCGTGGTGTTCGCCAGCGGGGGCACTGCTGAAGATTCGCCGACGGTGCTCTTGACGAGCGCCTGGCCGGTCGACGGTCGCTGCGAGAACAGTTCCCTCACGAGTGCGAGCTTCGCGCGCGCCGCGGCGTTGTTCGAATCGAGTTGCAGCGCCTTGTCGTAGGCCTCGCGCGCCATCTTCGCGTAGATGTCGCCCAGGTTCTCGTGCGCGGTGGCGTAGCTCGGGTGTGTGCGGATGGCCGATTCGAGCGCCTTGCGCGCCTTGTCATCCTGTCCTTGCGCAGCGTAGAGCACGGCGAGGTTGTTGTAGGGCTCGGGCAGCTCGGGAAACTCCTCCGTCAGCGCGGTGAACACCTTGATGGCGTCCGGCTGCCGGCCCAGTTCGGTGAGGATGACCCCCTTCAGGAAGCGCGCGCGGGCGTCCCGTGGCTGACTCTTGAGGAAGGCATCCACCCGATCGAGCGCGCCGGACAGGTTGCCCGCGCCCACGAGGCGTCGGGCTTCCTGGAAATCGTCGGTTGCCGAATGCGCGGAAACCAGCGTGAGTAGGGTGAATGCTAGGCAGGCCAGCGCGCTGCGAAACCGAGTCATCGTGCTATACTTTTTCTCAAGTTGTGTCGTTATCTTGCTGTAATTAGAACCGAATTCTTAGCAACGATGTGCACAACGATGGTACCAACAAGGATGCCTGCTCGACAATTCCGGAACGCGTGGTACCGCAACCGTCTCCCAATGAAATTGCTTCGGGCCGGCCCCCCGTTCCACCAGCACGGCATTGTGCCCGAACCCCTGTCGATGTTCCCGTTCCGATGCTCCGGATTCACAACAGCCTGACCCGCGACAAGCAGGACTTCGTACCCATCCGTCCCGGCGAGGTCCGGATGTACGTCTGCGGGATGACCGTCTACGACTTCTGCCATGTGGGCCACGCCCGGGTCATGGTGGTCTTCGACGTCGTCGTCCGATGGCTGCGCAGCCAGGGGTACCGCGTCACCTACGTCCGCAACATCACGGACATCGACGACAAAATCATCCGACGCGCCGCCGACAACGGCGAGCCCATCGATGCCCTCACCGGCCGGTTCATCAAGGCGATGAACGACGACGCCGCGGCCCTCGGGGTCGTCCCTCCCGACCACGAGCCCCGCGCCACCGATTCCATTCCCGCGATGCTCGATCTCATCGGTCGACTCATCGAGAACGGTCTTGCCTATCGCGCCCCGAACGGCGACGTCTATTACTCGGTCCGCGATTTCCCCGGGTACGGGAAGCTCTCCGGCAAGTCGCTGGAGGATCTCCGCGCCGGCGAGCGCGTCGACGTCGATCCGAACAAGCGCGACGCCCTCGACTTCGTGCTCTGGAAGTCCGCCAAGCCCGACGAGCCCCAATGGGCCTCCCCGTGGGGCCCCGGCCGCCCCGGTTGGCACATCGAGTGTTCCGCCATGAGCGAGACGCTGCTCGGCAGCCATTTCGACATCCACGGCGGCGGGCAGGATCTCCAGTTTCCGCATCACGAGAACGAGATCGCCCAGTCCGAGGGGGCACACCGCCATCCGTTCGTGAACTACTGGATGCACAACGGCTTCGTGCGCGTCGACGACGAGAAGATGTCGAAGTCCCTGGGCAACTTCTTCACGGTGCGCGAGGTGCTGGCGAAATACGACGCCGAGGTGGTGCGCTACTTCATCCTGCGGGCGCACTACCGTAGTCCGCTCAACTATTCCGATCAGCATCTCGACGACGCGCGTGCGGGTCTCACGCGGCTCTATACCGCGCTGAAGAACGTCCCGCCGGTCCCGGTGACGATCGACTGGGATGAACCCACGGCAGCACGCTTCCGCGCTGCCATGAACGACGACTTCAACACGCCGGAAGCGTGCGCCGTGCTCTTCGACCTCGTGGGCGAAGTGAATCGCGATCGCGTTCCAGAGCGCGCCGGACTCCTGAAAGCTCTGGCCGCCTTGCTGGGCCTGCTCGGTCGCGAGCCCGGCACGTTCCTGCAGGCAGCCACCGGCAGCGATTCCCTGGCCGAGGACGAGATCGCGGCCCGTATTGCCGCGCGCGCCGCGGCCAAGAAGTCTCGCGATTTCGCAAACGCAGACCGGATCAGAGACGAACTGCTGTCACTCGGGATTCTTCTCGAGGACACAGCCGCCGGGACCACCTGGCGCCGGAGATAACCCAGCCCGATCGGGAGCTGCCATCGACCAGTTCCGTACCGTCTTCCCGCCGCTCCTGATCGCACTGCAGCGGCACGTCGCACTGATCCAGGATCTGGTGCGCAGCGTCACCACCGGCGTCGCCGCCGAGCAGGTCGACACCTCCTATTGGGACTGGCACCGGACCGCTGCCGACGGACTGGCCCTCGAACTCCGGGATCCCCAGCTGGAGCAGCACTGGGACGAACTCGGACGCGTGCATGGCGAGCTCCTCGTCGTCGCCGAGTCCTGCCTGGAGGCGGTGCGTGCTGGCGACACCGTCCGCGCCCAGGCGTGCCTCGATCAGGTCTTCGGGTTCTCGGGCAGGCTGATCGAGTTCATCGTCGGCGGCACCCTCCAGGAACTCACCATCGCGTTCGCGACGCGCGAGCGCCAGTTGTCCGAACGCTATGAGCGCGAGTTCCTCGAGGCTGCCGAGATCGGCCGGTTCTCCGTGCGATTGCGCGACCTCATCATCACGAAGGCCGACGCGAGCTTCGGCAAGCTCTTCGGTCGACCCCACGAGGCCCTGGTCGGGACGGACATCCGCGAACTGCTCGACCAGGCGGCGGTGGACGAACTCGTGAGCGCAACGGTGCCCGGCGTCACCACGCGCGTGCTGACCCATGGCGCCGATCCCACCGCGCCTTCGCTCGAGATCGTCGCCTATCGCGAAGTCGGCAAGTCGCCCGCGACACTGCACGGGTTCGCGGTGAACGCCACGGCCGCGGTGCAGGACGCCCAGCAGCGCAAGCTCCTGTCCGCGGCGATCGACTGCTCCGACCAGGTCGTGATCATCACGAACGCGAAGCAGGACATCGTGTATGTGAATCCGTCTTTCACGCGCCTCACCGGCTACACACGCGAGGAGGCCGTTGGTCGCAATCCCCGCTTCCTGCAGGGGCCCGAGACCAACCAGGCCACGCGCGTGGCACTGCGCGAGGCCATCGCCGCCGGGCGCCAGACCCACGCCGAGATCCTCAACTACCGGAAGAGTGGCGCGACCTGCTGGGTCGAGCTGTCCATCGTCCCGGTGCAGGACGACCGAGGTACCGTGACGCACTGGGTCGCGGTGTCGCGGGACATCTCCGGACGCAAGGCGCAGGAGCAGGAGATCACACGCCTTGCGATGGAGGATCACCTGACCGGCCTCCTCAATCGCCGTGCGGCCGAAGCGCGCCTCGCCGTCGAGTGGAGTCGTGCGCGTCGCGACAAGAACGCCTTCGCGGTGGCACTCGTCGATGCCGACCGATTCAAGCTGGTGAACGACCAGTACGGGCACCACGTGGGCGACCAGGTGCTGGTGCATCTCGCGAAGACGCTCGAAGGCAATCTGCGCGGCGGCGACTGGATCGCGCGCTGGGGTGGTGAGGAGTTCCTGATGTGCCTGCACGGGCTGGACGCCCGCGGGGCCGTCAACGCGGGTGAGCGTGCTCGCAAGCAGGTGAAGTCGAACCCGGTGCCGGTCGATGTCGGCCGCCTGCCGATCACCGTTTCCATCGGTGTCGCGCTCTACACGAGCGACTCCGAGAGCATCGACCAGCTCGTGGCCCAGGCCGACGCGCTGCTCTACGAGGCGAAGCACAGCGGCCGCGACCGCGTGCTCGTCACCGGCACGGGCACCGGTGCACGCGGCGGCATCATCTGGGAGGGTTCCCAGGTGCAGAGCGCCCTGCAGGAGTCCCGGGTCATCCCGGCGTTCCAATGCATCGTCGATCTGAAGAACGGTGCCGTGGTGGCCGAGGAGGCGCTCGCGCGGATCCGCACCCGCGAGGACGCGATCATCCAGGCGCAGCGCTTCATCCATGCGGCCGAGGCACTCCATCTCGTGAACGCCATCGATCGCGCCGTCACCCGCAGCGCGCTCGAACGCACCGCCGAGGCCGTCGAGCGCACCGAGTCGCTCGACGCCTACTTCATCAATCTCTCCGCGCAGTCGCTGGCCGACCGTGAACTGGTCACCGCCCTGCGCGACCAGGCGCTCGCCTTCCGCATGCTGCGAGGCGGCGTCAATCCGATGGTGATCGAGATCACCGAACGGCAGACGGCCGACATGGCGACGTTGCGCGCGCACCTGGATCCCCTGCTGGAGGCCGGATTCCGGGTCGCGCTCGACGACTTCGGCAGTGGCTACTCCTCGTTCCGCTATCTCGCGGAACTGCCGGTGCACTTCCTGAAGATCGAGGGCTGGATGGTCCAGTCGCTCGTGAGCCAGCGCCGCGTGCGGCAGCTCGTCGAAACGATCGTCGGCACCGCCCGGACGTTCGGCCTGATGACCGTGGCCGAGTGCGTCGAGGACGGCCAGACGGCACAGGTGCTCTGCGACATCGGGGTCGACTGGGCCCAGGGTCACTATTTCGGGCGACCGGTGCTCGCGTCGGGGCGCACGGTCGACTGACTGGGTCGGCGGATCCTTCCGCGTGGAGGGTCGACGCTCAAGGCGGATATGCGGGCCGCCGACAAAGCAACCATGGCGTCCTTCCGCCTGCCGCCCCCCTCCCAGATGCACGCCAACGCCGAACCAGCGGTCACGCCCCCGTCCGTTGCCACTGCTGCAGTGCTCTTCTGCGCGCTCTGGCTGTTCGCCCAGTTCTCGGCGACGGGGCGCGTGCTCGTCCACTGGTTGTCCGGCCCGCTCCTGCCCGGTGCATCGACCACGGCAGCGCCGCTATTCATCGCCGGCGTGACCTGCGCACTCCTGCGCATCGCAGTGCCAGGGCGTGCGACCCTGGGCGCCGGGGGACGCCGCCGCTGGACCCTGGCACTCCTCGCAGCCCTTGTCATCGGCCACGGCATCGTTCTCACAGATCACCTGCGCTGGGCGGGAGAGGCCGGGCTGTCTCCGATCCACCATGGCTGCCGTGGTGGCGGCGCGGACCTCGTCTGCGACGACATGCTGCGCAGCCGCTTCGGCGCCACGATGCTTGCCTCCGCCTGGTCGGACCTCACGCTCGGGACCGTCCCGCCGCTGTCCGGCCTCGGCATCCTGGTCGCGCTTTCCGTGGCCGTGCTCGCCGCCCTGGTCCTGCTGCCGGATGTGCTCCGGCGGTTCGCCCACGCCGCGCCACTGGTGTGGCTCTACGTGTTCCCGGTCGTCCATGCCGTGGTGGCACTGGTCGATGGCGGACCACTTTCCATTCGGCTGCCGTTGAGCTTCGCCGTCCTGCTGATCGTGATCGGAGCCGGTTGCCGCGAACATCTGTTCCGGCGCGTCCGCCGCGGCTGGCCATGGCTCGTCGCCGCGGTTGCCTTCACGGTCGGTGTGCACGGTTGGTGGTCCGAAGCAGGCGGTGCCGCGGCGCTCAATGGTTGCGCGATGCTCGCTGTGGTGTGTGCCGCTCCGCTCGCCTTGGGCTGGCAGCCCGTCCGGGCAGCGCGGCGCCGCATGCGATCCATGGCCGCGGTGCTCACGCTCGGTTGTGCCGGGGTGGTCTACGTGATCGAGACCGCGAACGGCGCCGGAGCCCTGCTTCAGCCCCTGTCCGCAGGCTACCGCTTCACGGTGCTGGACCTCGACCGCGTCGCCGTGGTCCGCACGGAGCCCGTGCCGGTCGGCTGGAGCGCAGTCGACGTCTACCGGACCCAGGGCGACGATCCGCTCGAGCCGCGCCGGGTCTTCCTTTGGCGCGACAACGGTGAACCGCGCGGGACCCTCTCGGTCTCCGTCGTCCTGCCCGCGGGGCGGACGATCCCGACGCCGTCCCGCCTGCCCGTCCACGCGCCGGCCCGCATCCTGGGTTCCCTCCCCGACGCGGATACCCGGAAGGAGGTCCTGTGGATTCGCGGCGAGGATGGCGCGGTGCCGCCGTACTTCCCCGAGCCGGGATCCTTCCTGGCCGGTAACAATGCCGCCGTGCACCTGCATCTCGTGGCTGCGCTGCTGCGCTACAGCGGGCTCTCCGGATTCGCCTTGGCGCCGCTGGCGTCTCCCGACGACACGGGTGGACTGGAACCCGTCGCGCGCCCGATCGAGATCGTCGCGCGCTGATCCCGCCTCACCGGCTGGCCGGCGGGAAGCCGAAGGCGTCCTGCATCACGTGAAAGATCCAGTGCTGTTCCATCACCCCGTGCACGAGCGTGGATCCCGGCCCGGTCGCGTAGATGGCGACGTCCTCCCCGCCATGGGTCTCGGACGGCAGCGGGATCGCAGCCTCCTGGCGGAAATCGGGGCCATGCGTGTCCTCGGTCGACAGGTCGGGGCGCGCGCGTCCGGCCTTCGCGGCGTCGCGCCAGCCCGGCCCGTTCTGATAGCCGAGCGTCGTGAAGGGCAGCCCGAGGAGATCCCGGGAGGGCGCCACGGGCGCGCCGTCCACGTCGGGCACGTCCCGCACGAGACCGAGGATGTCGTTGCCCCGATGCGGATAGCCCGCCATCGTGAAGACGTGGCTGTGGTCTGCCGTGACGATGATGAGCGTCTCGCGCGGATCGGTCATCTCGACGGCGCGCTGCACCGCCCGTGACAGCTCCACGGCATCCGTCAGCGCGCGGCGCGCGTTGCCCCCGTGGTGCCCGTGATCGATGCGCCCGGCTTCCACCTGCAGGTAGTACCCGCGCGGATTGCGCGACACCATGCGGATCGCCTTGTCGGTCATCTCGGTGAGCGAGGGTTCGCCGCCCTTGTCCGACGCACGGTCCAGCTCGTACTGCATGTGGGAGTTCTCGAAGAGCCCGAGCAGGTGCCGTGTCTTCGCCGGGTCGATGGCGTCGAACTCTGCCTTCCGCCAGACGTAGGCAGCACGGCCGGGTCCGCCCCGGGTCGCGATCCATTCGTCGGTGAGCTTCCGGCCGTCGCGCCGCGTCCCCGGTGCGCCGCGCTCCGGATCGCTCGCCGTTTCCGGATAGAAGAACGTCCGACCGCCGCCCAGCACCACGGCGAGACTGGCCCGTACGCTGGCCGGCAGGTCGATGAGCTGCGCGGCGATGTCGGGCAGGGTGCAACTGCCGGGCGCGCGTCCGACCTTCGCTTCGTGCAGGCGGATCTCGCGGTCGGATTCCCAATCGCGCATGGAGGTGTGCGCGTAGTTCGCCGCCGGTGTTGCATGCGTGATACGTGTCGTCGACACGACGCCGGTCGACTTGCCGGCAGCGGCGGCGCGTTCGAGGATCGTCGGCAGCGCCTTCGTCGCGATCACGCGCGCATCGCACTCGGCGCGCGCCGTCGTGTGATCCACCGAGAGCATCCCCTCGCGGGCCTTGTACCCCGTGACCATCGCCGTCATCGTCGGCGCGGAGTCCGAGGTCTGCTGGTCCCACGAATACGTCTTCGCCAGCGCGACGTTCGGGAATCGCTCGAACGACAGCAAATGCTCCTCGCCCGGCCCCCCTGCCTGCTGGCCCGCGAGGATGCGCGCCGCCGTCACTGTCGTGACGCCCATGCCGTCGCCCACGAACAGGATCACGTTCTTCGCACGCGGCGGCAGGGTCGGCCGGGCTTTCGCGTCGCGGAGGAAGCGCTGGCCGCTGTCGTACCAGTCCTGCACGGATTCCGGCCCGCGGACCGCCGGCTCCGCAGCGAGGATGGACGACGGGACGGCGGCCATCGTCGTCACCAGCGACCACACGCCGAGGAGACGCGTCATCCGTCGCACCGTTCCGCTCATCGCAACGCCGACGCCGCTGCAGCCAGCGTCGTGATGCCCGCCCAGTTGCCCGCCTGCACCATGTCCTTCGGGATCATCCACGACCCGCCCACGCAGGCGACATTCGGCAGGGCCAGATAGCTGCCCGCATTCGCGGGGCCGACACCACCGGTCGGACAGAACGCGAGATCGGGGATCACCGAGGCGAGCGAGGACAGGAACTTCGCACCGCCGGCGGCCTCGGCGGGGAAGAACTTCAGATGCCGCAATCCGCGCTCGCGGGCCGCCATCGCTTCCGATACCGTCGCGATGCCGGGCAGCAGCGGCACCGACTGCGCCAGCGCCGCGGTCGCGAGTGCATCGGTGAGGCCCGGCGACACGGCGAAACGCGCACCGGCCTCGGCGGCGGCGTGCAACTGCTCCGCGTGGAGCACGGTGCCCACGCCGACGATCGCCTCCGGCAGCGCTGCACACATGAGCGCGATCGCTTCCAGGGCCACCGGTGTGCGCAGCGTCACTTCGAGCACGGTGAGCCCGCCGGCCACGAGGGCCTGCGCGAGCGGCACGGCATGCGAGAGGTCCTCGATGACGATGACCGGGATCACCGGTCCGCGGCCGAGGGTGGCGGCCAGTGTGTCGTGCCTGACGGTGTCGTTGGTCATCGATGCGCTCACGGGTGCAGAAGATCGAAGAGGGTGGCGCCCGCATCCGCGCGGCTGACGCCGGCGCGGAAGGGCGCGAAGAGTTCGCGGCCCACGCCGAGGCCGTCCTGCCCATCGTGGACCGCCGGTGCACGCGCCGCGAGTTCGTCTGCGTCGACGAGCACGTCGAGCCTGCCCGTCACGCCATCCACGCGGATCCGGTCACCGTCGCGCACGCGGGCGATCGCGCCGCCCTCCGCGGCTTCGGGCGTGACGTGGATCGCTGCGGGCACCTTGCCCGATGCACCGGAAAGTCGGCCGTCCGTCACGAGCGCCACGCGATGACCGCGGTCCTGCAGCACCGCGAGCGGCGGCATCAGCTTGTGCAGTTCGGGCATGCCGTTGGCGCGCGGCCCCTGGAAGCGCACGACCGCGACGACATCGCCGGACAGCTCACCGGCCTTGAACGCTTTTTGCAGCGCGTCCTGCGAATGGAAGACGCGCGCCGGTGCCTCGATGACGTGGCGGTCCGCCGCCACGGCGGACGTCTTGATGACCCCGGTGCCGAGATTGCCGGTCAGCATGCGCAGCCCGCCCGTGGGATGGAACGGATCGTCCACCGGGCGCAGCACGTCGCGGTCGCCGCTCGTTGCCGTGGCATCGCGCCACGTGAGGGTGTTCGATGCATCCAGCCCCGGTTCGACGAGGTAGCCGTCGAGCCCCGTGCCCCACACCGTCTTCACGTCGGCGTGGAGCAGACCCGCCGAGAGCAGTTCGCGGATCATGAAGCCCATGCCACCGGCCGCGTGGAAGTGATTCACGTCGGCCTTCCCGTTCGGATAGATGCGAGTGAGCAGCGGCACCACCTCCGCGAGGTCCGAGAGGTCGTCCCAGGTGATGTGGACGCCCGCCGCCGCGGCCATCGCGATGAGGTGGATGGTGTGGTTCGTCGATCCGCCCGTCGCGTGCAGGCCCACGATGCCGTTCACCACGGCGCGCTCGTCCACCACGTGACCGATCGGTGTGAAGTTCGCCCTACCGGCCGTGAGCGCCACCACGCGCTGCACCGATGCCCGCGTCACGGCGTCGCGCAGCGGCGTGCCTGGGTTCACGAACGTGCCGCCGGGCGGGTGCAGGCCCATCAGCTCCATCAGCATCTGATTGGTGTTGGCGGTGCCGTAGAAGGTGCACGTGCCGGGACCGTGGTACGACTGCGCCTCGGCTTCGAGGAGTTCCGCGCGCCCCACCTTGCCCTCCGCGTACAGCTGGCGGATCCGCGCCTTCTCGTCGTTCGGCAGACCGGAGGTCATGGGCCCGGCGGGGATGAAGATCGACGGCAGGTGGCCGAAACGCAGCGCACCCATCAGCAGACCGGGGACGATCTTGTCGCACACGCCGAGGTAGCACACGGCATCGAACATCTGGTGCGAGAGCGCCACGGCCGTCGCGAGCGCGATCACGTCGCGCGAGAAGAGCGACAGCTCCATGCCCGCCTCGCCCTGCGTGACCCCGTCGCACATCGCCGGGACGCCGCCGGCCACCTGGGCCGTCGCCCCGACCTCCCGGGCCGCGGCGCGGATCACCTCTGGGAAGTGTTCGAACGGCTGGTGCGCCGAGAGCATGTCGTTGTACGCCGTCACGATCGCGACGTTCGGACTGTCGCCCTCGCGCAGCTTCGACTTGTCGTCGGCGGTGCACGCCGCGAAGCCGTGCGCGAGGTTCGCGCAACCCATCTTCGCGCGGCGGGAGCCTTCGCCGGCGGCGCGGTCGATCATCTCCAGATAGGCGGTGCGCGGCCCCCGGCTGCGCTCCACGATGCGGCGGGTCACCTCGGCGACACGGGGATGCACGCTCATGCGGATACCTCCTTCGGACACGACGGCATGCCGCCGCCCGACATCATGGACACCAGAACACGTCGACTGGTGCCCGCGCGAGCACCGAACGCACGGGCAGGTCCGACTCGGGCCCGGGCTGCCGGGCGCGATCCAGCACGGCCCGCTTGCCAGTGCCCTCCAAATGCAGCGCGATCGCGCGAGCGGAGAGCAGCGCGGGCAGCGTGAGTGTGAGACGCGGTTCGACTGCCGCGGCCGCGCGCATGGTTTCCACGCGCCGGGTGCCGGCAGGTGCCAGGCACGCCGCCAGGTTGTCGCCATCGGGGAAGAACGACGCCGTGTGGCCGTCGTCCCCCATGCCGAGCACTGCGACGGTCAGCGGCCACGGCACCGCATCGAGCGCGCACTCCGCGAGATCGCGGTCGACGTGCTCGTCGGGCCCTCCTCGGTACAGCCCGACGAACGTTGCGGTGGCCGCACGGGCGCGCAGCAGGTGGGCACGCACCAGGCGCTCGTTCGATCGTTCGGCGTCCGGCGGGACCCGGCGCTCGTCCACGAGCGTCACGATGACGTGTTCCCAAGGGAGATCGAGACCCGACAGTGCCTCGAAGAAGCGCACCGGCGTGCGTCCGCCAGACACCGCGAGAGACGCCGTGCCGTGTTCAGTGACTGCGGTACGGAGTCTGTCCCCGACGAAGGCGGCGAGCCCGTTCGCGAGTGCAGCGCCGTCGCTGTACTCATGCATCGAGGTGGGCATCGCGATTCCAGCTGGCGTCCTCGTGCCACGTGCGGCCATCGCGTTCGATCAGCGCGACGGAGGCCGACGGGCCCCACGTGCCGGCCGCGTAGGGCTTCGGCTTGTCCTCGGCTTCGCGCCAGGCGTCCATGATCGGGTCGATCCACGACCACGCGGCCTCGACCTCGTCGCGGCGCATGAAGAGCGTCTGGTCGCCGCGCACGACGTCCATCAGCAGCCGTTCGTAGGCGTCCGGATTGCGCACGCCGAAGGCCTCCGCAAAGCTCATGTCGAGCGACACCTGCTTCAGCCGCATGCCGCCCGGGCCGGGGTCCTTGATCATCAGCCACAGCTTCACGCCCTCGTTCGGTTGCAGGCGGATCACGAGGTGGTTCGAATGGATCGGGCCCGCACGGTCCGAGAACGCCGAGTGTGGAATCGGACGGAACGCCACGACGATCTCCGAGAGCCGCTCCGGCAGCCGCTTGCCCGTGCGCAGGTAGAAGGGCACGCCGGCCCAGCGCCAGTTGGCGATCTCGGCCCGCAGGGCCACGAAGGTCTCGGTGCCGCTCGTCCGGCCCAGTTCCTCCGAGTAGCCGGGCACCGTCGCGCCGTTCGCCACGCCCGCCCGGTACTGACCGCGGACCACCGCCGTGTCGAGCAGCCGTCGCTCGATGTGCTTCAGGGCCTTCAGCACCTTCAGCTTCTCGTCGCGGACGGCGTCGGCGGCGAGTTCGCCGGGTGGTTCCATCGCGACGAGGCAGAGGAGCTGCAGCAGGTGGTTCTGCACCATGTCGCGCATCGCGCCTGCGGTGTCGTAGTAGCCCGCACGGCCCTCCACGCCCAGGCTCTCCGACGTCGTGATCTGCACGTGGTCGATGTGCTCGGCGCGCCACAGCGGCTCGAAGAGAGCGTTGGCGAAACGCAGCGCCATGAGGTTCTGCACGGTCTCCTTGCCGAGGTAGTGGTCGATCCGGTAGATCTCGGCCTCCGGGAACACGCAGCCCACGGCGTCGTTCACCGCGCGGGAGGACGCCAGGTTCTTGCCGATCGGCTTCTCCAGCACGACCCGCGATTGCGGTGACGCCATGCCATGGGCGCGCAGCCGTTCGCAGATGGGCCCGAAGAGTTCAGGCGAGGTCGCCAGATAGAAGACCCGGATGCGGTCGGGCGCCTCGCCCAGTTTCGCCGCGAGGTCGTTCCAGCCGGCGTCGGAGGCTGCATCGAGTGCGAGATAGTCGAGCCGGGCGAGGAAGCGCGCTGCGGCGTCGGGGTGATCGGCGGCGTCCTTCGCGATGGCCTTCGCCGCCTGCGCGCGGAACTCGTCCGGTGCCATCGAGGTGCGGGCTGCCCCGAGGATGCGCGCCGCCGCGGGGAGCTGCCCGGCGTTGTCGCGCTGGAACAGCGCCGGCAGCAGCTTGCGACGAGAGAGATCTCCCGTGGCGCCGAAGACGATGAGGTCGAAGGCATCGACCTGGATGATGCGAGCCGTCATGGAGGATCCCGTGGTTCACGCCGCGCCGGGAGCGCGACGTGCGCATCGACGCAGGCGTTGGAAGCGCAGGCATTCGATGGACGGGTCGATTGTAACCACCCGCCCATTCCGCGGGCATGACGTTGCAGGGGCCGTGCCGGGCCCGGCGATCGGAGGATGTCTCAGTACGGACCGGGCCGTGCCGCTGACCCGAGCATCTCGCCGTACACGTCCGTGCGGCGGTCGCGCAGGAGCTGGTTGAACTCGTTCAGGCTGCGGCGACGGCGGGCGTCGGCGAGGTTGAGATCCGCGATCAGCATCTCTTCCCGCTCGGTGCTCGCCGGGCCCGCGATGGGCCAGCCGGCCGAATTCACGATGAGGCTGTTGCCGAGGAAGGGCTGGCCGCGTTCCACGCCCACGCGATCGGCCGCGGCGACGAACATCGAGTTGGTGTGGGCGCCACCCATCGCCAGGATGTTCGCCATCATCGGGAGGTGTGCCGGCTGCTCCGCCATCGGCACCCAGTTCGTCGCGACGCAGAGCAGGTCGGCCCCCTGCAGGGCGGCGAGTCGGAAGGTCTCGGGGAACCAGATGTCGTAGCAGATGGCGACCGCGATGCGGCCGGCGCCCGCATGGAAGACCGGCATGCCGAGGTCGCCGGGCTCGAAGTAGAGCTTCTCCGCGCCCCACAGATGGTTCTTCCGGTAGGTGCCTACGTACCCACGCGGCCCCACCATCACCGCAGCGTTGTAGAGCTTCTCGCCGACGCGCTCGGTGATGCCGGCGACGATGAAGAGCTCGTGCTGCTTCGCGGCCTGCATCCACGCGTGGCACGTGGGGCCGTCGGGCACGGACTCGGCGAGCGAGAAGGCCTCGTCGCGGGTCTCGAACACGTAGCCCGTGTTGCAGAGTTCCGGCAGCACGACGAGGTTCGCGCCGTCCGCCGCGGCCTCGGCGATCATCGCGAGGCTCCGGGCGACGTTGGCCTCCTTGCGGCCGATGTGCGGCTCCATCTGCAGGCAGGCCACGCGCAGGGGGCTTTCGGGGGGCTGTCTCATCGAATCACTCCGGAACGGGTGGAACGGCGGCGGGCAAGGCCACGGGCAGGCGATCCTTCCAATCGTGCCGGCGTTCGTAGGCGTGCGCCACCCTCAGCACCATCGGCTCATCGAAGGGGCGCGCGGCGATCTGCAGGCCGATGGGGAGACCGTCGCGATCGAACCCGCAAGGCACCGAGATCGCCGGCAGCCCGGTCAGGTTGTACGGATAGGTGAAACGCCACGATGCGGCGAGCACGCTCTCCGGCTGCCCCGCGACCTGCACGGTCCACTCGCCCCGCTTCCACGCGGTGATCGGCGTGGTCGGGCCCACGACGACGTCGACCTTCGCGAAGACCTTGCGGAACTCGTCCATCAGGGCCATCCGGTACTGTTCCGCCTTGAGATAGTCCGCGCCCGTCACGAGCCGTCCCATCTCCACGAGCGTGCGCACGTCGGGCGTGAAGTCGGCGACGCGACCGGCGCGCAGCGAGGCATCGTGATACGCGGTCGAACTCGACAGCTCGATCGCGAAGATCGCGCCGAGGCCGAACTCCAGCAGCGGGATGCGGAACTCGACCACCTTCGCACCGGCCTTCGCGAGGTCGTCGATGGCGGCCTCCGTGGCCGCCGCGACGTCGTCCTGCAGACCGTCGAAGAAGTGGTTGCGGCAGACGCCGATCGTCAGGCCCTTCACCGGGCGACCGAGGCTCTTCGCGAAGTCGGGGACGGGCTGGTCCTGGCACGCCGGGTCCGCGGGGTCGTAGCCCGACAGCACCTGCATCATCAACGCGGTGTCCGTCACCGTGCGGGTCAGCGGTCCGGCATGATCGAGCGACCAGCTGTGCGGCACCACGCCGTCACGGCTCACGCGACCGAACGTGCCCTTGAGGCCCACGACGCCGCACGCCGCCGCCGGCATCCGGATCGAGCCACCGGTGTCGGACCCGAGTCCGGCGACGCACAGGCCTGCGGCCACCGCGGCGCCCGAGCCGCCGCTGGATCCCGAGGGCACGCGCGCGAGATCCCACGGATTACGCACCGGCGGCGTCACGTTGCCCCAGGCGAACTCGTGCGTGCGCGTCTTGCCGATGGGCACGGCGCCCGCCGCGCGCAGTCGCGCGACCGCTGCGGCATCGCGCATCGGAAACGCGAGCCCCGGGGCCTGGCTGCCGACGGTCGTCGGCATGTCGGCGGTGAGGTAGTTGTCCTTCACGCCGACGGGAATGCCGTGCAGCGGACCGCGCCAGTGCCCGGCGGCGATCTCGCGCGCCGCGGCCCGCGCGGCGTCGAGTGCCGTCGTCGAGACATGGATGAAGCTGAGCAGCCGGTCATCGGTCTGCGCGATGCGATCGAGGCACGCCTCCGTCAGCGCCACCGGCGAGATCCTTCCGGCGCGGATCGCCGGCGCCAGCTTCTCGATGGGCTGCGACCAGAGATCCTTCACGGCGCGTCCCCCTTCTGCCGGTACGGAGCAGTGGGCTCGAAGACGATCGCCGGGTGCACGTCCGTCAGGTCGAGCGAGCGCAGCGCTTCGAGGTTCGCGAGGATGTCGCGGTAGGCGGCGACGACGGCCGCCTGGCGTTCGGGCGGCAGGTCGAGACCGAGCAGTTCGCGGATGGGGTTGTCGGGTTCCATGGAGTTCCTCAGGGAGCGCTGCCGCCACCACCGGGGCGGTCCGGGGGCGCGAGGCCCAGGGTGCGCACGACGGCCTCGGGTGCGCCGGCACCAGGGTTCGCGCGCGTCGGCATGCCCTGCACGAAGGGGAGCGTCTGCAGCGTGAAGATGCCGAGCACCCGCCGCAGTTCGTGAACGGGCTGCGGATGATCGTCGACGCGCACGTCGACCAGCGGATACGCCTCGACGTGATGCACGGTCAGTGCAGCCGATTGACGACCGCGCCGGTCGCCCCCCGCGGCGTCGCCGGCTTCGAGTGCGCGCATCAGGCGTTCGGCGAGATCGGCGCCCGCGGCGTCCTCGAACGCCGCGGCCATGGCCTCGATCACCGCGGCACCCGTGAGCATGTTGCCCTGGACTGCGAATCCCCGCCCCTCGATGGCGCCCACCCAGTCCGTGCATTCCGTGCCGGACCATGCGGCGCTGCGACCCTGCGCGTCGACGACGCCGATCTGGCGCAGCTCGCGGCCATCGTCGGCAGCCAGCACCGTGCGCAGTGCGTCGGGGCCGCTCGCGCCGCGCGCCATCAGATCGAGCGCGTCGATGGCGAGATACGGGTTCACCCACGACTGCGTGGAGACCGCGCCGACGCCGGCGCGCACGAACGGGCACATCGACCCGACGGCAGGCACGGCGGTCGCGACCGCCGTGCCGAGCATGCCGGTGCGCGGGCAGCGGGCGACGATGGAGAAGGTCATGGTGCCGGCTCCGGGTTCAGACGCTCAACTGGTCGGTGATGCGCGCCGCGACGGTACCGTCAGCCACCGGGCCCGTGTCGACGATCTCGCCCAGCTTCAGCACGGCGTACCGGTCGGCGACGGCGAGCGCGAACTGCACGTTCTGCTCGACGATCAGCATGGCCGCGCCGGTCTCGTCGCGCTCGGCGCGCAGCACGCGGACCATGCGTTCGATCACCGATGGCTGGAGTCCCTCCGTGATCTCGTCGATCAGGATGAGCCGCGGACGCGTCATCAGCGCGCGCGCCACGAGCAGCATCTTCTGCTCGCCACCCGAGAGCGTGCCGGCGCGCTGCTTCAGCCGCTGCGGGATGAATGGGAAGTGCACGCCGATCCGTTCGAGACCACTCGCGAACTGGGTCCGGTCGCGCAAGGCGAGGCGCAGGTTGTCCTCGACGGTGAGGTCCTGGAAGAGCGCCTGTTCCTGCGGCGTGTATGCAAGGCTGCGGCGGGCGAGCAGATGCGGCGCGAGCCCACCGACCGCTTCCCCGAACAGCGACACGGCGCCGCCCTGCAGCGGGAGGAATCCCATCACGGTCTTCAGCAGCGTGCTCTTGCCCATGCCGTTCTTGCCGAGCAGCGCGAAGATCTCGCCCGGCTGGACGGTGAGATGCACGTCGCGTACGACCACGGCCTCCCCGTAGCCGCTGCGCATGCCTGCGACGGCCAGCGCGGCGCTGCCGGCGATGTCGACGCGCGCGTTCACGACGGCGCCCCGTGGGCTGCACCCGAGTAGATGGTGCGCACCAGCTCCGACTCGACGACCTCGGCCACGGTGCCGTCGAGCACGAGACGCCCCTGATGCAGGACGATCACGCGCGAGCTGATCTCTCGGACGAAGTCGAGGTCGTGTTCCACGAGCAGGATGCAGAGGCGGTGCTTCTGCGCGAGGTTGACGAGGATCCCGCCGATCATCGTCCGCTCGGGCTTCGTGAGGCCGGCCGTCGGTTCGTCGAGCAGCAGCACGCTGGGTTCCAGCGCCAGCACCATCGCGAGTTCGAGGGCCTGCTTCATGCCGTGGGAGAGATGGCGCGCCTCGGTGCCGATCTGCAGGTCGAGGCCCGTCGCGCGGATCACCTGCAGCGACGCCTCGGGCAAGGGCAGCGTGCCAGCG
This sequence comes from Betaproteobacteria bacterium Ga0077532, assembly GCA_001464895.1. Taxonomy (GTDB): domain Bacteria; phylum Pseudomonadota; class Gammaproteobacteria; order Burkholderiales. The sequence goes on from LNEE01000059.1 coordinate 65,653, forward strand.
CGGGACCAGAGCGACGGCCGCGCCATCCGCGTTCGCGCGATCCGCAGGGCCTCGGCCACCGTCAGCGTCTCGAACACGTTCGCCGTCTGGAACTTGCGCCCGACCCCGAAGCCGACACACGTGTACGGCGGCTTCCGCCCGATGTCGTGGTCGTTGATCCGCACGGTGCCGCCGGAACGCTCGTTGCCGTCGGCGACGCAGCGCATGAGCGTCGTCTTGCCCGCGCCGTTCGGGCCGACGAGGCTGAGGAGTTCGCCGCGGCTCGCCGCGAAGTCGATGCCCTGGAGCACCGCGAGGCTGCCGAAGTGCTTGCGGACGCCTTCGACGGCAAGCGCCTGCTGCCCCGCGCCTTCCAGCCCTGCGTACGGCGCGGCCGCGGACTGTTCGAACGTGACCGGCGCATCCGGCGCAGCGGTTTCGCGCCGCCCGAAGATTCTCCGGGCCGTCCGCGTGACGAGCGGCGTGAGCCCCTGCGGCAGCGCGACGATCACCACCACGAATGCGACGCCGATCACGAGCTTCCAGACGAACGGCAGGTTGCCGCTCAGGTACGACGTGCTGACGTCGAGCACCAGCGTCCCGATGACCGGGCCGATCAGCGTGCCGCGACCGCCGAGCGCCACCCAGATGAGCAGCTCCGTCCCGAAGACGAAGCCGGCGTACTCGGGAGCCACCACCATCTGCACACCGGCGAACGCGTAGCCGGCGATGGCCGCGATGGCCGCGCAGACCACCATGAGGACGATCTTCACACGCGAGACGTTGATCCCCACGTACTCGCAGCGCTGCTCGTTCTCGCGGATCGCGACGAGGATGCGGCCGGCGTCGCTGCGGACGAAGAGCCACGCCGCGGATGTGAGGGCGACGAGGAAGCCTCCCGCGATCCAGAACCACGCTTCGATCGACACATCGAAACTCTCGAACCCCGAGAGCCCGCTGCTCGACCCGGTGAAGTTGCCGCCGGAGAAGAGGATCTGCGTCACCACGATCGGCAGCACGAGCGTGACGACCGATCCGTAGAGCGGCGAGGCGCCGTGATAGAACGCGAGCCAGCCCACGAGCCCCGCCACGAGCATCGCGACGCCGACGCCTGCGACCAGCGCGATGGCCGCGTAGCCCGTGCTGAAGCCCACGTGCGTGAACATCAGGCCTGCAGCGTAGGCACCGATGCCGAAGAAGGCGGACTGCCCGAACGTGAGGATGCCGGTGTAGCCCCAAAGCACGTCGACCGTGAGCGCCACGGCGGCGTAGAGGAACGCGCGGATGAGCCCGTTCACCATGTACATCGGCAGCACGTACGGACCGATCGCGATGACCACCAGCGCGATGGCCGCGAAGATGCCGAGGCGCTTCAGATCGCTGCGCTTGCGCGGTGCGTTCGCCACCGGAGACGGGAGGACGGAAGCGACGGGATCAGCCACGGGAGAACCCCTGCGGACGCAGTCTCAGCACGAAGGCGGCGAGCACGACGATGGTGAGGCCGCCGAGGATCGGATTGCCCCACTGGCTGACGAGCACCTGCGCGCCGCCCAGCACGACGCAAGCGATGGCGAGGCTCACCAGCGAGACGCCCGAGACCATCACGAGCATGAAGGCGTTCACGAGCCATGGCACACCCATGTTCGGATCGACGCTCGACAGCGGCGTGATGAGCGCGCCGGCGAGGCTGGCGAGACCGGCGCCCAGCGAGAAGGTCGCGAACCGCACGAGGCCCGAGTTGATGCCGAGCGCGCGGGCGAGGTTCTCGTTCATGATGACCGCGCGGGTCACGAGCCCGAGGCGCGTGCCTTCGAGCACCGCCGCGAGGGTCAGGCCGAGGGCCACTGCCACCGCGACGAGCAGCAGCCGGTATTCGGAATAGGACGCACCGCCGGGCAGATCGAGCGCGCCCGTCACCGGGCTCTGCACGAACTGCACCTCGCGGCCGAAGGCGAGCGTGATGACCTGGCCGATGATGATGCCGAGGCCCCACGTCGCGAGGATCGCGTCGAGCGGGCGCGAGTAGAGCGGACGCACGACCAGCCGCTCGATGGCCATGCCGCAGACCGCGCCGATCACGAAGGCGAAGGCCGGCGCCCACCACGGATGCAGACCGAGGTGCGTCACCAGCAGGGCCGAATAGCCGCCCACGGTGAGGAAGCCACCGTGCGCGAAATTGATGATCTTCATCACGCCGAACACGAGCAGCAACCCGGCGCATACCGAGTAGAGGATCGCGGCGGTGGTGAGGATGTCGAGGAGGGTGGACAAGGCGTGGAATGGAGCAGTGGATTGGGGATCAGGAATTGCGGGCGGGCGCCGGCGACCGCGGATGTGGAACCGGCCGCCGGTCGCCAGGGGACGCGTCCCGCGATGCTCTGCGATGGCACCCCACCGGCTTCTCCCGGCCCCGAACGCCTATCGACTCACTTCAGCTTCGGACACTGTTCGCCCGGATCGACGTCCTTGAACGTCTCGAGCACTTCGACGCCACCTTCCTTCGTGACCTTGCCCAGATACATCGTGAGCGGCGCGTGGCGCTGCTTGTTCATCTGGATGACGCCGCGCGGGCCTTCGAACGCGACTTCCGCCAGGGCGGCGATCACCTTGTCGGCATCGGTGGAGCCGGCCTTCTCGACGGCCATCTTGTACGCGTACACGCCCTCGTACTGCGGCACCGAGAGGTCGTTGGGCGTCTTCAGGTTCGCGCCGAACTTCTTCTGCATCGCGGCCATGAACGCCTGGTTCTTCGGCGAGGCGATGTTGGTGAAGTACGAGCCCGAGATGTAGATGCCCTCGGCGTCGGCGCCCATGCTCTTCGCGGTGCCTTCGTCCACGGCGAGGTTGCCGTAGGGGATCTTCACGCCGGCCGCACGCAGCTGCTTGGTAAGCGTGACGTTCGGCGCGCCGCCGGCCGTCGACGTGATGAGCGCGTCGGGGTTCGCGGCCTTCAGCTTGCTGATGACCGAGGTCCAGTCGCTGCCGTCCATCGGCAGGTATTCCTCGCCGACCACCTTGCCGCCGATCTTCGTGATGTAGCCGCGCGTGAACTCCAGCATGCCGCGGCCGAATGCGTAGTCGCTGCCCACGAGGAAGTAGGTCTTCGCCTTGTAGTTCTTGGCGAAGTAATCGACGATCGGCGCGACCTGCTGGTCGGGCACCCACGCGTTCACGTAGAGGTACTTGTTGCAGGAGCGCCCTTCGTAGAACGAGGTGTAGATGAAAGGTGTCTTGCCGCGCGTCACGATGGGCAGTCCGGCGTTGCGCGCCGCGCTGGTTTCCATGGAGATCAGCACGTTCACCTTCTTCTGGAAGATGAGCGAGTCGAAGGCCTTCTGCGCGCCGGCGGCGCCGCTGCCGTCGTCAGCCACTTCCAGCACGACCTTCTTCCCGAGGATGCCGCCCTTGGCGTTGATCTCCTCGGCTGCGAGTTCCGCGGACTGGACGACCGACGGTGCGACGACGCTGTTCGCGCCGCTGAGGCCCACGGGGATGCCGATGCGGATGACGTCCTCGGCTTGCGCTGCCGGGAGGGTGAGGGCGGTGGCGAAAGTGGCCAGGGTGGCCCACTGAGCCGCGCGGACGAGGGGTCCGGTCTTCTTCGATTGCATGCTGTATCTCCACGTGTTGACTGCGTTGGCGGGTCATCGCGGCCGGCGGTGCAGCAGTGCCGGCGCGCTTCATCGCATCTCGTCGGGTGGACAGCGCATCGAGCGATCAAGGGGGGCGGAACGTCGGGCCAAAAACAAAAAGCCTCCGTCCCGCCGTGATGGCGCAAGAGCGGAGGCTTCGTAGCCTCGATGTCCGGACGCGGCAGCCCTGCCGCGGTTCCAACTCGATCGCCGCGGATGTTCTGCGGCGACATGCTTCATGTCAAGAAGATCTGCGCACCGGCAGCCGCAGCACCGTGCGGCTTGCATCGCGCACCGGAACTGCCACCGGTTCGGGACGCGGATCGAACACGCGATGCGCGGTGATGATGGAGCGCGCCACGACACCCATCGAGAGCCGCTGCGACGTCGCCTGCTGGCGGATCAGCTGGTACGCGGTGTCTTCCGACGAGCCCTTCACTTCCATCAGGATGCGCGTCGCGCGCTCGATGTCGCGGCGACTCTTCAGTGTCTCTTCCAGCTTCGCCACCTTGCTGAGCAGGCGGCCCTGGTAACCGTGCAACGCGCGCGCCATCACGAGGCTCGACAGGATGCCCGAGGGACGGATCGGTTTCGCGATGACCGCGTGTGCGCCGGAATCGAGGAGGCTCTTCAGCGCGGTCGGATTCTCGAAGTCGACGATCGCGATGAGCGGCGGCCCGCCGTCCGCGATGGCCGCCGGAACGACGTTGGGCCCCGCCGGACAGATGGAGAAGAACACGACGTCGACATCCGTCGGCAGTGACGCGGGCACCGGCCACGCGAGGCGTGTCTGGCAACCGATGCGCTTCAGATGACGCACGAGTTCCTCGATCTCGGTGTCGAGGGGGTGGATCACCAGCACACGCGTGCCGCGCAGTTCGCGGATCGGATCGACGGTCATGACAAGCTCCTGCTCGTGCACTGGATCATGGCGCCGTGGCGCCGGCCTGCACCGAAAACGTTCCCCGACTCTGCAGATCATCGGAGGCGCTGCTGCGTCCTCCCCGTGGGCGCCGACTCACGGAGACCGCAGGGGCTCATCACGTTCCACGTTTCGTGCCACGTGGAGGGTCGATCCGATCGCGGCTTCAACCGCGCGACGTGGCCGCCTCCACGAGATCGTCCACACCGCCGTAGGACACGAGCCACGGATCCGGTTGCACGGGCTGCGCCGCCTCCCAGACGATGTCGAAGGCGTCCTTCCCGTTCCATACACCCACCCGCGGCGTGAGCCATGTGTGATTGTTCTCCGGGTCGATGGTGACCCGTCCGTGCGGAGCTTCCAGTTCGAGGCCGCGGGCGCAGCGGATGATCCGCTGCGTATCCATGCCGCCGGCCAGCGCCAGCGCCGCGGCGAACAGGCGCATCGCCGTGTAGCCCGAGGCGGCGTACTGGCTGATGGGCGTGGTGGCGCCGAAGCGGCGCCGGAACGCATCTGTGAAGGCCTGGTTCGCGGGGGTGTCGATGCTGCTGAAGTAGGGCGCTGCGGTGATGTGACCTGCGCACTCCGGTCGCCCGATCGCGATCAGTTCTGCTTCGGTGACGTTGTGGCTGGCCACCGGGATGTCCGCGGGGTCGATGCCGGCATCGGCGTAGCGCATCAGGAAGCGCCCGATGCCGTCGCCCACCACCGTGCTGAACACGGCATCGGGACGCAGCGCCTTCACGCGATCGACGAGCCGGTCGAAGGCGTCGTCGCGCGCGACCATCGGCAGGTAGATCTCGTCCAGCACCGTGCCGCCCTGACGCTCGACGAGATCGCGCATCACGCGATTGGCCTCGCGCGGATACACGTAGTCGGAGCCGAGCAGCACGAAGCGCCGGGCGCCGCGCCGGAACAGGTGGCGGGCGAGCGGCACGCTGTTCTGGTTGGTGGCGGCACCCGTGTAGATGACGTTCGGGGAGAACTCGAAGCCTTCGTAGAGATCCGGGTACCACAGGAGGCCGTTGCGGCGCTCGATGGCGGGGAGCACCGCCTTCCTGCTGAGCGAGGTGCAGCAGCCCACCATCACGCTCACGGCATCCTCGGTGAGCAGGCGGTCGGCGTAACGCCGGTAGAGCGCGGGGTCCGAGCGGGTGTCGTACTCGACGGCGGCGAGCGGCCTGCCGAGGACGCCGCCCGCGGCGTTGATCTCCTCGATGGCGAGGGTCGCGCCGCGGATGTGCTGCGACGACGGGATCGCCATCGGGCCGGAACGCGAGAAGAGCAGACCGACCGCCCAGGCGTCCTCGCGCTCCACGCTCATCGGGCTGTTCTCGTATCGCTCATGACGGCTGAACATAGCACAGGGTCCGCGCCGCATAATCGGCGCTTCCGATGTCGCAGGGAGTCCCGAACGATGGTTGCAGTGAACCGCCAGTGGTGCATCGCCCGCCGCCCGGAGGGGTGCGCTTCCGCCGACGATTTCGCGTGGCAGGAGACGCCGGTCCCGGGTGTCGCCGAGGGGCAGGCACTCGTGCGCAACCTGTTCCTATCGATCGACCCCACGAACCGCCCGTGGATGTGGGAGAAGGACACCTACCTGCCGGCGCAGAACCTCGGCCAACCCATGCGCGGAGTCTGCATCGGGCGCGTGGAGCAGTCCGCGAATCCGAAGTTTCCCGTCGGGTGCCACGTCTCCGGCCTGTTCGGTTGGCAGGACTACACGCTGATCGACAGCCAGATGCGCGTGAACCGGCTGCCCGACGATCCGTCGATCCCGCTCACGATGCACTTCGGTCTGTTCGGCCACATCGGCATCCCTGCGTACTTCGGTGTGCTCGACATCGGCCGCGCGAAGGCGGGCGACACGCTGGTCGTGTCCGGGGCGGCCGGGGCCGTCGGTTCGCTGGCCGGCCAGATCGGGAAGATCACCGGCTGCCGCGTGATCGGCATCGCGGGCACGGCGGACAAGTGTCGCTGGATCACGGAAACACTCGGGTTCGATGCTGCGATCGATTACCGCACCGAATCGGTGGCGGAGCGCCTCGATGCACTGTGCCCCGACGGCATCGACGTCTACTTCGACAACGTCGGCGGGCCGATGCTGGAGACGGTCCTCGATCGCATGAAGGTGCACGGGCGCATCGCACTGTGCGGCGCCATCTCGCAGTACAACCACGCGGACGTGAGCGACTTCGAACCCGGACCGCGGAACCTTTTCCTCATGGTGACGAAGCGGCTGCGGATGGAGGGCTTTCTGTCGTCCGATTATCTGCCCCGCGCCCGCGAGGCCATCGACGCGCTGGCCGGCTGGTACCGCGAGGGGTGCATCCAGTATCGCCTGCACGTGGTCGACGGATTGGAGCAGGCGCCCACCGCCCTGGGCATGCTGTTCGACGGCACCAACCAGGGGAAGCTGATCGTCCGGATAGCGTGATTTCCGGCGGATTCAGCGGAAGCCCGCGGCTGCCATGTCGGCGCGGTTCGGTGGGTCCGCGCCGGCGCGGCTGCAGGTGATCGAAGCCGCGGCGATGGCGTAACGGAGGGCGTCGTCGAGGTCCGCAGCCGCGAGTCGTCCGAGGGCCTCGCGGCTGAGCAGCCCGCGCCGATGCAGGCGGGCCAGCAGCGCCGCATGGAAACTGTCTCCCGCGCCGACCGTGTCGACCAAGCGTACGGATTGCCCGGGCACCGTCATGGAAGCACCGCCGAAGAACGCGGTTGCACCTGCGGGGCCGAGCGTGACGATCACCAGCGATACGCCTGCTTCGATCCAGCCCTGCGCCAGCGTTGCGGCATTGCAGTCCGGTCCGAACGCCGCCAAGAGGTCCTCGTCGCTCGCCTTCACGATCGTGGCGCGCGACACCAGCGTGGCGAACCGGCGGCGCCACGCGGCGAGATCCCCCACCAGCGCAGGCCGCACGTTCGCGTCGATGCTGATGACGCGCTGCGCGCCATCCCGCGCGGCGAGGGCGGCGAGAGCATCGGCCATCGGTGGCACTGCGATCGGATACGAACCGAGGGCGACGGCCTCGATGCTCGCGGGCAATGTCGCAGGCAGCGCGTCGGGCGCGAGTGCAGTGTCCGCCGTGCGATCCACCTCGAAGGCGTAGCGGGGATGCCCGGCCTCGTCGGTGGAGATCCGAGCGACCGGGGTGGGGCGATCCGTCCGCAACGCGAGCCGCGTGTCGACGCCGGCATCGGTCAAGCGTCGGATCAGCAGGGCGCCGTGGGCATCGGTCGAGATTCCGCCCAGGAAGGCCGCCGGGCAGCCGAGACGTCCGAGGCCGATGGCCACGTTGAACGGCGAGCCGCCGGGGATGGGGCGATCGGGCGCGGCATCGAACACATCGACCAGCGCCTCGCCGCACACCAGCACAGCGGGCGCTGCACCGTCGTCAGGCGGCATCGTCCTCCGCCACGCCGATCGCGAGGCCGAGGCGGTCGAGCACCTGGCCGGCGATGCGGCGGCAGGCGTTGTTGAGCGGCGTGGGCAGGGATTCCGGTATCTCGTCGAGCAGCAGGAGCTTGGAACTGCTCACGGCGGCGACGGGTTCGAGGAGGCGGTGCCGCTGGTCGCCGAGCATGGTGTCCACGAGCCGGTCGGCGGCGTCCCGCTGCCAGGGGTTGGTCGGCCACTGCGACGGCACGGCCAGCGCGTTCGGAAAGCGCTCGAGGTCCTGCAGGACGGTGCGGATGTCCTCGGGGGAATCGCGGAACGGCAGCAGCACGAGGGTTGCCACGGAATGCAGGCGGCGATCCTTCTCGGTGCGCCCGCCACCGCCGTCGACGATGCCGATCCAGCCGTCCAGGCCGTGGAGCTTCTGGACGACGCGATCGAGCAGATCGGGGGTGCGTGCATCCGCGGGGAGATAGCGGCGATGGGTGCGCGAAAGCAATGTGCGCGTGGTGTCGGTGAGCACCACGACAGCCCGATGCCCGCAGAGCCCGAAGCCTTCCCCGAGCATGTGCGACAGGGTCGTCTTGCCGGTGCCGCCCTTGTTGCCGATGACGCTGATGATCTCTGCCATGGATCTCCGTCTCCCATGCCGACGGTATCCGAGCGCGCCGGAGCGCACAACCCTGCGACCCCAGGACATTGAGAAGAAGGCGGGGTGTGCCGATCGGCCGTCGTCGATCGTGCGGGGAAAGAAAAAGGGCGGGGCACTTTCGCGCTCCGCCCTCATCGCGTTCGGCCCGCGACGATCAGGTCCCGAAGAAATCCTTCACCTTGTCCATCCACGACTTCGCCTTCGGATTGTGGTGCGCCCCGTCGCGCTCGTTGATGGACTCCAGCTCCTCCAGCAGTTCCCGCTGGCGCGCCGTGAGGTTCACCGGGGTCTCGACCATCACGTGGCACATGAGATCGCCATGCGTGGATGACCGGACGCCCTTGATGCCCTTGCCGCGCAGCCGGAACACCTTGCCGGTCTGGGTCTCGGCGGGGATGCGGATCTTCGCCGCGCCGTCGAGCGTGGGGATCTCGATCTCGCCGCCCAGGGCGGCCGTGGTGAAGCTGATCGGCATTTCGCAGTGGAGGTCGTTCTGGTCGCGCGTGAAGACGGCGTGCTCGCGGATGTGGATCACCACGTACAGGTCGCCGTTCGGCCCCCCGTTGACGCCGGCCTCGCCCTCGCCGGACAGGCGGATGCGATCCCCTTCGTCGACGCCCGCCGGGATCTTCACCGACAGCGTCTTCTGCTTCTTGGTGCGCCCCGCGCCGCCGCACGTGCCGCAGGGGTCGGTGATGACCTTGCCGCTGCCGTGACACTTCGGGCACGTCTGCTGGATGCTGAAGAAGCCCTGCTGCATCCGCACCTGGCCGTGGCCGGCGCAGGTCGGGCAGGTCTTGGGTTGCGTTCCCGACTTCGCACCGGTGCCGTGGCAGGTTTCGCACTCCTCCATGGTCGGGATGCGGATGCGGGTCTCGGTGCCGCGCGCGGCCTCTTCCAGGGACACTTCGAGGTTGTAGCGGAGGTCCGCGCCGCGGTAGACGCTGTTGCGTCCGCCGCCGCCCCGGCCGCCGCCGCCACCGAAGATCTCGCCGAAGATGTCGCCGAACACGCCCTCGAAGCCACCCATCCCGGCCCCGCCCGCGGCGGCGGCCGAGGGATCGACGCCGGCGTGGCCGTAGGAGTCGTAGGCCGCCCGCTTCTGCGGGTCGGAGAGCATCTCGTAGGCTTCCTTCGCCTCCTTGAACTTCTCCTCGGCGTCCTTGCTGTCCGGGTTGCGGTCCGGGTGGAACTTCATCGCGAGCTTCCGGTACGACTTCTTGATCTCGTCGTCGGAGGCGTCGCGGTTCACACCCAGGATTTCGTAAAAATCACGCTTGGCCATTGATCAGATCTCGCCACGGACATGGGGAGCCCGGCGACGCGATGGCAACGCTGGCCATCGCGGTCCGGGCCCGGGAAACGAAAAGGCGAGGGCGGCCCGATGGGGCGCCCTCGCCGTGCTCGGGAGGGCGGGCAACGCCCGCCGACCGGAGTCCAACTGCTTGCTCGTCGGTTACTTGCGGTCCTTCACTTCCTCGAACTCGGCATCGACCACGTCGCCGTCGTCCGCCTTGCCGCCGGCGCCACCACCGGCCGAGGCCTGCGGGCCGGGGGCACCGCCTTCCTGTTGCGCGCCGGCGTACATCTTTTCGGCCAGCTTGTGCGAGGCCTGCATCAGCGCTTCCGACTTCGCCTCGATGACGTCCTTGTCGTTGCCCTTCAGTGCTTCCTCAGCTTCCTTCAACGCGGCCTCGATCGCCGACTTCTCGGCGGCCTCGACCTTGTCGCCGTGCTCGGTCAGGGTCTTGCGGACCTGGTGCGTCAGGGCGTCGAGCTGGTTGCGGGCATCGACCACCTCGCGCAGCTTGCGGTCGTCCTCGGCGTTCATCTCGGCGTCCTTCACCATCCGCTTGATCTCGTCCTCGGTGAGGCCGGAGCTTGCCTTGATGGTGATCTTGTTCTCCTTGCCGCTCGCCTTGTCGCGGGCGGACACGTGCAGGATGCCGTTGGCGTCGATGTCGAACGTCACCTCGATCTGCGGCATGCCGCGCGGCGCGGCGGGGATGCCCTCGAGGTTGAATTCACCCAGCGACTTGTTGCCCGAGGCCATCTCGCGCTCGCCCTGCAGCACCTTGATGGTCACGGCGGGCTGGTTGTCGTCGGCCGTGGAGAACACCTGGTTCGCCTTGGTCGGGATCGTCGTGTTCTTGTGGATCAGCTTCGTCATCACGCCACCGAGGGTCTCGATACCCAGCGACAGCGGCGTCACGTCGAGCAGCAGGACGTCCTTCACGTCACCCTTCAGCACGCCACCCTGCACCGCCGCGCCGATGGCCACGGCCTCGTCCGGGTTCACGTCCTTACGCGGTTCGCGACCGAAGAACTCCTTCACCTTGTCCTGCACCTTCGGCATGCGGGTCATGCCGCCGACCAGGATCACGTCGTCGATGTCCGAGACCTTCACGCCGGCGTCCTTGATGGCGACGCGGCAGGGCTCGATGGACTTCTCGACGAGGTCCTCCACCAGGCTCTCGAACTTGGCCCGCGTGATCTTCTGCGCGAGGTGCTTCGGACCGCTGGCGTCGGCCGTGATGTAGGGCAGGTTGATCTCGGTCTGCTGCGACGACGACAGTTCGATCTTCGCCTTCTCGGCGGCTTCCCGCAGGCGCTGCAAGGCGAGGACGTCCTTGCCGAGATCGACGCCGGACTCCTTCTTGAACTCGCCGATGATGTATTCGATCAGGCGATGGTCGAAGTCCTCGCCACCGAGGAACGTGTCGCCGTTCGTGGCAAGCACCTCGAACTGCTTCTCGCCTTCGACGTCGGCGATCTCGATGATCGAGATGTCGAACGTGCCGCCGCCGAGGTCGTACACGGCGATCTTGCGATCCTTGCCGCCGGACTTGTCGAGGCCGAACGCGAGGGCCGCGGCCGTGGGTTCGTTGATGATCCGCTTGACGTCGAGACCGGCGATGCGGCCCGCGTCCTTGGTGGCCTGGCGCTGCGAATCATTGAAGTAGGCGGGGACCGTGATGACGGCCTCGGTGACCGGCTCGCCCAGGTAGTCCTCGGCGGTCTTCTTCATCTTCATCAGCACCTGCGCCGACACTTCCGGCGGTGCGATGCTCTTGCCGCGCACGTCGACCCAGACGTCGCCGTTGCTGTTCTCGACGATGCCGTAGGGCATCAGTTCGATGGCCTTCTGCACTTCCCGTTCCTTGAACCGACGACCGATCAGGCGCTTCACCGCCGACAGCGTATTGCGCGGGTTCGTGATGGCCTGGCGCTTCGCCGGTGCGCCGACGAGGATCTCGCCGTCCTCGGCATAGGCCACGATGGACGGGGTGGTGCGGGTGCCTTCAGCGTTTTCGATGACCTTCGGGACGCCGTTCTCCATGATGGCCACACAGGAGTTGGTCGTGCCGAGGTCGATACCGATGATCTTTGCCATGATGCGTCCTTGCGGGAAAGTGATGTCTGACGGCTATATTCGGGTGAGGCGTCTCTGATTCAAGCGTCGGTGCGCGATACGTGCGACATCGATCTCGCCCGGATCAAGCACCCTTCGCGCGGGCCACTGCCACGAGCGCCGGGCGCAGCACGCGTTCGTGCAACAGGTAACCCTTCTGGAACACCTCGACCACCGTGTTGGGCGGCTGCTCCGAGTCGACCATGCTCATGGCCTGGTGGCGGTGCGGGTCGAACTTCTCGCCGACGGGATTCATCTCGCGGATGGCGAACTTCTCGAAGACGGAGGTGAGCTGCCGGAGCGTGATCTCGACGCCGCTCTTCATGCTCTCGAAAGTCGCGTTCTGCACCCCCGCGGCGGCTTCGAGGCTGTCGCGCACCGCCAGCAGTTCCGACGAGAACCCGTCCACCGCAAACTTGTGCGCCTTGGCCACGTCGTCCTGGGCCCGCTTGCGGATGTTCTCGGTCTCGGCCTTCGCGCGAAGCCACGCGTCGTGGTGCTCGAGGGCCTGCAGCTCCGCCTTGCGCAACAGCTCCTCGAGGCTGGGCATCACCTCCGGTGCGGAATCCGCCGCCGTAGCGGTGGCCTCGATGCCTTCTGGGGTGGCGTTATCCTGCTGATCTGTCATGAGTTTTCTGCTCTGTTCAATTTCCGACCCACCGCACGTTGGGGTGGCGGGCGGGATTTCAAGGGCGAGTTCGTCCAACGGCCGACCTCGGATCAGTCGGATGCCTCAAGTCGCACGGGGCGTCGGTCGTAAGCGGGAGATCACGCCTCCGAGTGGTTGCCATGACTGGTTCCTACGACCTCCCCCTCCTCTTCCTGTCCTGGGGGGTCGCCACCCTGGCGTCACTGGCATTTCTGCGGGTGGCCGACGCGCTGCCTCCCATGGCGCCCGCTGCTGTCCGGCCCTGGTGGCTCGCGGGATCCGCCGTCTCCGGTGCCGGATTCTGGGCTGCGTGCGTCGTCGGTCTGCTGGCCTATCGGCTGCCCATCGATGTCGGTTTCGGCCCACTCCTGCTCGTGGCTGCTCTTGTCCCCGTCGGGATCGGTACGGGCGCCGCGCTGAGGCTTCTTTCACGGACTCCCGATTCCGGCCGCGACCTGCCCGCCGCTGCACTGGCGGCGCTCGCCCTCGTGGCGGGGACCGGGACGATGCACTTCATGGCGACGAGCGCCTGGAGGATCGGCCCCTACGTGGGGCAGGACATCCCACTGCGCCTCATCGCCTTGACGATCGCGGCCTGCCTCGTCGCCGTCGTGCTGGCACAGACTGACCGGAGACCCTCTGCCGCCGCCGGTCGGGCGACGGCCCGGGGCCTGGAGTCCTGGACTCGTGATCGCACGGCGCTTCGGCATCCGCTTGGCGCTGCGGCGCTGGGTGCCGTCGTCGTGATGCTCCAGATGGCCGGTGTGGCGGCCGTCCGGGTGCAACCCGAATCCGTTGCCCTGGTGCCTGGGGCCGGGCCTGCCGTTCCATGGATCGCTGCGCTGGTGGCCGCGGTCGCCGCGGCGGGGATCGCATTTCTTCTGCTGCGTCTCGACCTCCGCGCCGCGACAGCCCGGGCCGGAGCGCCACTCAGCCAGGCGGTGGTCTTGCCCGAAGCAGTGCACTCCGTCGCTGAAGTCATCCCTGCCGGTCCAGTTGTCAGCGTTCCGGAGACCACGACCCGCGAGGTCTCGTCCGGCCCCATCGTCGTGTTCCGCACGGATCCGGCATACCCGGACGTCCTCGCCGCGTTCTCCGCGAATGCCGGGCCCCTCTGGGGGTACGGCGAGGAAGCCCTGGGCGCCGCGACGGCGCTGGCCGATGTCTTCCACGAGCACGACTGGAACGCCGACCGCACCGCCCAATGGCGTCGGCGCTTCGGTGCCGGCGCCGTGCGCATCACGGAGGATGTTCGGGTCCGACGGGCCGATGGCGTCTTCCGCTGGCACCAGCTCTCCCTCGCGCCCGATGGCACTGTCGGTGCTGGCGGCGGCTGGGTCGGACACCTGGTCGACGTCGACGAGCGCAAGCACGCCGAACTGCACGCCCATGCGCAGATCCGCCGCCTCGCGGAGCTTGCCGATGGTCACCGCGATGCGTCCCGCGATGCCGCCCTGCTCGAGGACACCCGGGAGATGCTGCATCTCGCCGAGACGCTGCCGGAGGCGCGCGAGATCATCCGTCGCGCCTGCACGAGACTGCTACCGGGTTGGTCGGGCGCCCTGACGCGGGTGGAGGACGAATCGCACGTCTTCCTGACGGCCCGCTGGGGCGATCGTGTCCCGATGGTCGACCGCTTCAGCCCGCGGGACTGCTGGGCGCTCCGGAGCCATCGTGTCCACCGGTTCACTGCGCCGGCCGAGCACGCCCTGTGCACCCACATCAGCCACGATGCGGACGCGCCGCCGCCGCACTTCTGCCTTCCGATCGTCGATCACCGCGAGGCGATGGGTGCCGTGCACTTGTTCGCGCCCCACGACGTCGATGCCGGCGAGGTCGACGTGCTGCGTCCGCGCATCGACGCGTTGGCGCGCATGCTGGGTCAGGCGTTCTCCAATCTGCGGCTCCGGCTCGCCTTGCGCGAGCAGGCCATGCGGGATGCCCTCACCGGCCTCTACCAGCGGCGGTTCCTAGAGGAGGAACTGCCGGCCGAGCTGCAGCGCGCGCACCGGGAACGCCGCGCCGTCTGCGTGGCGATCCTCGATATCGACGGACTGGGGATGTTCAACGAGCGCCACGGGCGCGAGGCCGGGGATGCCGTGCTGGTTGCCGTCGGCCGGATCCTGAACGGGTCGCTCCGCGGCTACGACAGGGCGTGCCGTGTCGGTGGTGAGGAGATCGCGCTGGTGCTGCCCGGATGCGAACTGGAGGATGCCCTGATCCGCCTCGAGGAGATTCGCTGTGCCGTGGAAGCCCTGCGGCTCGAGCACGGCGGGGCGCCGCTGCCGGTGGTGACGATCTCGGTGGGCATCGCCGAGGCCCGCGGCGGCGCTGCGGATGCGATCACGCATCGCGCGACGGAAGCGCTCCAGCGCGCCAAGCAGAACGGCCGGAACCGGATCGAGATCGCCGAGCGGGAAGGACCGGTACTCGCCTGACGGGGTGTCGGTCCGGGCGACTCAGGGCGTCCCGGTCAGCAGCTCCACCGCAGAGCGTCGGATGCCGGCGCGCAGCGCGGGCAGTTCGCCGCGGGTCTTCTCGATCAGGTCGTAGAGGTCCACGCCCAGGAGCAGGTGCACGTCGTTCCGCACGCCGGGAACATCGGAGTGGTGGAGCGTGAGACCCGCCGAGTAGCGCCCGTATCGCAGCAGCCCGCCGTATCCCATCCCCTGACCCGTGCTGGCGGTCACCACCGCCGAGGCGCCCCACCATCGGCTGAATCGGCTGCCCTCGAGGTAGCGGACGAAGCCGATCGGTTCCAGCATCAGGCTGCCTTCGAGGTTCGCGCGCTCACGGCTGCGGGTGTTGATCTCGACGCCGACCGAGGGCCGCATGAAGACGATCTGGGTGTCGAACAAGGGCGCAGCGTCCGAATCACCGAGCCGCTTGCCGTTCAGCCACAGTTCCCAGGGCCACATCGGCAGCCCGTTCCGGATGAGGTCCTCGTGATCGGTGGCGCGCCGCTTCAGCGCGATCCACTGGGCCTGCTTGCCCGGCGCTTCCAGGGCCGCCAGCGCCGTGTTCAGGAACCGCGCGATCGACACCATGTCGTGGTACTTCGCCGCGATGGGCAGCGGGCGGCACGGGATTGTCACCGGGCGCTCGGCGGGATCCCGCTCGAACAGGACGGGGTTGGCCGTGTCGGGGTCGATGCCGATCTCCCACAGAGCCGACCAGCGCGATGTCGGGGCGCGCAGCTGCCTCAGGAACGCCGCAGGGCCCGCAGTCGCGGCTTCCCCCGGTGGGAGCGATCGCTCGAACCGGTTCGCAATGCGGTCGAGCGCCGCCTGCAGTCGATCGGCCGCGATGTCCTCCGCGGCGTCGCTCTCCAGCGCGGAGCGCTCGAACGCTGCCGACGGCGCGAGCGGGACGCCACAGACCTTGCCGGGATCCGCTGCCGCCGCGAGGGTCGGGAGCCCGACGATCAAGGCCGCGGCGACCGCCGCCAGCCAGTGCATGCCTCTCGCGAGTGTTCTCATGGCGCCAGCTCCTTCAGTGCGCGGATCACCGTCAGCAGGTCCTGGAGGGTCCCCGAGCTGGCGACGGCCGAGTCCGCCAGTTGCGTGAGCTTCGTCTGCACCTCCGTCGCGAGTCCGCCGCCGAGGCCCTGCCAGTGGGCGTCCGCCTCCTGCTTCGCCAGCGTGATGTCGTCCGGTGTCACGACATCGGTCATGCGTGTGAGCAGTGGCATGTGCACGAGCGGGTTCGCGAGGTAGTGCGCGAAGCCGTGCGTGTTGCGGCTGCGGATGTGGTCGATCCCGAGCCGCCTGCCGTTCGTGCGCGTGCCGACCTGGAAGCGCTTCACGTTGCACACCGGATCGAAGCGGTTGTTGATGTCGCGGAAGAGCGCGCACTCCAGGAGCCCGTCGTGCTTCGCGGAGAGGTAGTCGCCGTTGACGCGGCTGATGAGCGGGATCACGTTCGAGACGAGGAACAGCGTGTTGAGCGGGAACGGCATCGGGCGATCGGGGTGCGCTTCCGTACCGAGGCGCACTTGCTCGAAATGTGTGCGCTGGTCGTCCGTGAGCGGTCCGCCGTCGAGCAGACCGGGCGCCTTAGCCAGTGCGGGCGATGCGGTGACCTTCGCCTGGTCGCCCAGGAAGTCCGCAGTGGCCAGGGTCCACAGGGCGTCGTGGGCGACGGCCGTGCCCATCGAGTGCGCAACGATTCCGATGCGCGGGAACGTCTCGCCGGGTTCCGCAGCCTTCAAGTGCCGCTTCAGGACCTCGCCCGCAAGGATCGATGCGACGCGCAGCCGCACCGCGCGCGCCACGATGTCGAAACCACCGTAGAGGAGGATGTCGCCGCCGAAGTCGGCGTACAGGTTCTTGTTGCCGCCGACCTCGGCCAGCAGCTGCTGCACCTTCGCGACCCAGGGAAAGGCGCCGGCCGCCGGGCCGAGATCGTCCGCGAGCTTCTCCCACTGGTCGAGCACGAGGTCGAAGAGATCGTCGTAGCGGACCTCGACGATGTCGACGAAGTCCGCGAGCTGCTTGCCGGCGAAGCACGGGTAGCGCTTCATGGCGGCGTCGAGCGCGGCCACGGGGCCATCCGCCTGCGCGGACCATCCCGCGCCGTGCCGGCCGATGCCGTGGACGAAAAATAGGACGTTCTTCATGCGGCGGTCTCCGGCGGGCGTGGGGGACTCGCAGTCCGACCCGCGCCGCCCGATGGCCGACGGGGCATGACTACCCGGGCATCATAGTCGCCGCTGTCGCCATCGCCACCATCCGATCGGCGAGACGTCAGTCCGTCGTCTCGAACACCACGGCGTCCAGGGCGACGCAGCCATCGCCCGCGCTGCCGATCAGCACCGGATTCACGTCCAGGCTCGCAATGCGGCTGCCCGGTGCGGACACCAGCGCGCCGACGGCGGTCACGGCCTTCGCGAAGGCGTCCAGATCCATCGGCGGCTCGCCGCGCACGCCCGTGAAGAGCGGGGCGACGCGGAGACGGGAGAGCGCCGCTTGCACGTCGGCGGCATCGAACGGCGGGAGCAGCAGCTGCGAGTCGGGCAGTGCCTCCACGTACTTGCCGCCGTCGCCGATCACGACCACCGGGCCGAACACCGGGTCCACGTGGGCGCCGACCATCAGTTCACGACGACCCCGGGCCATCGCTGCCACCAGCACGCCGTCGAACGCGAAGCCGCCGTCGCGCAAGGTCTTCTCCATGGCGGTGAAGGCGGCGCGGGTCGCATCGGTGTCCATGAGGCCGAGCCGCACGAGTCCGAGTTCCGACTTGTGGGCGACATCGGCGGAGCAGCCCTTCACCACGACCGGCCCACCGATCGCGGCGAACGCAGCGGCAGCCTCGTCCGCCGTCCGGCAGAGACGATGCGGCACCACGGGCACGCCGGCGTTCGCGAGCCGCGCGAGGCTCTCGGCCTCGTTCAGCATGCGTTGCGGTCCGCCTGCGCGCGTCGCCACAGGGGCCGTGGGCTTCGCGGCGTGGATACGTTCGTGGTGCGCGGTGAACTGGGCGAGGGCCGAGACGGCTTCGGCCTCGGTCTGGAACACGGGAAGGCCGCGCTCGCGGAACGGGGCGGCCACTTCGTCCTGCGTGATGGCGGCGACCACGGGCTTGCCGGTCGCCTGCGCGAAGTCGGCGGTGTCCCGCGCGAACGCTTCCACATCGTAGGCCGCCCCGGCGACGGGGATGCCGATCACGAAGGCGTCGGCGGCCGGATCGCGGGCGATCGCCGGGAGGATCGCGCCGAAGAGTCCGCTGTTGGTCATCAGCGCGGCGGTGATGTCGATCGGGTTGGTCGTCGTCGCGAAGGACGGCAGGATCGCCGCCATCTCGGCGCGCGTCTCGGGCGCGAGGGTCGCGATGGGCATCCCGGCGCGCGTCGCGGCGTCGGCCGCCATCACGCACACGGCGCCCGAGTTGCTGATCGCCACGAGGCGCCGTCCGGCGGGCTTCCATCCCTTGAGATACAGCTCGGTGGCCGCGACGAGTTCGCGGAGATCGCGGGCCCGCCAGATGCCGTTCCGTTCGAGGAAGGCATCGACGACGCGGTCCTCGTTGGCCAGTGCGCCGGTGTGCGACCGCGCGGCCTGCTGTCCGGCCGGCGTACGTCCGGATTTCAGGGCGACGATCGGCAAGCCGCGAGCGTGCGCGATGCGTGCCGCTTCGGCGAGCGGGGCGGGGTCAGGGATGCTCTCCAGGTAGAGCAGCAGGAGTTTCAGGTCGGGATCCTCCGCGACGGCGCCGGCCAGTTCGCCCACGGTAATGTCGCAGTCGTTGCCCGTGGCGTGGGCGTACCGGACGCCGATCCCGCGCCGGCGCAGCATGCAATAGGGCACCACGCTCATCGCGCCGCTCTGGCTCACGACGCCTACCGGGCCGTCCATGGGCGGCACCTCGATGAACATCGACGAGAAGGAGAGCACCGCGCCGTTGCCGAAGTTGGCGAGCCCCTGGGAGTTCGGTCCGACGACCCGCATGCCGGCGGCGCGGGCAACCTCGCGCATGCGAACCTCGCCCGCTATGCCCTCCGGCGACGCTGTCTCGCCGAACCCGGAGGACATGACCACGCACGCCTTCACGCCCGCGGCGGCGAGTTGCGTCACGGCGTCGACGGCGGCGGCCCCCGGCACGGCGACGATCGCAGCTTCCGGCACTTCTGGCAGGGCATCGATGGACGGGAAGGTCGGAAAGCCCTGCGTCTCGCTGCGCTTCGGGTTCACGGCGTACACGCGTCCGCGGTAGCCGAACTTCGACAGGTAGGCGAGCGGGCGTCCGCCGATCTTGTCGGGGTTCTCCGACGCGCCGATGACAACGATCGATTCGGGGGCGAGGCAGGCGCGCAGTTGCGGCGTCATGGTGGGGTGCTCCGTGGGGACGATCGCCGCGGTAAGTGGCCGCGGCGGAACGAACGCGGTGGGTGATCAGCCTTCGAGGACGAAGAGCGGCACGGTGGCCGAACCGAAGGCGTGGAAGGTGGCGCGGACACGGTCGCCGATGCGGGCTTCCGGCACCACGTGGGCCATCAGGCGGAAACCTTCGTCGGCATCCACGAGGGCGATCGCGTAGGGCGCGTACGGGCGCAGGGCCTCGCTCGGCGCGCGCGCGACGAGCGTGACGGCGTGCACGATGCCGAGGCCGGACGCCTGCTTCCGGATGAGCGAGCGCGAGCCGCACGCGGGGCAGAAGTCGCGGCGGAAGTACCACGCGTGATGGCAGTCGCCGCAGTGCTGCAGCGCGATGCCTTCTGTGCCTTCGGTCCAGTCGAGGATGTCCGGATTCATGCTTCCCTCCCGAGCACGAGCGAGACGTGGGACGACAGCACGCCACCGTCGCCGTGGAGCAGGGCGATGCCGGGGGTGCCGCGCTGGCGGGTGCCGGCCCGACCGGTCATCTGCAACTGCGTCTCCACGAGGTGCGCCATGGCGCCACCGACGCCGCAGTGGCCGTACGACAGCAGACCGCCATGCGTGTTGAGCGGCACGCCGTCCGCGTTCGAGAAGTGGCCTTCGGATGCGAGGCGGCCGGCGCCGCCGCGCGGGGCGAGTCCGATCTCCTCCAGCAGGATCGCGAGCGTGATCGTGAAGCTGTCGTAGATGGCAGCGTAGTCGACGTCGCCCAGCTGGATGCCTGCCGCCTGCATCGCCGCGCGGGTGGACGCGGCCGCACCGAACTCGGTGAGGCTGGGCGCGGCGGTGACGTGCTGATGCGTGTGCGCCTGTGCCGTGCCGCGGATGCGTACCGAGAAGTCGTTGGTGCGGTCGCGACTCACGACGAAGGCGGCGCCGCCGTCGGACACCGGGCAGCAGTCGAGCAGCTTGAGCGGCGAGGCGACGGGCTTGGAGGCGAGCACCTGGTCCGCGTCGATCGGGTCGTGGAACTGCGCGCCGGGATGGCACGCAGCGTGCCGACGCATGGTCACCGCCAGTTCCGCGAAGTCGCGCTCGGTGTTGCCGTGCTCGTGCATGTACCGCGAGGCGAGCAGTCCGTAGTAGGCGGGGATCGTCGCACCGAAGGGCACTTCGTACACCGGGTGACCCACCTGGGCAAGCGTCTGGACCGCGGCGTCGCGGGTCTGGCCGGTGAGGCGGTTCTCGCCGGCCACCACCAGGACGTTCTGCGCGAGGCCGCTTTCGACGACGTGGTGGGCGAGCATCGCCATCGCGAATCCGGTCGCGCCGCCCAGCTGGATCGCGTGGGCGTAGGTCGGCACGAGGCCGAAGTGCTCGGCGAAGACCGTGGAAAGCATCAGGTGGGGGAAGGTCGTCGAGTAGCCGGTCAGCAGCCCGTCCACGTCGCGGCGGCCGAGACCGGCGTCGTCGAGGGCCGTGCCGGCCGCCTCGCTCATCAGGTCGAGCGTGCTGCGACCCGGGTGCTTGCCGAAGGGCGTGAGTCCCACGCCTGTGATCCAGGACACCGCGTTCTCCTCTGGGAGTGAGCCGCGAGTCTCACCGGGACGGGGTGCCGCTGTCCACGGACCCGCCGGGGACTGTTCACATCATGGGCAGGGCACCCTCAGGTGCCTGCTACACCTTGCTGGAGCCAGAAGGTGACCGGGCCGTCGTTCACGAGGGCCACCTGCATGTCGGCACCGAAGACCCCGGACGCCACGATCGGGTGGGCGCCCCGCGCGAACGCGAGGGCGTGGTCGAACATGGCCCGGCCGACGTCGGGCGCCGCGGCCCCGGAGAAGCTGGGGCGGGTGCCCTTGCGGGTGTCGGCGGCCAGCGTGAACTGGGGGACGAGGAGGAGGCCGCCGCCGATGTCGCGGACGCTGCGATTCATCTTCCCGGCGTCGTCGGCGAACACGCGGTATCCGAGCAGCCGTTCCACGAGCCGTTCCGCGACGGCGGGCGTGTCCTCCGGCTCGGCGCAGACCAGGACCATCAGCCCCGGGCCGATCCCGCCCACCACCTCACCGCCCACGCGCACACTGGCTTCGCGCACGCGCTGCAGCAATCCGATCATGTCGTTCCCCGTCCGTCGGTCGTCGAGGCGCGGAGTCTACTTGGCGTGGCGGACCCTCGGCCCGTCGACCTGCGCGCTATCCTCCCGAGGAACGGCCCGACGACGATGTGGTCCACGGGTCCCGACACCGACAAAGGAGATACGACGATGGCGATGGAGACCGCGACGCTCGCGGGGGGCTGCTTCTGGTGCGTGGAGGCCGTGCTGGTACGCCTGCGGGGCGTGAAGACAGTGAAGTCCGGCTACATGGGTGGACACACGCCAGCACCTACGTACCGGGATGTCTGCAACGGGGACACGGGGCATGGCGAGGTGGTGCGGGTCGAGTTCGATCCTGCAGTCATCGGATTCCGCGACATCCTCGAGGTGTTCTTCGGCACGCACGACCCGACGACGCCCGACCGGCAGGGCAACGATGTCGGTACGCAGTACCGCTCGGCGATCTTCTTCCACACCGATGCGCAGCGCGTGGAGGCGGAGGACCTCGTGGCGGCGTTGTCGCGCGAGCACGTCTTCGACGCGCCGATCGTCACGGAGATCGTGCCGGCGGAGACCTTCCATCCGGCGGAGGACTATCACGACGACTACTTCGCCCGGAACCCGAACCAGCCCTACTGCCAGTACGTGGTCGCTCCGAAAGTGGCGAAGCTGCGCGCCAAGTTCACTTCCCTGCTGTCGGCTTCGTGACTTCCCAGACACCCACCTGCGCCTGACAGGCGAGGCCGCGGGTGGTGCGACTTCCGGTGCGGACCGTGAACGGTCGGCACGGCAGGCCGTTGGCGACGGCGTCATCCCCGATCGAGATCGACACCTGTCGCTTCCCCTCGGACCAGCGCACGGTGCGCCCGTGGCGCGACAGTTCCAGTGCATGCGCTGCACACGCCCGGTCGGCATCGTCGAGGTCGACTCCCGCAAGAACGGCCACCGGACTCTGCCCCGGTGTCGCCGAGCGCGGATCCGCCAGGGCCTTGCCCACGGCTTCCCTGCTGCAACGGCCGCGAGTGATGCCGAAGTCGTCTGCCCATTCCACCCCCGTGTAGCCCATGAACGGCCCCGAGGTGCGGGCGTGGAGGACCCCCGCGGGAAGGACGGTCATGAGCAGTACGGGAAGCATCGGGAGACAGCGGCGGAAGGCGGCGAAACAGGCGTCCATGCATCTCTCCGGAGTCATGCAGCGATGCGTCGAAGATTAGCACCACCACATCGATCCGGCCGCCTTCGCGGAGGTCTTTGCGATCCGGCGCTTTCATAGAGGGAAAACGGCGTGGAAAGCCCTTGTCATGCGCAGACGAATTGTGCATTCTCGCAGCCGCGCTAGCGCTCCCGTTGCGGGGCCGCTCCCTCGCCGCGTCACCATCGCATTCACACAGATTGGAGGCATAACAATGGCCGTAGCCAAGAAACCCGCTGCCAAGAAGCCCGCCGTGAAGAAGGCGGCTCCAGCCAAGAAGGCTGCCCCGGCAGCCAAGAAGGCCGCTGCTCCGGCGAAGAAGGCAGCTCCGGCAGCCAAGAAGCCCGCTGCTCCGGCAGCCAAGAAAGCCGCTCCGGCAGCCAAGAAGCCCGCTGCGAAGCGCACGCCGAATGCTGCGTTCATGAAGCCCATGACCCCGAGCGCTGTGCTCGCGGCTGTGATCGGCGACAAGGGCATGCCCCGTACGGAAGTGACCAAGAAGATCTGGGAGTACATCAAGAAGAACAATCTCCAGGATGCCAAGAACAAGCGGATGATCAACGCCGACGACAAGCTGAAGGCCGTGTTCGGCGGCAAGAAGCAGGTGTCGATGTTCGAGATGACGAAGCTCGTGAGCGCGCATCTGAGCTGATCGGTGGCACGCTCCACCCGGCCTGCTGGGTGGAGGTGTGAAGAAGGCACCCGGCCTGCTGGGTGGAGGTGTGAAGAAGGCACCCGGCTTGCTGGGGGCTGTACGAAAAAAACCGGAGGCGTTCCGCCCCCGGTTTTTTTTCGTCTGCGTTCCGGCAGTGTCGCCGACGAAACGCCGGCTGGCCCTCCCTGGGCCTGCGCGGCGCTGGCTCAGCGGTGGTAGGACGTCACCCGCTCGACCTCACTCTTGGAGCCCAGGAACACGGCCACGCGCTGGTGCAGTTGCTCAGGCTGGATGTCCAGGATGCGCTGGGTGCCATCGGTGGATGCACCGCCCGCCTGTTCCACGATCATCGACATCGGATTCGCCTCGTACATGAGGCGGAGCTTCCCGGGCTTGTCGGGTTCGCGCGCATCGCGCGGGTACATGAAGATGCCGCCGCGGGTCATGATGCGATGGACGTCCGCCACCATCGAGGCGACCCATCGCATGTTGAAGTCCTTGCCGCGCGGGCCGGTCTTGCCGGCGAGCAGTTCGTCGACGTAGCGCTTCACCGGCGGTTCCCAGTGGCGCATGTTCGACGCGTTGATGGAGAACTCCCGCGTCTCCTCGGGGATGCGCATGTCGCGCTGCGTCAGCACGAAGCTGCCGACCTCGCGATCGAGCGTGAAGCAGCTCACGCCATTGCCAAGGGTCAGCACGAGCAGGGTGGTCGGGCCGTAGACGGCGTATCCGGCGCAGACCTGCTTGGCGCCCGCCTGCAGGAAGTGGTGCTCCTCGACGGCACCGATGTTCTCCGGGCAGTTCAGCACCGAGAAGATCGTCCCGACCGAGACGTTGACATCGATGTTCGACGAGCCGTCGAGCGGGTCGAACAGGAGCAGGTATTCACCCTTCGGATAGCGGTGCGGGATGATGTACGGATGATCCATCTCTTCCGAGGCCATGGCTGCGAGGTGGCCACCCCACTCGTTGGTCTCGAGCAGGATCTCGTTGGAGATCACGTCGAGTTTCTTCTGCACCTCGCCCTGGATGTTCTCGGTGGTCGCCGACCCCAGCATCCCGGTGATGCCGCCCTTGCCGATGGCAATGCTGATCGCCTTGCAGGCGCGGGCGACGACCTCGACGAGCAGCCGCAGATCGCCCTGGATGACGCCCTTGTGGCGTTGTTCCTCGATGAGGAACTGGGTGAGTGTGATTTTTCGCATGGCTTTCAATGGATGAAATGGGTGCGGGACCCCGCGGATTTCCACGGGGAGTCTATCGCGCCGCAGGGCGGCAGAGCCTCTGCCCGCGCTGGAGGCTCGTGGGGATTCACGATGGCGAGGTGCCGGACATCAAAGCGGCGCTGCCAGCGCCGTCAGCTCCGCCTGGAAGCGTGATCGGATTTCGAGAAGATGGGTCGTGGCTGCTGCAATCGCCTCGGGCTCGGGCTCGTGAACCCAGATTCCATGGGGCCGCACCGATTCCACAGCCACGTACAGGAAGCGCGGCCTGCGGCCGATGAGTCGCGTGACCCCGTCGACGTAGTGGGCCGCCTGCAGGTCGTAGCCGAAGCGCCGTCGCGACTTCAAGAAATGGTTCGGGCGAATGTCGGACGCCGTCTTCAACTCCACGATCACGTCGTCGCACAGACAGTCGGGGCGCGCCTTCCAGCGCCCGCCGGCGGCGTCGGTCCAGTAGCAGGAGATCTCGCGTTCGCCGCGCTCCAGCCATTCGCGAAGCGGCAGCCGTTCGTAGCCGAGGACGGCGGCGCGCATGGTGGCGAGCGCTTTGCAGGAGGCGGCCGACAGCCACGTGCGTTGCTCCGACGCCGGCGTGCCGTCGGGAGATGGTGGGAGAGGGGCGTCGCCGGTGACGAAGTCCTCGTCGAATCGCTCCGGCTCGAGCAGCATCGCGTGTAGGGCGTCGCCCAGGGTGGCCTCCTTCGGTACGACCGAGGTCCGCATGGCGAGCTCGGGCGACTGACCCGTCCGGGCGAACCGGCGAAGTGCCGAACTGGAGACGTAGTCTGCGCAGTCGAGGTATGCGGCGAGAGACTCGCGGCGCGTGAAGCATACGGCCTCGGAACTGGCATCTGTTTGCATCCCCGGAGCCTACCACGGGCGCCCCTGCGCGCCGCGTCCGGCGCCCTGTTCGGGTGCGTGCTCCGGACGAGTCCGCCTCACTGCAGTTCGAGCAGGCGGTGTTGCGCCTCGCCGAGGTGCGGGTGGAAGCGCAGCGCGGTCTCGAAGGCGAAGGCTGCGGCCGCGCGGTCGCCCTTCGAGAGCAGGATCTCCGCCACGGCGCAGATGGCGCCGAAGTGCCGCGGCTCCAGTTCGAGGACATGGTGAAGGGCGTCCAGCGACTCGTCGTCGCGTTCCTGCAGGTAGTAGAGCGTCGCCCGCTTGTGCCAGGCCTCGCAGTAGTCGGGCGCGCTCCTCAGCAGGCGTGACAGCCGCGTTTCGGCGATGTCGTGACAGTGTGTGGCGATCTCGGTGGAGGCGCGATCGAGATGGCGGGCGGCGCGATGATGCGGGTGATACATCCAGAGGTCCCAGATGCGGGCTTCCGTGGCCGAGGCGACGTCGACGTCGTCGCAGGCCGCCAGCTGATGGAACAGCGCGTCGAGCGCACCGGGCATCACGGGAGCGGGGCGCCTGCGATGGGCGGACGCCACCAGTTCCAGGGTCGAACTGCAATGCGATTCGGTCATGGCGGACCTCTTCCGGGAGAGTCGGAAAGCTGCGCTTCTTCCAGCAGATTGCAAGCCAGGTCACCCGGTGAGCGATGGCGTGGGCGTTCCCGCACGTTTGGGTTACGCTCACCCGCGGTCGAGATTCCTCCAGAACAATGCGCACATGAAGCGCAGGCAGGTCCCGGCCGCGGCAAGGAGACCGCGATGACCAGATGCGTCCAGGCGTCCGTCCTCGGATTGGCGCTCGCGGCACACGCCGGGTGGGTGGCGGCCGCAGGATCGGGATTGCTGTCCCCCCACATGCCCCAGTTGCTCAGTCTCGAGCAGCAGAAGCGGTTGGAGGTCGGTGGCTACGCCGAGGCGGTCCGCGCACGCATCGTGCGGGATCAGCGATACCCCGGCGAAGCGCTGATCAATGCCTGGGAAGGCACCACCGAGGTGATCCTGGTGATCGGCCCCGACGGTCAGGTGAAGAGTGCCCGAGTCGAGGCATCCAGCGGACACGTGGTCCTGGACGCCGAAGCGGTCACCAAGGCACGTGCGGTCACCGACCTGCCTCCGCCACCACGCTTCTTGCGCGGGCGGGAGTTCAAGGTGGCGGTGCCGATCATCTTCCGTCTGGAGCGCTAGCTCCCCGGGGCGCCGGTCAGCGCCGGCCTGCGAACGTGTCTCCGAAGCGGTTCGCAAACCACCGATCGACGCTCAGTCTTCCGGCGCCCTGGAACACCAGCGGCACGAACATCACCAGATAGATGAGCGGAAGCTTCCACCCGTTGTCGCAGACGTTGTAGCCGTTGCCTGCGTGGACGGCCGCCCAAGCGACGATCGTGAGGATCACGAGGCTCGCGCTGACGAATCGGGTGGCGAGGCCGGCCACCAGCAGGAGCGCCCCGCCGACCTCGAACCAGGTCGCCATCTGCCAGCTGATCTCCGTCGGGAGCACCGAGAACGGGAAGGGGAACTGGTCCGCGATGTCGTTGAACCAGTTGTTGCCCCGCAGCTTCTCGAGACCGGCTTCCCCGAACTCCCAGGCGAGCAACAGCCGCAGCAACAGGCCCGGCAGCCAGCTGCCCACGTTGTCGGCGACCCCCAGTCCACGGAAGAGCCAGGCGAGGGGTGTGGCGAGGGCATTCTGTTGCATGGAGTTTCTCCCGTTCTTGGCGTGTCGGCATGTTGGCGCAGGGTGCGCCGAGCAGATCTACGTCCATGGCCGCGGGAGTGGATTCAGACGACAGGCGAAAAAAAACCCCGGGGTGTCGCCACCGCGGGGTCTCGGGCCGGACGGGCGGGAATCAGCGCGCGCCCTGCGCCTTCCAGCGCTCTGCGTTGATGCGTTCCTGTTCCTTCGAGAAGGACAAGACCCAGAACAGGCAACCGAGCACGACGACCAGAGGCGCGCCGATCAGGATGAGACCAGTCATTTCAGGGAACTCCAAAAAATGTGGTGATGCGTCTGCAAGAGGCCCCGGGGCATTTCTCGCGGATCAACCCATCCGCGTCGAAGACATCCTCGCAGGTAGCGATGCCCAAGAGCCGCGCAGGGAAGCCGTAGGAGGTTAGCACAGGGCAGGCCAGAAATGCCCGCGCGCAACGGCAGGTCAGGCCTCGGGCATCGGTATGGTCCGGAAGTCGGCTGGGAGCACGATCTCGATCAACTCCAGGTCGTCCGAGTGGCCCAGTTCCGTGTGCGGGATGGCAGGTGTCTGATGAACGCAACTCCCCGCCTTCAGCGTCACCTCACCGACCCCTTCGTAGTGAAAGCGTATCCAGCCCTTCAGCACGTACACCATCTGGAACTCGACGTCGTGCCGATGGCGCTCCGGTTGCGCCGGCGTGCCGGGAACCGCCCGGATCACGTGCGCGACGACCTTGCCGCCGGTCGCGGCCCGGATGCCCAGGTCCCGGTACTCGAAGAACGGTCGCAGGCCGTCCTTCCGGAAATCGTCGGGACCGGCATGGCTGACGGAGAACTGCATCGGCGTCGCTGTCATCGCTTCTTCTCCTTGGGGCAGACGGGACCATCCTTCGCGGGGCAAAGCTCGTGGGGTAGGTGGTGTCCGCGATCTCTGCTCAGGGCGCGGATTGTAAGATGGCGCCATGAATCTCATCCTTCTCATCGCGGCCGGGTACCTCGTCGGATCGCTCTCGTTCGCCGTCATCGTCAGCCGTGCCATGGGATTGCCCGATCCGCACTCGTATGGATCGGGCAATCCAGGGGCAACCAACGTCCTGCGCACCGGCAAGAAGCTGGCGGCTGTCCTGACGCTGGTCGGCGATGCCCTCAAGGGATTGGTCGTCGTCCTCGTCGCACGGAGTCTTGCCTCCAAGGCGGGATTCGGCCCGGGCGACATTGCGCTCGGCGGGCTCGCAGCTTTCCTGGGGCATCTGTACCCGGTCTTCTTCGGATTCCGTGGCGGCAAGGGGGTGGCCACGGCGGCTGGCGTGCTCTTCGGGCTCGCTGCGTCGCTCGGGGCGATCGTCCTGGCGGTCTGGATCGCCGTCTTCGCGATCACCCGGGTGTCGTCCCTCGGGGCGCTCGCGGCGGCCATCGCGGCGCCCATCGCGACGGCGGCGCTCATCGGGCACGATCTCGTGATCGGCGCCGTGGTCGTGATGGCCGCTCTGCTGATCTGGCGCCATCGGGAGAACATCCGGCGCCTACGCTCCGGCCAAGAGAAAAGAATCGGAGCGAAGTAGGTACGGACATCAAGCGGCTGGCAGGACGCTCCCGAGATCCCATCGCGGTCTGACGCCGAAGGCGCCGGCGGGCGTTGCAAGGGCGAGGCGCATGGCGCCCGCGAAGGCGATCATCGCGCCGTTGTCAGTGCAGAACGCGAGGTCGGGGTAGTAGACCTGGATGCCTTTCGCCGCGGCGCCGGTCGTGAGGCTGGCCCGCAACTGCACGTTGGCGCCGACCCCCCCAGCGACCACCAGGCGGGTCGCGCCGGTCTGGGCGGCCGCGGCGAGCGACTTGGTCACCAGGACCTCCACGACGGCCGCCTGGAACTCGGCGGCAAGGTCTGCGCGCGAGGCGTCGTCCAGTGGTGCCTGGCGGGATGCCGTGAGCACGGCGGTCTTGAGACCGCTGAAGCTGAAATCGAGGTCCCCGGAGGCGATCTTCGGACGCGGCAGGCGGAAGCGTCCGGGCGTACCCGTGGCGGCCAATCGGGAAAGTGCCGGCCCGCCGGGATAGCCCAGGCCCAGCAGCTTGGCGGTCTTGTCGAACGCTTCTCCCGCGGCGTCATCCACTGTCTCGCCGAGCAGTGTGTAGCGCCCGACCCCTGCCACGTGCATGAGCTGTGTGTGCCCGCCCGATACGAGCAGGGCCACGAATGGGAACTCAGGCGGTGGGTCCGCGAGGAGCGGCGACAGGAGGTGCCCCTCCAGATGGTGGATGCCGATCACGGGCACATCCAGGGCCATGCCCAGCCCGTGGGCGAAGGCGGTGCCGACGAGCAAGGCACCCGCAAGTCCGGGTCCTTCCGTGAAAGCGATGGCATCGATGTCGGTGCGCTTCATCTGGGCGCGGGCCAGTACCTCGACGAGCAGTGGCGTGATGCGCCGGACGTGGTCGCGGGAGGCGAGTTCGGGGACGACGCCACCATAGTCGGTATGCAGGTCGACCTGGGAGTGAAGGGCGTGCGATAGGAGCCCGCGCGATGTGCAGTACAGGGCGAGGCCTGTCTCATCGCACGACGACTCGATGCCGAGGACGATCAATTGGGGAAGTTCCGTGAAAGGGTTCAAACGCTGCGGGAATCCTGTTATCCTCGCCGCCCTCGTTTCGCCCCGCAGAAGAAGAGCCGATTCAGAGCCGTCCCGGGGGGAATCCGAGAGCAGGGATGGATGGGCCACTCGGGATGTGCCAGGACGTACGACGATCAACGCGACGACGATCAACGCGACCAACAAGCACTCCTAGCGGACCGCCCACGGACCCACAGGATTCGAAAGGACTCAGAGGACTACATGCCGACCGTACGCGTCAAGGAAAACGAGCCGTTTGAAGTGGCGCTTCGCCGCTTCAAGCGCACCGTGGAGAAAACCGGCCTGCTCACAGAGCTGCGGGCGCGGGAATTCTATGAAAAGCCCACCGCGGAGCGCAAACGCAAGCTCGCCGCTGCCGTGAAGCGCCATCACAAGCGCCTGCGCAGCCAGCTGCTTCCGCCGAAGCTGTACTGATCGCGCAAAGTTCGGCAGTCCGACGACCCCGCGCGCACCGAAAGGCCGCGGGGTTTTCGCTTTTCTGGAGCAGGCCATGTCAGAGCTGAAGCACCGCGTCACCGAGGACATGAAGAACGCCATGCGAGCGCGGGAGACCGCCCGCCTCTCGGCGATCCGCCTCCTGCTCGCCGCCCTCAAGCAACGCGAGGTGGATGAGCGCAAGGAGCTGTCCGACGCCGATGTCGTCGCCGTCATCGACAAGATGCTCAAGCAGCGGCGCGACTCCATCGGTCAGTACGAGGCGGCGGGTCGACAGGATCTCGCCGATGCCGAGAAGTTCGAAGTGACGGTGCTCGAGGCCTACATGCCCCAGGGTGCGTCGGCCGAGGAGATCGCAGCGACGGTCGCCACCGCGGTGACGCAGTCGGGCGCGTCAGGGCCCCAGGACATGGGGAAGGTGATGGCCATCGTGAAGCCGCTGTTGGCAGGTCGTGCGGACATGGCGGCAGTGTCCCAGTTGGTGAAGGCAAGGCTCACTGGCGGCTAGATCGCCCGTCGGGCACCCCTCGCGCGGAAGTCCGCGCGGGGTGGATTGCCCCCTATAATCGGCCGCAACAGGGCCGTCGCTCGAACGCCAGCGCAGGCGTCGCGCGGACAACCGGGACACACGCTCGCACATGATTCCGCAGTCCTTCATCCAGGATCTGTTGAGCCGGGTCGACATCGTCGATATCGTCGAGTCGGCGGTGCCGCTGAAGCGTGCCGGTGCGAATCTGGCTGCCTGCTGTCCTTTCCACACCGAGAAGTCCCCCTCGTTCACCGTCAGCCCGACCAAGCAGTTCTACCACTGCTTCGGCTGTGGCGCCCACGGCACAGCTATCAGTTTCATGATGGAGTACCACGGGCTGGGATTCATCGAGGCCGTGAAGGAACTCGCCGCCCGCGTCGGTATGGTTGTCCCCGCAGGCGAGACCGACGGCGCGCGACAGGCCAACGCCTCGGCCAACGCCCACATCGTTGATGCCCTGACCCGCGCCTCCCGGTTCTTCAAGGACCAGTTGCGCGTCTCGGAGGCAGCCATCACCTATCTGAAGGGGCGCGGCGTCACGGGCGAGATCGCCGCCCGCTTCGGTCTGGGCTACGCCCCCGATGGCTGGCAGAACCTCGAAGCGACCTTTCCCGAGTACGCCACGGCCGATGTTCTCGTCGAGGCGGGCCTCGTGATCCGTAGCGACGAGGGCCGGCGCTACGACCGATTCCGCGACCGTGTGATGTTCCCCATCGTGAGCACCCGCGGCGAGATCATCGGTTTCGGCGGACGCGTGCTCGGTGCCGGCGAACCGAAGTACCTCAATTCCCCGGAAACCCCGGTCTTCGAGAAGGGGCGCGAACTCTACGGTCTGTTCCAGGCACGTCGTGCGATCCGGGAAGCCGATCGCGTCATCGTCGTCGAGGGCTACATGGATGTCGTGGCCCTCGCACAGCACGGCGTCGCCAATGCGGTTGCGACGCTGGGGACCGCGACGACGCCCTTCCATGTGCAGAAACTGCTGCGTCAGGCCGACCACGTCACGTTCTGCTTCGACGGCGATGCGGCAGGGCGCCGGGCGGCGTGGCGCGCGCTCGAGACCAGTCTCCAGGCCCTGACCGACGGCAAGCACGTCAATTTTCTCTTCCTGCCCGACAAGGAAGACCCGGATTCCTTCATCCGGACCCGGGGGCGCGAAGCCTTCGAAGAGATGGTCGAGCGGGCGGAACCGCTTTCCGCCTTCATGCTTCGCGAACTCAAATCCGGGCTCGATATGGCCACCCCGGAAGATCGGGCCGAGTTCCTGAAGAAAGCCGAGGCCCTGCTCGCTCAGATCACGGCCCGCAATCTCGGGCTGGCGATGCGCGACGCCGTGGCGCGAGCTGCCGGCGTGTCGTCCGCGAGCCTGCCGGAACCTGTGCAGCGTGCCACACAGGCGCAGGCGGGGCCTTCGCGTCGATCCAATACCGCCCGGGCCAGCTTGTTGAACAACCTCCCCGATCGCGCGCTCGAAGCACTTGTCGCCCGACCGGATCTTCACCTACTCGCCGGGCGCGCGGCTGCCGCAGCCGACGGTTCCGGATGTTGGCCGATGGTCGGGGATCTCGCCGGGCGCGTGGCCACTGGTGAACTGTCGCCCTCGCCCCAAGCTCTGGTCCAGTGGTTGGTAGATGGCGGGAACGACGGCCTGGCTCAGCGGGTACAGGAGCAACTGATGAAGCGCGACGACGACTACGCCTACGAGGATGACCTGGCGGCGATCGCGGAACGGCTCGAGAAGCAGCGCAAGTTCAACCAGCAGTTGGCGGCGGCGCGGCAGGTGCAGCGCCCGAGTGATCTTCCTCCCGAGGCCCGTGCCTTGTTCGCGTCCGGCAGTACGCCGGCCGGAACGGCTTAGGCGTCGGGGGAGCGGCAGCCCGGATCAGTTATAATCGCGGGCTTTTTTTCACGAATTCGGAAGTCGGTGATGGCCAAGGAAAAAGAACGAGACCGTAAGGCAGCAATGGCGGCTGCGATGGCAGCTGCCGTGGACGCCAATGCCCAGGGAAACGATGCGGAAGCGCGGCGCACCCGGCTGAAGAACCTCATCGTGCTGGGCAAGGAGCGTGGATTCCTGACCTATGCCGAGGTGAACGATCACCTCCCCGACGACATGCTGGACGCCGAGCAGATCGAAAGCGTCATCAGCATGATCAACGACATGGGAATCCAGGTCTACGACGAGGCGCCCGACGCCGAGACCCTCCTCATGTCGGAGAACACGCCGACCACCACCGACGAGGATGCCGTCGAGGAGGCGGAGGCTGCGGTCTCCACCCTCGATTCCGAGTTCGGCCGGACCACCGACCCCGTGCGGATGTACATGCGCGAGATGGGGTCCGTGGAGCTCCTCACGCGCGAGGGCGAGATCGAGATCGCCAAGCGCATCGAGGACGGCCTGAAGCACATGATCCAGGCGATCTCCGCCTGCCCCACCACCATCGGCGAGATCCTCGAACTGGCCGAGAAGGTCGAGCGCGACGAGCTGCGCGTCGACGAAGTGGTGGACGGCCTCCATGACCCCAACGCTGACGACGCCGTCGCCGAGGAGACCATGCCCGAGGAGGCCATGGAGGAGGAGCTGAACGCGGAGGAGGACGACGACGAGGGCGGTGCCGCCCAGACCGCCAGCCTGCTCCAGCTGAAGGTCGCCGCCATGGAGCGCTTCGAGCACATCCGCGGCCTCAACAAGAAGATGATCACCGCCCTGCAGCGCCAGGGCGTGAAGAGCAAGCCCTACCTGAAGGCGCAGGCCGACATCTCGGCCGAGCTGATGAACATCCGCTTCTCCGCGAAGCAGATCGAAGCCCTGTGCGACAGCGTCCGCAAGATGGTCGAGAGCGTCCGCTCCTACGAGCGTGCCGTGATGGACCTCTGCGTCGACAAGGCAGGCATGCCGCGCCAGTACTTCATCAAGAACTTCCCCGGCAACGAGGAAGATCTCGACTGGGTGCGCCGCGAAGCCACGTCCCGCAAGCCGTACAGCGAAGCGCTCACGCGCCACGCACCGGCGATCCTCGAGCAGCAGCAGCGGTTGATCGACCTGCAGACCCGCGTCGGCATCCCGATCAAGGATCTGAAGGACATCTCCAAGCAGATGTCCACCGGTGAGGCGAAAGCCCGCCGCGCGAAGCGCGAGATGACCGAAGCCAACCTGCGCCTCGTGATCTCCATCGCGAAGAAGTACACGAACCGCGGCTTGCAGTTCCTCGACCTCATCCAGGAAGGCAACATCGGCCTGATGAAGGCCGTCGACAAGTTCGAATACCGTCGCGGCTACAAGTTTTCGACGTACGCGACGTGGTGGATCCGCCAGGCCATCACCCGCTCGATCGCCGACCAGGCGCGCACCATCCGTATCCCGGTGCACATGATCGAGACGATCAACAAGATGAACCGTATCTCGCGGCAGATCCTGCAGGAGACCGGGCTCGAGCCCGATCCGCAGACGCTCGCGGTGAAGATGGAAATGCCCGAGGAGAAGATCCGCAAGATCCTGAAGATCTCCAAGGAACCCATCTCCATGGAGACGCCGATCGGTGACGACGACGACTCCCATCTCGGCGATTTCATCGAAGACCAGACCACGCTCGCACCGGTGGAAGCCGCGGTCTACAGCAGCCTGCAGGACGCCACGAAGGAAGTGCTCGACACCCTGACCCCGCGCGAAGCGAAGGTGCTGCGCATGCGGTTCGGCATCGAGATGAACACCGACCACACGTTGGAAGAAGTGGGCAAGCAGTTCGATGTCACGCGTGAGCGCATCCGACAAATAGAAGCCAAGGCGCTGCGCAAGCTTCGGCATCCGTCCCGTTCGGAACGCCTGCGCAGCTTCCTCGAGGGTTGACCGGCTCGAGGTCGCGTAACAGACACTGGCCGGCTCTCTCCGGCCAGTGTCGTTTCTGTTGTACGTAGGGCCTGTAGCTCAGTCGGTTAGAGCAGAGGACTCATAATCCTTTGGTCCTGGGTTCGAGTCCCAGCGGGCCCACCAATAAAATCAATAATTTATGATTTTGTTTTCGAAGGTGTTCAAGAGAATTCTCAAGAATGGTCCCGATATGGGTCCCGATATGAGCATGGCCCGGACTTTTTTTGCGCCTCCGCCGCGGCGCCGCGTCCGCGCCCGGTCAACCGATGCGTAGCGCTCCCGACCAAGGTTGACGTGGCACTCAGCGGGCCCCAACGCGCGTCTTCGAGTTGCCCCATCACTTGCGCGGCGGATCTTTGCTTCGTGCTAGGCGATGACTCCCGCAAGGCGCGGTTCTCGCATCGCGGCACCGATGATCCGGACCAGATGTAGCTACGCGGCCGACTGCAATTCAGCGACTGCGTTGATGGCCTCGGCCCGTCGTAGACCTTCCAGTTCGTCGAACCGGTGACAGAGCGGCATCGCCATGTTGTCTCTTCACCACCCTGCTATTCCTGCTATTCGTGCTATTCCCGGTCGAGGGTTCCTGGGTCAGCACACGGAGGAATAGCAGGAATAGCAGGAATAGCAGCCCCCGGGGGTAGTGACGCCGATATCACTGACGGCGCTTCACCGACGCACCCTCGACCAGCGCCGGATTCACCACCACGTAGCGCCGCCGCCCGACTTCCTCCATCCGCGCCCGTCCACGTTCGGTTCGCACGCCGCGAATCGACTGGCTCCATTTGGCCGCGAATCAGGCGGCTCCATTACGCCGCGAACGAAATGGCTCTATGTGGGCGCGAATTCACAACATGAAGACACGTTACCGCGGCCTGGCAAAGAACACCGCGCAGCTCACCGTCCTGTTCGCGCTGGCGAACGTGTACCAGGTCAGGCGATTGTTGATGCCCGAGGCACAGGTGCGTCCGTGATCGCCGCAACACCCCGGAATCGGGTGCGAAACGGCGCCCGCGGGTACGCAATGTCGACCCGACGGTGTTCGTTTCCGCCTCATCCACCGCGTTCGATCTCCAGCGTGACCAACTCATGCTCTACGTGCTGCCGAATCGGTGGCTCTGCAGAGCTTCCCTAGCTCGATCCCGTGACCTGGTGCCGGAACGGGTCATCGCCATTTCGGCACCGGTTGGCACGCGGATTCCCGCGTGCCAACCCTGTCGCTTTCTAGATGTCGCGCATTGCTTCCTGCAGCCACAGCAATGCACCGGACGTTTCATGGCGACGCCATATCATGACCTCGAGGCGCAGGTTCTCAGCCTGGGTGCAAAGGAGCGCGCCCAATTGCTGGAACGTCTGATCGCCAGCTTCGAACGTGACACCCAGGTTGGTCGGGCCTGGTTCGCTGAAGCCTTGCAAAGGGAGGCGGACGTCAATGCGTGCGGGTCGCAGATGATCCTGGGCCCTGACGCGCTCGCGCACATCGAGGCAGGAATCGGGTGAGCTACTTTTTTCGTTCATTCCGCACGAGGATCCCGCTTCCCGCGGAGCCCATCATCGCATTACAATGGATCGTCAAGTAAGGAGTTCACATGGCCGAGTCCACGATCACTGCCAAGGGGCAGACCACTGTACCCGCCGATATCCGGGCGCTCATTCATGCGGAGCCTGGAACCAGGCTGGTGTGGTCGGTGACGCCTGACGGGACACTCATCGTGCGCGCCAAGACGAAGTCGATTCTCGACATGGCCGGCATGCTCAAGGCCCCGAAGGGCAAGCGGGTCAGTGTCGACTCGATGAACCCGTGGCGTTGACCGGTTCCAGATGCCAGCTCTCGATACCAATATTCTGGTGCGCTATGTGGTGCAGGACGACAGCGCACAGTTGGCGGCGGCCAAACGTCTGATCACCCGATGCGTCGAGGAGGGGCAGTCGCTCTTCGTGCCGGTGACCGTGATGCTCGAACTGGAGTGGGTGCTGCGGTCAAGCTTCGAGTTCGGAAAGGATGACGTCATCCAGGTGGTTTCGAGCCTGCTGTCGGCGGCTGAGCTTTCGTTCGAATCCGAACGCGCTCTCGAGGTTGCCTTGCATCTGTTCCGGGAGAGTACTGCCGAGTTTGCCGACTGTGTGCATGTGGCCCTGGCCTCGCAGGCCGGAGAGCAGCCGTTGTGGACGTTCGACAAACGGGCTGCCAGGGTTCCAGGCGCTACGCTTCTGACTCGTTGATGGGCGTGGTGCGGGGTTCCGAGGTCCTGATCGATCCGGGCCGAGGCCGGTCGGCGACTGCGCGAATCAGAGGGTACGAATCCAGTACCCCTCACCTGGGGTGCTTCTGGGGGTACACGCGCAACTCCATCGATCTGCGCTCCCAGCAATTCATGAGGTTGCAGCGCAAATGCGCCTCCCCCTCCCACAAGGCCCTGAAGGAATCGGAACTGCCGGAGTTCCTCGAAAAGCTCGATGCCTACGACGGCAACAAGTTGACGCAGCTCGCGATGCGTTTCCTCATGCTGACGTTCGTTCGCACCGGCGAGATGCGCGGTGCCACGTGGAACGAGTTCGATATCGAGAAAGCCGAATGGCGCATCCCCGCCGAGCGGATGAAGATGGGCGCCGAGCACATCGTTCCGCTCTCCCGTCAGGACCTCGACGTGATCGACGAACTGCGGCCCCTTTCGGGCAAGCGTGAGCACCTCTTTCCGAACGAGCACGACCCCAAGAAGTTCATGAGCGAGAACACCGTGCTGTTCGCGCTCTACCGCATGGGCTACCGCGGGAGGGCGACCGGTCACGGCTTCCGCGCCACCGCGAGCACCATCCTCAACGAACACGGATTCCGGCCGGACGTCATCGAGCGGCAACTGGCGCATGCCGAGCGCAACAAGATCCGCGCGGCCTACCATCGCTCCGAATACTTGCCCGACCGACGGAAGATGATGCAGCACTGGGCGGACTTTCTGGATGGACTGGGCGAGGGGCGCGGGGTGGTTCCGTTCCGCCGTGCGGGCTGAGACGTCGAACGACGCGTCTTGCGTGGTCGGCTGCTATTGCTGCTATTCCTGCTGTTCTCGATGTCGTCCCCGGGGGCGGCGCTAGCAGGAATAGCAGGAATAGCAGCCCCCGAGAACAGTGACACCGAGATCACTCACGACGCTTCACCGACCCACCTTCGACCAGCGCCGGATTCACCACCACGTAGCGCCGCCGCCCGACTTCCTCCATCCGCGCCCGGCCGCGTTCCGTGAGCGTCGCAAGCGCCGTCTTCAAATCTCGACTGTCCCGCACGCACGCCGGCCCGAACTGATACACGCGCGTCGTCGGAACGCGGCCGCTACCGGTCCCCCGTACCTCGTTGAGCAACCAGGTGTCGAGCCGAATCGCGGCGGCCAGCGCCGGCGGCGTATCGAGATCGGCGAGCAGACGCCGGGCCTCGTGCAGATGCCATCCCACGATGCGTACCGCACCGTCGATCGCATCGACGCCAACACTTCCGGTCGGACCATGCGCCAGCACGTGGAAGAGCGCCGCCAGACGCGCCACGTTCTCGGCGGCCTTGGCCGCCACGTCGCGTACGGACTGGTAGTCACCGCCGACGCCCAGTCCACTCTCGATTTCGTCGTGCGCGCGAATCCATGCGATACGCGCTGGGGGAGAGAGATCCAGCGTCACTGGGTTGAGCCCACCGGCCGCGTCCGTGGGCAACGGCATATCCAGCAGTGCCGTGATCCGACTGGCGAAGCGATCGACCGCAGGTGTCGATGCCGGCGTGCTCCGGTAGGCGCGAGTGCCTTGCGTGCTGGCCGGCCACGCGATCAGGAATCGCGCGATGAACCCGGTCCCGCGTGGTAGCGCGCCCGCACGTTCGAGGAACCCCCGCAGCGCATCGGGCTGCACCATCAGGCCGAAGGTGAGCCGCCGGTCGCGCAACTGGAACGACGGTTTACTGCGGCGATCGACCGCGATCTCACCGCCGTCCCACAGAACGTTGAGCAACGCGAGGTTTCGCAGGATCGTCTCGTAGCCCATGCCGTGCGCGCCGAAGACGGCACCCGCTTCGGCCGACAGCACCCCGCCGGTCGGCCAGCCCGTACCCAGGCCGTGGGCGAGTGCCTCGGGTGTCGCGTCCGCGTAGAGCAGACGAGGCACCGGGACCGCCACGGGTGCCTCTCGCGCCAGCCCGTCGAGTGCGTCTTCCTCCTCCGCGGTGTCCTGTGCCCGGCGACGCTTGTGCTTGATGGCCTCGAGGATCCCGGCACGGCTGCCTCCTGGGCGGCGAGCTTCGGCCCCACCACGGTCCTCCGATTGCGCTCCCAGTCACGCAGCGCCGCGCCGAAGATCGTGTCGCACGTGGTTTTCCGCTCGCCGGACTCGGCGACCGCAAGCACGTACAGCGAGACCGGCCCCACGAGCTGGTGGTCCCGTCGCACATTGACCAGGCCCTGACCGGCGAGCGAGAGCGCGGCCAGTGAGGAACAAGCCACCAGCGCTACTGGTGCCTGCACGAAGGACTGAGCTTCCAGCACCGCGTCGCGCAGCAAGGCGGGGAGGGCGTCCACGGGGTAGGGCAGTGGGGTGAGCGCTTCGGTCAGCGGCTCCGGGTCAGGCCAGTCGATGACCGCCGGGCTTTCTTTGGCCGCTGAATCCCGCTCAGCTCCCGGCGGATGCCCCGCCGCCTGCACCGCTGTTAGCACTGCTATCAAGCCAACCTGCCGATGCAGGTCGTTGAAGTCGGTCAGCGGCAGGTTGGCCGGTGGGTCCGCCGCCTGCCCCACGGCTGTTTGCGCCGTAAACAAGCGGGAAGGGCGGTTCAGGTCGACGACGTCACTTCCCTCGCCAGCTCTGGCGGTCCCAAATGCCGGGATGGCCAAGCACCCGCCCACGGCACGAGCGGCCTGACGAGCGTGCGTTACCCCTGGATTGCCCGGCGTGGCGTGGTCATCATCGGCACAAATGACGATGCGCGCTTTCGGATACGCCTCCCGGATCGACCGAGCCACCGGCTCCAGGTTACCCGCATGGAAGGCCACCGCGACCGCGTGGCCGGTGGCCTCCCACACGCTGGCGCCGGTGGCGAAGCCCTCCGCGATGCAGACCGTGTCGCCACCATTCCCGCCGATCCAGTAGCGGAGCCCCCGCACCCGCCCACCCTTGAGGAAGCGCTTCTCGCCACTCGCCCCGATGAACTGCAGGCTGTGCATCACGCCATCGGCATCCTGCACCGGCACCACCAGCGCGCCGCGGTAGACCCGCAGCCCGCAGGCTTGCACCCCCTTGCGCGCGAGGTACGGATGATCCCGCGGTGCCGCCGACGCACGGTGCCAGTAGCGCGAAGCGCGTTGCCGGGCAGCCTGGTGCCGGCGAGCCGCTTCAGCTTGGCACTGCGCCCGCCCGGCCTGCATCCGCGCACGCAGCGCATCGCGATCTCCCGCCCGAAGCGGGGGACCCCCGTCGAAGCGCCACGTCTCCCAGCCCCGCCCATCCCGCCAGTTGGTGAAGCCCCCGGCCGGCAGATCGTCCAGGTGCAGCACGTAGGCAGCGTCACCGCGCCCGTGACGCCCCTCGGCATGACATCGGTGCAGCCCGCCGTCAGCGACGATCGGATCGGGCGGCACGATGCCACGCGCGATGAGCGCGGCACGGAACTGGTCGAGCGCGTCAGCCCTCCCGGCGTGCATGGCGCTTACCCGCAACAACGCCGCGAACCGATGAGCGCTCGCCACACCCATCCCCGCCGGGGCGGGCTTGCTTCACCCG
>LNEE01000060.1 GCA_001464895.1 Betaproteobacteria bacterium Ga0077532
ACAGCCGTCCCCGACCCGGAGTTCCGCCGCGTTGCGCACGCCGCCAGACGGGAAAATCTCGCTATGGGGGCTTAAGGTAGTGCCATGGGGCCATGCCCGCGAGAGCGCCGATTCCGGTTGGAACGCTTCCCAGGCATTCACCGCTTTCGGGGCCATGGGCCCCTCCTACAAGGGAGGTCGCCGCGCCACCCGCTTTCGGAATGGGCCACGCTTCTGTAGGAGCGGGCCATGCCCGCGAGAGCGCCGATTCCGGTTGGAACGCTTCCCGGGCATTCACCGCTTTCGGGGCCATGGGCCCCTCCTACAGTGGCGGTCGCCGCGCCACCCGCTTTCGGAATGGGCCACGCTTCTGTAGGAGCGGGCTATGCCCGCGAGAGCGCCGGTTCCGGTTGGAACGCTTCCCGGGCATTCATCGCTTTCGGGGCCATGGGCCCCTCCTACAACGGCGTGGCCCGCAGAAGGGCCGCGTCCTCGCGGACGACGATCACGTGGTGCGGCGACCAGTCGCCGCGGTCGACCCGGCCTGTTGTCTTCTGCGGGTCACCAGGCCGATCGCGCCAAGACCGGCCGCGAGCATTCCCCACGTGGCGGGTTCCGGCACCGGGGGGAGGTACTGGAACCCGGACGCCGTCACCAGCGTGTAGTCGGTATCCGGCACGATCTTACCCGCGTGCATGACCGTGATGTCGGTCAGCGCGACCGTGTGGGAGAAGTCGACGCTCGCCGTGAAGTCCCTGGCGAACTGGGTGTTCACGCCGGAGCCGAGCGTCACCTTGAAGCTGAACGGGTCGCCGACGCGGAAGGTGTGGGTCCAGAAGAGCGTGCCCGCGGTACGCGATGGATTCATGACCGCCACGCCTTCCTTGTAAGCGAGGTTCGCGTTCGACGTCGTGGAGTCGACGGTCGCGAGGTAACGGCCGGCTTCGTCGCTGATGAGCAGGCCCCACGCCGAGCCGGGCGTGTCGGTGCTGGTGCGCGGATTCACGAGGGATCCCGAGATGCTGAATGCCTGCGTCACCGTGATCAATTCCCCGACGTGATCGCCATAGAGAAAGCTCCACGCGTCCTGGTAGTACCCGCTCGCCGAGGCAACCATATTCGTTTCCGTCCCGACCGCGGACGCCTCGGCCGATGTCCCGATCCGGCCGTATGACGCCGTGAACTTCGCTGACCCGGAACTGGCGCCGGTGGCGCTGATCACGGTTCCGGAATCGATGGTCACCGGGAACACGGTGTCCGATCCCGACTGGAAGAAGCTGCTGGTCGGCGGCAGAAAAACCTGCACGCTTCCGCCGGCCTTGCCGGGAAGGCCGGCGTGCGCTGTCGCCGTGAGGGTCAGGCCTGTGATGAGTGCAAGCAGGATTGCCGCGCCGGATGCGCGCGGGGTCATCGGGAGATTCATTCGAGGTTCCTCGGACTTGCGTGGGGATGCGGTACGCGTAGCGTGCCGTTGCTGCGAGCCCGTGTGCTGCGTGGCTCATGCTCACCTCCAAGCTAGGCGCGGCCGAGGACGGATCCGTTGACTCGCATCAAGGGCGATGCGGGTCGTGGCGTCTACAACGACCCCAGGAATGCCACCACCGCATCCCGATCCTCCTTCGACATCTTCGCGAATCGCTCGCGCGACACCTGCGCTTCGCCGCCGTGCCAGAGGATCGCCTCGACGAAACCCCGCGCGCGGC
This sequence comes from Betaproteobacteria bacterium Ga0077532, assembly GCA_001464895.1. Classification (GTDB taxonomy): domain Bacteria; phylum Pseudomonadota; class Gammaproteobacteria; order Burkholderiales. Next base: position 1,683 of record LNEE01000060.1, read on the forward strand.
CGTCGTGCAGGAACCCCGTCGCGCCGTTCACGCGCTCCGACAGTCCGATGCCCCAAAGGGGCGGCGTGCGCCACTCGCTCCCGCTCGCGAGGAAGTCGGGGCGACCGTCCGACAGTGCCTCGCCCATGTCGTGCAGCAGGAGGTCGGTGTAGGGCCGGATGGTCTGGTGGGCGGCCTGCGGGAATCCCGGCGACGCGCCGGTGCGCAGCTCGGGCACATGGCAGACCGCGCAGCGGGCTTCCGCGAACAATTGCGCGCCGCGGCGGACACGCGGGTCGTCGACATTGCGCCGGACCGGCACCGCGAGCGACTGCAGGTACAGCTCGGTGGCTGCGAGGCGCAAGGCCGTGATCTCGGGCTTGCCCGCGACCATCTGCTCCCGGCACGTCGCGCTGGAGGGCGGGCAGTTCTGCGCCTCGTACACCGGTGTCGATAGGCCGATGTCGTTGAGGAACGCGATGGCGATCTGCTCCCGCAGGCTGCCGTGGTTCGCCTTCAGGCCGAAGCGTCCGACGGCCTCGGCGCGCCGGCTCTCGTCCCACACGCGGTTCGCCTTGCCCCGGATGCCGTCGACCGGCGGACGCGCGGCCATCGCGAGGATCGTCTCGTCCGGTACGGCGTCCAGGAGCCCCAGACCCACGAGCGGCGGGGCCAGACGCAGGCCGGCGAGGATGTCGTTCCCCAGGGGGCCGTAGGCGAGGTCGGCGATCCGCACGTGCGGGCGACGCAGTGACACCGTCTCGCCGTCGGGCAACGTCACCGGTTGTTCGGACCAGTCGATGGTGAACGAGGCCTCTGGCGGCACCACGCCCTTCACGCCGAAGATCTGCAGCTGATCGCCGTACTCCGGATGCGGCCGCGGCCCGCCATGGGCGTCGGTGCCCGGGAGACTCACGCGCACCACGTGGTTCGGCGCCGGCTCGAAGGGGACGGTGATGTGATGGTCGCGGGGCATGCCCTCGGCGCTCACGGAGGGCAGCGTCGGCGTGCCCGTCACCACCCCGCGGCCGTTGTTCGCGTGGCAGGTCGTGCAGGCCTGGGCGTTCGAGATGGGACCGCGGCCGAACTCCGCGTTCTCGAACCAGAAGAACGCCCAGCGGTTGTTGAACATCTGGTGGCCAAGCGCAAACAGCTTCGTCTGCTTCGCATCGAGGCCCGCTGCGGGCTTGAGGTACGCGGCGTCGGAGGCGTCCGCGACGCTGAGCGCTCCGCCGGAGAGGGCTTCCTCCGGCAGGTCGGTGGACGGTGCCAGCGACGCCATCGCGGGCAGGCACGCGATGGCGCCTAGGAGGAGTCGCAACACGAGTCGGGGATCAGCCATGGCGGGTGTGCGATCGGGACGGGGATGGCTGCAGTGTAGAACGCTGCGAGCGATCCCGGCGGCGTCCGGCGGGGGGCGCCGGCGGTGCCCCCGTGGGTCGGGCTTCGCCCGACGCCCGTGTTCCTGGATTCATCGCTGTGCCCACGCCATCGCCGCGTCGAGCGATGCTCGACCCACGAAGGGCCTTCGCGACTGGATACCGCGGCGCTGGAAACAATCCCCGTGGGTCGGGCTTCGCCCGACGCCCGTGTTCCTGGATTCGTCGTGGTGCCCAAGCCATCGCTGCGTCGAGCGGTGCTCGACCCACGAAGGGCCTTCGCGATGGGATACCTCGGCGCTGAGAGCACCCCCCGTGGGTCGGGCTCCGCCCGACGCCCGCACTCCTGGATTCATCGCTGTGCCCACGCCATCGCCGCGTCGAGCGATGCTCGACCCACGAAGGGACTTCGCGACTGGATACCGCGGCGCTGAAAACACCCCCCCGTGGGTCGGGCTTCGCCCGACGCCCGCGTTCCTGGATTCGTCGCTGTGCCCAAGCCAGCGCCGCGTTGAGCGATGCTCGACCCACGCAGGTGCCTCGCAACTGGATGCCTTGGCGCTGAGAACAACCCCCGTGGGTCGGGCTTCGCCCGACGCCCGTGTTCCTGGATTCATCGCTGTGCCCACGCCATCGCCGCGTCGAGCGTAGCTCGACCCACGAAGGGCTTTAGCGACTGGACGCCTTGGCGCTGGAATCAACCCTCGTGGGTCGGGCTTCGCCCGACGCCTGCGTTCCGTGGCTCGAGCTATCGCCCGACGCCCCCCAACTCGGCTAAAGTGCCGGCTGATTTCGAATCGGAGGCTGGTCATGGCAGTCATGGAATGGAACGACGCCCTCGCGATCGACGGCGGCGTGATGGACGACACCCACAAGGAATTCGTGGATCTGCTGAACAAGCTGGGCGACGCCGAGGGCGATGCCGTGCTGCCGCTCATCGACGAGTTCATCGCGCACACAGAGGAGCATTTCCTCCAGGAACAGCGCTGGATGCAGTCGATCCCGTTTCCGCCGATCCAGTGCCACGTGAACGAGCACCAGGGCGTGCTCGACATCTGCCGCGAGGTCCGGACCCGCGTGGCCAACGGCGAACCGCGTTACGGCAAGGTGCTCGCGACCGCGGTGGGCGAGTGGTTCGAGACCCACGCCTCGACCATGGACACCGTGCTCTCGATGGTGATGAAGGAGAAGGGCTACGAGCCCACCCGTGGTGTCGGTGACGAGCCGCTGCCGGCGCTGGCGGGGGCCGACGCCTGCGGCACGGGAAGCTGCCACTGAGCCTGCCGGCGGCGCAGCCCCGGCGCCGCATCGTGATCGTCCCGTTCTCGACCGATCCGTGACGGATGCCCTCCTCAGCCTGCACGGGGAGGCGCTCCGCCTGATGCCCGAGCGGGCGCTCCATCTGCCGGACCGCCGCACGCTCCTGGTGGCGGACGTCCACATCGGCAAATCCGCCTCGTTCCGAGCGCTCGGCGTCCCGGTCCCGGGCGGCACCACCGCCGAGACCCTGGCCCGCCTCGACGCGGCGATTGCCCGGTCTGCCGCCCGCACCGTCGTGTTCCTGGGCGATTTCCTCCACAGCCGGCTCGGCCGGTCTTCGTCCACGCTCGATGCGCTCTCGGTATGGCGCGCACGGCACCCCGACCTCGCGCTCGTCCTCGTGCGTGGCAATCACGATCTCCACGCGGGTGACCCACCGGCCGCGCTCGACATCCGAACCGTCGACGACGGCTGGCGCCTCGGTCCGTTCGCCTGCCGGCATGTGCCCGAGGCAGCCGACGCCGCTTACGTGCTGGCCGGGCATCTGCACCCCGCCGTGACGCTACGCAGCACCGGCGACGGACGCCTGCGGCTGCCGTGCTTCCACTTCGGCGCGGGCGTGGGCGTGCTCCCCGCGTTCGGTGCGTTCACCGGCACGGCCATCGTCGATCGCACCCGCAGCGACCGTGTCTTCGCCGTCGCCGATGACCGCGTGCTCGAGGTGCCGCCTTCGCCCGCGCGACGCGGGCGGAGCGGAGCGCGATCGGTGCATCCGCCCGACTGACGCATCCGGCGCCCGGGTGCCGTTGTCCGGGGCATGGCGCCGCTTCGGGCCGTCCGCCAACGGGTCGAAATGTGACAAACCAATACTTTCGTCCTGTTGACCGAGGTCCTGCACCTTCGGCACATTCGAGCTCATGCGGGCGCCATGCGTATGCGTCCGGATCACGACAAGATCAGGAGATCCCATGCTTCGCGCCACCGCCCTGACCACTGCGGTTCTGTCGCTGTGCCTCGCTCTCCCCGCGAATGCCGCCACCGTGCGCTGGATCAACTCCGACGACGGCGACTGGGACGAGCCCGTGAACTGGACGGGCAATGCCGTTCCGGGCGCCAACGACGACGTCATCGTCGACGTGGTCGGGGCGCTGCCGCTGGTGACGATCCGGCAGTCCCCCCTGTCGGGAAGCCAGTTCACGCAGTACCAAGCCAAGAGCGTCCTCGCCCGCGAAGCGATCCAGTTCACCGGGGGATCCCTCAACGTGACCGGTGACGCCACCTTCGAGAGCAGCTTCTTCTGGAGCGGAGGCGCGTTCAACCCGTTCGCGGTGAACCCGACGGGGACATGGACCTTCCGCCAGGGCTTCCAGGCGGGCGGTAGCGGGCTGCTCGGCATCGGCCTCGGAAACTACGTGTTGGAGGGCACGTCCGTGCTCGGCAACGGGCGGGGCATTCTTGGCAACTCGGGGCTGGTCCAGATCGCGAGCGGCGCCACCCTCCACATCGACGCCGGTGACCTTCTCGGACTGGGTGGCGGGGCACTGGACATCCGCGGCACCCTCGACCGGCGCGCGGGCGCGGGCGACTTCCTGATGCAGACGAGTGGCGGTGGCAACGCGGGCACGGTACGCGTGCGGACCGGTCGACTCCAGTACCAGAACCGCAACTTCGATGGGATCGCCCAGGGGCACACCGGCACCTTCCAGGTGGATGCCGGCGCGGTGCTCGAACTGATCGGTTCGCACGACGTCCAGGGCGTGCTGCAGGGTGGCGGCGACCTGGTCTTCAACAATCCGGGCGCCTCACCCGGCACCACGCCGATCTCGCTGCATCTCGTGAACTATGCGCTCGGCGGCACGCTGCGCTTTTCGCCGGGTGCCGTCGTGCGTCTCGTGGGCGACGGCACCATCGCGAAGGCGGATGTCGGCAACTCGACCATCCTCTTCGAAGGCGATTCGACATTCTCCGGTCAGGTATCGCTGGGCTTGGTCAACACACGCGGCGCGGCGGCGAGCGTCCTGCGCTTTGCCGGCGGCATCGTGACGACGAACGGCATCCTTCATCGGGGCGAAGGCGCCGTCGAGCTGGGCGGCACCACGTCGCTCGCCATGGACGCGCAGTTCCTGGCGCCGCTGGACGTCGAGTCCCGCATCGTCGTGGCGTCCGGTGCGCGGCTGGACCTCGTCGGCGGCGAGACGACCGGCGGGCGCGGGCTTCTTGGTGATGGCACGTTCGTGAATCGCGGCACCATGGTCCGGGACGGCACGGGCATGGGGCGCATCTCCACCTCGTTCATCAACGAGGGCGAACTCGGGGTGGCGGCAGGGGACCTGCAATTCCTGTCCACGGCGGCGTTCGAGAACCGCGGGCGTGTGGTGGTGGCGGGCGGCACGATGCTCGATCGCAGTCGGGCGGTCTACCTGCAGACGGCCGGCGAGACGGTCCTCGACGGCGTTCTCTTCGCCGACGAAGTGCGCATCGACGGTGGCGTGCTCCGCGGAAATGGCCAGATCGGCGGGGAACTCGGTGCGGCGGGCGTCCGAGGTGTCGTGGTGAACAACGGGGAGATCGCTCCGGGCAATTCGCCCGGCACCCTCGTCATCGACGGGAACTACGTCCAGGGCGCGTCGGGCGTGCTGACGATGGAACTCGGCGACCTGTCGGACCGCCTCGTCATCGGTGGCGATGCGTCGTTCGCCGGCACGCTGGCGATCGGGTTCGTGGACGGGTTCGTGCCGATGCTCGGGCAGACCTTCGAGCTGCTAACGTACCGGTCTCACACCGGTTCGATGGCATTCCAGACGCTCGGCGAGGCCTCGCGCGGCTACGCATTCGCCATCGCGTTCGGCGACCAGGCCGCCACGCTGCAGGTCACGGGCCTCGCACCGCCGATCCCGGAACCCGCGTCGATGGCGCTCGTAGGTGTCGGCCTCGGGCTCGTCGCCGTCGCAGCCAGCCGGCGGAGGAGCCTCGCGGCTACTTGCTGACCCCGCCGCACGACGCGATCAGCGCGAACGCCTCGTCCCACCAGGCCTCTTTCGTCGGGCCTTCGGCCTCGACGCCATAGCGCACCCCCGAGCCCGAGCGTCCGCGGTCGAACAGCTCGTAGACGATCGTGCGCGTCTCTCCGGCGGGTACACCGGCATCGGCAGGCGTGAGTGCCACCTCCAACCGGTGCTTCACGTACCTCGGATCGGTCGCCTGCACGTGCAGGTTGCTCGCATTGACGGACGCCGGGACGCCGTACTTCGTCCGGATGGCGTCAGCGAGGCAGGGGACCACTTCGAGCATGTTGCGGTCGAACGTCGCGTCGCGACTCGCGAGCGCCTTTCGGAAAGTGTCGCGCGATTCCGCGCAGGCCCCGAGGTGGACGACGACGATGACGGCGAGGATGAGCTTGGCGATTGGCAACGGGGACTCCGGGAATGCGTGCGGCGTCAGGCCGCGGAGGGGAAACAGGCCGGGCCGAGCGGCTCGAACGACTTGTAGGTGAGGATGAACTCCTGGTGCCCCAGGGCCTCGGACTTCGTCTGCTCGCCGTTGCCGACGCGGAGGATGAGGTCGTGGATCTCGCGGCCGACGTCGTCGAGAGTGGCGCGGCCTTCGAGGATGCGGCCAGCGTCGACGTCCATGTCATCCGCCATGCGGCGATACGTGTCGGGGTTGGCGCAGACCTTGATGACCGGCGCGAGCGCCGAGCCCACGACCGAGCCGCGCCCCGTGGAGAACAGGATCACGTGGCTGCCGCATGCCATGAGTTCGGCGATCTCGGCGTTGTCGCTGATGTTCGGGAAACCGAAGCGCGGTTCGCCGTCGGGCACGACGTCGAGCAGATAGAGTCCGCCGCCGACCGGCACGTCGCCGGGCTTGATGATGCCGTTGATGACCGACTGGCCCGACTTCGCATACGCGCCGAGCGACTTCTCCTCGATGGTCGTGAGTCCGCCGTCCGCATTGCCGGGGCCGATGCTCGCGTGGCCGTAGGTCGCGTAGTACTGCGCTGCCTTCGCGACCGTCTTCACGATCTCCTCGCCCATCACGGGGTTCTGCGCGCGCTCGGCCATCCAGTGCTCCATGCCGATCAGCTCGCCTGTCTCCTCGAAGATGCAAGTGGCCCCCTGCTCGACGAGGAAGTCGAACGCGCGTCCCATCGCGGGGTTCGCGGTGAGCCCGCTCGTGGCATCCGAACCGCCGCAGATGGTGCCGACGACGAGTTCGTCCGGACGCATCGCGACGCGCGGCGTGTTCTCGAGCTGCGCAAGCGTCTGCTCGACCCAGGCGCGGCCCTCGGCGATGGTGCTGCGCGTGCCGCCGGACTCCTGGATCACCAGCAGCTTCGTCGGCCGCCCGGAGGCGCGGATCGTCTCGAGCAGCTTGCCCTTGTTGAACGCCTCGCAGCCCAGCGACACCAGCAGCACGGCGCCCACGTTCGGATGCGTGCAGAGCCGTTCGAGCATCTTGTGCGAGTAGGCGTTGGGGAAGCAGCCGGGGAAGCCGATGAGATGCGCCCCGCGCTCGCGGAACGGATACGCGACCTCGCGCGACACGTGGTGCGCGCATTCGACGAGATAGCAGACGGCGACGAGGTTGCGGATGCCCTTGCGACCATCCGAACGAAGATAGGCCTGGATCTCCATGTCAGTGTGCCTCCGGGAGGAATTCGTGACCGGCGTCGAAGGTGTACGTCGGGATGTAGTCGCTCGTCACGTTGTGGATGTGGACGTACTCACCCGGGGCGATGTCGGCGATGGCGCGGCCGATGGGCGCGCCGTACTTCACGATGCGTTCGTCCTTCGGGATGGCGCGTACCGCGAACTTGTGGCCCACCTTCACGGCGTCGCCAAGCGTCACGGTGAAGCTGCCCACGCGGACCGTCGTGCCGGCGGGCATGTCACGCACCGCGACCGCGATGTTGTCGTCGGGGGCAAGGAGAAGTGCCGGGCTCGCGCCCACCTGCTGAAAGGGTTCCATGGCCGATCGTGTCGTCGTTGGTGCGGGAGTCGAAGGATACATCGTGGGTTGCGGCGGGGAGTGTGCCTGTCGGGCCGGTGGCCCGCGGCGGCTTGGCCGCGTGGCGTACCAACAAGGGGAGGGCCCCTTGTATATCCCCCGTTGATGCGCCACCGGCCGGGGAAATGGTCACGCTTCCTGTAGGAGCGGCCCATGGCCGCGAAAGCGATGGTTTCGGGTGAAGCGCTTCCGTGCACGGACCGCTTTCGGGGGCATGGCCCCCTCCTACAGAAACCGCCGCTTCGGTCGTCGCCGGCGGGGATGCGGACCTTGTAGGAGCGGCCCATGGCCGCACCGCTTTCGGGGGCATGGCCCCCTCCTACAGAAACCGCCGCTTCGGTCGTCGCCGGCGGGGATGCGGACCTTGTAGGAGCGGCCCATGGCCGCGAGAGCGATGGTTTCGGTTGAGGCGTATCCGTGCGCTCACCGCTTTCGGGGGCATGGCCCCCTCCTACAGAAACCGCCGCTTCGGTCGTCGCCGGCGGGGATGCGGATCTTGTAGGAGCGGCCCATGGCCGCGAGAGCGATGGTTCCGGGTGAAGCGCTTCCGTGCAGGGACCGCTTTCGGGGGCATGGCCCCCTCATACAGGGGCATGGCCCCCTCCTACAGGGCCCCTCTTACGAGATCATCTTTCCGACACCATCGCCAGCACCCGCAACGGACTCCCGCTGCCCTGCTCGATCTTGAGCGGCGCCGCGAAGATCACCGCGCCTGTGGGTGGCAACTGGTCGAGGTTCGCGAGGCACTGCAAACCGTAGCGGCCGGCGCCGTGCATGATCGAATGGCAGGGGTACGGCGGGCGGAGGTGATAGCCCTGGCCGGCGTCGGTGCCGATCGCTTCGGTGCCGAAGCCGATCACGTCGCGTTGCTCGACGAGGAATCGCACGACGTCCGCATCGGGGCCAGGCGTGTGCTGCCCGGTCGCGTCGAAGTTCTGATACGCCACCGGGTCGGTCCGCTTCGACCAGTCGGTGCGCATCAGCACCCAGGCGCGCGGCGGGATGCGGCCGTGGCGCGCTTCCCAGGCTTCGACGAACGATACGGTCAGCAGGAAGTCCGCATCGGCGGCCGCCTCCTTCGAACAATCGATCACGCACGCCGGGCCGATGAAATGCTCGACGGGGATCGTGTCGACCGCATTGTTCGGCAGGTGCCGCCCGGACACCCAGTGGATCGGCGCATCGAAGTGCGTGCCGGTGTGCTCGCCGCACGAGAAGTTGTTCCAGTACCAGCCGGGCCCGCGCTCGTCGTAGTGCGAGACCTCCTCGATGCGGAACGGCCAGCATTGGCCGAACTCGGGGGGCAGGGTGATCTGCGGGAAGGCGGGCGAGAGCGTCTGCGTGAGATCGACCACGCGGATGCTGCCGGTGGCCAGCGCGTTGGCAAAGGCAGCGAGGGTGTCCTGTGACATGGGCCGGGTCTCGTGAGATTTCGGTTACAGCGACAGCTCGCGCTCCAGCGCCTTCGGGTCGTCGCGCCAGCGGGCGAGCCAGTCCTGCGCGACCTCGCCGGGGAAGACATCCTCCACGCCGTCGCGCAGCGCCTTCACGATGGCCGCGGCCAGGGCGGACGGTGCGAGCTTCGGCGGCGGCACGAGCTGGTTCCATTCATCGTCGACCGGGCCGGGGAACACGTTGACGACGCGCACGCCCGACGCCCGCATCTCGGCGCGCAAGCACTGCGCGAGCGAGTACGCGGCGGCCTTCGATGCCGAGAACGTGCCGTGCGCCGGGAAGTTGGCGAGTGCGTAGACCGACAGCACGTTGACCCACGCGCATGCGCCGGAGTCGCCGTCGGCCGCGCGGGCCTTCAGTGCCGGGCCGAAGTCCTGCGCGAGGCGCAGCAGGCCGAAGTAGTTGATGTCCATCTCGGCCCGCGCGGCATCGAGCCCGCGGCGATCGCCGATGCCGAACGTGCGATGGTGCTCGGCGGTGTTCACCACGATGTCGACCTTCCCGCCGATCTGCGCGGCGAGCGATGACACCGCGCGCGAGTCGGTGAGATCCAGCGGCACGGGCGTCACGGCGGGCAGACCCGCGATGGCGTCGAAACCCGCGTACTGCTTCCACGGTTCGGCGTGTCCCACCCATACGAGGTCCGCACCTGCATCGACCAGGGCACGGACGACGGCCTGTCCCGTGGGTGTCTTCCCATCCGTGACGAGGACCTTGCGGTACTTCGGATCGCACGTCATCTCGCGCAACTGGCGATCGTCGGCCATGTCTTTCGTCTCCTGTTCGGGGAATGCCACGAGGACGGCCTGCCCCGCGCGATCGAGTCTCGCACCCACGCGGATCCGCGCCGGTGCATCACCCACATCGCCGTGGACGTGCGCGACCACGGAGGTGCCCGCGTCGAGCCGCACCATGCCGAGCCGCCAGGGCAATCGTTCGCGGAAGTACAGATCGTTGCTGTGCGTGAGCACCGTGTCGGCGATCAGTTCGCCCGCGCCATCCTGCACCGTCCATCGCAATCGCTCGGACAGGCATGCGTGGCAGGCCTCCCGCGGTGGGTACTGCACCGTCCCGCAATCCCGACACACCTGCAGCTCGAGCCGCCCGAGCGCGGCCGCCGTCGTGAGCCCGAGTGCAACGCGCGAACGCCCGCCCGGCGGCGTCGTGGGCGCGCGCGTGCGGAGGATCGGGTTCTTCTTCGGGGGACGGGGGAGGGACATCGGCAAGCCGTGGCGAGGGTTCAGGGGGCAGATCGGACGGCAGCGGTCGAGCCGGTGTCAGGTGCGCGGGGCTTGCTTCTGGTCGTCGATGAAGTGCCCGCCAGCACCGCCGCTCCACTGCACAGCCCGCGATCGTAGTTGATCATTCCGAAGCCGCTCGCGAGACCGATGCGCGCATCCGGAACGGTGCTGCCGAGCGGACGGCCGGTGAGTTGGCGCAGCGCTTCGACCAGGCCCAGGTAGCCGCCCGCCGCGCCGGCCTGGCCCACCGAGAGTTGACCGCCCGACGTGTTCATCGGGAACGATCCGTCGTTCGTGAAGGTGTGCCGTCGCACGAAGGCCGGACCGTCGCCCTTCGCGCAGAAGCCGAGGTCCTCGATCTGCATCAGCGAGATCACCGGGTAGTCGTCGTACGTCTGTAGGAAATCGATGTCCTCGGGGCCGACGCCGGCCTGCGCATAGAGGTCGTCGATGTCCATCGCCCAGCCGCCGCGGAGCTGGATGGGGTCCTCGGGAAACGCGTTGTGGCGCTCGATGGTGCCGAGGATGCGCACGCCCGGCAGGCCCAGCCGCTTCGCGCGGTCCGCCGTCATCACGAGGAACGCTTCGGCGCCGGCGCACGGCATCACGCAGTCGAAGAGATGGATCGGCGCGGCAACGGCCCGCGCAGCGAGATAGGCGTCGAGGGTGAGCGGCTTCTTCATGAGCGCGTGCGGGAAAGCGAGGGCGTTCTCACGCTGTGCGACGCACAGTCGGCCGAAGTCCTCGCGCGTCGCGCCGTACGTCCGCATGTAGGCAGCGGTGAGGAACGCGAAGCTCGCGTTCGGTCCGCCGGCGCCGTACGGATACACGGCATCGCGCGCGAACTGGCTGAAGTTGCCGAGCATCAGGCGGAAGGACTCCACATGGTTCGTATCGCCTGCGAGGCAGGCAACCACGTCGGCGTCCCCGGCCTGCACCGCCCTCGCCGCGCGCCGCAGCGCAACCACGCCAGACGCGCCGCCCATCGGGATGTGGTCGAGCCAGCGCGGACTCATCCCCAGATGCTGCGTGAGACCCACCGCAGTATCCGGCGCGAGCGAGAAGCTCGACACGCACAGGCCGTCGACGTCGGATTTCGCGAGGCCCGCTGTGGCGATCAGTTCCCGCAGGGCTCGCGCGAGGAACCAGTGCGCGCCACGGATCGAATGGCGCACGTAGGGCACCGTCACCGGGACGCAGGCGACCACGCCGTCGTAGTTCGCGCGGGCCATCAGTCCCGGCGGCGCTTGAGCGCGCGCGTGTCGATGCATTCGGGCCGGCCGGGCAGCGCGTGCGCGAGCGTCTTCAGGGCGCCGCGCTGCACCTTCTGCGTCGGCGTGAGCGGCAGGTCGTCCACGAATGCGACCCAGCCGGGCGCCTTGTAGTACGCGAGCCGGTCGAGGCAGAAGTGCACGAGGTCCGCGGCGATCGCCTCGCGGCATTCGGCGGCGACCAGCGCGCGCGGCACGATGCACGCAAGGACCTCGTCGCCGCGGATGGCGTCGGGCGTCGCGGCAACGGCCACGTCGAGGATCGCCGGATGCTGGCGCAGTACCGTCTCCACCTCGACCGCCGAGATGTTCTCGCCACTGCGTCGGATGACGTTCTTCTTCCGGTCGACGAATCGGAAGTTCCCTTCCGCGTCGCGTCGCACGATGTCGCCGGTGTGGAACCAGCCACCGGCCCAGGCCTCGGCCGTCGCCTCCGGTTCCTTCAGGTACTCGCGGAAGAAACCGAAACGCGGCGCGGGGCCGGCGGCGCGCACGAGCAGTTCTCCCGGTGCGTCGTCGGCGAGGTCATGGCCGGCGTCGTCGACGATCCGCGCCTCGACCTCCGGCGTCGCGCGACCGAAGCATGCGGTTCCCACGTGCCGGGGCTCCCGGTTCGCGATGACGACCGCGCCGGCGCCCGTCTCGGTCATGGCCCAGGCCTCGAGCAGCGGAAATCCGAACCGGGCCTCGAAGGGCGCGTGTAGGGTGCGATCTACGCCGGCGCCGAAGCCGAACCGCACGGCGTGCGCACGATCGGCCTCCGTGGGTGTCGCCGACATCAGCATCGGCGGCATCACCCCGAGGTAGTGGACGATCGTCGCGCCCGATTCGCGCACGGCTTGCCACCACGACTTCGGATGGAACCGGTCCAGGGGTACGACGCATCCGCCGGACACGATCATCGCCATCGTCGAGTACGCCATCGCGTTCATGTGGACCATCGGCAGCGGCGTGATCAAGCGTTCCTCGCCGTGCCGCAGCGGGCAGAGTCCACCGATCGTGTCGTACCAATGGCCGGCGTGGAGGTAGTACTCGTTCGGCAGCACGCAGCCCTTGGGGCGCCCGGTCGTGCCGGAGGTGTAGAGAAGGCCGCACTCCGTGTCGGCGTCGGGTGCGCCGGGACGAGGCGCCGGCGACGGCGCGGGTGGAATCGCTTCACCTTCGGGCGTGACCACGACCACAGTGGCGCCGGCGCTGCACGCGGCGGCATCGATGTCGCGCATCCGATCGGGCCGGCTGATCGCGATCTGCATGCCGCTGTGGCCGACGAGGTATTCGAGATCGGACGATCGCAGGTCCGCGTTGATCGGGACCACCGAGACGCCGAGGCTGTTGAGCGCCAGCCAGTGGAAGAAGAACGCCGGGCGGTTGTCGAGGAGCAGGCCCGCCCGATGGCCGTGGCCGTAGCCGGCGGCGTGGTAGCGGGCGGCGTGTCGCTCGATGATGGCGGCGGCTTCGCGGTAGGTGATCTCGCCGGCGTCGATGCCATAGGCGTCGGCCACCGACGGGAGGATGTGGAGGAACGGCCGATCGGGGAAGCGCGCGGCCGTGGCGGCGAAGGCGGCGTGGACGGTGGGGTGGGGGAGGGTCATGGCTTGGATCCGGCGGGGTTTCCCCTGACCCCATTTCTTCCCCTCACCCTGCCCTCTCCCCGCGAGCGGGGCGAGGGTTCCCGGTCTGTGGTTTCCCGTGCCAATGGAGCATCCATGCCCAGTCGCTCCCTCGCCCCGTTCACGGGGAGAGGGTTGGGGTGAGGGGCGGGTGTAGATTCAGGTCGAGGGGTGTCCTCCAACGCCATTCGAAGCACCTCCAGCACCGCGTCCAACTCCTGCAACACCTGCCCATCATCGAACCGCACCACGCGAAATCCCTTCGACTCGATGAACCGCGTCCGTGCATCATCTCTCGCGCGCTGCTCCGCGTGATGTGCACCGTCCACTTCCACCACCAGCCTCCCAGCCAGGCAAACGAAGTCCACGATGAACGGCCCCAAGGGATGCTGCCGGCGGAACTTCCACCCCATCAGCTGACGACTCCGAAGCGCGTGCCACAACCGCATCTCGGCATCGGCGTCCGTGCGGCGCAGCGAACGCGCGCGGTCCAGGCGACTCGGGGTGTAGTCCCTCACGTCGGTCGTCGCCTGCTCACGGAAACAGCTGGATCGACGGCAGCGCGGCGTCGCAGTTCAGGAGGTTCACACGCTTCAGCCGCAACCGCAGCGCGCCCTCCACGACCGTGAGCGTGTGGAACACGGTGCCCGCCAGGTGGATCTGCGCGTCGCCCTGCGCCTCCGTGTACAGGAACTGGGTGCGTGTCACGTACTCGTTGGCCTCGGCGTCCGCACGCTCCACCTCGGGGGTCTGCAGCAGGTGGTGCGAACGGCTGTGCGGCTGCTGGGAGAACGCGCGGGGGCTGCGCAGGCGTTCCACCCGCAGCTTGCGCAGCAGGGCGTCCTCGTAGGCGAGGGACGCGTGCAGCACGGGGTCGGTCTGATTGCGGGCGAGGGGGACCCAGTAGTGACCGTCGTCCGTGAAGAGGGCGAGCCACTCCTCGTACCGCTGTTCGTCCAGGAGGCGGGCCTCGCGAAGGACGAAGCGGATCAGGTTCTGCTCGGAGTCCGCCATGCTCATGGTTGCTTCTCCTGGTGCGTCATGAACTTCACCCACGCCCGGAACTGGTTTCGCATCGAGATCTCGGAGAGCCCGTTCGTCGAGAGATCGGTTTGGCCGATCTCCGCCGGGTCGAAGTTGCGATGCAGGCTCACCCAGTCGTTGCCCTGCGCGCGCAGGCCGGCCTGGATGGCGCGGTAGGCGTGCAGATCGTCGTGGCCGACGACGGACATGGGTGAGTTGATCAGGCGCGAGTAGGTGAGCGTGCGTGCGAGCAGCTCGTCCGGTGCGCCCTTCAGGCGGAAGGTCCATGACTCGATCACCGTGCGGTCGACGGCCAACGGCCGCACCACGCGGATCGCCTGGATCGCGCCCTTGATGGTGAGGCTCGGGTAGTAGACCGTGTTGTGCCGGGCCGTGCCGAGGATCTGCGCGGCGCGGTCCTCGCCCCACGCCCGGTGCATGGCGGCTTCGTATTCCGGTACGCTCGAGTACTTCGAGTGGATCGAGAAGTTCACGCCGGTCCATCCATGGCCGTTCTCGAACACGCGCACGCCCATGTCGTCGAAGAACTGGTAGTCCGACACGAAGGGCACGAACTGGTCGACCGCCATCGGCTTCGGCAGGTCGGCGCTCTGGTCCGCCCACAACCGCTTCGCCGTGCCCGCCGACGACTCGTGCACCACCATCGGGTGCATGGTGTCGTTGAGATTCTCCACGAACATCTTCCAGTTGCAGTCGTGCGTGTAGCGAAGCACGCCACCGGCGATCTCCAGCTCGCCCTCGGGCGAGCGGTCGGCCATGTTGTCGATGGACGAGAGCGACTCTCCGAAGTACGCAGCGAAGTCGGGGCCCTCGTCGGACAGCCGTGCGAACACGAAGCCGCGGTACGTGGCGACGTTGGGCAGCGCGACGAGCCCGCGTCCAGCCTCGCACTCGCGCATCCGCGTGCCGTCGTAGCCCTGATGGCGCGGCACGGCGTACAGCGCCCCGTCGGTCTCGTACGCCCACGCGTGGTACGGGCAGCGGAAGAAACGCCCGGTGTTGCCCGACGGGTTCGACACGACCTTCGCACCCTTGTGTGCGCAGCGGTTCATCAGCACGCGCACCGAGCCGTCAGTGTGGCGGACGAGGATCACGGGCTGCGTCGCGAGGTCCGTCGTGATGTAGTCCCCCGGCTGCGGCACCTGGCTCGTGTGGCCCACGTATAGCCACGTGCGCGACCAGAGGCGGGACATCTCGAGATCGAAGATCGCCGGGTCGGTGTAGACGTCGCGATGCACGCGGTCGTCCTCGACGAGCGCGCGCAGGGTGGCTGGGTCATCGAATCTGCGCATGGGTCCCTCAGGCGGTGACGGGGATCCGGGCCGGCGCTGCGCCGATGCCTGCGACGGCCGCGGCGAGCTTCGTGCCCTGCTCGTCGGCGAGTGCGGCATCGCGCAGTCGACGCAGCGTCGCCGCCGCCTCGGGGTGACCGTTCAGCCTCGGCACCTGCGCGATCACCGTGTTGTAGTTCGCAAGGCCCCGCGCGTGGGTGTCGCCGTAGCCCTTCACGAGCCGCTGGCATTCGGCGATCGCCACGGCGAGTTCCGCATCGGAGGCGGCGGTCCCGCCCACCATGGCGAGCCATGCATCGATGCGCGTGCGCTCCTCGACGAATCGCAGCGTGGTGCGCCGGATGCGCCGGAGGCTGGCGACCGCGTAGAGCATCAGGAAGCCGCGGACCGAACTCGTCCGCACGATCCGACCCTTCGACGCGACGCGCTCGACGCCGCGTCGGGCCCATCCGGTTGCGAGCAGCCAGCGGCCGATCCCGGCGGGCAGGGTGTCGGCGATCTCCTGCACCCGCGGATGCAGATACTCGTGGATGTCGAGCAGCTGATCCTTCGCGAGGCGCACTTCGCCGCGCACGCGGTCGAAGCGGGTCGCGCGGGTCTTGAGGTCCGCGACGCGGATGGTGTCCTCGTACGACATCCAGAGCGCGAGATGTCGTGCCACGGTCTCGACGAGACGATCGGTGCATCCGCGCGTGTCCCGCAGTGTGTCGAGCCGCTGCACGTAGGCTTCTGCGTAGGCGACGTCCTGATAGTCGGCGAGCCGCAGCAGGCCGTGGAGGATGGTGGGCACCGCACTCGCGGGAAAGGTGGCGCGGACGCGGGACGCGAGCGGCGCGAGGCGCGGGCCGACCGGGGGTTCCGGCATCGCGGATGCGACGGGCTGCGGCGGTGGCGGCGCGACGACGAGCCCTTCGCCGGCGGCAAAGGCTTTCAGGCTCGGTTCCACACCCACGCCTGCGCGGCGGATGGCGTCCTCGAACTGCGCCCGGGTGAAGGGCAGGCATCCCGCGCCCGCGATGGCGCCGAAGAGAGATGCGCCGATCACGCTCCCCGCGGATTCCGCCGCGCGCGCGAAGTCGCCGAAGCACGCACGTTTCGCGGCGGCACGGCCGGCGGCCACCAGCGCATCCGCATCGACGCGGCCATCCCCCATCGCGGTCTTCTCGGTCATCGAGTACACGCGATGGGTCGACGCGATCAGCGTCGTGCGCTCGGCCGTGACGAGTCCGCGTTGGAGCGCCCGCCCAGCCTCCATCAGTTCCGAGGCGATGACCACGTCCACTTCGCCGGGGAACGGCATGAGCGCGAGGACGGGTTTCGGAGCGCCGGGCGCGGCGCCGGGGAACAGCTCGACGTAGTAGATCGTGGCGCCGGTGCGCTGGGCGACGCCGGGCACCGACGTGGTCTGCGCGATCCAGCCGGCGTGCTCGGCGAGGTCCACGAGCCAGTCGGCCAGCACGCCACCGCCTTCGCCCCCCATGGCGAGGATGGCGATGTTGATGGTGCGCGGTGCTTCCGACAGCGCGCCGGTCACGATGCGATCCCGGCGAGGCGACGCTCGATCCGCCGCTGGAAGAATCCGATCACGCGGCGCCGCACGCCCGCGACGAAGCGGTCCCACGCCGTGGGGTTGTGGATCAGCGCGGCGCGGTAGAACGACGGGCACAGCACGGCGGCGTGCGAGACCTCGCCGCAGAGGCCGCAGCCCACGCAGCTGTCGATGACGGCCGCCACCGGGTCGGTGCGCAGCGGGTCGGGGTTGTCGCGGATGGTGAGCGACGGGCAACCCGAGAGGCGGATGCACGAGTGGTCGCCCGTGCAGGTGTCGGGGTCCACGCCGAACCGCTCGCGCACCGCGCGCTGCCCGCTCTTCACGAGCTGGCGGAAGGCGGGCTTCTCGCGGCGCTGCCGGTTCAGCATGCATTCGCTCTGCGCGATCACCACCTTCGGGCCCTTCACCGGCGTCGTGAGCGCCTCGCGCAGCGTGTCGCGCATCTCGGCCACGCTGTAGGTATGCGTGACCGTCCGCACCCAGTCGACACCCACACCGCGTACGGCCTTCTCGATGGAATTGCGCGTGGCGCGGATCGGGTTGTCGGCGCGCGACGAGAGAATGTCTTGGCCGCCCGTCGCGGCGGAGTAGCTGTTGTCGACGATGACCAGCACGTTGTCGGTCTTGTTGAAGACCGCGTTGCCGACGCCGCTGGTCAATCCGTTGTGCCAGAAGCCACCGTCGCCCATGAAGCTCAGCGTGCGTTTCGGCGTCTCGGTCGTGTTGAGTGCTGCAGCGCCCGCCCAGCCGAGGCCGTAGCCCATGGTCGTGGCGCCGAGTTCGAACGGCGGCAGGATCGAGAAGAGATGGCAGCCGATGTCGCAGCTCACGTGGTGCGGCCCGAGTTCGCGCTCGACCAGTTTCATCGCGGTGAAGATGGGGCGCTCCGGGCAGCCGGTGCAGAACGACGGCGGGCGCGGGTGGACCTCCTTCACCGCCGGGACCGGTGTCGTCGCCGGCTTCGCGGCACGCGGCAGCGGACGCCCTTCGAGCAGGGACGGTGCGACCTGCTCGATGAACTTGGTGATCCCCTGGAGCATCACCCCGCCGGTGTACTCACCGGCCATCGGCAGGCAGTCCTTGCCGTGCACACGGGTCTGCACGTCCGCACGGCGCAGGGTCGTGTTGACCTGCTGCTCGATGAAGTCGGGCTGGCCTTCCTCCACCATCAGCACCGCGCGCTTGCCGGCGCAGAAACGGGTCAGTTCCTCGTCGACGATCGGATACGTGACGTTCATCACGTACAACGGCACGCGCGAATGACCCCAGGCGTCGGCGAGACCCAGCAGTTCGAGCGCGCGGATCACGTTGTTGTACATGCCGCCCTGCAGGACGATCCCGAAGTCCTGGGCGCCTTCCGCGAAGAACTCGTTCAGACCGTGGTCGCGGATGTATTGCACCGCGGCGGGCCAGCGCTGCGTGATCTTCTCCTGCTCGTGCAGATAGCTCGCGGGGGGCAGCACGATGCGGCTGGTGTCGCGCAGCGGCCGCTCGATGGCGTCCTTCAGCGTGTAGGCAGGGCGCACGTTGTCCTTCGCGACGAAGCTGCCGTGCACGTGACACGCGCGGATGCGCAGTTCCAGCATCACGGGCGTCCGGCTCGCTTCCGACAGCGCGAAGCCGTGCTGCACGGCCGCCACGATGCACGGCAGGTTCGGGCGCGGATCGAGCAGCCACACCTGCGACTTCATCGCGAAGGCGTGGGACCGCTCCTGCATGATCGACGAGCCCTCGCCGTAGTCCTCACCCACGATGATGAGCGCGCCGCCGGTCACGCCGCCCGAGGCGAGGTTCGCGAGCGCGTCGGAGGCGACGTTGGTCCCGACCGTGGACTTGAAGGTGACGGCGCCGCGAAGCGGCGTGTGGACCGAAGCGGCGAGCGTGGCGGTGGCGGTGGCCTCGGACGCGCTGTGCTCGAAGTGGACGCCCAGCTCGGCGAGGATGTCGTTGGCGTCGGCCAGGACGTCCATGAGGTGCGAGATCGGCGCGCCCTGATAGCCCGCGACGTAGCTCACGCCGGATTCGAGGAGCGCCTTGGTGACGGCGAGGATGCCCTCACCGCGGAATTCCTCGCCGGCGCCTAGGCGGAGTTTCTGGACTTCGGTCTTGAAGGAGCGTTCGGCCATGCGGATCCCGGTGCGGCGGCATGCGGTGGAGACGGCATGCGGTGGTGACGATCAAGGGCGGAAGTATAGGCGGGAGCGTTCTCCCGATGACCGTCGGGAGACTCTGATTCATGCACACCGATGGTCGCGACCGCGCGACCAGATCAGGGTCTCGTTGCGCCTTATCCCATGGCACCATCAAGGAAAACAGGGGGAGGGGGCGCCATGGGCGGATTCACCGACTACGAGAACCACGACGGGCTCGGTCTGGCCGATCTGGTGAAGCGGGGCGAGGTCACGCCCGACGAACTCCTCGATGCCGCGCTCGCGCGCGTCGCGGCACGCAATCCGGCCGTGAACGCCGTCGTGATGGATCTCGAGGCGCACGCCCGGGAGTCCATCCGCGCGGGGCTGCCCGAGGGGCCCTTCCACGGGGTGCCCTACCTCGTGAAGGATCTGACGTCGCCGATCGCCGGGACGCGGATGACGCGCGGGTCCCGGTTCTTCGCCGACACCCCGATCGCCACCGAGAGCAGCGAGCACGCGAAGCGCCTCGCGCGGGCCGGCCTCGTGATCTTCGGCCGCACCAACACCTGCGAGCTGGGGTTGTCGCTCACGTGCGAGCCGCAGCTGTACGGCCCCACGCGCAATCCATGGGACCTCACGCGCACCTCCGCCGGTTCGAGCGGTGGCGCTGCGGCGGCCGTGGGCGCGCGCATCGTACCCATGGCCCACGCGTCCGACGGATTCGGCTCGATCCGGGCGCCGGCCGCGTGCTGTGGCCTCGTCGGCCTGAAGCCCACGCGCAGCCGCAACACGTTCGCTCCGTTCGCCGGGGAGGGGCTGGGTGGCGTCGCGACGGAGCATGCGGTCACGCTAAGCGTTCGCGACACGGCGGCGCTGCTCGACGCCACCAGCGGCATCGGGCCCGGCGATCCGTACACCGCGCCAGCCCACGCCGGACCGTATCTCCGCGAGGTCGGGCGCGATCCCGGCCGCCTGCGCATCGCGTGGACGTCGAAGGCACCCAACGGCGCGTCGGTCGACGACCAGTGCCTGCGTGCACTGGTCGACACCGCCCGGCTTTGCACCGACCTCGGCCATCACGTGGAGGAATGCGATCCCGAGATTGACGGGGCCGCGGTCGTCCGCACGTTCCTGACGCTGGTCAGCACCAACACGGTGGTGAATCTGGGGACGCATCCGACGGCACGCCGTCCGCCGCGCGAGGATGAGGTGGAGCGGATCACGTGGCTCACCGCGCAGCGCGGCGCCCAGGTGAGCGGTCCGGATTACGTCCGCGCCGTCCAGACCGAGCACCGTCTCGGCCGCGAAATGGCGGACTTCCACCAGCAGTGGGACGTGCTGCTCACGCCAGGGCTCGCGACGCTGCCCGTGAAGCTGGGTTGGCTCGACATGATGATGGACGACTTCGACGAGTACTGGCGCCGCGTGTTCGCTTTCTCGCCGTTCACCGTGTGGTTCAACCTGACGGGTCAGCCGGCGATGATGCTGCCGCTGCACCAGAGCGCGGAGGGCCTGCCGATCGCGACGCAACTGGTGGCGCCGTTCGGGGACGAGGCGACGTTGCTGCGGCTGGGCGCGCAGCTGGAGGCGGTGCGGCCGTGGATGGGCAGGAAGCCGGCGGTCGCGGGGATGTGAGGGGGCGCGTCCGCCGCTGGCCATGCGGTTGTAGGAGCGGGCCATGCCCGCGAAAGCGACGGTTCCGGTCGAGGCGTTTCCTTGCATCCACCGCTTTCGGGGCATGGGCCCCTCCTACAAGGACCGTCGCCTCGATCCCGACGGGTGGATGCGCCCCGAACTGTAGGAGCGGCCCATGGCCGCGAAAGCGCCGGTTCCGGTCGAGGCGTTTCCTTGCATCCACCGCTTTCGGGGCCATGGGCCCTTCCTACAAGGACCGTCGCCTTGATCCCGACGGGTGGATGCGCCCCGAACTGTAGGAGCGGCCCATGGCCGCGAAAGCGACGGTTCCGGTCGAGGCGTTTCCTTGCATCCACCGCTTTCGGGGCCATGGGCCCCTCCTACAAGGACCGTCGCCTTGATCCCGACGGGTGGATGCGCCCCGAACTGTAGGAGCGGCCCATGGCCCCATGGCATTACCTTAAGCCTCCGCTGCACGATTGCGCAGGATCTGAGCGCGCGCGATGTGGCGCGGGACTTGGAGCAGTGGATGCCTCTTCGGCCTTCGCTTGACC
>LNEE01000061.1 GCA_001464895.1 Betaproteobacteria bacterium Ga0077532
CTGTAGGAGCGGCCCATGGCCGCGAAAGCGGTTGATGAAAGGAAACGCCCCGACCGGAACCATCGCTTTCGCGGGCATGGCCCGCTCCTACAGAAGCCCAGCCCACGGCCACAGGTGATGGCGCATCCACCGACCCTGTAGGAGCGGCCCATGGCCGCGAAAGCGGTTGATGAAAGGAAACGCCCCGACCGGAACCATCGCTTTCGCGGGCATGGCCCGCTCATACAGAAGCCCAGCCCATTGCCACGGGTGATGGCGCATCCACCGACCCTGTAGGAGCGGCCCATGGCCGCGAAAGCGGATTCCGGATGCGATGAACCGGCACAGTGCACTTGCCGGACGCCGATCCTCGCGATGCTGCGAGTCGAATCGGTGCGAAGACGCGGCGCCTTCCGACGACCACACGTTTGTTGACAACACGAATTGGCCTCAGTACCTTCCGCCGGCCATGAATTAGGCGCGTACTCTTCGTTGTGTGTTTTGTCAAGGATTTTTTCCTTGTTCCTGTCGGGAATGTTCGGAAGCGCTTGCCGGCACTGCTTCCCACCGACGCTCGCTACGTGAGTTCAATACCTTGGAGGAGGATGAATGAAGACTTCGAACGCACTGAGGATCGTGTTGGCATCTGTTGGCTTCGCTGCTGCGACCGGCGCGCTTGCAGCAGCACCCAATCTTTCGACGCGGGTGGTGGTCGGCAAGCTCGAGTTGCCGTGGGATATGGCATTCATGAAGGACGGAACGATGTTCTTCACCGAGAAGTGCAAGGGTTTGTCCGTGCGCCTTCCATCGGGCGCCATCAACAAGCTGCACGGCCTCGGTGATTCATCCGGCTACGCCTCGTCCAGCGCCGATCTCTTCTGCGATGGTCAGGCGGGGATGATGGGTGTCGCGATCGACCCAGACTTCGCAAGCAACCGCTTCATCTACGTGTACTCCAGCTCGAATCTCGACGACAAGCTGGTCAATCGCGTGATGCGGTTCAAGGTCGACGACTCGTTCAGCGATGTCTCGGATCGCACGGACATCGTCTCGGACATCGGCTACAAGCCCAAGGCCACCAAGCACCCCTTCGGTGGCCCCGGCGCGCACAACGGTGGCCGTGTACGGTTCAGCCCTGGTGACGGGTTCCTGTATGTGACCACGGGTGACAACCACCTCGGCATCGCGCCGCAGAGCCCGACCTACATCGGCGGCAAGGTGCTGCGCATCGATCGGAACGGAAACGCGGCACCGGGCAACAACCCGCCCGCGGGCTTCGACAAGCGCATCTTCACGTACGGGCACCGCAATCCCCAGGGCATCACCTTCCGCCCGAGCGACAATCGCCCGTTCACGTCCGAGAACGGCCCGTGGCACAGCGACGAAGTCACCGCACTCGTCAACGGCGGCAATGCGGGCTGGGATCCGCGTCCCAACGTGGCGGGTCGCAAAGACTGCCCGGATGACTACTGCGGATACTCTCCCAACCAGATGGGCGCGATGGACCCGAAACAGCGCGCGGCCTTCATGCCCATGACCGACCTGAAGACCTACCCGAATGCGATGAAGCCGGCGTGGAACAACAACGGCCTCTCGCAGGGCATGTTCGGGTCGACTTTCATCTCGGGCGCCAAGTGGAAGGACTGGGACGGTTCGATGATCGTCGGCTACACCGGAATCGGCATCCACGGCACCCCGGTCGGCAACCGTCTGGACGTGCTGAAGATCAGTGCTGACGGCCTGTCTTCCAAGGTCACCCAGGTCTCCTGGCCCACGGCGACGGGGCGCTTCCGCTCCGTAGTGCAGGGTCCTGACGGTGATCTCTATGTGGCTCTCGAAGATCAGGGCAACATCATCCGTGTGACGCCCGAGTAAGTTGTCACTTCGAACGCGCTGCCTCATCAGGCAGCGCGTTTTTTCTTCTTCCGGTTGCGTTGTCGAGGCGTTCTCCTCGAAACGGTCCATGGCTATCAGGAGGTTTTGGTGAGGTCCTTGATTGCGCTTTGTCTAGCACTCTGTCTCGAGGGCCATGGGAGTCCAGCATTCGCCGACAAGGACATGTTGCAGAAGAACAACTGCTTTGCCTGTCACAGCATCGACAAGAGAAAGTACGGTCCCAAGCTCGTAGAGGTCGCGAAGAAGTACGCGGGCGATCCAGACGCCGCTCAGGTGCTCGCCAGAAAGATTCAGGCGGGTGGTACCGGCGTATGGGGAGAGGACATCATGCCGCCGCAGCCGCAGGTCTCCGATGAGGAAGCGCTGGCGCTGGCGAAGTACATTCTTTCCCTGCCCTAACACTTTCCCCCGCCACATCCAGCGCCGGAGACGATCGGGAACAGGGATCACGCCTACCAGCAGCGACGGAACTACGCCCGCGTCGATGCATTCGCATGGCGATTCGTCCGTGCGTTCTTGCACGGGATCGGACAGGCGCTGTCGTCGCGATCGACAACGGGGAGAAGAACGCCCCCGACGTCGCCGTGCAACGTGAAGAGAAGGACTCGGTCTCCCGGAGCCATCGCTTTCGCGGGCATGGCCCGCTCCTACAAAAGCCGCAACCCGATGCCACGGCAGGCGGCGCATCGACCACCCCCTGTAGGCGCGGCCCATGGCCGCGAAAGCGGTGAATGCAAGGAAGCGCCTGAACCGGAACCAACGCTTTCGCGGGCATGGCCCGCTCCTACAGAAACCGCAACCCGGTGCCACGGCAGGCGGCGCATCGACCACCCCCTGTAGGAGCGGCCCATGGCCGCGAAAGCGGTGAATGCAAGGAAGCGCCTGAACCGGAACCAACGCTTTCGCGGGCATGGGCCACGCCTACATAAACCGCAACCCGATGCCACGGCAGGCGGCGCATCGACCACCCCCTGTAGGAGCGGCCCATGGCCGCGAAAGCGGTGAATGAAAGGAAGCGCCTGAACCGGAACCAACGCTTTCGTGGGAATGGCCTGCACGTACAGGAACTGCGGCACATTCCCGCAGCGGGCCACCGGCTCGAGAGGCGACCCAGGGTCCGGGCAGTAGAATCAATCATCTCCCTTCCAAGCCGATCCTCCCCATGACCACCGACGCTCCCGTCGCCATCGTCACCGGCAGTGCCGGCGGCATCGGCGAATCCGCTGCCCGAGCGCTGGCCGCCCGCGGCCATCGACTCATCATCGCCGACATCCAGGCCAAAGCGGCCGAGGCCACTGCGGCGCGCATGCGCAGCGAGGGGATCACAGCGGATGCAGTGCATGTGGACGTGACGCAGCCGGCCAGCGCGGCCGCACTGGTGGCGCGCACGCTGGCGCTGCACGGGCGCATCGACGTGCTCGTGAACAACGCGGGCATCGAAAGTCCAACACCGTTTCTCGACATCACGCTCGAGACCTTTGATCGCGTGATGCGCGTGAACACCACCAGCGTGTGGATCTGCTGCCAGGCCGTAATCCCGGCGATGCTCCGACAGGGCAAGGGGTCCATCGTGAACGTGAGTTCCATCGCCGGGCAGCGGGGCGGCGGCATCATGGGCACCGCGGCCTACTCGACCTCGAAGGGCGCGGTCATCGCGATGTCGAAGGCGCTGGCGCGCGAGTTCGCGAAGTCGGGCATCCGGGTGAACGCTGTGGCGCCGGGGGCCACGGCGACCGCGCTCGCGCAACGGCAGATCGACCGCCTGCCGCCAGACACGCTGGACCGCATCAAGGCCGCAACACCGATGGGTCGCCTTGGGCAACCGCACGAGATCGCCGCTCTGATCGCCTTCCTCGCGTCCGACGATGCTTCGTTCATGACCGGCCACGTCTACAACGTGGACGGCGGCACCGCGATGTAACGCGCCCCGGTCGTGCCGACAGACCGCTACGACACGATCGCTGCGATCCGATCGATCGACCAATACGCGGCGATGCTTCCGATGGCGTAGAGCGCCACCGCCCGGGCCGGCAGCAGTTGCGGGCGGTTCGCGAAAACGCGATACGCGGCCCAGGCCACCGCCACCACCAGCACCTGCCCCACTTCCACGCCGAGGTTGAACGTGAGCAGCGCCGTCAGCAGATGGTTCTGCGGCAGGCCGATCTCCTCCAGCGCCCCAGCGAAACCGAGCCCGTGCACGAGTCCGAAGAGGAAGGCGACCAGCGCGGGCCAGCGACGCGACAACGTCTGTCGGGAGTGCAGGGCCTCGGCGGCGACGAGCACGATCGACAGCGCGATGGCTGCCTCAACCGGCGGTCGACGCAGCGTCAGCCAGCCGAGCGCGCTCAGCGCGAGGGTCAGGCTGTGCGCCCCCGTGAAGGCGGTGATGGTCCACAGCAGCCGGCGCCCGAAGCCCACGAGGAACAGCAGTGCGATCACGAACAGCAGATGATCGAAGCCGGAGAGGATGTGCTCCACGCCCAGCACGCCGTAGGCCGCAGCGACTTCGCCCACGCCGCGCTGATCGTCCGCGGAACCCCACAGGCGGACGCTGCGCTGCGCGGTCGTGATCGTGTACACGCGCTTCTGCCCGTCGGCCCAGTGCACCTTCACCAAAGCGGCCGAGTAGGTCTTGCCGACACCATCGACCGCGAGCGTACCCGTGAGCCCCTGCTCGCCACAGCGCAGCGTGTTCGCCTCGGCCCGGCAATGCGATGGCCAGACAGGCGTCAGTTCGTCGGCGGCCGGACGCGCACCACTGGCGATCCACTGCCAGACGAAGTCGCCTCGCGCCGTCTCGCGCAGATCCATCTCGGCCATGCTCAGTTCGTGCGCCGACGCCGTGCCAGCCCACAGGAGCAGCCACGCGCACATCACGGTACGGATCACGCTCATCGCCGTTCGCCCTCGGCGTAGCGGATCGTGTACTTGGCGGTCATGGCCTGCACCGCCGCGGAGCGCATCTCGGCCATGGTGGCATCCACCCAGTCCTGCATCACGGCGTTGCGCAGCGGTTCGAACTCCGACGCACGCGCGGGTGTGACCGACTCCAGCCGCATGACCCGCAGTCGGTCCTTGCTCTGCATGACGCGCCACTCGCCGGGCGGGGACGATTCCAGCGCACGGGCGAACTCCTCGCCGTAGCTCTGGACGATGGTCGGATGGGGCCGCCCGCTGAACGCGTTGAGGGAGGCCTGCACGTCGCCCGGCTTGCCGGCATTCAGTGTGGCGGCGAACGCGCGCAGCGCCGCCTCGGGCGTGTCCGCAGGCAGCACGGCCTCCTGGAAATCGAAGCGGGGCGGCTCGTCGTATCGGACGCGGTTCTTCTCGAACCAGGCACGCAATCCAACGTCGTCGATCGGAGGCAGCTTCAGTCCGGCCTCGATCACGTTGAGCGCCTTGAAGATGACGCGGTCACGGATGGTCACGTCGCCGCGGTCGACCTGGAGCGCCATGCCCTCGCGATACAGCACCTCGTTGTCGAGCCAGACGCGGCGCAGCGCGTCCATCTCGGTGGCGTTCGGATCGCGGCGGCGCGCTTCGGCGAAGACCTCGCGCACCTCGGCATCCACGGCGGCGTCGATGACGATCACGCGCGGGTCGTCGGCACGCTCGGAAAACACCTGGTCGAGGCCGAAGACGCAGGCGCCCAGGATCAGGAAGTGGAGCAGTGGCTCGCGAAGCCAGGCGGGTGTGCCCTTCTTCGGGCGGGAGGCATCGCGTGCGATTGCATCGGCGGGCAGACTGGCAGACATGCGGGGAAACTCTTCGAGAGAAATTGAAAGCCATACGGGGGCGGGGCACTTTCGCACCCCGCCCCCGGCGGAACACAACGTTGCGGCAGACTCAGTTCACCGCGGCGCGACGACGGGCACGACCCGCCATGCCGGCAACGGCGACGAGGCCCAGACCCATGAGCGCATAGGTCTCGGGTTCGGGCACGGCCGTCACGGTGACGTCGTCGAACACGGCCGTGATGCCGGCGGCGTCGCCGAAGGTGATCGACTGCGCGACGTTCGCGCCGAGATCGAACGACGACATCCCGAACGTGCAAAGCGGCGTGGCGGCGTCGCAACCGGCGGCGTTCGCCATCAAGGCGAGGCCACCCAGACGGGTACCGGTGCCGTTCATGCCCGACCAGACACCGATCTCGCCGGCGTCGTTGGATGAGTACGAAAACGACACGAGACCAGTGAAGCCGATGGCGACGTTCATCGCGGCATCTTCGAACACGGCGGTGAGTACGCCGACGGGCGAAGGCGCGTTGCCGAAGTACGGGCCGAGTTCGTCGTTGCGCAGGGCGAGGGCGTCGGGCCCGAAGGACACGCCGAGGTTCGCACCGGCCACGTCGGCGCTGTCGACGCCGCCGTTGTAGTGCTCGGCGATGGAAGCGAAGCTGGTCGGGGTCTCGAAGTCGACGACGAGCGGCACGGCGAACGTCGCGCCGGAGAGGAGCATGCCGCCGAGGAGGGCGACGGGAGCGAGAGTGAGTTTCATCGTTGCGGTCTCTATGGAATGTTGGTCTTGGTGAGCCCCGGGGCGGATCCGCGGGAACCGGTTGCGGTTCCCGCGGGCAGCGTCCGGACTCCGGTTACTTCACGCCGGCGACGCGGGTGGAACCTGCCACTTCGATGAAGATCGGGTTGCTGTAGAACCAGAGGTCGGCCCACGTGGCCACGTCGAAGGCGGAATACTTCTGACCGCTGACGACCGGCAGGTGGTTGGGGCAGCCATCGATTCCCGTACCCGTGTAGAGCGTGCTGTTCGCAGGCACGTTGGTCCCGACGGTGTTGCAGGTGATCTTCAGGTTGGCGTTCTCGGGCACACCGGCGTAACCCGCCTGGTTCGTGTACAGATCCGGCAGCGGATTGCCGTCGGCATCCGTCTCCCAGGGCGTCGAGCGGGGCAGGTTGGTGCCGCGGAGGCGCAGGTATTGCGAGTCGCGCACGCCGGCCATCCGGAAGCTCATCACCTTGTAGTCACGATCGCCCGGGAACGTGGCCCAGTTCGTCTTGTTGAAGAACTGGATCATCGCCGCCGACGTGTTCTTCGCCGCTGCCGGCACGCTGTTCAGCGAGGGCGTACCACCGTTGGCGTAGCCCGCCAGCCAGTCGCGCGGCCATTCGCCGGCGTAGTCCGCCGCGTCGGGCGACTTGTAGCCCGTGACGAGACCGCGGATCACGTCGATGTGATCCAGCACCGGATGGTCCATCGGCTGCTCGATGCCGATCTGCATCAGCGACGGATTCGGGAAGCTGTAGGGCGAGTAGTTCGCACCCGACGGGTCGCGTACCACGATCGCCACGACCACTTCCGCGCCCGGACGCACCTGGAGCTTCTCGCCCATGGTGGCGCACCCCGGTACGTCGACGTCCGTGTTGTTGCGCGCGGCGGCGAGTGCAAGGGCCTCGACCGCGCTGTTCGGGCGGCGGGCCGCCCCCGCATACGACGCGCAGGCCACGAAGGACAGACGGTCGATGACCTGGCCGGTGGCCACGAACGTGTTGCCGGTACGCAGACCGTCCACGATGTGCTGCGGGCGGATCTTCGTGTCACCCGCCGTGCGGATCATCGTGTAGTTGCGATGGTATTCGCCCGGATAGTGATCCTGCGTGGAGCGGCGATCGTCCCCCGGGAAGATGCCGCGGTTGTGCCAGTCGGAGCTGGCGAAGAACCAGAAGTTGCGACCTTCGCCGAGCAGGGCATCCCAGACGCCGCCAATCTGAGCGCCGTACACACCAGTGCCGCCGTACGTGGTGCCGCCGACGGAATCCACCGTGCCGCCCAGGTTGCGGCGGGGTGCGTATTCGCCGCGCTGGTCGGACGCGCCGTGACCCGGCTGCGTCTCCATGCCGAAGGCGATCTCGGGGCCGGCATTGTTGAAGTTGCGCAGGTGCTCGACGTTGAAGCCGTTGTTGCCGGCGGGATTGAACGGGCCGGCACGCTCGAGGTGGGCGGGCACGTAGTAGCTGGCCTTCGGGTGGAAGGCCTTCATCCACTTGATGCCCTCGACCGTCTTCTCGTGACCGCGAATGCCGACCGTGGCCGTCAGATCACCACCGGTGCGCGGCACCAGCTTCGCGGCCGTCGTGTTCCAGTCCGCATTGGCGCTGTTCAGGCTGCCGGGAACGGAGCAGTCCCAGCCCTGACCGCCACCGCGGCTGTTGTCGGTGTCGCCACGATCGAAGCAGTAGGACCACTGCGATACAGCGGCGGCACTGCCCAGGGCGGCGTAGGGCGGCGCGCTCGGCAGCACCACGTTGTCGAGGGCGGAGGGCAGTTGACCCGTGATCACGGCCATCGATGTGTGCTCGTGGCCGGCCACGACGGATTCCAGACCGATGAAGATCGGCTGGTTGCGCAGCACGGAGAGGTATTCGAGCAGCGGATACTGATATTCCTGCATCGACTGCCAACGCCACATCCGTGGGTTGGCGTCTGCGCTCATGAGCGTGGTGGACGTGGCGCCGGTGGACGGCGTGACGCCCTTCACCGCAGCCGCACCGATGCTGGCATTCCAGCGGGTGGTCGGGCCCTGGCCTTCGACGAACGGATACGCCGGCGTGGCGAGCGAAGCGTCCTCGGTCAGCGTGCAGTTCCGGTTGCCGTTGCCACCGTGACCGGCCTGGACGAACCAGTCGAGCCCGAAGGGCGTCTCGACGGTGTCCATCGACTTCTTCACTTTCTTCTGCACGGACGTCGAACCGTCGGAACAGGTGGAGTGGTTGTGGAAGTCGCCGGAAAGATACTTGCCCGCAGGCTTGGCGGCGTGGGCGGTGGCGGTGAGGGTGGCGACCGTGGCGGCACTCAGCACGGTGGCGACTGCGATGGCGATCCGGTGCTTACTGAACTCTGCTCTCATCGTGAATGCTCTCTCTGGTTCTTGTACGTGTGGGATGGGCCGTACCCCAGATGCATGCGCATGGCAGACATCAGTGTGGGTTCGTGGAGGTTCGCATCCCGACATGTCACGCGGTCGGTCACGGAGTAGTCATATCGGTGCACGCCGACCCAATGCCCTCCTTGTACGACTCAGATGGCATCGAAATCTGGCGTGCGAGCGACGGATGCGCCAGGCGGCACCCCTGCCGTTCGAATCAAGGTCACGTCACGATTCCGTCGCTGAGCGGCACGTAACATCACGTCCGGTTCGCAAGTGGCCGCGACGTGCGGGCATTGCAAGCCGCCCGATCCACTCCGACGCGCACCGCCCTGCAGTGCCCCCTACCTAGCGCGACCTACCCCATGTCCGAAGTCATCGGTCTCTTCCCCATTCCATTCATGCGCGCACCGCGCGTCGTGCCTCCCGCGCTGGTCGCCGGTCTCGTCGATCACTTCACCAGCGCCGCCGGCCAGCCGAACAGTTCGTCACCCAACCTCACGCACACCGCCCTTCTCCAGCCCGAGGACAGTCCGCTGCTGGTGGATGTCGCGGGCTGCGTCACGCCGCTGCTGTCGGAGTTCGGCGCCCTCCTGTTCGGTGAACGCATGGGCTGGTCGCTGAAGGAGATGTGGGTGAACGTGATGGAACCGGGCGGGCGCCAGGCGATGCACAACCACGCGAACAGCTTCATCTCCGGCGTGATCTACCTGACCCCGGTGCACCCGGAGGCGCGCACGGTCTTCATGAAGTCTCCGGGCGGGGTCGAGTTCTCGTTCAAGAACGACCATGCAGGTGTGGTCACCGGGCCCTACAACGCCGACAAGTGGGTGAGCCCCGAGACGCAGCCCGGCGACGTGGTGTTCTTTCCGAGCTACCTCATGCACGCGGTGCCGATGAACGTCGGCGAGCGCCGCATCACCATGGCGTTCAACGCCATTCCCGTCGCCCTCGATTCCTGGGGCTACCGAATCGGTTTCAACGGCTGACGTGTCGCCGGCTTCCGCACCGGTGGTCGCGGCGCGCCACGCCGCGGACGCGCGCCCCGGAGATCGATGGCGTGCCGCGATGCTCATGGTGGCGTCGGGCTTCGCGGCGCTCGGGTATCAGATCGTATGGACCCAGCAGGCCTCGTTGTGGCTCGGCCACGAATCGGCGGGCGTGTTCGCGGTCGTGGCCGCGTTCTTCGGCGGTATCGCCATCGGCGCTCTGGCACTCGGACCACGCATCGAGCGCAGCGCATCACCCTGGCGCTGGTACGCCGGATGCGAACTGCTGATCGCGATCTGGGCCATCGCCATCGCCGTGGCGCTCGACACCGTGACGCAGTCGATGCTCCACTGGATCGGCCCGTCGCCCTCGCCCGCCTGGCACTGGAGCGTCGCGTTCATCGGCACCCTGGTCCTGCTGCTGCCCGCCACGGCCGCGATGGGCGCGACGCTGCCCGCGATGGAAAGCGTGCTGGGACGCCGTCACGACGGCGGCCGATCGATCGCACTGCTCTACGCGGCCAACACGTTCGGCGCGGTGACCGGCGTGCTGGCGGCAGCGTTCTTCCTGGTACCGCAGGCGGGCCTCCTGCGGACCGCGCTCATCTGCGCCGCGCTCAACCTGCTCTGCGCCGCACTCTCCTTCACCCTGTCGGTGCGACCGCCGACCGCCGCCGGCACGGCCGCCGCCAGCACGGCCACCGCCGCTTCGCGCGGCATCCTCGTCACGCTGTTCCTCACGGGCCTGCTCGGCATCGGCTACGAAGTGCTGGTCGTCAGGGTCCTGACCCAGGTGACCGAGAACACCGTCTACACCTTCGCGATCCTGCTCGCCCTCTACCTCGTGGGCACCGCTGCCGGCGCCGCCATCTTCGGTCGGTGGTTCCCGGCACGGGCCGACGCCGGCGTGCTGCGCGATCGCTTGCTGCTGGCCCTCGCGGTGACCTGTGCCCTCGGCACGTTCGGACTCGCCCACGCGCCCGCCGTGTACGACGGCGCCGTCGACATGTTCGGCACGGGCATGGCCGCAGCCCTGGGCGCCGAAGCCGCCGTGGCGGCGGCAGCGTTCCTGTTGCCGTGCCTCGTGATGGGCGCCCTCTTCAGCCTGCTCGCAGGCATGGCCGGGCAGTCGGGCGCCGGCGTCGGACGGGCACTGGGGATCAACACGCTCGGTGCCGCCCTGGCCCCGGCGCTGTTCGGCGTGCTGATCGCGCCGTGGCTCTCGGCGAAGTACGCGCTCCTGGTGGTGGCCGCGGGGTATCTCGCCCTCGGATCGCGTGGCGCGTGGGCGCGGCCCGCGCCATGGAGCATCGCGGCAGGCCTCGTGGTCGTGGCGCTGTGGGGGCCGTCGCTCGTCATCGTCGACGTGCCGCCGGACGGACGTCTCGTGCGCCACGTGCAGGGGGTGCTGTCGACCGTGAGCATCGTCGAGGACGCCGACGGCGTGGCGACGCTGCACATCGACAACCGCCAGCAGGAGGGCAGCAGCGCGACGCTGTTCGCCGATGGCCGGCAGGCGATCCTTCCGCTGCTGCTGCATCCGGCGCCGGCACAGGCGCTGTTCCTCGGGCTCGGGACCGGTGTGACCTCGGCGGTCGCCGCGCGCGAGCCGGGCGTTGCCGTGACGGCAGTGGAGCTGCTGCCCGAAGTCATCGACGCCTCCGCGCATTTCACGGAAGCCCTCGACCAGGACATTCCGGGCCCGTCGCCGACGCTCGTCCACGCGGACGCCCGTCGATTCGTGCGCTCGTCGGATCGACTGTTCGATGTCATCGTCTCCGACAACTTCCACCCGGCCCGCAGCGGTTCGGCCGCGCTCTACACCGTCGAGCACTTCGAGGCGGTGAAGGCGCGCCTTGCGCCGGGCGGCGTGTTCTGCCAGTGGCTCCCGCTGCACCAGATGGACCTCGACACCCTGCGCAGCATCGTGGCGTCGTTCCTTGCGGTGCATCCGCGCAGCTGGGCGATGTTCGCCACGAACAGCCTCGAGACTCCCGTCATCGGTCTCGTCGCGATGCGCGACGGCGAACGCGTGGACCCGATGCGCCTGCGCCAACGGCTCGATCGATCCGGCGTACGCGCGGGCGCGGGGAGGCTCGGCGTGACGGACGAGATCTCGCTGCTGGGCAGCTTCTTCGCCGGGCCCGAGGCGCTGGTCCGCTTCGCCGCCGACGCACCGCGGAACACCGACGACCATCCCGTCGTGGCCTATCGCGCGCCGCGCCTCACCTACGCACCCGACGCGCCGCCCGCCGAACGGCTTCTGGCGCTCGTCGGAGCGGTTCGCATCGCCGCGCCGGAACTGCTCGTCGAGGCCACAGGGAGCGACGGCAATGACGCGCTGCCGGCACGGCTCGATCGCTACTGGGACGCGCGCAACCGGTTCCTGTCCGTGGGCGTAGGCGTGCGACCGACCGGCGACGCGCGCCGCATGCTCGAACAGGTGCGCGAGCCGTTGCTCTCCGTCGTGCGCCTGTCGCCGGATTTCCGTCCGGCCTACGACCCGCTGCTGCGCATGGCGCAGGCCTTGTACGGCACCGAGCCTGCAGCCTCGCGGGCGCTGCTGGAGGCGCTCCGGGAAGCGGCACCACAGCGACCCGAGGCGGGCACCGTGCTACGCGAGATGCAGGCCCGCGATGCGCGCTGAAGCGCCGCAATGCGATACGTGGCCAGACTGGGCGATGCCTGGCCTACGGCACTGGCTCGGCGCGCTCGGCATCGTTGCCCTGCTCGCGATACCGTTCGCCGGGGTGGCCTGCGAGATCCAGGAGCAGACACACCAGTCCGCCCGCGTGCTGTGCTTGATCGACGGGGACACGAAGGCGAAGTTCGTGCGTTTCGAGGCGCGCTTCGACGGCTTCCACGACGACAGCGTCGTGGGCATGACGCTCAGTCTCGACGGCGAGGATGTGAGGTGCCGCGCGCAGGACCGTACGACCCTGTCGGGCGAATCGGGGGACGAAGGAGAGGTGTTGCTCTTCTGCAGCCTGCGCGTGGCGCCCAACGAGGGCAGGACCCGCGTGATGGAGGGGTTGCTGGAGATCAGTCACGCCGAGCTGTCGAGCGTCCGACTCGTACCGGACACAGCAACGGATCCATGACCGGTCGTGGGTCGAGCTGCGGCTCGACGCCCGCGTTCCTGGATTCATCGCGGTGCCCAAGCCCGCGTCGCGTCGAGCGATGCTCGACCCACGAAGAACCTCGCGACTGGATTCGTCGGCGCTGAAGACAACCTCCGTGGGTCGAGCTGCAGCTCGACGCCCGCGTTCCAGGATTCGTCGCGGTGCCCAAGCGCGCGTCGCGTCGAGCGATGCTCGACCCACGAAGAACCTCGCGACTGGATTCGTCGGCGCTGAAAACAACCTCCGTGGGTCGAGCTGCAGCTCGACGCCCGCGTTCCAGGATTCGTCGCGGTGCCCAAGCTCGTACGATGGGGTCAGGTCTTGTTTCCCGCCTCTCCCGATGCCGCGACGCTTCTCCGCTTACCTGTACAACAGCTTCGGCAGCCAGAGACCGATGTCGGGAAACACGCCCAGCAGCACCAGCGCGCCGATTTGGATCAGCATGAACGGCACCATCCCCTGGAAGATCTGACCGAGCGTCACGTGCGGCGGCGCCACGCCCTTCAGGTAGAACGCCGCCATCGCCATGGGTGGCGTCAGGAAGGCGGTCTGGAGATTGAGCGCGGTGAGCAGACCGAAGAACAGCGGATCCACGCCGAAGTGGCCGAGCATCGGCAGGAAGATGGGCACGAAGATGATGATGATCACCGTCCAGTCGAGCGGCCAGCCCAGCAGGAAGATGAGCAGCTGCGACATGAACAGGAAGCCGCCCGTCGAGAGATCGAGCGAGAACACCCACCGTTCGAGGATGTGCTGCCCGCCCAGCACCGCGAAGGTCGACGAGAACACCCACGACCCCACGAGGAGCCAGCAGACCATCGCCGTCGTGCGGCTGGTGAGGAAGACAGAGTCGGTGAAGCGCTCCCACGACAAGCGGCGATACGACAGCGCCAGGATGATCGCGCCGATCGCCCCCAGCGCCGCCGCTTCGCTCGCCGTGGCCCAGCCGGCCACGATGCTGCCCAGCACGGCCGCGATCATGACCGCCAGTGGCAGGAACGACGTCAGGAGCATGCGGGCGATCTCCACGCGGGAGACATTGCGCTGCTCCATCGGCAGGGGCGGTGCCATCCGCGGATTCATCTTCGCGCGCACCATCACGTAACCGATGTACAGGGACGACAGCATGACCCCCGGGATCAGCGCCCCCGCGTAGAGCTGCACCACGGAGACGCCCGCGGTCGCGCCGTAGAGGATCAGCATCACGCTGGGCGGGATCAGGATGCCGAGGCAGCCGCCGGCGGCGATCGCGCCGGTGGCGAGCTTCACGTCGTAGCCGGCCTTCAGCATCGGTTGCAGCACGAGCAGGCCCATCAGCGTCACCACGGCGCCGACGATGCCCGTGGCCGCCGCGAACACCGCGCAGGTGGCGATGGTCGCCACGGCCAGCGATGCCGGCACGCGCGCCATCGACAGCTCGAGGCTCTTGAAGAGGCGGTCGATGATGCCGGAGCGCTCGACGATATAGCCCATGAAGATGAACAGCGGCACCGAGATGATGATGTCGTTGGTCATCACGCCGTAGGTGCGCAGCACCATCTGGTCGAACACCGGGTTCTCGGATAGCGGCACGCCGGGGCGCCAGAACGCGTACATGCCGAACATGATGCCGAGCCCCATCAGCGTGAAGGCGATCGGGAAGCCCAGCAGGATCGCCGCGACGATGAGTCCGAGCATCACCATGCCCATGTGGGCATTGGTGATCTGCGACGGCGGCGGAAGAAATAGCACGTAGGCGAGCAGGATCAGGCCGAGCACGCCGAAGCCCACGGTGCGTGTTTCGAAGCGGAGCTTCATCGTGTGCCTCCCGTGCTGCTGTCGCCGCTGACGATGGCCTTCAGCTGTTCGATGTCAGCTTCTTCCACGTCGTGCAGACGCTCGGGCCACTTGCCGGTCCGGATGCACAGCACGCAGCGGATCATCTCCGCCAACGCCTGCAGCAGCAAAGCCGCGCCGGCGATCGGGATGATCGTCTTGAAGTGATAGACCGGCAGACCGCTCCCGGTGACGCTCGAGACCTCGCGGATCGACCACGACTTCTCGGCGAACTCCCAGCCGGCATAGACGAGGGCGGCGATGCCCGGGATGAAGAACGCGACGTAGAGCACGAGGTCCATCCAGGCCTGCGCGCGCGGCGAGAGCGTGCGGTAGAGCAGGTCGCCGCGCACGTGGCCGTTGCGGGACAGCGTGTAGGCGCCGCCCATCAGGAACAGCACGCCGAAGAGCATGGAGGCCACGTCGAAGCCCCAGTTGGTGGGTGCACCCAGCTTGCGCGCGATGACCTCGTAGCCCACCACTGCGGTGAGCAGCACGATCATCCACGCGAAGGCTTTGCCGGACCATCCGCTGATCCGGTCGATCGTCAACAGAAAGGAGTTCACGGGCAGCTTCCCCAGAGGCAGGTTGATCTTGTCGGACGGCGCTCGATGCCGTCTTGAGGAGGGGGCACCGACGACGCCGTCGCGGCGTCACGGCACCCACTTCCGATGGCCTCGGACGAGGCTACACCTTCCCGAAGAAGTGCTCGTAGGCCTGTCGTGGGTCGTTGTTGAACTTGACCTGGTAGCCCACCACGCGCTTCATGAACTGGCGCTGCGACTCGAGCACCTTTGCGAAGAACGGGTTGCCGGCGGCCTTCGCGGTCATCACCTTGTCCCAGGCGATGAGCTGCGCCTCGAGGACATCCTTGGGCGTCTCGACGAACTCCACGCCCTGACGCGTGCGCATGTCCTCCCACGCCGCGGAATAGTCATTCAGGTTCTTCCAGTGCATCTCCGTGCTGGCGGCCCGGGTGGCGTGGCGGAGGATCTGCTGGTACGCCTTCGGCAAGCCATCGTGCAGTCGCTTCCCGATGAGCAGTTCGAGACATTCTCCCGGCTGGTGATAGCTCTTCACCATGCAGACCTTGGCGACATCGGGGAACCCGAGCATCTGGTCGCTCGCGGGGTTGTTGTACTCGGCCGCGTCGATGACTCCGCGCTCCAGCGCAGGCACGATCTCGCCACCGGGCAGCGCCACGACGGAGGCGCCCATCTCGGTGAAGAGATCGATGGACAGGCCGACCGTGCGGTACTTGATGCCGCGCATGCCCTCGGCGGAGGCCACCGCCTTCTTGAACCAGCCGAACGGCTGCACGCCCATCGGACCCCACAGGATGGGGACGACATCGAGCTTCAGCTCGTCGCGGTAGATCTCCTCGTACAGCGCCTGACCGCCGCCGTGCTGCATCCAGGCGAGCAGCGTGTTGGAGTCCTGACCGAGCGCTGGCCCGGTGCCGAAGAGCGAGAGCGCGTTGTTCTTGCCGTACCAGAATGCCGGCACCGCGAGGCAGCCGTCGAGGATGCCCTTGTGCACTGCGTCAGCCATGTCGAATGCGCCGACGACGGCACCCGCGGGGAGCAGATCGATCTTCAGCCGGCCGCCGGAGAGTTCCTCGACGATGCGGATGAAATTCTGCGAGACGTCGAAGAAGAAATCCTTGGAGGGGAAACCGGCCTGGAAGCGCAGCGTGACCTCGGGGCCCAGTCCGCCACCCGCGGAACCGCCAGTCTCGGCCGTCGATTTGGAATCACCACTCCCGAGCCCGCAGCCCGCAGTGACAGCGAGCGCCGCCGTGCCGCCGGTGGCCGCCGCGCCCTTCAGGAACCCGCGCCGCGACCCGAACTTCGAGCCCCCGCCTGCCTTGGTCTGCTTCATGACATCTCCTCCGAGATCGTGCTCGTTTGTGGTGATTGCCTTCATCCCGGCGCTGCCGCGAGCGATTCTTTCGGTCAGGCGCCTTGCAGTCCGGAAGCATTCTCGCGATTTCCGCCGCGGGTGACTACCCAAGGTTCACATCGTGGCGACAAGCCATCGAGATAGGAGGTGGATCTCGGGCTGCGGCGCGGCCAGCGACGCGGGCTCCGCGTCTGCGCCTACGCCGTCGACCTCTGCATGGCGATCCCGCATCGGGGCGCGACCTGCAGGAGGCGCGCCCTCGCAGCCCTTCCGCGAGGTACTTGGGATGGCGCGAACCACTTGACGCACGCTCGCCGTGCTCTGCACCCTATGCCCGGGAGACAGTGGTCGGGCCGACGGTCCGTACGCTGTCGCCAAGCTCGTCACGGCCGGAGAGCCGGGTGGCATGGCATGGCAACCGCCCTCGCGCGCGTCATTCCCTTCGAGAACGCATTCGAATGGAGACCACACGCATGTGCACACGAATTCTCAACGGCCGGCATTCCCCTTCCCGCTTTCGAACCCTCGTGCTGTCCGCATTGCTTGCGACGGCCAGCCACGCTGTGACTGCAGCCACGTATGTGCAGCGTAGCCCGCTGGCGACGCCTTCGGGCGGCGAACAGGCGTTGGGCCCGGGCGCCCAGTCCGTCAACCTGTCGGGCGTCGTCCACGAGTCCGCTGGCGGGGTCAAGATCCTGACCAAGGCGTTCGCCGATGACGGTACGGGCATCGGGAAGGTCTACGCGGAAATCGATTCCCGCGGGGTCTCGGGAGTCCCCGACGCCCTGACCGGCTACGCGCTCGCGCAGACGCAGGCATCGGGCACCGTGGTCGGCGCGGGCACGGCGCCCGTCGACATCACCTTCGTCTACGCATTCGACGGCGCCTTCGCCACCTACAGCGGCAACGTGTTCCATCAGCTGGGCGCCGTCCTGCAGGTGTCCCTGCCATCGAGCACCGTGGCGTTCTCGAATGTGGACTATCGCGCGAAGATGGACTTCCGTACCGATCTCCTCGACGCCGATGCCGTGAACGTGTTCGGCGATGCGACGGTGAGCTACTTCCAGCCGGGGTTCGTATACGTGGAGGAGCCCTTCGCCGGCGCCGGCTTCACGGCAGTGCGGCAGGCCATGGACGATCTCGCCGGCGAGCTTCGCGTCACGCTCTCCCTCGCACCGGGCCAGACCTTCCAGCTCGTGTCCAACGTGTTCGCCAACATATCGCCCGAACCGCTGATTCCGGTCACCGGACCGCTCGACTACAGCCAGTCCTGGGGTTCGGTGGACGGGTTCAATACGGGCCAGCTCCGCATCGAAGTGCCGGAGGGCTATGCGCTCGAAGGCGACGCCGGACTGCTGACATCCGCCCTCGTCACGGTGCCGGCCATTCCCGAACCGGGCACGTGGGCGTTGACGGGCACGGGTCTGGCGGCGATCGGTTGGGCCGCGCGCCGTCGTCGGGCCGCGGTCTCGGCAGCCTGACGTTCCCGCCCCGGACGTCGTACGCACCGAGTTCCGCGCGGCGGCAACCATCGCCGCCGCGTGGGTTCGATCGTGCGGATGGCGTGATGACCCTCGTCTGCACGCCATCGCGCACCGGCACACACTCCGTGCCGACCATTCCGATGGCCTGTGCGCACACGGCGGGTTCAGGCCTGTCCGTTTCCCCGATCGCACAATGGTCGCGGAACTCGGCCGATGCGGTCACAGTCGGACCGCGTACATTGGGCAGGCTCGACCTGCCTCGGCAGTGACGCCCTTCGCATGGGGGGCGATCGTGCGCCGCCATCGAAACGGAACGTGGACCACATGAACCATCACATTCGCAGAATGCTCGCCATCGCGCTCGCCGCCACCGCACTGGTCGGTTGTGCTGGCCGCCAGGGTGGGACACCCGGCTACTTCGCCCCAGGCGCATCGACGATGCAGGACGTGGCGCTACGCATGGGCAGTCCGCGGTCGGTCTGGTTCGACGAAGAGGGCCGCGAGAACTGGGACTACTCGGGCAACGAGGCCAGCTACGTCGGATACCGGGCCACGTTCGACGAGGCCGGCACCGTGGCACGTTGGCGCGAGTTGCGCACCGACCGCGACGTGAGCAGCCTGGTCCCCGGCAGCTCCACCGCCCGGGACGTGCACATCGCGCTGGGTGAACCCAACGAGATGTTCTTCATCCGCGGCGAGCCGCATTGGCGCTGGCGCACGTACTACAACACCCGGCCACACTACCTCGTGGCCCAGATGGGCCAGGATGGCGTGTTGAAGTCGGTGATGCGTTTCACGATCGGTGGAGGCAGCCGTGGCATGTGATCTCTCGAAAGTCGGTTCCGCCGTCCGGTCGCAGCGCGCCCTCGCGGGTGGTGTGCGGCGAGCAGCGGCAGCAGCAGTCCTCCTGATGTCGCTGGGTGCGGGCCAGGCATGGGCCGTCGGCGATGTACCCCTCGGCACGGCCATGGGTTCGGTGCGATCCAGCTTCGGCATCCCGGATGCCATCCGCTTCGACAGCGCGGGGCGCCAGTCGTGGGAGTACACGGGTCAGCGCGTCCCGAGCGGTGCCTACCGGCTTACCTTCGATGCACAGGGGACCGTGCGCGAGACGACGCCGCTCCGCACGCCCGAGCGGCTGGCACAGGTGCGGGCGGGGGAAACGACCGGCGCGGCGTTGGTGGAGCTGCTCGGCGAGCCTCGGCGGATCACGGTGACCGACGCAGGCATCGAATGGCTGTTCCCGCGGGCCGGCGGAAAATCGGTGATCGTGACCCTGGGGGCCGACCGCCGCGTGAAATCGATCAGCGGATCGGACTGATCTCCGGGCAGGCGCGGAGACACGTCGAATATCTGCGCTGGCGCGGGTTGACGCACCTTCGCTGCAAGCCCGCACGATGGCGTTCCGCGACCAGACCGCCGCGCCGATCAGAGCTACCGCTCACAATGGCACCGCTTGCCATCCCGCACCGGTTTCGGGGTGCGGGCAATGCAGTGACGACCTGGACCAGAAGCCGTCGTTCAGTCAGAGAACCCGGAGACCCGTGGGCGGGGTCACCGGTCCGCGCATCTGCCGCCCGCCGATGTAACTCGCGTGGTTCGAGCGGCGCTGGCGGTGCGTCACCAGCCCGGATGATCGAAGTAGGCCGGGTAGCGTTCGACCGCGCTGCGGATGCGGTCCAGGCCATCCGTTGCGGGCTTGCCCGAAGAGAGCGCATCCGCGCCCTGCAACATGTCCGAGATGAGGACGTGTAGGACAACGTCCGCCTCGGGCTTCAGTTTGCACTGCTGGATCAGTTGCCCCACTTCGGCCCGGACTCCATCCGCAACGGCCTGCGCCTGCTCCTTCGGCAATGGGGTACCGGCGGGGAACGGTGCGATCAGGGTCCGGATCTCCGTCATGCCTCTTCTGAGCACGGTATCGGTCTGCCATTTCTGCCCGTTGTCGAGCACCAGTCCTTCTGCGGTGGCGCCGTGATGTGCATGGTGCTCGTCGAGCGCCGGCTTTCCAGCGTCGGCGGCGCGATGGTCGTGGTGCTTCTCCACGTGATGGCAAGCCGTGACGCCCACGCCACTGGTGATCACTGCCGCGAGGACCAAACGATTCAGAATTCTCGACCTCGGCGCTGCATTCATGTGACGTTCCTTTCGCTGTGGTTGGGTATGGCAACGAGGCAATTCCGGGCCGGGACCGTCGGCGACTTCGCCGGCGCCCCCCGATCGCGGACGCTTCTCCTGCACGCGAGGATCGCTGTCCAAGACTTCATCGGACGCGCGCGACGCCCTTGAGATAGATACCGAACGCCGGAGGTGCGTCGCGCAGTAGACGGGCGGGCTCGCCCGACGCGAGCGACTGCAGCACGAGCCCCTGGATCATCCCGATGTACAGCGTGGCCGCTGCTTCGATGTCGAGCGCGGGGTCGACCTCACCGGCCTCCATGCCGCGCTCGAGCAACCACACCAGCCTTTCGCGATAGCTTCCCATGAGCGTCGTCACCATGCGCTTGGACACCGTGTCACCCGCCTTCTGCAACTCCGCGAGTAGCATCCGTGGCGCTCCCGGGTGCTCGGCGATGAACCCCACATGGGCCAAAAAAACCGCCTCCAGTGCCTTCAGCGGCGACGTCTGTGTCTGCGCCGCCCTGTCCACGCGGGTCAGCAATCGCTCGCTCACCCAGTCGAGCACGGATTGGAGGATGGAATCCTTGGTGGGAAAGTGCCGAAAGATCGCGCCCTGCGTGAGGCCCATGCGCGCCGCAATGGCCGCAGTCGTGATCTCACTCGGATTCCGCTCGGCCGCCAGGGCAACGACCGCCTCGACAGTGACCGCGCGACGTTCGTCGGCAGACAGGTACTTCGAACTGGATTCCGCAGGCGATTCCATAGAAAAGATAGTAATTGACCACTTTCCTTTGCGTCAACGCCCGCATGCTCCCCAGAATCGCTCAGGATGGCCTCGTCCCCCACCACTCCGGGATAGATGCCAGGACCTCGGAAGCGCAACCCCCCCGCTGTTGCAACCGGCTCGCATAGTTCGAACGGACTTCGATCCGGGCGGCGGCACTTCATGTTCGCTGTCTAAGGTGTCGGGTTGGGGTGACCTGCGAAGCGCGGTGCAGATGCTGCGCGCAGGCGCCACCGGACATCCAGACCAACGACCGAGGACACCCGATGAAACCCAACGCCATGCTGATGACCGCCACGCTCATCGCCACCGCGATGCCGATGTCGGCCATCGCCAACGACCTGCGCGTGAATCCCTATCTGCAGAACCCGTCGTCGGACGGCATGTACTTCACGTGGTTCACGGAGTCCGCAACGCCGGGCGTGCTCAGCATCACCGGAAGCGGACTGTCGTCACCGCTGGAGTTCAACTCCACCCCCATGGCCCAGCCGGTGCTGGCCTACACGAACGCCGAGAAGGCCCAGAACCTCGGTGGCCTCGCCCAGGGGAGCTGGCTGCTGGGTGACACCCCCCACAAGCACGCCGTGGACGTGCGAGGACTGCAGCCCGGCACGAT
This sequence comes from Betaproteobacteria bacterium Ga0077532, assembly GCA_001464895.1. Classification (GTDB taxonomy): domain Bacteria; phylum Pseudomonadota; class Gammaproteobacteria; order Burkholderiales. The sequence continues at coordinate 21,589 of LNEE01000061.1, forward strand.
GTACGGATACACGCTCACGCAGGGTGCTCAGACGTTCTCCTCCACGTTCTCCACTGCGCCCACGCGGGCTGACTGGTCCAGCATCCGCTTCGTCGCCCTCAGCGACTCGGAGACCGATCCCGCGGGACGCGTCTCGCGCCGCGAGTGGCAGCCCGGTGCACTCGCCCCGACCTCGCTAGACCGACCTTCGGTGGCGGGCAGCCAGTGGGCCACGAGCTTCGGAACGACCGGCTCCGGCGTGAACCAGACGCTCCGCTACGCGCTCACCGAGACCGAGGGCTATCGCCGCAACCTGGCGATCATCGACAGCCGCAATCCGCACTTCGTCGTGATGCCCGGCGACCTCGTCCAGGGCGGTGGCTACCAGCCGGGCTGGGACGAATTCTTCCGCCACAATGCCGGCGAGTACGACGACGTGCTGTCGAAGCGGCCGATCCTCCCCGCGCTGGGCAACTGGGAGAACTTCGCGGCCATCAATGGCGGCTACGGCACCGATGCCGACGGCCGCTTCGGCCCCAAGTTCGCACGCGACAAGTACCACGCGTACTTCGACGCACCGGGCAATGGCACCGAGGCGCACACCGACAACTACTACCGCGTCGACTACGGCCCGGTGACCGTGATCACTCTCGACTCCTCGAAAGGCGTCCCCGAGGACCGTCGGGCCAACTACCCCGCGGCCGAGCGCCTCACCGGGCAGCAGTACACCGGCCCCGGCACCGACACCCAGGAGAACTACACGGTCGCCCAGTACGAGTCAGCCGGCGGCACCGACCTGAGCCCGTTCAACCCGGGCACCGCCCAGTGGAACTGGGCACAGGCGCAGCTGGCGGACGCCCGCGCCTCGGGGCAGATCGTCTTCGTGCAATGGCACCACGCGCCCTTCAGCGACGGCGAACACGGCCTGCCGATGAATCACGTGAACTCCAGCGGACAAGGCGGCACGCCGATGCGCGTCTTCCACGACATGCTCGAGCAGTACGGTGTCGCCGCCGTGTTCTCGGGTCACAGCGAGATGTTCGAGCGCAGCTTCGTGGACAACAACGGTGACGGCTTCGGCGTCATGTACTACGACGTGGGTGTGGCCGGCGACGGACTGCGCGGCGAGCGGCGCAACGGCAACGGGTTCGCCGCACCGCTGCTCGACTACAACCCGTTCAGCCAGTGGTCGGCCGATCAGAGCGCGCCCGAGCAGTGGGCACTGGTGGATGGCGTGCTGCAACTCGTGGACGGCGGCAAGCACTACGGCCATCTGGAAGTGAATCTCGAGCGATTGGAAGGCGACGGCCCCTTCTACGCGAAGGTGACCCTGACCCCGGTGTACAGCTTCCCGCTGCTCGACAGCGACTATCAGCTGATCGACACCGAGCGCCGGGTCTACGGCGACGAGATCACGCTCTACGTGAACGCCGCTGGTCAGGTGGTGGCAGTGCCGGAGCCGCAGACCTGGGCGATGATCGTCGGCGGTCTGGGCCTCGTGGGCTTCACCACCGCTCGCCGTCGCCGCGTCTGACGCGTTTCCGTCGGGCTCGAAACCGCCGTGCTCGCAAGAGGACGGCGGTTTACTCTTTTACCCATCACGCCCGCGCGGCACGCACGCGCCGCGTCGACTTCACGGCGTGATGGCCACCTTCAGCACGCCATCGCGCTGATTCCCGAACAGTTCGTACGCTGCCTCGATGTCGTCGAGCTTGAAGCGGTGCGTGACCATCGCGCCCAGATCGATGCGGTTCGCCGCGATCACCGCCATCAGCCGTCGCATGCGTTCCTTCCCGCCCGGGCACAGCGTGGTGATGATCTTGTGATCGCCCAGACCCGCGGCGAACGGCCCGAGCGGGATGGTGAGATCCGTCGAGTACACACCCAGGCTCGACAGCGTGCCACCCGGCCGCAGTACCCGCAGGCACGCCTCGAAGGTCTGCTGTATGCCCAGCGCCTCGATGGCGACGTCCACGCCTCGGCCACCGGTGAGCCGCAGGATCTCTTCCACGGGATCCACCCGGCTGCTGTCCACCACGTGGTCGGCGCCCATCTTCTTCGCCATCTCCAGGCGACCCGCGATGCGGTCGACGCCGATGACGGTACTCGCGCCGCTCAGCTTCGCTCCCGCCGTGGCGCAGAGTCCGATCGGTCCCTGCGCGAACACCGCCACGATGTCGCCGATGCGGATGCCAGCACTCTCGGCGCCGCTGAACCCCGTGGACATGATGTCCGGGCACATCAGCACCTGCTCGTCGGTGAGCCCGTCGGGGACGGGCGCCAGGTTCACCATCGCGTCGGGTACCAGCACGTACTCCGCCTGGCAGCCGTCGATGGTGTTGCCGAATCGCCAGCCGCCGAGCGGCTTCCAGCCGTGGGCCGTGCCGGCGCCGTCCTGCGAGCACGAACCGCACAGGCAGGCATTGCTCCACCCGCTCGGGGTGATGGCGCCGGCGATGACCCGTTGCCCCTCGCGGTACCCCTGCACCGCGGACCCGAGCTTCTCGATGACACCCACCGGCTCGTGACCGATCGTGAGCCCCTTCGCCACCGGGTACTCGCCCTTCAGGATATGCACATCGGTCCCGCAGATGGTGGTGGTCGTCACCCGGACGAGCGCATCGAGCGGGCCCACGTCCGGGATCGGCTTCTCGTCGAGAACGATGCGTCCGGGTTCCACGAAAATGGCAGCCTTCATCTTGGGCATGGTGTGTTCCTCCTGCGGTGTGGTTCGTGGCCCAGTGTGCGAACACCCGTGCCTCCGCAGGTTGCGTCAGATCAAATCACCGGGGCGATGCGGGCAACCATTCGTCATCAGCGGTCCTGACGGTCGGTTCGGCCACACCGAACCGAGCGCGCGCTCGGAGATGAAACGCGACGTGTTGCGTGCGGTGTCGGCGACGCTCTCTAGAGAGACGTGGCCGCAGGATCGTCCGCCATCACAGCCCGATCCGTGGCCCAGCGGCGCAGTGCCTCCACCCGCTCGGCCATCACCACCGACAGCGGCCGCGTGCGCGACAGTTCGCCTAGCAGCGCCGCCATGTCGACGGGCCGGCCGGCTGCACGTGCTTCGAACGACGCCGCGATCACGGCCTGTTCGATCTCCGCACCCGAGAAGCCGCCGGTGGCCGCCACCAGTGCCGGCAGGTCGAACGCCGCGACGTCGAGTGCGCGCTTGCCGAGATGGATGGCGAAGATCTGGCGCCGCGCCGCTGCGTTCGGAAAGTCGACGAAGAAGATCTCGTCGAATCGGCCCTTGCGGATCAGCTCCGGCGGCAGCTGCGAGATGTCGTTCGCGGTGGCGACGATGAAGACGGGCCGCCGTCGCTCGGCCAGCCACGTGAGGAGCGCGCCGAGCACGCGGCGCGACACGCCGCCGTCGTTGTCGCCGCTGCCTGTGGACACGCCCTTCTCGATCTCGTCGATCCAGAGCACGCAGGGCGCCATGCCCTCCGCCGCGGCGAACGCCTGCCGGAGGTTGCGCTCGGTCTCGCCGTGGTACTTGTTGTACAGCGCACCGAAATCGAGGCGCATGAGCGGAACGTTCCATTCGCCGGCGATGGCGCGGGCGGCGAGGCTCTTGCCGCCGCCCTGCACGCCGAGGAGGACGATGCCGCGCGGCATGTCGACAGCGTCGCCGACACTCGACTCCATGAAGGGCACGCGCCGCAGCGTGACCCAGTGCTTCATCTTCGCGAGCCCGCCGAGCTGATCGAACTTCACCGTGCTCGCTTCGAACCCGAGCGCGCCGGCCCCGCCGAGCGCCTCGTGCTTGGTGCTGAGGATGCGCCGGAGATCCGCCGCGTTCAGCTCTCCATCGGTGCGGAACGCCTGGCGGACGAGGCGCCGCACGTCGTCCTGCTCGAGGCCCATGAGGTGCAGCGTGATCTGGTCGATGACGGCGCGATCGCCGCGCGGCTTCTCGCCCGAGCGGGACTGCCAGAGCTGCGCCTCGTTGCGGATGATGGTGCGGATGTCCTCGCGCGTCGGCAGATGCGGCCGGAAGTGGGCGGCGAGGCGCAGCAGCTCGCTCGGAAGCTCGTCGAACTTCGGGCTGACGAACACCAGCGTGCGCGCCGTCTTGAAGTGCTCGAGCGCGGTCTCGCGGATCAGGCGGACGATCACGGGGTCCCGAAATCCCGGGTGCGCGTCGCAGAACACGTACACGCCGTTCTGCGGTGTCTTGTCGACGTGCTTCAGCGCATCGATGAGTTCGTTGGTGTTGTAGATGCTCTCGTCGCGACCGAGGCGCCGGATGCCGTCGACGATGCTCCACTGGAACAGCATCTGTCCCTCGAGATTGCCGGCCTGCTCCAGCAGCTTGAGGATGCGCGGCTCCTCGTGGGTCTGGATCAGGATGATCGGCACCTGCGAGCGCAGCAGCGCGGCCAGTTCGGTGATCTCTGTGCGTTCGTTCATGGGTTCACTGTCGGAGGTTTGGAAACGCCCGCCGCTGGCCGGGACGTCGATGTACTACGCGTTCGCGACGCGACGCGCCGGCGACGATTCTGCGCGGCCGGCGGTATCGGTGTGCTGCGTGGCTCCGAACCGCTCGAGCACCTGCCGCAGGTCCTCGATGCCGAAGGGCTTGGAAACGTAGTCGTCCATGCCTGCCGCGAGGAACTTCTCGCGATCGCCGTCCATTGCGCTCGCCGTCAGCGCAACGATGGGCACGTGGGTGCCCGATGCCTGCTCCCGCTCACGCCACAGACGCGTGGCCGTGATGCCATCCATCTCGGGCATCTGGCTGTCCATGAAGACGAGATCGAAGCGCGTCGCCTCGAGCTGCGCGAGGGCCTCCGCACCGGAGTTCGCGCTGGCCAGTCGGCAGCCCAGTGACGTGAGGAGCCGCGTCGCGAGCATGAGGTTGACGGCGTTGTCGTCCACGACCAGTACGTGCATCGCGCGGGAAGGCGGCGCGGCCTGCCGATCGGGTGCGGACGTCGTGCCGGCGGTCGATACCGCATCGGGGAGCGCCTCGACGGGCAGTTCGAACCAGAAGACGGATCCGGCCCCCGGTGCGCTCTGCAGGCCGATGTCCCCACCCATCGCGACGACGATCTCGCGCGAGATGCCCAGTCCGAGACCGGTGCCGCCGTAGCGTCGGTCGCTGCGATCGTGCACCTGGCTGAAGGGCCGGAAGAGCAAAGCCTGGTTCGACGCGGCGATACCGATGCCGGTGTCCCGTACCTCGACCCGCAGGCGCGACCGGCCGTCGGGCTGCAGCGTGGCATTTATCGTCACGGTGACGGCTCCCGCCTCGGTGAATTTCAGTGCGTTGCCCACGAGGTTCACCAGCACCTGCCGGAGCCGCAGCGGATCCGTGCGTACCAACCCGGGCACAGCGGCGGCGATGTCGAATCGCAGGACGATCCCCTTGCGGTCCGCCTCCGGCCGGAACATGGCGTCGATCTCGTCGGCGAGCGCCTGGATCCGGACGGGCTCCGATTGGAGTTCGAGGCGTCCGGCCTCGATCCGGCTGAGATCGAGTACGCCATTGATGAGGTTGAGCAGCGACCGGGCGGACTGTCCGGCGATCGCGGCGTACTTCCGCGCCTGCGCAGGTTCGTCGTTGCGGACGATCAGGTCGTTCATGCCGATGACGGCCGTGAGCGGCGTGCGCAGCTCGTGGCTGATGTTCGCGAGGAAGGTCGACTTCGCACGGCTGGCAGCCTCCGCGGCATCGCGCGCTTCGACGAGCGAGGTCGACAGGGCTTCCATCTCGATCCGCTGGACGACGTTGCGGCGCATGGTGGTCGACGTGGCCCAGGCCTCGCGCAGCAGGAAGCCACCGAACACCAGCGCAGCGACGCCTTCGAGCCACGAGTGGCCATGCTCTCCGATGAGCGCAACTACGGCAAACGCCCCGACGGACGCGAGGATGTAGGCCGCGTAGGCGGGAAACCAGGCGGCGAAGCTGCTGAGCGCGCCGGCCGGCATGCCGATCAGGATGAGGCACGCGATGAGGTATAGCTCCGGATGACCGGCCGGGAACAGGATCGTGGCGGCGAGTCCCCAGCATGCGCCGGACAGCAGTCCCGACGTGATACCGGCGCGTGCCCATAGAACATCTGCCCCGCCCGCGGCCGCGCGGCGCCGCCAGAGCACCTGCAAGGCGATGCGACCGAGACCCACGACGCACGTCGCGAGGAACCAGCCGATGACCAGCGGCCGATCGACGACGTTCCAGATCACGAGGGCGTAGAGCCCCGCGATCAGCGCCACGGCGACGGAACCGACGATACCCTGCTCGAGCACGAAGCCGATGCATTCGGTCCGCGCGACGACGTCGGGGGACGTCGTCGCGGCTCCGGAATGCTGGCGGTTCATCGGGAGGTTCACCCGACCGGACGCATGCCGCACGCGCTGCCTGCGCCGCGCCGTGGGAGGGCGCCGATGGTGATCCGTGCACCGAGATTCATGGTCTGCTCTCAGATCGGGGCGGACGCGAAGGGGATTCCGCGAGGCTTCGCCATCCGAATGCCTCGGCAGGCATCGCCTGCCGGGCCCTCGGTTGCAGCGGATTCTGGGTTCCTCCTGCAACTTGCGCTACATCGGCCCGATCGTAGCCGGCTTGATCGACGAGAGCGGCCGGTGTCGGGAGGTGCGCCCTGTTGGCGGCGGTCGCGGCGCGAGGCTGCCGCACGCGCGGACCTGAGCTACCCTCCGTGTTCCGCCCACGCGCCATCCATCACCATGACCCGACCCACCGTCTATCACATCCCCGTGTGCCCGTTCTGCCAGCGCATCGAGATCCTGCTCGCTCTCAAGGGGCGGCAGGACGCGGTGGACTTCCAGGTGGTCGACATCACGAAACCGCGCGCGGACTGGCTCCTCGCCAAGACACGCGGCACGACGGCGCTGCCCGTGCTCGAACTGACCTATGGCCGGATCCTGAAGGAGAGTCTCGTCATCATGCGATACCTCGACGAGTGCTGGCCGGACCGGCCGGTCGCGCAGGTGGATCCGTATCGGCGTGCGGTGGAGGGCATGCTCACCCGCATGGAAGGCGACTTCACGATGCGGGGTTACACGTGGGTGATGAATCAGGATCCCGCCCGGCGCGAGACGGAACGCACCGCGATGCTTGCGCTGTATCGCCGCATGAACGACTTCCTCGTCGAACACGCGCCGGCGGGGCCATTCCTGTTCGAGTCGTTCGGCTGGGCGGAAGCCGTGTTCACGCCGCTCTTCGCGCGGTTCTGGTTCCTCGAGTACTACGAAGGCTTCCAACTGCCTGACGAGCCTGCGTACGCGCGGGTGCGGCAATGGATCGATGCGTGCCTCGCACATCCTGCGGCTCAGCAGGCATCGAAGGAAGAGATCGTGAAGCTCTACTACGACTACGCGAAAGGTGCAGGCAACGGCGCGCTGCTCCCGGGGCGGCGCGTGTCGTCGTTCGCATTCGCACCGCACTGGCGGGATCGGCCATGGCCCCCGCACGACAAATACGCGGTCAGCGCGACGGACGAAGCCCTCGGGCTGGTGGCATGACCTTGCCCAACCCGGACACCGAACCCACCCGTGCCGACATCGACGCCACGCCTGGTCCGCTGCTGCTCGAGTTCGGCACCGACTGGTGCGGCCATTGCCGCCGCGCGCAACCGCTGATCGCCGAGGCCTTGGCGCGGCATCCTGGCGTCCGCCACGTCCGAGTGATCGACGGCCCGGGCAAGCCACTCGGACGTGCTTTCGGCGTGAAGCTCTGGCCGACGCTGGTGTTCCTGAAGGAAGGCCAGGAAGCCTCGCGACTCGTGCGACCACCCAGCGCCGTGGAGATCGTGGAGGCGCTGGAGGCGTTGCAGCGGTAGTGCAGTCACCGCGAGCGCCCGCAGACCCATGGCAAGGGCGCGTTCCTGGATCCGCCGCTGCGCCCAAGCCCACGCCGCGTCGAGCGAAGCTCGACCCACGGAGGCCTCTCGCCACTGGATTCTTCGACGCTGAAAACAACCCCCGTGGGTCGGGCTCCGCCCGACGCCCGCGCTCCTGGATCCGCCGCTGCGCCCAAGCCCACGCCGCGTCGAGCGATGCTCGACCCACGAAGGGCTCTCGCCTCTGGATTCTTCGACGCTGAAAACAACCCCCGTGGGTCGGGCTCCGCCCGACGCCCGTGCTCCTGGATTCACTGCTGCGCCCAAGCCAACGCCGCGTCGAGCGATGCTCGACCCACGAAGGGCTCTCGCCTCTGGATTCTTCGACGCTGAAAACAACCCCCGTGGGTCGGGCTCCTGGATTCACTGCTGCGCCCAAGCCCACGCCGCGTCGAGCGATGCTCGACCCACGAAGGGCCGTCACGACTGGCTGCGTAGTCGCTGAAAACAACCCCCGTGGGTCGGGCTCCGCCCGACGCCCGCGTGCCTGGATTCGCCGCTGCGCCAAAGCCCACGCC
>LNEE01000062.1 GCA_001464895.1 Betaproteobacteria bacterium Ga0077532
ACCAGCGGTTCCTCCGACGTGCTGCGCATGGTCGGTGCGGGCACCACCTCCGTCTCCGCCATCGAGACGGTCATCGGCTCCACCGGTACCGACACGGCTGCGATGCTGATCGATGGCGCCCTCGCCGTCTCCGGCGTCGAGGTGGTCCACGGCTCCGACGGCACCGACGTGGTCACCCGACTGGGCGGTGGCACCACCAGCATCTCCAACGTCGAGACGCTCCTCGGCAGCACGTCCGTCGATGTCGCCGCCCTGCTCTCGGCCGGTGACACGGCGATCTCCTCCATCGAGACCGTCCTCGGCACCTCCGGCACCGACGCGCTCTCCCTGCTCGGTGCGGGCACCGTGACCGTCTCCGCCGTGGAGACCATCACCGGCAGCGCCGGCACTGATGTCGTGCGCACGCTCAACGACTCCAACCTCTCCGTCTCCGCCATCGAGACGGTACTCGGCAACACAGATACCGACGTGGTCTCCATGCTCGCCGCAGGCTCGCTCGCCGTGAGCAGTGTCGAGACCCTCACCGGCTCCGACGGCACCGACGTCGCAACCCTGCTGGGCGCGGGCACCGTGGCTATCTCCGCCGTCGAGTCGGTCATCGGCAGCAGACTCACCGATGTCCTCTCGATGTTGGAGGGTGGCAACCTCGCCGTCTCCGCCGTCGAGACAGTGCTGGGTACGACCGACGTGGATCACATCTCCATGCTCGGTGCCGGCACCATGGCCGTCTCCGCGGTCGAGACCGTCTCCGGTAGCTCCGGCACCGACATCGTCAACGCGATCGGAGGTGGCGACATGACCATCTCGCTGATCGAAACTGTCCTGGGCAGCGCAGACACCGACGCCGTGTCCATGCTCTCCGGCGGCACCCTCGCCACCAGCAACATCGAGTCCGTGGTGGGCACCAGCGGCTCCAGCGACGTCCTCCGCATGATCGGCGCGAGCACCGCTTCCGTCTCCGCCATCGAGACGGTCGTCGGCTCCACCGCCACCGACACGGTTGCACTGCTCGACCAGGGATCGCTCGCGATCACCGCCGTCGAGACGTTCATCGGATCGAGCGCCGTCGACGTGGTGACCACGATCGGCGTCGCGACGACCGCGATCTCCGCGGTGGATACGGTGTTGGGCTCGAGCGCCAAGGAAGTGATCACCATGCTCGCCGCCGACTCGGTCTCGGTGAGCGTCGTCGACACCCTGATCGGCAGCGGCGGCACCGACGTGGCCACCATGCTCGGAGCGTCCACCATGGGCGTCTCCGACATCGAGACCCTGATCGGCTCCTCGGGCACCGACATCGCCAGACTCCTGGCAACGTCGGATATCGCCGTCTCGAGCGTCGAGACCGTGCTCGGGTCCACCGACACCGACGTCATCAAGATGATGGCCGCCGGCACCATGACAGCCACTGCGGTCGAGACGGTGATCGGCAGCGACGGGGACGATGCACTGACGTTGATCGGCGCCAGCACCACGGCGATCTCCGCCCTGGAATCCGTGGTGGGCACCACCGCCAAGGACGTGATCACAATGCTTGCCGCCGGATCCACTTCGGTGAGCAACATCGACACGCTGGTCGGCAGCAGTGGTACCGACGTGGCCACGATGCTCGGCGCCGGCACCATGGCCATGTTGGACGTCGAGACTCTGCTCGGGTCCTCGGGTACTGACATCGCCCGCCTGCTTGCCGCCGGTGACGTGGCGGTCTCCCTGGTCGAGACCGTACTGGGCAGCGCCGACACCGACTCGGTCACCATGCTCTCGGCGGGCACGATCAGCACGAGCCTGGTGGAATCGGTCATCGGTACGCTCGACACCAGCGACACTCTCAAGCTCCTCGCGGCCGGGTCCACCGCCATCTCCGCCATCGAAACGGTGCAAGGCACCAAGGGCATCGACGAGGTGACGATGCTCGCCGCCGGCACCCTGGCGGTCAGCACCGTCGAAACCCTCCTCGGCACCTCGGGCACGGACGTGGCCGAGATGCTCGCCGCCGGCACCATGGCCGTCTCCCTGGTGGAAACGGTGCTCGGCGGCAGCGGGAAGGACGTCGTCGACATGCTCAGTGAGGGCACCCTCGCCGCCTCCCTGGTGGAGACGGTCCTCGGCAGCGCAGGCACGGACGTGCTCTCGATGCTCTCGGAGGGCACGATCCGCGTGAGCAACGTGGAGACCGTGCTGGGCAGTAGCGGCACCGACGTGGCAATCGCGCTCTCCGCCGGCGACATGGCGGTCTCGCAGGTCGAGACGGTCATCGGCAATGTCGGCACCAACGTGGTGAGCATGCTGGCCGAAGGCGCCCTGGCCGCGAGCGCGGTGGAAACCGTGATCGGCACGACCGCCACGGACGCGCTGACACTGCTCGGCGCCAGCACGATCGAAATCTCGGCGGTGGAATCGGTGGTGGGCAGCGCGGCCAAGGAAGTGGTCACCCTGCTCGGCACGGCGGTCTCCCTGTCGATGAGCGCCATCGACACCCTCATCGGCAGCAGCGGCGCCGACGTGGTCACGTTGCTCGGCGCCGGCACCTCGGCGTTCTCGATCGTCGAGAGCATCCTCGGCAGCAACGGCACCGACATCGCTCGCCTCGTCGGCGGCGGTGAGGTCGCGGTTTCGCAGGTGGAGACGGTGCTCGGTGGCACCGGCGTGGATGCAGTCACGATGCTGGCGGCAGGCACGATGACCACCAGCCACGTCGAGACGATCATCGGGACGGCAACCACCGACATCCTGAACCTGGTGGGCGCCGGATCGACGTCCATCTCGAACGTCGAGACGATCGTGGGCTCCACCGGGACCGACGTGCTCACCATGCTCGGTGAGGACGACATCGCGGTGAGCAACGTCGAGACCGTCCTCGGCACCGCCGACACGGACACGGTCCAGATGCTGGCGGCAGGCACCCTGGCAGTCTCTCTCGTGGATACGGTCACCGGCAGTTCCGGAAGCGACCTGGTCCGCATGCTGAGCGCCGGCGACCTGGCTCTCACGGCAGTGGAATCGGTGATCGGCACGACGGGCACCGACGCCGTGACGATGCTCGCGGCGGGCAGCCTGCGGGTGAGCGCGGTGGAAAGCGTGCTCGGATCCTCGGGCACCGACGTCCTGTCGATGTTCGCCAGCGGCGCCATCGCGGTCTCCCAGGTGGAGACGGTCGTGGGCTTCAGCGGCGTCGATACCCTCACGATGCTGGCGGCGGGCGCCATCGCCACCAGTGCGGTGGAGACGATCATCGGCCACGCCTCCGGCTCCACCGACGACGTGCTCAGCCTTCTGTCGGGCGGCACCTCGGCGGTGTCGTCGATCGAATCGATCATCGGTAGCTCCGGCACCGACATCGTCAACCTCATCGCGGCCTCGGAAATCGGCGTCACTGCCGTGGAGACGGTGCTCGGCAGCAGCGGCACCGACGTGGTCGACATGCTGGCAGCGGGGACACTGGCCGTATCGCGGATCGAGACGGTCCTGGGTTCCTCCGGAACGGATGTGGTGCGCCTGACCGGCACCGGGTCCGTGAGCGTCTCGAACGTGGAAACGGTCCTCGGCTCCACCGGCGTCGACGTGGTCACCATGCAGTCCGGTGGCGTGCTGACGGTCAGCGGGGTCGAATCGGTGATCGGGACAACGGGCACCGGCGACCAGGTCACCATGCTCTCCGCCGGTGCCCTCACGGTCTCGGCGGTGGAGTCGGTCACCGGCACCTCGGGCGCCGACACCTTCACGTTCTCGGGCCCCACGGGGGTCACAGTGACGGGTGGCGGCGGGGCGGACACCTACACGGCCGGCGCGGGCAACGACGTGTTCGTGTTCACGAGCACATCGGACTCCTCCGCCGCCAGCGCCGTGGACACCATCAACGGGTTCAGCTCCGGCAACGACAAGCTGGACTTCAGCGCGATCACCAGCGCTGGGAACCTCTTGACGGATGTCTCGCTGTACACGGTCAATGATGGCAACAGCAAGGCCATCGTCCGAACCGCCGGGTTGCTGGAGGTGGACACGGACGGCGACGGTGCCACCGACATGCAGATCAATCTCACCGGCATCTCGGTGAACGGGCTGAACAGTGCAGACATCACCTGGTAAGGCCCCGGGATCCCGAAGCTCCGTGGACGCCATCGGCGCCCGCGGGGCCGGCGGACCCTGACAAGCCCCCGCCACACCCCTCCCTAAAGCTCCCACCCCTCGCGGCCGTAAACGGCGGCGGGGGGTGCGCTCGTCATATCGACGGGCCGCCCGATGTGGCGACCTTATCCGATACGAATATGACAGAGACCGGGGTTGGGACCATCTTCGAAGCGCTGCAGGCCGGTGAGCATCTGCTCGCCGCCCAACGCGCACGGGCACGGCTGGCGGATCATCCGACCGACGGCGAAACCTGGTTCATGCTGGGGATCGCGGAACGGGCGCTCGGCGACCCTGCCGCGGCTGCCGCGAGTCACCAGCGGGCGCTGGTCACCCACGCCGAACATGCCGACGTCTGGTTCAACCTCGGCAACGCCCTCGTGGACGCTGGCGAACCGGCGCGCGCCCTCGATGCCTTCCGCGGCGCCGTGCAGCGGCAACCCTCGCATCAATCGGCCCTTCGCCAGATCGTCCGCATGGCTCCGACGCAGGGCGATGCCGATGGCGCCGTGCGCGCCGCAGCAGCGCTTGCCGCACTCCAGCCCGACAACGTGGACTTCGTCGCCCTGCATCTGCGAGCGCTGCGCTATGCCGGTCGCATGGCCGACGCCTCACGCCTCTTCCGCGCGGAGCTTCCCCGCGGACTCGACCACATCGCGTTCCTCATCGAGGGCGCAATGGTGCTCGAGCAGGAAGGCGATCACCGCGCCCTCGCGGTGCTGTACGAACGGCTCGACCGGCTGCAACCCGGCAATGCCGTCGTCAAGTTCCAGCTCGGTCTGAATCGGCTTCGCACGCGGCAACCCGCCGAGGCCCTCGGACCGCTGCAGGAGGCCCGGGCCCTGGGCCTGACCGAGCGCGGCCTGGAAGTCGCGATCGGCACGGCGCTGGACCTCACCGGCCGTGATGAGGAAGCGCTGGACTGCCTGACAGCGGCAGCGCCCGACTTCGCGAGCGATCCGGTGGCCCACGTGCAGGCCTTCGCGCTGCGACAGTCGCTCTGCGACTGGAATACCGTCGAGTCCCTGGGTGCGACATTGCTGGCACCCGCCCTGGCAGTGCCCGCCCCCGGCACCCGGACGGCATCACCCTTCCCCTTCACCGCGTATCCCGGCGACATCGACGATGCGCAGCTGCTCACCCTCGCGCGCCGCCACTCGGCGCAGGTGTCCCGCGAAGCCACCCCGTTCGAGGAACATCCCTGGGGCGGGACCCACGAGCGCATCCGCGTGGGCTATCTGGCAGCGAACTTCGGCGACGGCACCTCGGCACGGCGCGCCCTGGCCATGCTGCGTCGTCACGATGGTGCGCGCTTCGAGGCCTTCGCGTACGCCCATGGCATCGGCGAGACGGACCGGGCGCATGCGGATGTCGTTCCGGCGGGCATCGCGATCGTGAACCTGGCGGCGATGTCCGACCGCGCCGCGGCGGCGCGAATCCATGCCGACGAGATCGACGTGCTCGTGGACCTCGACGGCCATGCGCCGCTGGCCCGACCCGGGATCCTGGCCCATTGCCCGGCACCGGTGCAGGTCACGTGGACGACGTGTCCGGGCAGCACGGGTGCCGCCTTCATCGACCACGCGCTGGTGGATGCCCACGTCGTGCCGCCTTCCCAGCAGGCCCACTTCAGCGAGCGGCTTCTGTACATGCCGCACACGTTCCTCGTGAACGACGACGAGCGGCCGGTCGACGTCGGCACGCCCACCCGCGCCGAATCGGGCCTGCCGGCGAAGGGCTTCGTGTTCTGCTGCTTCGGGGACCATCGCGGGATCGACCCGTCGGTGTTCGGTACCTGGATGCGCCTCCTGCAGGCCGTGCCGGGCAGTGTCCTCTGGCTGACGGAAGGCCACGCCGCCGCGCGCCGCCATCTTCGCGAGGCCGCGGAGGCTGCCGGCATCGACCCGACCCGGCTCGTCTTCGCGCCGGACGAAAACGCGCCACGGCACCTCGGACGCCTTCGCCTCGCCGACCTCTTTCTCGACACCTGGGTCTGCAACAGCCAACAGGCGCTGGGCGACGCGCTCTGGGTCGGCGTGCCCGCGATCTCGCTGTCGGGCAGGACTGCCGCCCGCCGCGTGGGCGCGAGCCAGTTGCACGCCGTCGGCATGCCCGACCTGTTGGTGTCCGATGCCGCAGCCTACGAGAACCTGGCGCTCGCCCTGGCGCGCGACCCCGCCCGACTCGGTGCCCTGCGCCAGAAGCTCACCGCCGTGCGGTCCGCAGCACCGCTCTTCGACACCACCGGCTTCGTCCGCGACTGGGAGGCCCGCCTGACCGAGATCGCACCTCTGGGTGCGACCGCCCGTCAACGCCGCAGCACTGAGGAAGGTGCGTTGGCGGCATCGATCGCCAAGCTGGACGCCGAGGACAGCGAACAGGGCGCGCTCGCAGTGGAGTCTGTCCTGGAGGCCGGTTGCGAGCGGCCCGACGCGTGGAACCTCTACGCGGTGGCGCTGCGCCGGCAGAAGCGCAGCGCGCTGTCCGGATTCGCCTATCGGCGCGGGCTCGGCGTGAAGCCCGACTACGCGGACATGATCGGCAACTACGCGAACCTGCTGCGGGACCAGGATCACATCGAGACGTCACTCCCGCTGTATCGCCAGGCCGTACAGCTTGCGCCGCGCAACCGTCAGGCGCTGTCGAACCTGGCGGCGGCGCTGTCCGCGTGGGGTCGCCCCGACCAGCAGCTCACCGCGCTGGCGGTGGCGGAGGATCTCGAACCCGACAACCCCGACACGCACTGGGACAAGGCCCTCGCGCTGCTGATGCTGGGCGAACTGCGCACCGGCTTCGAGGAGTACGAATGGCGCCACAAGCGCCAGCAGCCGCCGCCGCGCGAGTATCCGCAGCCGCAATGGGCCGGCGAGCCGCTGCACGGCAAGCGCATCTTCCTGCACTGGGAACAGGGCTACGGCGACGTGCTGCAGTTCCTGCGGTTCATTCCGCTCGTGGTCGCGCTCGGCGGCCGGGTGATCCTCGAAGTGCAGCCGGGTTTGAAGTCGCTCGTCGAGCTGCTCGACGGCGTCGTCGAGGTCACCGAGGCGCCCGCTCCGCCCCCCGACTTCGACATCTGGACCTCCCTGCTGTCGATCCCCCACATCCTCGGGATCGACGAGCGCACGCTCCCCAACACGCTGCCCTACATCCATCCGCCCGAGGCCACGACGGCGCGGTGGCGCGCCACACTGGGCCCTGCGAAGAAGCCGCGCATCGGTCTCGTGTGGGCCGGCAACCCGAACGTCAAGAACGATCGACTCCGCTCTCCGCGTCTCGGACCCATATTCCCGCTCTTCGCGATCAAGGGGATCGAGTGGGTACTGCTCCAGCAGGGTGACGGCCGCCGCGATCTCGAAGGCATGAAGCTGCCGGCGCACGTGCGGGATCTGGCACCGGAAGTGCGCGATTTCGCGGACACCGCAGCCGTGATGCGCGAACTGGATCTCGTGATCAGCTCCGACACGTCCACCGCCCATCTCGCTGCGGCCCTGGGCTGCCCCACGTGGGTGCTGCTCCACTACGCGTCCGACTGGCGCTGGGGTCTCGGGGACTCCACGCCCTGGTATCCGGGCGTGCGCCTCTTCCGGCAGCGTGAGTACGCCCGCTGGGACAGCGTCGTGGACGGCGTCCAGGAGGCCCTGTGCGAAACGTTCCGGCTCCGCGCGCCGAAGCGGCCGGCGGTTCCGGTCACGACGCAGCCGACCGCGCAGGATGCGGACTCGTCGGAGTTGCTGCCGGAGGCCTTCGCGCTCTACCAGCGCGGCCGGAAGCGCCTGGCCCGCCTGGTGGTCCGCGCGTCGCTCATGGAATCGCCGCTGCGCCCCGATGCGTGGTGCCTGCTCGGCGTCACCGAGCGCGCCCTGGGTGACACCCGAGCCGCCGCCCGCGCCTACCGGCGGTCCATCGAACTGATGCCCGGCTACCTCGACGCGTGGTTCAACCTCGGCAACATGCTCCGCGCGGAACGCGATCTGACGGGGGCCCTGGAGGCCTACGGCCAGGTCGTGAAGCAGCAGCCGTCGCATGCCCAGGCCCTCAGCCTCCTGTCCGACGTGCACCGCGAGCTGCAGGACCTCCCAGCCGCCGAAGCCACCGCGCGCCGCGCCATTGCACTGCAGCCGGAGTTCGCCGAGGCCTGGGGACATCTCGGCAATGCGCTGAACGACATGGAGCGGTTCGACGAAGCCGCTGCCTGCTACGAGCGCGCGCTCCAGCTGCCGGACACACCGCCCGAGACGCACTACAACAAGGGCGTCGCGCTGCAACGCGCCGGCCACGTGACGGCGTCGGTGGACTGTTACCGCACCATCCTGGCGGCGCGTCCGAAGGAGACCAACGCGCACTACAACCTCGCCACCGCGCTCTTCACGCTCGGCGAGTTCGCCGAGGGCTTCCGCGAGTACGAATGGCGCCTCGCGAAGCCCGAGCTGGCACCGCGCGTCTATCCGCAGCCGGCGTGGAACGGCGAGCCGCTCGCCGGCAAGCGCATCCTGCTTTACTGGGAACAGGGCTACGGCGACACGCTGCAGTTCCTGCGCTTCGTGCCGCTGCTCGCGAAGCAGGGCGCGCGCGTGATCCTCGAACTGCAGTCCGGATTGAAGGGAATCGCGTCGCGCGTGCCGGGCGTCGAGGCGGTCTACGACGCCGGCGAAGCACTGCCCGCCTTCGACACGCACGCGCCGCTGCTGTCGGTTCCGGCACGCCTGGGCGTCGGCCGCGCGGACTTCCCGGCCACGGTGCCTTACCTGGACGTGGCGCCGGAACTCGCCGCCCGCTGGGCACAGCGCATGGGGCCGCGGGGCCGGGCGCCGCGGGTCGGAATCGTCTGGGGCGGCAATCCCAACGTGCGCAGCGACCGCGTGCGCTCGCCGCGTCTCGCGCCGCTGCTGCCGCTCTTCGATGTCCCGGGCGTCGAGTGGTACATCCTCCAGCAGGGCGACGGCCGCCGCGACCTGGAGACGAACCCGCTGCCCGGTCGCGTGATCGACATCGCCACCGAGGTCAACGACTTCGCGGACTCCGCCGCCATCATGGCCGGGCTCGATCTGATGATCAGCTCGGACACCTCCACCGCGCATCTCGCGGCCGCCATCGGGCGCCCGACGTGGGCGCTGCTGCACTACGCCGCCGACTGGCGGTGGATGCAGGGCGACTCGACCCTCTGGTACCCCGGGCTGCGTGCGTTCCGTCAGAAGTCCCCCGGCGCGTGGGCCGAGTGCGTGGATCGGCTCGGCACCGAGCTGACCCGCCTCGCGCAACCCGCCGCCGTCCGCCGCACCCCCGTCACCGCATGAACAAGAACCCCCAGGAGTCCTCCCCGATGAAGGTGGTCCTCAACGTGGGCTGCGGCCCGCGCGAACCCGACAAGCTCGCCCCCGTCTTCCGCGAGCCGGGCTGGCGCGAGCTGCGGCTCGACATCGATCCGTCCGTCGCGCCCGATGTGGTGGCCTCGCTCACCGACATGAGCGCCGTCCCCGATGCGAGCTGCGACGCCGTGTGGTCGTCCCACAATCTCGAACACCTCTTCGCGTTCGAAGTGCCAAAGGCGCTGGCCGAGTTCCGCCGCGCGCTGAAGCCCGAAGGCTTCCTGCTCATCACGCTGCCAGACCTCCAGGCCGTGGCGCGCGTGATCGCGGACGGCAATCCCGACGCGGTACTGATGCGCACGCGGATGAACGGCGGCGAAGGCCCCCCGATCTCGGCGCTGGACATCATGTACGGCCACGACTGGTGGATCGAGCGCGGTCGCACCTACATGGCCCATCGCACCGGCTTCACGCGCCAGACCCTCGGCCGGAAGCTGGTGGATGCCGGCTTCGGCACCGTGGCCGTGCGCCCCGGCCCCGCATTCGACCTCTGGGCCATCGCCACTGTTCGTCCGATGCGCGCCGATCTCGGCCTGCTCGAACGTGCGATGCAACTGCCTGCCCCCGCCCACCAGAACCAGGTCGCGGCCTAGGGAGACTCTGATGTATTCGCGCGGATCACGTGGCTGCCGCCCTGCGGTGCTGGCAAGGCGCGAGGTGCAGCCCGTATCGGGAATACGGGCCAGCCGAGCAACACCGCCAGCGCCGCAGGGCGGCAGCCACCCGGAGGGACGGCACGCCCCAGGGCCGCTGGCATTGTCGGCCAGGCCTGATGTGCGTCGAGCACACGGCGGCCCGGACCTTCGCGCCATCGGCCCTGGGGCGCGCCGTCGTGACCGTGCGAATACATCAGAGTTTCCCTAAGCCCCCCAGGAGAACCCGACCATGCAGATCGTCTACATCAATCCCGCCGTGTACGACTACCTCGCCGCGAGCCTGCTGGAGGGGCTCGTGGACCTCGGTCACGACGTCGTCACCTCGCAGGTCTCGCCCTACGGCCGCCGACTCGACGACGAGCCGCTGCGGGCCTTCGCCGAGACCGCCGATCTCGTGATCGTCGGGTCGAACTCCGGTGTACGCAGCCACCTCGTGCAGGACATCGCGAACCCGCGCAAGGTGTTCGTCGACGGCGGCGATCAGCAGGATTTCGGGGTCACGAACAACATCCGCTTCAAGGCCGTCTTCAAGCGCGAACTGAACCGCCGGTTCCACGACGCCGCGAAGCAGTTCGTCTTCCCGCTGCCCTTCGCCGCCGAGAAGCGCTATCTGTCCGACGAGGTCGTGGGCAAGGATCTCGCGGTGAGCTTCCTCGCGAACATGCACACGAATCCGTGGCGCCACTCGATCCATCAGCGGCTGCAGAACCTGAAGCTGCCCGGGGTCGTGTCGGGCACCACGAACGAGCGCGCCTACAGCGCCTCGCAACCGAAGTCCGCCGCGACCGAAACGCCGCTGTACCGCCAGCTCCTGCGCCGCAGCCGCATCTCGGTGAGCGTCGCCGGCGCGGGCTACGACACGGCGCGCTTCTGGGAGATCCTCGCCGCCCGCGCGATGCTGATGACGCAGGATCTCGACATCGTGATCCCGCACGGTTTCACCGACGGCCACGACTGCGTGACGTTCCGCTCGCTGGAGGAGTTCGACGAGAAGCTGGTCTTCTACATGAACCGCCCGGACCTCGTCGCGCAGATCGCGGAGCGCGGCCATCAGCGCCTCGTCGCGCACCACACCAGCACGGCCCGCGCGGCGCAGTTCCTCGAGGTCGTCGCTGCGCACATCGAACGCCCCGGCTACTGCGCGCAGTTCCTGCACCCCGAGATCCGCGCGATCGAGGACGTGTGCGTCGGACGCGGGCTCGACGTGGGCTGCGGCAGCAGCAAGACGACACCGGAATGCATCGGCGTGGATATCACCCCGCCCTTCACGTCCGGCAGCGTCGGCTGCGAGGCGGGCCGGATGTCGGTCGCGAACGTGGTGACGAGCGGTGACGACCTCACGATGTTCGCGGACGGCTCGCTCGACTTCGTCGTCGCCCGCCACAACCTCGAGCACTACCACGATCCGGTGCGCACGCTGCGCGAATGGAAGCGCGTGCTGCGGCCCGGTGGCCGCATCGGCGTGGTCGTGCCCGATCACGACAAGGTGGACACCTACGCCCTCGACCCCACGCATTACTGCCACTTCACGCGCGACTCGCTCGCGCAGCTGGCGCAGCAGGTGGGGGAACTCCAGGTACGCAAGTTGGACGTGTGCGTGCCGAACTGGAGCCTCGTGGGCATTTTCGAGAAGGCAGCGGCCTGAAGGGCCGGAGGAACGACCATGGACCGCATCCACTTCGTCTGGGAACTCCTGTCGCACAAGGGAGACGCCACCAACTACCCCGATTCCGCCCGCCCCGAGCTGACGACCCTCATGACGGACGCGCCGAAGCGCGTCCTGGAACTGGGCTGCCACAAGGGCGCGATGGGCGCCGCGATCAAGCAGCGCTTTCCCGGCGTCCACTACACGGGCATCGAGATCAACCCGGACACGGCCGCGATCGCGCGCACCCGCCTCGACGAGGTGCTGTGCGAGGACCTGCTCGCGCTCGACACCGACACGCATCCGGCCTTCGCCGAGAAGTTCGACGCGCTGATGCTGGCCGACGTGCTCGAGCACCTGTACGACCCGTGGGCGAACCTCGTGAAGCTGGGGCGGCATCTCGCCCCCGGCGGCAAGGTGTACGCGAGCATCCCGAACGCCCGCAACTACTGGCTCATCTCCGAACTCATCCAGGGCCGCTGGACGTACCAGAGCGCAGGCCTGCTCGACGTCACGCACATCCGGTTCTTCACGCTGCGGGAGTGCCAGCGCATGTTCGCGGAGACGGGCTACCAGGTGGAGAAGATCGTCTCGGTGCGCGATCCACGCGTGACGCTGGAAGGCCAGTTCAAGGCGCCGGTCACGCTCATGGACAAGTGGTTCTCGCTGCACGACGTCGACCAGCAGACCGCGACGGAACTCGCCACGTTGCAATTCCTCTTCGTGCTGGGTCGTCCGGGAGCGGGAGCCGCCGCGTGACTTCCTTCCGGATCGTCATCATCTCGCCGCCGGGGTACCGGCACGCGGCGGCGTTCCACGAGGTGGCGGAGACGCTATATCACGCCATCCGCAGCCACGGGTATCCCGTTGCCGTGGACTACAACCGGTTCATGGCCGGCGCAGTGCACATCGTGCTCGGCGCCAACCTCGTCACACCGGCCGCGGCGGTCAGCATCCCCCCCGACTCGATCATCTACAACCTCGAGCAGATCGACCCCGATTCGCGCTGGTGGCACGAGGGCCTGAAGCATCTGGTGACCCAGTGCGAGACGTGGGACTACAGCGAACGGAACGTGAAGACGTTCGCGTCGCTGGGCGTGGCCCGGCCCGTCCTGCACGTGCCGCTCGGCTTCGTGCCCGAGCTGTCGCGCATCACGATGGCGATGGAGGAAGCCATCGACGTCCTCTTCTACGGGTCCGGCAACCAACGACGCCAGCACATCATCGACGCGCTCCGCGAGCGCGGACTGCGGGTGACCCACCTGTTCGGCATCTATGGCCGCGAGCGCGACGCGGCGATCGCGCGCGCGAAGGTGGTGCTCTCGATGCACCTCCACCCCGCGCAGACTCTCGAAACCGTACGCATCGGCTATCTGCTCGCCAACCACAAGGCCGTGGTGGCGGAGTGCGGACCGGACACCACGATCGAACCCGGCATCGAGACGGCCGTGCGGCTGGCCCGCTACGAGGGGCTGGTGGACGCCTGCGTGGATCTCGTGAGCCGCCCCGCGGAGCGTGCGCAACTCGCCTACGCCGGCTATCGCTGGGTGACGCGCCGGCCGATGGCGACCGTGCTGGCGCCGCATCTCGAACGCATCGTGAACGCACGGGAAGCGGTACAGCTGCCCGCGCCGCCGCCCCAGTTGAAGCTGGGCGGATTCAACACGCCGCTCGAGGGCTGGCTCTGCGTGGACGAGGCCAACCCGGCGGCGGACATCGTGCTGCGCGCCGACGGCCCCCTGCCGCTCGGCCGCACGCGCGACACCCTGCGCTACGGTCGGGTGGCCCTCGAGGCGGAGAGCTTCGACGTGATCGACGCCGGCGACTGGCCCATGCGCACCGATGACTTCGAGAGCTTCATGCGCGACTGCGCGCGCCTGCTGCGATTCGGCGGGAAGCTCTCGATCCGCGTGCCGCACGAACTCTCGGGCGAGGCCTGGGGTGACCCGCGTACCCGCCGGGCATTCTCGGACCGCAGCTTCGGTGTCTTCGGCGACGCCCACGCGAGTCTCGGCTGGGGGGACGCCGCACTGGAACTCACCGATCTGCAACTCGAACTTACGCCATTGGGATCGGACCTCAAGGCGCAGGGCGCCGATGTCGATAACCTCTCCCGTACGCCGCGTGCCGTGGAGAAGATCCGCGTGACGCTGACGCGCCGGGGCTACCGCGCCCTGCCTGGCGCGGATCACTGAAAACAACGAGACCCGAACCATGCGCGAGCTGCTGTGGAAACAACGCCGGCTGTTCTATGCGGTGGCCATCTTCAGCTTCTTCGTCAATCTGCTGCAGCTGGGACCGTCGTTCTACTGGATGGCGGTGTTCGATCGCGTCATGACCTCGCGCAGCGAGGCGACGCTCTTCTACCTGACGATCGGCGTGGCGGGCACCCTGCTGCTCATCATGATGCTGGAGATCCTGCGATCCCGGCTGCTGGTCGTGATCACCATCTGGATCGACAAGAACGTAGCACCGGTGATCTTCGATGCACTGGTCACGCAGGGGGGCCGACCCGAGGTCGCCGCATACCCGGAAGGCATGCGCGACCTTCACACGTTCCGCAACTACATCACCGGCAGCGGCGTCTTCGCGCTCTTCGACGCGCCCTGGCTGCCGATCTACCTCATCATCATCTTCATCTTCTCGTCCACGCTCGGGTACTTCGCGCTGGGCGGGGTGGGCATCCTGATCCTGGTGGGCCTCGTCAACGAGTCGCTCTCGCGCGATGCGATGGGCACGATGCACAAGGAGATGGCGACGTCGTCCCGCTTCGTCGACACGGTGTCGCGCAACGCGGAGAGCGTGCTGACGCTCGGCATGCTGCCCAACGTCCGGGATCGCTGGGCCAGCCTGAACGATCTCTCTCTGTCCCATCAGGCGGTGACGGCCAACGTCGTGGGCTCCACCGTCAGCCTCACGCGTCTCGTCCGCCAGGTGGTGCAGATCATGATGCTCTGTGCCGGCGCGTGGCTCATCCTCGAACAGAACACGTCGCCGGGCGTGATGATGGCGGCGACGTTCATTGCCTCGCGTGCCCTGGTGCCGGTCGAGATGATCCTCTCTTCCTGGACGCAGCTCTCAGAGGCCCGCGCGGCCTACCGCCGGCTCGACGACTTCATCGCGTCCCTCCCGCCCCGGATGCTGGAGGAGCAGATGGAGCTGGAGCCCCCCAAGGGCAACGTGGCGGTGGAGCGTCTGGTCTTCGTGGTCCCCGGCCTGCAGCAGCCCATCCTGCGCGGGCTCAACTTCGAAGTGAGGGCCGGCGAGTCCATCGGAATCATCGGGCCTTCGGGCTCGGGCAAGTCCACGCTGGCTCGGCTGCTCGTGGGCCTCTGGACGCCCACGGCGGGCTCCGTCCGTTTCGACGGCGCCGAGCTGGATCACTGGTCGCGCGACGCCCTGGGCAAGCACATCGCGTATCTGCCGCAGACCATCGAACTCTTCTCCGGCACGATCGCCGAGAACATCGCCCGCATGGGCAAGGTGGACGCGAAGGAGGTCGTGAAGGCCGCCACGCAGGCGGGCGTGCACGACCTGATCGTCCGTCTGCCGCGCGGCTACATGACCAAGGTGTCGGACGGCAACAGCGGCCTCTCCGGCGGGCAGAAGCAACGCATCGCGCTCGCGCGTGCCCTCTTCGGCGATCCGCGACTCGTGGTGCTGGACGAACCCAACTCCAACCTCGACGCCGAGGGCGAGGCGATGCTCCAGACGGTGATGACGGAGCTGAAGGCGCGCGGCGTCACGACCTTCGTCGTCGCGCACCGCCCGTCCGTGCTGGCGAACGTGGACCGCATCCTCGTCCTGCGCGACGGCATGGTCGAGCGCTTCGCACCGCGCAATGAGATCCTGGGCCAGTACGCCGGCGGTGGCCCCGCGCCGGCGCCGGCCGTCGCACCGCCCGTCGTCCGCGCTGCCTGAGCACGGTGAAGAACGCCTTCCACAAGCTCTTCCGGATCGGCCAGTCGGGCGAACTGCCCGACGATCCGAAACCGATCCTGCGATTCGGCTTCGGCCTCATCGTGGTGTTCGTGTTCGGCGGCGTCTCGTGGATCTCGCTCGCACCGCTGGAAGGTGCCATCGTGGGGAATGGCGTGGTGAAGGTGCTGAACGAACGCATGCCCATCCAGCATCCGAAAGGCGGCGTGGTGAGCGCGATGCACGTGAAGGACGGCGCCCCCGTGAAGGCCGGCCAGGCGCTCTTCGAGATCTCGGAACCCACGCGACTCGCGGGCTTCCAGTCGTCCCGCTACCAGCACATCTCGGAGGTGGCGCGCAACGCCCGCCTGCGCTCCGAGCAGATGTTCGCCCCCCGGGTGATCTTTCCGGCGCAGGTGCTCTCGCGGCTGACCGACCCCGAGGTCGTGGCGATCATGCAGCAGGAGGAGACCGTGTACCGCAACCGGCGGGACGCCCTCCAGCAGGCCGAGAGCGCGATGCGCTACGAGCAGTCCCTCATTCGCAAGGAACTGGTGCAGCTGGACGACCGCGCCGCCATGCAGCGGGAGGCCGTCGACCTGGCCGGTCAGACTCTGGCGGCGAACGAGGATCTCGTTGCGCAGGGCTTCGTGTCGCGGCAACGCGTGCTGGAACTGAAGCGCGCGCACGTGGCGGAGGAATCCGGCCTCGGCGCCCTGGAGGGCGACAGGCTGCGCGCCGACCAGCGCCTCGCCGATCTCTCGCGCCGGGTCGCCGAGCTACGCAACCGCTTCCAGGAGAGCGTCGCGCAGGAGTTGAAAGCGAGCGACGAACGACTGCACCAGCTGGAGCAGAGCGTGTCCGCGCAGCAGTCCGAAGTGCAGCGCGACAGCATCACGGCGCCCATTGCCGGGACCGTCATCAACCTGCGCGCACTGTCCGTCGGCACCGCCGTGGGCCCGCTGCAGACCGTCATGGAGCTGGTTCCCACGGACGAATCGATGTTCATCGAGGCGCCGGTGGAGCCCAAGGACATCCGCTACGTGCACGTCGGCACCACCGCCGACATCCAGGTGACGGGATGGAACCGCCGCACGATGCCGATGCTGAAGGCCGTGGTCGACTACGTCTCGGCCGACGCGATCCGCGTGAGCGAGGAGAAGACGGCCTACATCGTCCGGCTGAAGGTCGACAAGCCGGCCTCGCCCGGGGTCGTGGAGCCGCTGAAGCCCGGCATGCAGACGATCGTGTATCTCCGCACCCCGGCGCGCACGATTCTCGACTACCTCCTCGAGCCGCTCATCGATTCGATGCGCACCGCCTTCCGCGAGCCAACGGGCACACCGGCGAAATAGCGTCCCGTCTGCGCTGCGCGGCTTGCATTTTCCCGCGCGACGATGCAATTTCGGATGAGTGCAGCGCGCCCTCCCCCGCGCGTCCCGCCGGCCCCCGTCACCGCCGCGTGACGAGACCACCCGCCATCGACTGGCCCGGCGTGGTCGGGAGAATCTCAGTGACACCCAACAGCCTTCATTCCGCCTCGGCGCGTGCCTTCCTGCGCGACGAGGATTTCCAGCATCGCGTCCTCGACCATCTGTTCGCGTTCGTCGGCGTCCTCGCCCCCGACGGAACGGTGCTCGATGCCAACCGTGCGCCGCTCGATGCGGCGGGCCTGACTCTCGACGATGTCCTCGGGCGGAAGTTCTGGGACTGCCACTGGTGGAGCCACGATCCTGCAGTGCAGGATCAGCTCCGCGTCGCCATCGCCCGGGCTGCCGCCGGAGAGTCGAGTCGGTACGACGTCACGGTCCGCCTCGCGGACGACGCCAGAATCACCATCGACTTCATGCTGGCACCGATGCGCGACGCCGCCGGCCGCATCACGCATCTGGTCCCCTCTGCCATCGACATCAGCGCCCGGAAGGCGGCGGATGCCGCCCTTCGCGCCAGCGAGGCGCGCCACCGCGCGCTGCTCGACGAGGCGCCGGTGGGCATCGCCGAGGTGGGGCTCGACGGGCGCTGGATCGAGGTGAACCGCAGGATGCTGGCGATCGTCGGCTATACGCGCGAAGAACTGCGGGCGCTGACCTTCCAGGACATCACCCATCCCGACGATCTCGACACCGACGTGCACGAGATGCGACGCCTCCTCGCCGGCGAGACCACCGGGTACACGCTCGACAAGCGCTACGTTCGGAAGGACGGCACGCCGGTGTGGATCCGCCTCACCGGCACGATCGTGCGGGACGCCGGCGGTGAACCCACCCACTTCATCGCGGTGGTCGAGGACATCAGCGAGCGCCGCGCCGCGGAGCAGGCCCGCCGGCACTCGGAGGCTCTGTTCCGGGAAGTGGTCGAACTGGCACCCAGCGGACTGCTGATGGTCGACGGCGACGGCCGCATCGTGCTCGCCAACGAGGCCGCGACGCAGATGTTCGGATACACGCGGGAAGAGATCCTCGGGCAGGCCGTCGAGGCGTTGGTGCCCGCCGCCGCCCGCGACCGGCACGTCGACGACCGCATCGCGTTCCAGGCCGGTGCCACCCGCCGCGCGATGGGTCTGGGTCGCGAGCTGCATGCGATCCGCCGCGATGGCACGGCGTTCCCGGTGGAGATCGGCCTCAACCCGGTGGTGACCGACAGCGGCGCGTGGGTCCTCTCTGCCATCCTCGATGTGTCGGCGCGACACGCGGCGCAGGCACAGTTGGAGGCCGCACTCGGCGAGAAGACGGTGCTGCTGAACGAGGTGCATCACCGCGTGAAGAACAATCTGCAGGTGGTGTCGAGCCTGCTGAGCCTCCAGGCGATGCATGCCCCCGCGGAGGTGCGTTCGGCCCTTGGAACGAGTCAGGGCCGGCTGCGCGCGATGGGGCTCATCCACCAGCTTCTCTACGAGAGCAAGGACTACCGCCGCGTGCAGCTCGGCGACTACCTGCAGCGCCTGGCGAACCTGCTGCGCGAGCTGCACGGCGACGCGCGAAGCGACATCGTCCTCACGCTCACCGACGACGGCGTGCCCGCGGCGCTCGATCTGCATCGCGCGGTGCCGTGCGGCCTCATCGTCACCGAGCTGGTGGCCAACGCGTTCAAGCACGCCTTCCCCGCGGGGCGTGCGGGTCGCATCGACATCACGCTCGGTTGGCGGGACGGCGGTCTCACCATCGTCGTCGCGGACAACGGCGTCGGACTGCCGGACGATTTCCGGCTCTCCGGCATCCGGTCGCTCGGCTACCGCCTGGTCCCCGTGCTGGTCGAGCAGTTGCACGGCACGCTCGAGATCGGCCCGGGTCCGGGTACATCGATCACCATCGCGCTGCCGCCCGAACGCGAGGCTGCGTCGTCATGACCATGCCGCGCATCCTCATCGTCGAGGACGAGCGCATCCTCGCCCTGGATCTCGAGGCGCGCCTGGAGGCCAACGGCTTCCCGGTCGTCGGCACGACGGCGACGGCGGATGGCGCCGTCGCGCTCGCGTCGAGCTGCCGGCCGGACGTGATCCTCATGGACATCCATCTGGACGGCGAGCGCGACGGCATCTCGGCCGCCCGGGAGATCCAGGCCACGCTGCGGATCCCGGTGGTGTTTCTCACCGCGTACGCCGAGAACGAGATCATCGCGCGGGCCCGGGAGAGCCTGCCGTTCGGCTATCTCGTGAAGCCCTGCAACACGCGCGAGCTGGTGGCGACCCTGCAGATCGCGGCGACGCGCCGCGAAGCGGAGCTGGCCGTCGAGTCGAGCGAGCGACGGTTGCGTCTCGCCATGGATGCGGCGTCGCTCGGCGTCTGGGAATGGCAACCGGACACCGGCGAGTTCACCACGGGCGGCGCGATCGACGGCATCTTCGGACAGATGCCGGAAGCGGTGACCGACTCCGTGGAACGCTTCATCGACCGGTTCGCCAGCACGGAGCGCGACGCAATCCGCCGCACCCTGTTCGATGGCGCGAGCACCTCCGGGATCCACCGATGCATCCGCACCGACAGCAGTGAGGGCTGGATCGAGGTCCACGCCAAGGTGTTTCCCCAGCAGTCGGGCACCGTCGTGGGGGTCGTGAAGGACATCACCGAGCGCCGCCAGATCGAGTCGCGCCTCCGGCAGGCCAAGGTGGTCTTCGACAACACGGACGAAGGCATCGTGATCACCGACGCGGCGCGGCGCGTGGTCTCGACGAACCCGGCATTCCTGGAGTTGACGGGTTACGAGCAAGCGGACCTGAACGGTGCCGACGCCGACGCACTGGTGTTCGCGGAGCCGCATGGCGCGAGCTTCTACGCGGGCCTCGTCCATCGGCCCCGCGGCGCGTGGCAGGCCGAGGTGCTCTGCCGCCGGGCGGACGGCACGCGGTTCGTGGCCTGGGCGCACCTCTCGGTGGTGCTGGACGGTGCCGGCGCACCCGGACATTTCGTCTTCACGCTCACCGACGTCAGCGCCATCCGGGCGGTGGAGGCACAACTCGAATACCTCGCCCACCACGACCCGCTCACCGGACTGCCGAACCGCATCCTTCTGCAGGACCGCATGCAGCAGGAGATCGCGAGGACGCAGCGCGATGGGGGCTGCTTCGCGCTGCTCTTCATCGATCTCGACAACTTCAAGGTCATCAACGACACGCTCGGGCACGACGTCGGTGACGCGCTGCTGCGCACCGTCGCGCAACGGCTTCGCGAGGACTTGCGCCTGGCGGACACGGTCGCGCGGCTGGGCGGCGACGAGTTCACCGTCGTCGTGGGCCGCGCGGACGACGCCGCCTCGGTGGCACTGCTCGGGCACAAGCTTCTGGAGTCCGTGGCCCGCCCGATGAACCTCGGCAGCGAGACCGTGACGATCACCGCCAGCATCGGCGTCGCATTCTTCCCGACCGACGGCGAGGACTCGCAGTCGCTGCTGAAGGCGGCCGACAGCGCCATGTACCACGCGAAGGGCGAGGGCCGGAACGGCGTGGCCTTCTACGCCGAGGACATGTCCGAGCGCGCCAGCGAGCGCCTCGCGATCGACCAGGGCCTGCGCGTGGCGCTGGCCTCGTCGCAACTCGCCCTGCACTTCCAGCCGGTGGTGGAGCTCGGCACGGGCCGCGTCGTCGGCGCCGAGGTGCTGCTGCGCTGGCGTCACCCGGTGCACGGGATGATCTCGCCGGCGCGCTTCATCCCGGTGGCCGAACAGAGTTCGCTCATCGACCAGATCGGCGCGTGGGTGCTCGACGCCGCCGTGCGCCAGGCCCGCGAATGGGACGCCCAGGGCCTGCATCCGTTCCGGCTGGCGGTGAACGTGTCGACGCGCCAGTTCGTGCGCGATGGCCTGGAGACCGTGGTGCGCGACGTGATCGCGCGCCACGGCATGCCGAACGGTGGGCTCGAACTCGAGATCACCGAAAGCGCCCTGCAGGCCGTGGACCGCAGCCGCCCGCTGCTGCTCGCGCTGCGCCAGCTCGGCGTGCAGCTCGCGATCGACGACTTCGGCACCGGCTTCTCGTCGCTCAGCCTGCTGCAGCACCTGCCCATCGACCGTCTGAAGATCGACCGCAGCTTCATCTCAGCGCTGTCGGAGCGCAGCAGCAGCCTCGCGATCGTCCGCGCCGTCGTCGGCCTCGGCCACACGCTGGGCCTGCGCGTGGTCGCCGAAGGCGTCGAGACCACCGAGCAGCTCGCGCTGCTGCGGCACACCGGCTGCGAGGACGCACAGGGCTACTACGTCTGCCATCCGTTGCCGGCGGACGAGTTCGCGGAATGGCTGCGGGGGCGGCGAGTGTAGGACTGACCCGCGCCGCTCAGCCCGCGGCGCGCTCCGCGATCAACGTCTCGAAATGCCGTTCCGCCGCGCGCATGAAGAGCGCGGGCGAGCACAGCGGCGAGACGCGGAGCTGGTCGCGCAGGCTGTGCCGCAGGCGGTCGAGTGCGGGGATGTCCCCGGCGAGGCGCGCCGCGATGTCGACGTAGGCCTCGGTGTCGTGCCCCACGAGTTCCGGCAGCCCCGCGGCGTGGAGATGCGCGGTGGTGTGGTTCGATGCGAAACGGGTGCCGCGCAGCGTGACCACCGGCACGCCCATCCAGAGCGCGTCACAAGTCGTCGCACCGCCCGAGAACGGCATCGGGTCGAGGGCGATGTCGATGTCCGCGTACTCGGCGAGCATCGCCTCGTGCGGCGAGGCGTCCCGGAAGATCACCCGCTCCGGTGCGATGTCGCGACGGGCGAACTCGCTCAGGATGCGGTCGCGTGCGAACCCGTGGGTCGCGTGCCGCCACTTGATGAGGAGCCGCGCGTCGGGGACGCGATGCAGCAGGTCAGACCATGCCGCGAGCGTCGTCGGGCCGAGCTTCGCGAGCTTGTTGAAGCAGCCGAACGTCACGTAGCCGTTGCGCAACGCGGGCGTCGGCGCCACGGCAGGCGCGTAGTCGGGTGCCACGTAGCACGCGAAATCGAAGGGCAGGCGCACCACGCGCTCGGTGTAGCAATCGTCGATGCCGGGCGGCGCCGTGTGCGGATCGGTGAAGACGGCGTCCATGTTCGGGAGCCGTGTCGGCCCCTCGTAACCCAGCCACGACACCTGCACCGGCGCGCAGCGTGCAGCGAACGCGGCGAGGCGATGGCCGCCGGTGTAGCCGTTGAGATCCACGAGCACGTGGATGCGCGATTCGCGGAGAAACTTGACGAGCGCGTCGATGCCGAGCGCCGAGACGTCGTGCCACGCATCCACGTGCGGCCGCATCGTGACGGTGACGCCGTCCCCATTGCCGCCAGAGGTCGACAACGCCCACACCTCGAAGCGGGAGCGGTCGTGCCCCGCGAGAATGCCGCGGATGAAGAAGCCCGGCGCGCTCACACGGAAGTCGGACGACAGGTACGCGATGCGGATGCGCTCGCCGGGCCCGGGCAGCGCGGGCACGAAGCCGGCCGCGAGGGCTTCCGGGACGCGTGCGGCGATGCGCTGTCCGGCCCGGCGCGCGAGTTCGGAGAGATCGCCCTCGGACACCATTTCGGAGAACTGGCTGACGAGCAGCAGATTGGTGGCGAGCAGCGGGTTGTCGGGGTCGGATGCCAGCGACTTCTGGAAGGCGGAGATCGCCGCCTCGGTGTGGCCCATCTCCCACAGCAGCTTGCCGCACTGGTTGTACGCGCTGCCGGAATCGGGCGCGAGCGCGATGGCCTCGTCGACGGCGGCGAGGGCGACGTCGATGCGGCCCGCGTTGAACGCGACACCCGACATCGTGACGAGCAGTGCCGCGCGGTCCGCGGCCGGCCGGGCCGGGCCCTTCAGCGCATGGCTGTAGGCCTCCAGCGCCACATCGTTCCGGCCCACCGCCGCGTAGAGGTTGCCGAGGTTCTGCCACGCCTCCGGATACTCAGGCAGGAGGGCAATGGCCTGGCGGTAGGACGACTCCGCCTCGGTGAGCTTGCCGAGCGCCCGCGCTGCGACGCCGCGCACCAGCCAGCCGTCGGGCCGCTTCGCCCACTGGGGTCGCGAGTCGTCGAGGGTCCGCACGCAGCCCGCAGCATCGCCGCGGCGGTACGCCTCGAATGCTGCGGCGAGCGGATCGCCGGCGACCTCGGCCGTGCTCATGTCAGTGGATCCCGAAGACGTGCCGGCGGCGCTGCAGGAACGCCTGGTCCGCCATCAGCCGGCGAAGCATCTCGACGTGCTCCGGCTTCGCATTGCGGCCGATGCCGACGAAGTAGAGGTCGTGGACGATGTGGTCCTCGACGAACGTCCAGAAGCCGAAGCGGCTGTCGAGGTCGATGCCCGCGAAGTCCTCGGGCGCGAGATTGCGGTAGTAGTCCTCGCCGCCGGCCGGCGGATACCGGCGGGTCTCGTGCTGCCGCCGACCGTAGCCCGCGCAGCCCACGACCATGAGGCCGTCGGCCTTCAGCATGCGCACCGCATTCGTGAACGCATCGCGCCACGAGGGCAGATGCTCCAGCGTCTCGCAACTCACGATCGTGTCGTAGCTCTCGCTGCCTGCCGGATACACCTCGGCGGGCTCGGCCGGGCGGCCGTCCTGGATCGACTGCGCGTTCGGCAGGGCGATGCGGCACTGGTCGAACCATTCCTGCGTGGCTGCAGCAGCCCCGAGCCGACCGATCTCCAGCACCTGGCGGTTGCGGAAGTAGTCGGGGAGATGCCGCTTCATCAGGCCGAGGAAGAACCGCTGCTCGGACCGGGCCTTGTAGTCGTGCAGCTTCAGCCGGTCGCGGATGCTGGCGACGATGTCGAGCACCTCGCTGTTGTCCGGGCGCTCGACGAGCGACGCGGCAGCGACGCGCGCCGCTTCCTGCGCACGATCCGCAGTGAGGAGATGGCGGGCGAGCCACGTCACCTCGGGCGATTTCAACACCGGCCGGGACACGGTCCGCAGGAAGAGCTCGATGTCCTGGGCGTTCCAGTACATCCAGAGATTCTGGGGGCCGTGGAATCCGAACGTCGCGCGGCCGGCGTTGACCGTCTCGTGGGCGAAGCGCGAGGCCACGTCCAGCGCCGCGAACCGGATGCCGAACTCCGCTTCGAGTCGCGGACGGAAGTGCACGCAGATGGCCTGGTCCTCGTGGACGATGGCGTCCTCGGGGAACGACGGATCCTGCAGCACCTGCATCAGCTTCTTCGAACGCAGCGAGAAGCCGCCATTGCCCACCGGATACGGGCTGAGATCCGCCGGCCAGGGCGCGCCGATGTAGTCCGCGTCGAGGAACGCCGGGTCCCACATCTCGGGACGGGTGACGTAGCCGTCCCATTGCATCACCAGCGCATGGCTGGTCGCCACATGATCGGGGAGCTGTTTCACCAGGAAGATGGAGTATTCGCGCTTGCTGCGGATCTGCGGGATCCGGATCACCTCGATGCCCTCGGGCGCCGGGACGAATTCCTGGGAGGTGAAGAGGACAGCACGGGCGAATCGGCAGGCGGCCAGCGAACGCTGCATCGCCTGGACGGCGAGCGGCACGTTGACGCAGTCGATGCACACGAGCGTGACCTGCTGGAGGTCAGGGCGGTCGGTCACTTCAGGGGTCTCCCGGTGTCCGCGCAGTCCGACCGGCCGGTCGGCGGCGCATGACAACGTTATCGGCCCCGTGATGGCGCGGCTTTAGGCTCTACGCATTCCGATCGCATGGAAACCTCTCCCGGGCCTGTCGGCCCGGGGCGGTTTCCGCGCGGCGTACCAACAAGGGGAGGGCCCCTTGTATATCCCCCCGCGGATGCACCACGGACCTCGAATGGGCAACGAACTGTAGGAGCGGGCCATGCCCGCGAAAGCGATGGTTCCGGTCGAGGCATTCCCTCGCATCGACCGCTTTCGGGGCCACGGGCCCCTCCTACCAGGGCCACACCCGCTGCGCATGGTGTGCACACCACGGACCTCGAATGGGCATGGTTCCGGTCGAGGCGTTCCCTCGCATCGACCGCTTTCGGGGCCACGGGCCCCTCCTACCAGGGCCACACCCGCTGCGCATGGTGTGCACACCACGGACCTCGAATGGGCAACGAACTGTAGGAGCGGGCCATGCCCGCGAAAGCGATGGTTCCGGTCGAGGCGTTCCCTCGCATCGACCGCTTTCGGGGCCATGGGCCCCTCCTACAGGAACCGTCGCTTCGATCCCGCTTGGTGGTACGCCACGCAGGCGCCCCTCCTACCGGGACTATCGCGCGCCGAACAGCGTCGGCGCGCGACGGTGCGACCAGATCATCATCACCACGCCTGCCACGATCATCGGCAGCGACAGCCATTGGCCCATGCTGAAGCCCATGGCCAGGATCCCGAGGAAGCTGTCGGGCTCGCGCGTGTACTCGACCAGGAATCGCAATGTGCCGTAGCCGACGAGGAAGAGCCCGGACACGGCCCCCAACGGGCGCCGCTTGCCTGAATAGATCCAGAGCAGGAGGAACAGCACGACACCTTCGAGGGCGAACTCGTAGAGCTGGGACGGATGCCGGGGGAGCTCGTCCACGGTCGGGAAGACCACGGCCCAGGAGACGTCGGTGGCGCGGCCCCACAGCTCGCCGTTGATGAAGTTGCCGAGCCGGCCGAAGCCGAGACCCGTGGGGACGAGCGGGGCGATGAAGTCGGTCACCGCGAGCCAGTGCTTGTGGCGTCGCCAGGCGAAGAAGGCCATCGCGATGATCACGCCGAGGAAGCCCCCGTGGAAGGACATGCCGCCTTCCCACACGTAGAGCATCCGGATGGGATCCTCCGCGTACTCGGCGAACTTGTAGAAGAAGACGTACCCGAAGCGCCCGCCGAGGACCACGCCGATCACGCTGAAGAACAGGATGTCGTCCATGTCCTTGTAGGACCAGCCGAGATCGGGCCGCGTGCGGACCCGGTGGCGGCCCAGGAAGAGCGCCGCCACGAAGCCGATGAGGTACATGAGGCCGTACCAGCGCACGGCCACGGGGCCCAGCTTGATGGCGATGGGGTCGAACTGGGGATGGATGAACATGCGGACGGGGCAGCGGAATGAAGGTCGATTATAGCGGCCGGACCTCGCCGGTCCGCGCATGACCCCATCGACGGCGCGCGATGCCGCCATGTTCCCGATGCGTGGCGGCGGCCACCTGTCGCATACTCGCCGCGGACTCGCCAACTGCCGCGAGTCCGCTCCACGTCACCCACGGATCCTCCATGTCCTTCCCCAGGGATGTCTCGCTCTCGGCCGTCGTGGCCGGCTTCGTCACCGTGCTGGTCGGGTTCACGAGTTCCGGGGCTCTCGTGTTCGAGGCCGCCCGCTCCGCAGGCGCCACACCGGGTCAGATCGGCTCGTGGATGTGGGCGCTGGGCCTCGGCATGGGACTCACCTGCCTGCTGCTGTCGCTGCGCTACCGCATGCCGGTGGTGACCGCGTGGTCCACGCCGGGCGCCGCGATGCTCATCGTCAGCGCCGCCGGTGTGCCACTGGCAGAGACGACCGGCGCCTTCATCGTCTGCGCCGTGCTCATCACTGTCGCGGGGTTCTCGGGCGCGTTCGAGCGGGCGATCGGACGGATCCCGCTCTCGATCGCGTCGGGCCTGCTCGCCGGCGTGCTCGTGCGCTTCGGGTTCGAGATCTTCATCGCGATGAAGACGCAGTTCACGCTGGCCGTCACGATGTTCGCGGTCTACCTTGCCTGCCGACGCCTGAAGCCGCGCTACGCGGTGCCGGGGGCGCTGCTCGCGGGCATCGTGGTCGCCGGCGCGAAGGGCTTGCTCCACGTGACCGACATCACCCTCGCCCCCGCCGTGCCCGAGTTCGTGATGCCGGCGTTCTCGCTGAGCGCGCTGGTCGGCATCGCCCTTCCGCTCTTCGTGGTCACGATGGCTTCTCAGAACGTTCCCGGCAGCGCGGTGATCCGGGCGTCGGGCTTCGCGGTGCCGCTCTCGCCGGTGATCGGGTGGATCGGGGTGACCAACGTGATCCTCGCCCCGTTCGGCGCCTTCGCGCTGAACCTCGCCGCCATCACCGCGGCCATCTGCATGGGGCGCGAGGCCCACGAGGACCCCTCGCGTCGCTACGTGGCGTCGGTGGCGGCCGGCATCTTCTACATCCTGATCGGAATCTTCGGGGCGACGGTGGGGGCGCTCTTCGCCGCATTCCCCAAGGAACTGGTGCTGGGCATCGCCGGCCTCGCGTTGATCGGGACGATCGGGAACGGCCTCGCGGTCGCCGTCGCCAACGAGCGCGAACGCGAACCGGCGCTCATCACGTTTCTGGTGACGGCCTCGGGGATGAGCCTCGCGGGCATCGGCTCGGCGTTCTGGGGTGTGGTTGCCGGGGCGATCGCGCTGAAGGTGCTGACGCCCAGGGTCGAGAAGGCGACCTGAGTGCCGCGCATCCGGGCATCACACCACCCGCGCGTAGAGCACGGAGTCGATGACCTCGCCGTCCTTGAACACGCTGCGCCGGAGCAGCCCCTCGCGCTCGTAGCCGCATTTCTCGAGAACGCGCATCGACGCGGCGTTCCATGCGAACACGCGGGCCTCGAGCCGAACGAGATCGAGCCTCGGCATGATGTGCGCGGTGACGGTGCGCAGCGCCGCGGTGGCGATGCCGCGGCCCCAGTAGGCCTCGCCGAGCCAGTAACCAATCTGGGCGGATCGCGCGAAGATGCCCAGGCCCGGATCGATGCCGATGCCGCCGGCCAGCCGCCCACCCACCTCGATGGCCCATTGCGTGGGGCTGCGCGCGGCGCATACGGCATTCAGCCACGCTTCGGCATCGGCGTCGTCATAGGGATGCGGGAAGAGATGCGCGAGGTTGCGCCAGACAGCCCGGTTGTTCGCGATGGCCGGCAGCGCGGCCCGGTCGTCCATCAACCAGTCGCGGACGAGGCAGGGGCCGCAGTCGAGGTGCGGCGCACGGGCGGCAGGCTCGGTCATGTCAGCATCCGACGAATCAGACTCTCCTGGAGGCGCATCGCTTCTCCCTTTAGTCCAATTGTCCCATGCCGGCCACGAACGGCACCGTCCGTCGACGGTCCACGGCCGGTACCCTCACAGCGAGCTGCCCCACCATGAAACGATCCCTCCGGCACGCCGTCACCCTCCTCGCCATGGTTCCCTGCCTCGCCATGGTTCCCTGCCGCGCGTCCGCGGCCGATGACGAGGCGCCGCGACCTGCTCCGCAAGGTCTCTCGAGCACCTCTTCCGATGCCTCCGGCGAGCCCCGCCAGGACCTCACCGCGCTCCCCGTCGTCCGGCGCTTCAACCTGATCGGCATCGGCATCGGCTTCATCCCGGAGTTCTCGGGGTCGAAGGCGTACCGGCCGCTGGTGCTTCCCGTGGCCCGACTGCAGTACCGCGACACGCTGTTCTGGAACGGACTGACGGCCGGCGTGCGGCTCTGGGACAGCGACGACAAATCGATTCGACTGACCTTGCAGTTCGAGCCACGGTTCGGCTGGACGGCCGAGAACGGGACCCGCGTGGCCGGCATGCAGGATCGCGACTTCTCGATCGAGGGTGGCCCCAACATCCAGTGGGGCACGAGGATCGGCGTCTTCAACGCGAGCATCTCGCAGGACGTCGGTGGTGCCAGCCATGGCCAGACGGCGCAGGTGCAGTTCATCCGGTCGCTGGTCACCAACCAGACCGTGCGCGTGAACGGCATCGTGGGCATGCAGTGGTTCAGCGCGAAGATGAACGACTACTACTTCGGTGTCCGGCCGGCGGAGGCCACCTTCGCACGCCCGGCCTACACCGCAGGAGCATCGACAAGCCTGCAGGTCGGCGTGAACGGCGTGTGGTCCATCACGGAACGCGGATCCGTTCTGTTCGGCGCGATCGCGAGCCGGCTGGGGAGCGGTGCCGCCGACAGCCCGATCGTCGAGACACCCTGGCAGGCGATCGTCTACACGGGGTACGGCTGGAGCTTCTGAGGCATCGCCGCGCGCGTCATGGCTTCTGCCATCGACTGGCATCCGCCACCCGATCCTGCTGTAATGCCTTCGAGGGTGAGGCACCAGCCTCTGCCCCCGGAACTCGCCAATCAACAGGAACAATGCCCCCGATGAAGATCATCTCCCTGCTCGCCGGTACCGCTCTCGCTCTCTACGTCGCTCTGGCCGTCCCCACGGCTGGCGCCGAGCCCGTCACGCACGACGAGCTCATCCAGCAACACGCAACGATCGAGAGCGACCACGCCTCACTCGAGGCAGCGCACGGCGATCTCGAGAAGACTCACAGGCAGCTGAAGGCCGACCATAAGCGTCTCTCGGGTTCTGATATGGAAGCCGCCCACCGCGCACTAGAGAAGAAGCACGCGAAGCTCCTTGCCGGGCATGGCGCCATCGTGAAGAAACACGCGGCCATCGTGAAGAAACACGCGGGACTGGAGAAGCGTCACGCGAAACTCGCCCCCGAGCGCGTTGCCGCCGAGCATCAGGCGATGCTGGCCGACCACGAAAAGCTGAAGGCCGACCACGAGAAGATGATGAACGACCACGCGAGCATCAAGGCCGACCACGAGAAGATGCTCGCGGAGCACGACAAGCAGTGACCCCTGATCTGGGACGGCCGCCTTCACCGACGGCGCGTTAGGGAAGTCAGCTGCGCGGCCCGATCAATCGGTCGCGTCGCCGGCCGTCCCGGGGTGATCAAGGGCCCCCCCCGCCTCATCGGGGGAAAGCACCCCGCCCCCTGGCATCACGATCTGCATCTCGAGTGCGGTGAAACCTAGGTTCACCGAAGCCGTCAGCGTCACCGGGCGTTCCGACACCGGCTTCGCCGCGACCTCCTCGGCGGCGATCCGGAGAATCGTCCGCATCTGCTCGACCGCCGCGCGCACGGCCTTTTCGTTGAGGTTGGAAGCCGCGGTGCCGGCCGCGTCCGCGATGTTCTCCGCGCCTTCACGCACGGTGGATCGCACGCCGTTCACCGCGCCGCCCGCGAGGGTGGTGAGCTGGTTGCCGAGGTCTTTCATCCGGTCGAGCATGGTCTGACTCCCCAGGGTCGTCAGGGCTTGTCGTACTGCTGGATCAGCGCGCGGGCGTCCTCCAGGAGCGCCTTGCCGTCGGCGCCCTTGGCCGAGGCCTCCTTCACCCAGTCGTCGTCGACATTCTCGGACGCCTTCACCCAGCGCTGGAACTCGGCCTCGGTCAGCTTGATGAGCGCATTGCCCCGGTCGCCCGCAAGGCGGCGGTTGGTGGGGACGACACTGTCGAAGCCCTTCTCTCCGGCCCACGCCGAAGTGGCCGCGCCGCTGTTGCTGTCGATCACCTTCTTCAGGTCCGCCGGCAGGCTGTTGTACCGGCGCTGGTTCATGACGAAAGCGAAGATGGTGTTCGCGAACTTGTACTGGCCCGAAGGGACGTCGATGTGGCTACGCGCGATCTCCTGCAGTTTCACCGTCGGCACGCCTTCCCACGGCACCATCGCGCCGTCGATCACGCCCTTCGCGATGGACTCGGGCACCGACGGCAGCGGCATCTGCACCGGTGTCGCGCCCAGAGCCGTGAGCATCCGCGAATTGAGCCGCGTGGCCGCGCGGATCTTCAGGCCCTTCAGCTCCTCGAGTTTCGTGAACCCCTTCGGATTCGCGATGTGGAACGCCGCGCCGTCGTGCGTGTGGAGCCACAGCGGCTGCACGCCACGATATTCCGCGGTGCCGTGCTTCTGCACGTAGTGCCAGAAGGCCTGACTCGACCCCTTCGCGCTCCGCGTGAAGAACGGCAGCTCGAAGACCTCGCTGCGGGTGAAGCGACCAGCGGAGTACGTGGGTACGGTCCACACGATGTCGGCCACCCCGTCGCGCGCCTGATCGAACAGTTGGGCGGGCGTGCCGCCCAGCGTCATCGCCGGGAAGATCTGGCACTTCAGACGGTCGGACGACTCCTTGTTGATCTTGTCGCACCACGGCTGGATGAGGTTCACGTGGACGTTCGACGTGGCGGGCAGGAAGTGCGCGACCTTCAGAACGATCTGCTGTGCCATGGCCGGCGCGGATCCGAGGGAGGAGGTCACTGCGACGGAGATCACTGCGGCGGCGAGCGGGCCGGGACGGATTTTCACGGGGACGTCTCCTGGGGTGTCAGGTCTGGAACGTGCGCACGAGCACGAGGGAGATCGAAGGGAAGAAGAGCAGCATCACGATCCGCACGAGATCCGAGGCGAGGAATGGCATCACGCCCTTGAAGGTCTCGGTGAGCGGCACGTCCCGCGCGAGGCGGTTGATGATGTACACGTTCATGCCCACCGGCGGGTGGACAAGACCGATCTCGACGACCATCAGGGCGAGGATACCGAACCAGATGCTCTTCTCGGTGGCGCCGAGGCCCCAGAAGTCGAGGCCCATCACCATCGGGTAGAAGATCGGGATGGTGAGCAGGATCATCGCGAGACTGTCCATCACGCAGCCGAGGAAGATGTAGATCAGCAGGATGGCGGCCATGACGAGCAGCGGCGGCGCACCGCTGGACTGCACCATCGCCGCCAGTTCGGCAGGCATCTGCGACAGGGCGAGCGCGCTGTTCAGCATGTCGGCGCCGAGCAGCACCAGGAAGATCATCGAGGTGGCCGTGGCCGTGCCGAGCGCACTCTCCACGATGCCGGACAGCCGCATGCCGCCCCGGAGGATCGCGAGGGCCCCGCACGCCGCAGCGCCGATGGCGGCCGCCTCGGTGGGGTTCGCCCAGCCGCCGTAGATGCCGACGATCACGACGAGGAACACGATCATCACCGGGAGCACTTCGAGCAGCGCCTTCACGCGCTCGGGCCACGGAATCACGGGACCGGCTGGTCCGGCCTCGGGCTTCCACCGCACGAAGATCTGCACGACGAGCATGTAGCCCACCATCGCGATGATGCCGGGCAGCACCGCCGCCATGAAGAGTTTGCCGATCGATTCCTGCGTGAGGATCGCGTAGATCACGAGCGGCACCGACGGCGGGATCATGATGCCGAGCGTGCCGCCCGCGGCGAGGCAGCCCGTCGCGAGGCTGCCCGCGTAGCCGTGACGTTTCAGTTCCGGCAACGCGACCTGACCCATCGTGGCGGCCGTGGCGAGCGACGAGCCGCAGATCGCTCCGAAGCCGGCGCAGGCACCGATCGACGCCATCGCGATGCCGCCCCGGCGATGCCCGAGGAACGCGCTCACGAAGCGGAAGAGGCTGCGCGACAGTCCGCCGTGCGTGGCGAACTGGCCCATCAGCAGGAAGAGCGGGATCACGACGAGGTCGTAGTTCGAGAGGCGCGCGTAGGCCAGGTTCTTCAGCGACGCGAGCAGTGGCGTCGCATCGAACTGGCTCAACGCGTAGTAGCCGCCCGCGCCGGTCGCGAACATCGCGATGCCGATGGGCACGCGCAGCATCAGCATCAACAAGAGGGCCGCGAACATCAGCTCGCCCGCGACGATCCCGTTCATGCGCGCTTCCCGCGCAGCAGTCGCGACGCCATGTAGAAGCCGGCGAGCGCGAGCAGCACGAAGCCCGGGACCATCAGCATCTGCGCGATCCAGAGCGGCACCCCGAGGATCGGCGAGGTCTCCTCGTACTCGCGGACGTTCATCGCCCCCAGGAACGTCCGCCACGCGATCAGTGCGCCGAAGAGCCCGACCAGCAGCGAGCCGACGCCGTCGAGCCGGCGGATGGTGACCTCCTTCAGATGCTGCGTGAAGAAGTCGACCTTGACGTCGCCGCGCTCGAGATGCGCCCACGCGAAGAAGCTCGCGGACGCGAACGCGGCGCACATCTGCAGCAGCTCGACGTCGCCGGGCACCGGGGCCGACGCCACCTTGCGGCCCACGATCGACACGATGGACATCGCCACCAGCCCGATGAACACGAGCCCGCCGCCGAGTGCGAGCCAGCGGGCGCAGGCGCGCAGTGCCCGGCCGTAGGCACCGCGCTGCACCGGCACGATGGTCGTGGTTTCGAACTCCATGGGCTCGCGCACGTTGGGCTCAGCGACGGTGTTGCCGCCGACCGAAGCCACGGGCGCGCCGCAATGGTGGCAGGCGGGTGATACCGGTCATCCAGGGACTCCTCCGAGTATCTTTTTCACGAGCGTACCAGCGAGGGTGCCCGGGCACGCCGTGGGCCCCGGCGGCGGCGGATGGTCACGCGGGACGCGATGCGAGGCAAGCCCCCGGCCGCAGTCGGCGACGATCAGTCGGCAAGACATCGCTCGACCCGCCAGCCGTACAGCCACTCGAGAGCGTCGTAGAAGCGCTCCGCGGAACGCCCCTTCCAGAGTTCGTTGCGCACCAGCCGCTCGACGCCCTTCGCGTGGAAGATGCGCCCCATCTCGCGCGCCGAGAGCACGATGCGGGCAGTGCGGGCAACGCGGGAGCGCTCGTAGTGCGCAAAGGCCGCGGGGAAGTCGTCGTCGTGCACACGCAGCGCCTCGCCGAGCGTCACGGCATCCTCCAGCGCCATGCACGCGCCCTGCGCGAGGTACTGCAGCGTCGGATGCGCGGCGTCGCCCAGCAGCGTGGCGCGACCGAAGGTCCACTCGCCGATGGGCTCGCGATCCGCGGTCGCCCAGCGCTTCCACCCGAGCGGCAGGTCGATGAGCTGTCGCGCCCGCGCGCAGATCCCCGTGAAATAGCTCTGCACTTCCTCGCGGCTGCCCTCCGTGACACCCCAGACCTCCTGATGCCGGCTGTGGAACGTGACGACCACGTTGAACTGCTCGCCGCCGCGCAGCGGGTAGTGCACGAGATGGCAGTCGGGCCCCACCCAGATACTCGCCGCATTCCAGCGGAGGTCCTCGGGGAAATCCTGTCGCTCGACGACCGCGCGGTAGACGACGTGACCCGAAACCCGCGCCGGGTCGCCCACGTACTGCGCGCGCACCGCCGACTTCACGCCGTCGGCGGCGATCAGCGCCCGCCCGCGATGGCGATCACCCATCGCGTCGATGGCGTCGACGCCCGCGTCGTCCTGCTCGATGCGCGTCACCTGCGTGGACGTGACGAACTCGATGCGCCCCGTGTCGCGCGCACCTTCGAGCAGCGAGTGATGCACGTCGGCGCGATGGATCACCGCGTACGGATTGCCGAACCGCGCGAGGAAGGGCTCGCCCAGCGGGATGTGGCCGACGCGCGTGCCGTCGATGGCGTCG
This sequence comes from Betaproteobacteria bacterium Ga0077532, assembly GCA_001464895.1. Classification (GTDB taxonomy): domain Bacteria; phylum Pseudomonadota; class Gammaproteobacteria; order Burkholderiales. Next base: position 34,229 of record LNEE01000062.1, read on the forward strand.
TGCATCACCATCTCGTCGGTGTACACGGCGCGTTCACGCGCACGCGGTCCGACACCCAGTGCGTCGAAGGCCGCGAAGGCGTTGGGTCCCAGCTGGATGCCGGCGCCGATCTCGCCGATCTCCGGCGACTGCTCGAGCACTTTCACGGCAAACCCCCGGCGCGCCAGCGCGAGCGCGCACGCCAGCCCGCCGATCCCACCCCCGGCCACGAGCACCGGGAGGCCCCCGCGATCGGCGGTCATCGGCCCCTCCTCCCTGGTCTTCTGCTGTTCGTCATGATCGTCAGCATGCTTATAATCAGTCCGGTGATGATATCGCGACTTCCCCCCGCCCGCCGACACCCGCACAGACGCGCATGAAGAAGGCCGCCAACCCTCCCGACTTCGATCTCGACGCCCTGCCGGGTCACTACATCCGCCGGCTGCAGCAGATCGCCGTGGCGATCTTCCTGCAGGAAACCGCCGATCACGGCGTGACACCGGTGCAGTACGCGTCGCTCCACACGGTGGCGCTCTCGCCCGGCATCGACCAGCGCACGCTGGCGCGCACCATCGGGTTCGACACGTCAACGATCGCCGGCGTGATCGACCGCCTCGAAGCGCGCGGGCTCATGGTGCGCAGCGCCTCGCCGGAGGACCGACGGGTGCGGCGGCTGACGCTCACCAATGAAGGCCAGGCGCTGCTCGCCGCCATCGTCCCCGACATGCTGCGCGCGCAGGAGCGCATCCTCGATCCGCTGCCCAAGAGCGAGCGCCGCGAGTTCATGCGGATGCTGCGGGCGCTGGTGACGGCGAACAACGAGCTGAGTCGGGCGCCGAGCGAGGCCGAGTGAGCGAGGCAAAGTCGCGCGTTTGCAGCCGCTCGGCGCCACGGAGAATGGTCGACCGTTTCACCGCCCAGCACACCGGCCCGCGAATCCGTTCGCGAGGATGACATCGCATTTCCCGATCGACGTCATCACACCATGCGATTGGACCCGCGGTACGCGCATGACCACACTGATCTCCATCACCTTTGGAGAACACCCATGAACACCGCCCGAAAGACTTTCGCCATTGCCATTCTCGCGACCCTTGCGACCGCTTCCTCAGCCTCCGCCGCGGACACGACCGTTTGGGTGGAGCGCAGTTACGACCAGACCGTGACGCTCGGTCAGAATCCCGCGACGGGCAAGGACATGTACCCGCACCAGTCCGTGGCCATTCAGTACGCGGTGAACTGCAGCGAAAGCACGTTGCGTCTGTCGGCGTGGAGGATGTTCAGCGGCCCCCGTGGCGAGGGCATCCTGATCTGGTCGGGGCGTCACGCCTCGGGCACCGGTGATGCGGGCTACGCAGCCGTGACCGACGAGGAACGCGGCGCCATCTCAACCGCCTGCCAGGCGACCGCTGCGGCGCGGTGAGCCGCGGATCACGGCGGGGACGGCTACGCTGCCGTCGTCCCGCCGCGGATCAACCGCCGAAGATATCCAGCGGCAGGAATGCCGAGACGATCAGGTTCGGCACATCGACGACCTGACTCACCTTGAGATCGACCGCGACGCTGGTCAGGCAGTAGGCCTGCTGCCGCGTGAGGCCGCGGGTGTCGACGAGGTAGTCGACCATGTTGAGCAGCGCGTTCTTCGCCGCCATCGAGAGATCTTCCGACTCGTTGCGCAGACCGTCCCGGCTGACGGGAATGCCCGTGGTCGCGTAGAAGCGGCGCGGTGCCGCCATCTCCGGTGACGTGAAGAAGCCGGGGTGTTCGTACGACGGATCGTTCTGGTTGCGACGGCGCGCTTCGCCCTTCAGCACTTCGAAGGTCGCAACGAAGGTTGCGCTCGTCTCCACCGCCGTTCCACAAGATTCCCCGTCGCCCTGCGCGAAGTGCGCGTCACCGACGGAGAAGAGACCGCCGCGCTGATACACGGGCAGGTAGAGCGTTGCGCCCGCGGTCAGCTGCTTGATGTCGACGTTGCCACCGGTTTCGTGCGGCGCGATGGTACGGATGGCACTGTCCGCGATGGCCGGGTCCGACGGCACCGCGGCACCAGCGCTCGGCGGCACCACCGCGCCGCCACGCGCGAGCAGTTCGGCCTCCCGTGCGTTGATCCGCGCCAGCAGCTCGTGCGAAGGCGCCACACCCATCACGCCCATGAACGGCGCGCCGGGAATTCGGACCCCGGGTAGATCGGGCGAGGTCGCGAACCCACCCGCCATTTCCCAGTGCACGATGTACGGATCGGGGAAGTGCTCCCTCAGGAACCCAAACCCCGGCATGATGAAAGTGAAGCCGCGCGAAGCCGTGTGTACGGCCTCGATCTTCACGGCCAGCAGATCGCCGGGTTCCGCACCTTCCACATACACCGGGCCGGTCAGCGGATGGATCCGCCCCATCTCGACCGACAGCAGTTCGGTCGCCGTCATGCCGCGCTTGATCTGGCGATCCAGGCCGTCGATGGTCTCCATCTCGACCGTTGTGCCCGGGGCCACCCGCACTGCCGGCGCAATATCCGGGTGCCATCGGTTGTGCCCCTTGCCCCCTTGTAGTGCGAGCGGTTGGTCGGGATCCAGGTGAATGCGCGTCGTCGCCATGGGAGCGGGCCTCGGTGGGGGTGATTGGACACCCAGTCCACCGCAATCGACGCGCCATGCGGCCTTGCCATGGGCATGCAGGCGATGCCCCCTTGTGCCCGCATCGCACCGTGGGATCGCAGCCATGGCCGATGGCGCCCCCCTTGTAGGAGGGGCCCATGGCCCCGAAAGCGGTTGATGCATGGAAACGTGTCACCCGGAACCATCGCTTTCGCGGCCATGGGCCGCTCCTACAAAAAGCGTGGCCGATTCCGAAAGCGGGTGATGCACCACAGCCCCTGTAGGAGGGGCCCATGGCCCCGAAAGCGGCGAATGCAAGGAAACGCTTCGACCGGAGCAATCGCTTTCGCGGCCATGGGCCGCTCCTACAAAAAGCGTGGCCGATTCCGACAGCGGTTGATGCACCACAACCCCTGTAGGAGGGGCCCATGGCCCCATGGCACTACCTTAAGGGAAAAGTCGTCGCGGCCTCCCTACGAAGAGAGGTCTGGCGGCCTCGCGCTTTCGACATGGTGGTGTCTGAAACCCGGAGTTCCGCCGCGTTGCGCACGCCGCCAGACGGGAAAATCTCGCTGCGGGGGCTTAAGGTAGTGCCATGGGCCCATGGCCCCGAAAGCGGTGGATGGAAGATAGCGTGGTCCATTCCGACAGCGGGTGGCGGACCACGGGGGATATACAAGGGGCCCTCCCCTTGTTGGTACACCCCGCGGCCAAGCCGCCGCGGGCCGTCAGGCCCGAGAGGCAGCCCATGGCCCCGAAAGCAGTGGATGGAAGAATGCGTGGCCGATTCCGATAGCGGATGGCGGACCACGGGGGATATACAAGGGGCCTTCCCCTTGTTGGTACACCTCGCGGCCAAGCCGCCGCGGGCCGTCAGGCCCGAGAGGCGGCCCACGGCCCCGAAAGCGGTGGATGGAAGAAAGCGTGGTCCATTCCGGCAGCGGATGGCGGACCACGGGGGATATACAAGGGGCCCTCCCCTTGTTGGTACACCCCGCGGCCAAGCCGCCGCGGGCCGTCAGGCCCGAGAGGCGGCCCATGGTCCCGAACCCGAGCGCCATGCAGAGCGCCAGGTGGATGCTCCCAAGCGCGCGGCTCATTTCCGTTACTTGCATGATGAAAGTGACTCGCGTACGGTACCGAACATGGAACGTACCGCCTTCTCCGCCATGTCCTGCCCTGTCGCCCGCGCCCTCGACCGTGTAGGCGAGTGGTGGAGCATCCTCATACTTCGTGATGCCCTCCATGGACTGACGCGCTTCGACCAGTTTCAGGAGAGCCTCGGCATTGCGCCGAACATGCTGTCGCGGCGCTTGAAGGCGCTGGTCGAGGCCGGCATGCTCGAACAGCGCCTCTACTGCGAGCGACCGCCTCGCCACGAGTACGTCCTGACGGATCGCGGACGCGAGTTCCGCGCGGTACTGGTGGCGCTGTATGCCTGGGGCAGCAAGCACTTCTCGCCGGAGGGCGCGAGCGTCCTCCTGATCGACACCGAGACGGGGCGTGTTGCCGACCCGGTCTTGGTCGACCGCGCCAGCGGCCGCCCCATACTCGACCCGTCGTTTGCATTCGCCCCAGGGCCTACGGCGACCGATGGCGTGCGTCGCCGGCTCGCCGCCAGCCCCTGGGGCGTCGTGACGGCACCCACCAAGACGACCGCCAAGCCGGTTCGGCGCCGGTCCAGGTCAAAGCCGGCGTGACCGCGCCCATCGCCCCGGCGCACGGCGCCCCTGCCGCGATGGCACCGCGCACCCGCATGCTGCTCGAGGGGCGCATCGGCACGACGCTCCTGCGGCTCGCGTGGCCCAACGTCCTCGTGATGCTGGCGCAGGCGTCCACCGGGCTGATCGAGACGTGGTTCGTGTCGCGTCTCGGCACCGACGCCCTGGCGGGGATGGCGCTCGTGTTCCCCGGATTCATGATGATGCAGATGCTCTCGGGCGGGGCCGTGGGTGGCGCGATCTCGTCCGCGACCGCGCGTGCGCTCGGTGCCGGACGTCGTGACGATGCGAACGATCTCGTGTGGCACGCGATCCTGGTGAACGGGGCGCTCGGACTCCTCTCCTCGGTGGCAGTGCTTGCCGGCGGTCCCTGGCTCTACCGTGTGATGGGCGGGACGGGCGGTTCTCTTGATGCTGCGCTCGCCTACTCGAACGTCGTCTTCGCCGGCGTTGTGCTCGTATGGGTCGCGAACGCCCTCGCGAGCGTGATCCGTGGCACCGGCAACATGCTCGTTCCCTCGGTCGCGATCTGCGCGGGTGTGGCGTTGCTGGTGCCGCTCTCGCCGGTCCTCATCTTCGGCTTCGGAGGGATCCCAGCGATGGGCATCGCCGGTGGCGGGATCGCTGTCGTGGTGACGACGGCACTGACCACTGTGGTGCTCGCGTGGTACCTCTGGTCCGGCCGCAGTGTGCTGCGGCCGCGCTTTCCGACACTGCGATGGACGTTCTTCGCGGACATCCTCCGCGTCGGCGCTGCCGGCTCGATCAGCACCGTGCTGACGACGCTGGTGTTCGCGCTCACCACGGCGGTGGTCGGCAGGGCCGCCGGGCCGGACGCGGTGGCCGGCTATGGCACGGGCGCGCGTCTGGAGTACCTGTTGATCCCGCTCGTGTTCGGGCTCGGCGCACCGCTCGTCGCGCTGGTCGGGACGAACATGGGCGCGGGCAATAATCGGCGCGCCCTGCGCATCTCCCTGATCGGCGCCACGTTCGCCTTCGTGCTGACCGAGACCATCGGCATCGCTGCAGCCCTGTGGCCCGGGGCCTGGCTCGGTCTCTTCGGCGACGACCCGCGCATGCTGGAGACCGGCAGCGCATACCTGCGCATCGTGGGCCCGACGTATGGATTCTTCGGGCTCGGACTGTCGCTGTACTTCGCCTCGCAGGGAGCCGGTCGGTTGCTGTGGCCGCTGCTCGGCGGATTCGTGCGCCTCGTCATTGCCGCCGGTGGCGGTGCGCTGGCACTGCATCTGACCGGTTCGCTGCAGGCCGTCTTCTGGGCGCTGGCGACCGGGCTCGTGGCCTACGGCTTCATCGTCGTCATCGCGATCGGACGCGGCGTCTGGTTCGAACCCGCACAACGCGCAGGCCTCGCACCGCTCCAGCGGCGTCCACATCACAGGAGTGCATCGCATGGGTAAACCCACCGCCATCGTCGTCGGGGTCGGCGCAGAGCAAGGCCTCGGCGCCGCAGTCTGCCGCCGCGCCGCGCGCGAAGGCCATCACGTGTTCGTTGCCGGCCGTACGGCGTCGAAGATCGACCAGGTAGTCGCGACGATCCGGGCCAGTGGCGGAAGCGCCGAGGCCGTCGTCACCGACACCACCGTCGAGACGGACGTGATCGCCCTCTTCGACCACGCGATGACCACGCGCGCGGGCTACGAAGCCCCCGATCTCGTCGTCTACAACGCGGGCAACAATCGCATGCTGGACTTCCGCGAGCTCTCGGCTTCGAGCTTCGAAGACTACTGGCGGGTGGGCTGCTTCGGCGGCTTCCTCGTGGGCCGCGAGGCTGCGCGGCGTCTCGTCCCGCTCGCCCGTGGCACCGTCATCTTCACCGGCGCGTCGGGCAGCCTGCGCGGCAGACCGGGTTTCGCGCACTTCGCCGCCGCCAAGGCGGGCCTGCGGATGATCAGCCAGAGCATGGCCCGCGAGTACGGCCCGCTGGGCATCCATGTGGCGCACGTCGTCATCGACGGCGGCATCGACGGCGAGCGGCTGCGCACGCGGGCGCCCGACATGGTGAAGGCCCGCGGCGAGGACGGACTGCTCGCCGTGGATGCCATCGCCGAGACCTACTGGCACATCCACACGCAGCCCCGCTCCGCGTGGGCGCAGGAGATCGATCTGCGCCCGTTCAAGGAAGCGTTCTGAGCGCCTGCGCGCCTCTGCCCCCCGAGGAAACCCGCAGCACGCATCGCCCGGCCAGGTCTCGAGGAGACCTGGCCGGGATTGCCTGCGTCACCTGCGGCGCCGCTGACGCTCAGTCAACGTCGTCGTCCTGGCGACTGGCAAGCTTGGCAGCCTTCCGCCTCGCCTTCGCCAACTCGTCGGCCGTGAGCGCATAGCCGGGAAACCGCCCCCCCATCAGCAGGCCGTCGACCGTGTCGCGCTTGTCAGGGTGCCGAAGCCCGAGCACGTGGCCGAGTTCATGTGCGACGGTGCGGCTGAGCGACCCGCGGACGAACGCACCGGGTTCGTTCAGCTGGAACCGCTCCGGCGCGCGGCGCCCCTTCGATGCCTTGTCGGTCCACTGCGCCACGAACACGCGCCGCAGACTGCGCTTGGTGTTGCCCTGCGACGCCTCGCCGAGGTAGGGCACGAGGTAGACATCCACGGTCCCCCCATCGGGGGACGCGAAACCGATGAGCTCGCCCAGGTGCCGGATGCGCTCGGGGTCGGACTCGCCGTCGATGTCGCGCCGGGCGGTGACCACGGCGTCGATGCGCTCGCGGAAATCCGCCGGCGTGCGCGTCGACGTCGGACCCACGGCGTCGAGCCGGAAGGCGATGTCGGCCGCCCGCCAGATCCGGTTCACCTCCGGCACGATCACGTCGCGCACCTGCTGCTCGGTCACCCAGGACTGCATCGCGAGCCCTTCCTTCGGCATCACGAGATCGCGGACGATGTGGACGCGGACCGGCACGGTGATCGTCGGTGCTGCATGCGCGACACCGACGATCGCGAGCGAGATCGTGGTGAGGAATTGCGCAACGGCAGTGAAAGGGTGCATCGCCATGGTCGGTGCCTGGGACGAGGGACGTGCTGCGTGATCGACGCCGCCCGGATCGCCTTGAGTGCGCTTCCACGTATCGGCCGCATCGGGAGCAAGGGGCTGCGCCGAGTCCAGCGCGGGTGGTCGAGGGGCACGTCCACGGTTCGTGGATCGTCGGTCGAATTGATTTGCAGCAATTCCCAGTGCTTACGCTGCAGAGAGAATCCTCCGTAGGTAGAGCACCCAGAACGCGCGCCACCGCGCACCCCACGCCGGGGTTCGTCGGTCGCGCGGTCCTCGGGGCCGTGGACGAGGGAGGAAGCCCACCGTGCGTACCGATGTCATCCGCAAGTCCGTCGCTGCCCTGCGCGTCGAGCCGAATCTGAAAGCCGGCGACATGGCCGGTGCGTCGTTCTCCTGGGCGGGCATCCGCGACGAACTCGGTGTGTCTCCCGGCAGCCCCATGAACATCGGGCAGCTGGCCGTGGACCGGCACGCGCACGGGGACGCCGGTACGCGCACGGCGTTCCGCTTCCTGCCCGTCGAGGGCGCCCCTCGCGACGTGTCGTACGCCGAACTCGCACGGCTCTCGAACCGCTTCGCGAACGCGCTTCGGTCCCTGGGCGTCGGCCGGGGGGAACGCGTCTTCGTGCTCGCCGGGCGCATCCCCGAGCTGTACGTGGCCGTGCTAGGCGCGCTGAAGAACGGCAGCGTCGTGTCGCCGCTGTTCTCGGCGTTCGGCCCCGATCCCATCGCCACGCGCATCCGCATCGGCGAGTGCCGGGTTATGGTGACCACGGCCGGGATCTTCGCGCGGAAGCTCGCCGCGCTCCGCGAGTCGTTGCCCTCCCTCCAGCATGTGCTCGTGGTTCCCGAACCGGATGGCACGCCAGTGCCGGCCGGTACGCTGGACCTGGCGGAGCTCATGGCCGCTGCCTCGGACGAGTTCACTGTTGTTCCCACCGGACCCGAGGATCCGGCGCTGCTGCATTTCACCAGCGGCACCACCGGCACGCCGAAGGGCGCACTGCACGTGCACGAAGCGGCGCTCACGCACTTTGCAACGGGCCGTCACGCCCTCGACCTGCACGCCGACGACATCTTCTGGTGCACAGCGGACCCGGGCTGGGTGACGGGCATGTCGTACGGCATCCTCGCGCCGCTGCTGCACGGCGTGACCAGCATCGTGGACGAAGCCGATTTCGACGCCGAACGCTGGTACCGCATCCTCGAGGCGCAGCGGGTGAGCGTCTGGTACACGGCACCCACGGCGATCCGCATGCTGATGAAGGCCGGACCAGAGCTGCGACGGCGCTTCGACTTCCCGCAGCTGCGTTTCGTGGCAAGCGTCGGAGAACCGCTCAACCCCGAGGCCGTGTGGTGGGGTGAGGAGGTGCTGGGCCTCCCGATCCACGACAACTGGTGGCAGACCGAGACGGGCGGCATCATGATCGCGAACCTCGCCGCGTTCGACATCAAGCCAGGGTCCATGGGCCTGCCGCTGCCGGGCGTGGACGCGCTGATCGTGCGGCACGCTGACGACGGCCAGGTGGAAATCGTCCAGCAGCCGGACACGGTCGGCGAACTCGCGCTGCGCGGCCGCTGGCCGTCCCTGTTCCGCGCCTATCTCGGCCAGGACGAGCGCTATCGGAAGTGCTTCGCCGGCGACCTGTACCTGACCGGTGATCTCGCGCGGCGCGATGCCGACGGCCACTTCTGGTTCGTGGGGCGTAGCGACGACGTCATCAAGTCGTCCGGCCACCTCATCGGTCCCTTCGAGATCGAGAGCGTGCTGCTCGAGCACCCGGCGGTGGCGGAGGCCGGCGTCATCGGCAAGCCTGACCCGACGGTGGGCGAGGTCGTGAAGGCCTTTGTCTCGCTGAAGCCCGGCTTCGAACCCGATGACGCGCTTCGGCGCCAGCTGCTGGGCCACGCACGGAAGCGCCTGGGGGCGGCGGTGGCGCCGAAGGAGATCGCCTTCCTGCCGACGCTGCCGCGCACGAGAAGCGGGAAGATCATGCGGCGGCTGCTGAAGGCGCGGGAGCTGGGTCTGCCGGAAGGCGACACCTCCACGCTGGAGGCTGGCGCATGAGCGACACCGCCACCACCCCGAACCCCGTGCCCGATCCGCCGACCGGACCGGTGCCCTTCGATCGCGAACTCGCGCTCGGCCTGCTCCACGACATGCTGCGCGTGCGACGCATGGAGGAGAAGTGCGCCGAGCTGTACGGCAGCGGGAGCATCCGTGGCTTCCTGCACTTGTACATCGGCGAGGAGGCGGTGGCCGCCGGCGTGATGCGCGCGTTGCGGCCCGAAGACAACATTCTCGCCACCTATCGCGAGCACGGCCATGCATTGCTGCGCGGCGTGTCGATGGCAGCGATCATGGCCGAGATGTTCGGGAAGCAGGAGGGCTGCTCCCGCGGCCGCGGCGGATCGATGCACCTGTTCGACGCCGCCACGCACTTCTACGGCGGCAACGCCATCGTGGGTGGTGCCCTGCCCCTGGCTGTGGGTCTCGCGCTGGCCGCGAAGATGCAGGGTCGGCAGTGCATCACGGCCTGCTTCTTCGGGGAGGGCGCCATGGCGGAGGGCGCATTCCACGAGTCGATGAACCTCGCTGCCCTGTGGGAGCTGCCGGTGCTCTTCTGCTGCGAGAACAACCGCTACGCCATGGGCACGGCACTGGACCGCTCGGAGTCGCAGACCGATCTCACGGCCAAGGCGGCGTCCTATCGCGTGGCCACCGAAACAGTGGACGGCATGGATGTGGTCGCGGTGCACGAGGCCGCGCAGCGGGCTGCCGCTTTCGTGCGCGACAGCGGGTCGCCGATGTTCGTCGAGTTCCAGACCTACCGCTTCCGTGCGCACTCCATGTTCGACCCCGAGCTGTACCGCGACCGGGCCGAGGTCGAGGCATGGAAGACACGCGGGCCGATCCACACGTACACGGCGCGGCTGAAGGCCCAGGGACTGCTCACCGAGGCGGACTTCCTTGCGCTGGACGACGCGGTCGGCGCGGAGGTGCGGCGCGCGGTGGCATTCGCAGAGGCCGGCACCTGGGAACCCGTGGCGGATCTCGCGAGGGATGTCTGCACGCCTGCGCCCGGGACGGGAGACGCATCATGAGTACGAAGGCCGGAACGCAGGAAGGCGTGCACGCGGGCACCGTGCGCATCACGTACCGCCAGGCGGTGCACGACGCCATGCACGAGGCACTGACGCGCGACCCGCGCGTGTTCCTGATGGGCGAGGACGTCGGCTGCTACGGCGGCACCTACGCGTTCAGCAAGGGGTTTCTCGAGGCCTTCGGACCGGAGCGCATCCGCGACACGCCGCTGTCGGAACTCGGGTTCGTGGGGGCCGGCGTCGGTGCGGCGCTGGGTGGGATGCGCCCGATCGTCGAGGTGATGACGGTCAACTTCAGCCTGCTGGCGCTGGACCAGATCGTCAACAACGCCGCGCTCTACCGGCACATGTCCGGCGGGCAGTTCAGCGTGCCGCTGGTGGTGCGCATGGCCACCGGTGCGGGCCGGCAGCTGGCGGCCCAGCACTCGCACAGCCTGGAGGGCTGGTACGCGCACATCCCCGGCATCCGCGTGCTGGCACCCGCGACGGTGGAAGACGCGCGGGGCATGCTCTGGCCCGCGCTGCTCGATCCCGATCCGGTGGTGATCTTCGAGCATGCGCAGCTCTTCAACATGGAAGGCGATCTCCCGCAGCCCTTCACGGCCGACATCGAACACGCGATCGTGCGCCGCGAGGGCAGTGATGTGAGCCTGATCACTTCAGGGGGCAGTCTGTGGAAGACGCTCGACGCGGCGGTGCAACTCGCCACTGCCGGCATCAGCGCCGAGGTTGTCGACCTGCGGGTGCTCCGCCCGCTCGACCTGCCGACGGTGGCCGCGTCCGTGCGCAAGACCCACCGGGCGGTGATCGTCGACGAGGGCTGGCGAACCGGCGGCCTCTCCGCGGAGATCGCCGCAAGCATCACGGAGCACGCGTTCTTCGACCTGGACGCACCGCCAGTGCGGGTGTGCGGTGCGGAGGTGCCGATCCCCTACGCGAAGCACCTCGAGGACGCGGCCCTGCCGCAGGTGCCGCAGATCGTGGCGGCGGCGATGCAGTTGATGGGGAGGACCCGATGATCGAGTTCAATCTGCCCTCGCTGGGCGCAGACATGGACGAGGGCACGCTGCTCGAATGGCGAATCACGCCCGGACAGGCCGTGCGGAAGGGCGATATCGTTGCCGTGGTCGACACCACCAAGGCGGCCGTCGACGTGGAGAGCTGGGTCGAGGGCACGGTGCACCATCTCGTCACCGAGCCTGGCGAGACGATCGCGGTTGGCACCGTGATGGCGTGGTTGCTCGCCCCGGGCGAAGTGGCCCCCGCCGAGCTTCCAGCCGCCGGGGCGCCCATGGGACAGACCGACGGGCCGGCACTTCCGCAGACGCCACCCACGGAGCACCTGACGCCAGCTGCGCTGCGGACCCGCATGAGTCCGGTGGCGCGGCGGCGCGCAGAGCAGCTGGGTATCGATCCCGACGCCGTGCACGGTACTGGGCCCGACGGCGCCGTGACCCTGAAAGACGTGGAGGCGCTGGCCAGCGCGCGGATCACCCCCCCTCCCGCGGTCGCCGCCGCGCCCAAGGACCGCGCTGCCGAGATGCGCCGCGCCATCGCGGCGGCCATGGCCCGCTCGAAACGCGAGATCCCCCACTACTACCTGGCCGAGACGGTGCCCATGCGCAACGCGCTGCAGTGGCTCGCAGCCCACAACGCGGCACACCCGGTCACCGAACGGCTGCTGCCCGCGGTGCTCCTGCTGAAGGCCGTGGCTGTGGCGCTCGGCCGCTTTCCGGAGCTGAATGGTCATTTCGTCGATGGCGAGTACCGGCCCGCCGCCGCGGCGCACATCGGCGTCGCGATCTCGCTTCGACAGGGCGGGCTGATCGCACCTGCGCTGCACGACGTCGGCGCGAAGCCGCTCGACGCGCTGATGTCAGAACTCGCCGACCTCGTGAAGCGATGCCGCGCCGGCAGCCTGCGGAGTTCTGAGATGTCGGACGCGACAGTCACCCTGACGAACCTCGGCGATGGCGGTGTCGAGACCGTGTTCGGCGTGATCTACCCGCCCCAGGTGGCGCTGGTGGGCCTCGGGCGCATCGCGGATCGCCCGTGCGTCGAGAACGGCACCGTGGTGGCCTTACCCGCGCTCACCGCGAGCCTGGCCGCAGACCACCGCGTGAGCGACGGACATCGCGGTGCGCTGTTCCTCGCCGAGCTGCGCGAGATGCTGCAGCATCCCGATTCCCTGGCAGGAGGCGCATCGTGAGCCCGCAGGAGATCCGCGCCGGCGTCATCGACACGCTGCTGGGCATCGCCCCGGAGGTCGAGGCCGATCAGCTCATCGCCGGGAAGGCGCTGCGCAGCCAGGTGGACCTCGACTCGATGGACTGGCTCAATTTCATCCTCGGCCTGCACCAGCGTTTCCACATGGACATCCCCGAGGCCGACTACGCGATGCTCACCACGCTCGACGCCGTCGTCGCCTACCTGGAAGCGCGACTGGACTGATGGCGCGGGAGTTTGGCTGGCGTTCACCCGGCGAATTCTCCGCAGCCGCGCCGGCGCTCACTAGAATCCCCTGCTGTCTACAGGAGCACGCAATGCGCATCGTCAAGGTGGAAACCGCGAGCGACATCGGCCGGTCGGTTGCGGACCACGATGTGAGCATGGCTGAAACAGTACGTTCAGCAGCTGCATTTCGCTTCGCAATGCTTCCGGGCCAGCGGGCGGCTGGCGACCCATGGGTGGGATCTTGGTCTTGCCGCGGTCCAGCGGTCCGCTCCCGTATCCTGCACCACCCGGATCACTCCACATCGAGCGCCCGTCCATACACTCATTGCTTTGCCATCACGGAGCGCGGGATGAAGATCTTCATGGCAGGAGCGACGGGCTGCGTCGGTGCATGTATGGCTGGTCCGCACAGGACATCGCCCAAACCGGCGGCGGTCGGTACATCTCTTCAACGCGCGCACGCGTCTCCTCGATCCAACTGAGCTCCGGACGGCGCGAACGTGACGAGGGCCACCCTGCAACTCGCCAAGCTCACCCGACCGAGGATCCGCAGTGCCGTCGGTCGTCCGCGTCTTTCGGCGCGACTGGACGTCACTGGTGATCAGGCTGCCATATGGATCTCGGGCAGACCCGGTGCAGGAAAGACCACGCTCGTGGCTCACTGGCTGCAGGAAACCGGAACCCCGGGCCTGTGGTACGAGGTGGACGCCGCCGACGATGATCCTGCGACGTTCTTCCACTACCTGACCATCGCGGCAACGAGCCTGTCGAGGCGGCGCCATCCAGCCTTGCCGAGATTCCTTCCCGAGTATTCCGGCGACCTCGACGCCTTCGCCCGCCGTTTTCTTCGGCTCCTTTTCGATCGAATGCCTGCGGGCTCGTCGATCGTGCTCGACAACCTGCAGGAAGTACCCGACGGATCACCGCTTCACGCGATCATCGTGCAGGCGGCCTCTCAACGGCCGACGGACGTCTCGCTGGTGGTGATCGCCCATCGCCAGCCAGGCCCCGAGTACGCCCAGCTCGTTGTGAATGGCAGGCTGGCCGTGGTCGACGCAAGCGCGATGGATCTCACGTTGGAGGAGGCGCAAGCGATTGCTGCGACGAAGCAGGTCTCTGACGCGGGTGTTGTTGCGCGCCTCCACAAGCGGAGCAACGGCTGGGCAGCAGGATTCGCCATGATGGCGGACGCTGTCGGAGCCTCAACTCCCGTCGACTCGATGCCGGAAGTGCCGCCAGTGCTGTTCGACTACCTGTCTGCACAGGTCCTGGACCGCCTGGACGACAGGTCGCGGAACGGCCTGCTACGGGCCGCCTTGCTCCCGGAGATCGACACGGACGGCTTCGCCTCTCTGGTGGACGGCACGGCTGTCCGACGGACGCTCGAAGACCTCCATCGCCGCAATCTCTTCGTGGAACAGCTGGGCCGGCGGCGACCCGCCCGATATCGCCTCCATCCGCTGCTGCGCGAGTTCTTGCTCGACCGCCTGGAACGCACGACAACCACGGAGGCGCTTCGCGACCTGCGCGCATGTGCTGCGCGGAACCTGGAAGCGTCGGGGGACCTGGAGAACGCGTTCGACAGGTACGCCCTGGCAGAGGCATGGCGTGATGCCGTACGTGTGCTCGTTTCGGCCACGCCGTCGATGCTCGCCAGAGGGCGCTGGAAGTCGTTCGACGCCGCCTTCGAAAGGCTGCCCGCCGCAGTGCGTGCCGATTCGGCCGAACTCGTCCTTTGCCAGGGGCTCACTCGCCTCTCGCTGGACCCCGCGGCGGCCGAGACACATTTCCAGCGTTCGTTCGCGCTGCACTCGCGCACCGGCAGCGCATCGGGACAACTCGTGGCGGCGGCCGGCGCGTGCATCGCGATCTTCTACTCGGCCGAGCACTTCGAACGACTTGATGCCTGGTTCGATGCCATGGCTCCGCTTATCGACGAGACACCGCGGCCCTTGCTGTCCGCGGCGGACGGCATGCACGTCTACACAGGTGCGGTGATCGCCGTCACACGTCGCCCCGGCCATCGACTGCGGCCGCTCTGCGTCGCGGAACTGACCGAGCGCGTGGCTCAGCCGTCGGACGTCAATGCGCGCGTGTCCGCCGCAGCAGCACTGATGCTCTACCACTGCTACATGGGCGACATCCATGCTGCACGCCGTCTGGAGACGATGGTCGAGCCACTGCTGACGCATGCTGACCTCGCCCCGCTCAACGATGCGTTCTGGCACGTCTATCTGAGCTATCTCAGCGTGGTCGAGAACACCCCCGCGCGCGGACACGCCGCGCTGCAGCGCGCCGAAGCGATCGCCCACGAGGAAGGTTTCGGCTTCGTGCTGACACTGGCCTATTCGCTACGGTCGGCATTGCTGCGTGTTGGGGACGAAGCGGAAGCATGGCTTGCCAAGGTCGAACCTGCCATGCACGCCGCGCGCGCCTACGACATCGCCCACTTCCTCGGCAACCGGCAGTACCGCGCAGTGATGCGCGGCCAGTGGGCTGCGTCGGTGACGTATGGACAGCAGACAGTCGAGTACACGCGCGTGACCGGATCGGTTTTCCAAAGGCTCATCTGGGAACAACCGCTCGCATGGGCACTCGCCGAACTGGGTCGACATGCCGAGGCCCGGGCGCATGTCGCCAGCGTGTCCGCCCTCGTGGAAAGCACCGGGGCCGTGTGCTACCGCCCGCTTGTTCTCCTCACCGAAGCGCGGATTGCCGAACTCTCCGGTGACCGCACGACCTACCTCAGACGCCTCAGGGATGCCTTCGCAGCCGCCAGAATCGACTATGGCGCCCAGCGTCTGATGTTTTGGATGCCATACATCTCGGCGGCACGTATCTGCGCCGACGCCCTCGCGCATGACATTGATCCACCGCTCGTTCGCATGCTCGTGGATGGCTATCCGCTGACAGCGCCTGTGCCTGCACCGCCCGCCTGGCCCTGGACCATCGAGATCCGGATGTTGGGCCGATTCGGCGTCCGTGTGAGTGGCCGCACCATCGAGTTCAATCACAAGACACCCTACCGGCCGCTCGCGTTGCTGAAGGCAATCGTGGCGCTCGGATCGACCAATGTACCAAGGGAGCAGCTGATAGACGCCCTGTGGCCGGACGACGACGGGGATGCGGCAGTACGGAACTTCGATGTGGCGATCCATCGGCTCCGAAAGATTCTCCAGGAGCCGAATGTCGTCGTCGTGGAATCGGGCAGGGTATCGCTTGATCCCCGGCGGGTCCGCGTCGATGTGCAGACCTTCCTCGAGCTCGCGATGTCCGTGGATGCCGCCAGGGACCGAGGCACACCACTCGATGCCGTCGATGAGGCCGAACGAGCCCTATCGGAGTTCTCCGGCGGCTTTCTGCCTACCGATAGCGGCGAACCCTGGGCAATCCCGATGCGCGAGCGCATCCAAGGACGGCACGCGGAGATCGTTGAGGCGATTGCGTCCGCTTTCGCGACCCGCTCGCAGTGGCAGGACGCACTACGCTGGTACCGCCGCGGCGTCGAAGCCGATCCGCTCGTTGAATCCTTCCATCAAGGCCTCATGCGGTGCCATATCGGGCTGGGCAACTACATCGAGGGCATGACGGCCTTCACCAGGCTGCGCGCCATACTCGAGGCATCGCTGCGCGTGTCGCCCTCGCCGCGCACCGAGGCGCTGTACCGGGAGTTGAAGGCACGGGTCGGAATTCGGTAAGGCATCGGTATGCCTCGAATAATCATCCTGATGGCGCCCGTGTAGACGCCAACGACTCGCATCACCCGTGTCGGTGGCCTTGATGCCCGAACTGCTTGCGGGCGTCCTCCGCGGCCGCGGCCGCAACGACAAGGCCGCGGGCGGGATGTCGCCCTCCGCTTCGACGGTACGGCAGACCCGGGCACCCGTCGAGTCCACCGATCGAGGAGAACAACATGCCGACACCCTTCCGGACGAGCGTCCGGCCCGTTCTGATGCTGTCCACTGGCTTGATCGCGGCGTGCCTTGCCGGCCCCGCGACGGCGGAGCGACGCGACTGCAGTGTCACCAAGCAATCGAAGCAGGAGCTGTCCCGTACGGTCAGTCAGCCGAGCAACATCGCTGGCCACGAGATGTTCCAAGCTGTCAGGCTGGACGCGCAGACGAGCGCGAACCCCGATTTCAACGGCGTTGATCAGCTCGTCTTCGTCCAGGTCGATCAAGTCTACGGGACGGGAGACCATCGCGGGCACAGCATCAATCTGCATCGCAATGGCGACCGTTCGTATGCCCGCTGGTCCGGTGTCCACAAGACCGTTGCCATCGACGGCGGGGGTTGGGAGACGACGATCGACGGCAAGTACGAATTCGTCGGTGGTACGGGAAAGTTCGCATCTATCAAGGGCGGTGGGACGTACCGCGGCAAGCTCACTCCGGAGGGCCTCGTCGAGCAGGACACCTGCCAGGCCGACTACTGACGGCAGTACAGGAGTGTCATGACAAGGCGCCGCCGTGCGACATCGCGGCGGCGCCTCGGGTTCGGGGCTGCACCAGGACGCTTTGTGGCGAGTGTGACCACCCTGGCGGCACTGCACGTGGCAGTCGGGTCCTGCGAAGATTCCGTCCCGGATCACGGCGCCAGTTCCGTCCGCCGATAGAATCACCGTCTCGCCAACACGGAGTGCGCGATGCAGATCTTCATGACGGGCGCGACGGGCTACATCGGCGGTTCTGTCGCGGTGAAGCTTCTGCGACTGGGCCACGACATCACCGGACTGGTGCGATCCGAGTCTGGGGCCGCGAACCTTCGCGCCCTCGGCATTCATCCGGTCCGCGGTTCGCTCGACGACCGCGACGTGGTCTCGCAGGCCGCGCACGACGCCGACGCCGTGATCGATGCCGCCGACGCGAATCACGAAGGCGTGGTCGCCGCGATCGTCGACGCGTTGCGCGGTTCGGGGAAGGCGTTCCTGCACACGAGCGGCTCCGGCATCGTCGCCACGCGCGCGGACGGCCACCTCGTCGAGGCCGTGTACGACGAGTTCACGCCGGTGGTGCCGACCCTGCCGCGCATGCAGCAACGCGCGGCGATCGATCAGGTCGTGCTCGACGCCGCGCGCGATGGCGTCCGTGCGATGGTGATCCGCCCCAGCATGATCTACGGCGGAGGCCACGGGCCGCGCGAGGAGAGCTTCCAGGTGCCCGTGCTCATCGAACAGGCAAAGGCGCAGGGCATCGGACTCCACATCGGCCCCGGCGAGAACCGCTGGGCCAACGTGCACATCGACGACGTCGTGGATCTCTACGTGCGCGCACTCGACCGGGGGGCTGCGGGGGCGCTGTACTACGCCGAGAACGGCGAGGAGGCGCTGAAGACCATCGCCGAGGCCATCAGCCGCATGCTCGGGTTCGACGGCAAGACCCGCGAGTGGTTGCCGGAGGAGGCCGAGGCCGCGCAGGGCGTGAAAGCCCACACGTCGTTCGGCTCCAACAGCCGGGTGCGGGCGCGGCGGTCGCGCGATGAACTCGGATGGCAGCCCACGGGCCCCTCATTGCTGCACGACATCGAATCGGGCTGGTACCGGAAAGTCCACCGCGGCGGATGAAGGAAGGCGGGACGCCCCGGAGGATCAGGCGGGGGGCGTTGCCGCGTCGAGGCGTTCCACGGTCCGCGCGTCGAGCAGTCGCGCGAATTCCGCGGCCGGGACCGGCGGGCTGCACAGATAGCCCTGGAATTCGTCGCAGCGCATGCCCTTCAGCGCGTCGAGTTGCTCGGCCGTCTCGACCCCTTCGGCCACCACCTCGAGATTGAGCGCGTGGGCCATGGCGATGACGGCATTCACGATCGCGACCGAATCCTTCTCGCCTGGCAGCCCCATCACGAAGCTGCGATCGATCTTCAGCTCGTCGAGCGGGAGCCAGCGCAGGTAGCCCAGCGACGAATACCCCGTCCCGAAATCGTCGACGGAGATCCGGACGCCCAGGGCGCGCACTGCCTTCAACAGCGCCACCGCCTCGTCGATGTTCGACATCAGCAGGGTCTCGGTCACTTCGAGCACCAGCGAGGCTGGATTGATCCCCGTGGCGGACAGCAGCTGGCGCACATCCCGGAGGACGGCGGAGCGCGTGAACTGCGCGGCGGACACGTTCACCGACACCGACAGCCCTAGGCCCTGCTTCTGCCACTTCTTCAGCTGTCGGCCCGCTTCGTAGAGCACCCACCGGCCGATGTCCACGATGAGACCGGCCTCCTCCGCGATCGGGATGAAGCGCACCGGGCTCACCATGCCGAGCCGCGGATGGTGCCAGCGGACCAGCGCCTCGGCGCCGATCACGCGGCCCGAGGCAATGCACAGCTTCGGCTGGTAGTACACCTCCAGCTCCGAGCGCTCGATGGCCCGGCGCAGATCGGCTTCCAGGGAACCGCGCTCCGCCGCGCGCGCATTGAACTCCTGCGAATAGAACTCGTGGTCGCCACGCCCCTTCCGCTTCGCCTGGTACATGGCCATCTCGGCATGGGTCAGGAGATCGTCGACGTCCTTCGCATCCAGGGGGTGCAGCGAGATGCCGATGCTCGCCGTCACGAAGACTTCACGACCGTCCACCTCGAACGGTGCGGCGAACCCCTTCAGCACCGTCCGCACGACCCGCTCCGCATTGCCGGCATCCCGCAGGCAGGCCACGAGCAGCGCGAAGCCGTTGCCCGAGATGTGGGCGATGTTCACCCGCGCGTCGGTCTCACCCGCCGCCGCGATCAGTCCGGCCTCGACATCGTGGGCCACCTGCTCGATGCGCCGGGCGATCGCGTCGAGCAGCGCATCGCCCACCCGGTAGCCGAGGGTGTCGTTGACGTGCTTGAAGCGGTCGATGTCGATGTTGAGCAGCGCGCAGGAAGCCGTCGAATCCGATGTCTCCCCGAGCATCTGCCGCAGGTCCATCTCGAAGCGCCGGCGGTTGCGCAGGCCGGTGACCGGCATGTAGTCCGCGAGCCGGTCCTGGTAGGCCTTGAAGGCGAGCGTGTTGCGGACGCGCAGCTGAAGCTCGCTCGGGTCCACCGGCTTCATCAGGAAATCGGTGGCACCCATCTCGAGCGCCCTGAGGCGCGCCGCCGGATCGGTTTCTCCGGACAGCACGATGATCGGCAGGAACCGGTACTCGTCCCGGGCGCGGACCTGCGCCATCACGTCGAACCCGCTCATGCCGGGCATCACGAGGTCCAGCAGGAGCACGTCGGGTCTGTGCTTGTCGATGAGCGCGAGCGTCTCGGTGGGATCGGTGCTCGTGACGAACTTGCGATAGCCCACGGCGTCGAGGAAAGCTTCCACGGCCAGCAGCATCACGTTGTCGTCGTCGACCATGAGGATGGTCGCGAGGCGGATCGCCGCGAAGGGGCCGTCGGCGGGGCTGTCGCCGGGCGACCGTGGCGGCGGCGCATCGGGCCCGGTGTCGCGCGCGCGGGCAGGCGGCGGCGGCGTCGGTGCCGGGCCGAATGCCATCGCCTGGCGGTCCTGATCAGGCATGCGCTGCCGTCTCCTTGACGTCGGCACTCATGGGGCCGACCACTCGATCCGCGAGATCGAGCAGTTCCGAGATCGCTGCTTCCAACTCCGCCTCGCTGCGCGCCTGGGCGGCGGCCTCCATCGACCGGGCCGGCGCCGTGAATACATCGAACCCCGCGGTACCGCCCGTCCCCTTCAACCAGTGACCGAGCGATGCCAGAGAATCGTAGTTGCGGTCTTCCCACGCCTGCCGGATCGCCGCCTTGCGGATGTCCAGCGTGTCCACGAAGGATTGCGCGACGACCTTCAGTTTCGGGTGGTCATGGAGTCGGGAGCGCACAGGTGCCATCGTCATAGGTGGTAGTTCCACTGAAGCTATCGGCGCCGGTTCAGGCTTCATGAGGGAGGCCCCGGTCGGCACCTGCGCCCCGCCGAGGAGCCCGGCGATCGTCCGCAGCAGGACATCCATGTCGATCGGCTTCGTCACGAAGCCCTTGCAGCCGGCTTCCAGCAGGCGGGTCTCGAAGCCCTTCATCGCGTCGGCCGTCATCGCATAGACAGGGGTCGGACAGCCGTGCTCGCGCAGGTACTGCGTCGCCTCGTAGCCATCCATCACGGGCATCTGCATGTCCATGAGGATGAGCGCGAAGTCGCCCCGCATCGCCTTGTCGACACCGATGCGGCCATCCTCTGCTTCCTCTACCTGCAGCCCGGTGGGCTCGAGGACCAGGCGGACCAGCTCCCGGTTCGGCGCGCCGTCGTCCACCACCAGCACCTTCGCCGGCGGGAACGACCAGGTCATGCCGGAGCCGAGTGCTGCCGGCGCGTTGGTGTGCAGGGCCTCCACCGGCGACAGCCAGCGCACGTCGTCGAGGGGACCCGTGTCGATCGTGGCCGAGAACACGCTGCCGACGCCGACCCGACTGCGCGCCGTGAGATCGCCGCCGAGGCCGCGCGCGAACTGGCGGCTGATGGTGAGACCGAGGCCCGTGCCGCCGTGCTGCCGCGTCGTCTCGGCGCTCGCCTGGGTGAACGGCTCGAAGATCGCATCGATGCGATCCTCCGGGATGCCCATCCCGGTGTCGCGCACCTCGATCAACAACCGCGCATCACCCCGCGTGGCCTCGGCCGAGAGGGTCACGGTGACCGTGCCCTTCGCCGTGAACTTGATCGCGTTGCCCACGAGATTGGTGATGATCTGCCGCAGGCGCGTCGGATCGGTGAGCACCTGCTCGGGAATGGGCGATGCGCATTCGAGGCGCAGTTCAATGCCCTTCTCGCGGGCGCGCACGCCGAGGACCGCCACCACCTCCTGGGCGATCGCGTGCGCGGCCGTCGGGGCGCGTTCCAGCTCCATGCGACCGGACTCCACCTTGGCGAGGTCGAGGATGTCGTTGATGAGTTCGAGCAGATGGGTGCCGCTGCCGTGGATGGTGTCGAGGTGGCGCCGCATCTCGGCGTCGTCGCGGTGATAGCCGCGGCGCAGCAGTTCCGTGAAGCCGAGCACGGCGTTCATGGGCGTGCGGATCTCGTGGCTCATGTTCGCGAGGAAGTCGCTCTTCGCGCGGTTCGCCGCCTCGGCCTCGTTCTTGGCGACGCGGAGCTGGATCTCCTTCTCCTCCAGTTCCGTCACGTCGTCGAAGCTGACGAGCACACCGCCGGGGCGGGTGCCGGCGCCCATCACCGGTGACGCGTTCACGAGGAACGTGCGCAGCTCGCCCCCGGCGTTCGGCAGCCTCAGCCGGAAGTTGCGCTGGGTGACGCCCGTCGCGAGCGCGGTGTTCCACGGCTGCTCGTCCACCGGGAGCGGCGCGCCGTCGCCGTTGCGGAATTCGAACACGGTCGCCAGGCGCCCGACGATCTCGTCGGCGGCGCGGCCCACCACGCGGGAGAAGGCCTCGTTCGCGAGCACGACGTGACCCTTGGGATCGAGCACCAGAAGACCTTCGGCCATCGTGTCGAGCGCGTTGCGCACGCGGGCCGGGACGGCGCGGGACGGATCGAGCTGGCGCAGCACGCGGCCGAGATAGAAGTAGAAGGTGATGAAGCACAGGCCCACGACGCCGGCGATCATCCGCATCCGCGGATCGAACAGCGGGCCGAACCACCCATCGACGCCGAGGTCCTCGAACCGCAGTTCGAGCGTGCCCCACTTGCCACGGGCGGACTGGATCGGCACCTGAACGTGGGCATCCGTGGAAAGCGCCTCCACGCCGGGTTTCCAGACTTGCTCGTGGTTGCCGGCGCTCGCCACCAGACGTCCGTTGTTGCCGCGCAGTCCCACCGACAGCAGATCGTCGTTGCGCTCCGCGACGAAGGCGATCGTCGCCTGGATGCGGGCAAGATCGCCCTGCTCGATGAAGACGGACGTGCTGGCCGCCAGCGCCTCGGACAGGGCCGCCCGGCCGCGCCGCTCGGATTCGAGACGATCGGGCACGAGGCCGACGAACATCGCGAGCAGCAGGGCGCTGGCCAGCATGGAACTGAGGCCGAGCGTGATGAAGAAACGGGTGCTTGGGCGCTTCATGGCAGCGATGCGAGCCGCAGGTGGAATGAGTCTCCCGACGCTCCCTTATCGACCCGCCCGCGCATCACTTGGGGGTTTCCGTGACCGGTGCCTGAGCCTCGACACCACGGCCGAGCGCAGTGCGTGCGCGCGTGAAGAGGCGCTCCAGGGGATCGTCCGGGCCCTCGCCGTCGGATTCCTCTTCGTCGTCGCGCGACCGGCCGAGGATGGGCAGCGGATCGAGCACCCGCCACGCGGGCAACGACGACATCAGGCTGGAGAGCAGCACTCCGCCGCGCACCAGCCACATCACGTAACCCACCGAGAGCGAGCCGGCGACCGCTGTGCTCGACCCCACGACGAGCGCCTCCACACGGCCCTGCGCAGTGGTTTCGGCCTTTGCCTTCTCGAGCGCGCCGCGCCACTCCACGCTGCCGAGCGCCGTCTGCGCTGCCGCCAGGGCTTCGCGATCCATCGTGAGGTTCGCTGCATCGACAGGGCCGGCGACGGGCGCCGGCACGGCACCCGGGGCCGTCGGCATTCCAGGCAATGCGGTCATCGGCGTGGACGGACCCAGCACGAGCGGTGCGATGCCGGTGACACCTGCCACCGCACCGACAGGCGGCCGTGCGCCATCGGGCTGGGCGGCGAAAGTCCGCGTCGCATCGGCGCCGATGGCCTCGCCCGCGGGGCGGGCGTTGCGGGCCGGCGCCGACCGCGGAGCGGCCATGGGTACCGGTGGCAGATCGGCCGAGGACGCTTCCAGCTCCGCCTCGGACTCGATGGCCTCCTCTGCTGGCGCGGTCGTCGCAGCCGTCGCTGCCTCGGCCGAAGCAACCGAAGGCGGGACCGTCACCGTGGAGGCCGACAGGCTGCCCGCCGCTGCGAGAATGGCTGCGTCCACGGTGCCGGTGAGCGTGACCGTCGCACCGATGAACGCCGTCGTGTGGACACCATCGGTGGCCGACACTTCGAAGGTGGGGACAGTGCTGCCGCTGTCGGCGACGAAGCGTATGCCGCCGGCGACGATCTCCGCAGCCGTGAAGGTCGTGATCGGCGTGCCCGCCGCGGCGGCCCGTTCGAAGACGCCGCCGGTCACGTTCCGCACCGTGAAGGAGATCGGACCGGCCGGGCCGTCCGGATCCGCCACGATGAACGCGCCCGTCGTGAGCACGACCGCGCCACCCGCAGGTACCGTGAGCTGGGCGCTCGACAGCACGATCGGATCGTCCACCGGTGTCACGGTGAACGCGAACGAGTTGCCGGCGGGCCCCGCGAGGCCGGTGTCCCGGAGGTCGAAGTCGAACGCGTCGGCGGTGGTGTCGGAACCGTCGTGGACGTAGCTGACCAGACCCGCGGCGATGTCGGCCTGCGTGAAGTGGTCTCCGACGCCGAGGGCGATGCCGCTGCGAAGGAGGTTGCCCTGCGACGGAAGCATCTGAACCACGTACCGCAGCTGGGATGCCGCGTCCTCGATGTCCGTGGCCGCGAGCTGCCCCGCGCCGAGCACGATCGCGCCGCCTTCGGAAAGCGTGGCGCCGGTGTTGGCAGCGAGAACGGGGACATCGTTGACGGCGGTGATGTTCACGGTGATCGTCGCCGTGTCCGACTTCGGGCCCCCGAGACCGTGGTTGCCGAAGTCGTAGGCAACGAAGCTGAGCGTCACGTCGACCGTCGCATCGGGCGCAGGCCGGAAGACGAGTCCGTTCAACGCGGCGTTGAGGTCCGCGACGGTGCCGGCGATCGCCATCGACGCGGTGCCGTCGGCGCCCGAGCCGAATGCGATGCCCGCCGTCCCCGCGAGGTGCAGCGTGCCGCTCGTCGCGGTCAGCGTGATCTGCGCGCCGTCCATCCCGGCGTCGGGATCGGTGATCGAGATGGCGTTGCCCAGCGCGGCGAGGAAGACGAGATCGGTGTCCTCCAGAACGGTCTGGATCCCCGGCACCGTCATCTCCGGGGCGTCGTTGTCGGCGACGACGGCGAGGGAGGTGGTCACGAGTGCACTGCTGCCGCTGCTGTCGCTCACACCGAATGAGACGGTGCGGGCGGCCACGCCGGGCGCATCGCTCGTGTTGCGATAGGTCACGCTGCGCAGGGCCGTCCAGTAGTCGGCGACGGTGGCCGTGCCCGACAGGGTCAGCGTGCCGAGCGCGGCGTCCCACACGCCGGTGATGCCCAGCTGATCGGTGAAGAGCAGCATGTCCTCCGCCGGCCGATAGCCGCCGGTGATCGCCACGACGGCAGAGACGAGCTGCGCGCTGTCGGCGTCGGTGACGGTGAGCGACGCGTCGATCGCGACGTCTGCGCCGCCCTCGGTGAACGTCGCCGGCGTGCCCGACAACGTGACGACCGGTGCGACGGACGGGTCCAGCGTGATGGTGATCACATCGGTGTCCGACTGCGCCCCCCCGCTGCCGGTGTTGCCACCGTCGTCGGTCGTGATGGTGAGGGTGGCGACACCGACGTGGCCGACGCCCGGCGTGAGCACCATCCCGTTGAGGGCTGCGTTGATGTCCGCGACGGTGCCTGCGAAGACCATCGTCGCGTCGCCCGTGCCGTCGCCGGTCGTGAAGGTGAGACCGCCGATGCCGGCGAGGGTGACGACACCGCCATCGCTCGCCGCGAGCGTCACCTCCAGCATGCCGCCACTGGCGTCGATGTCGGCGACGGCCACACGATTGCCAGCCGTCGAGAACGTGATCGGCGTGTCCTGATGACCGGCCACGGCAGCGGGCGCCGTGTTCACCGGTGCGTCGTTCACGGCCGTGACAGTGACGTCGAACGTCGTCGAGGTCGATGCCGCCCCGTCGCTCACGGTGAGGGTGATCGTGACCGGCCCGCCGCTCGCGTTCGCGGCGGGCGTGACCGTGATCGTGCGGTTGGCGCCGCTCCCGCCGAGCACGAGGTTGCCGTTCGGGATCAGCGCCGTGTTGCTGCTGGTGGCGCTGACCAGGAGCGTTCCCACGGTCGAATCGACGTCGGCGATGGTGAAAGCGATCGGGCCGGTGCTGCCATCTTCGGTGATCGTCGACGGCCCGATCGCACTCACCGTCGGCGCATCGTTCACGGCGGTGACGACGAGGCTCGCGGTGTCGGTGCCGGTCGAGAAGGCTGTCGAGCCGCCGTTCGTCGTCGTGTCAGCGGTGCCGCCGTTGCTGCCGCTGGTGCGGTCCCACGCGCGGAAGGTGATGGCCGTCGCGAGCGTGCCGTGGGTGTCGGCAAACGGCTCGTATTGGAGCCGTGTGCCGGCATCGGCCGCGAGCAGGCGCGCCGCGCCGGCCGTGGGCGATCCGAGTGCCAGCCAGTTGGCGCCGTCGTCGATCGAGTACCACCACGCACCGTTCGTCGTGTCGGCGGCGGTGACCGCGATCCCGAGCTGCGGTGCCGTGTTCGCATCGGTGACGTTGTCCACCTGACCGGCCGGCGTCGCGAAGTCGACGAGCTGCGACACCCGCGTGCCGACGGCTCCGACGGGAGCGCCGGCATCCTCCATCACCGCCGAGAGCGCAGGGCTCCTCGATGCATCGAGCACCGGCGCGATGTTCAGTTCGGTAACGACCACGTTCGCCGAGAACTCGGACGTGACGGCCGCCGCCACCGTCGCCGTGGCGGTGACCGTGTCGCCGAGCACGAGCGTGCCCTGCGCGAACGAGAACGCGAACTGGATCGCCGTGGGGTCGACAGTGCCCGGAGTTCCCGTCGCACCGACGGTGGCGAAGCCGATGTTGGACGCGCCTTCCCCGTGTCCGTTGGTGTCGTTCGTCGATTCGAAGACCTCGACCACCGCGCCTGCGGTGGCCTCGCCGGTGATGGTGACCACGCCACCGGAGAGCGTCACGCCGTAGATCACCGGGAAGTTGAGGAGACCGTTCGCGCCCGTGTCGCCATCGCCCGCATCGTTGAGGGCGACCGCACCGTCGGCGCCCAGGTCGATGCCCTGGCCGCCGTTGGCGTGGATGAGGGTGTTCCGGATCGCCGCACCGGCACCTGGCGATGCAAGGGCGACGCCGGCCCCGGCGTTCGCGGTGATGACGTTGTCCGCCACCATGTTGCCGGTCGAGCTGGAGGCAACCCGTATACCGTCGCTGGTGAAATCGCGGACGGTGACGCCGACGATGACGTTGCCCGACGACTGCAGGTCGAGGCCGACGGCCGACCCCGTGATCCCGCTGCCGCTGATCGCGATGATCGGTGTGCCCACGTACCCGGGCGCGGAGGTCCCGTCGATGACGACGGCGTCGGTGATCGGCGGGAGTGCCGAGGTCAGCGAGATCGTGTGGGGGCCCGCGCCGGCGATGCTGAACTGGATCGTGTCCGTCCCCGCCGTGTTGTTGGCGGCGATGATGGCCTCGCGCAGCGAGACGGACGTGCCGCGGTTGGCGTTCAGCCACGCCACCGTGTGGGTCGCATTGCCCTGCACGATGCCGCTCGCGTTGCTGTCGGCGGTGGTGGTGACCTGGAGGCTGGGGGCGACGTCGAGAAAGGTGCTGCCCACCCGGATCTCGTCGAGCCGTGGCTCGTTGGTGGAGAGACCCCGTCCGGCGAGGATGCCTATGCGAGTGAAGCTGCCGAGATCGATGTCGGACTTCACGGCGATGTGGGTGGAGTCCGGTGTGCCCAGGCCCGGCGTCGGGTTCACGTACATCGTGATCGTGTCGTTCCCCGCGGCCGCCTCGATCTTCAGCGCGATGAAGGCGGTCTGCCCGCTGGAGGCGGTGACGCCCGGCGCGGTCACTATGTCTAAGGTACCCACCTCGCTGAGGATGAAGCTCGTACCGCTGTAGCCGGCATAGGCCACATCGCCGGCCGTGTTGCCGAAAACCAGACCCATGTAGTCGAGCACGGAAGTGCTGTCGGGCTGCACGAGGAAGCCGATCCAGGTCACCGTGCCGTTGGCCCCGACTGGAGCGGTCAGGTTGCGGGTCGCGGTGACCAGCGGCAGGGCCGTGTTGAGCCGGCCGATCGCTGACGATCCTGCACCGGCGAGGAGTCCGGCCGGGTCCGAGAGATCTCCCCCGTTGGCCTGCATGCGGTCGGCGTCGACGCTCCACGCGTCGGCCCAGCCGACCCCGGTGGTGCCGCCGTCGAGGTTTCCTGAGTTGGGGAAAGTCTCTTCCGCCTGGAGCGTGAACACGCTGCCGTACAAGCGCTGTATGCCGGCGCCGAAAGCGATGCCGGTGTCCACGGTGCCCCGAACGACTTCGAGTTCCCAATCACCACCGAGATGGGCCGCGCCAGTGGCGTCATCGCTCGCCGCCACGTCCGTGCCGGTCAGCGCACCCAGGGTGTCCATGAAGCGGATGCCGTCGAGATTGCCGGCGAGATCGCAGCCATAGAGGAGGATGTCCGCGCCGGCCCGGAAGGCGCGGTGCCACTTGGTCAGGGCGGCGCCCCGAACCTCGAGCGAATCGGCATCCAGCGTGACATTCCCGAGTTGCAGCGCACCGGCACGGCCATGGGAGATGACGTGCAGCGCATCGAGGTCGTCGCGCTGGGAGAGCAATTCGGTGAGCTGCACGAAGCCGTCGGCGTCGGGGTCGAGGACCACGACCTCCACGTGCCGCCCGGTGTCCGCGACGATGCCGGCGACGAGGGCGTCGACATCCGGGAGCCCGCCGTCGATCACGACCAGCTCGCGCCGCGGCGCCTCGTGATTGCCTACCACGGCGGGCGCTGGTGGCCAGGGCGCGAGATCCACGATCGGAAGCTCCACCGGCACGAGGTCGGCGGACATCATCCAACGGGATTCGAGCAGCTCCATGATCGGCCGGGCGTGCCTCTGGGCGGGCTTCGGCTTGCGAACCTGGGAGCGCTTGCGGCGGGGAACCGACATGTGGATCGGATCGGGCCTCTGGTCTCTGGTCAACCCGTTACGGCACAGCCCAGCACGCCTTGATGTCTGGACATTCGCCTGCGCATCCGTCAGTGATGCGCCCATTGGCAATCGGATGGTCTCCCGCGGAGAATGCGGTTCGTTCGCGCAGTGCGCGATACGGCCACCCGCGCGTACCCCCACCCCGATCTGCATCGCGCAGCCCCAAGGAGCCGCCGCCAATGTGGAGTCTGTTGGAGTTCTTCCCCAAGGATTTCCGGATCGGCATCCTCGATGTGGGCGCCGCGCTCCTGGAACGCCCGCCGTATCAGTCGCTGTTGGACGCCGGGCGATGCCTGGTCTACGGGTTCGAGCCCGACATGGAAGCCTGCGCGGAGCTCGAGCTCGACTATGGCGAACCGCATCGGATCTTTCCGTACTTCGCGGGAAACGGTGAAGCAGCGACTTTCCACGAGACGAACTGGGGGCCGACCGGCTCATTGTTCGAGCCGAACACGGCGCTGCTCGAGAAGTTCCAGAGCCTCGCCGAAGTCATGACGCCTAAGCACCAGCATTTCGTGATGACGACACGGATCGACGACATCGAAGAGATCGGCGATATCGACTTCATCAAGATAGATGTGCAGGGCGCGGAGATCGATGTGCTGAGCCATGCCCGCCGCGCGCTGTCGAGTGCGCTGGTCCTCCAGACCGAGGTCGCGTTCGTCGAACTCTACAAGGGGCAGCCCCTGTTTGCGGATGTCGACCGGCTGGTGCGGCAGGCTGGATTCCAGTTCCACACCTTCGAAGGTTTCGGCAGCCGAACCTTCAAGCCGATTGTTTTCCAGGGTGATCCCAGTCGCGGAATTCGCCAGGACCTCTGGGCGGATGCGACGTACGTGCGCGACTGGATGCACCTCGATGCGCTGGACCCGGTGAAGCTTCGGAACTACGCCGTCCTGGCGCACGACGTGGTGCGCTCGTTCGACCTCGTGCATTTCGTCCTGGCAGCCCTCGACCGTCGCACGGGGAGTGCGCTGGCACCGCGTTACGTCGAACGGCTCGCCGAGGACCCACCGCAGCCCTGATCTGCGTGGGAGGCCAACATCACGGCGGGCAGATCGACTTCGGTTCGGTCATCTCCTTGCAGTGCTGGTAGGCCTCCGCGCGGATGCTGCGGTTGGCCGTGCGAAACGGCGCGAAGCAGGCCATGCCTTCGTGGAAGAGGCGCCATTCCTTCTGGCAGGCCGTCTCGTTCGGGACCTCTCCGGCGCCAGCCTTCACCGGCTTGACCACCGCTCCGGACTTCGCTTCGCGCTGGGCTTTCAGCGCATTCGCCGTGTTCTTCTCCTTCTGGATGCGCTGGAGCGCGGCGTCGCGATCCGCCTGCGAGGGCGCCTTGTCCACCTTCAGCGACTGCTGCTTCTGCTGATAGCGCTCCGGCACCTGGTCGCCGTAGTGCGTCTTGCCGTTCTCGTCGACCCACTTGAAGAGCTCGGCATGGCCAGCGCCGCTGAACGCGCAGACGGTTGCGAGGGATAAGACGAACAGCACGTATCGGGTCTTCACGGTGTTTTCCTGCTCCAGGCCTGGGAACGGAGGCGGCGACCACATCACTGCCCCGGGGTGCAAGGGTGCGGACTCGCTGGCACGCCCCCGCTCGGGATCATTCGTTGCAGTCGGGACAACGGCAGCGACACCGGAAACCTTGATCGCGAAACGCCATCGTCCCAACCCTCGGGACGACGGGCGGGAGAGGGTCCAGGGCTGCAGCATGCGCCTGTTGACGAGAAGCCGGGGCCATTGCGGAGCCTGTTCGAAAACGTGACATCCGCAAGGTATCAGCACCATCGGCAACACCTGCCCCGTGACAGGGCACGCCAGGCTCCGCGGTGATCAGAAACGCCGTTCGTCCCAGGCACCCGCGACCGGAAACTGCACGTACTCGAACAGGTTGTCGTTGACCTTCCGCACCGTCGGGCTGCTCTTGAGAACAGTCTCCCGAAGGAGCTTGCCCAGATTGAAGGACACGCCCACATAGCTGAATCGGGCACCGTCTCCGCCGTTCTCGAACCCGCGGGCCCGGTAGCCCAGGGACAACTCCAGATACCGCACGCCAGGCAGGCGATCCAGGCGCTCGAACCCCTCCGCCTTGGTCACGAAGTAGTAGGTCTGGCCGGCGTAGTCGCTGATCGGCTCCCAGCCGCGCCGCGTGCCGTCCTCGCGGAGCGACGGACTGTAGTGGATACGGAAATCGAACATGCGATCGAGCTTCGGGTTCTGCTCGAGCAGGATTGCCGCCGCAGCGCCCGCGGTGTTCATGAGGAAATCCTCCGGGCTGAAGCTCCATTTCTTGGAGAACCCATCGATCACCTCGATCCCCGACAGCGCAACGAACGCGGTTCCCGCCCCGAGCCAGATCGCCTTCTCGCGGTCGTGCCCGAGGGATTCGAGACCCCAGGTGAGCAGCCGGGCCCCGGCGTAGGTGAACATGTAGTGACCCAGCTTGTCCTGGCCGCCGTGCTCGGTGTCGCGTCCGAACGAACCTTCGCGCTCGACCTTGAATCTGCCCCCGAAGCCGTCCCCCCACCAGCTCTTCAGGCCGTACAGATAGGTCGCCCCCACGCCGGCACCGATCAGCAGGCGCGTGCGGCGGTCGAGATCTTCCTGATCCGACTGGGCTACGCGCGGTCGTGGCCCTTCGGCATCGTCCTCCCCCCAGGACGATTGCATCGGAACCAGCATGAAGAGCGCCACGAGCACTCCGGAGGAACGGCACGCCATCTCAAAAATGCTCCGTCGAAGGCCGGGCGCCCGAATCGCGCCCGCTCGGCGAGGAATCTGCCAGCCGCCGCCTCCTCCGGCAACCCGGTTGCCCGAAGCAATCGCCCGATGATCCCGTGGAACACGGCGGCCGGAACAGTCGCTCTCGCGGGCATGGCCCGCTCCTGCAAGGCCATGCCTCGCCCACCAACCGTGATCGAAGCGATGGTGTTGTAGGAGCGGCCCATGGCCGCGAAAGCAGCGGATGCAAGGAAACGTTTCACCCGGAACACTCGCTCTCGCGGGCATGGCCCGCTCCTACAAGAACCTCGCCCGCATCCGCGGCGGGCCAACGGGGGATGTACAAGGTTTGGTACGCCGTGCGCGTCCCCCGCTGCGGGACCGTGGCGACAACGCGCCATCACTCAGGGATTGCAGCGGCCGCATTCCCCTGGCGCTGCGAGGGCGCGGTCGGTGCGCGCCTTCACGGATCGGTGGTCGCAGCGCACGCACGTCCACGCCTCGCTGCGGTACACGGTGGTCGGCAGTCCGCAGTCCGCGCATGGAAGACCGGGCTGGCGCTCGGTCGGCCAGTAGCCCGGGGATCCACAGGCGGGACAACCTGATTGAAGGCGTTGGAGCAGATCGCGCGCCGCCTCTTCGATGCGCTGCATGCGGGTCGGGTTCGCGAATGCGCGAAGATCCGTCTCGGCGAAGACCCGCTGGTTGTTCGACTGGGCGAGGCACTCCGCGAAGGACGACCGGAGACGTTGCCAGTCCGCGATCCCCTTCTGGATGCGTGGATCATCCTGGCTTTGCGGCCGCAGCACGACGTGGTGGTCCGGGAAGTCTTCGCGCACGGCAAACGATTCGATGTCGGCCCAGTCCCCCGTCAGCACATGTCCGCTACGTGCGGCACCTTGCGCCATCCCCACCACCTCGATACCCAGGCGATCGTCGATCCACACCAGAAGCTCGAGGTTCCAGGGAAACATGCCGGTGTACGGGTCGGGACCGAAGCTCCCCTCGCTGGCCATACCCAGCGACAACCCGGACAGCGCCATGCCCGTGCGGGCCTTTCTGCGCGCCGCGTCCAGTTGGGTGCCGGGTCGTGGCGTGTCCCGCGTGAAGGTGCCGAGCTGGTCGGTGTCGAACCCGGTCACATGGTGGATCCGGCAATCGAGGCCGGGCTCCAGGACGGGCGCGATGATCCTCTCCTTGCCGTGCTGGGTCAGCAAGGCAACCATCTCGCCTGCACAGGTGTACATCGAGTCCACTCCAGCCCCACGGGCGGCCACTGACACGGGGCATATCCTAGCGCCACCGGACCCTCCGGCCGGCACGACACGAGGGTCGGCCTTGCGGCCGATGGGTCAGGTCTTGCCATCCCGGACCGATGGATCGCAGGCTGGGTCAGGTACGCGGAGGAAGCGCCGAGCACCGGGCCGAAGCGGATACCATCGGCGAATCCCGGGCGCAGTCGATGGCGCCCCCCGCTTTCGGCCGGAGCATCACCAGGTGTCCCATTCGTCACGTCCCTCGCTGCAGCAACCGTTCCGCGCCAGGCGCTTGACCCGCGTCGTGGTCAGCCTGGCGGCGGCCGTGCTTCTGCCGGCGCCCCTGACGGCGTCGGACCCGGATCCACGCCTTGGTCTGCCGCCCATCGTCCTGAGCAGGGAACCGGGCGATCCCGCCCTCCAGATCGCGCTGGGCCGGAAGCTCTTCATGGAGCCGCAGCTGGCGGAGGACGGCACGATGGCCTGCGGCACGTGCCACATCCCCGAGCACGGGTTTGCGCTGAATGGGCCCGCGGTCGCGTTCGGGCGTGGCGGGCGGACCCTGCGGCGGAACTCGCCGACGATCCTCAACGCGGCGCTCGCGACGTCGCAGTTCGTCGACGGCCGGATGAAGACGTTGGAGGAACAGATCTGGGGCCCGCTGCTCGCCGTCGACGAGGCATGGAATCCGACGGTGCAGGATGTCGTGGGGCGCCTGCAGGGTCGCGCGGATTATCGCGATGCCTTTCGCGCCGCCTTCGCTGGGCGGTCCGTGAATCAGCGTCTGATCGGCGCCGCACTGGCGGCGTACGAGCGCAGCATCGCAGTCGGCGGATCGCGGTTCGATCTGTGGAAGTACGCGGGGAACGGCACGGCGCTGAACGATGATGAGCGCGCCGGGTTCGACGTGTTCCGCGCGAGCGGTTGTGGCGGGTGTCACACGGTCCGCGACGACTACGCGGCCTTCACCGACAACACCTTCCGCAATACCGGCATCGAATGGGCGCGGGTGCACGGGCGGCTCGGTGCGCGTAAGGAGACCCCCGACCACGGACGCTTCGAAGTCACGGCTCGCGAATCGGACCGCCATGCCTTCCGCGTGCCATCGTTGCGGAATGTTGCCCTCACCGCGCCCTACATGCACGACGGTTCGCTCGCGACGCTGGAAGAGGTCGTCGACTGGTACGACGGTGGTGGTGGCGGCGACCCGGAGCGCGACCGCGCATTGAAACCGCTGGGGCTGGACGACACGGCGAAGCGTCAGCTGGTCGCCTTCCTCCGGACATTGACGAGTGGTGAAGTGGAGCGACTGGCGCGCGAAGCGCGCGCGAGCGCGGGGGCGTTCCGGGAACGGAAGCTGTAGATCGATTCGATCGGAGGGTGGCGAGGAGCGATCGCCCCTCGCCGGACATCGACTACGCGTCAGCTACGACGACGGCGCAGCGCACCGCCGATCAGGCCGAGACCACCCAGCATCAGCGCCCACGTACCCGGCTCGGGGACCGGCTGGCTCAGCGAGAGCATGATGAACTCGTTGTTGTCGGACACACCGAACGCCCGCCCCGCGCTGCCCGGATAGTTGTTGTCGTTCAGCACGAGCAGCGTGTTCGCATCGACCACCAGCACGCTCTCGATCGTGACGAAGGGGAAGTTGAACGTGGTCTTGCCGTCGCCGTTGAGGTCGTGCGGATCCGCGATGTTCATGAGGTCCACGACTTCGGTCTTGCGCACGAAGCCTTCGGCATCGAGATCACCGATGTCGACCATGAAGATCTTCTTGAACTGGGCGGGGTTGGTGAACGCGGGAATCGTGGGGTCGCCCTGGCGGTTGTCGCGCTCGATGACGAGGAAGCGGCGGTCGTCGATGGCCGTCATGTCGCCGATGGCGCTGCCGGCCGGATCGAGGCGGTAGCCGAACGTGTTGCCCGTGTACTGCTCGGTGGCGAGGTCGAACTCGCTGATGAGCAGCCGGAGCCTGTCCGGATCCGTGGTGAGCGGGCGCTCCAGGAGCGGATACAGCATCGTCCCGCTGGCGTTGATGGCCATGCCCTCGAAGCCGCCGGAGCCAGGCAGGTTCGTCGTGCCCTGCGGGTTCGGGTTCTGCGGCGCCTGCACGATGGGGTTGCTGCCGAAGTTGACGGGGTTGCCGCCGACATTCGTGGGCAGCGGCAGCGGGATCTCGGCGCGCAGCACCTTGCCGGTCGCGTCGGTCTTCACGAGATACGGTCCGAACTCCTCGCCGAACCAGAGGTTGCCATTGCGGTCCTGGCGGACGGATTCGAGATCGAGGTCATAGCCGGTGAGCAGCCGGTCGTTGGCAATCGGCGCCGCCACCGGAATCGAGTTCGCGCCGTTCGGATAGTTCGCGAACGAGGCCGAGATGGGGAACCCCAGCTTCTGGTCCGGATCGCGCAACTGGATGAAGCTGTCGCCGGTGAAGCCCGGCAGCGCCGCCCCGTTGGTGTAACCCACCGGTGCCACGGTGCCCGTGCCGCCGGCGGCCGTGCGGAAATCGGGCTTCACGGCGAACATGCGCAGGATCGTATCGGCCGAATTCGTCTTCGCGCCGAAACCGTTGTCCTGCATCACGCGATACGTGCCGGCCGTGGGGCCGTTGAGCACCGCGGAGAAACCCTGCACGGGCTGACGGTCGATCAGCGGAAGCGCGTTGCCATTGGCACTGTTCGCGAACTGACCGGACGTCGGCCCGTCGGCGAACGTGTTGGCGTGCAGCGAAGCGAATCCGATCAGCGTGGTGTCGGCTGTTGCCGGTCCGGCAAGTGCCAGGCCGATGGCGATGGCGAGCGGTGTTCTCAATGCATTCACGATGGAGGCTCCTGGTGTCGGGGTGCGATCGGTCGTGGCGGAACTGCGGCGACGCCCGCGAACACGAGCGAGTCCGCGGCGACTCCACCATTCGATCGGCATGAAGCGTACGGAGGCCCTGTGACATCGCCGCGGAGGCCCTCTGGTGCGAACGGGGCATGCGGCGTCGGCAACGCGGATGCGGGAGAGCGTTCGATGCAGCAAGCACTCAGGAGCGGCGGAGGGGGCGACCCGGGTCGAGATGGGCGTCGAGCCACGATGCGAACTCATCTTCGCCCAGCCTCCCGCTGGCAAGGTCGATGAAGGTTTCGTACTTCTCTTCCTGCGAGGCGTCGACCGTACAGCCGTTCAAGCGCAGGAACAGCATCGACACGACGAAGGCGGTCCGCTTGTTGCCGTCCACGAACGGATGATTTCGAGCGATCCCGAATGCGTAGGCCGCCGCGAGCTGCGTCAGCGACACCCCACTCTCCGCATACGTGGCCATGTGCCGGGGACGCGCCAGGGCCGACGACAGGAGACCGGTATCGCGGATGCCGGGAGCACCACCGTGCTCAGCCAACTGGCGTAGATGCACTGCCTCGGCGACGGCATCGAGAACCCATATCGGTTCATTCATGCGACCTCCCCGGCTGAAGCTACTTCGACAGCTTCCTCAGAACATCGCGGTTCTCGCGCATGACATCCTCAGCGAGATCCATCTGCGCAGCAAAGTCAGGCGCGTAGGGCGTCAGTTCGATTCCGTTGGGCGTCTCGACGACGTAGAGGCTGTCACCCTTGTCGACACGTAGCCTGGCCAGCAGCTCCCTTGGCAGGACGACGCCCGCCGAGTTCCCTATGGCAGTGATCTTCAATGTAGTCATCGCGGACCTCCCTGTTGCGGATGCCGTATTACAGACGTAATTACGATAGTGCATTCGCCCCGTAGCGGCAATCGACACCACTCTCCCGCGATAATCCCGCCTCCACCCACCCAGCTCCTCCCGCCATGGCCCACATCATCGAAGTCCGCACCACCCCCGTCATCGCGCCCATCCCCCGCCCGGTCAAGACTGCCTCCGGGACGATCGATCGCTTCCCCGTCGTGCTCATCGATGTCGTGACGGACGCCGGGATCACGGGTCATGCCTACGCGCAGGTCTACCTGCCCGATCTGCTGCGCTCTCTCGACGAGACGGTGAAGGCGCTCGGCCGGTACATCACAGGCATGCCGCTCGCGCCGCGCGATCTGCACGCGCATCTGCGGAAGCGACTGCGGCTCTGGGGCGTGATGGGGACGGTGGGCACTGCGCTCGGCGGGCTCGACATGGCGTTGTGGGATGCGTGGGCGAAGGTGCAGGGGCAGCCGCTGTATGCAGCGCTCGGAGCATCTCCGCGCGCACTGAAGGCGTACTACAGCGTCGGCATGTACGACGCGAAGACCGTGCACGAGGTCGCCGACGAATGCGTCGAGCGCGGCTTCGAAGGCCTGAAGATCAAGCTCGGTCTGCCCACGCTCGCGGACGACATCGCCGTCGTGCGCGCCGCGAAGCGCATCCTCGGCGACCGCGCGCTGATGGCGGACTACAACCAGTCGCTCACGCCGCTCGAAGCGATGGCCCGCTGCCGCGCACTCGACGGCGAGGGCCTGACGTGGATCGAGGAGCCCGTGCTCGCGGACGACTTCGCGACGACCGCGGCGCTGGCCGAGGCGATCGCGACGCCGATCCAGATCGGCGAGAACTTCCACGGCCCCGACGATATGCGCGCCGCCATCGCCGCACGGGCGATGGACCTCGTGATGCCCGACGCGCAGTTCATACAGGGCGTGACGGGCTGGATGGAGGCCGCGACGCTCGCGCGCCTCGCCGACATCGGCATGTCGTCGCACACGTTCGTCGAGGCGAGCACGCACTTGCTGTGCGCGACGCCCACCGCCGACTGGCTGGAACACATGGATGTGGTGGGCAGCCTGCTGGCCGAGCCGTTCCCGCAGGTGAACGGCCGCTTCACGCCGCCGGACCGGCCGGGCTGCGGAATGACGTGGGATGCCGCGAAGGTCGAGAAGCACCGGGTGCAGTGACCTGGCCGCTGGCGGGCGCTGACGCCCTCGATGTCGCGCGACGCACCTGCACGCAGGCTGAGACCACGAACCAAGCTACTCTCCGGTGATGTGGATCGGCACCCTCTTCGCGCTCACCGCCGGGCTTCTCTGGGGCCTGGTGTTCATCGGTCCCCTGCTCCTCCCCGACTACCCCGCCGCGATGCTGTCGTTCGGGCGCTATCTCGCCTTCGGGATCGTGGCACTGCCGATCGCGTGGGCCGGTCGGCGTCAGCTCGCCGCGCTCTCCCGCGCCGACTGGATCGAGGCCGGGAAGCTCGTGCTCGTAGGCAACCTGCTCTACTACCTCTTTCTCGCCAG
Organism: Betaproteobacteria bacterium Ga0077532; assembly: GCA_001464895.1. Taxonomy (GTDB): domain Bacteria; phylum Pseudomonadota; class Gammaproteobacteria; order Burkholderiales. Next base: position 72,142 of record LNEE01000062.1, read on the forward strand.
CGCCATCCAGCGGGCAGGGGCGCCGCTCGTGGCAATGATCATCGGGACGCTGCCGGTGGTGATCGCGATCGCATCGAACATCCGCGACGCGAAGCGCGACGGCCGGGTGCCGTGGCGGCGACTCGCGCCGTCGCTCGCGCTGATCGCGGCGGGGATCGGGAGCATCCATCACATCGAGTTCATGCGCGTGGAGACGGCACCCGGCGGTGATCCGCAGCGCTACGCCCTGGGCGCCGTGCTCGCGCTGGGTGGCGTCGCGTGCTGGACGTGGTACCCGCTGCGCAACGCCGACTGGATGCGGGCCCACGCCGATCGCGATCCGCGCACGTGGGCCACGGCGCAGGGCATCGCGACGTTGCCGCTCGCGCTTTCCGGATACGCGGGGTTCCTCGTCGTGGGGCGACTCTCGCAGGGCGCGTGGCCAGCTCCGCTCGGCGCACGGCCGTGGGCGTTCGTCGCGATGATGTTCGCGATGGGTCTGCTGGCGTCGTGGGTGGGGACCCTGTGCTGGAACGAGGCGAGCAAACGGTTGCCGACGACGGTGGCAGGCCAGCTCATCGTGTTCGAGACATTGGCGGCGTTGGGGTACGCGCTCGTGCTGCGCGGAACGGTGCCGCCGGTGCTCACGGCGGTGGGGGCGGGGTTGCTCGTGGCAGGGGTGGTGAGCGCGGTGCGGATGCGGGGGAATTCACGGGTTGTGGATGAACCACGAACTGTAGGAGCGGCCCATGGCCGCGAAAGCGATCGTTCCGGTTGAAGCGATTTCTTGCATCAACCGCTTTCGCGGCCATGGGCCGCTCCTACAGAAAGCGTGGCCCACTTCCAAGCGCCGCTACGGCACCGTCACCAACGGCATCCGCGCCATGATGATCCCCGTCTTCCGGGCGAGCGCCGGGGACGATCGGTTGCGGTCGTAGTACCGCGGGTTCGGCACCATCGACGCGAGGCGTGCCGCTTGCGCAGGGGTGAGATTCGCCGCGCCGGTCCGGTAGTAGTGCCGCGCCGCGGCCTCGGCACCGAACACGCCGTTGCCCCACTCGATCACGTTCAGGTAGATCTCGAGGATGCGGCGCTTGTCCATCACGCCCTCGAGCATCAGCGTGATCACGGCTTCCTGCAGCTTGCGCCACGGGGTCTTCTTCGATGAGAGGAACAGATTCTTCGCAAGCTGCTGACTGATGGTCGAACCGCCGGCGACGATGCGGCCCTTCTTCAGATTCTTCTCGTACGCCTTCTGCAGGGCCTCCCAGTCGAAGCCGTCGTGGTCGAGAAACTTCGAATCCTCGGCGGCGACGATGGCGCGCTTCAGGCTGACCGAGATCTTCGCGTACGGCACCCATTGGTGCTTCAGTTCCGCTTCGGGGTTCTTCTCCTGCAGGATCTGGCGGCGGTCGTCCATGAAGCTCGACGACGACGGGTTCACCCAGATCCATGCGACCACGTGCGCAAAGATCCACAGCTGGTAGACGAACACGACGACCGTGAAGAGCGCGAGGCCCCGCCACGCATAGCGCCAGAATTTGCGCATCGGTCAGGGGGAGGCGCGGAGCATGGCGAGCACGGGTGCGGTGTCGGGCCGCACGCCGCGCCAGATCTCGAAGGCTTCCGCCGCCTGTTCCACGAGCATGCCGAGGCCATCGGCCACGCGCGTGGCACCCTCCGCGAGCGCGAACCGCGCGAAGGCCGTCTCGCCCTTGCCGTACATCATCTCGTAGGCAAGCGCTCCGGGCGCGAACACGCCGCGCGGGAGATCCGGCGCCGCACCGCCCACCGCGGCCGACGTGCCGTCGATGACGAGATCGAACTGCTGCCCGGCGAGATCCGCGAAGCCGCAACCGGTGACATCGCCCCTGCCCGCGAAATGCTGTGCGAGATCGCGTGCCTTGTCGGCAGTGCGATTGGCCACGACGAGCCGCGCGGGCGCGCACCCGAGCAGCGGCAGGATCACGCCGCGCACGGCGCCACCCGCACCGAGCAACAGGACGCGCGCACCGGCGATCGCGAGGCCTTGATTGCGTTCGAGGTCAGTCACGAGCCCCGCACCGTCGGTGTTGTCGCCGAAGGCATCGCGGCCGTCGAACACCATCGTGTTGACGGCCCCGGCGGCCTCGGCGCGCGCGCTGCGGCGGTCGACGTAGTCGAAGGCGTCGAGCTTGAAGGGCAGGGTGACATTGGCGCCGGCACCACCGGCCGCGCGAAACGCGTCGACCGCCGCGGCGAAGCCGTCAACGGGGGCGAGCAGGCGGTCGTAGACGATGTCCTGCCCCGTCTGCTTCGCGAACGCGGCGTGGATCTGCGGCGAGCGGCTGTGGGCGATGGGGTTGCCGATGACGACGTAGGTGGCGGGCATGGCGGGGCTCGACTATCCGGGGATTCTGGCGTCAGCAATCAGGGCGAGGACCGAGTTGGCGACGGCGATCGAAACCAGGCATCCGGTGCATCGACCGCTTTCGCGGGCGTGGCCCGCTCCCACGAGGTCCACAACCGGCTCACGCGGCGGATCCACCGATCTTGTAGGAGGGGCCCATGGCCCCGAAAGCGGTCGATGCGAGGTAGCGCTTCGACCAGAGCAAACGCTTTCGCGGGCATGGCCCACTCCTACAGAAGCTCGCCGATTGCCAAGTCGGGTGGGCGCATCCACGGCGAACATTCGACGCACGCCGGCGCACGTCCACCGACGCGAACTGGAGGAACAAGGAAAGCTCACTCGCTCACCAGCTGATCCGACTTCGTGAAGGACCAGTTCCGCGTGATGCTCAGGATGTCGTACTCCTTGCGGATCGATGGCGGGAACGGGGCGAAGGGGGCGGCGAGCTGGACGACGCGGCGGGCGGCCTTGTCGAGGACCGCGTGGCCGGACGAGCGGTCGATCTCGACCTTCTCGACGGTGCCGTCGGCGCGGATCGACACGGTGATGAGCAGCGTGCCGAACAGACCCTTCTGGCGGGCCTCTGCCGGGAAGTTGTGCGTGCCGACGCGCTCGATGCGCTGGCGCCATTCGTCGACGTATTGCGCGTACGCGGCCTCCTCCGTGCGCGCGCCGATGAACTTGCGCTTCGGGAGCTTCTGGTAGGCCTCCCACTGTCTCGCGATCTGTGCCTCCAGGCGGGCGATCTGCTGGCGGCGCTCGGCGGCGTCGAGCGGCTCGCGACCCTCGGACGCGATCTCGGCGGGCCGCGGGGCGGGGAGGGCGGTGGCGACCTGCTGATCGGCCTTCATCTGGGTGAGCAGCCGCTGGACCTCGGTCTCCAACTGCTGCACGTGCCGGGACGCGACGCTCACCTGCTCGGACTCGGTGGAATCCGACACGACGGGCAGATTGGATTTCGCGCGGCGGTCGGCCTCGGTGTTGCCGCCGCCGTCGAGGTTCGCCTGCGCCAGGGCATCGGCCTTCACCGGCTTGCGTGCGGTCTTGCTGTTGACGAGCACCACCTCGAGCGGCGGCGTGAGATTCTCGAGCAACTTCATGTCGGGCGCGACGAAGCGCAGCAGCAGCAGACACGCGTGAACGACCAGCGATACGGCGATCGCCACGGACAGCAGCTGGCTCCGCGGTGGCGGCGGCGGCAGCGTGAACTCGGCGGGGGGCGTCATCGGTGCAGGGGGTGCGGGCGGCGGTGTCGCATCCCGCTGGCGTGCACCGCGTTTGCGCCCGCCCGCCATCGGGTCAGGACACGCTCTTGCCGGCGAAGCGGCAATCGAGGTCGAGGCCGAGGAGATCCACGCGGGTCACGTCCACATCGACCGCCGTGCCGACCTCGATCTCCGGCAGCGACGGCACCCGCGCGAGCAGCGGGATGCGATCGATGCGCACGAGGCTCTCGCGCAGGACGTGGGCACGCGTGGTGGTGATGTTCTCCTGCACGAGCCAGCGCAGGCACCAGTAGCGTTCCATGCCGCGCTGAAAGTCGATGTAGATCTCGTTGGCGGCCTCGAAGTCGCGCATCGCGATCATCAGCTCGTCGGAGTCGAATCGGTACGGTGCCTCGATGCCCTGCGTGACGGCGATGATCTGCCGCTGGTTCACGAGGTCGACGTAGCGGCGCAGCGGGCTGCTGGACCACGCGTACTGCGCGACGCCGAGGCCCTCGTGCGGCGCGGCCTCCACCGACATCTTCACCTTGCCACCACCCTGCACGCGATAGATGCCGGGCACGCCGAACTCGGCGAGCTGCCGACCCCATTCGGTGTTGGCGAGGATCATCATCTCGGCGACCACCTTGTCCATCGGCGAGCCGCGACGGCGCTCGACGATGCGCACGCGGTCGTTCTCGACGTAGAAGCTGTAGTCCTGCCGGTCGGGCTGGCCGTCCGCCTTGCCGCGCGCGATCTCGCGGCGGCGCGCGAACCGCAGCAGCAACTCCAGCTCGCGGCCGTACGGGAAGTCGAGCTGGCCTGCAGCGACCGTCTCCTCGTTGAACTGCGCATCGAGCGCGTCGTGCCGCAGGTTCGCGACGATTGGCACGCGCTCCACGCGGGTCTCGTAGCCCACGGGATCGAGCGCCTCGTCCACGAACACGTACAGCGACACGGCGGGCCGGGCGGAGCCTTCCAGGAGCGTGTACCGGTCGATCACGGCGTCCGGCAGCATCGTGATCTTGCGGCCCGGCATGTAGATGGTCGACAGGCGGCGCGAAGCGGCAGCGTCCATCGGGGAGCCGGGCACGATGCCGAGCGCCGGGGCCGCGATGTGGATGCCGATGCGCCATCCACCCGCGGGCAGCGGAACGATCGACAGCGCGTCGTCGATCTCGGTGGTGGTGGCGTCGTCGATGCTGAACGCCTCGACCTCGGCCACGGGGAGGTCGCCGGGCTCGGGCATCTCGCCCGGGTCGGCGAAACCCGTGCCGCGGGGGAAGTGCTCGTGCAGGAAACGGTTGAAGTGGTACTCGTGGCTGGACGGGATCGCGCCGCATTTTTCGAGCAGGTGCAGCGTCGACATGCCGGTGGCCACGGCCGCGCTCTCGAGCGCCTTCACCTCGATGGTGTTGCGGTCGGGGGCGTAGAGCAGTTCGGGGAGCTTGTCGCGGAAGGTCTCGGGCAGCTCGAAACGCGAGAGCGTCTCGATGTACTCCGCCTGGGCGAGGGCCTGCAGGCGTTTGCGTTCGGCCCCGGCGAGTGCAGCCTTCAACGATTCCGGTGGCGCGGCGCGGTAGCGGCCTCGGCCCTTCTTGTAGAAGTGCATCGGCGCGCCGTGCAACCGCAGCAGCAGGCCGGCAGCTTCCATCGGGTTCGGCGCGTGACCGAAGTAATCCTTGCCGAGGTCGGTGTAGTCGAACTCGTCCTGCGGCGCCACCTCCCAGAGGAAGTTCGGGTCGATGTCGGCCGCGAGCGCGTTCGCGCCCTCGGCGAAGGCGGTGAGGCCCGGCGACTCGAAGCGCACCATCACGGCATTCGCCTTGACCTTGGTGCGTTTGCCGTGGGCCGTCTCGACCTGGAGCGAGGTGTTGTTGTCGGCGAGGACGGTGCCGGCCTTGAAGCCGCCATCCTCTTCGTAGAAGACGTTCACGGAGTGACCTGGTGAGTCGCGGGCGCCGGCGGATGCCCCCCGCCCGAAGCGCCGCGATTATACGGGCCGCGCACTCACGTGCCGTGGTCGCCGAAGGCGATCACTTCGTCGAGGTACTGCTCGAACTCCGCGAACCCGTGGTCGGAGCCCTCGATGATGTGCTGCTTCGAGCCCGCGAACCGCGCCACGGCGATGCGCCAGTCGAGCAGTTCGTCGCCGGTGGTGTGCATCAGGAAGAGTCGCCCCGGATGCGTGGACTGCGGGACGAAGAGCGCCGCCATCTCGGCGAGGTGCCCGCGGGTGAGTTCGTACGCTTCACCGGTATAGAGATTCTTCTGGGGCCCCAGCCAGGCGACGAGCCCTTCGTGGGGCGTGATCGCCGGGTTCACCAGCACGGCGCGGCAGTCGTGGTGTTCGGCGAGCCAGGTCGCGTAGAACCCGCCGAGCGAACTGCCCACGAGCACCAGGGGCTGGTCCCCACGCCCGGCGATCACGCGCTCGAGCAACGCCATCGCCTCGCGGGGCGACGGGGGCAGGGCGGGGCAGAGGAACTCATCCCCGCGGCCCAGGGCCTCGAGGCGGGCGTGGAGCTGGCGCGCCTTGATCGACGCGGGGGCACTGTTGAAACCGTGGATGTAGAGATACACGAGACGCTCCGGGAACCGTACGCCATTGTGCGACGAACCGGACGCGATGCCGCAGACGCCCCGCGGTGGTGCGACGGATGCGCCCGCCGCGGCCTTCGTGTATATCACGCGCTCCCGTTCACGGAAGACCGCCATGCATTCCCGCCGCGATTTCCTGGCCGGCTGCGCCACGGCTGCCGCCGCCGGTGTCCTCCCGACCCACGCCGAGGAACCCACCCCCATGCGTCCCGAGATGAAGGCCCTGCGCGACGGCTACGTCGGTCAGTACCAGGGCGGTGTCTATCTGCTTCCCGCCACCGACGAGACGGTGCAGTGGGGCTGGTTCGATCAGGCCGAGCCGCCGCGCGCGCGCATCCGCTCCGGGGACACGCTGGTGATGGAGACCATGATGGCCTCCCTGGATCAGGTGCTCCCCGGCGTGCCGGTGGACGAGATCACGCGCCTCCGGAAGGCGCACCCCGGGCGGGGGCCGCACACGATCACGGGGCCGGTGTACGTCGAGGGCGCGATGCCCGGCGACGCGCTGCGTATCCGCATCAACCGCATCGTCCCGCGCAGCTATGGCGCCAACTGGAATCTCCCGGGCGATCTGAAGCTCGGTCAGTTCCCCGACGCGTTCCCGGAACCCCAGGTGAAGTACTTCTACTTCGACCTCGCGCGCGGCGTCACCGAGTTCCTGCCCGGCATCGAGATCCCGGTGCGACCGTTCCCCGGCGTGCTCGGCGTGGCGCGGGCCGAGAGCGGCAAGTTCAGCACCGTCCCGCCCGGGCCCTTCGGCGGCAACATCGACATCCGCGAACTGGTGGCCGGCACGTCGATCCTGATCCCGGTGTTCGTCGACGGCGCGCTCCTGTGGTCGGGCGACTCGCACGCGGCGCAGGGCAACGGCGAGATCAACCTGACCGCCATCGAGACGGCGTTCAGCGAACTCAACATGACCGTCGAGGTGGTGAAGGGCGCGAAGCTCGCGTGGCCGCGACTCGAGACGCCGACCCACTGGATCACCGTCGGCTACGACCGCGATCTCAACAAGGCGCTGGAAATCCTCGAAGAGGAGACCGTGAAGTTCCTCGTCGAGACCCAGGGCATGGACCAGGCCGGCGCGCGCAAGCACATGACGACGTACGGCGACTGCCGCGTGGCCGAGGTGGTGAACCAGGTGAAGGGGCTCTACTGCATGCTGCCCAAGCGGGCGCGCGCCAAGCCCGGCATCCGGCCGACGGCCGAGACGCGCAACAACTTCGTCGCGCACGCGGTGGACGGCGATCTCATGCAGGCACTGAACGAGGCCGCGATGCGCATGATCCGCGATGTGGCAGACCGCGCGAACATGGCGCCGATCGACGCCTATTCGCTGGCAAGCCTTGCGATGGATGCGCGCGTCGGACGCCTCGAACCGGGGGCGCGCCACGTGCACTGCCTGCTGCCGAAATCGCTGTGGGTGAAGGGCAAGGGCTGATGATCGCGGGGCCGCGCTCCGCCGGTCACGACGGCGGCTGACGGCCGCTACAGGCGGAACACCCCGCGCGCCACCTCGACCACGCGCCCGCCCACGCGGATCGTCCGGTCCGCATCGACGGCGAGCGCGAGGCGGCACGCCCGGCCGAGATGGTCACCCTGATGCACCGTCACCGACCGGGGCAACGATTGCCCCGTCGCGATCCACCAGCCCCCGAGATTCGCGCACGCCGACCCGGTGCCGGGGTCCTCGGCGAAGACGCCCGGCTGCTTCTCGAAGAAGAACCGCACGGGAAGGCGATCGCCCGGCCCGTCGACGAAGCAGTGGATCTTCACCATGCCGCCCGGGTTCTTCCAGCGGATGGCCAGCGCTGCCACGGGCCACGCTCGGGTGAGGGCGTCTTCGGACACGAGGGGGATCAGCAGCTGATCGCTGCCGGTGCTCACCCAGAGCGGCGCGTCCCCGAGGTCCGGCGCAGCCAGTCCGAGCATCGCCGCAAGCTCGTCGCGCGTCGCGTCGGGCGCCCGCCATTGGGGCGCGTTCGCGGTGAGCGTGAGGCGATCCCCGTCGATGGCAACGGGAATGATCCCCGCCTGCATCTCCAGCCGGACCGCGTCGCCGCGTCCGACGACGAATGCGGTGCCGAGCGTGGGATGTCCGGCGAAGGGCATCTCCCCGTTGGGCGTGAAGATGCGGACCCGCGCATCGGCCACCGTCGACGGCAGGACGAAGGTGGTCTCGGAGAGGTTGAACTGGATCGCGAGCGCCAGAAGCTCGGCATCGTCCAGCCCGCGGGCATCCTCGAACACGCAGAGCGGATTGCCGGAGAGCGTGGCGTCGGTGGCGAAGACGTTGACGATGCGGAAGGCGAGGTTGCGCATGGCGGGGCTCCGTGGCAAAGCCATTGGTGCAGTGGTTGTTGGAGGGACCGATGGCGCACCAGCCGCCCGTGATCAAGGCGACGGTTTCTGTCGGACCATGGCCGCCTTTCAGGCCGGAGGCCCGCGGCGGCTGGGCCGCGTGGCGTACCAACAAGGGGAGGGCCCCTTGTATATCCCCCGTTGCTGCGCCACCCGTCGCGAAGATGGGTCGCGTTTGTTGTAGGAGCGGGCCATGCCCGCGAAAGCGACGGTTCCGGTTGAAGCGTTGCCTTGCATCGACCGCTTTCGCGGCCATGGGCCGCTCCTACAAGGGCATGGCCCGCTCCTACCCCTTCGCGAGCCGCTCCAGCAGCTTCCCGTGCACGCCGCCGAACCCGCCGTTGCTCATCACCAGGATGTGATCGCCGGGGCGTGCCTCGGCGGACACCGCCTCCACCAGCGCTGCGAGTTCCGTGTAGGTCCTGGCGCGATCGCCCAGCGGGGCGAGCGCCTCGGCGGCGTCCCAGCCGAGGCCGCCCGCATAGCAGAACACACGGTCGGCGTCGTGCAGGCTCGCCGGCAGCTGCGCCTTCATCACGCCCAGCTTCATCGTGTTGGAACGCGGCTCGAGCACCGCGAGGATGCGCGCATCGCCCACGCGATGGCGCAGGCCGCCAACCGTCGTGGCGATCGCGGTCGGGTGATGCGCGAAGTCGTCGTACACCGCGATGTCGCGCACGGTGCCGCGCAGCTCCATGCGCCGCCGCACGTTGCGGAAGCGTCCGAGCGCCTCGATCCCCGTCGCAACGGGCACGCCGGCATGGCGCGCGGCGGCGATCGCGGCGATCGCGTTCAGGCGGTTGTGTTCGCCGAGGAGATCCCACTGCACGCGCCCCACGGTTTCGCCCTTCAGGATCACGTCGAAGGCGCCGTCGGCATCGGGCGGACCCGCCTGCCATCCGCCCGCTGCACCGAAGCGCTCGACGGGCGTCCAGCAGCCGCGCTCGATCACGCGATCCAGAGAGGCCTCGGCGCCGTTCGCCACGATCAGCCCGTTGCCCGGCACCGTGCGGACGAGGTGATGGAACTGCGTCTCGATGGCGCCCAAGTCGGGAAAGATGTCGGCATGGTCGAACTCGAGGTTGTTCAGGACCGAGGTGCGCGGGCGGTAGTGGACGAACTTCGAACGCTTGTCGAAGAAGGCCGTGTCGTATTCGTCGGCCTCGATCACGAAGAAGTGCGAGTCGGTGATCCGTGCGGAGAGACCGAAGTTCATCGGTACGCCGCCGATCAGGAACCCGGGCCGCAGGCCGGCGTCCTCCAGGATCCACGCGAGCATGGAGGCGGTGGTCGTCTTGCCGTGCGTACCGGCAACCGCGAGTACCCAGCGGTTGCGCAGCAAGGTCTCGGCGAGCCACTGGGGGCCGGACACGTAGGGCAGGCCGCGATCGAGGATGGCCTCCATGAGCCGGTTGCCGCGCGACACCACGTTGCCGATCACGTAGAGATCGGGGCACAGCTCGGTCTGCCGGGGATCCCACCCTTCGGTGAGGCGGATGCCCTGCTGTTCGAGCTGCGTGCTCATGGGCGGGTAGACGTTCTCGTCGCAGCCCGTGACGGTATGACCCGCCTGCCGGGCGATGACGGCGATGCCGCCCATGAAGGTGCCGCAGATACCGAGGATGTGAATGTGCATGCAGGGACCGGACGAGATGATGACGTGCGCTGCTCGCGCGTCGGGAGGCGACCCGGATTGTAGACGGCGGCGCGGCGCCGGTCGCGACGATCAGGTGGACCGGCGCATGGCCCCCATGGTGTCGGCATTGCGCGCGCCGCCCAGGCTCACGGGGGAGGCCAGCGCCGCCGGCGGCGCGAGCTTCATCAACTCGTAGAGGCGCGCGAGGCTGGCGCGGTACACGAGGTCCATCGCCTGCACGGACTCGGGCGGGTTGTAGTCACCGAACCACCAGCACCAGTCGGACCCTTCGCACACGCCGAGCTGACGCGATGCGGCCTCCTGCTCCGTCGGCGACAGACGACCGCTCGCGGTGACGAGGTCGTAGCTGCTTTTCGCTTCGCAGAGGAGATCCCACGCGAGGTTCTTGTCGCGGCTGCCGATCCACGTGGACAGGCTGCCGTACACCCAGCTGCCGGCGACGAGGTTGTCGAGCTGCCCGATGCGCGAACCACCTTCGGCGACGACCACCGCGCAAGTGGTGGTGCGGATCGTCGGATGCGATTCGAGCGAGGCGTAGAGGTCGTCGAGGAAGTAGAAGCCGTTGTAGGGGTAGTACTCCCAGGCGTTCTCGCCATCGAGGATGATGCTGACCACCGGCACTTCCGGCCCCAGGGCCTCGTCGGCAATGCGTTCGAGCGCGGCGATCATGTGCGCGGCGGCGTCGCGACCGTGCCACTTCGAGTACTCGAAGCCGATGGCATCGGACAGGCGGTCGTCGCGGAAGAAGCCCGTGACGCCGGTCTGCGCGATGTGCCACGGGCGATAGAGATACTGCTCCCGCGGCGGCAACGGCCCGGCGGTCCCCAGGCTCGCGGCGAGAATCGCTTCCCCGGACGCCGTCCAGGCGATGCCCTCGCGACCCAGCATCTCGACGAACGCGCCCGACACCGCGCCCTCGGCCGGCCAGATGCCGACGGGCGGATGTCCGAACCGCGCGGCGTGCGACTCGAGACCCCAGGCGATGTGCGTCGCGAGCCGCTGTCGCCCGCCCGGATAGCGCGCGTGCCGCGGCAAGGGGGCATCGGGTTCGCGCTCGTGGGCGGCGGCGAAGTCGAGCAGCAGGGGGCCGATGGGGTGGTAGTGCGGCGTGCTGGAGATCTCGATCTGCCCGCGCTCCGCCAGCCGGCGCCAGCGCGGGATGACGTCGCACGTCACGCGCCCGATCACGGCGAGCAGCGCGCGACGATCCTCCGCCGTGAAGTGCTCGCCCTTGGTCATCAGCTCGACGACCACCGCGTGATCGCGGCGGACGGTCTCGCCCGTCCAGGCGAGGTGGTACCAGGCGAGCAGGTCGGACAGGTAGCGGCCGGAGAGGTAGTCGAGCCCCGCGCCGCCCTGCGCCTCGGCGAAGCGGAAGAGTTCGAGCAGACGGCGATAGGCCGGATAGGGCTCGATCATCTTCTCGTGGTTCGCGCGGAAGCAGCGGTCGAAGAGCAGTTCGCGATCGGCGGGGCTGATGGCGTCGAGGTCGTCGGCGTCGAGGAAGCGGAGCAGCGGATCGCGCAGCCGGCCGGTCTCGAACTGGTCGGCGTAGTCCTCGAGCTGGTCGAGCAGCACGGGCACCCAGTTCACGACAGCACGCACGCGCGGATGCCGCTCGAGGTGCGCCGCCATGTCGGCGTAGTCCTTCACTGCATGCAGGTACACCCACGGCAGGCGGAACTCGCCGGTCGCGCAGTCCCGGAAATCCGGTTGGTGCATGTGCCAGAAGAGCACGAGGTCGACCGCGCGGACTGCTGCTTCCATTTGACTGCCTCGGGGTGAACCTATTCGGGTGAAACCATTCGGGGAGAACTACCGCTGATGGAACACGGGCTGGCCGAGCATGTCGGGCGTGATGAGCGTGATACCGCCTTCGGTGACGTGGAACCGCCGGGCGTCCTCGACCGGGTCGTAGCCGGCCTCCAGTCCGGCGGGCAACACGCAGTGCTTGTCGACCACGCAGCGCTTCAGCTTCACGCCGCGATTGAGCACCACCTCGGGCAGGATCACGGAGTCCTCGATCGAACCGTAGCTGTTCAGCTTCACGTTGGAGAAGAGCACGGAGCGCGCGATGCGCGAGCCGCTGACGATGCAGCCCCCGGACACCAGCGAGTCGACGGCATAACCACGCCGCCCGTCCTCGTCGAACACGAACTTGGCGGGCGGCAGCTGCTCCTGCCACGTCCAGATGGGCCACTCGCGGTCGTAGAGGTTCAGCTCCGGATCGACGCTCGCGAGGTCGAGGTTGGCTTCCCAGAACGCATCCACCGTTCCGACGTCGCGCCAGTAGGGCACGCCATCCTCCATGCCGACGCAGCTCTCGTTGAAGCTGTGGGCGAACACCCGATAGCGCGGCACCAGGTGCGGAATGATGTCCTTGCCGAAGTCGTGCGTGGATCCGGGGGTGTGGGTGTCGCGCTCCAGCTGTTCGTAGAGGAACCGCGTGTTGAACACGTAGATGCCCATGCTCGCGAGCGCCATGTCGGGGCGGCCGGGGACACACTGGGGCTCGTCGGGCTTCTCGACGAACTCGCGAACGCGCCATTCGTCGTCGACGCCCATGACGCCGAACGCGCGGGCGTCGGCGAGCGGGACTTCGATGCAGGCGACAGTGAGGTCGGCGCGCTTCTGCACGTGATCGGACAGCAGCCGGCCGTAGTCCATCTTGTAGATGTGATCGCCGCCGAGAATCAGCACGTACGTCGGATCGTTGGACCGCAGGATGTCGAGGTTCTGGTAGACCGCATCGGCGGTGCCGGCGTACCAGCCGTCGTCCAGCCGCTGCGAGGCGGGGAGGACGTCGACGAACTCGTCGAAGCGGCCGTCCAGGAAACTCCAGCCGCGCTGGATGTGGCGGATCAGGCTGTGCGCCTTGTACTGCGTGGCGATGCCGATCCGGCGCACGCCCGAGTTCACGCAGTTGGAAAGCACGAAGTCGATGATCCGGAACTTGCCGCCGAAAGGGACGGCGGGCTTCGCGCGCCAGTCGGTCAGGTTGCGGAGCCGGCTGCCCTTGCCACCCGCGAGGATGAGGGCGTAGCTGTCCTTGACGAGCTTGCTGACGAAGCGGGGATCGGTCGGGCTGACCATGGTGGTTCTCTCGTCGACAGGTGGACGGTTCGGGAGATAGGGTGGGGCTCCCGGCGGACGCGTCCCTATAATACCCGCCGGATCGTTCCAAACGCGTTCTGCGCGCGCGGCCCGTCTCACCTCTTCTCTTCGGCGCCACCTGCGTGCTTCCGGCATGACTCCTCGATGACCCCAGTGAACGATCACCGCTTCGATCACCTGCTCGCCGGCCGCCAGCACGACCCCCTGGAGATCCTCGGGGTCCATCGTGCCGTGCAGGGCTGGGTGGTGCGGCACATGGATCCGCACGCCGCCACCGTGAGCCTGAGCGACGGCAGCCGGTCGGTGCCGCTGACCCAGATCGCCCCCGGCCTGTGGGAGGTCACCGTGCCCGCCGAGCCGGCGCATCCGCTGCGTCTGGTGGTGGATCACGGGGGTGCGCGGAACGAGATCACCAGCCCGTGGGTGTTTCCGCCGGCCATCGGCGACGACGATCTGTATCTCTTCAACGCCGGCCAGCTCACCCGCGGCTGGAAGGTGCTGGGTGCCGTCGCGACCCATCGCGGCGGCACGGCCGGGGTGCGCTTCGCGTGCTGGGCGCCGAACGCCGAACGCGTGAGCGTCGTGGGAGACTTCAACCGGTGGGACGGCCGCGTCCATCCGATGATCTCCCGCGGCGCGAGTGGCGTCTGGGAGCTGTTCGTGCCGGGTCTTCCCGCCGAAACGCTCTACAAGTTCGAGATCCGGCATCGCGCGAGCGGCACTGTCTTCGTCAAGTCCGACCCCTACGGCCGGGCATTCGAACTGCGCCCCGGCACCGCCGCCCGCGTCCAGACGTCGACGTTCGAATGGACCGACACCCGCTGGATGCAGACCCGCGCCGCCCACGACTGGCTGCACGCACCGCTGAACGCGTACGAGGTGCACCTCGGCTCGTGGAAGCGCCACCCCGGCGGCGCGTTCTACACGTACGGCGAGATGGCCGAGCACCTCATCCCCTACGCCCTCGAGATGGGCTACACGCATCTCGAGCTGCTGCCGGTGTCGGAGCATCCGCTCGACGAATCGTGGGGCTATCAGACCACCGGCTACTTCGCCGTGACGAGCCGCTTCGGCACCCCCGACGACTTCCGCGCCTTCGTCGATTCGTGCCATCGCGCCGGGCTGGGCGTGATCCTCGACTGGGTGCCCGGGCACTTCCCGCGTGACGCCTGGGCGCTCGCCCGCTTCGACGGGTCGGCACTCTACGAGCACGAGGACCCGCGGATGGGCCTCCACGAGGAGTGGGGGACCCACGTCTTCAACTACGGCCGCAGGGAGGTCTGCAGCTTCCTGCTGTCATCGGCGGCATTCTGGCTGGAGGAGTTCCATCTCGACGGCCTGCGGGTCGATGCCGTGGCGTCGATGCTCTACCTCGACTACTCGCGGCGCGCCGGCGAGTGGGTCCCGAACCGCTTCGGCGGGCGCGAGAACCTGGAAGCGATCGATTTCCTGCGCGCGCTGAACGCGATGGTCCACCGCGACTTCCCCGGTGCGCTGACCTTCGCGGAGGAGTCCACGGCGTGGCCGATGGTGTCGCGGCCGGTCTACGTGGGCGGCCTCGGGTTCTCGATGAAGTGGAACATGGGCTGGATGAACGACTCGCTCGCGTACCTCGCGCACGACCCGATCCATCGCCGCTACCACCACGACAAGCTCACCTTCGGCCAGATCTACGCGTACAGCGAGAATTTCATGCTGCCGCTGTCGCACGACGAGGTCGTGCACGGGAAGCGCTCGCTGCTCGACAAGATGCCGGGCGATGCGTGGCAGAAGTTCGCGAACCTCCGGCTGCTGCTCGCGTGGCAGGCGTGCACGCCGGGCAAGAAGCTGAACTTCATGGGCAACGAGTTCGGCCAGGGCCGCGAATGGCGCGTGGGC
The DNA here is from genome assembly GCA_001464895.1 of Betaproteobacteria bacterium Ga0077532. Classification (GTDB taxonomy): domain Bacteria; phylum Pseudomonadota; class Gammaproteobacteria; order Burkholderiales. The sequence goes on from LNEE01000062.1 coordinate 87,326, forward strand.
GGCGAACTCGACTGGCACCTGCTCGACACGACGTGGCACGGCGGGGCCCAGGCGTGCGCGCGCGATCTCAACCGCCTCTACCGCGATGTGCCGGCGCTGCACGACCTCGACTTCGATCCCGCCGGCTTCCAGTGGATCGACTGCCACGACGCCGACCACTCGGTGGTGAGCTGGCTGCGGCGCGATCGCGAGGGGCGGTGCGTCGTGGTGCTGATGAACTTCACGCCGGTCGGCCGCCCTGGTTACCGCATCGGCGTGCCGTCGGGCGGGCACTACCGCGAAATCTTCAACAGCGACTCGCGGTTCTACGGCGGCTCTGACCAGGGCAATGGTCATGGCGTCACGGCCGTGGCACATCCGTGGATGAACCAGCCGTGGTCGGTCGTGCTGACGCTGCCACCGCTCGCCGCAGTGATCCTGGCGCTGTAGACGGCACCGTGGCCAACACCCTTTCTTCCATCGCCGACGCGAGACGCATGCAAGTCCTGTTCGCCACCTCCGAAGCCGCACCCCTCGTGAAGACCGGCGGGCTCGCCGACGTGAGCGGTGCCCTCCCGGCCGCGCTGCGCCGCGAGGGCGTCGACGTGCGGATCCTGCTGCCCGGGTATCCCGCTGTGCTCCGGCACCTCGGCGGGCAGCCGGTGGTGCTGGCGGAGTTCGACGTGCCGATGCTGGGTCGGGTGGCGTTGCTCGAAGGGGCGATGCCGGACGGCGTCCCCTTGTACGTCATCGCGCGCGATGATCTCTACGCTCGCGAGGGTGGCCCCTACCAGCGCTCGGACGGTGCCGACTGGCCCGACAACGACCGGCGCTTCGGGCTGCTGTCCCGCGTGGCGGCGATGCTGTCGCAGGAATCCTCGCCGATCGCGTGGCGACCGGATGTCCTCCACTGCAACGACTGGCAGACCGGGCTCGCCCCGCTCTTCCTCGGGCTGGGCGGCGGCCGCCATGCGCGGACGCTCTTCACGATCCACAACCTCGCCTACCAGGGCATCTTCCCCGCCGACAGCCTGCCGAAGACGGGGCTCCCCTGGGATGTCTTCCAGATGAACGGCGTCGAGTTCTTCGGGAACATCTCGTTCCTGAAGGGCGGCCTGCAGACCGCCGACCGCATCACCACGGTGAGTCCGAACTACGCCCGCGAGATTCAGCACGAACCGCTCGGCTTCGGCCTGCAGGGCCTGCTCTCGTGGCGGGCGAAGGATCTCACCGGCATCCTGAACGGCATCGATCTCGCCACGTGGGACCCGGGTACCGACCCGCTGATCCCCCGCCGGTACGGTGTCGACAGCCTGCTCCGCAAGGACGCCAACCGGACTGCGCTGCGCGGAGTCATGGGTCTCCAGGAGGTCAAGGGGGTTCCGGTCGCCGGGCTGGTCACGCGCTTCGCGCATCAGAAGGGCCTCGACCTGCTGCTCGCCTGCGTCGAGCAGGCCCTGACCCTGCCGATGCAGTTCGCGATCCTGGGTTCGGGCGATCCGACGCTGGAACACGCGTTCCGCGATCTCGCGGCGCGCTACCCGGGGCGGATCGGCGTGCGGATCGGGTTCGACGAGGGCCTTTCGCATCTCATCGAGGCCGGCGCGGATCTCTTCGTGATGCCTTCCCGCTTCGAACCCTGTGGGCTCAACCAGATGTACAGCCAGCGCTACGGCACGCCGGTCGTCGCGCACGCCACCGGCGGCTTGTCCGACAGCATCGTGGACGCGACCCCCGAGGCGGTGGCCGCCGGGGAAGGCACCGGCTTCCTGTTCCACGAACCGACGCCGCCGGCGCTGCTCGCGGCACTGGGCCGGGCAGCGGCGGCCTTCGCCGATCGGCGGGCGTGGCGACGCATCCAGCGATCCGGGATGTCTCGGGATTTCTCGTGGGACGCGGCAGCCCGCCGCTATGCCGCCCTCTACCGTGCGGTGGCGGGTACCCCCTGAGGGTGGCAGAATCGCAGTCTATCCAGGAGTGTCGGCCGCTCGGCCGGGACGTCCGCACAACGGGAGGGGTGAAATGATCGGTGACAAGATCGAAGTGAACATCGCGGGCGGGCTGGACATTCCCCTGCCGCGCATGATCCACGTCCGCCAGAAGTTCGAGACGCCCCGCGTCACGGACATCGCCGGCACCGTCGCGACCCAGTTTCAGCGTGCGGAAGTGCGGGCCAAGGTGAAGCCCGGCATGACCATCGCCGTGGGTTGCGGCAGCCGCGGCATCGCCAACATCGCCGCCTGCGTGAAGCAGGTCATCGCCGAACTGAAGGCCCTGGGCGCGAAGCCCTTCATCTTCCCGGCCATGGGCAGCCACGGCGGCGCGACGGCCGAGGGCCAGCGCGAAGTGCTCGAAGGCTACGGCATCACCGAGGAGACGATGGGCTGCCCGGTGCATTCGCAGATGGACGTCGTCGAACTCGGCAAGCTGCCCTCCGGCATGCCGGTCTACATGGACAAGCTGGCCGCCGCCGCCGATGGCGTCGTGGTGGTCTGCCGCGTGAAGCCGCACACCAACTTCCGCGCCCCGATCGAATCCGGCATCGTGAAGATGCTGACCATCGGCATGGGCAAGATCGTCGGTGCGACCGAACTCCACACCGAGGGCATGGACGCCTTCGGTACCCTGCTCCCGGCGGCCGCCCGCCTCATCATCGAGAAGAAGAACATCCTGATGGGTGTGGCGATGGTCGAGAACGCCGCCGACGAGACGGCCCTCATCGAGGCCGTGCCCACCGAGCAGATCTTCACCCGCGAGCCCGAACTGCAGGCGAAGGCCAAGGCGATGATGGCGCGGCTGCAGTTCGACGAGATCGACGTGCTGGTCGTCGAGCGCATCGGCAAGAACATCTCCGGTTCGGGCATGGACCCGAACATCACGGGTCGCAACTGCCGCCACACCGAGTGGAATATGAAGCCGTTCGTGAAGAAGATCGCCGTGCTGGGCCTCACGCCCGAGACGCACGGCAACGCGACGGGTATCGGCGGTGCGGACGTCATCACGATGCGGCTCTACAAGGACCTCGACATCGCCAAGACGTACGCGAACGTGATCACGTCCACGTACCTCGACGGCGCCGCGATCCCGATCATCATGAACACCGACGAGGACGCCATCCGCCTCGCCGTCAAAACCGTGGTGCGCGTGAAGCCGCAGGACACGAAGATCGTCCGCATCGCGAACACCCTGGAAGTGCTCGACATCCACGTGTCCGAAGGGATGCTGCCGTACATCAAGGCGAACCCCTCCATGTTCGAGATCGTCGGTGAGCCCGCCCCCTTCAAGTTCGATGCGAAGGGCACGATCTACCCGATGCTCGGCCAACACCACGACCACGCGCACGCGTAGGTTGCAAGGCAGGTCGCGGAGCACATGCGGATCCACCTCGATGCCGTCGGCGGTGTCGCCGGCGATATGTTCATCGCGGCGGTCACGGATGCGTTCCCGCACCTGCGTGAGGGCATGCTGGCGGCCGTGCGCGCCGCCGGCGTCCCCGACCGCATCGACTGCCGGATCGAACCCCATCGCGACCACGCGCTGACCGGCAGCCGCTTCATCGTCAACATCCCGGTGGATCCTGCGCCCCACGGCATCCGTCGGCAGCATCAACCCGAACACACCCATCGCAACTTCGCCGAACTTCGGGCGCACCTGCTCGCTTCGGCGCTGTCGTCCGCGGTCAAGACGCACGTGGTCGGCATCTTCACGGTGCTCGCCACCGCCGAGGGCAAGGTCCACGGCGTGGCGCCCGACGACGTGTCGTTCCACGAGCTGGGCGAGTGGGACTCCATTGCGGACATCGTCGGTGCCGCCTTTCTGATCGACGCACTCGGCGCCGACGGCTGGACGGTCGGGACGCTCCCCCTGGGCGCCGGATTCGTGCAGACAGCCCACGGCCGGCTGCCGGTGCCGGTGCCCGCCACCGCGGAGATCCTCCAGGGGTACGCCTTCGTCGACGACGGTCTGCTCGGCGAACGCATCACGCCCACCGGTGCGGCGATCCTCCGGCACCTCGGCGCGCGCCAGTCCACCGGCGACCGCCAGCCGCGGGTGCTGCGCCAGATCGGCTACGGCTTCGGCACCCGCGTCTTCCCGAATCTCTCGAACGTGCTTCGCGTCTGCGCGTTCGAACCCGCCGAACTGGGTGACGACGGCGACGACGGTGAAGGTGGCGAGGTCGCCGTTCTCTCGTTCGAGGTGGACGACCAGACCCCGGAAGACCTCGCGATCGGCCTCGACCGGATCCGCGCCTTCCCAGGCGTGCTCGACGTGCTGCAGACCCCGGCCTTCGGCAAGAAGGGGCGACTCACCGCCCACATCCAGGTGCTCGCGGAACCGGGGGCGACGGAAGGCGTGATCGACGCGTGCTTCCTCGAAACGACGACCATCGGGCTGCGTCACGGCCTGGTGCGACGCCGTCGGCTGCCGCGCGATCTGCGCGTGGTGCAGGTCGGCAACCACGCGGTCCGGGTGAAGGTCGCCCAGCGACCCGACACGCGCACCGCCAAGGCCGAGGCCGACGACATGCAACCCCTTGCCGGCAGCGACACCCGCAGCCGGCTGCGGCGCGCGGCGGAAGACGCCGGCCTCGCGAACCAGGACGAGGAACCCTCCGCTTGAACGCCGTTGCCGCCCCCCTCGAACGCCTCGAGACCGTTCTCTCCACGCTGCCTGCCATCGCCTGCGCGGTGAGTGGCGGCGTCGACAGCCTCACGCTCGCCACCTTCGCGCACCGGCGCTTTGCCGGCCGGGTCACGATGTTCCACGCCGTCTCGCCAGCGGTGCCCGACGAAGCCACGCGGCGCACGCAGGCACTGGCGGAGACCGAGGGCTGGTCGCTCACGCTCATCGACGCCGGCGAGTTCGCCGTGGCCCAGTACCGCGCGAACCCGGTGAATCGTTGCTACTTCTGCAAGACGAGCCTGTACGGCGCGATCCGTCCGGCCACCACGGCGCAGATCGTCTCGGGCACCAACCTCGACGACCTCGGTGAGTATCGTCCCGGGCTCGACGCCGCGGCGGAGCATTCGGTGCGACATCCGTTCGTCGAGGCCGCGATCGACAAGACCACGGTCCGCGCGCTGGCCCGCGAGCTGGGTCTGGGCGACATCGCCGAGCTGCCATCCGCGCCTTGCCTGTCGAGCCGCATCGAGACGGGCATCGGGATCGACCCAGAGATGCTCGCGGCCGTGCACGCATCCGAGCTGCTCGTGAAAGACCGGCTGAATCCATCGACCGTACGTTGCCGGGTGCGGGCCACCGGCGCCGTGATCGAACTGGACTCCGGGAGCCTCGCCGCGCTCGACGATGCCCGACGGTCGGCACTTTCGGACGAGATCGGCGGACTCTTCTCCGCCCGCGGCTTCGCGCTCGCGGTCGACTTCGCGCCGTATCGCACCGGCAGCGCCTTCCTGATCCACCAGCTCCGCACGCCCGCGTCGCGGCCGGCCTGACGAGAAGTTTGCACCGATGAACCCGTCCCAAGACATCCGGCTGGATTTCGACCGCCGCAACCGCATGGGTCTCGAGGAAGCGATCCTCGCCGGCTCGAAGAGCGTCGCCCACCTGACGGCAATCCTCGACCAGGCCGCCGAACGCAATGCCCGCTTCCTGTTCACCCGCCTCGATCAGGCCCAGTTCGATGCGCTGCCCGAAGCCCATCGGACGCAGCTCGACTACGACCCGCTGTCCCGCACGGCGTGGTTCGGCGCACCCGAGCCTCTGCGGGTGCAGATCCGCGTGGGCGTGGTCGCCGCGGGCACCTCGGATGTCTCGGTGGTTCGGGAAGTCACCCGGACGCTGGCGTGGTACGGCGAACCCGCGCTGGAGATCACGGATGTCGGCGTGGCAGGCCTCTGGCGCCTGATGGAGCGCGTCGAGGAACTGCAGCAGTTGCCTGTCGTCGTCGCGGTCGCTGGAATGGATGCAGCACTGCCGACGGTCGTGGGCGGGCTTCTGCCGGGCATCGTGATCGGCGTACCGACCTCGGTGGGCTATGGCGTCGCAGCGGGCGGGCACTCTGCCCTCCACTCGATGCTGTCGAGTTGCGCGGCGGGCCTCGTCGTCACGAACATCGACAACGGCTTCGGCGCGGCCTGCGCGGCGCTGCGGGTGCTGAGGGCCACAGGCTAGGTGTGGCTCTCGGCCCCGAGCACACTGCCAACGGCTTCATGAGAGTCGCCATCTGAGGCGGGTCGCAAGCCTTCGAGCCGGTCTTCGCGACGTGATCGCGCGCACCGCGCACCGCCTGGACAGCGGGGCTTTCTTCTTCTGCCCAGGCGCCACCGGACGTATCCTCGCCGCCGCGTTCTGCCCCGCCATTCCGGCCGTCGGGCACGCGGACCGGAGAGCGGAATCACGATGGACGTCAGCCCCCTCGGCGCGGAATGGGTCGCGCTCCAGCAGGACCACGAACGGTACGAGGCGTCTGCGCTGCTCGTGAAACTCGTCGCCGTCGTGCTCGCGACGCTTGGGATCGCGCTTTCGTGGCCTGCTCTCGCCGCGATCCTCCCGCTGCCCGTTCTGTGGCTCCAGGAGGGCATCCTCCGGACCTCCCAGTCGCGGCTCGGCGAGCGCCTCCTCCGCATCGAATCGGGTGCCTCCGACGCCTATCGCCTGCACACCGAATGGCAGGCCGGCCGGCCCGGTGTGGTCGGACTCGTGGCGGAGTACGTCCGCAATGCGCTGCGGCCCACGGTCGCGTTTCCGTACGCGGTTCTGCTGGTCGTGATGTTCATCAATGCAAGCACCCACTGACATCCGCATCGAAACGCGTGGTCACCCGGGCGTCGCCGTGACCTCCAGCGCGACCGATGGGGTGCGTCGTGAGGCCAGCCGCAGGCCGACGAGCAGATGGCTGGCGGTGGCCACCTTGAGGGTGGGCGTCGCGTTCAACGAGATATGCGCGGCGCGAAGCGCACGCAGACCCCGCCGCACCCAGGCCTTGGCGGTCCCGATCGGGACGGCGAGATGGGTTGCCGCCTCGCCGTGCGTGTGGCCATCGACGTATACGAGGTGCAACACCTGTCGATAGTGGCCCGGCAAGGTGGCCAGCGCTGCGCGGATCCGCACCGCATCTTCGTCGCGCTCACAGGCCTCGCAGGGCGCCGGGTCGGGCGGGAGCTCGCCCATGGAATCGCTGTCCCGGGCAGGCTCCGACTCGCCGAAGGACTCCCGCCACCCACGCACCGATCTGACGGGGATCGGCCCGCGATGCACGATGGCCTCGACCAACGGACATGAGCGCCCGGTGCGGGCCGGCCGCCGTTCGTGGGCGTGCCTGGCGAACCATCCGTCAGGCCACGCAATGACGCGGCCCGCGTCTGCCATGCCGCAGATTCCCTCATCCCGATCCATCAGCTCCCCCATTCGAGGAGGGTGCGGACCTCACCCGGACGTCGCCATGGCCAATCAGACGCCTGGTCTGGGACCCCGGTACGCGCTTGCGACCAGACGTCTAGAAGGGCCATGGACCAACCGATGTCCGATCGAACACGTCTGCTTCCCGGATCGAGGTGAACTCGAGCCCCCAGGGCCGCGCACCGCGCAGGCGGACCTCCGCCTCCCACAGCACTGTGAAAGTGCCTCGATCCCGCACGACCGAGGTCGGTGCGCCGAGCCGGCGAGTGGTCACGATCTCGAAGGGGCGCGGAGCGTCGTTCGAAAACAGTACGAGATCCTGCGTCCGGGTCTCGTCACCCGGCACGGTCAGCCGCGGTTCGCCGGGGCGCCCGCCCTCGCGCCAGTGCCCGACTCCCGGAAGCATGCGAAGCCTGGAGAGGACGCGTTCAGCGCCCGCATCCTCACCGCGCCCCTGCGCGCCCTCTTCGCGCTCGACGGCATCCGCCGTCGCCATACCCGACCACAGACCCATCGCAACGAGAACGCCGACCACCGCTGATGTACGCATCGCGCTTCTCCGTCATCCAGTGCACGGCAGGGACCTGCACTGCCGCACGCGGACGCTGCGGGCCGAATGGGCTGCAAGGCGTCCATGCATCCAGTGACCTGATGACTTAGATGCGATTCCTTCGGGAACCTCTTAGCGACCCTGAGTGTCCGTTCGGGAACAGCCAGGGAGGTTCAATTGAAAAACATCAACTACCGGCATCTTCACGTGTTCTGGGCGGTCGCCACCCGGGGCGGTATCAGCGCGGCATCCGACGTGCTGGGCGTGACGGCACAGACCATCAGCGAGCAGATCCGCATTCTCGAGACCACGCTGGGCAGCAGCCTCTTCACGCGCGAGGGGCGGGGGCTCACATTGACGGAACAGGGACGCCTGGTCCTGGGCTACGCGGACGAAATGTTCGCGATCGGCCAGCAGCTGCAGGAAGCGCTGTCCGACGAGTCCACGGAAACCCCGCTGCGGCTGCGGGTCGGTGTGGCCAATGCGATGCCGAAGACCATCGCGTACCACATCCTCGAACCTGCCTTGCGCATGGACCGTCCTGTCCGGGTCGTGTGCCGCGAGGCCGACCTCGACGACCTTCTGGGCGACCTGGCGGCCCACCGGTTGGAACTCGTGCTGGCGGACCGCCCGATGCCACCATCGGCCGCGGTGCGCGGGTTCAACCATCTTCTGGGCGAGAGCGGCATGTCGTTCTTCGGATCTCCCGGTCTGGTGGCGCGGTTCTCCGCGCCCTTCCCGGCCTGCCTCGATGGCGCGCCCCTGCTGGTGCAGGCCGAGGGCGCCGTCATCCGGGGCCGACTGATGCGTTGGTTTGCGGACCAGGGAGTGCGGCCGCGCATCGTGGGCGAGTTCGACGACGGCGCGCTCATGAAGGCCTTCGGGCAGGCATCGGCCGGATTCTTCGCCTCCCCCACTGCGATCGCCGACGAGGTGGTTCGCCAGTACGGCGTGATGAAGATCGGCGAGGCCAGCGACGTGCGCGAACAGTTCTACGCGATCTCGATCCAGCGCCGCCTCACCCACCCGGTGGTGGTCGCGATCGCCGAACGGGCGCGAACCGATCTCTTCCGACCCGAGGATTTGACTCAGACGGCTACTCCCGACCACCTTCCCATGGAAGTGTGAGGGCATCCATCGAATTGCCCCAGAAGCCGCGGAAGGCGCGGAAGTCGGACGAGAACAGCAGTCTCGCGAATCCGACACCATGGCGGTCGGTCCAGCGACACGTGATCAGCAACATGGTCTCCCAGGTGCAGGCGTCGAGCTGGCCGACCTCCACGTCCTCCTCCTCCCCGAGGACGTAGCTGCCGGTCCAGGCTCCGGACGGGCTGCGGGAGAACACCGTGAGGACGGGATCCATGTCGTCGCCGTTGTAGACCTGCCCTTCGTAGCTGCCACCGACGGGGCCGGCTCCCGGCGGAGGGCCGGCATGGCCATCGGCAACCACAACGGTCGACGCAGTCGCCAGAAAGAGGAAGGCGGACACGATGGCAGGGACGATGGCGCAAGAGCGGGACATGGGCACTCCGGAGGCTGACAGGCCGTGGCTTTGGCGGCAATGTTCCGGCGGTCGGGCCGGGAGGTGCCACCCGCGAAGCGTGCCCGAGCGGTGCGCCTGCGTCCATCGACCGGCCCCGACCCGGCGCCACCGGCCGGATCGGGGTATCTTCGAGCAGCGGCGCACGGCCGCGACTCGAGGAGACAGAAAATGGGATTGCTGGACCAGATCGCAGGCGCCATTGGCGGCGCAGTCGGTGGCACATCGGGAGGCGGCGACAACCCCTTGCTGCAGATGGTGATGCAGTTCATCCGCCAGCAGCCCGGCGGCCTTCAGGGACTGGTGGAGAGCCTGACCAAAGGGGGCCTGGGCGAGCAGGTGGCCTCCTGGGTGAGTCAGGGCCAGAACCTGCCGGTGTCTGGCGGGCAACTCGCCGCGGCGCTGCAGGGCGGCGGCATCGGCGACCTGCTGAAGGGCTTCGGGATGGACAGCCCGGACGCCATGGACGGCCTGGCGAAGATGCTGCCGGACGTCGTGAATCAGCTCACGCCGAACGGACGGGTGGAAGCCGAAACCGCGGGCGGGCTGGAGTCCCAGCTCGGCGGGCTGCTCGGCAAACTGACCGGCTGATGCACTGACCGCGCCGACGGGGCCGCGGCGCGCCGTCGGCCCTCCGTCAGCCGTGGTGGCCCCCGAGATACGCGGCGCGCACCTGCTCGTTGCCCAGCAGTTCCTTCGGCGTGCCTTCGACTGTGAGGGTGCCGGTCTCGAGCACGTAGCCGCGATCGGCCACGGACAGCGCCATGTTCGCGTTCTGCTCCACGAGCAGGATCGTGACGCCGCGCTTGCGGATGTCGCGGATGGTCGCGAAGAGGTTCTGCACGATGAGCGGCGCGAGGCCGAGCGACGGTTCGTCGAGTAACAGGAGCTTGGGTTCGGCCATCAGGCCCCGCGCGACCGCGAGCATCTGCTGCTGCCCGCCCGAGAGCGTCCAGCCGAGCGCGTTCTCGAAGCGCCGGATCTCCGGGAAGATTTCGAACTTCTCGTCGGCTTCCTTCTCGAGCTGCTTGCGCGGCACGCCTTTCCGGTTGGATGCCCCCAGCAGGATGTTCTCGCGCACGGTGAGGCCCGGAAAGATCCGGCGCCCCTCCGGCACGTGGCTGATCCCGAGGCGGGCGATCGCCTCGGGCCCCGCACGATGGATAGGCTTCCCCTCGAAGAGGACCTCGCCTTCGGTCGGCACGATGAGGCCGGATATCGTCTTCAGCGTCGTGCTCTTGCCCGCGCCGTTGGCGCCGAGCAGTGTGACCAGTTCCCCTTCGTTCACGTGCAGGCTGACACCCTTCAGGGCCTGGACGTTGCCGTAGTGGCTGGAGATGCCGCGCAGTTCGAGCAGGGCCATGTCAGTTCACCTTGCCTTCGGTGCCGAGGTACGCGGCGATCACGTCCGGATTGCGCAGGACCTCCTGGGGTGAGCCCTCGGCGATCTTGCGACCGAAGTTGAGCACGCTGATGCGATCGGACACCTTCTCGACGAGACCCATGTCGTGGTCGATCAGGAACACCGTGAGGCCGTGGCCGCGCAGGCGCTTCAGCAGGTCCACGAGTTCCATCTTCTCGGTCTGGTTGAGGCCCGCGGCCGGTTCGTCGAGCAGCAGCAGCTTCGGATGGCCGGCGAGCACGCGCGCGATCTCGACGAGCCGCTGATGGCCGTACGGCAGGTTGCGGACGATCACGTGCGCGCGGTCGGCGAGACCCACGAACTGGAGTGCGGACATGGCACGGGCGCGGAGTGCACGGTTGCCGCCCGGGATCGGATTCCGGTCGCGCTGGGCGCCGACCATCACGTTCTCCAGCGCCGACAGCGTCGCGAACAGGCGGATGTTCTGGAAGGTGCGTCCGACGCCCCGCCCGGCGCGCTGGTGCGGCTGGGTCTGGGAGACGTCCTCGCCGTCGAGCATCACGCTGCCCAGCGTCGGCTTGTAGATGCCGCTCACGACGTTGAGGGACGTCGTCTTGCCGGATCCGTTCGGGCCGATGAGCGCGTGCACCGTACCGCGCTGCACCTCGAGGTCGATGCCGTCCACGGCCTTCAGCCCACCGAAGTGCTTCGCGAGACCCGCGAGCTTCAACAGCACGCCGCCGTTCTTGCCGGACACGTCGAAATCGAGCGGCGCGATCCCGGAGGTGTCGGTGACGACGGGCTTCGCGAAACGTCCGCGCCAGAGTTTGATGAGGCCCCAGATGCCTTCGGGCAGGAACACCATGATCAGGATCACGCCGATGCCGTACACGGCGAGGTAGACGTCCTTGATGAATCGCATCGCCTCGGGAAGCTGCTTCAGCCATTCCGGCATCTGCACGATCAGCACCGTGCCGATCACGCCGCCGAAGGGCGACTGCACGCCGCCCAGCAGCGAGGCCGTCAGGAACTCCACGGAGCGCGCGAAGTTGAAGTTGTCCGGGCTGATGTAGGCGAACCCGGCTGCGTACAGCCCCCCACCGATGGCGCCGAGCAGTGCGGAGAGCGCGAAGGCGACCACCTTGGTGCGCAACGTGTGCACGCCCACGACCTCGGCTGCGAGCTGGTTCTCGCGCACCGACCGCATTGCTCGCCCGAGCCGCGTGTTCGGCAACCACCACACGGCGAAGACGAGTGCGTAGAGGACGACGGCACAGAAGAGCAGGTAGGCGCGGTCATCCTCCAGCACGTAACCGAAGAGCGACGGCCGCTCGATGCCGGCGATGCCGTCGGGACCGCGCGTGACCTCGATCCAGTTGACCAGCACGAGATCGAAGATCTGCTGGAAGCTGATCGTGATCATCGCGAGATAGTGGCCACCCAGCCGGATGGTGGTCGCGCCGAGCAGGAAGCCCGCGAACGTGGCGACACCGACACCGAGGCCGAGCGAGATCCAGAACCCCAGTCCGCCGCCGACCGTGCCCAGCGCCACGCCGTAGGCGCCGAACCCGAAGAACGCCGCCTGCGCGAGGTTGATCTGTCCGGTGTAACCGAGCACGACGACCATGCCGAGCACGGCGACCGCGTAGGTCACCGCCTGCATGAACATCTGCACGACGTACGAACTGACCGGGAAGAGGTAGGGGACGATCGCCGCCGCGAGGGCGAGGATTCCGATGAAGACGAGGGTGGGCAGATGGAGTCGCTGCATCGTCAGGCCTTCTCGGAAACCTTCTCGCCGAAGATTCCCGACGGACGGATGAGCAGAAAGATGAAGAGGGCGAGGAAGGCGTACGCGTCCTTGTAGGGCACCGAGATGTGGTACGCCGCGAGGCTCTCGATCACGCCGAGGAGCAGACCGCCGACGATGGCGCCGGTCACGTCGCCGAAGCCGCCGATGATGGTCGCGGCGAAAGCCTTCAACGCGATGATCGAACCCATGCCGATCGACACGAACAGGATCGGGCCCACCAGCACGCCGGCGAGACCGCCGAGCACCGCGCTGTAGATGAACGTGATCGAGATCATCAGCGCGACCGGGATGCCGAGCAGCCGCGCCATGTCCTTGTCCTGGCTGGTGGCCTGCAACTTCTTGCCGAGCAGCGTGTGCTCGAAGAACACGTAGGTGAAGAGCACCATCGCCATCGTCACGGCGAGGATCACGAGGTACTGGCTGTCGAGGAAGACGCCGCCCACCGTGATGCCGTCGGCGGCGAGAACCTTGTCCATCGGCCGTGGCTGCGGCCCGAAGATCGCGAGCACCGTGTTCTGCAGGAAGATCGAGGCGCCGAGCGTGCTGATGATCACCGGCAGGAACGACCGGTGGCGCAGCGGGTAATAGACGCCGTAGTTGAAGATCACGCCGAAGATCGCCATCGCCACGAGAGACGCGATGAACGCGAGCCAGTAGGGCCACTCGAGCCCGGTGAAGAACATCACCATCGCGTAGGCGCCGAGCATCGCGAAATCGCCCTGCGCGAAGTTGACGACGTTGGTGGCGCGGATGATCAGCACGAAGCCGAGCGCCACCAGCGAATAGATGCTGCCGAGGGCCAGGCCCTGGAACAGCACCTGCAGGTTGTCGAACAGTATCTGCACGGCAGGAGCCTCGTTGTGTCGGACCGCGTCGGACCAAGCGCGAAGGACACTCCGCCACCGGATCCTGTGCTGCCGGTCCGGTGGCGGGCCCTCCTCCCCCCTCTCTTTCGCGTGTCGCTGCGCGTCGGCGTGAAACCGACGCGGCAGGCTCAGTCCTTGATGTCGATGTGCTTGATGAAGGTGACGTGATCGGTCTCGTTCTTCACCACGCCGTAGCCACGTGGGCCGTCGCGCTGGTCGTCGAACGAGTAGGTCTCCTCGACGCCTTTCCAACCCTCCATACCGAGGATCCCCTCGCGGATCGATTCGGCGTCGGGCGGGTTGGTCATGTGAGAGCCGATGACGCCGGCGCGGGATTTCCTGCCAAGGATGCCGCCGGCGGCATTCACTTCCTCGAGTGCGCGCCGCGCGCTGTTCACGGTGTAGACGCCCGCTTCGGCGTTCGGGCCGGTGGCCTCGTTCACGAAACCGATCTTGATCGTCCCTTGGGCTTGAACCGAAACCGCGGCCACGGCGAGGGCGATGCCCGCGAGAGAGCGGTGAATGCGGATACCCAAGTGCTGTCCCCCTCAATGTTCCCGGCGCCCGGGTCGCACGGAAGCCCGCGTATGGATCGCAGGTCGATGCGCCGTGCCAAAACCTCGAGCGCGGCGAATCCTATGTGGGCCCGGAGAACACTGTCAACGAAGGTCGCGGGAACGCTTTCCGGAGATAGTCGGCCGTCATCGTGCAACCACGGGATGGCGCATCGCAGCATCGAAGGCCCATCGCAAAGGCCGTGCATGCGTGTCATCCGGCGAAGAGGTCGGTTCATTGCAGTGCACTACAATCGGGTCATCCCGGTGCTGTCGGCCGGTGCCCGGAAGTCCCTGGCGCGGATCATCGGATCCGGGTCTTTTTCGCAGCAGCAAGGCAAGGAGCACTCCATGAAGAACCTCACGATCATCGCCGCCGTCGTCACCGCCCTCGGTGCGGGCGCAGCGTACGCCGACCATCACGGCGATCATGCCGCGAAGATGGAAGCCGCCTTCAAGGCCGCCGACAAGGATGGCGATGGCACACTCGACAAGGAAGAGGCGAAGGCGATGCCACGCGTCGCGAAGAACTTCGACAAGCTCGACGCGGACAAGGACGGCACCGTCGACATGAAAGAGATCGCCACGGGCATGAAAGGCGCGGCCAAGCAGAAGATGGGCAGGATGCATGACAAGGCCGGCGGCAAGTTCGCCGCTGCCGACAAGGATGGCGACGGCACCCTCGACAAGGAGGAAGCCAAGGCGATGAAGCACGTGGCCGAGCACTTCGACGAGATCGACGGTGACAAGGACGGCACGGTTTCGCTGGAAGAGATCCACGGTTACATGAAGATTCACAGGCACGGCAAGAGGATGTGACAGCGTCCCGATCGCCGCCCGCTGCAGCCCGCCTGAAGCTTCGAGCCGCGGCGGTGGCGGCCGGCCCCCACCTGCGAAGGCAGGGCCGGCACCCGGAACCGTTTCCTGTGACCGCAGGAGCATCTCCATGACATCGAACTCGGAAGCCGCCACGCTGGACCCCAACAGTGGCGAAACCCTCACCGAGCGCGCCTACGTGGCGCTCGAGGAACTCATCGTCCGCCTCGAACTGGCCCCCGGCAGCGTGGTGTCCGAGACCATGCTCTCCGAACGGTTGGGCATCGGCCGGACCCCCATCCGCGAAGCACTCCAGCGCCTTGCCCGCGAGCGGCTCGTGCAGATCCTCCCGCGGCGCGGCGTCATCGTCTCGACCATCGATGTGCGCGCCCAGCTGCGACTGCTCGAGCTGCGCCGCGAAGTGGAGCGCCTGGTGTCCCGCTGCGCCGCGCGCCGCGCGACCTCCGCGGAACGCGCGCGCTTCGGAGACCTTGCGAGGGAGTTCGAGGCGGCGGCCAACAACGGCGACGACCTGCACTTCATGCGGGTCGACCGCGAGTTCAACGGCCTCACGCTGACGGCTGCACGGAACGAGTTCGCCGCGGACGCCATGGGCACGATGCAATCCCTCGCACGGCGCTTCTGGTATCACCACTACCGTCAGGCGGCAGACATGCCGGAAGCCGCCCGCCTCCACGCAGCGCTAGCACGGGCCATCGCGTCGGCGGATGAACGCGGTGCCGCCTCGGCCCTCGATGCGCTGCTCGACAACATCGAGTCGTTCACGCGGGCCACTGTGTCGGCCGACGCGTGATGCGAAACAGGTCGATCGGTGGTTTGACGGATCGCCAGGACCACAACTAACATATCAGTCGTGTACTAACGGCACGAGGCCAGGGGGAACTGCGCGATGATGTCCGAACGCCAACGTCGATTCCGACAGGAGTACCAGGCAGGGATCAGCCCCGCCTACAACGGCCTCGTGCACGTGGGCGTGATGTACGCCGCCGGTCTCGCGGTGATCGGATTCTCTCTGTCGCAGATGCAGGGGGCGACGTGGGAGTGGCTGCTGGTGGTGCCGGTGTTCTTCTTCTCGAACCTGTTCGAGTGGTGGATCCACAAGTACGTGATGCATCGGCTCATCGACGTCTGGGCTCTGCGCGCCATCTACGACCGCCACACCCGCCAGCATCACCAGTACTTCACCGACAACGAGATGACGGTCGACTCCACGCGCGAGTTCCGGATCATCTTCTTCCCCTGGCGCGCGCTTGCGACCTTCATCGGGATGGGCGTTCCGTTCGCGCTGGCGCTCGGGTGGCTGCTAGGCCCGAACGCCGGCTATGTGCTGATGGTCACCATCGTCGGGCAGTACCTGATCTACGAGAGCTTCCATTACTGCTGTCACGTGCACGAGAACGCCTTCGTGCGATACATGCCGTTCGTGAACACGATCCGTCGGCACCACACCGCCCACCACAACATGGGGATCATGATGGATCGGAACATGAATCTCACGTTCCCGATCGCCGACTGGCTGATGGGCACCAGCGACCTCGACCGCGGATTGCTCGGCCACATCTTCAACGGCTACGACGAATCCCACATCCGGCCCGAGCTGAAGGCGGCCATCGACAAGCACTCGTTGCGGCACGCCTGATTTACGCGATCCCTGATTTACGCGATCCCTGATTCACGCAACGCCTAGTTCACGCATCGCGTCGCACTGAGGCATCCGACAGGGGTTCTGCCGCGCTCCGCCGGTAGAATCGGGCCTTCGCCATTCCGGCGCGCCCCGGTCACTGCGCATGCCCCCGAAGTCTTCTCGTCCCACGTTTCGCCGTCCGTCGCGCGCTGTCGTCATCCTCGTCGTCGTCGTGCTCGTCGCCATCGCCGCTGCTTTCGTCAGGCAACGCATGGGCACGCCGGTCGAGACCACGAACGTGATCCGCGAGGACCTCCGCCAAAGTGTCGTTTCCACGGGCCGCGTGATCGCCACCGCCCGCATCGAACTCGGCGCCCAGGTGGCCGGGACGGTGGCCGAAGTCGCCGTGGAGGAAGGCGACCGGGTGACAGCCGGTGACCTTCTCGTGCGGCTCGCGGACGACGAACCTCGCGCGGCGCTCGCCCAGGCCGAGGCAGCCCTCGAAGAAGCGCAGGCCCGACTCCGGCAACTGGCCGTGACGTCACTCCCCGTCGCCGAGCAGGCCCGCCAGCAGGCGGCCTCGGCACTCGTGCTCGCAAGACGGGAGCATGCGCGTGTGACGGCCCTCGCGGCCCAGGGCTTCTTCAGCGAGGCGCGGCTCGACGAGGCCAGTCGCAATCTCGAACAGGCCGAGGCGCATGGACGATCGACCCAACTCCAGGTGGACGCCGCCCGACCGCGCGGCAGCGACCACGTGCTTGCCATGACGCGCGAGGCCCAGGCGCGGCGCGCCGTCGAGGTCGCCCGCGCGAAGCTCGGCTGGACGCGGGTGCTCGCCCGGGCCGACGCCATCGTGCTGAAGCGCCGAGCGGAACCGGGTGACGTGGTCACCACCGGCACGAAGCTCGTCTCGCTCGGCGCCGGACCGCTGCAGATCGAACTGCAGGTCGACGAGAAGAACGTCGGCCTCCTCGCGATCGACAAGCCCGCAACGGTCGTCGCCGACGCCTACCCGGATCAGCCGTTCCAGGCGAAGCTCGTGCGCATCGCCCCGGCCGTGGACGCCCAGCGCGGCACCGTGCAGGTGAAGCTCGCGATGGACTCGCCACCGACCTTCCTCGTCCCCGACATGACGGTGTCCGCGGAGATCGCCGTTGCCGCGAAGTCCAACGTTCTCACGCTGCCGGCGGAGGCCGTGCGGGAGGCCAACAGCCCCGAGCCCTGGATCCTCGCCGTGCGCGATGGGCGTGCGGAGCGGCAACCGGTCCGCCTGGGCCTGCGTGGCAGCGGCCGCCTGGAGATCATGCAGGGGGCGGACGTGGGGGACCTGGCCGTGCTGCCGGGCGCCACGACGGTGGTGGCCGGCATGCGCGTCCGGTCTGCGCCCAAGGCTCCTCCGGCCGCGCCCAGGGCGGCGCCCAAGGACCCGGGAGTGCCGTCGCGGTGATCGCCGCCCCGATCGAATGGGTCATTGCACTGCGGTTCATGCGCGAGGGACGCATGCAGAGCGCCCTCATCATCACCGGCGTCACGGTGGGCGTTGCGGTGATCGTCTTCCTGACGACCCTCATCGACACGCTGCAGGCGAGTCTCATCGACCGCGTGCTGGGCAGCCAGGCGCACATCGTGGTGCGTCCACCGGAGGAGGTCGCGCGGCGCGTGCCGGCCGCGGCGGGGAGCGGCGTCACCGCGCGTGTGGAGCCGCGCGCGCAACGCCTCCGCTCCATCGACCAGTGGGAGAACCTGTACCCGCAGTTCAGCGGCGCCTCGGGCGTCACGGCGGCCTCGCCGCTGGTGTCGGGTCCGGGCTTCGCGGCGCGCGGATCGGCAAGCAAGTCGGTCGTGCTGATGGGCATCGATCCCGACCGGTACCGTCGCATCGTGAAGCTCGACACGGACATCGTGGCCGGCGCATACCGCGTCGGCGGGACCGACGCGCTGATCGGCATCGAGCTGGCGGCTGATCTCGGCATCGGCGTCGGTGACAAGCTGCGCGTGACGACGGCCGAAGGCGGCGAGGACGTCCTCACGGTCGCCGGCATCTTCGACGTCGGCAGTCGCGATCTCAACCGCCGCTGGGTGTTCGTGACGCTGCGGGTCGCGCAGACCCTGCTCGATCTTCCCGGCGGCGTCACCAGCATCGATCTCGTGGTCGAGCGGATCTTCGACGCCCAGGGCATCGCCGAGCGTCTGCAGGCGCAGACCGGGCTGAAGGTCGAGAGCTGGATGCAGACCAACGCACAATTGCTCGCCGCCCTGCGCAACCAGACCATCTCGAACAGCCTGATCCGCACCTTCGTCGTGATGATCGTGGCGCTGGGCATCTCCAGCGTGCTGGTGGTGTCGGTCGTCCAGAAGCAGAAGGAGATCGGCATCCTCCGCGCCATGGGCGCCAGCCGGCAGCGGATCATGGTCGTCTTCCTGCTGCAGGGCGCGACCTTCGGGCTCGCGGGATCGTTGGCCGGCGCCGGGCTCGGGACGGTGCTGCTGCACGTGTTCTCGACGATCTATCGCAATGCCGACGGCACGCCCATCTTCTCGCCGGAGGTCTCTCCGCGCGTGATGGCCGTCGCGTGCGTGACGGCCATCGTCGTAGGTCTCGTCGCCGCGGCCGTTCCCGCGCGACGCGCCGCAAGCCTCGACCCAGCGACCGCGATCCGCCATGGCTGAGACGGTTCTCCGGCTCCATGGCGTGCGCAAGTCGTACAACATCGGCACTCCCGTGGAGGTCGAGGTCCTGCACGGCATCGATCTCACGCTCGAACGCGGGGAATTCGTCGCGCTGATCGGGCCCTCGGGTTCGGGCAAGAGCACCATGCTGAATCTGGTGGGCCTGCTCGAGCGGCCCACTGCCGGCCGCGTGGAGATCACCGGGCAGGACGCCACGGCACTGGACGAGGACGCCGTCACGCGGCTGCGCGGCCGGTCGATCGGATTCGTGTTCCAGTTCCATCACCTCGTCCCGGCGTTCACGGCCGCGGAGAACGTCGCGATGCCGCTCATGCTGGAACGTGGCCATTCCGACGCCGCGATCCGTGCCCGGGCCCTCGAACTGCTCGACCGTGTGGGGCTCGCGGCGCACGCGCACAAGGTGCCGGGTCAGCTGTCCGGTGGCCAGCAGCAGCGCGTCGCGATCGCGCGCGCGCTCTCGTTCGATCCGCCGCTCCTGCTCGCGGACGAGCCCACCGGCAACCTCGACACCGTGAGCGCCGACGAGGCCTTTGCACTCATGCGCGAGTTCAACCGCCGCGCCGGCATCACCTTCCTGCTGGTCACGCACGACCCTCGCCTGGCACAGCGTTGCGACCGCATCATCGAACTGCTCGACGGCAGCGTCCTCCGCGATGCGCCGTCGGGCACCGCCCTGGAAGCCCGATGAGTCACGCCCTCCGCTTTTGGCACGTATTCGTCCTCGTCGCGCTCGCGGCGCTCGCAGGCGCCGTCCGCGCCGACACGATCCTTCTCGACAGCGGCGACCGGCTGAGCGGCCGCATCCTGCGTTACGAGAGCGGGCGCTACGAACTCGAAACGTCCTACGCCGGGACAGTGCGCATCGACGGGGGACGCGTCGTGTCGGTCGAAATGGAGGACGAGGTCACCTTGCTCCTGGAGGACCGCTCGAAGCGCGTCGGACGACTCGTCGTCGACAGCGGACAGATGGCCGTCCGCCAATCCGACGAGGCGGATCCTGTCCCGGTGGATCGCAAGACGATCGTGACGATGACGCGGGGCCGGGAGGACAAGAGCGAATGGCGCGTCGCGGGCCGGCTTGCGCTCGGCGCGTCCGACACAGCGGGCAACACCGAGGTGCGGCGCCTCAACTTCGATGGCGAGGTGACGGCGCGCCGGGACCTCGACCGCGTGATCCTGAACGGCCGCGGCAACCAGGCCACCCAGGCGGCCGCGCAGACCGAAGCCAATGCCACGGTCGGCCTCAAGTACGACCGGTTCCTGAGCCGGCGCTGGTACGCCTACGCCGCAGGCACCATGGAGCACGACGAGTTCAAGCAGCTGCGATTGCGTCGCACGTTCGGCGCCGGGAGCGGCTTCCAGGCCCTCGATACCGCGCGCACCACCCTCGCACTGGAAGGCGGTCTCGACCGCGTGCTGACCGACTTCTTCGGATCCCCCGACGACCAGACGGTGGCCGCGCGCCTCGCACTGCGCTTCGACCACTGGCTGGTCGAGGACCGCGTCCAGTTCTTCCATTACGAGCAGAACTATCTCTCGCTCAGCGATCTGTCGGGAAGTTTCCTGCGCACGCAGACCGGCCTGCGGCTGCCGATCAGCCGGCAGCTGACGGCGAATCTCCAGTTGAATGTCGACTGGGACGGCGACCCGGCGCCCGGTCGCAAACACGTGGACCGGATGCTCGTGTTCTCGATCGGCTATCGGTGGTGACGCATGTCCGCGCGATCGGCCCTTGCGCGGCCGTCCCTGTGGCAGCCGCTGGAGGGCTGGCGCGTCGATGCGTCAGCATCTGTCTCGCCCTCGCCCCCGCGATTACTGCGGCCAGCGATCCGCCAGCCGCGATGCACCTGGATGGCGGCGAAGGCGACGGGGTCCGCCGCATCGCTGCGGGCCTCTCGTGGCCTGGCTGGACAGACCTGCCGTGCGACCGCGGATGCCGGGCCGAGGTATGGTGGACGGTGCGCGTCTCGCGCTGGTGGCAACCGCACTACCGCGGCCCCCACCAGGATCTCTGGGATGTGAGCGCGATGCCCGCGCTGCGCATCGGCAGTCATGCGGCCGGACCGCGCTTCTTTCTGGAGATGGGCGCCGGCTTCCACTATCTTTCGGATCAGGACATCGGGCGCACGCGCGGCTTCGGCACGTCGTTCCAGTTCGGCGAAACTCTTGCGGCCGGAATCGAGTTCGGCACCCGACACGAGCAGGCCCTCGCCGCCCGCATCGAGCACATCTCGAACGGCGGGCTCGAGGCCCCCAACAACGGCATCACCTTCTTTCTTCTCGAATACCGTCACGACCTCCGCTGATCGCATGAATCCTTCCGCATCCACCCTGGTGTTCTTCAGCAACACCGACGATCCCGCACCCTGGCAGGCGGCCATCGCCGCCGCGGTGCCCTCCATCACCTTCCGCGTGGCGCCCCACACCGGCCCCGTCGACGCGGTCCGGTATGCGCTGGTGTGGAAGCCGCCCCGCGGCTGGCTCGCGCAGTTTCCGAACCTCCGCGCGATCCTTTCGCTCGGCGCTGGCGTCGATGCATTGCTGGAGGATCCCACGCTGCCCGCGGGCATTCCCATCACGCGCATGGTCGACGCAGGCATGGGGCGGCAGATGGCGGAATACGCGACCTATGCGGTGATGCATTTCCATAGGCACATGCAACGCTATTCCGCCCTGCAGCGCGAGGGCCGCTGGGCGCCGCTCGAGCCGGTTTCGGCCGCGCGGTTCACGGTCGGCATCATGGGCCTCGGGGTGCTCGGCGCCCAGGCAGCGCAGATGGTCGCGTCACTCGGCTATCCGGTGCTGGGTTGGAGCCGGACACCGAAGCACGTCCCAGGTGTCGAGGTCGTCTCGGGCAACGATGCCCTGCCGGGCTTCCTCGGTCGCACGCGGCTGCTGCTCAATTTCCTGCCGCTCACACCGGCAACCCGCGGCGTCATCGACGCGCAACTGCTCGCGATGCTTCCGCGCGGTGCGTTCGTCGTGAACCTCGCGCGGGGCGGTCACCTCGTGGAACCGGATCTCCTCGCAGCGCTGGACCGGGGCCACATCGCGGGCGCGATGCTCGATGTCTTCGAACACGAGCCGCTACCGCCCACGCATCCGTTCTGGCAGCACCCGGCCGTGGTGGTGACGCCGCACGTCGCCGCCGTGACGCAGGCGGAGGACGCCGCAGCGCAGGTGATCGCGAACCTGCAGCGGCTGGAACGCGGCGAGATGCCCGTCGGCCTGGTGGATCGCAGCGCCGGCTACTGAGGCGGGATCACCGGCCCGGCCGTGGCCGCAGAACCATCGTGCCGTCGCTCATGGTCACCTCGAAGTGGCGGAGGAAGTTCTGGCCGAGAAGCGCACTGCCGGCCATCGGCGGACTCACGGCGACGGACAAGCCCGAAAGGTCGAAACAACCTGCACGGACGCTGCGACCGCGCACCACGCGCCCGGAGATGTTGCCGGCGGCCGTGCGGAATCCGGCGGGATCACCCTCGGGCAGCCCGATGCGGGTCGCATCGGGGCCACCCACCGTGACCGTGGTGGCCCCGGTGTCGACGACGAAGCGGACCGGCTTGCCGTCGATGGCGCCGTCGACGTAGTAGTGACCGTCGTGGGCGGCGGCGAGTCGCAGCACCTGAGACGAATCGCCGTCTTCGCAACCGGCCACCGCGGCGGGCTGCGTCGCGTAATCGAAGGCCACATAGCCGGCCGCAATGAGTGCGAGCCAGACGATGCCGGCAACCAGATGGCCGTTCATCGGCGAACGCCCGACGCCGGACGGGGAATCACCGCCCTCACAGCCAGAGCATCATCCCCAGCTCCTGCGGGTGCGTCAGCAGCTCGTGATACGGATACAGGCGCACGCGGTACTCGAGCCTGCCGCACATCTCGGGGGTCAGTTCGAGTACGAAGCGATGCTCGCCCTGCTCGGTGCGCGTGCCCTCGGCTTCGAAGCGGAAGTGCGCCGTCTGCTTCAGGGCGGGCTCGTGGGTGTGGCGCCCCATCACGAGCTCGAGCATGACGTCTTCGGGTTGCAGGCCACCCAGTTGCACGGCGACCTCGATCCGCACCCCCTGTCCGAAGGGAATGCGCTTCGTCGGCGTGTCGAGGCGGCGCATCTTCACGTGCGGCCAGTTCGACCGCACGTGCGCCTTCCATTCCGCGACCCGGCGCGCACCCGCGAAGCCGGTTTCGCTGAAGCGGCGCCACTGGCGCGTGGCCGGCAGGTAGAAGTTGCCCACGTACTCCTGAACCATCCGCAGCGAGTTGAAGCGCGGCAGGAGGGTGGCCATGGAGCGCTTCGCCATCCGCACCCACTCGGGCGAGTAGCCCATCTCGTTCCGCGTGTAGTAGGCCGGAATCACATGGTCCTGCAGGAGTTCGTAGAGCGTCTTCGCCTCCTCGGTATTGCGACGATGCTCGTCCATGCCCTCCGACACGGGCTTGATCGCCCAGCCGTTGCGACCGTCGTAGCCTTCGTCCCACCAGCCGTCGCACACCGAGAGATTCAGCACGCCGTTGATGCCCGCCTTCATGCCCGATGTTCCGCTCGCCTCGAGCGGATAGACGGGATTGTTGAGCCACACGTCCACCCCGGACACCAGGCGCCGCGCGAGGCGGAGGTCGTAGTTCTCGGTGAAGAGGACACGCCCTTCGAACTCGGGCATGCGCGCGACCTGGCAGATGCGCCGGATGAGGTCCTGGCCGGGCACGTCGGCGGGATGCGCCTTGCCGGCGAACACGAATACGACAGGGCGCTTCTCGTCGCCGATGATCTGCCGCAACCACGCCGGATCGTGGAACAGCAGGGACGCGCGCTTGTACGTGGCGAACCGCCGCGCGAAGCCGATGGTGAGGACGTTCGGATTCGCGGGGTCGGTGTACTTCAGCAACCGGTCGAGATGCGCCTCGGACCCCTTGTTGCGGAAGTGCTGCGCCGAGATGCGATGGCGCACGAGGTGCAACATCTGCGCCTTCAGCGACTGGCGCACGCTCCAGAAGAGATGGTCGGGGATCGCGTCCACCTGGTCCCAGAAGTGGACGTCGGTGACGTGGTGGCTCCAGTCGAAGCCGAGATACCGCTCGAAGACGTCGCCCCACTGCTGCGCGAGGAACGTCGGCACGTGCACGCCGTTGGTGACATACCCGATGGGGTTGTCGTCGGGATCGATCTCCGGCCACATCGACTGGAGGATCTGCGACGACACGCCGCCGTGGATGCGCGAGACGCCGTTGTGGAAGCGCGACCCCCGGATCGCGAGCGCGGTCATGTTGAACTCGTGACCGTCGCGCGTGCGACCCATCGCGAGGAAGTCCTCCTGCGGCAGCCCGAGTTCCGCCGCAAAGCGCTCGAAGTAGTGGGTCATCATGTCTTCGGCGAAGTGGTCGTGACCCGCAGGTACGGGTGTGTGGGTCGTGAACACGGTGTTCGCGGCGACGGCTTCCTGGGCCGTCGGGAAGTCCATGCCCTGTTGCACCATCGCGCGCATGCGCTCCAGCACGAGGAACGCCGCGTGGCCCTCGTTGATGTGCCAGACGGTGGGCTTGTGGCCGAGGGCCGCCAGGGCGCGCACGCCGCCGATGCCGAGGATGATCTCCTGCTCGATGCGATCCTTGCGGTCGCCGCCGTAGAGCCGGTGGGTGATGTCTCGATCGTCGGCCGCGTTGGCTTCGAGATCGGTGTCCAGCAGCACCAGCGTCACGTGGCCGATGGTGACGCGCCAGACCTTGACGGTGACCGTGCGTCCGGGGAGGTCCACGTGTACCAGCACCTCCGTGCCGTCCTCGCGGAGCACGGGCTCCACCGGCATCTCGTCGAAGTCGGAATCGGAGTAGGAGGCGTGCTGGTTGCCATCGGCATCGATGGTCTGCGAGAAATAGCCCTGCCGATACAGAAGCCCCACGCCGACGAACGGCAACCGCATGTCGCTCGCGGCCTTGCAGTGGTCTCCGGCGAGGATACCGAGCCCGCCCGAATAGATGGGGAGCGACTCATGGAAGCCGAACTCCGCGCAGAAGTACGCGACGAGATCGTTGGCGCGCAGCCATTCCGAGCCATCGCGGCGCAGGGGTTCGTCGTGGTACGTGTCGTATACCGACAGGACGCGGTTGAAGCTGTTGAGGAACACCGGGTCGTCGGCGGCCTGCAACAAGCGCTTCTCGTCGATCCGCTTCAGGAATGCCTTCGGGTTGTGGCCGACGGCATCCCATAGCCGGGTGTGCAGCCTCTGGAAGAGCGAGCGCGTGGGGCGATCCCAGCTGTACCAGAGGTTTCCGGCGAGCTCCTCGAGCCGCTCGAGTCGCTTCGGGATCTTCGGGTTGACCTCGAGGATGAAGGAAGTGCCTGGGGCCATGGGGCGGTCGCTCGTCGGTACGTGGAGATGCACGGGATTCTATCCCTTGCACCCCCACGCAGACGGCCCTCTACAACACGTAGCGCGCGAGATCCTCGGTCGCCGCGATGTCCGACAGGCGGCTGTCCACGTAAGCGCCGTCGATCACGAGAGTCTCCCCCTCGCGCCGCGGGGCTTCGAACGAGACTTCCTCCAGCAGGCGCTCCATGACGGTGTAGAGGCGCCGCGCGCCGATGTTCTCCGTCTTCTCGTTCACCTGCCAGGCGATCTCGGCGAGGCGGCGGATGCCGTCGGGCTGGAAATCGAGCGTGACGCCTTCGGTGGCGAGCAGCGCCTCGTACTGCCGCACGAGGCAGGCATCCGTCGACGTGAGGATGCGCTGGAAGTCGTCCACCGAGAGCGACGTCAGCTCCACGCGGATGGGGAAGCGGCCCTGCAGCTCGGGGATGAGGTCGGACGGCTTCGAGAAGTGGAACGCGCCGCTGCCGATGAAGAGGATGTGGTCGGTCTTGATCATCCCGTACTTGGTGGTGACCGTCGTGCCTTCGACCAGCGGCAGCAGGTCGCGCTGCACGCCCTGCCGGGAGACGTCCGCCCCCTGGGTCTCGGAACGGCTCGCGATCTTGTCGATCTCGTCGATGAAGACGATGCCGTTCGACTCGACGTTGGCGACGGCGCGGGTCTTCAGTTCCTCGTCGTTCACGAGCTTCGCGGCCTCCTCGTCGGTGATGAGCTGCATCGCCTCGCAAACTTTCATCTTGCGCATCTTGCGGCGCCCGGTGCCGAGGTTCTGGAACATCCCCTGGATCTGCGAGGTGAGTTCCTCCATCCCCGGCGGCGCCATGATCTCCATGTTCGCCTGGGCCTGCGCCACGTCGATCTCGATCTCGCGGTCGGCCAGTTCCCCCTCACGCAGACGCTTGCGGAATTTCTGGCGCGTGGAGTTCTCGCTGTCGTCCCGCACGGGCGCGGTGCCGAAGGGTTCGCGGGCGGGCGGCAGCAGCACGTCGAGGATGCGTTCCTCGGCGGCATCCTCGGCCCGCGCGCGCACCTTCTTCATCTCCTGCTCGCGCGCCTGCTTGATCGCCATCTCCGCGAGGTCGCGGATGATCGAGTCGACATCCCGGCCCACGTAGCCCACCTCGGTGAACTTGGTGGCTTCGACCTTGATGAACGGCGCGTCCGCGAGCCTGGCGAGGCGCCGCGCGATCTCCGTCTTGCCCACGCCCGTGGGCCCGATCATCAGGATGTTCTTCGGCGTGATCTCGTGGCGCAGGGGCTCGGCCACCTGCTGCCGCCGCCAGCGGTTGCGCAGCGCAATGGCGACGGCCTTCTTCGCCGCGCCCTGGCCCACGATGTGGCGGTCGAGTTCGTGGACGATCTCCTGGGGGGTCATGCCGGACATGGGGATTCTCGCAATGCAGGGTTCGGACGGCGTTCGAGGGAAAGGGCCGGGCGCTCGCGCCGGCACCTCGCGTCAGTCGAGCGTCTCGATGGTGTGGGACTGGTTCGTGTAGATGCAGATGTCGCCGGCGATGGTGAGCGCCTTCTTCACGATGTCACCCGGGCCCAGCTCGGTGTTCTCGAGCAGTGCGCGGGCCGCCGCCTGGGCGTACGACCCGCCGCTGCCGATGGCCACGAGGCCCAGCTCGGGTTCGAGGACGTCGCCCGTACCCGTGATGATGAGCGAGCTCTGGCGATCGGCGACAGCGAGCATCGCTTCGAGGCGCCGCAGGATGCGGTCGGTGCGCCAGTCCTTCGCGAGTTCGACAGCAGAGCGCACGAGATGCCCCTGATGCTTCTCGAGCTTCGACTCGAAGCGCTCGAAGAGCGTGAAGGCATCGGCGGTGCCGCCGGCGAACCCGGCGAGGATGCGGTCGTGGTGCAGGCGCCGGACCTTCCGCGCCGTGGACTTCACGACGATGTGGCCGAGGGTGACTTGGCCGTCGCCACCGAGGGCGACACGCTCGCCGCGGCGGACCGACACGATGGTCGTGCCATGGAACTGCTCGCTCATTGGGGTTCCGTCACGACTTGGGGATACCGACGATGGTGGCACTGCGGCCGAGATTCAAGAGTTCGAAGAGCACGGTGACCAGTTGGTTGGGCCGGATGAGCCGGACGGTGCGCGACTGGGCCGCCGCGGCCTCGACGATGCCGGCCAGCGTCTGCGCGGCCAAGGGGTCCATGCGGTCCACGGACGACACATCGAGATTCACGTACTGGTTGACCGCCGCGTACTCGGCAACGGCGATGAGCTGCGGGTCCTCGGCGCCGGTGATGTTGCCCGTGAGCCGCAGGCTCTCGCGCTTCGTGTATCGGGGTTCCTCGCGCCGTTCGGCGGTGGCGGGCTGCGCGGCCTGTGGCAGAGGCAACGCCTCCCACGCCGGCGCCGCGACGTTGGCCGCGAGCGCGTACTCCAGCGCGGTCCGCTCGAAGCGCTCGCGATCCTGCGCGAGACGCAGCGTGAGGAGCTGCAGTTCCCAAACGGCAGTGAGCGCCGGCCGCTGCCCGAGGAGCGGGACCAGACGCCGGGCGAATTCCTCGGCGCCCGTCAGCACGAGCCCGGTGCCGCCAGTCACGAGATCCTGCAGGACGGCGCGCAACAGCCCGCAGCCGACGGCCTCGGCCGAGGTGAGCCGCGAGAGATCGAGATGCAGAACTGGATGCCGGTCCGCTGCAGCCCGCAGTGTCGCGAGCGCCGCCATCTGGGATGCGTCGAGCGCGCCGCCGAGGGACACGCACCCCGCACCGCCGGGCCGCAACGCGTCGGGAAGCCGGGACTCGCGCAGATGGCGGTCCCGTTCGGAGGGGGGGTCCTCGCCGAAGCGCATGCGATAGCGTGCGACGAGGGCCTCGTACTGCGTCCACCGGCCGCTCATGCGCTCGATCTCGAGCAGCAGATGCCAGGGACGGGCCAACTCCGAGGACGCCGCGACAGCCGCCTCGAGAACACCGCGCGCCGAGAGCGTGTCGCCGCGCGCGTGCATGAGCGCGGCCTGCCGCACGGCATCGGGCAGTCCGGGTGCCAGCTCGGTCACTTCGAAGGGATCGGAACTCATGGAGCGCGATTCACGGCGGCGGAAGACCGCCCGCCGTGACCTGTGGGTCGACGAAGAGGACGAAGGGTAATCGCGGCCCCGGGCGGGGTGCAACCGCGGGGCCCTGCCGAGTCCGGGCCGGCGGCTCGGCGATCGACTCCTCAGAACGACCCGTTCACGCCGACCATGAAGTTCCGGCCCGCCATCGGCGCGATGTCCTTCAGCGTCGACGTATGGATGCGGATCTCCTCGTTCAACAGGTTGTTCGCGCGGAGGAAGAGTTCGAGCTTCACGGGCAGCATCTGCGGAACCACGTACGTGAGGCGGGCGTTCACGAGCGTGTAACCGTCGGTCGCCAGCTCGTTGTCCGTGACGCGATTCTGGCTGCTGGCGCGGATGGCTTCGACGCGGCCGGTCATGCCGGCCTCGCGCCAGGTCGCCGCGACCGACATCCGGAGCGGGGCGATGCGCGGCAACGGGGTGCCCGTGGTGGCGTTCTCTGCGCGGGTGTAGTCGCCGCGGACGTCCACGTGGAACTCGCGATCCTCGATGTCGACGATGTGGAAGCGCGCCTCGGCCTCGACACCCCGAAGGTTGGCGCGGACCCCTTCGAACGTGGAGATCGGAAGTCCGGTGCCGCCGTCGACGGCCCCGGTGGGCAGCAGCGCGATGAAATTCGAGAACCGCTGGGCGAAGACGCCGATGCTGCCGGTGGTGGACCCGGAGCGCTTGCGGATGGCGAGGTCGATGGCGGTGGAGCGCTCCAGCCGCTGCCCGCGGTTACCCACTTCGAAGAGGCCGGTCGCGATGTGCGGGCCGTTGGCGAACACCTCGGCGTAGTTGGGCGCGCGCTCGGTGTAGGAGAGGTTCGCGGCGATGGCGTACTCGCCACCGAACGGGTACAGCGCGCCGGCCGATCCGCTGCTCGCGGTGAAGTCGCGCGACTCGGTCGGCGTGAAGTTGGGCAGTTGCTCGTCGGCGGTCATCCGGACGCTGTCGACGCGGGCGCCGGCCGAGAAGCGGATCGGCCCGATCGGGGCTTCCTCGTACACGAATGCCGACGCCGTCCGCGTGTTGACGGGCGGGACGAAGGCCTCGTCGCCGAGTGCCTGGAAGCGCGAGTTCTGGAGCTGGAACCCGAACGCGCCCTCCAGCAGGCCGACCTTGCGATGGCGCAGGTCGAGGCGGGCGTCGTAGCCCTTGTGCTTGAAGGTCGTGCCGGGGTCCACGCCCTCGAACTCGGTGTGGCGATAGTCGGTGTAGCCCACATGGAGCTTGGCGGTCTCGACGAAGCCGAGGTCGCGCAACTCGCCCGCGAGATCGTAGCGATTCTGGCGCTGGTCGATCGTCACCTCGCGCTCGGCGACCGTGCCGTAGTTGCTGTTGTACTGCGCGGCCGAGATGCCGAGGTGACCGCGCTCGAAGAGCGCCGAGCCGCCCACGGCCATGCCGTCGGTGGTGCTCGCGCTGTTGGGCAGGCGGTTGCGCGCCGTGTTCTCGGGGTTGGTCGGGTCGGTGGCGATCCTGCGGGCAGACCACGCGAGGCCGGGGATGCGCAGGTCACTCGTGTCGCGCCGGAAGGCGTCCACGTGCAGCGCGAACTTCTCGGTGCCGCCGTCCAGTTTCACGACGCCAGCGCGCTCGTCCGCCGCGCCACCCAGCCGGAGCTGCGCGGCCCCGCTGATGCCTTTCTCGGGGGCGAACGCGGGAATGCGGTTGTCGATGGCGTTCACCACGCCGCCGATGGCAGACCCACCGTAGAGGAGAGTTGCGGGGCCGCGCACGATCTCGATGCGATCGACCGTGAGGGGTTCGACGGCCACGCCATGGTCGGGACTCGACCCGGACGCATCGAGCACGGCCGTGCCGTTCTGGAGGATCCGCACCCGTTCGCCGTCGAGGCCACGGATGATGGGCCGGCTCGCATTGGGCCCGAAGTAGCTGGAGCTGATCCCCGTCTCGTTCGCGAGGGTCTCGCCGAGCGTCGACTCGAGGCGGAGGCCGAGCTTCGCGCCCTCCAGCACATCGGCCGGACGCACCATGTCGAGCAGCGCGCTGCCAAGCGGGTTGCCGGTGATGATCACGGGCGGCGCTTCGACCGCGCCACCCCCGCCGTTGGTGCGCGGCGGCTGCTGGCCCTGGACGACCGCCGGTAGCGCGACGAGAACAGTGAGACCGAGGCGGGAGAGCATCTTCATGGCGGCGTTCCGGGTCCTGGGGAGCATGCGAGCGGCGGCGACACGGGGTGGGAGGTGAAACATTGTTGCGATGAGGGGCAGGAGTCTAGACCCGTTCGCGGCCGCGTGTCATCCGCGCGCCGATCACCCGCCAGTCCCACTCACACCCCGGCCCCACCCGCCGGCTGGCGAGCCCGCTCAGAACTCGGCGGTGAGGGCCGGCCCTTCGTGCGGTGTGTCGTCCCAGTGGGTCAGCCGGAGGCGGGTGCCGTCCCACACGAGGCGGTTGATGCTGGCGTTGTCGACCGTGAAGGTCCGCGGGGCATCGAGCTTCATCCCGGTGGCGAGCCGGTAGATCTGATCGAGCACGCCGCCGTGGGTGACGACGAGAACGGCCTCGCCGGCATGCCGGTTCGCGATCTCGGTCAGCACCTCCGCCACGCGCTCGCGCAGCACGACCAGGCTCTCGCCGTGCTCGAAGTGCACGTGCAGATCGCGCGCCTTGTAGCGCACGAACATGTCCGGGAACTGGCGCTCGGCCTCGGCGAACGTGAGGCCCTGGAAGACGCCGAGATGGCGCTCGCGGAGCCGCGGGTCGGTGACGATGTCCATCATGCGGCTGCTGGCCGTCGGCGCGGCGGTCTCGAGCGTGCGACCGAGATCGCTCGTGTAGATCGCTGCGAGCGGCTCGCCGACGAGGCGCGCGGCGAGGGCTTCGGCCTGCGCGCGACCGTCTTCATCGAGGCGGCTGTTGAGATGGCCCTGGATGCGCCCGGCAGCGTTCCATTCGGTCTGGCCGTGGCGCACGACGATGAGCCGCGTCGGCGCGGCGTGGGTGGTCATACCGTCTGACACAGGAGCCCCTTCAGATACTCGCCCTCGGGAAAGCCGAGGCTCACGGGATGATCCGCGGCGGCGCTCATGTGATGCAGCAGCCGCACGTTCGTGCCGGCATCGGCCGCGGCGCCGGCGACGATCTTCTGGAAGAGATCGCGCGACACGCCGCCCGAGCACGAGAACGTGAAGAGCAGGCCACCCGGGCGAAGCAGGCGCAGCGCCCAGAGATTGATGTCCTTGTATCCGCGGGACGCGCGCTCGGCCATGGCAGCGGTCGGCGCGAACTTCGGCGGGTCGAGCACGATCACGTCGAACTGGCGGCCCTGGTCGCGGAACTTGCGCAGCTGGGCGAAGACATCGGCCTCGATGAAATCGGCGCGAGCCTCCGGCAGGCCATTCAGGTGCACGTGACGGCGCGCGGCGGCGAGCGCATCCGCGGAGCTGTCGACCGCGGTGACGTATGCAGCGCCGCCCGCGAGCGCGTTCGCGGTGAAGCCGCCCGAGTAGCAGAAGCAGTCGAGCACCTCACGGCCCTCGACGAGGTCGCGCAGGAGCGCTCGGTTGTCGCGCTGATCGAGATAGAAGCCGGTCTTGTGACCATGCCGCACGTCGACTTCGTACACGAGGCCGGCCTCCTCCATCACGACCCGCTCGTCCGGCGCGCCACCCCGCAGGGCCTCGACGCGGGGCTGGATGCCCTCCAGCGCCATCACCTCGGCGTCGGAGCGTTCGAAGACACGCTCGATGCCCGTGGCGGCGACCAGCGCGTCGACGATGGCCTCGCGCCACCGCACGGCGCCGGTGCTCGAGAGCTGCACGACGAGGCAATCGCCGAAGCGGTCGACGACGACGCCGGGAAGTCCGTCGGCCTCGCCGTGCACGAGGCGGATGCCGGGGCGCTCGCCGGGCTCCACGATGTCGTCGCGCTGCGCAACCGCCCAGCGCACGCGCTCGGCGAAGAATGCGGCATCGATGCGCGCGGATTCGTGGAAGTCCCACACCCGCGCGCGGATGCGCGAGTCCGGGCTGAAGGCGCCCCAGCCCAGGAACCCACCCTTCGCGGAGCGGAGTTCGACGGTGTCGCCCGCGGCAGGGTCACCATCGGTCCGGGCGACAGCGCCGCTGAACACCCACGGATGACGACGCTGGAGGGACCGTTCGCGATCGGGCAGGAGCGTGATGCGAGGCGTGCCGGACCTGCGCTCGCTCGGGGCGGCCGGCGGCGGGGGCTCGGTCTGGGATCGGGTCATGGCACTTGCACTCCTTGCGCGCGGAGGTGTTCCGCGTTCACGTGATTTCAGTGGTTCGGGTTCGAGGCCGCAGGCGTCAGGTGCCGGGCTTGCGCCGGGCCCTCGGATGGGCGGCATCGTAAGCCTTCGCGAGATGCTGCCAGTCGAGATGCGTGTAGACCTGCGTGGTGGAGATCGAGGCGTGACCCAGCAGCTCCTGCACCGCACGAAGGTCGCCACTCGATTGCAGCAGGTGCGAGGCGAAGGAATGGCGTAGCGCATGGGGGTACACGCGGCCCTCGATGCCCCGGGCCGCCGCCCGCGCCCGCAGGCTCTTGCGCACCGTGTCCTGCGCGAGGGAACCGCCGCGGCGGGACACGAAGACGCGCCGCTCGTCGGGCGCGGCCCACTCCGGTCGCCGCGTGAGCCACCGGGCCACGGCTTCCGCCGCCTGGGTGCCCACCGGCACGACACGCGTGCGGGAGCCCTTGCCGGTCACGCGCACCGTGCGTGCGACGAGGTCGATGTCGTGGATCTCGAGCGCGAGCGTCTCGCCGATGCGCAGCCCGGACGAGTACACCAGTTCGAGCAGCGCGAGATCGCGGATCGCGAGATCGTCGTTCTCCGTCCCGTCGAGCAGACGGGCGGTCTGGTCTGGCGACAACGTCGTCGGCAGCCGCTTCGGCGATCGCGGGGCCCGAAGCCCTCGACCCGGATTGGCGACGAGGCCGTGGTCGCGCACGAGATAGTCGAAGAACGATCGCCAGGCCGAGAGCTTTCGCGCGAGACTCCTGCCGCCCAGCCCGGCCCCGTGGAGCCGGGCGACGAAGCGACGAAGGTCCTGCGTGCCGAGATCGCGCATCGGGCGGCCCGCCGCGAGCCGCAGGAGATCGCGGATGTCGCGCGCGTAGTTCTCGACGGTCAACGCCGCGAGCCGGCGCTCCCCAGCGAGATGGGCAATGAAACCGGCGAGGAGCGCGTCACCCCCGGTCGATGCCTCCGGACTGCTAGCCATGGCGCGGAGTCCCCGCAGATGACATCAAGCGGGCGGCATCAGCCGGGCGGCAGCGACGCTCACGAGATCGCCCAGACGCTGGACGTAGAGCGTCCCGACCTGCGGAGCGAAGCGGGCGGGGTCATCCGAGCCGAGGGCGAGAAGACCGAACGACTGCTCGATGCGCAGCGCGACGTATGCGAAGGAGGCCAGGTTGGCGGCGCCTTCGCCGAACCAGTCGGCGGTCTCGAACATCGGGTTCGCGCTGAGATAGGGCTGGTTCAGGCTCTCGGCAAACACGCGCACCTCGGGGCTGATCTCGCCGAACTCGGGGCGCGTGGAGCGCGCGCCGCCCCACAGACGCAGCGCGACGCTGGGCACGCCGAAGTCCTGCCGGAGGTTGTGATAGAGCGAGGTCAGCAGGCCTTCGAGATCGGTCGCCATCATGATCGCGAGCGTGATGCGGTGGAGCCGCTCGATGGTGAGGTCGTTCTCCTGACCGAACTGGACCAACTCGCGCAGCTTCGTTTCGAGCGTGCGGGTCTTGTCGCGCAGCGTGACGATCTGGCGTTCGGAGATCGGAATCGCACGGCCGCCGTGCGGATGCGGGACGTAGATCTGGGCGAGCGTCTCGGCGTATTCGTCGAAGAACTCGGGATGATCCCGCAGATACTGGGCAACGTCGTCGGGATTGAGTCGCATGGGGGTCTGGGTTTCCAAGGGGTCCTGGGGATGGGGAAGGCCGGTGGGGTGGGAGCCGGTCATCGGACGACCGACAATGCGGCTGGCGCGTCCGGCAGTTCGATCTCGCCGTCGAAGACGGTCTCGGCGGGGCCGGTCATCATGACCGGGGCACCCTCGCCGTCCCAGCGGACGACGAGTTCGCCGCCGCGGGTGGCCACGCGCACGGGGCTGTCGAGCAGACCGCGACGGATGCCGGCCACCACCGCGGCGCAGGCACCGGTGCCGCAGGCGAGCGTTTCTCCGGCGCCCCGCTCGTACACGCGAAGGCGCACTGCGTGCCGGTCGACGACCTGCAGGAACCCCGCATTCACGCGCTGCGGGAAACGGGGGTGTGCCTCGATGAGCGGGCCCTCCGTCGCGACCGGCGCGCGATCGACGTCATCCACGATCTGCACCGCGTGCGGATTGCCCATCGACAGCACGCTGATCTCGCGCATGGTGCCGGCAACGTCGAGGCTGTGCGTGATCGCAGCGGCGGGCGCATCGAACGGGATGCGCACGGGATCGAAGATGGGCGGACCCATGTCGACCGTGACGCGGCCGTCGGGCTCGAGTCGCGGGACGATCACGCCGGACATGGTCTCGACGCGGATCTCGCGCTTGTCGGTGAGCCCACGGTCGTGGACGAAACGGGCGAAGCAACGGGCACCGTTGCCGCACTGCTGTACCTCGCCGCCGTCGGCGTTGAAGATGCGGTAGAGGAAATCGGTGCCGGATGTGCGGGGCGCCTCGACCACGAGCATCTGATCGCAGCCGACGCCGAATCGGCGATTGCTGAGGAGTCGGATCTGCACGGCGGTGAGCGGGATCGGCGCCTGCGTGGCATCGAGCACCACGAAGTCGTTCCCGGCGCCCTGCATCTTGGTGAAGCGCAATCTCATCGACCGGCCGCCATGGACGGCAGCGGTGCGAGCGCCTTCGACATGATGTGGTCGTCCATCACGAAGCCGTTGCCGATGTCGAACACCGCGGAATCGGTGATCTCGAAGCCGTGCTTGCGATAGGCGCCGATGGCCGAGGCATTGTTCTTGTTCACCTGGAGATAGAGCCTGTGGCAGCCGAGGGATCGTGCCTCCTGTTCGACGTGCTGCAGGAGGATGCCGCCGTGACCCCGACCGCGTTCGGTGTAGCGGATGTAGAGCTTGTCGATCTTCAGCTCCCCGGGAGCGGCGCCGAGCTCGTACTGAACGAAACCCGTCAGGATGCCGTCGCAGTGGAGGGTGTCCCACCAGACCCCTTCCTGGGAGAGCTGCGCCAGGATGACCGGCGGCGCGTAGCGCTGGGCGAGCATGTAGTCGATCTGCGACTGTCCGATGATACTCGCGTAGTGGTGCTGCCATGTGTCGCGGGTCAGCGCGACGAGGGCATCGATCTCCCCGGCGCGCAGAGGCCCGATCTGCAGATCATCACGCATGCGTTCTCCTCCTCATGTCCTCGGTGACTCGTGATCCTGCCTTGTCATGCGTGGCCCCGAAAGGGCGGCAGGGCACCGGATCGGTCGATGCGGCCCGCGGCACCTGCGATGTCAATACACGCGGGGAGCACCTTCGGGCCGGGTCTTGAAGCGCTTGTGCAGCCACAGGTACTGCTCCGGCATCTCGAGAATGCGCGCCTCGATGAAGGCATTCATCCGCCGGGTGTCGTCCTCCACGCTGTCGCCGGGGTAATTGTCCCATGCCGGATAGGCACGGATCACGTACCCCTCTCCGCCGGGCAACTGGCGTATCACGACCGGCACGATGGGCGCCCGGGTGAGGCGGGCGATCCGCGAGAGCGCGGTGACCGTCGCCGTCTCCACGCCGAAGAACGGCACGAAGATCGAATCGCGCGCGCCGAGATCCATGTCGGGCGAGAGCTGCAGGGAGTAACCGTCACGGTAACCGCGCAGGATCGACTTCACGCCCTCGTTGCGAGCGATGAGCTTCGCCCCGTTGAAGCGGGAACGCACCCGCAGCAGGAACTCGTCGAAGAACCGGTTCTTCTGATGGGCGTACACGGCAATGCCCCGGTATTCGAGCGTGAGCCGGATCCCTTCGAGGTCCAGCGCCGCGAAGTGCGGCACGAGCAGGATGAAGCGGCCGTCCGGAGGAACGTGATGCCAGTCCTCCAGACGCACCACGCTGCGCAACCGCTCCTCGGAACCGAACCACGCGATCGACGATTCGAGCAGGGCCCGACCGAAGCACTGGAAGTGACGCCGGGCGACCGACTCGCGTTCCGCGTCGGTCCAATGGGGGAAGCACAGTGCGAGGTTCGTGCGCACGACATGACGCCGCTCGCGGGACGCCAGGAAGAGGACCCGCCCGAGGCCGCGGCCCATCGGCGCGAGCACCGACAGCGGCAGATGATGCATCAGGCGGAAGACCCCGAGGAGGGCGCGAAGCGGGAGGTCGGTCATGCCGCCTCCTGGGGACGGGGAGGCGCCCGACGCGGCGCCTTGTAGCGGTTGTAGCTCCAGAGATACTGCTCGGGACAGCGACGGACGACGCTTTCCACGGCGGCATTCAGCAGGGCCGCACCGTCGGGCGCTGCCAGATCGGCATCGAGTGCCTCGAGGGTCAGAGCGAATCCGGCGCCCTTGGGAAGTCGTCGCGCAAATGCGATCAGTACGACGCAATCCGTGGCCTTCTGCAGTCGACCGACCAGGGTCATCGTGAATGCGGGGCGCCCGAAGAACGGAGCCCAGGCCCCTTCGCCGAAGCCGGGGACCTGGTCGGGGAGCAGGCCCACGGCCTCGCCTGCACGCAGGGCCTTGAGGAGTCGACGAACTCCGGTGAGAGTGGTCGGCGCGAGGGTGCCCAGACCGCCCGTGCGGCCCGCGCGGAGGAGGGGTTCGAGCCAGGCGAGCTTCGGCGGTCGGTAGAGGATGGTGATCGGCAGTTTGCGCGCGGCGTGGAGCGCAGCGATCTCGAAGCAACCGATATGGGGCGTGAGGAACAGCACGCCGCGGCCGGCTGCGCGGGCGGCATCGACGAGTTCCCATCCGTGCACCGCACGCATCAGCGCATCGGCGCGTTCGGGCGGGCGGAACCAGATGGCGGGGAGTTCGAGCGCGCCCTTGCCGAGTTCGGCCACGACCCGCCGGCGCAGGCGGGCAAGATCTGCCGGGTCGCGCGCCACAGCGCTCGCTGCGAGATTCTCGGACAGACGCCGCGCGTAACGGGGAGACGCAAGGTAGACCAGCCAGCCCGCCATCGCGCCCAGCCCGTGCAGCCAGCGCAGAGGTAGCTGCGCCAGGGCGCGCAGCAGGAATGCAAGCATCGGGGATTTCGTGTCGTCTTCGGGTCGGGCAGGGATTCTGCTACCCTCGCACGCTACCTATTCCAAACGCGCGAAGGCTAGTGACATGAGCGAGTTTCTCTTCACCTCGGAATCCGTGTCCGAAGGACATCCGGACAAGGTTGCAGATCAGATTTCCGATGCGGTGCTGGACGCGATCTTAGCCCAGGACCGCTTCTCCCGCGTCGCCGCCGAGACGCTCGTGAACACCGGGCTGGTCGTCATGGCCGGCGAGATCACGACGAATGCAATCGTCGACTACCAGCAGGTCGCGCGCGACACCATCAAGCGCATCGGCTACGACAACACCGATTACGGCATCGACTACCGCGGTTGCGCGGTGCTCGTGGCCTACGACAAGCAGTCGCCCGACATCGCCCAGGGCGTGAACGAAGGGCAGGGCATCGACCTCGACCAGGGTGCGGGCGACCAGGGCCTCATGTTCGGCTACGCGTGCGACGAGACCGCGCAGCTGATGCCGATGGCCATCCACCTCTCGCACAGGCTCGTGGAACGCCAGTCAGAACTCCGCCGCGATGGCCGCCTGCCGTGGCTGCGCCCGGACGCGAAGTCCCAGGTCACCGTCCGGTACGTGAACGGCCGTCCCGACTCGATCGACACGGTGGTGCTCTCCACGCAGCACGCCCCCGAGATGACGCACAAGCAGATCGAGGAAGCTGTCATCGAGCACATCGTGAAGCCGGTGCTGCCGAAGGAACTGATGAAGGGCGAGGTGCGCTACCTCATCAACCCGACCGGCAAGTTCGTGGTCGGCGGCCCGCAGGGTGATTGCGGCCTGACCGGCCGCAAGATCATCGTCGACACTTACGGTGGCTCGGCGCCGCACGGCGGTGGCGCCTTCTCAGGAAAGGACCCTTCCAAGGTCGACCGCTCCGCCGCCTACGCCGCGCGCTACGTG
Source organism: Betaproteobacteria bacterium Ga0077532 (assembly GCA_001464895.1). Classification (GTDB taxonomy): domain Bacteria; phylum Pseudomonadota; class Gammaproteobacteria; order Burkholderiales. The sequence continues at coordinate 126,066 of LNEE01000062.1, forward strand.
GCCAAGAACATCGTGGGTGCGGGCCTCGCCTCGAAGTGCCTGGTGCAGGTGTCGTACGCGATCGGTATCGCCAAGCCGACGAGCATCATGGTGACGACCTACGGCACGGGCAAGGTGTCGGACGAGAAGCTGGCGGAACTGGTGAAGCAGCACTTCGATCTGCGTCCGAAGGGCATCGTGCAGATGCTCGACCTGCTGCGCCCGATCTACCAGAAGACGGCCGCCTACGGCCACTTCGGCCGCGAAGAGCCGGAGTTCACGTGGGAAGCGCTCGACAAGGCGGCTGCGTTGAAGGCGTCGGCCTGACGTAGGCACGCTCCGCATCCCTCGCGGATGCGGACGAAAAAAAAGCCGCCACGACATTCGTGGCGGCTTTTTCGTTGGGGCAATCGATCAGCGGGTGCCGGTCTTCCGGGCCGGGCCCGAACCACCTTCGCGACGACCTTCGAAGCGCGAACCGCCGGGGCGGCTGTGACGCTGCGGGCCGGGACGGGCCGGGGAGGCTGCGCGCTGGGTCGGCTCCAGACCTTCGATCACCGCGACCGGGATGCGCTGGTCGGTGAAGCGTTCGATGGTGCGGATCTTCCGGATCTCGGCATGCTCGGCCAGGGTGACGGCGATGCCCGTGCGACCGGCGCGGCCCGTGCGACCGATGCGGTGCACGTAGTCTTCCGCGGCGATCGGCAGACCGTAGTTGATGACGTGACTGATGGTCGGAACGTCGATGCCGCGGGCTGCAACATCGGTGGCTACCAGCACGCGCAGGCGACCCTGCCGAAGGCTCGTCAGCGTGCGCGTGCGGATGCTCTGCGGCATGCCGCCGTGGAGCGCTGCCACCGCGTGGCCATCGGCTTCCAGCTGTTCGGCCACGCGTTCGGCATCCCGCTGGGTCGCCGTGAACACGATGGCCTGGTCGATGGTCGGGTCAGCCAGCAGACGGTCGAGCAGGCGATCCTTGTGGGTACGACCGTCGGCCCAGTGCAGGCACTGGGTGATGTGGTCCTGGCGCTCGCGGGAGGACTCGAGCTCGACGCGCTGGGGTTCGTTCATCAGGTTCGCAGCGAGCTTTGCCACGGTGCCGTCGAGCGTCGCGGAGAACAACAGCGTCTGGCGGGTCTTCGGCGTGGCGGCTGCGATGGCTTCGATGTCTTCGATGAAGCCCATGTCGAGCATCCGATCGGCTTCGTCCAGCACCAGCACCTCGACGCGAGCGAGCGAGAGGCGGCCACCGTTCAGCAGGTCGAGCAGACGGCCGGGCGTCGCGATCAGCACGTCGAGCGGGGCGCGCACGGCACGGAGCTGGGCGCCGTACGGCACGCCACCGACGACGGAAGCCGTGCGGAGCCAGCGGAGGGAGCGGCCGTAGGTTTCGCAGGCACGGGTCACCTGGAGCGACAGCTCGCGGGTGGGTGTGAGCACGAGAATGCTGGGGCCGGCACCGGCGACGGCGCGGACATCGCGGGTCACGAGGCGGTGCAGGGAAGGCAGAAGGAAGGCGGCCGTCTTGCCGCTGCCCGTGGCGGACGACACCATGAGGTCGGTGCCGGCGATGGCCCTGGGAATGGCGGCGCTCTGGACGGGCGTGGGTTCGGTGTAGCCGGAAACGGCAACAGCCTGGACGAGGGAATCGTGAAGGCCGAGCGCTGCAAAGCCTTCGGCGCCGGCGATGGCCGGGGCGGAATCAGTCATGAACTTCTCCAATGCATCGGGTGCCTGCCGTCCGGAAGGGACGTGGCACCTCGGGTGAGTCGCGGTTTTCGCGACGGCATCGCCGCCAACCACGATCTCCCGATGCAAATCCGGGAACGAGAAGTCAGAGCCGATGAGGAATGCACATTTCGCTGTCCGTGACTGCAGGACTGGAAACGCGAGGCGTGGAAGATACACGCGCTTGTGCGCCGCAGCAACCGAAATCTCTCGGCAGCGAGGTTCGGCGGCATTGCGAAGCGCTCGGAGCATGGCCCAGCCCCTGCGACCACCCCCATGTCCCGGAGCGCGAACCCCGAGAGCGGTGACGGCACGCATCGAGTACTCAGGATCACGGACCAGACGACCGTTACGGAGGATCCTTGCTCCAGGGCCGGCGAGCGGCCGGCGCCCGTGGGCTAGAATTCACCCTTTACCGTCAAGGAGACAAGCATGCCCATCCGCGTCGCCATCAACGGCTATGGCCGCATCGGTCGCAACATCCTCCGCGCCCTCTACGAGTCCGGCCGGAACGGCGAGATCCAGATCGTGGCGATCAACGACCTCGGCAGCCCCGAGACCAACGCCCACCTGACCCGCTACGACACCGCTCACGGCAAGTTCCAGGGCAAGGTTGAAGTGACTGCCGACGGCATGCTCGTGAATGGCGAATCGATCAAGGTCTTCGCGGAGCGGGACCCCGCCAAACTGCCGTGGAAGTCGCTCGATGTGGACGTCGTCATGGAATGCACCGGCATCTTCACCAGCAAGGACCGCGCTTCCGCGCACCTGGCCGGCGGCGCCCGCAAGGTCATCATCTCCGCGCCCGGCAAGGATGTCGACGCGACCATCGTGTACGGCGTGAACCACAACACGCTGAAAGCCAGCCACACCGTCATCTCCAACGCGTCCTGCACGACCAACTGCCTGGCCCCGCTGGTCAAGCCGCTGCACGAGAAGATCGGCGTCACGTGCGGCCTGATGACCACGATCCATTCCTACACCAACGACCAGGTGCTCACCGACGTCTATCACGAGGACCTCCGTCGCGCCCGGTCGGCCACGATGTCGATGATCCCCACGAAGACCGGCGCCGCCGCCGCCGTGGGCCTCGTCCTCCCAGAACTGAACGGCAAGCTCGACGGCTACGCGATGCGAGTCCCGACGATCAACGTGTCGATCGTCGACCTCTCGTTCATCGCTGCGCGCCCGACAACCGCCGAAGAGATCAACGCGATCATGAAGGCCGCCGCCGAAGGCGAGCTGAAGGGCATCCTTGGCTACACGAAGGAACCGCTCGTATCCGTGGACTACAACCACGACCCGCGCTCGTCCGTGTTCGACGCCACCCTGACGAAGGTCTCGGAAGGCACCCTGGTGAAAGTCTCCTCCTGGTATGACAATGAGTGGGGCTTCAGCAATCGCATGCTCGACACAGCGGTGGCCTTCGTAAACGCGAAGTAGGAAGACGATCGGTGCCCCATTCATTGCGGTGGAGGCTAACCTCGGCAAGTGCCGAGGTTAAGCGCAGCGGCCGTGACCACAATGAGTGGGGGTTCAGCAATCGCATGCTCGACACAGCGGTGGCGTTCGTAAACGCAAAATAGGAAAACAATCGGGCCCCACTCATTTCGGCGGAGGCTAACCTCGGCGGCAGCCGAGGTTAAGCGCAGCGGCCGCAGCCACAATGAGTGGGGCTTCAGCAACCGTATGTTGGACACTGCAGTCGCCTTCGTGAACGCGAAGTAGAGAGACACGGCAACCGCTCGCCGGACGGCGACGGTTGCTCCCGGAACGGGGTGGGTCGGGCTTAAGCCCGACGCTCACGGTGGCAACACCGTTGGCGCATCGACCATCCACCGGACCTGCAATCGAATTCCCGGCATCCGTGCCGGCAAGACCCTGGCGGGGCCCGACGCAACCGACGACGGGCCCCGCTTCCTTTCCACCTTCCCCTGCTCGAACACCACCACCATGGCGATCCTGCGACTCACCGATCTCGACGTGCGCGGCAAGCGCGTGCTCATCCGCTCCGACCTGAACGTGCCCCAGGACGACGCCGGCCGAATCACCGAGGACACCCGGATCCGGGCTTCGGTCGGCGCCATCCGCGCCGCACTCGACCAGGGTGCCCGGGTGATGGTGACCTCCCACCTCGGTCGCCCCAAGGAGGGCACGCTGGCCCCCGCCGATACGCTCGAGCCCGTGGCAGCACGGCTGGCCGAGTTGCTGGGACAGCCGGTGGCGCTGGTGCGCGACTGGGTCGACGGTCGCGAAGTGGCGCCCGCGGCCAGCCAGGTGGTGATGCTCGAGAACTGCCGGGTGAACGTCGGCGAGAAGAAGAACGACGAGGACCTCTCGAAGCGCATGGCGGCGCTCTGTGACGTCTACGTGAACGACGCCTTCGCGACGGCCCATCGCGCCGAGGCGACGACCCATGGCATCGCGCGCTTCGCCCCGGTCGCGTGCGCCGGACCGTTGATGGCCGCGGAGATCGAGGCACTCGGCAAGGCACTCGGCAATCCGGCCCGCCCGCTGGTCGCGATCGTCGGCGGCTCGAAGGTCTCCACCAAGCTCACGATCCTCTCGGCCCTCGCGGCGAAGGTCGACCAGCTCGTGGTGGGTGGCGGCATCGCCAACACGTTCATGGTCGCTGCCGGCCTGTCCGTCGGGAAATCGCTGGTCGAGGCCGACCTCGTGCCCGAGGCGAAGAAGATCATCGATGCCGCCGCCGCCCGCGGTGCGTCGGTGCCGATACCCGTGGATGTCGTGGTGGCGAAGGCGTTCGCGCCGGACGCAGTCGCCACGATCAAGGCTGCCACCGACGTCGCCGACGACGACATGATCCTCGACGTCGGCCCCAAGACGGCTGCAGGCCTGGTGGAGGCGCTCGGACGTGCCGGGACGATCGTGTGGAACGGTCCGGTCGGCGTGTTCGAGTTCGATCAGTTCGGCGAAGGCACGAAGGCCATCGCCGGGGCCATCGGCGCATCGAAGGCCTTCACGCTGGCGGGCGGCGGTGACACCATCGCGGCCATCCACAAGTACGGCATCACCGACAAGCTGTCCTACATCTCCACCGCGGGCGGCGCCTTCCTCGAGTTCCTCGAGGGGCGCAAGCTCCCGGCCATCGAGATCCTGGAATCCCGCGCTGCCAGTTGATCGGCCGCTCGGCTCCGTACCTCTTCGAGGACTCTCCATGCAGCGTTCCACCAAGATCGTCGCCACGCTCGGCCCCGCCAGTTCGGACCCCGAAGTCCTCCGGAAGATGCTCGCAGCCGGCGTCGACGTGGTGCGGATGAACTTTTCGCACGGCACCGCGGCCGACCACCTCGCCCGGGCGCAGGCCGTGCGCGAGGCCGCCCGCATCCTGGGCATCACGGTCGGCATCATGTGCGACCTGCAGGGGCCGAAGATCCGGATCGGCAAGTTCGAGAACAGCCGCATTCAGCTCGAGAACGGCGATCGCTTCATCCTCGACGCCGCCTGCACGCAGGGCAACCAGGAGCGCGTCGGGCTCGACTACAAGGAACTTCCCGACGACGTCCGCGCGAACGACATCCTGCTGTTGGACGACGGCCGCATCGTGATGGATGTCGAGCGCGTGGTCGGCACCGAGATCCACACCATCGTCCGCCATGGCGGCGAGCTTTCGAACAACAAGGGCATCAACCGCCAGGGCGGCGGCCTCACGGCGCCCGCGCTGACCTCGAAGGACATGGAGGACATCCGCACCGCCGCCACCATGAAGGCGGACTTCCTCGCCGTGTCGTTCCCGAAGAGCGGTGCCGACATGTACATGGCGCGCGAGCTGATGCGCGCGGCCGGCGGGAAGTCGCTGCTGATCGCGAAGGTGGAACGCGCCGAGGCCATCCACGCGCTCGAGGAGGTCATGGACGCCTCCGACGGCATCATGGTCGCGCGCGGCGACCTGGCGGTCGAAGTGGGTGACGCCGCCGTGCCCGCGCTCCAGAAACGCATGATCCGCATGGCCCGCGAGCGCAACAAGCTCACGATCACGGCCACGCAGATGATGGAGTCGATGATCACGAGCCCGGTGCCGACGCGCGCCGAGGTGTCCGACGTCGCCAATGCCGTCCTCGACGGCACCGACGCCGTGATGCTCTCGGCCGAGACGGCCGCCGGCAAGTACCCGGTGCAGACGGTCGAGGCCATGAGCCGCGTGTGCCTCGAGGCCGAGAAGTCCACGGAGTTCTCGCTGGATCGCGAATTCCTGAACCGCGTGTTCACGCGCGTGGACCAGTCCATCGCGATGGCCGCGCTCTTCACCGCGTTCCACCTGAAGGTGAAGTGCATCGCCGCGCTCACGCAGTCCGGCTCGACGGCCCTGTGGATCTCGCGCCTCAACTGCGGCGTGCCGATCTACGCGCTCACGCCGGAGATATCGACCCGGTACCGCCTCTCGCTGTTCAAGGACACGTATCCCCTGATGATCCAGTACATGGGGCACGACCGCGAGCAGCTGCTGCAGGAGGCGGAGGACAAGCTGAAGAGCCACGGCATCGTGCAGGACGGCGATCTCATCGTCCTCACGATCGGCGAACCCATCGGCAAGGCCGGTGGCACCAACACCATGAAGATCGTGCGCGTCGGCGAATCCCGCGCGCGCTGAACCCACGTTTTCCACGACGACATTCCGACCTTGAACCTGCCCCCCCGAGTCGGTGTGGTGATGGGCTCCCAGAGCGACTGGGAGACCATGCAGCACGCCGCGCGCATCCTCCAGGACCTCGGTGTACCCCACGAGGCCCGCATCGTGTCCGCCCATCGCACGCCGGACCTCCTCTTCGAATACGCCAACGCTGCTGCCGACCGCGGCCTCGCATGCATCATCGCGGGGGCCGGTGGCGCGGCCCATCTCCCGGGCATGCTCGCGGCGAAGACGCGGATCCCGGTACTGGGCGTCCCCGTCCAGAGCCGCGCGCTGCAGGGGCTGGACTCGCTGCTGTCCATCGTGCAGATGCCGAAGGGCGTCCCGGTGGCGACCTTCGCGATCGGCGAAGCGGGTGCCGCCAACGCCGCGCTCTTCGCGGCAGCGATGCTCGCGGTGAACGACACCGGACTCGCGGCGCGGCTCGACGCCTTCCGCCAGCGGCAGACCGACACCGTGCTGGCCACGCAACTGCCGCCCGTCGCCGGATCATGAAGTCCGTCGCTCCCGGGGCCTGGCTGGGCCTGCTCGGTGGCGGCCAGTTGGGCCGCATGTTCACCATGGCGGCCCAGAGCATGGGGTATCGCGTAGTGGTGGTGGACCCCGGCCGCGACAGCCCCGCGGGTTCGGTCGCCGACGACCACCTCTGCGCGGACTACCTGGACCCTGACGCGCTCGCGGAACTCGCGCGGCGCTGCGCGGGCGTCACGACCGAATTCGAGAACGTGCCGGCCGAGGCACTCCGCCGTCTCGCCGAGCACTGCGTCGTGAGTCCCTCCGCGGACAGCGTCGCCGTCGCGCAGGACCGCATTCTCGAGAAGCGATTCCTGCAGGCCGCCGGTCTCGGTACCGCGCCGTTCGCGGTGATCGAGTCCGAGGCTGACCTCGACAAGGTCCCCGACGACCTGCTGCCCGGCATCCTGAAGGCCGCACGCTTCGGCTACGACGGCAAGGGCCAGGCCCGCGTGCGGACCCGTGACGCATTGCGCGAGGCCTTCGTCGCCATGGGTGGCCGGCCCGCGGTGCTCGAGCAGATGCTCCCCCTCGACCGCGAAGTGTCGGTGGTGGTGGCCCGGGGTTTCGACGGCGAGGTGCGCACCTTTCCGGTGGCCGAGAACCAGCACGCGAACGGCATCCTCGACGTGAGCATCGTGCCGGCGCGCGTCCCCGAGGCGCTGGCGCAGACGGCCCGTGCACAGGCGCTGAAGGTGGTCGAGGCGCTCGACTACCGCGGCGTCCTGTGCGTGGAGTTCTTCGTGCTGGCCGATGGTCGTCTGCTCGCGAACGAGATCGCGCCGCGGCCGCACAACAGCGGGCACTACACGATCGACGGCTGCGTGACCTCGCAGTTCGAGCAGCAGGCCCGCGTGCTGTGCGGCCTGCCGCTCGGCGAGACGGCTGCGCACTGCCCGTCCGTGATGATCAACCTGCTGGGCGACCTCTGGGCCGCCGGCGAACCCGACTGGCGCATCGTCCTGCGCGAGCCCCGCGCGAAGCTGCACCTCTACGGCAAGTCCGAGGCGCGGCCCGGCCGCAAGATGGGGCACTTCACCGTCCTGGGCGACGACGCGGACGCGACGCTCGCCACCGCCACTTCACTGCAGTCCCGACTTATCCCGACCGCGGATGCCGCGGCCCGATCCGGAACCTCGTCATGACCGACATCGCCATCCACGAGACGAACCTGCGCTCGCTGCGCTTCCTGCATCGCGGGAAGGTGCGCGACATCTACGCCATCGACGACGAGCGGCTGCTGATCGTGCAGACCGACCGCCTGTCGGCGTTCGATGTGATCCTGCCCTCACCGATCCCGGGCAAGGGCAAGGTGCTCACCGAGGTCTCGAACTTCTGGTTCGCACGCCTGGGCCACGTGATCCCCAATCATCTGCTGCCGGTGGACCCGCTCACGGTGGTCGCCCCGGACGAACGGGAGCAGGTGGCAGGCCGGGCATTCGTGGTGCGGCGTCTGAAGCCGCTCCCGATCGAAGCGATCGTTCGCGGCTATGTGGCGGGTTCGGGCTGGAAGGATTACCAGCGCACCGGCGCCATCTGCGGCATCCCGCTGCCTGCTGGCATGGCCGAAGCGCAGAAGCTCCCGGCACCCATCTTCACGCCGTCGACCAAGGCGCCCGCGGGATCCCACGACGAGAACATCCCGTTCGCGGAAGCCGAACGTCTGCTCGGCGCTGCACGCGCCGCCGAGGTGCGCGACGCCGCGATCCGCCTCTACAGCGAAGCCGCCGACTTCGCCGCCACCCGGGGCATCCTCATCGCCGACACGAAGTTCGAGTTCGGCACGGACGCCGCCGGAAAGCTATACCTGATCGACGAGGCGCTCACGCCGGATTCGTCGCGCTTCTGGCCGGTCGCGGGCTACCGCACGGGCATCTCGCCGCCCTCGTTCGACAAGCAGTTCGTGCGCGACTGGCTCGAAGCGCACCACTGGAACAAGAAGCCGCCCGCGCCCGTGCTCCCGGCCGACGTGCTCGAGAAGACGGCGGAGAAGTACCGGGAGGCACTGCGCCTCCTGGTGGGCTGATGTCCGCTGCCACGGCCGACGCCCGCGACATCGCGACGGCGGTGGCGGCACTGCGCGCCGGCCAGCTCGTCGCGTTCCCCTCCGAGACCGTCTACGGCCTCGGCGCCGACGCCTCGAACCCAGACGCCGTCCGGCGCATCTTCGAGGCCAAGGGCCGCCCCGCCGATCATCCGGTGATCGTCCATGTCGCCTCGGCTGCACAGATGGGGGACTGGGCCCGCGACATCCCGCCTTCCGCCTTCGCGCTGGCCGAGGCCTTCTGGCCGGGCCCGTTGACGCTCGTCCTGCGTCGCCGGCCCCACGTGAGCGATCTCGTGACAGGCGGTCAGGACACCGTCGGCATCCGCGTGCCATCGCATCCGGTCGCGCAGGCGCTCCTGCAGGCCTTCGGCGGCGGCGTCGCCGGCCCGTCGGCAAACCGATTCGGACGGATCTCGCCCACGACGGCCGCCCACGTGCGTGAGGAACTGGGCGACCGCGTCGACATCGTGCTGGAAGGCGGGGAGAGCGATGTCGGCATCGAATCCACGATCATCGATCTCTCCGGCCCGGAGCCCGCCCTCCTTCGGCCGGGGATGCTCGACATCGCGCGGGCCGAGGCCCTTCTCGGGATGCCGCTGCGATCGCCTGGCATCGCGTCGCCACGGGTGTCGGGCATGCTCGCCTCGCACTACGCGCCGCGCACACCGACGCGCCTGGTGACGCCAGACGCGCTCGTCGCCGCGGTGCAGGCCACGAACGCCCGGGTCGCAGTCCTCGCCCGCCGCCCGCGGCCCGCCGAACTTCCGGCGACCCGTTGGATCGAAGCGCCCGCCTCGGCCACCGCCTATGCCCACGATCTGTACGCGTCCCTGCGCACTCTCGACCACGCGGAGGTCGACCTGATTCTCGTGGAGGCGGTGCCTGCGTCCTCGGACTGGACCGCCATCCGCGACCGCCTCGGCCGCGCCGCGACCCGTCCGGAGACTCCGTGAGCCTCGATCCCGTCGTCCTCTTCTTTCTGCTGGGTGTGTTTGCGCGGTTGCTGAAGAGCGACCTGCGGCTGCCCGAGGCCATGTACGAGAGCCTCTCGATCTACCTGCTGCTAGCGATCGGTCTGAAGGGCGGGGTCGAACTCTCGAAACATCCGATCGGGCCGCTGCTGCCCCAGGTGGGCGGCGTGGTGCTGCTCGGCTTGATGCTGCCGCTGATCGCCTATCCGGTGCTCCGCGGACTCGGCCGACTGCCGAAGCCCGACGCGGCCTCGATCGCCGCGCACTACGGTTCGGTCAGCATGGTGACCTTCGCTGTCGCGACGGCGTTTCTCGTGGACCGTGGTGTGGCACACGAGGAGTACATGCCGCTCTTCGTCGTGCTGCTCGAGGTCCCCGGGATCATGGTGGGCATCCTGATCGCCAAGCTCGGAGCGGGCGGCGGCGTGCGCTGGGGCGCGCTCGCCCACGAAGTGTTCCTCGGCCGCAGCATCGTGCTGCTCACGGGGGGGCTCGCCATCGGCTGGATCTCGGGGCCCGAGGCGCTGGCGCCGCAGTCGAAGCTCTTCTTCGACCTGTTCAAGGCGGTGCTCGCGCTCTTCATGCTCGAGATGGGCCTCGTCGCGGCAGGCCGCATCCGCGAACTGCGTCGCACCGGGGCGTTCCTCCTCGCGTTCGGGACGATCGTGCCGTGCGTCTTCGCGGTGATCGGCGTGGTCACGGGCCGGGCGATCGGTCTCTCGCCGGGCGGCGCGATGCTGCTGGGCACCCTGGCCGCCAGCGCGTCGTACATCGCAGCACCGGCGGCCATGCGGATCGCGGTGCCCGAAGCGAACCCATCGCTGTCCCTCGCCGCGGCGCTCGGGGTCACATTTCCGTTCAACATCGTCTTCGGCATTCCGATGTACCACCGTATCGCAACCGCACTCGTACCCCCGGCAACCTGAGGATCCCATGCAGACCCACGCCCTCAAGCTGGTCGTCGTCATCACCGAAGCCGCGCTGGAGACGCTCCTGGTGAAGGACATCCTCGCGCTCGGGGCCCATGGCTACACGGTGGCGGACGTGCGTGGCGGCGGCCGCCGGGGCGTGCGCGAGGGCACCTGGGAAGCCGACCGCAACATCCGCCTCGAGGTGATCTGCCACGACACCGTCGCCGACGCCATCGCCGAGCACGTGCTCCAGCGTTACGCGCTCAACTATTCGACCACGGTCTTCGTCAGCGACATCGGGGTGCTGCGGCCGGAGAAGTTCTGACCATGGCAGTTCCTGATCGCTGATGGCACCGCAGCCGCCAAGCCCGGGCACGCCGCTCTGCCGGATCGACGAGATCCCGGACGGCGAGGGCCGCGAGTTCGTGTTCGGCACGGGCATGGCCGCATGGCGCGGGCTCGTCGTGCGGCGCGGCGATCGTGTCTTCGGGTACGTGAACGAATGCCCGCATCACTTCATCCCCCTGAACGACCGCGAGGACCGGTTCGTGACCTGGGATCACGAATGGATCATCTGCTCGGCCCACGCCGCCGTGTTCCGCTACGAGGACGGCCATTGCGAGGACGGCCCGTGCAAGGGCCGCGGTCTCCAGCCGTGGCCGGTGGTACTCCTCGACGGCGCGATCGTCACGGCCTGATCCGGACGGGAACGCCCCGGTCGAGCGATGGCGATTCCCCGCCCAATCATCGCCTTGCTTACCATAAGCTAGGCAACTAAAATCGCGCCATGGCCCAGGAAGACCTTTCGCGCAACTTCGGTTTCATCCTGAACGACGTCGCGCGGCTCCTGCGCACGGCGTTCGATCGGCGCGTGCGTTCGCTGGGCTTCACCCGCTCGCAGTGGTGGGTGCTCAATCACCTGTACCGCAACAATGGCCTCAATCAGTCCGAACTCGCCGAGTTGCTCGAAGTGGAGAAGGCGACGCTCGGCCGTCTGCTCGACCGCATGGAACAGAAGGGCTGGATCCGCCGCGAGGCCGACGCCAATGATCGGCGGGTGCGGCGCGTGTTCCTGACGGACGAGGTCAGCCCGACCATGAAGGCCATGCGTGCCGCCGCCGCCGATCTCCGCCGCGAGGCGCTCGCCGGGCTGACACCGGAGGCCCAGGATCACTTCGTCGATACGCTCATCGCCGTGAAGACCAACCTGACGCGCCCCGCTCCCGGCGCCGCCGTCAGGGCGCCACGGATCCGGGAACGCCGATGACCCGCATGCCTCGCCTGCGTCGGCCATCCGCGCGCAGTCTCGTCCGGCTGTTGCTGCTCGTGGTCGTCCCGCTCGTCGCGATCGTGATCGCCACGCGCATGTACGCCCAGTCGGGCCGGATCGCCGAGACCGAGAACGCGTACGTGAAGGCCGAGATCATCGTGGTGAGCAGCGAGGTCGTCGGGCGCGTCGTGGAGGTGGGCGTACGGGACAACCAAGCCGTTGTGGCCGGTGCGCTGCTGTTCCGTGTGGACCCGGCCCCCTTCGAGATCGCCGTGGCGCGCGCCCGTGCGCAGATGGACGTCATCCGGACCGACCATCAATCGCTGCGCGCGGAGTACCGCGCAGCGCAGCGCGAGGGCGAGGAGGTCCAGGAACAGATCGCCTTCCTCTCGCGTCAGCTCGAGCGTCAGGAACGGTTGCGCGAGACCGGCATGGCCCGGGGCGATGCTCTCGACGAGGCGCGCCACAACCTCGAGCTGGCGCGCCGCCGACTCGTGAGCGTGCGCGAGCGTGCCACGCGCGTCGTCGCGGGCCTCGCCGGCAATCCCGACCTGCCCGTGGAACGCTTTCCGCGGTACGCGGAGGCGAAGGCCTCCCTCGACGCCGCGCTGGACGATCTCGCCCGCACCACGATCCGTGCCCCCGCGGCGGGCACGGTGAGCAACATGCGCCTGCAGCCGGGCGAGCACGTCGAGAAGGGGGCCCCGGTGTTCAGCCTGATCAGCGGCCAGCCCGCCTGGATCGAGGCGAACTATAAGGAGACGCAGCTCACGCACATGCGCGTCGGCCAGCGGGCCACCGTGGCCGTCGACGCGTACCCTGACATCGAGTGGCCCGCAGTGGTGGCCTCGATCGCACCCACGACGGGCGCCGAGTTCGCCGTGCTGCCGCCGCAGAACGCGAGCGGCAACTGGGTGAAGGTGGTGCAGCGCGTGCCGGTGCGGCTGGAGGTGGAACAGCCCGAAGGTCAGCCGAAGCTGCGGGCCGGGATGACCGTCACGGTGTCCGTGGACACCGGCCACAGCAACGGCCTGCCCCGCGTGGTGCAGCGCCTGGTGGATCGCGGTTTCCTGCCGCGCTTCCTCGAACCCGCCACCGCCGTCGCGGAGCGCTGACGGGGCTGGAAAGCCCGTCGGCCGCCGATGTCGTCCGCCGCGCACCTGCTGCCCCGCCATCCGCGGCTGGTCACCATCTCGGTGATGCTCGCGTCCCTGCTGTACTCCATCGACTGGACCATCGCAGCCGTGGCGCTGCCCCACATGCAGGGTGCCTTCTCGGCGACCCACGACCAGATCGGCTGGGTGATCACTTCGTACATCGTGGCCTCGGCCATCGCGATCCCGACGGCCGGATGGCTCTCGGTGCGCTACGGACGCAAGCGTCTTTTCGTGTGGGCGATGCTGGGCTTCACGGTCGCCTCGATCTTCTGCGGCGCCTCGGAGACGCTGGCGATGGAAGTCGCATCGCGCATCGTGCAGGGGATGTGCGGAGCGTTCCTGATCCCGCTCTCGCACGCGGTGATCCTCGACACGTATCCGCCCGCGGAGCACGGCAAGGCGATGGCGCTGTGGGGGGCAGGCTCCGTGTTCGGCTCCTTCCTCGGGCCGACGCTGGGCGGGTACCTCACCGAGTACATGAGCTGGCACTACATCTTCTACATCAACGTGCCGTTCGGCCTGCTGGCGGCGGCGGGCATCGCGTCGTTCGTGCCGGAGACCCCGCGCGATCGGCACCGCCCCTTCGATGCGCTCGGCTTCGTGTCGCTCGGGATCGCCATCGGCTCGTTCCAGCTCATGCTCGACCGCGGCGGCAGCCTCGACTGGTTCGAGTCGCAGGAGATCGTCATCGAGGCCTGTCTCGTGGTTGCGGGCCTCTACGTCTTCATCACGCACAGCCTGACGACCGACCACCCGTTCCTCCACCTAGCCCTCTTCACGCAGCGCAACTTCGTGCTCGGTCTTGGATTCGTGTTCATGTATGGCCTCCTCACGGTGCCACCGCTCGTCCTGATGCCGACGTTCCTGCAGGAGATCCGCGGCTATCCGATCGACACGATCGGCCTGCTGCAGGCACCGCGCGGCGTCGGCATGCTGGTCGCGATGATCGTGGGCGGAAAGATCACGGGCCGGATCGACCCGCGCCCACTGATCGCGCTGGGTCTCCTGTGCATCGCTGGTTCGGCGGCCGAGATGTCGACGTGGAACGCCGACGTGGGCGTCTGGCCGCTCGTGTGGACCAACTTCGTGCAGGGCGTGGGGGGCGGGATCATCCTCGTGCCGATCCAGGTGATCGCCTTCCCGGGCATCGCCCCGACGCTGCGGACGGAGGCGGCGGCAACCTACAACCTGATCCGCAGCATCGGCGCGAGCATCGGCGTGTCGGCGGCGCTCACGCTGTTCGTGCGCGGCGGCACGATGCAGCGCTCACGCCTCGCCGAACACCTCACGCCTTACAGCGAAGCGCTGAACCACGCCGGCGATACCGTGACGCGCCATCTCGATTCGCTCCACGGTCTCGCGCTTCTCGACCACGAACTGGATCTCCAGGCCGCGATGATGGCGTACGTGGCCGACTTCCGGATGCTGGCATTCGCGGCACTCGCCGGACTCCCGCTGCTGCTGCTCGTGCGGAAGCCGGCACCGCCCAGCATCGAAGACACCGTCGCCGCTGCGGAGTAGCCGCAGGCGCGCTATCTGGGCAGCGACGTCGGCCGCTTCGATTCGACGAGATGATCGAGCGCAGCGCGGACGCCCTCGCGCACGATCGGCACCCCCGCGAGCGCGAGCCCCATCTCGACGCCCGACAACGTACCGGCCAACGTGAGATCGTTGAAGTCGCCGAGGTGGCCGATGCGGAACACCCGGCCCGAGAGGCGCCCGAGGCCGGTGCCGAGCGACAGATCGAAGTGGTCGAGGATGAGCGCGCGCACGCGATCCGCGTCGTGGCCCTCGGGCAGCACCACCGCCGTGAGGGAGTTGCTGAACTCCTGCGGATCGGCGCACAGCACCTCGAGGCCCCAGCCCCGCACCGCGCGACGGGTGGCCTCGCCATGGCGGGCGTGACGCGCGAAGACGTTGTCGAGGCCCTCGTCCATGAGCATCACGATGGCCTCGTGGAGACCGTAGAGCAGATTGGTGGCGGGCGTATACGGGAACCAGCCGGCGCGGTTCGGTTCGAGCATCGCCTCCCATGACCAGTACGCGCGCGGCAGCGTCGCGGTCTTCGACGCCACGAGCGCCTTCTGGCTCACCGCGTTGAACGAGAGGCCCGGCGGCAGCATCAGGCCCTTCTGGGAACCGGCGACGGTGACGTCGACGCCCCAGTCGTCGTGGTGGTACGGAATCGAGCCGAGGGACGAGATGGTGTCGACCATGAGCAGCGCCGGATGGTCCGCGCGATCGATCGCCGCGCGCACGTCGGGAATGCGGCTCACGACGCCGGTGGAGGTCTCGTTGTGCACGACGCACACCGCGCGGATCTCGCGCTTCGTGTCCTCGGCGAGGCGCGCCTCGATGGCGGCCGGATGGGCACCGTGACGCCAGTCTCCGGGCAGGAACTCGGTGCGCAATCCGAGCTTCTCCGCGAGCCCGCGCCACAGCGACGCGAAATGCCCGGTCTCGCACATGAGCACGAGATCGCCGGACGAGAGCGTGTTCACCAGCGCGGCCTCCCATGCACCCGTGCCGGAGGCGGGATAGATGACGACCGGATGGTGCGTGCCGAAGATCGGCTTCAGGCCGTCGAGCACCGCGCGCGCCAAGCGGTTGAAGTCGGGGCCGCGATGGTCGATCGTCGGGCGGTCCATCGCGCGGAGCACGCGGTCGGGCACGTTCGTGGGACCGGGAATCTGGAGGAAATGGCGGCCGGCGCGGTGACTCATGGACATGAACCTGGAGGACGACGAAGCACGGATCGTAGTCTCCGGCCGAGCGGCACCGCAAGGCGGTCGCGGCGCCATGCGCGGGCCCGCCACCGATCGCTGGATCGATCGCGTCGCGACGGCGCAGAATCCGGGGTCGATCCTCCGTGTCACCGCCCATGTCCGCCACCGCCATTCCCGATGCCGTCGCCCGTCGCCTCGCCCGCGAGATCCGTGGCGATGTGCTCCTCGATACCGCGAGCCGTGGGCGCTACGCGACGGACGCTTCGATCTACCAGATCCTGCCGCTCGGCGTCGTGGTGCCCCAATCCGAGGACGACGTCGCGACGGCCATCGCCATTGCCGCCGAAGCCGGGATGCCGGTGCTGCCGCGCGGTGGCGGCACGTCGCAATGCGGTCAGACGGTCGGTGCCGCCATCGTCATCGATACGTCGCGCCATCTGAATCGCATCGTCGAGGTCGACGCCGAGGCGCGCACCGCATGGGTGGAGCCCGGCGTCGTGCTCGACCACCTGAATGCACATCTACGGTCGGCGGGACTCTGGTACCCGGTGGATGTCTCCACCAGTGCGCAGGCGACGCTGGGCGGCATGGCCGGCAACAACTCGTGCGGCGCCCGTTCGATCCGTCACGGCAACATGGTGCACAACGTCCTCGGGATCGAGGCGTGGCTCGCGGACGGCGAGCGGTGCACGTTCGGGCCGTCGTCCGAGGTCGCAGCCGGTCCGGCGCGGTATCGCGCACTGGTGGCTCGCATCCACGCCATCGCGACGCGCGAGCGGGACGAGATCGAGGCGCGGTGGCCGAAGGTGCTGCGGCGCGTCCAGGGCTACAACCTCGACATGGTGCAGCCGCTGGCGCCGCACAACCTCGCGCACCTGCTGGTGGGCTCGGAGGGCACGCTGGCGTGGTTCCGACGCCTCAAGCTCGCGCTGAAGCCCCTGCCCGCGCACAAGGTGCTGGGCGTCGCGCATTTCCCGTCGTTCTACGATGCGATGGCGATCACACAGGAGATCGTGAAGCTCGATCCGGAGGCGGTGGAACTTGTCGACCGCACGATGATCGGGCTCGCGCGTGGCCACGATGAGTTCCGGCCCGTGGTGGAGCAGTACTTCCTCGGTCAGCCGGACGCCATCCTTCTCGTGGAGTTCGCCGGCGAGGAGAAGGCAGCGCAGGTCGCGAAGCTGGACCGGCTGGTGGAGCTGCTGGCCGATCGCGGTCTGCCCGACGCCGTGGTGAAGGTGACCGACGCCCGGCAACAGCGCGACATCTGGGAGGTCCGCAAGGCCGGGCTGAACATCATGATGTCGATGAAGGGCGACGGGAAGCCGGTGTCGTTCATCGAGGATTGCGCGGTGCCGCTCGAGCATCTCGCGGAGTACACGCGCCGGATCGACGAGGTGTTCGCGAAACACGGCACGCGCGGCACGTGGTACGCCCACGCCTCGGTGGGCACGCTGCACGTTCGGCCCGTGCTCGACATGAAGACCGATGGCGCCATGAAGATGCGCGCCATCGCCGAGGAGGCCTGCGCCCTCGTGCGCGAGTACAAGGGCGCATTCTCCGGCGAGCACGGCGACGGCCTGGTGCGATCGGAGTGGATCGAGCCGATCCTCGGCGCGCGCCTCACCGCGGCGCTCGGCGAGGTGAAGGCGGTGCTCGATCCGCAGGGACTCTTCAACCCGGGGAAGATCGTGCGCCCCTCGCGCATGGACGACCGCACGCTCTTCCGATTCGCGCCCGGCTACCAGCGCCTGCCCGTCGAGACGGCGTACGACTGGTCGGCGTGGGGTGGGCTGGGCGGCGCGGTCGAGATGTGCAACAACAATGGCCACTGCCGCAAGTTCGACGCCGGGACGATGTGCCCGTCGTACCGCGCGACCCGCGATGAGCAACACCTGACCCGCGGCCGCGCGAACACGCTGCGGCTCGCGCTCTCCGGTCAACTCGGCCCGGACGGCATCCGGTCCGACGCCGTGAAGGACGCGATGGACCTCTGCGTGAGTTGCAAGGGCTGCCGGCGCGAGTGTCCGACTGGCGTAGACATGGCGCGCATGAAGCTCGAATGGCTGCACCAGGCGTCGAAGGATCGCTCTCCCACGCTGCGCGAGCGACTCGTCGGCCGGCTGCCCGACTACGCGCCGACCCTCGCGAAGATGCCGTGGCTCGCGAACCTCCGCGACGACGTGCCCGGCCTCGCCGGTCTGACGGAACGCCTGACCGGCCTCTCGGCGAAGCGCGCTTTGCCGCGATGGCGGTCGGATGCCTTCCGCGATGGCGAAGTCCCCGCGCTAACGGCCGCGCCCGCCGCGAATACCGTCGTGCTGTTCGCCGACACCTTCGACCGCTACTTCGAACCGGAGAACCTGCGCGCCGCGGTGAAGGTACTGGGTGCGCTGGGCCACGACGTACGCACTGCCCGGCCAGTCGGCGACGGCCGGCCGCTCTGCTGCGGCCGCACCCACCTCGCGACGGGCGACGTCGCACGGGCGCGGGCCGAGGCGCACCGGCTGCTCGACGCCCTGGCGCCAGCGCTCGCGGCCGGCTGCCCCATCGTCGGACTGGAGCCGTCCTGCCTCTTCACCCTGAAGGATGAGTACCTGGCTCTCGGACTCGGCCCGGCCGCCGAGAGACTTGCGACGCAGGCCGTCCTGCTGGAGGACGTCGTGGCGCGCTCGCCGGAGGCGGCGGGGCGGGCCTTCGGACCCCTTGCCAAGCGCGTGCTGCTGCATGGACACTGCCATCAGAAGGCCTTCGGGGCGATGCCCTCGGTGACGCGGGCGCTCGCGCTGGTGCCGGCGCTCGAAGTCACGGAAGTCGTCTCGAGCTGCTGCGGGATGGCGGGGAGCTTCGGCTACGAGACCGAGCACCACGAGATCTCGCTGCGCATGGCGGAGGCGTCGCTGCTGCCGGCCGTGCGGGGGGCCGCAGAGGACACACTGATCGTGGCCGACGGCACGAGCTGCCGCCACCAGATCGCCGACGGCACCGGGCGCGGTGCGATGCATGTGGTCCGCGTGCTGGAGATGGCGCTCGCCGGGAACGGCGGTCAGGCGCCCGGCCGGACGACACTGAGAGGATCGACATGAGCGGGACGACGGAATCGCAATGGAAGTTTCACGGCGTGCGTGTCGTGAAGAGCAACGAACTGGACACCAACACCGCGCAGACCCCGGGGATGAACCGTGCGGCGGCGATCACGCATGCGAGGTGCGGCGCCGAGAAGCTGTGGGCCGGTACCGTGGTCATCCATCCGAAGGCCAAGACGGGCGCGCATCACCACGGCCCGGTGGAGAGCGTGATCTACGTCGTGAGCGGCCGGGCCCGCATGCGCTGGGGCGACAACCTCGAGTTCACGGCCGAGGCCGGCCCGGGCGACTTCATCCACGTGCCGCCATTCGTTCCGCACCAGGAGATCAACGCGTCGGACACGGAGCCGCTCTCTTGCGTGCTCTGCCGCAGCGGTCAGGACCCCGTGGTCGTGAACCTCGATATCCCACCCGCCGAGAACCCCGAGGCTGTGCACTGGGTCGACGACATCCACCCGGCTCCCTGACCGGAGCGGTGCCGCGCCCCTTGGTGCATCCCCCCCAACCGCCGCTGAAGCCCCCGGACGACGCCCGCCTGGACCACGAGCTGTTCGGCTCGGTGGCACTGGCCGAGGTGCGCCATCGGCGCGCGGCGATGTACCTGCGCGTCCTGGCACTCGTGGTGATCCTGAACGGGACGCTCTGGCTGCCGGTGTCGGTGGTGCTCGGCGCAACGGTTCTCGCGGCTGCCGACATCGCGCTGGTGGTCACCGGCCTCGCCGTTCTGTGGCTGGTGCACAGGAAGCACGTGACGCTTGCGCGTGTGCTCATCGGAACCGCGGCGCTCGCCGAAGTCACTCTGTTCGTGGCCGTCGCCTACGGTCACCCTGGCACCGAGGTGCGCCTGGCGAATCTCTGGTTCGTCGCGATCGCGGTGGCGTCGTACTTCGTCTTCTACGACGTGCGGGCGCTCTACCGGGATCTCTACGCGATCCTCGCCTTCGCGATGTTCGTGCTGTACGCGGCAGGGCTCGGACCGGCGATCCCGCTGGTCACACTGGAGGCGGAGGTCCGCGACACCATCGACACCGTTGTCGCCATGTCCTTCGCGGTTTCGCTCTTCGCGATGATGCGGCTCTTCGTCTTCGAGCTGTCGGATGCGGAGCGGCGCCTCGGTCTCGCGCACGGGCGGCTGGAACAGATCCTCGAGAACATGCTGCCCAAGCCGGTGGCCGACCGGCTGCGCGACCAGGGCCGTGCGTTCGCCGACCCGGTGGCGGATTGTTCCGTGCTGTTCGCGGATCTCGTCGGCTTCACGGAACTCTCGCAGCGCCTGCCCGCGGATGATGTCGTGCGGCTGCTGAATCAGATCTTCTCGCGCTTCGACGATCTGACCGAGGCCTCGGGGCTCACGAAGATCAAGACGATCGGCGACGGCTACATGGTCGCGGCTGGCGTGCTCTCGCCCCGCGCGGATCACGCCACGGCCCTGGCCTCCCTGGCCCTCGCGATGCAAGGCGAGATGGCCGCATTCGAGGGCCTCGCACTGCGCGTGGGCATCAACTCCGGACCCGTGATCGCCGGCGTCATCGGCAAGCGCGGGCTCGTCTACGATCTGTGGGGCGACACCGTGAACGTCGCCGCGCGCATGGCCTCGGGCGGTGTCTCGGGCGGCGTGCAGGTTACCGCGGCGACGCGCGACAAGCTGGACGGCCGCTTCCACGCCGAGTATCGCGGCGAGGTCGAGGTGAAGGGCCGCGGTACGATGCCCACGTATCTGCTCACGGTTTAGCGGGATCTCAAAGCCCGGCGTCCCACCGCCACTGCGAATCCCCACCCCGCATCCACCCCTGCACCGAGAGAGTTCGACGATGCCCACCGATATGCCCCCGCCTGTCGCCGCCTACGTGTTCGACGCCTACGGAACGCTGCTCGACGTCCACTCCGCGACCGCCCGCCACACGGCACGCCTGGGCGGCGAGGCAGCCGCGTTCTCGCAGACCTGGCGGACGAAGCAGCTCGAGTACTCCTGGGTGTCTTCGCTCATGCAGCGATATCGCGACTTCTGGTCGCTCACGGAAGATGCCCTCGACTTCGCGATGGCGCGGCACGGCATCGTCGACCGGGCGCTACGGGCTGACCTGCTCTCGGCGTACGAGACGCTGGACGCGTATCCGGAGGTCCGCGCCACGCTCGCCGCACTGCGCGCCAGGGGCATGCGCACCGCCATCCTCTCGAACGGCAGCCCGGCGATGCTCGCGAGCGCGGTGCGCGCCGCCGGCCTCGCGGACCTTCTCGACGCCACGATCTCCGTCGATCCGCTACGGGTGTTCAAACCCGACCCCCGCGTCTATGCATTGGTCGGCCAGCAGCTCGGCGTGGCCGACGACGCCGTGAGCTTCCAGTCCTCGAATGCCTGGGACATCGCCGGAGCCGACGCTTTCGGATTCCGTACGGTCTGGGTGAACCGCATGCAACAACCGGCCGAGTACCCGGCTGCCGGACGGGCCCGGGTGGTCGCCGATCTCCGAGCCCTCGTCGACGGTGCCGATACTCCATGAGCACCGCAATGGGCACTGGCGGCAAGCCCCCCGGGCGCATGCGCCGTCTCGCGCGGCGGTTGCGCTTCGAGCCGATCGGCTGGGTGCGCACGGTGCCGTGGAAGGAAGTCGTCTACGTGGGCGTGCCGCTGCTGCTGGCGGCGCTCGCGGTGGTCTGGATCGCCAGGACCTACATGAAGCCGTCGCTGCCGAAGCACGTGGTGTTCGGCGGCGGGCCACCCGGCAGTGCCTATGCGGCATTCGGCGCGGCCTACGGCAAGGTGCTCGCGCGTGAGCGCGTCCGGCTCGACGTGCAGGAATCCGCCGGCGGACGCGAGAACTACCGGCGCCTGCGGGAGGACGAGAACCGCATCGATGTCGGGCTCGTACGCGGCGGCATCGGTGAGATCGAGGAGGCCCCGCACCTGGTGTCGCTCGGTGTGGTGGGCTACGAGGCGCTCTGGGTGTTCTGCCGTGGCCGGCAGATCCTGGACGACCTGCCGGGCCTCAGAGGCAAGACGATCGCCATCGGCGGCAAGGGCGCCGGGATGCGGCGGATGGTGCGCACGCTGCTCGCTGCCAACGGCATCGACGAGGGCGAGTTCGAGGCGGTCGAGATCGGCGGCATCGAGGCGGCCGAGGCGCTGCTCACGAACAAGGCCGACTGCGCCTTCCTGATGGAACCCCCGGAATCCGGACTGCTGAAGGCGCTCATCTACAGCGAGAGCGCGCAACTCGTGGACTTCAGCCGGCGCGTGGACGCCTACACCAAGCTCATGCCCGCGCTGCACAAGGTCGTCCTGCCCGAGGGTGCGAACGACATGCCGGGCAACCGCCCACCGCGCCCGGTGACGCTGCTCGCTGCGCAGACCCAGCTCCTGGCGCGCGACGATCTGCATCCCGCGGTCCAGATGCTCCTGATGCAGGCGGCCACCGAAGTGCACGGCGGCATCGGGCTCTTCCAGGACGAGCGCGAGTTCCCGTCACCGCGGGTCCTGGAGTTCCCGCTGTCCGACGACGCGAAGCGCTACTACACGTCCGGGCGCCCGTTCCTGCAACGCTATCTGCCCTTCTGGGCCGCGAACCTCGTCGACCGGATGCTGGTGTTCCTGATCCCGGCGCTCGCGCTGCTGTTCCCACTGGTGCGCATCCTGCCACCGCTGTACGCGTGGACGGTGCGCCGACGGATCTATCGCTGGTACGGCGAACTGATGTTCATCGAGAACGAGATGCGGCGCCCGCTCACCGAAGGCGAGACCCGGAACTTCGGCGAGCGGCTCGACTGGATCGAGCAGGAGGTGAACGATCTCCACACGCCGCTCTCGTTCGCCAACCAGGTCTACCTGCTGAGGCAGCACATCGACTTCGTGCAGCACAAGCTGGAGGTATCGACGGAAGGCGGGGAGATGCCCACGCCCCCAAGGGCGGGCGCGGACGCGGAGGGGTAGTCGGCCATCGCCTGGAGGAGACGCTGAACAGTCAGAGTCTCCTCAATGAATCTCCGGGTCCTCCGTGGGCTGGGTTCCCTCGAGGAAATCGAAGTCGCAGCCCTTGTCCGCCTGGGAGACGTGCTGGCTGAAGAGGGCGCCGTAGCCCCGCTCGAATCGACGCGCCTTCGGCTTCCATGCCGCGCGACGCGCCGCGAGTTCCTCGTCGCTCACCTTCAGGTTGAGCTGTCGACCGGGCACGTCGAGCTCGATGAGATCTCCGGTCTTCACGAGCGCGAGTGGGCCGCCGATCCAAGACTCGGGCGCGACGTGGAGCACGCACGTGCCGTAACTGGTGCCGCTCATGCGCGCGTCGGAGATACGCACCATGTCGCGCACGCCGGCCTTCAGCAGCTTCTTCGGGATCGGCAGCATGCCCCACTCCGGCATGCCGGGACCGCCGAGCGGGCCAGCGTTGCGGAGCACGAGCACGGAGTCGGCATCGACATCCAGTGCGTCCGTGTCGATGCGCGCGGCCATGTCGTTGTAGTCGTCGAAGACGATGGCGCGGCCGGTGTGGGTGAGCAGCCTCGGGTCCGCCGCGTTCGCCTTCAGCACGGCACCGTCGGGCGCGAGGTTGCCGCGCAGGACGACGAGACCACCGTCGGGGCGGATCGGGTTTGCGGGCGTGCGGATCACTTCGGGGTTGTGGATGCGCGCGCCGGCGATGTTCTCGCCGAGGGTCTTGCCGGTGCAGGTGAGTTCACCGGTGTCGAGCAGATCGCGCATTCCTTCGAGCAGACCGGTGAGGCCACCGGCGTAGTAGAAGTCCTCCATGAGGTACTGGCCGGCCGGGCGCATGTTCACGAGGTAGGGGGTGCGCTTGCCGATCGCCTCGAAGTGGTCGAGATTCAGATCGATGCCGGCGCGCCGCGCGATCGCCACCACGTGGATCAGCGCGTTCGTCGAACCGCCGAGCGCCATCAGCACCTTGATCGCGTTGTCGACCGAGCGCGGGGTGATGATGTCGCGGGGCTTCAGGTCCTCCCACACTATCTCGACGATGCGACGACCGGAGTACGAGCCCATGCGCGAATGGTTGGAGTCCGGCGCGGGAATCGCGGAGGCGTTCGGCAGGCTGAAGCCGAGCGTCTCGATGATGCCGGTCATGGTGGAGGCCGTGCCCATCGTCATGCACGTGCCGGGAGACCGCGCGATGCCCGCCTCGATGTCGTCCCAGTCGCGCTGCGTGATGTTGCCGGCGCGCAGTTCGTCCCAGTACTTCCACACGTCCGAGCCCGAGCCCAGCGTCCTGCCGGCCCAGCGGCCGGTGAGCATCGGACCGGCGGGGACGAAGATCGACGGCAGGTTCATGCTGAGCGCGCCCATCAGCAGCGCGGGGCCGGTCTTGTCGCAGCCCCCCATCAGCACGCAGCCGTCGACGGGGTACGACCGCAGCAGTTCCTCGGTCTCCATCGCGAGGAAGTTGCGGTACATCATCGTGGTGGGCTTCTGCATCACTTCGGCCAGCGTGATGGCCGGCATCTCGAGCGGGAACCCGCCGGCCTGCCACACGCCCCGCTTCACGTCCTCCGCGCGCTCGCGGAAGTGGGAGTGGCAGTGGCTGATGTCACTCCAGGTGTTGATGATCGCGATGACCGGCTTGCCCTTGTAGTCCTCGTGCGAGAAGCCCATCTGCAGCGTGCGCGACCGATGGCCGAAGCTCCGCATGTCGGTCTTGCCGTACCAGCGATGGGATCGCAGGGTCTCGGGGGTCTTTTTTCTCTCGCTCACGGCCGGCTCCTCCGGTGATGGTTCAGGCGCGGATTATCACCGCGCAATCCGCGCCATTGCAGCCTCGTCGACCCTCAGAAATGGAAAAGGCGACCGTGGAGGTCGCCTTTCGTGGTCATCGCTTCGTGGTTCGGGACCGGCACGGGAAGGGGGATCCCCGTGCGGGTCATGCAGAGGTCCCCTCGCGGGATCAGTCTTCCTGGACGAACTCTTCGGGTTCGACCTCGGGCTCCATCGTCGCGAGCCGCGCGCGGCCGTTGTGGTGCTTGGTGGTGCGCGCCTTGCGGTGGTGGTCCTCGAGTTGCCGCTTCGCGGCATCGAAGGCGTCGCGCAGGGCGACGTAGGCATCCTCGTTCCGATGATGATTGACGACGAACTCGGCGCCGGGGACGCGGAGGTCCACGTGAACGACGAAGTTCCTTCCCTGGTGCTTGTGCTTGTGGGGCAGTTCCACCGTCACGTGGCAGCCCATGATGGGGGAAAAGAACGACTCCAGCTTCGCGGCCTTCTCGCGGATATGCGCCTCGAGCGCATCGGAGTGGGGAACGTCGCGGAAGGTGATCTGCAGCGGAGTTTGCATACGGTTTTCCTCCTGGTGACAGGAACAGAATTCAGCGGACCGGACGGGCTCCAAACCCGGTTGTCCGCTCCGGGGAACTGGCGATCACTTCACCGATTCCCGGGGCCGCTCGCTTCGCTGTCGTGGAGCGGTACTGCCGCCTCCTCTGTTGCGTTGCCTCTGCATCATCCACCGCCCACTGCGCTCCGGCCTCCGGAATCGCAGCGCCGGCGGAACATCCATAGGGTGGAACCTCGTTGATCAGTGAGAGTTCCCCCGCTTCGTCGCTTGCCCGTCGATGGCAACCACGCAGGTGGCGTGCCGGATCACGGGCCTGTCCTTTCGAACCGCAGTCGCACGCACAGCGCGTGCCGCCCCGCGGGCAGCGACCACTGCAGCACGATCGAGACGGCCTGCATGATCTTCTCGAAGCCCGCCTCGGACTGGGACACCGTCAGCAGCGGCGTCGCCGTGAGTTCGCAGGCGCGGTCGGTCTCCAGCCGGACCACGCCGCCCAGCACGCCGTCCTCCAGGCTCAACCCGGTGGCAGCAGCAAGCGCGTGGCTGTCGCCCAGCCCACCGAGGATCGCGCCGTCGTGCACGACGCGCCCCAGAAATCCGTCGCAACTCGGCATAGCGAGTTCCAGGCGCACGCGCCACTCGCCGGGCGCCTGCACGTCGACCGCGTAGCGCACCTCGACGCCGTCGGCGATCAGGGCGTACTGCTTCTCGACGGTGGCGCCATCGAAGCCGGTGGCGAACGATGGTGCAGCGCCGCGAGCGGCGTACGTCGGCGATTGCCATTCCCCGCTGGCGACCCGCCATGCGTCCACGAAGCTGTGGCGCGGCCCGGTGTCCGGTTCTGCATCGCCGGGGCCGATGGCGTGACGGAAGGCGACGCGATCGTGCGCCGATGCGATGCCCTCGCCGTGATCGTGCGTCGCTTCGTGGGCCTGCACGCTTGCGTCGAGATGGCGGTAGTAGTGCTCGCGTCGACGGGTGAGGGCGTCGCCGAAGTTGTGGCGCAGCGGATACGACGACAGCTCGACGGCGGCCGCGCTGCCGTCGTCGCGGATCACGACCTGGCAGGCGAGCCCGTGCAGGAACAACTCCTCGGCGCCGTCGAGGTCGGCATCGATGCGCGACACCGGAGGGCGCGGCGCAAGGGCATCGAGTTTCGCCTCGAGCTCGACGAGCGCGTTCCAGACGGCCCGGCGCAGATGGGGCAGGTAGATGCCGCCGAAGAGCCCGTGCCAGTAGGCGTCGTTCGCCTGCGCGCGATGCAGGAGATCGACGAGGTCCGCGGTGCGTGATGCTGCCGGCAGCGCATCGACCCGCGCGGACAGGCCGAGCATGCGCTTGTGCATCCAGTTCGCTTCGGGATACCGCGACAGGAAGTTGCGCCAGATGCCGCCGCGCAGGAAAGGTTTGAAGCGCTCGTAGCTGCCGTCGGCCTTGTGCGCAGCGATGAGGTCCGCGAACACGTCGGCGCGCGGTGCAGGCAGCGACCACTCGCCCATCTCCATGTACGAAGTGGTCGGCAGATACACGATGCCGCGCGTGCGATGTCGCGCGTGGTGCTCGGCGAAGTGCATCGGCTGGATGACCGGCGAGGCCAGGACGCCTTCGATGAAATGCTCCAGCCACTTGCGGCCGTAGACCCAGTCGTAGGTCTCGGGCCAGATGCCGAACTTCTCGATGTCGTCGTAGTAGATCGCGGCGTGCGCTTCACCGTGGGTCGCGAGCGACTCCATGTAGCGGACGACCTCGTCCGCGGGCGCGAAGGGAATGCGATAGCGGAGCTGCTCGGAGATCGGATACAGATCGAGGCGGCGGCCGTCGTCCTCGGTCGAGAAGTACCCACCGAGTTCGTGCAGCTCGCGCCCGGCGCAGACGAAGTGATAGTCGTCGACGGTGACGAACTCGATGCCGGCCTGGGCGAGCGAGGGCACGACGGTGGCCTCCCAGACGCGCTCGGTGAGCCAGGCCCCGCGAGGGCGGCATCCGAAGGCGCGTTCGAGGCGAACCGCGAGGGCTTCGAGTTGGGCGAGACGATCCCGCGCGGGGATCGATGCCAGCACGGGCTCCATGTCACCGCCGCCGAAGAGCTCGGCCTGGCCGCGCTTCACCATGTCGGCGAGCAGGGCCATGTCGTCCGGGTGACGATCGAGGAGATCGGCGAGAAGCCAGCCGCTGAAATGCGCGGAGAAACGGAAGTCCGGATAGCGATGCACGGTCCGGAGGAACGGGCCGTAGGACTTCTCGTGGGCCTCGTCCACGACGGACGCGAAGTTGCCGGCGGGCTGGTGCGCGTGGACCCCGAAAAGCAGCGAGACGGTTCGATTCATTGTTGTTCGTCGTGTGCGGCTGCGCGCGTCGTCGGCAATCCGTTCGATGACATTGATCGACCCGGGTCCGGAAAACTCGAGCCCGTTTCGCCGGTTTCGCCGCCGAGGTGACCCTTCGCCATGGCCGCGACGGCCGCCGCCGCGATGGCTTCGCCCCACTCGGGGACGAAATGGCCGGCCTCGGCATCCGTGTAGGGCGGCGCAGCCCCGCGGATGTGGCGGTGCAGCGCGTGCATCACCGGGGGCCCCAGCACGGGATCCTTGCCGCCGATCGCCATGAAGCAGTGGCCGCTCCAGGCGGTCTCGAACCAGGTCCGGGCCGCCCGCGAGAGGGCCGCGCCTTCGGCGTCGGGATGGTCGGGGACCATTGCCGGGAAGCGGCGCACGCCGGCCTTGTGCTGCGCGTCCGGGAAGGGTGCGTCGTAGGCAGCCCGCTCGGCTTCGGTGAGCTGCGGGCACGCGCGACCAAGGAGCTTGCCCACCTCCATATCGGGATGGTCGGCCGCCCATTGGCGCCACGCGAGGAAGCCCGGCGACAGCGGCTCATCCCCGGTGCCGAGCGTCGTGTTCATGACGAGAAGCCCCGTGAACCGTTCGGGCCGCGCCATGGGCAGCGTGAGGCCCAGCAGCCCACCCCAGTCCTGGCAGACCAGGCAGATGCCGCGCAGGTCGAGCGCATCGATGAAGGCGAGGAGGGCGTTGCGATGCCGCTCGAAGGTGTACCAGCCGTCGTCCACCGGCTTGTCGGAGCGGCCGAACCCGAAGAGATCGGGGACGACGACCCGATGCCCGGCCGCCGCGAAGACCGGGACCATGCGCCGGTAGAGGTAGCCCCAAGTGGGCTCGCCGTGCAGGCAGAGGAAGACGCTCGGGGCGCCGTCCGGACTGAAATCCGGACCGACATCCGGACCGACATCCACATAGTGCATCCGGAGGCCGTCGAACCCGGGCAGCGCGTCGAGGTAGTGCGGGGGGAAATCGAAACCGGGGAGGTTCGCGAAGCGGTGGTCGGGCGTGCGCAGGAACGCGACCGTCATAGCAGCCTTGAGAGATCGCCGCGGGTGAAGCCGAGCAGCGGGGCATCGACCCCGCGGGACAGCGCCACCACCTTGAACAGTTCCCCCATTTCCGACGGACTCATCAGTTTCTGCGCTTGCGACGCCAGGGGCAGGTAGGCGGAAGCATGCGCCGCCGGCACCTCGGAAAGCAACTGTGCGATGCCACAGTTCACGAGGAAGTTCGCCTGCGTCGTGTAGCCGGCGAACCGCAGGCCGGCCGCCACGCCCGCTTCAGCCACTGCGGTGAAGTCGACGTGCGCCGTGATGTCCTGCAGCCCCGGCAGGACGAAGGGGTCGTCGTGCATCCGATGCCGGTAGTGACACACGAGCGTGCCGCGGTCCCGCTGGGGGTGGTAATACTCGCGCCGCCCGAATCCGTAGTCGACGAACAGCAGCGCGCCCGCGGTCAGCGATCCGGCCAGTGCACGAACGAGCGCCTCGGCGCGCGGGCAGAACTCGGTGTCGTAGGGCGACGGGAAGGCGAGGGCCTCGGCACGGTCCCGCACGGGGCCGGCGGCGAGCGGTCGCCCGGCCCATACGAACGATCCGTCGGCCAGGGACACGCCGCGCTCCTGCAGGCCGTCGTCGCGTCGGCTCACGAGGGACACCGGCAGCGCATCGAGCACCTCGTTCGCGAGGATCAGGCCCTCGAAGCTGGCTGGCAGCGCGTCGATCCACTCGGCACGGTGGGCCTCGCCGGGAACGCTGGCGTTGATGTGTTGCCTCTGTCGGTCGCGCAGGTCGGCGCTCACGTCGAGCAGGAGGTAGCGGCGCGGGGGGTGACCGAGCCGGGCCAGTTCCGCGAGCAGCGTCGCCGCGAGACGACCGGTGCCGGGGCCCAGTTCCAGGACGTCGCCACCGGTGATCGCGAGCACCTCGGCCACCTGGCGGGCCAGGGTGCGGCCGAAGAGATCGGAGATCTCCGGCGCCGTCACGAAATCTCCATCGACGCCGAACTTGCGGCTCCCACCGGCGTAGTAGCCGAGGCCGGGGGCGTAGAGCGCGAGGTCCATGTAGGCGTCGAACGGGATCCAACCGCCGGCGGCGGCGATCCGGTCGGCGATGAGGTCGCGGAGGCGATCGGAATGCGCGACCGCGTCCACGGACGGCGGCGCCAGATCCGGAAACAGTGCGGACAGTGCAGACAAGAGGGACGTCGGAGCAGGGTGCGGGCGCGGGGCCACGGGCGGGGATGCAGGGGGCGTGGCGTAGAATCGGGATTAAACAACGAGGTGGTGAACGATGCAAAACCGGGTGGTCCTGATCACCGGCGGCGCCCGACGCGTGGGTGCCGCCATCTGCCGGCATCTCCACGCGGGCGGCGCCAACCTCCTGGTGCACTACCGGTCGTCGGCGGTGGAGGCGCGGGCCCTGCAGGCCGAACTGAACGCCATCCGGCCGGACTCGGTGGCCCTGGTACAAGCGAACCTGCTCAACATCGCGCATCTGCCGACGCTCGTGAACGAGACCGTCCAGCGGTTCGGCCGACTGGATGTGCTGGTCAACAACGCGTCGAGCTTCTTCCCCTCCGCGGTGGGCGACATCACCGAGGACATGTGGGACGACCTCGTCGGGACCAACCTCAAGACGCCGCTCTTCCTGTCGCAGGCCGCTGCGCCGCATCTGCGCCGCAGCGAAGGGTGCATCGTGAACATCGTGGACATCCACGCCGACCGCCCCATGAAGAACTACCTCGTCTACAACGCCGCCAAGGGCGGCCTCGTGTCGCTCACGCGGTCCCTCGCCCGGGAACTGGGGCCCGAGGTGCGGGTGAACGGCGTCGCGCCCGGCGCGATCCTCTGGCCGGAGGACGAGGCGTGGTCGGACGAGCTGGCGCGCCACCGGATCATCGGGACGACGCTGCTGAAGCGTGCGGGCGAACCGTCGGACATCGCGAAGGCGGTACGCTTCCTCGTCGAGGACGCGCCCTACGTCACCGGCCAGATCCTGGCGGTGGACGGCGGTCGCAGCGTGCATCTCTAGGCCGCCGACGATGACGACCGGGGACATCCAGAAGCAGACCGTGGAGGCGAACAAGCTCGCCAAGCGCCTGCGCCGCCAGGTGGGCGAGGCGATCGCCGACTATCGGATGATCGAGGGCGGCGACCGGGTGATGGTCTGCCTCTCCGGCGGCAAGGACAGCTACGGCCTGCTCGACGTCCTGCTGTCCCTCAGGGCGAGTGCGCCGGTGCCCTTCGAGATCATCGCGATGCATCTCGACCAGGCGCATCCCGGCTACCCGGCGGACGTGCTGCCCAACTACCTGACGGCGCTCGGCGTGCCGTTCCACATCGAGCGGCAGGACACCTACTCGACCGTGAAGCGGGTGATCCCCGAGGGGAAGACGATGTGTTCGCTGTGCTCGCGGCTGCGGCGCGGCGTGATCTACCGGGTTGCGACCGAGCTGGGCGCCACGCGCATCGCCCTGGGCCACCACCGCGAGGACATGCTGGAGACGCTGTTCCTCAACATGTTCCACGGCGGCAAGCTGAAGGGCATGCCGCCGAAGCTGGTTTCCGACGACGGCAGGCACGTCGTGATCCGACCGCTCGCCTACGTCGCCGAGAAGGATCTCGCCGCCTACGCCGAGGTGAAGGCATTCCCGATCATTCCGTGCGACCTCTGCGGCTCGCAGGAGAATCTGCAGCGCCATCAGATCAAGCTGATGCTGGCCGACTGGAACCGCCGCTTCCCAGGGCGGATCGAGACCATGTTCCGCAGCCTGCGGAATGTCGTGCCATCGCACCTCGCCGACCCGACGCTCTACGACTTCGCGAATCTCGAACCCACGGGCACCCCGGACGAGGACGGCGACACCGTCTTCGACACCCCCGACATCTCCCGCCCGGGCAGCATTCGCCTGACCTTCGTGACCGAGCCCTGACATCGTCGGAAGCTCCCGCGCGGTTTGCCATGCCTTGCTTGTCAAAATGAATTTGATAAGGCAGAGTCCAGTCCCGTGGTCAACTTTTCAACGATCCTGATCCCATGAACTGCGCCGAGCGTCTCGTCAGCCTGTTCGGCACCCAGGCGGAAGTCTCACGCCGCCTCAAGCTCGACCGGGCCGTCGTCAGCCACTGGGTGAAGTCCGGCTACATCCCTGCACGGTGGGCCATGGAAGTGGAAGCCGTGTCGGAAGGTCGGATCGAAGCCGTAGAAATACTGAACGAGGCCAATCGCCTCCGACCCGTGCGTGTGAAATCGCGCGGGGAGGACGAAGGCGTGTTCGGTTCCGCCATAACAGGGAGCGACATCATGAATTCATTCGCGCCGGCCAAGCGCATCCATTCCTTCCACCCGCCGCAGCGCACGCTGATGGGGCCGGGTCCGACGGAAATTCATCCGCGCGTGTTGACCACGATGAGCCAGCCGGCCATCGGGTACCTCGACCCGGTGTTCGTCGAGATGATGGAAGAGCTGAAGAGCCTCCTCCGCTACGTCTACCAGACGAAGAATGCGCTGACGTTCCCGGTCTCCGGCCCCGGTTCGGTGGGCATGGAGTACTGCTTCGTGAACATGGTCTCGCCCGGTGACAAGGTCGTGGTCTGCATCAACGGCGTGTTCGGTGGCCGGATGCTCGAGAACGTCATCCGCTGCGGTGGTGTGCCGGTCGTCATCGAGCACGAGTGGGGCACGCCCGTCGACCCGCAGCGCCTGGAGGACACCCTCAAGGCGAATCCGGACACGAAGATCGTCGCGTTCGTGCACGCCGAGACATCCACCGGTTGTCTGTCGGACGCCAAGACGCTCGTCGAAGTGGCGCATCGCTACAACGCCCTCACGATCGTGGACGCGGTGACGTCGCTCGGCGGCGTCCCGGTGCTGGTCGATGAATGGGGTGTGGATGCCATCTACTCCGGCAGCCAGAAATGCCTCTCCTGCACGCCCGGTCTGTCGCCGGTGTCGTTCAACGAGCGCGTCGTCGAGCATGTGAAGGCCCGCAAGGACAAGATCCACAGCTGGTTCATGGACATGAACCTGCTGCTCGGTTACTGGGGCGCCACGAACCGCACGTATCACCACACCGCGCCGACGAACTCGCTGTTCGCACTCCACGAAGCGCTGCTGCTGATCCGAGAGGAGACGCTCGAAGACTGCTTCGCGCGCCACCGCCGCCATCATCTGGCGCTGAAGACCGGCCTCGAGGCGATGGGTCTCCACTTCCTCGTGAAGGAGGAGTACCAGATCCCGCAGATGAACGCCGTGCGCATCCCCGAGGCGATCCAGCCGAAGGAAGCCGAGGTCCGCAAGCGTCTGCTGAACGAGTTCAACCTCGAGATCGGCGCCGGCCTCGGTCCGCTCGCCGGCAAGATCTGGCGCTTCGGCACGATGGGCTACTCGTGCCGGCCGGAGAACGTGATGCTGTGCCTCTCGGCCCTGGGTTCCGTCATGTCGGACCTCGGGATGCCAGTTCACGTCGGCGACGCCGAAGCGGCAGCGCACGACGCCTACGCCCAGATGCACAAGCACGCAGCCCTGCAGAAAAAGCGCGTCGCCTGAGCGAACTGCGCGCCCGCAGGTCGACCGGCTGTTCAACCGGCAGTCGACTGGAAAGTCACGGAGAGCGGCGGACCCTGGTCCGCCGTTTTTCGTTTGGAGGCTCGTGCGCCGGACGGATGACGCGGCACCGATCTTGCGAAGTGTGAGACGGCGCGCATGCCATGGTACTTTCCGGCCGCGCGCATTTCAGGAGCAGATTCCCCCATGAATTCCCTCGGACGACGTACGCTCGTCGCGCTCGCTTTTGGTCTTGCGACCACGGCGACGCGCGCCGAAGTGGTGCTGTATGCGAACGACTTCGAGACCGCGATCGGTCCCGAGTGGTCGAGCACCTCGACCTACGCCTGGGGACTCCAGCAGACGCCGGCCGACGACATCGGCGGCGGATTCCTCGGCTACTTCGGCGGCAACAACGCGACGACGCTCACGCTGACGAACCTTCCGTCGGGCCTCCCCAGCCTCACGCTCGAGTTCGATGCCTATCTGATGTGGTCGTGGGACGGCGAGGACACCCGACCCGTCGACGGTGTGCCCCGCGGCCCTGATCGGTTCGGGTTCCGGAGCGGCGCGGGCAACAGCTTCGACATCGGGCAGTCCTGGACCTTCAGCCACGGTAGCGCGGCCACCGGATTGCAGTCGTTCTGCGGCGACATTGTCGCGCCGTGCGCGCCGACCACCGGGGCCCTGTCCCGATACACGCTCGGCTACCGTTTCGAGATCGTGCCGACCGAGGAGGACCTCGACACCACCGGCGCGGCCCCCATGGATTCCGTCTACCGGTTCGCGTGGACGGAAGCCCACGACGGTGGCACCACCGCGTCGTTCACCTTCTTCAGCGCCGGCTTGCAGGTGCGGCCGGATCTCGATTTCCCGTACCTCGACGAGGCCTGGGGCCTCGACAACGTCCGGGTCATCCACACGCCCGTGCCGGAGCCAGCAGCGTCAGCGCTTCTGGCGCTCGGTCTGGCGATGCTCGCCGTCGTCCACCGACGCAGCAGACGTCGCGACGCTTGCTGAGCATCAGTCGCACCGATGTCCACGATGGGCCGAAGTGGCGTCCACGACGCTGAAGAATCGATGACGGCATGCCGCGCTCCCTGACGATCGACCCGCTGACGGACCTCCCCCCGCCGCCCGACGCCCCCACGCTCGAAACGCTCTCCCGACCACGCCAGGCACTCGTCGCCGTCTACGTGATCGTCGCGTTCTGGTATCTGCTCTGGCGTCCCGAGACTTTCAACGTCGCAGCGCCGTGGTTCTCGCGGCTCGTCTACGCGGGCGAGGTGTTCGGCTTTGTCACGGCGTTGCTGCACATCCACATGGTGTGGCGGCTGTCGGTGCGCGAAGCGCCCGCGGCGCCGGCGGGCCTCGTGGTCGATGTGTACGTCACCACCCGCGACGAGCCGGTCGAGATGCTGCGCCGGACGCTGGTCGCCGCGACCCGGATGTCCTACCCGCACGTGACCTGGCTGCTGGACGACGGCAACCGGCCCGCCATGCGCGCTCTTGCAGCCGAGCTGGGGGTGCAGTACCTCGCCCGCGAGCAGCATCGGCACGCGAAGGCAGGCAACCTGAACCACGCCCTGTCTCGCACGCTCGGCGACTACATCGCCGTCTTCGATGCAGACCACGCCCCGGCGCGCGACTTCCTGACCCGGACCCTCGGCTACTTCCGGGACGCGCGTGTCGCATTCGTATCGACGCCGCAGGACTTCTACAACCTCGACTCCTACCAGCATCGCAACGACGCGCAGACCCGCCTCGTCTGGAACGAGCAGTCGCTGTTCTTCCGCGTGATCCAGCGCGGCAAGGACGCCACGAACAGCGCGTTCTTCTGCGGCACCTGCGGCATCCTCCGCCGCAAGGCACTGGACGACATCGGCGGTTTCGCCGTCGACACGGTCACCGAGGATCTCGACACCTCGGTCCGCATCCACCGCAAGGGATGGCAGTCGGTGTACCACGCCGAGCCGCTCGCGTTCGGGATCGCCGCCGCCGACATCGTGCCGTTCGTACGGCAGCGGGTGCGCTGGGGCCAGGGCGCCATGCAGGTGCTCAGACGGCACGGCTTGCTGCTGTTCGCCAGCGGGCTCACTGTGCCCCAACGCCTCAACTACTTCGCCAGCACCATCATGTACTTCGACGGCTGGCAGAAGGCCCTCTTCTATCTCGCGCCGGCGATCGTGCTGATGACGGGTGCGATGCCGATCAGCCAGCTTTCGTGGGAGTTCGTCCTGCGGTTCGTGCCGTACTACCTGCTCACGTTCTGGGTGTTCGAGGAGGTGGGCCGCGGCTACGGGCGCGCGCTCGATGTCGAGCGATACAACATGGCGCGCTACGGGGCCTTCGTGTGGTCGACCCTCGGCCTGCTGCGGCGACGACTCGCATTCCGCGTCACGCGGAAGCATCGGAGTCCCGACGACGACCGCGTGGGCCGTCGCTTCCTGTGGCCGCAGTGGGCCGTCCTCGGCATGAACGCCGCGGCGATTCCCGTGGGTCTTCTTCTCCAGACGCTCGGGGTCATCGCCCTGCCCACGGCGGCGCTGATCGCGAACATCTTCTGGGCGCTGGTGAACGTGGTCCTCGCGCGTGCCGTCGTCGGCTTCACGCGTCGCGTTTCCGGATTCCACCGCCGCGAGTATCGGTTCCGCATCCCGCTGCCCGCGCTGCTGTCGGGAGACTCGCGTCATCCTCACGCAGGGATCCTCGACGACGTGTCGGCCGAAGGCTTCAAGTACTACGGGCGCTTCCCGGCGAACACGGCGCCCGGCGACACGGTCGCGGGGGAGATCCTGCTTCCGAGCGGACGGATGCCCTTCCGTGCCACGGTCTGCGCGTGCTTCCCAGGGCCGAGGGACGGCGACGTGCGGGCCCTCGGTTGCCGGTTCGACTGGACCGCCGCCTCCGACGCGGACGAACTGATCGCCTTCCTGTACGGCTCAGATCTGCAATGGAAACTGAATCGCCTGAGCGACCGCTCGCGCACCCCGCTCGAGCGGTTCATGCGATGGCTGCGCCGGCCGTCTCGATCGGCGCCGGAGGCCCCGGACGCGCCGTGGGCCGCCGCCGTTGTCCGCAGTGCGGACACGCCGGATGGCGGGATGCACCCGGGCATTGTCTCGGTCCCCTCGGCGACGGATGACGAAC
This sequence comes from Betaproteobacteria bacterium Ga0077532, assembly GCA_001464895.1. Taxonomy (GTDB): domain Bacteria; phylum Pseudomonadota; class Gammaproteobacteria; order Burkholderiales. Next base: position 162,418 of record LNEE01000062.1, read on the forward strand.
GCACGCTCGTCGTGTTCCGGCGGATGGCGGCTCGGGAGCGCCTGGAGATCCTCGTCACGACGCGGGCGGGGACCTCGATGCTGCGGACCCGCGCCATCCTGTTCGACGCGATGCTCGCGAGCGGGACGCCGCTGTATCTCTACCGGTTGTCTCCCGCGGGGGAACTGCTATGAAGATGCCGAACACCTGTCTCCTCGCACTGAGCGGCCTGCTGCTCTCGGGTGCGACGCTGGCGCGGGACATCACCTTGCTGACCGGTGCGGAGGTCCGGCGGAACGACGAGTACTACGCGTACCTCGGGGCGCTCGTCCCGCTGCGCAGTTCGGACCGGCTGGGTGCCGGGTGGGTGCAGCGCTACTGGATCGACGGGCTCAACTATGGTTTCGACGTGTCGGACCCCGCGCGCTTCGCCACCGACCCGCAGAACATCCGGGCCCGGGCCCTTGGTCTGGAGGCGGCCCTCGGCTACCACCTCAGGGACGACCGCGGCGGGGTGGCGGCGTACCTCGGTTTCCGGCATCAGCAGTCGACGCTGTCACCCGACGTCCCGGACAGCCGGGTGCGCGGATCGCAGTGGTGGCCGAGGGCGCAGGTGGAGGTGGATGCCCGGCTCACGGCCAAGGTGCACGCCTACGGCATCGTCGCCTACACCTTCGGGATGGACGGGTACTGGTCGAGGCTGCGCGTGATGCACGATCTCGGTGGCCTCGAGGTGGGTCCCGAGGCGATCCTCCAGGGTGACCGCGACTACCGCGCCCGGAAGGTGGGGCTGGTGACGACCGGCCTGCGCCTGGGCGGGAACCTCACGATGGGGCTGCGCGCCGGTTATCACTTCCAGGCCAACGCGAACTCTCCGTACGTAGGCGTCGAACTCGCGCTGGGCCTCTGACGCGGTGAGACACCCGCACCGCCACCCCGGAATCGGGCTCGGGATGGCGGATGCAGGGGTCGCTTCCTCAGTCCAGCTTCGCCGTCCTGAGTGCCTTCACCGCAGCAGCGAACCGGGCCTCGTTGCGGGGCTGGGCCTCGAAGCGGGTGAAGTTCTCGCCCATCGCTTCCCCCAGCCGGTCGAGGCGCTGACCGGGGTTGGGGTGGGTCTTCGTCAGGAGTGCGAGGTAAGGATCGTCGCCCTTGATCTTGCCGAGGGTCTGCAGCGCGCCGGCGAGACCGTAGGGATCGTAGCCAGCCCGAGTGGCCAGCACCACGCCGACGCGATCGGCCTCGTACTCGTCGTCCTTGTCGAGGCCTCGCGAATAGAGCTCCTTGGTGGGCCCGACGAGGGCATCGACGAGCGCACCACCACCCTTGCCGGCCGTCGCCGCGCTGGCCCCGGCACCGAGAAGATTCGTCCAGGCGCCCTTTTTCATGGCGTTCAGGTGATGCTTGCGCACGACGTGCCCCACCTCGTGACCGAGCACGCCCGCGAGTTCCGCCTCGTTCTCCAGGAGCCGCAGCATGCCGCGCGTCACGATGATGATCCCGCCAGGCGCCGCGAAGGCATTCACGTGGTCGCTGTCGTTGACGCCGAACCGCCAGGGCAGATCGGCCCGTTCGGACCGACTCGCAACCCACGCACCGACCTCGTTCACGTAGCGTTGCAGCGCCGGATCGTCGTGCAGAGGACGCGCGCCGAGGAGCGTCTCGGCGACGCCGCGACCCATCTCGATCTCCTTCGGCTGATCCACCGACCCGAAGGCGCCCTTCAAGTTGGAAGTGAGGCCGTCGACGCCCCCGGAGCTTTTCACGAAGGCGTCGATCTGTTTGGGATTGCAGGCCGCCAGAAGACCGATGGAAGCGGTGGCAGCCAGCACCCAGCCGGCGATGCGTTTGCGGTTCGGATGGCGGTCCATCACTTGCCCCCTTTCTCGGCTTTGCCGTCGCCGGTCACGTACGGGATCGTCTGCGCAGACAGCTTGCCCGCTGCCGCGAAGCCGGCCGCCGTGGCGCCGGTCACGGCGAACCCGTCCATGCGCGCCAACTGCTCGGGATCGGGCTTGGCGGCCGTCAGGTCCTCTTCAGAGAAGCCCCGCACGCCCGTGGCCGCTGTCGACCCGGCGGCACTGCGCTGCTTGCCGACGCCGAGTGTGGCCAGGAAGGCGGAGTCGTTCTTCGCCGGATCGGGGTTGCCGAGGCGCACGGCGAGCAGGCGCACCCAGCCGGCGGTGGCGCCGACCTTGATCTTCGCCCAACCGCCCTGACGCTCGGTGACCGTGATGGCGGTCTTCTCCGGCACCTTCCCCACTGCAGCGGCATCGAGGAAGGGCTTGGCCTTGACCTCCACCGCCCGCAGCGTGAAGCCCTTCTCGTCCGCGAACGCCATCGAGGCACACAGCATCGTCGCGAGACCCCACCATCGCCATCGAATCATCTCTGCCTCCTGGTTTGCCGTGGGGTCCGCCTGTACGACACCCCAGCATGGGATGGTCGCAAGACGGTGGCCGGGACAGACGCGCCGACCATCTCACCGCAAGGTGAATCGTATCCCTGGTCGGAACAGGTGCGACAGAGAAGTCGCTCACGGCCTCATCTGGCCACTGCCGCCTTGGGGAGTCCGAGCTGGTTCCAGAGCGCCGTCACCGGACCGGACTGGTTCAGGGTATAGAAATGCAGGCCCGGCGCACCATCGGCGAGGAGCTTCTCGCAGAGCTTCGCCACGACATCGAGGCCGAAGGCGCGCACCGATGCGGTGTCGTCGCCGAAGCCCTCCAGGCGCCTGCGGATCCATCGCGGGATCTCCGCGCCGCAGGCGTCCGAGAATCGTGCGAGCTGGGTGTAGCGGGTGATCGGCATGATGCCCGGCACGATGGGGACGTCGACACCCTGGGCCCGCGCTTCGCCCACAAAACGCCAGTAGGCGTCGGGATTGAAGAAGTACTGCGTGATGGATGCGTTGGCACCGGCCTTCACCTTGCGCACGAAGTTGCGCAGGTCCTCGTCGGCCGAGCGCGCCTGCGGATGCACCTCGGGATAGGCGGCCACCTCGATGTGGAACCAGTCGCCCGTCTCGGCGCGGACGAAGCCGACGAGATCGTTCGCGTACCGGAACTCGCCCACCTCCATCATCCCGGACGGGAGATCGCCGCGCAGCGCGACGAGGCGGCGGATGCCCTGTCCCCGATAGCGCTCGAGCAGTTCACGCACGGACGCCCGCGTTGCGCCGACGCACGACATGTGTGGTGCGACGTCGTAGCGGAGTCCGACGAGATCATCGACCACGCCCAGCGTTCGTTCGCGGGTGGAGCCGCCGGCGCCGTACGTGACCGAAAAGAATTCGGGCCCCAGACGCGCGAGGTCCGCCACGGTGGCGCGGAGCTTCTCGATGCCTTCCGGCGTCTGCGGGGGAAACAGTTCGAAACTGAGGGATGGTGTCATGGCGGATTCCACGGGGGGACATGGCACGCAGTGCCCGGATCATCGGGTCGAAGGCGGAAGCGCCATGAAGGCGCCCCGCATTCTCGATGGAACGTCCGCCTCGCGCCGGGTGTGACCGGAACGAGGCGGACAGCCGCTTTAGTAGCGGTACGTCTCGGGCTTGTAGGGCCCCTGCTTCGTCACGCCGATGTAGCGTGCCTGGGCATCCGTCAGTTCGGAGAGCTGGGCGTTCAGCTTCTTCAGCTGGAGACGCGCGACCTTCTCGTCGAGATGCTTGGGCAGGGTGTAGACGCCCACGGGGTACTTGTCGGTGTTCTGGAACAGTTCGATCTGGGCGATCGTCTGGTTGGCGAACGACGACGACATCACATAGCTCGGGTGACCCGTGCCGCAGCCGAGGTTCACGAGGCGACCCTTGGCCAGCATGATGATGCGCTTGCCGTCGGGGAACACGACGTGGTCGACCTGGGGCTTGATCTCGTCCCACTCGTACTTGCTGAGGGAAGCGACGTCGATCTCGTTGTCGAAGTGACCGATGTTGCAGACGATGGCCTGGTCCTTCATCTTCGCCATGTGATCGTGGGTGATCACGTGGTAGTTGCCGGTGGCGGTCACGAAGATGTCGGCCTTGTCGGCGGCGTATTCCATCGTGACGACGCGATACCCTTCCATCGCCGCCTGCAGCGCGCAGATCGGGTCGATCTCGGTCACCCACACCTGGGCCGACAGCGCCCGCAGTGCCTGGGCGGAACCCTTGCCCACGTCGCCGTAACCGGCGACGACCGCGACCTTGCCGGCGATCATCACGTCGGTCGCACGCTTGATGGCGTCGACCAGAGATTCGCGGCAACCGTAGAGGTTGTCGAACTTCGACTTCGTGACGGAATCGTTCACGTTGATGGCGGGGAACTTCAACATGCCGTCCTTCGCCATCTGATAGAGGCGGTGCACGCCCGTCGTCGTCTCCTCGGTGACACCCTTCACCTGCGCGAGGCGGGTGGAGTACCACTTCGGATCGCGAGCCAGCTTCGCGGCGATGGCGGCGAAGAGGTGCGTCTCTTCCTCGCTGCCCGGGTGCTTCAGCAGGGACGGATCGGACTCGGCGCGCGTGCCCAGGTGCAGCAGCAGCGTGGCGTCACCGCCGTCGTCGAGGATCATGTTGCTGTAGCCACCATCCGCCCATTCGAAGATGCGATGGGTGTAGTCCCAGTACTGCTCCAGCGTCTCGCCCTTGACGGCGAAGACCGGCGTGCCGTTCACGGCGATCGCGGCGGCGGCGTGGTCCTGCGTGGAGAAGATGTTGCAGGAAGCCCAGCGGACTTCCGCGCCCAGCGCCTGCAGGGTCTCGATGAGAACCGCGGTCTGGATGGTCATGTGAAGGGAACCGGTAATGCGGGCGCCGCGAAGCGGCTGCTGGCTCGCGTACTCCTCACGGATGGCCATCAGGCCGGGCATTTCCGTTTCGGCGATACGGATTTCCTTGCGGCCCCAGTCGGCGAGGGCAAGGTCGGCCACGACGTAGTCGGCCACCGGCTTCAGTTGGGTCACTGCGGACATGTGCTCACTCCTAGTTGAGGGACGGCCCCAGGGGGGACGGGAGTGAGATCTCACGCTCGTCACCCGGGAGCCAGTCACGGGTCAACGAGCGCAGTTCGAAAAACCTGAGCCTGGCGGGGAGATTCCCGTCGCAGCGCTCCTCAGGACGGCCAAGATTCTACGGGAGGATGTGGCGGCCGCACACCCCCCTCGGGCAGGCTACGCGGACCTGGCCTCGTGTTCGGGAGTGTCGGCAAAGCGCTCGGCGATCTCGAGGAACCTGCCGCGGATCTCGAAGAAGGCATCGGCCAGCCCCGGATCGAAATGGGTGCCGCGCTCGCGCATGATCATGTGCACGGCATCGTCGTGCGGGTAGGCGGCCTTGTACACGCGCCGCGAAATCAGCGCGTCGTAGACATCGGCGATGGCCATGATCCGCGCGGACAGCGGGATCTCCGTGCCCGACAGGCCGTCGGGGTACCCGGTGCCGTCCCAGCGCTCGTGATGGCTCGTCGCGATCTCCCGGGCATGGCGCAGGAACGAGTCCCCGACGACGACGAGATCCGCCTCCGCCTGCAGGATGGCATCGCGCCCGAGCACGGTGTGTTGCTTCATCACCTCCCATTCCTCCCGGTCGAGCTTGCCCGGCTTCAGGAGTACGGCGTCCGGAATGGCCACCTTGCCGACATCGTGCAGCGGCGCGGACTTGAAGAGGAGATCGATGGTTTCCTCGTTGAGCTCGCTCCGGTAGGGGTCGCGGTCGCGGACCTGCTCGGCGAGCGCGCGGACGTAGTGCTGCGTCCGGCGGATGTGGTTGCCGGTCTCGTAGTCGCGCGCTTCGGCGAGCGAGCAGAACGCGCTGATGGTGGCGTCCTGCGCCGCGATCAACTGCTGCTTCCGACGGACCAGCTCGGCCGATTGCTCGAGGATGTGGCGCGTCCGCTCGGACACGAGGCGTTCGAGATCCTCGTTGCGCGTGCGGAGCAGCCGCGCACTCTGGCTGAGACGCAGATGATTCCGGACGCGCGCGAAGACGACGGCCGGCGAGAACGGCTTGTGGATGAAATCCTCCGCGCCGAGCGACAGGCCACGCTCTTCATCAATGGCACTGGAGAGCGTCGTGAGGAAGATGACCGGGATGTGGCTGGTGGCCGGGTCCTGCTTGAGGGCGCGACACACCTCGAATCCGTCCAGGCCGGGCATCATCACGTCGAGAAGGATCAGGTCCGCGGGACCGCCGTCGCCGAGATACGCCAGGGCGGCATGGCCGCCGTCGAGAGAATGCACCACGTGGCTTTCGCCCAGCAGGTCTTCGAGGATGAGCAGGTTGTCGGGCTGGTCGTCGACGATGAGGATGTGGGCGCGGTCGGGTTCGGTCACGGAACGCCCTCCGAGAGTGCGGTCAGGGTTTCGTCGAGCACCAGAGCCAGCCGCTCAGCCAGATTGGCGCTGTCGGGGCCACCCTCGCGGGCGGTCGCCTCCGTGCGATCCGCGAGGGTCCGGAGCGGCCGCGCCATGAGATTGCCTCCCATGCCCTTCAGACTGTGGGCAATGAACGCGATCTCGTCGAGGTCGCCGCCATCGGCGGCAACCCTGAGCCTGTCGGCGGTGTTCTGGTGGGTGCGGAGGACTGTCACGACCAGCTTATCGACGAATTCACGCCGCCCCTTGAACCGATTCAACAGCGCCGTCCAATCAACCAGCGGAGACACGGCCTCGGCGGCCTCCATCGCGGTGGAGGGCCGGTTGGTTGGCCGCGTTGGCAAGGGCAGAGGCGGAGTGTCCTCGTCCGCCGCCCCGGCAGCGAAGTTACGGACGTGGCGGCTCACGGCACTCACCAACCGGTCGAGGTCGAGCGGCTTCGCCAGGTGCTCCACCATGCCGGCCGCGATGCACCGGTCGCGCTCCTCCGCCATCGCGTGGGCAGTGAGACCGATCACGGGCAGATCGGGGGCCAGCGACCTGACTCTTCGGGCCACCTCGTATCCGTCCATTTCGGGCATCTGGATGTCGGTCAGCACCACGTCGTAACAGTGGGGACCGTCGGCCTCCAGGCGTTCCACCGCCAGCCGCCCATTCTCGGTCTGGACGAGCAGGGCACCCTCCTGCTCCAGCAAGGTCTCCAGCACGAGCCGGTTCACTTCGTTGTCTTCCGCGCTGAGCACCCGAAGGCCCTTCAGCCGCTGGCCCCCTCGCGCATCAGCCGCGAGCAGGTCCCGCACCGAGGGCGCTGGCGCCAGGACGTGACGCAGACGCAGCGGGCGCTCGACGAACGTAGCTCGCGCATCGTGCGGCGCGCGGGGTATGGAAGCCCCCGGATAACACGCCACGAGGAGTCGACCTTCCGCAGGAATGTCTGCGCGCGCTTCGTACCGCTCGAAATCGAGGATGGTGAGGTCCGCCGGTTGGGGGGAAGCATCGGTCACCTCGACAGCGATGTCGAGCGCCTCCAGAGCCTCGGCCAGCGGACCTGCCTCGGCGGCACCCAGGCCCACGAGCGCCGCACGCGCTGGCAATACCATGGGCGCCACCGAGGCCACGGACGGGGGTACCCGACCGGAGATCGGCACCGTGACCTCGAATACGGTGCCGCTCCCGAGTTCGCTGGTGACGCCGATCCGGCCTCCCATCATTTCGACCAACCGGTGGCAGATCGCCAGGCCGAGCCCGGTGCCACCGAAGCGGCGGGTGGTGGAGCCATCGGCCTGCTCGAACGGCTGGAAGAGGCGCGCGAGGTGGGCCGGGGCCATGCCGATCCCGGTGTCCTCCACGGTGATCCGCAACCAGTCGCCCTCACCCGCAACGCCCAGGATCACCCCACCGCGTTCCGTGAACTTGACAGCGTTCGCGAGCAGATTCACGAGCACCTGGACCATTCGCTGCGGATCGCCGTCCATGACCTCCGGCAGCCCGGGTGGCTCCGACACCCGCATCGCCAGACCCTTGGCGTAGGCGCGCGGGGCAACCAGCGCCACCGCACGATCGATCACATCGCCCAACCGGAATGCGGCGCGCTCCAGCGTGAACTTGCCGGCTTCGATCTTGGAGAAGTCGAGTATGTCGTCGACGATCCCGAGCAGCAGGGCGCCGGAATCGAGGATGCGCTCGAAGAGCCGGGCCGCGTCCGCCTCGGGGCCCGCCCGGGCGCCGGCCTGCGCGAGACCCAGCACGGCGTTGAGCGGGGTGCGGATCTCGTGGCTCATGTTCGCCAGGAAATCGCTGCGCACCTGCGCAAGACGCCGCGCCTCCGCGAGCGCGGCCTCGCGGGCGGCGTCGTTCTGCTTGCGGTCGGTGATGTCCCGCGCGAACCCCACGGTGCCCAGCGCAATTCCGTCCTCGTCGAGCACGGGGGCGTTGTACGTCTCGATCCACTGCTCTGCCCCCTCGCGGGTGGAAACGCGCTCGCCGGTGCGCGAACGACGGGCGCTGCGCACCTCGGTGTCCTCCGCGGCGCGCGCGCGGCCCAGTTCGCCGGGCCAGAGCTCGATGTCGTCATGCCCGATCATCTGGGCGACCGCCAGACCGCACGCCGAAGCATGGGCACGGTTCACCGCGAGATAGCGCCCGCCGTTGTCCTTCAGCCAGACCTGGAAGGGCACGTTGTCCACCAGCGCATAGAGATAACTCGCCTGCAGTCGAAGCTCGGCCGTCCGGCTGGCGACGACGGTTTCGAGATGCTGTCGATGGGCCTCCAGTGCGAGCTGGGCTTCGCGCACCTCGGTGATGTCCTGGGTCATGCCCACCGCGGACACGGCGCGGCCGTCCGGGCCGTGCGTAATGATCGCCTTCGCGTGGAGCCAGCGGGTCGCGCCGCCGATGATCGCGCGGTGCTCGATATCGAAGGCGGCAAGGCCCTTCAAGGCGCGCCGCCAGGCCTCCCGGGCCTTGGCCTGATCCTCCGGATGCACCATATCGAACACCGCGGCCGCTGTCAGCCTGTGGGAGTCCGTGCAGAGGACGCGCATCATCTCGTCGGAGGCGACGAGGCAGTTCTCCTCGAAGTCGGCCTGCCAGCTGCCGAGCTTCGCCATCGCCTGCGCCTGGGCGAGTGTCTGCTCGCTATCGCGCAGTGCCTGCTCGGCCCGCTTGCGCGCCGTGATGTCGGTGACGGTGACGATGGCATGCCGCACCCCGCCGAACCCCACGACGCCGAGGCTGATCTCCGCCGAGAACTCGCTGCCGTCGGCCCGCACGGCCGAGAGCTCGCGGCCCATGCCCATCGGGCGGGCGCGTCCTTCCACGAGATACCGGGCCCGCTTCGCGCCGTGATCGGCTCGGAAGGATTCAGGCACAAGGGAATCCACGTGGGAGCCTTCCAGCCTGCCCGGGGCATGGCGGAACATCTGGTATGCCCGCTCATTGGCACGCACGACCGTGCCCCCGGCATCGACCACGAGGATCGCCTCGGGCACGGTCTCGAGGATGAGGTTCGCCCGGGCCTCACTCTCGCGCAGGGCGGCCTCCATCCGCTTGCGCTGCGTGACGTCCGTCATCGTGGCGATCAGCCGCTGAGGCTCGCTCTGCGGGGTCCACTCCACCACCTTGCCGCGGTCCAGCACCCAGCGCTCCGTGCCGCCCGCACAGCGCATCCGGTGTTCGCTTTCGTAGACGGGGGAGTCGCCAGAGAAATGACGGTGGAGCGCCCGCATCGCGCGCGGGAGATCATCGGGATGCACGCGTGCGGTCCAGCTCTCGAAGCGGCTTTGCACCTGATGGTCGGCCAGCTCCATCATCGACTTCCATCGGCGCGAGAAGTACACGTCGCCGGTCACCACGTTCCAGTCCCAGACGGCCTGATCCGAGCTTTCGAGCGCGAACTGCCAGCGGGCCTCCGATGCACGCAGGCGCTCGTCCGCTTGCTTGCGCTGCGTGACGTCCTGCGCAAAGCCGTGCCAGATCGTTCCGCCGTCGGCCTCGCGGACCGGTACGGAGTGTCCTTCGATCCAGTGTTCGCCACCATCCGGATGGACGATACGGAACTCTGCCCGCCACGGCGTCATGCTGCGTGCAGAGGCGAGAATGGAGCCCTGCATCCATGCGAGGTCGGCAGGATGTACGCGTTCGAAGAGCGGTGTCGCGTCGTCCACGAGATCGCTGCGCCGGACGCGGAAAACCTCACGCATCGCGGGAGTAGCGAACGGTACGCTCATCGTCCCATCGGGCTTCAGTCGGAACGAGTACACGACCCCCGGCACAGTCGACCCGATGCGCGCCATCTGATCCTGAAGGTCGACGCGATCCCGCAGGGCGGCCTCGGCCTCGTGCCGGTCGGTGATGTCCTGCACCGTGCCGATCACGAATCGCGGACGGACATCCACGGCATCCCGTCGGGGACGCAGCGCAATCGCGATCCACCGCTGGGAGCCGTCCCGGCACACGATCCGGACTTCGATGCCGGGGTCGTCCTCCGCCCGCCCGCCCGCGACCACGGCGTCCACGAAGTCGGACAGCCTGGTCGCATCCTCGGGATGGACGCGCGCGAGCGCACCCGCGAACGTGGCCTTGGAAGCCTCGAGCTGGAGGTAGCTGCAGGCGCGGTCGTCGAAGACCAGCACATCCTGTTCGATGTCGTGCCACCACGTGCCGAGTTGTGCGGCGTCGAGCGCGAGCCTGTAGCGCTCTTCGCTGCTCTGGAGTGCACGCGCCATTGCGCGGCGGGACTGCGTCTCCGCGAACTCGCGCAGGCTCCGCTCGATCGCGGGCACGAGGCGTGTGAGGCGGTCCTTCAGCACGAAATCCGAGAGCCCGGTCTTGAGCAGCTCGACGGCCTCCTCCTCGCCGACGCTGCCCGACACCAGGATCACGGGCAGATCGGGCTGACGTTCGCGAATGAGCGCGAGCCCCTCCCGGAACGGGAGACCGGGCACGTTGTAATCCGACAGGGCAACGTCCCAGGCCCCGCCGGCGAGGGCGTCCACCAGTTCGTCCCGGTTGGCGGCACGCCGCCAGGTCGCGCCGACGCGTTGAGCAGTCAGATGGCGCGTGAGCAGCAGAAAGTCGGTCTCCAGGTCCTCGATGATGAGGATGCGGAGTGGCTGGGCTGTCGTCGTCGTATCCACGTTTCAGGGGAGGGGCGGTTCGTTGGTCGCGAGCCAGTACACGCCGAGCCGCGCCACGGTCTCCGCGAACTCGCCGAAGTCGAGCGGCTTGCGCACGAAGCTGTTGGCGCCGTTCTCGTAGCTGCGCAAGCGATCGCGATCCTCGTCGGAGGACGTGAGTATCACGACGGGCAGGAGCCGCGTGCGCGTCATGCTCCGTAGGCGCTGCAGAACCTGGAGGCCCCCGACGCGCGGGAGGTTGAGGTCCAACAGCACGACCGCAGGCAGCGGCATCGCGCGCTGATCCGCGAACTCGCCCTCCCCGCCCAGATAGTCGAGCGCCTGCTGACCGTCCCGCACGACCACCACCTGATTCGAGAGATTCACCTTCCGCAGTGCGCGCAGGGTGAGCATCTCGTCCTGGGGGTTGTCCTCGACGAGGAGGATGGATCGATGATTCATGAGGCGGGGTCCGCGACGTCGGTCATGGTGTCGGCTCGCGTGGGCAGACAGAACTCCATGCATGCCCCCCGCCCCGGTTCAGCGCTCGCGCGCATGCACCCGCCATGGCGATGGACGATGCGCTGGGCGGTCGCGAGGCCGATGCCGACGCCCGGGAACTCGTCCTGCCGGTGCAGTCGCTGGAACGGCTTGAAGAGCTTCTCGGCATGCGCCATGTCGAACCCCGCACCGTTGTCGACGACGCGAAAGCCGGGCTGCCTGTCGATGGTGACGGACTCGACACGGATCTCGGGGTCCGCACACTTCGACGTGTACTTCCATGCATTCGATAGCAGGTTGCGCAACACCACCTCCACCATGCGGGCATCGGCACGCGCTTCGAGCCCTGGCGCCACCGTGACGCGGACCCGACGCTGCGGCTCATCCCGCGCGAGTTCGTCGAGGATACGCCTTGCCATGGCGCTGATATCAACGGCATCTCGCTGCAGCTCGCCCCGGGTGCTACGCGAGAGTTGAAGAAGGCCGTCGATCAGTTCCCCCATGTGCCGGCCACCGACGATGATCTGCGACAGATAACCACGTGCCTCGGCGTCGAGTCGGTCGCCGTAGTCTTCGACGAGCGCCTGGCTGAAGCCGGTCATCGCCCGCAGCGGCGCCCGCAGATCGTGGGAGACGGCGTACGCGAAGGTCTCGAGCTCCTCGTTCGCTGCGCGCAGTTCGGCCGTGCGCTCGTGCACGCGCTGCTCGAGCGTCGTGTTGAGCTGGCGTATCGCCTCCCCGGCCCGGCGTCGCTCCGTGATGTCGTGCAGGATGCCGAGCACCGCAGGCTGACCATTGAACATGATGCGATTCGCCCGGAGCTCGACCCACAAGTCCGGCCGGCCGTCCCGGCGGAGAAGCCGCACCTCGTACTGCCGCGGTGGCTCGGCCCCGCCGGCGATCCGCTGATCGAAGCGGACATTCCACATGGCCACGAACTCGGGTGCGACCACTTCCTCGACGCGCTTGCCGTCGAGGCCCTCCGGCGGGTCGCCGAGCATCCGCGAGAACGCCGGGTTCGCGAACACGAAACGGCGACCCTGCGTGACGAACACACCGTCGACCAGTGCGTCGACGAGCGTGCGATAGCGCTGTTCGCTCTCGCGCAGCGCCAGCTCGGTCCGTTTGCGATCCGTGATGTCGAGGACGATGGCGCAGACGAATGCGGGAAAGCCCTGCTCGTCGAGCACCGGGAAGAGGTATGACGCAAACGTGCGCTCGACGCCGTCCAGCGTGAGGACATCCTCCGATGCTCCTCGCGCGCGCGACCGCACCACATGCTGTTCGCGCTGCCGTCTCGCCTTTGCGATCGCTGGCGGGAAGAGCTCTTCATCAGTGCGTCCGAGCACGTCTTCGCCGACCTTCGAGAAGACCCGCTCGAAGTTCGGATTCACCAGCACGTATCGACCGTCGATGTCCTTCATGTAGATCACCGCCGGCGAGTTCTGCACGATCGCCTGGAGCTTGCGCTCACGATCGTGCAGGGCGTCCTCGGCGTCCCGCCGGCGCTGGATGTCCTCGGCAACGCGGATGAAGTAATCCGGCGCGCCCCGCGCATCGCGCACGAGGGAGACGGTGATGGCGATCCACCGCACCTGACCGTCAGCGCGGAAGTACCGCTTCTCGAGCGCGTAGCTGCTTCGTCCACCCGCGATGAGTTCCGCGATGAGGGCCTGCTCCTCTGCGACATCGTCCGGGTGCGTGAGGTCCTGCACGCGCAACCCGATGAGCGCGCTCCGCTCGCGTCCCACGATCTCGCACAGCCGACCGTTCACGCGCAACCACCGGCCATCGATGTCGACGTGCCCGATGCCGACGGCGGCCTGCTCGAACGTGGCGCGGAACCTGGCCTCGATCTCCTGCCGGGCGATCTCGGCGGCTTCGCGGTCGGTCACGTCCTGACTCGTGCCGATGATCCGCGCCGGGCGGCGCTCGGCGCCATCGCCAGCGAACACGATGCGGCCGTTGGCCGCGATCCATCGCACCAGCCCGTCGGGATGGACGACGCGATACTCGACGGTGAACAGCGCCTGGCCCTCCGGGCTGCGCACGGCAGTGGCGATCGCAGCCCGCAAACGGGCGCGATCGTCGGGGTGCACCACGTCGAGCACCGCGCCCATCCCGCGCACTTCGCCTCGGATGCCGTACATGGCGCGGGACCGGTCGTCCTCACTGATCTCGTCGGTGAGGAGATCGTGCTCCCAGGTACCGAGGCGGGCCGCATCCAGCGCGAGGCGATGACGGCGTTCGCTGTCGCGCAGGGATGTCATCGCGAGGCGGCGGTCGGTGTCGTCCTCGGCGATCCCGGCGAGCTGCCTCGGTCGCCCATGCCCGTCGTCGACGACGAAACTGCGATCGCGGATCCAGCGGGTCGTCCCGTCCGGTCTCACGACACGGTATTCGAGGACATCGCTCCTGCCCGCGAGGCGGGCGCGATACGCGGCCGCGACGCGGCCGCGGTCATCGGCGTGGACGCCGGCGAGCCAATCGCCGGGGTCGGCCTGAAGCGCTTCGAGGGAGCGGCCCCAGAGACGTTCGTAGGCGGCACTGGCGTACACGAAGCGACCACCATCGTGAGGATCCGCGATCCAGAGCACATCGTCGATCGCCTCGGAGAATCGTCGGAACTGCGTCTCGGCCACCCGCAGCGCTTGCTCGACGCGCTGGCGCTGGCTCACGTCGTGCACGACCGCCATGACACCTCCGACTTCGCCGGCGCCGTTCCGGTACGGCTGGAAGGTGAGGCGCTGCCAGATAACGCCGGGCGTTTCGGGATCGATATCGGGAGGCAGGACATCGTGGGTGCCATACCGACGGGGCACGGGGGACGGGATGCGCACGACCTCGCCCGCCCGCGCACGGCGGATGGCTTCGCGGATCTCGGGGCTGAGAGGCGTGCCATCGTCCTCGCCCGCGGACGTACCGATCACGGCGTCCGAGGGGATGCCGGTGAATCGCTCCATGAAAGTATTCCGCGCAATGCAGCGGAGATCGCGGTCGTACACGACGATCCCTTCGTCGATGCTCGAAAGAATGTCGGCATGGAGATGCAGGGCCTCCTCCAGCGCGCGCTCGCGGGTGGACGGCGGCGGAAGATCCGTGACGATCACGCAGGCGATCGGGCGTCCATCGACGACGGCTGGGCGCGACGAGAGCCGGACGATCCGGCCCGGCTCGCAAGTGCCCAATCGGACCTCGACCACCGCGGGAACCTGCACGGACAGCGGGGTGAAACGGTCCCGGCCCTCGGGGGCGATGAGTTCGGCGAAGAGCCTGCCGTTCAGGCAAAGCCCGTCGCTACCCGCGAGTTGCGCGAAGCTACGGTTGTGATGCCGGATGCATCCTTCACCATCGATGACAACGGCACCGGCGCTCAGGGCCTCGACGAAAGCTTCGCAAAGTCCTGGTGATGGCGAAGTTGATGCGGACGGCGGCACGACGGGACCGGGCATGGCGCGGATGCCTCCTGCGGAGCGGATCGATTGTCCCAGATCACCCCGGGGGTACATACCCCGGGCTCGTACGACGCGGCAGGAGCGTCAGCCGGCGCGCGGAATGGCGAGCAACTGCGCCACGCCGCGAAGCGCCGGGTTCTCAGCAGTGATCACGTAGGTTGGGATCGCTGCCATGTAGTCGCGATAGCGACCTTTCGCCTCGAAACGCGCGCGGAACACGGATCGGTCGAACGCCGGGCCGAGAGAAGGCACGATTCCGCCGCCGATGTAGACGCCGCCCCGCGCCCCCAGCGTGACGGCGAGGTTCGCGCTGGCCGTCCCGAGGATGCCGCAGAAGAGATCGAGAACCTCCGCACAATCGGGATCCGATCCGGCGAGCGCTTCGCGCGTGATGTCCTCCTGGGACAGTGGACGGTGCGGCCGTCCGTCGAGAGCGCAGAGGGTCTCGTGGAGCAGAACGATGCCGGCACCCTGCAGGAGTCGTTCGGTCGAGACGTGATCGAAGCGCCGCCACAGATGGCGGAGCACCGATTGCTCCCGCTCGCCCACAGGGCTGAACGCAGTGTGACCACCTTCGCCCGTCACGGGTACCCACCCAGCGCTTCCCGGCAACAGGCCGGAGACCCCGAGACCGGTGCCGGCGCCGATGAGGGCGATTGCCGCGCCAGGTACGGGTGCTCCGCCGCCTACCTGGCGGGTTTCGCCCGGTCCGAGATGCGGGAGGGCGAGGGCGAGGGCCGTGAAATCGTTGAGGATCTCGAGGCGGTCCAGACCGAGCCGCACACGGGTGTCCTCGATCGAGAACACCCAGGGGCTGTTGGTGAATCGCACGATGTCCCCGAGCACGGGGGATGCGACCGCCATCGCCGCCTCGCGGACGGTCGTTTCACCGACCTGCCCGAGGTAGTGGCTCGCTGCCGCCGCAAGGTCGGGAAACGCGGCACAGGCGAGTACCTGCTGATGGCGTAGTCCGCCCGTCGACGCATCGATCAGACCGAACCGTGCGTTGGTTCCGCCGATGTCGCCGACGAGTCGCACGATTCCGGTCTCCCTGTCAGCGCTTCGGCGCGGCGATCAGCGCAGCACCGACTCTGCCGCTTCCGTCACGTGCGCCGCGGTGAAGCCGAACAGTTCGAAGAGCGCGCCTGCAGGCGCCGATTCGCCGAAGCGGTCCATGCCGACGACGGCACCTTCGAGACCCACGTACTTGCGCCAGAAATCGGAGATGCCGGCCTCGATCGCGACACGCGGCACGCCACGGGGCAGCACGGCTTCCCGCCACGCCGCGGGCTGTCGATCGAACACCGTGGTGGAGGGCATCGACACGACGCGTGCGAAGACGCCCTTCGCAGCAAGTAGCTCCCGCGCCGACATCGCCAACGCCACCTCCGATCCGGTGGCGATCAGGATGACGGCGGGCTTGCCGCCGGACGCTTCCGCGAGGACATAGCCACCCTTGGCGACGTCGGCGACCTGGGTTGCCGTGCGGGACTGGTGCGGCAGATTCTGGCGGGAGAGCAGGAGGCTGGTGGGGCCATCCGCACGCTCCACGGACGCACGCCACGCGGCGGCAGTCTCGACGGCGTCGCACGGACGCCAGACATCCATCTGCGGAATCATCCGCAGTGTCGCGGCGTGCTCCACCGGCTGGTGCGTGGGCCCATCCTCGCCCAGGCCGATGGAGTCGTGCGTGAACACATACACCACCCGGAGCTTCATGAGCGCGGCGAGACGCAGGGCGTTCCGGGCGTAGTCGCTGAACACGAGGAACGTCCCGCCGTAGGGAATGAATCCGCCGTGCAGCGTGAGGCCGTTCATGATCGCGGCCATCGCGAACTCACGCACGCCGTAGAACAGGTAGTTGCCGCCCTGGCCCCGCTTGACGCCCTTGGAACCCGACCACAGGGTGAGATTGGAACCGGCCAGATCCGCAGAACCGCCGAGCAGTTCGGGCAGCGCGGGGGCAAGACCTTCGATCGCGTTCTGCGACGCCTTGCGCGTGGCGATCGTCTCGCCCTTGGCGTCGACCCCGGCCACGAAGGCGTCCGCGGTGGCCTGCCAGTTGGTCGGCAGCGCTCCGCCGATCCGTCGCAAGAACTCGCCGGCCTCCGCGGGATGGGCAGTGGCGTAGGCAGCGAACCGCTTCGTCCAGTCGGCCTGGACTTCGGCTCCCTTCGCGCGGGCGTCCCAGGCCTGGCGGATATCGTCCGGGATCTCGAACGGCGGATGCGTCCACCCGAGCGCCGCGCGCGTCGCCGCGATCTCGTCGGCACCCAGAGGCGCGCCGTGCACGCTGCCCGTGTTCGCCTTCTTGGGGGATCCCTTGCCGATGATCGTCTTGCAGCAGATGAGGACCGGTCGGTCGGTCACGGCACGCGCCGCCCGGATCGCGGCGTCGACCGCATCTGGATCGTGTCCGTCGACTGCAGGGATCACGTGCCAGCCGTAGGCGGCAAAGCGCGCCGGGGTGTCGTCGGTGAACCAGTGCTCCATCGTCGACTTCTCGGAGTCGATCGAGATGTGGTTGTCGTCGTAGACGGCGACGAGCTTCGAGAGTCCGAGCGTGCCGGCGAGCGAGCACGCTTCGTGGGAGATGCCCTCCATCAGGCAGCCATCGCCGAGAAAGACCCAGGTGCGGTGATCGACGATCGTGTGTCCGGGGCGATTGAACTCGGCGGCGAGCAACTGCTCCGCGATGGCCATGCCGACAGCGCCGGCGATGCCCTGACCCAGCGGGCCGGTGGTGATCTCGACGCCGGGGGTCATGCCGACTTCCGGATGCCCGGGCGTCATGGAGTGGAGCTGACGGAAGTTCTTCAGCTCGTCGATGGGCAGCGCATATCCGGTGAGGTGCAGCAGGCCGTAGAGGAGCATCGAGCCGTGCCCGTTCGAGAGGACGAAGCGATCGCGGTCGGGCCAGCGTGGATCTGCGGGGTTGTGCTTCAGGTGGCGGCGCCACAGGACCTCGGCGATGTCGGCCATGCCCATCGGCATGCCGGGGTGGCCGGAATTGGCCTTCTGAACGGCGTCCATGGCCAGGACGCGCAGTGCGTTGGCCAGTTCGGTGGTGGTTGCCATGGCGGATATCCGAGGTCTCTGAGGATGGGGGCCCTGCCGGGATCTGCGGGGCAGGAGCAAACGAGGGCGCGATTCTAATCCGGTTGGCGTCACAAGCCCTGCACCCGCAGGCGCGGGACAGCGTGGAATGCCTGGCGGGCCGGGGCCTCGCTACGGTTCCGCCCTGCGCGGCAGGACGACGCCAAGCTGCTTCAGCTTTCGATAGAGGTGCGTGCGCTCGAGCCCGACGCGATCGGCGACGCGGCTCATGTTCCCGCCTTCGCGAGCGATGTGATATTCGAAGTACGCCCGCTCGAACGCATCGCGCGCATCGCGAAGCGCCACATCGAGCGAGAGGCCTCCCAGCACGCCGACGGGAGCAGCCTTCTCGAGCGTCTCGAGGGCACCGCCGACATCGGCGTGGCCGATGTCGGCGCCGGCTGCGAGCAGGGCCGCGGACTTCACGACGCTCTGCAACTGGGCGAGGTTGCCGGGCCAGGGTTGCATCCGCAGTGCGTTGAGCGCCGCCGTCGTGAAGGTGCGCGGCGGAATCTCCTTCGCCTCCACCATGCGTTCGAGCAGAGCACCCGCCATTCCCGGCACGTCGTCCGGATGCTCGCGGAGCGGCGGCACCCGCAGGGTCACCGTCGCGAGCGCCGAATAGAGCCGTGCATCGAAGTCGCCTTCCGCGACGCGCTGCGCGAGGGAGGGATGTGCTGTCGCGATCAGCCGGGTGTTGCATTGGTCGAGGAACGGCAGCCTGGCGAGCAGCGAGCGCTGGGAGTCGCGGCCGAGCCGATCGACGCCACGCAGGAACAGGGTGCCCTCGGCCGCCTGGGCGAGGGCACCGGCCGCGGCGTCCTGCAGGAACCCTTCGTCATCGGGCGCGGCCCAGGGTGTGTTCTGCCGATGCAGGAAGCGGGCGCAGAGATCCTCCCCGCTGCCCGGTTCGGCCATGAGGAGGACTGGTGCCCGCAGGTCGCGGGCACGCTCGAGCCGGGTCTTGAGATCGACGATGACCGGCGCGCCCCCCAGCACCGCGAGCGAGTACGCAGGCACGCCGGTCGGGGAAGGGCCAGGTTGTGCCAGTGCCTTGCCCACGGTGGCGAGCAGCTTCTGCAGTGCGATCGGCTTCTCGAGGAATGCGTAGGCACCGATGCGCGTGGCCTCGACGGCGGTCTCGATGGTCCCGTGCCCGGACATCATCACCACGGGCATCGTGAGCTGGCCCTTCGAGCCCCACTCCTTCAGCAGCGTGATGCCGTCGGTGTCGGGCATCCAGATGTCGAGCAACACGAGATCCGGTCGCGCACGGCCGCGCCAGTGCCGCGCCTCGGCCGCGTTCTGGGCGAGCCTGACGTCGTAGCCCTCGTCCGACAGGATCTCGGACAACAGCTCCCGGATGCCGACCTCGTCGTCCACCACCAGTATCTGACTCATGATTCCCGCAACCTCGAATGTGTCGGCAGACAGCGAGGAAGCTCTCGGAGCATTCCCGCGGAACCACCGGAACGGCAAGATTTCGTCATGTCGTCACGCTCTCGCATTCACCACGCGCGGTGCCGCCGGCACTTGCGGCAGGATGACGCTCACGCGCGCACCGCCGGCCACCAGATTCTCGAGATGGATGAGGCCGCCGTGTTCTTCGACGATCTTCTTGACGATGGCAAGGCCGAGCCCGGTGCCCTTGGCCTTGGTCGTCACGTAGGGTTCGAACGGTCGCGACAGGAAATCGGGGGGAAAGCCGGCACCGTTGTCGGCGACGCGCAATGCGACACCACCTTCCGCGCGCTCGACGTGCACGGTAATGCGGGGCATGGTCACGGACCCGACGGCGTCCTCGGCATTGCGCACCAGGTTGTGGATCACCTGTCGCAGCTTCGCCGCATCGCCCATCACGGCATCCAGCCCCGGCTCGATGCGCACGACGATGGCGGCACCCACCGATTCGTAGAGCCCCAGCACTTCGCGCGTGAGCGCGCCGAGATCGAGACTGAGCAATGTGGCGTCCGGAGAGCGGGCGTACTGACTGAAGGTGTCGACCATCGCCTTCAGGGCCATGACCTGGTTGACGATGGTCTGCGTGAGGCGCGACAGCATGTCGCCGTCACCGGCTTCCAGCTTCGGATGCAGGCGCTGCTGGAGCCGCTCGGCGGAAAGCTGGATGGGAGTCAGCGGATTCTTGATCTCGTGCGCCAGGCGGCGCGCGACCTCTCCCCACGCCGCCTGGCGCTGAGCGCGTAGCAGGTTGGTGATGTCGTCGAACACCACCACGTAGCCATCCGTGGCGCCTTGCTGGGCGATGGCCGAGGCGCGCACGAGCAGGGTGAGTTCGCCGTCTTCGGCCCCGTAGACAACCTCCCGTTCCCAGAGCCGCTCGAGCGGGCGCGACAGCGCTTCCGAGAGCGGTGCGGCGATCGCGGCGAGCCGGGCATCGGCGCGGATCCATTCGTCCACGGGCAATCCGACCAGACCTTCCAGCGTGCGACCGAGGATGCGGTGGGCGGCCGGGTTGGCGGACCGCAGCCGGCGATCGGCATCGAGCGAGATCACGCCAGCCGACAGATTGGCGAGGATGCTCTCGAGCGACGCCTTCGCTGCTTCGAGTTCGGACTGGTACTTCTGCGAGGCGCCCTGCGCCTCACCCAGCTCCCGGGTCATCGCGTTGAACGATCCCGTGAGAATGCCGAGTTCGTCATAGCTCTTCACGGACTGCCGCTCGCGAAAGTCGCCCTGGGCCACGGCGCGGGTGCCCTCTGCCAGCACCCCGAGCGGAGCCGACAGCCGCTGGCTGAAATAGATGGCGAGCAGCAGGGCGAAGAACAACGAGAGCAGGAGTGCCAGGGTGAGCGAGAGTGCATAGAGCCGCTTCAGACCCGGTCGGAAATACGACAGCTCCTGATACTCCGCATAGGCGTTCTGGACGAACTCGGCGTCGCGAGCGATGTCGTCGCGGACCTTCTGGACGAGCTGGAGTGCCTCGATCTCGCCATCGCGGATGTTCACCGGCACGAGCACCCGCAACAGCAGACCCCGCCGCGCGTCGACCAGGATGCGACTGTTCGATTTCTGGACGCGGATGTCGCGCAGCACCTCGTTCGACGGCATGACGGGCGCCAGGCTGTCCTTCTCCTCGCTGGAGTACACGAGCACGCGGCCGGCGTGATCGAACACGGCCGCTTCCTGCACGGCAGCCTGTTCGCGCAGCGTGTTGATCACGGCGCGCTGCTGCTGCGGCGTGCCATCCGAGAGCGCCAGCGCCATCGCGTCGGCCTTCGTGCGGAGATCCGTCAGCATGGTGTCGAGCGTGGTGCGACCGAGGGCGAGTCCACCTTCCAGGGCCTTCTCGACCCGTACGTCGAACCAGGTGTCGATGGAGCGCGTGAGGAACTGCACCGACACTGCATACACGAGCGCGCCGGGCAGAATGGCCACCAGTGAGAACAGGAGGACCAGGCGAAGCGAGAGCTTGGAGCCGAACACGCGCTGCTTCAGGCGATGACGCAGCGCGAGCAGTTGCTGCCCGGTCACGAGCATCAGCACGAGCACGAGGGCCACACTCGCTCCCAGCAGCCACGTCAGCTGACCGGCGAGGAGCGGCGTGTTGCTGCTGGCCGTCGAGAGCAGGTAGAGCATCACCGCTCCGCACGCGGCGATCACGGCCGTCATGACGGTGCCACTCCGGGTGAGGAGGGTCGTGCGCCATTGCCAGAACGACCCGCTCACGGCTTCACCGTCCAGCGGTACCAGTCGGACGACAGGTTCCAGGTCTTGGAACCGATCGAGGAGATCTGGAAGGGCTTGGGGAGTTGCGCAGTGTCCAGCCGCAGGCGGATCTGGGCGGTGTAGACCTGTGAAGGTTCCAGCTGATCCCGCATGGCGATCTGCTGCCCCCGCACCCGGCCCATGAGGGCCAGGGCTTCGGAGAGCGTCTCGAACGTGAGCGTGAGGCCGCCCGTGGCGAGCCGGTAGTGGCGCGTGAGCGCGCTGTAGCTCAGCCGATAGCGCTGCTCGAAAGCGCTGATGGTCTTGTTCCAGAGGTTGAGGAAGTACCAGCGCTCGTAGAGCAGTTCGAACTCGGTGACGAAGTGCAGCGTCACGCCGCGCTGGAGGGCGTCCTCCAAGGTGTCGCCAAGGTCGACCTGGAAGGTCGCGTCGAGCAGGAGAGCGGCTTCGGCGTTCGCCGTGATCTCGGCGGACCGGATATGCAATCCGGGTTCATCGGCCAGAAGCAGCCCAGCCGCAAGGCTCAGCCAGAAGGCGAAAAGGATTCGCCAGACTCGGACGCCGGCCGCCCGGGCCCCTCCACGCAGGCCGACGACAGGAGGATCCCGGACCGGATCTACAACTGGCGGTGGGGCGGGGGCGATCACAGTGTCAGGGGACCCTCTTTCCGAGCAGCGCGTAGAAGAAGCCGTCGTGCCCGGCATCGGGTAGCAGACAGCCGTCGGCCGAGGGCAGGCCTGTGGCAGGCAACCTGCGGGCGTCGTCCCGACCCCTCAGGAAGGCATCGACCACCTCGGCGTTTTCTTCGCGAAACACCGAACATGTGACGTAGAGCAATGTACCACCCGGTTCGAGCACCTGCCAAAGCGCGGTCAGCAACGCACGCTGAGTTGCGGCGAAAGAGGCGATGTCTCCAGGGCGCCGCAGCCAGCGGGCATCGGGATGACGCCGGACGATGCCCGACCCCGAACATGGAGCATCGAGCAGTACGCGCTGGAAGGGTTCACCGTCCCACCAGTCACGCACGCGGGCGGCGTCTGCGGCGATGCAGCGGGCGTCCAGGCCCAGCCGAACGAAGTTGCGACGCGCGTCGTCCAGCCGCGACGGGTCGGCATCGAGCGCGGTGAGCTGGATGGCGGCACTTTCGAGCAGGTGGGCGGCTTTGCCCCCGGGCGCGGCGCAGGCATCGAGGACCCGCATGCCGTCGCTCGGGGCGAGCAACCTGGCCGCCCACTGCGCCCCTGCGTCCTGGACGGAGACCAGGCCTTCCTGGAAACCCGGGAGGCGCCGGACTGGCACCGGCTTCGGCAGCAGCAGCGCCGCGGGGGCGACATCGACGGACTCGATACCGTCCGCCGCCAGGCGCTCTCGGTAGTCGGCAAGCGTCGTGCGCCGGAGATTGGGACGGACGGCCATCGGGGGATGGGAGAGTCCGGCTGCCAGGATGGCT
Organism: Betaproteobacteria bacterium Ga0077532; assembly: GCA_001464895.1. GTDB lineage: Bacteria > Pseudomonadota > Gammaproteobacteria > Burkholderiales. Next base: position 185,553 of record LNEE01000062.1, read on the forward strand.
TCGGCAGCGTCGGGATACTCGGCGCGGAGGCGATCGATCCACCAGGCGGGATGCGACCAGCGGCCCTCGGGATCCTGCCGTGCCTGGGCGACCAGCTGGTCGCGCTCGCGCAGGAACCGGCGCAGGGCGGCATTCACGAATGCGGCGGCTCGCTCGAACCCCATTGCTCGCGCCGCGGCGACGGCCTGGTCCACGACCGTGTACGGCGCAGCCCGCGTGTGCTGCAGCTGATACAGACCGACTGACAGCAATGCCTCGAGTCCCGGCTCGGCCACACCGCGGGGCGCGAGCGATCGTAGGATGACGCGTTGGGTGCCGAGGTGCCGAAGGGTGCCGTAGGTGAGGTCTCGCACCATGGCGTCTGTTTCGCCTGCGGCATAGGCGAGACTGTGGCCGGAAATGACCTCGGCGACGCGGCCTGCGGCCGTGCGTTGTGCGTCCTTCAAGCGGCTGACCTAGGAGGACACCGGGACGAAACGCTCGCCCGGTGCGATTGCGCATCCCTGGAGGAAAGTCCGGACGGGCTGTCGCCGGCCGCCGGGGCGCTGCAGTTCCGTGAGCATCAATGCCGTGCCGCCAGCACAGGCGACCAGGATGCCATCCGAATCGGCGGCGATCACTTCGCCCGGGACCTTGTCGGCACGGCCGGGCGACGGATGAGCACCCCAGATCTTCACGGGTTCGCCACGCAGGGTCGTGCCGGCTCCGGGCGATGGATCGAATGCTCGTACCTGGCGGTGGACGACATCGGCGCTGACGGCCCAGTCCACGACGGCGTCTTCGCGGCGGATCTTGCGGGCGTAGGTGATGCCGTCGACGGGCTGCGGCATCGGTTGTGGGGTGCCCTGTTCCAGGTCGGCCAAGGTTTGCAGGAGGAGGTCGGCGCCCAATGCGGCGAGCCGGTCGTGCAGGGTGCCCGTCGTGTCGTCGGGAAGGATGGGAACGCTGGCCCGTCGGTACACGGGTCCGGTGTCGAGGCCCTCTTCCATGCGCATGATGCACACACCGGTTTCCGCGTCGCCTGCGAGCAGCGCCCGGTGAATCGGCGCGGCGCCCCGCCAGCGCGGCAGGAGCGACGCATGGATGTTCAAGCAACCGCGGGGGAACATGGACAGGATGGTCAGCGGCAGCAGCAGCCCGTACGCAGCAACGACCATGAGGTCGGCCCCGGCCGTGCGAAGGAGCGCTTCGGCCGCCGAATCCCGAAGTGTCGACGGCTGTGCCACGGCGAGTCCGTGCTCGAGCGCGAGGGTCTTCACCTCGCTCGCCACGAGCTTCATGCCCCGTCCGGCGGGGCGGTCGGGTTGGGTGAGAACCAGCGGAATGTCATGACCCGCCTCGACGAGTCGCTGGAGTGCAATGGCGGCAAATCGCGGCGTACCGGCAAAAACGAGCCGCACCCGGGTCATCCCGTCTGCCGCTGCTGCTTGCGCAACTTCGCGGCGATGCGGTTCTGTTTCAGACGGGAGAGGTAGTCGACGAAGACCCGACCCTTGAGGTGGTCCATCTCGTGCTGGATGCACACCGAAAGCAGGCCCGTGGCTTCGAAGTCGAAGGCTTTTCCGTCTGCATCGAAGGCTCGACCCCGTATGTGCTCGAAGCGCGGGACACGGTCGTAGACGCCCGGGACGGACAGGCAACCTTCCTCCAGTGCGGACTCGCCATCCCCTTCGATGAGCACCGGATTCACGAACACCCGAAGGTCGTCGTGCTCGTCGGAGACGTCGGCCACCAGGACCTGCCGGTGCACATCGACCTGGGTGGCGGCAAGCCCTACCCCAGGTGCTGCGTACATCGTCTCGGCAAGATCACGGACGAGTTCCCGCAGGTTCTCGTCGAAGGATCGGACGGGTTCGGCCACCTTGTGGAGGCGCGGATCTGGGTATTGGAGGATTTGCAGGATCGCCATAAATGCTTGCTTACTTAGACTATTACGCTCAAAATCTAATCCAGAATATAGGTAAATCCCGTTACCGTGCGGATTCTCGGGGGGATTTGCCTCGTACCTTGGTGGGGGCTGTGATGCGCAATTCAATCATATCGACGCTCGCCGGGCTAACGCTCGTGGCGTTGTCAGTGTCCGCACCGAGGGCGGAAGACGCTCCCATGGAGCTTCAGGACAACCCGCCGGAACGCTACGTCGTCACCCGCGGGGACACGCTGTGGGGAATTTCCAAGCGCTATCTGAAGAACCCGTGGCGCTGGCCAGACCTCTGGGGCATGAACAAGGAGGAGGTTCGCAACCCTCATCTGATCTACCCCGGCAATGTGCTCGTGTTCGACACGTCCTCGGGCCAACCAAGACTGCGGCTCGAAGGCGACGGTCCGGGTGGACTCGCGGAGATTGCCAAAGGAACGGGCGTCGGGAGCACCGTCAAGCTGTCACCTCGCGTGCGCAGTGAGCAGCTCAGCGGCACTGCGGTGAAGAGCATATCGGCTTCTGTCATCAATCCCTTCCTGAATCGCCCGCTCATCGTTGCGCCCGACCAGTTCGAACAGGCTCCGCGCATCATCGCGACCCCGGAGAACCGGGTGCTCGTGGGTGATGGAGACATCGCCTACGTCGAGGGGATCGGCAAGGACAGCCCCCCTCTCTGGCAGGTATATCGCCCCAGCAAGCCGCTGATCGATCCTTTCACCAAAGAGGTTCTCGGCTTCGAGGTGCTGTATCTGGCCGACGCGCAGGTCCGCGACTATGGTGGCGTGTCCACGGTGAAGATCCTGCGGGCGCGCCAGGAGGTCGGCGTCGGGGATCGGCTCGTACTCTCCCCACCATCGGATGTGCTTGCCTACGTGCCGCGGGCAGCGACGGCCTCCCAGGAAGGTCATGTGATCTCGGCGCCGGACACGGTCATTTCCGAGATCGGTCAGCAGCAGATCATCGTCCTCAACGTGGGCGCACGGAACGGCGTGGAAACCGGTCAGGTGTTCGCGCTGTACCGTTCCGGCATCGTTTCGACTCCGAGACGCCTGCCATCGAGCACTTCGAACGATCCCCATCGCGCGGAGATCGTCACCGTGCAATCGGAATTCGATCCGAAGATGCAAGGTGGGCCGGTCACGCTCCCCGATGAACGCTACGGAGTCACCTTCGTGTTCCGCGTCTTCGAGAAGGTCTCGTACGCGCTCGTCATGAATGCCGCTCGCCCGGTGAATCTGATGGATCGGGTGAAGGCGCCCTGACCGCTGGTCAGGGCATCGTATGTCGGTCGACCCCGGCGTTGAGGACTGGCTGCGGTTCACGCTGGTCCCCGGCATCGGGGGTGCCACCCAGCGCAAGCTCCTCAAGCACTTCGGCAGTCCCGCGGCAGCTCTCCGGGCGCCGGCCTCTGAGGTATCAGCCCTTCTGAGCGCCACGGCGGCCTCCGCTTGGCGGGCCGGTGCAGATGTCAGCGAGATCGGACTGGTCCTCGCCTGGCTCGGAGAACCTGGCAACCATCTGCTGACCCTGGCCGACGCAGAGTACCCACCTGCGCTGCTGGAGACTGCGGATCCACCCACCGTTCTGTATGTGAAGGGGAGTGTCGACCGACTCTCGATGCCCGCTCTCGCCATCGTCGGGAGTCGCAACGCGACACCCCAGGGACTTTCCACGGCGCGGGACTTCGCCCGGGCACTGGGGTCGGCGGGCCTCACCATCGTGAGCGGCCTCGCGTTGGGCATCGACACTGCCGCGCACGAAGGAGGGCTCGCAAGTTCCGGGAGTACGGTCGCCGTCGTGGGGACCGGGCTGGACATCGTCTACCCGGCACGCAATCGTGATCTCGCCCATCGCATCGCTGCCGAAGGCGCGATCGTGTCGGAGTTTCCCATCGGGACCAAGGCGATCCCGTCCAACTTCCCTCGCCGAAACAGGTTGATCAGCGGGCTCTCGCGAGGCGTGCTCGTGGTCGAGGCAGCCATCCGCAGTGGCTCGCTCTCCACAGCCCGCTTCGCTGGTGAACAGGGCCGCGAGGTGCTGGCCATCCCGGGTTCGATCCATTCCCCGTTGTCGCGGGGATGCCATGCCCTGATCAAGCAAGGCGCGAAGCTCGTGGAAAGCGCATCCGATGTCCTCGAGGAGCTTCGCCTCACCTCGCTGGCAGAGGAAGCGATGGATCCCGTGAGCGATGACGACCCGCTCCTCGCTGCGCTCGGGCATGATCCGTGCGACTTCGACACCTTGTCACAGCGGACAGGACTCCCGGTCGGGTCATTGCAGACGCGCCTGTCCGAACTGGAACTGGAGGGCAAGATCGCATGTCTGCCCGGCGGTAGGTTCCAGCGATTGCCGACGAACTGATCGTCGTCCCCGCGACACCCTCGCTTGCGCCCTGCAAATTCGGGCGCTTATCATTCGCGGCCCTTTTTTCCTCCCCCGGCAGGTCTCCCTCGATGCCCACCACGAAACGCGCCGCCAGCGCCAAGACGACGCCCGCGCGTAGCAAACCCGCTCCGGCACGACGCCCGAAATCCACGGACGACGGTACCGGAACGGAGGGAGGCAAGCGACTCATCGTCGCCGAGAAGCCGTCGGTCGCGGCCGACATCGCCAAGGCCCTCGGCGGCTTCACGAAGCAGGGCGAGTACTTCGAGAACGACGAGTACGTCGTGTCTTCCGCCGTGGGCCACCTGCTCGAACTGGCCGCGCCAGAGGAGTTCGAGGTGAAGCGGGGGAAGTGGTCGTTCGCGAATCTGCCTGTCATTCCCCCGCACTTCGATCTCAAGCCGATCGAGAAGAGCGAGGACCGCCTGAAGCTCCTCACGCGGCTCATCAAACGCAAGGACATCGTCGGTCTGGTGAATGCCTGCGACGCCGGCCGCGAGGGTGAACTCATCTTCCGGTACATCGTGCAACACGCCCGGACCGACAAGCCCATCGAGCGCCTCTGGCTGCAATCGATGACACCGGCGGCGATCCGCGATGGTTTCGCTTCCTTGCGCGACGACGCTTCGATGCAACCGCTTGCCGACGCCGCAACCTGCCGCAGCGAGTCCGATTGGCTGGTGGGAATCAACGGCACGCGCGCGATGACCGCGTTCAACAGCAAGGACGGTGGCTTCTACAAGACCACCGTCGGACGCGTGCAGACCCCCACGCTGGCGGTGCTGGTGGAACGCGAGCGGCGCATCAAGGCGTTCCGGGCCCGGGACTACTGGGAAGTGAACGGCACGTTCGAAAGCGGCGGGGGTGAGTATCCCGGTCGCTGGTTCGACGAGAATTTCGAACGCACCACCAAGGCCGACGACCCCGATGTCCGAGCGGAACGGATCTGGGACAAGGCCCGCGCCGACGAGATCACCGCCAAGTGCATCGGCAAGCCCGGCACGGTCACGGAAGAGTCGAAGCCCACGACGCAGGCGCCGCCCCTTCTGTACGACCTCACCAGTCTGCAACGCGAGGCGAACAGCCGGTTCGGCTTCTCGGCGAAGATGACGCTGTCGCTCGCCCAGGCCCTCTACGAGAAGCACAAGGTACTCACCTACCCGCGGACCGACGCGCGGGCGCTGCCCGAGGACTACGGTCCCACGGTCCGCAGCACGATGGAAATGCTGAAGGGCGGTCTCTCGAACTCGCTCATCGCCGGCTATTCGACGTTGGCCGGACGCGTTCTTCAGGAAGGCTGGGTGCGCCCGAACAAGCGCATCTTCAACAACGAGAAGATCTCCGACCACTTCGCCATCATCCCCACGCTCGATGCGCCCAAGCATCTTTCGGAAGTCGAGCAGAAGTTGTACGACATGGTGGTGAAGCGGTTCCTGGCCGTTTTCTTCCCGTCGGCGGAACATCTCGTCACCACGCGCATCACGCGCGTCGAAGGCGAACCGTTCAAGACCGAAGGGCGCATTCTCGTGAATGCTGGCTGGCTAGAGGTCTATGGAAAGGAAGCGGCGGAAGGCGACGAGGGCTCCCTCGCCCCCGTGAAGGATGGCAAAGCGATCGCGGCGCACGTGGAAACCCGAGCGCATGTCACGAAGCCACCGGCGCGGTTCACGGAAGCAACGCTGCTTTCCGCGATGGAAGGGGCGGGCAAGCTGGTCGAAGACGAGGATCTTCGGGCTGCGATGAGCGAAAAGGGTCTTGGCACGCCTGCGACACGTGCTGCGGTGATCGAAGGCCTGCTGACGGAGGAGTACCTGGTCCGCGAGGGCCGCGAGTTGATTCCCACCGCCAAGGCGTTCGACCTGCTCTACGCCCTCGACAAGTTCGGCATCGACGAATTGCGGTCCCCGGAACTGACCGGAGAGTGGGAGTACAAGCTCAAGCAGATGGAGCAGGGACTCCTGAAGCGTACCGACTTCATGCATCACATCATGGCCACCACGAAGGACCTCGTGGACCGCGTGAAGCAGGGAACGCTGTCCGACGAACCGATCTCGACGCTGGGTACACCGTGCCCGAAATGCGGTGGTACGGTCATAGAGAACTACAAGAAGTTCGCCTGTCAGAAGTGCGATTTCTCGCTGTGGAAGGTGATCGCGAGTCGCCGGATGGAAGGGCACGAGATGGAAACGCTCTTCACCGAGCGTGCGATCGGACCGCTGCAAGGTTTCCGAAGCCGGATGGGCCGCGCTTTCGCGGCAATGCTCAGATTGAAGGACGATTTCACGGTCGAGTTCGACTTCGGGCAGTCGTCGCCGACCAGCGATGGCGACCAGGAAGCCGTCGATTTCAGCGGGCAGACCAGTCTGGGTGCCTGCCCGAAGTGCGGGTCCGCGGTGTACGACCATGGCATGGCGTACGTCTGCGAGAAATCAGTGGGAGCCGAACGGTCCTGCGACTTCCGCTCGGGGAAGATCATCCTGCAGCGCTCGATCGAACCCGAGCAGGTCCGCAAGCTTCTCGAGACCGGCAAGACCGATCTGCTGCATCGATTCATTTCCAAGAAAGGCAGACCGTTCTCCGCGTTCCTCGTCCGCGGGGCAGACGGCAAGGTCGGGTTCGAGTTTGCGCCAAGAGCGAATGCTCGCGCAAAGGCGGTCGAAGGCGAGAGCGAGAAACCGAAACCGACGAGCCGTCGCAAGACCGCTGGCTGAACACACGGTCGGCCCGCGACCGCTTTCTGCATCGCCTGATTTCACGTTACCCCTGGTGTCACGTGGCCGCCATCAGGGCAGCCGTTCACCACGTCTCGCCTGCCGAGCGCGCATACTGCGCGCATGACAACTCAATCGGTCCATCCCTCGATCACGCTGCCTTTCTGGTGGTTGCGATGATCCGTATCGAGATGCGCGTCGATCTCCGCTACGAGGTCGACGTCTTCGGCGCCGACTTCATCTTCAACATTCACGCCGCACTGACGCCGAGCCAGGTGATCTCTTCGGAGCGGCTCGAGTTGAACCAGTCTGTCGAACCGCACATGCATCTGGATCCGGTAACCGGCAACCGTTACCTACGGCTCCGCGCTGACCCGGGCCCTCTGACCCTTTCGTACTCGGCGACTGTGGATTTGACGCACCATGTGGCAGATCCCCAGCAGATCCCGGAAGTGCCGATCCGGAACCTTCCGCCCGACGTCCTCGGGTACATCTATCCCAGCCGCTATTGTCAGTCGGACCGCCTCGTCAAGCTCGCCATCAACGAGTTCGGCGGCATGTGGCAAGGCTACAGTCGGGTTCTGGCGATCCAGGACTGGGTGCGGCGGCACGTGACGTTCACGTCCAACACCTCGAACTCGAACACGTCCGCCGTCGACACGCTCATAGAGCAGGTGGGTGTCTGTCGGGACTTCGCCCATCTGATGATTGCCCTGTGTCGGGCGGTGAACATCCCGGCGCGCTTTGCGACCGGCACCGACTACGGCGCCGACCCCATGCTGGGACCGCCGGACTTCCATGCCTACGTGGAAGCCTACCTGGGCGACCGTTGGTACATCTTCGAGCCGTCAGGTACGGCTATTCCCATGGGTCTGGTGCGTTTCGGCACCGGCCGGGATGCAGCCGATGTCGCTTTCGCCACCATCTTCGGGGGCGTGCAGTCGATGGCACCGATGATTCACGCTCGAGCAGTGGTGGACGACGCGTTGGACTGCAAACTACCCGTCCACACGATGAACGCGCTTTCCACGGATCGCGGAAACCACTGACACCAGGCGGCGGAGCCCAGGTCAGCAGGAAGCGACTCCGCCGTGACGGCGGTCACACGTCCAGGTTTCTGACACCCAACGCATTGCTCTCGATGAAGGCGCGGCGCGGTTCGACGATGTCGCCCATCAGCGTGGTGAAGATCTCGTCTGCCGCGATGCTGTCCTCGATCTGCGCGCGAAGAAGGCGACGGGAGCTGGGGTCCATCGTCGTTTCCCACAGCTGATCGGGGTTCATCTCGCCGAGACCCTTGTAGCGCTGCGTCGACACCGATCGCTTCGCCTCGGCGAGCAACCATTCCAACGCGGGACGGAAAGCCGTGACAGGGCGCTGATCATTGCCCTTCACGATGCGGGCGCCCTCGCCCAGAAGTCCGTGCACGAGTTCCGCTGTCTTGTGAATCTGTTGGTACTCGCCACTCTCGACGAAATCCCGGTCGACCGTGGTCAGCCGATCGATCCCGTGCAACCGACGGACGATGCGCAGGAGGCTCGTGTCGGTGAGCGTGTCCTCGACGACATCGACCCGGATGTCGCCACTGTTCAGCAATGCCGCTCGCAGACGCTCGGCGGTGGCCATGGCGCTCGTCGCGGTAGAAAGGTCGAGCTGTACACCCATCTCGAGCGCGTGCAGGAAAGCTGGATCCATCCGACGAGCGAGACGCTCGGTCACGGCATCGCTCAGGAACTGCTCGCGCGCCAGACCCTCGAGGGCTTCACGACTGAGCGGTGGGGCGTCTGCCGAGGGATGCAACTGCGCGTCATCGAGTGCCAGACGCAGCAGGTATTCCTTCAACTCGTGATCGTCCTTGAGATAGCGCTCCTGTCGGCCGTGCTTGACCTTGTAGAGCGGAGGCTGCGCGATGTAGATGTGCCCCCGTTCCACGAGCTCGGGCATCTGACGATAGAAGAACGTGAGCAGCAGAGTCCGGATATGAGAGCCGTCGACGTCCGCGTCGGTCATGATGATGATGCGGTGGTATCGCAGCTTGTCGGGGTTGTAGTCCTCGACGTCTGCACCGGTCCGGATGCCGGTACCCAACGCCGTGATCAGCGTCGCGATCTCCTGGGACGACACGATCTTGTCGATCCGAGCCCGTTCCACGTTGAGGATCTTGCCCTTGAGCGGGAGCACCGCCTGAAACTTGCGGTCCCGACCCTGCTTCGCCGACCCGCCCGCGGAATCGCCCTCGACCAGGTAGAGCTCGCAGTTCGCGGGATTCTTGTCCTGACAGTCGGCCAGTTTTCCGGGAAGGCCGAGGCCGTCCATGACGCCTTTCCTACGGGTCAACTCGCGGGCTTTCCGCGCCGCTTCGCGAGCCCGAGCCGCATCGACGATCTTGCCGACGATGATCTTGGCCTCTGTTGGACGTTCGAGCAGCCAGTCTTCCAGGGCCTTGGAAACGGCCTCCTCGACCACGGGCCTGACTTCCGACGAGACGAGCTTGTCCTTGGTCTGCGAGGAGAACTTGGGGTCCGGCACCTTCACCGAGAGGACACAGGTGAGACCTTCCCGCATGTCGTCACCGGTGATCTCGATCTTCGCGCGCTTGTCGATCTCGTGAGCGACGATGTACTTCGTGATCGTTCGCGTCATGCCTGCCCGCAGGCCCGTCAGGTGTGAACCACCATCGCGCTGCGGAATGTTGTTCGTGAAGCAGAGCACCTGTTCTGCGTAAGAGTCGTTCCACTGCATCGAGACTTCGACCGTGATCCCTTCTCGCTCGCCCACCGCATGGAAGATGTGGGAGTGCAACACCGACTTGGAACGGTTGATGTACTCCACGAAGCCGCGCACACCGCCGGAGAAGGCGAAGTCCTCCTCCTTCTCGACCCGGTGATCCACGAGCTTGATCTTCACCCCGTTGTTCAGGAAAGAAAGCTCGCGCAACCGTTTCGCGAGAATGTCCCAGTGGTACTCGATCAACCCGAAGGTCTCGATCGACGCGAGGAAATGAACCTCCGTGCCGCGTTTCTGGGTTTCCCCGATCACCTTCAAGGGCTCGACGCGGGCGCCCTGGCGGAACTCCATCGCGTACGTCTTCCCGTTGCGACGGATGGTGAGCTTCAACCAGTCGGACAGGGCGTTCACGACGGACACACCCACGCCGTGCAGACCACCGGACACCTTGTAGGAATTCGAGTCGAACTTGCCGCCCGCGTGCAACTCGGTCATCACGATCTCGGCCGCGGAGCGCGTGAATTCGTCGTCGTGCTTGATGTCGGTCGGAATGCCGCGTCCGTTGTCCATCACGCTGATGGAGTTGTCGGAGTGGATGACGACCTTGATCTCGTCGCAATGGCCAGCGAGCGCTTCGTCGATGGCGTTGTCCACCACCTCGAACACCATGTGGTGGAGCCCCGTGCCATCACTGGTGTCGCCGATGTACATCCCGGGGCGCTTGCGGACGGCCTCCAGGCCTTTCAGCATCTTGATGCTGTCCGCGTTGTAGTCGTTCTGGTCTTCCATGTCCTGGGGGTGTCCTGTGTCGCGCATCAGATGCGCATGGGCATCACGACGTACTTGAAATCCGATCGACCTTCCATCGAGAGCAACATGCTGCTGTTGGCATCACCGAACTCGCAGATGATCTTCGAGGAGTCGACATTGCCCAGCACATCCTGGACATAGGTGATGTTGAAACCGATATCCAGGCTCTCGCCGTCGTAGTCGACTTCGAGCTCTTCCTCGGCCTCTTCCTGCTCGGTGTTAGTGCAGACGATCTTGAGACTGCCGGGGGAGAGGATCCACCGGACGCCGCGGAACTTCTCGTTGGAAAGAATGGCTGCCCGCTGCAAAGCGTGCTGCAGGACGCCGCGATCCAGCTCGATCCTGCGTTGGTAATTCTGCGGAATGACTCTGCCGTAGGGTGGGAAGGTGCCATCGATTACCTTCGTCACCAGTTCGATTCCGGGAAGCGAGAACTTCACCTGGTTCGGCATGATGCTCACGAGGATCGGATCGTCCGAGTCCGAGAGCAGCCGGGATAGCTCCAGCACGGCTTTACGGGGCAGGATCACCTGATCCGGCACGTAGCTGTTCTCGAGTACCTTCTGAACGTAGGCCAGCCGATGGCCATCGGTGGCGACGAGAGTGAGTTCAGTGTTCGCCACTTCCATCAGCATGCCGTTCAGGTAGTAGCGGATGTCCTGCTGGGCCATGGCGTACTGCGTGAGTCCGAGCAGGTCACGGAGTTGTCGTTGACTCAGACTGAATTCGGCCGTGGGTGTCTGGCCGTTTGCCAATCGGGGAAAGTCCGCCGGTGGGAGCGTCTGCAGGCTGAAGCGACTTCTACCCGCTTTCAGCAGCACCTTGCTGTCCTTCGGTTCGAGCACCAGATTCGATTGCTCCGGCAATGCGCGAAGGATGTCGAGGAGCTTCTTGGCAGAAACCGTCACCGAGAAATCCGGATCGGGCTCTATTCCCGGGACGTCTGCACTGACCTGGATTTCCAGATCGGTGGCGAGAAGGACGAGCTTTCCCTCCCGAGCTTCGATCAGCACGTTCGAGAGAATGGGCAACGTCTGACGTCGTTCCACCACCCCAGTGACCGACTGAAGCGGTTTCATCAACACATCGCGTTCGATGTTTAGATTCTTCATGGTTTATATGAATGATGAGAATCGATGAAGGGGGCCCGAATCTGTGGATAACTCTTCAGACTGCTGAAAGCATTCGGGATTGTTTGACGCCATCGCCTGAGCTGTCGCTGGGGACAAGCAGTGGGTGGATTGTGCATGGTTCCTGCCCAGGCCTAGAAAAATCGAGTTGTTCACAATGCATCCCCAGGTTATCCCCGCAGGATTTGTATAAGTGCATCGAAGTCGCGGGCCATATCGGCATCCAGTGAACGCAGCTCGGCGATCTTTCTGCAGGCGTGAAGCACGGTTGTGTGGTCGCGACCACCGAAGGCGTCGCCGATGTCTGGCAGGCTCAGTGAAGTCAGTTCCTTGGCCAATGCCATGGCCATCTGCCGCGGCCTGGCCACGGTGCGCGACCGCTTCTTCGAGAACATCTCCGCGACCTTGACCTTGTAGTAGTCAGCCACGGTCTTCTGGATGTTGTCGACGGAGATCTGGCGGGTCTGGACGGCTAGCAGGTCTCGTAGCGCGTCGCGAGCAGAGTCGATGACGATTGGCAGGCTCGCAAACCGGCAGTAGGCCACCACGCGCTTGAGTGCCCCTTCCAGTTCCCGAACGTTCGACTGGATATGTGTCGCGATGAAGAACGCGACATCTTCGGACAAGGGGATGCGCTCAACCTCCGCCTTCTTCAACAGGATTGCCACTCGCATTTCCAGTTCGGGCGGTTCGATGGCGACAGTCAGCCCCCAACCGAACCGAGAGATGAGGCGGTCCTCCATCCCCGAGATCTCCTTCGGGTAGCTGTCGCAGGTGATGATCACCTGCCGATGCGCATCGATGAGCGCATTGAAAGCGTAGAAGAACTCTTCCTGCGTACGGCTCTTTCCGCTGAAGAACTGGATGTCGTCGATGAGCAGGAGATCCAGCGAGTGGTAGAACTTTTTGAAGGCGTCGAACGACTTGTGTTGATACGCGCGAATGACGTCGGACACGTACTGTTCCGCATGGGAGTACCGAACGTTCGCCGATGGATTTCTTTGAAGCACCAGATTGGCGATCGCATGTATCAGATGCGTCTTCCCCAAGCCTACGCCGCCGTAAACGAATAGCGGGTTGTAGGCGGTGCCTGGATGCTCAGCTACCTGAAGCGCAGCAGCGCGCGCCAGCTGATTCGCTTTGCCCGTCACGAAATTGTCGAAAGAGAAGAGGGGATTCAGACGCCCGCGCTCCCTCGCCGGAGCTATATCCGGTGGTGTGACTGCCGTGGCTGTTGCTGCGAGTGCTGGACTGTCCTCCACCTGCCGGCGAGCGCGGGAGGTGGCTGGTCTGGATGCCAATGCCAGGCTGACGGCTGTCGTACCGTCGCTTATCCGCTTGACCGACTCCTCGATGGATTTCAGAAACTTGTCACGTACCCATTCGAGGACAAACCGATTGGGTGCCGTCAGAACCAGCATCTCTTCCACCTGCTGGGCGGCGAGCGGCCGTATCCATGTCTGGAACTGTTGTTCCGGAAGGAGGCGTCGCAGCTCCTGTTGACAGGTTTCCCAGAGGTCTGACATTGGAGTCGGGTCGGCTCTCGCGGCTAGCTTGGTCAGACGGAGAGGGAAGCGAGGAAGGGACGAGAGTCTACCAACGGGGCCCGGAGTTATCCACAGGTACTCGGCCAATCGATTTCCGCAATTGACACGGAGTCGCGCGCAAGTGTCTAATTTGAGGCTTTTTCGGGGATAGCCATGAAACGGACCTACCAGCCTTCAGTGACTCGTCGCAAGAGAACGCACGGGTTTCGTATCCGCATGAGAACCAAGGCCGGACGCGCGGTCATCAATGCTCGCCGGGCCAAGGGACGCACCAGACTCGCCGTCTGAGGCGAATCGGGCCTCACCGGGTTTTCGACTTCCAGCCGACCGACGTTTGCGCGGAGCGGCGGCTTTCGAGCGCGCTTTTCGTACAGGGCAACGCAAGACAGGGAAGTACTTTGTGGTCTATCGGATCGCGAAAAGCGGTCAGATCGCCTGTCTCGGAATGGTTGTTTCGAAGCGGATCGCTGGGAATGGCGTGTACCGCAACCGTCTCAAGCGGTTGGTACGGGAAGCCTATCGAATCCAACCGGAAAAGACGCAACCTTTTGATTTTGTGGTCAGACTGAAGGCACGTCCTGACCCGAAACTGCTCCATGAGGCGTCCCAGGAGCTCACGAAGTTGTTCCTGAGTACCCCGTGATTGCTAGGATTCTGATTGCAGGCGTTAAAGGGTACCGATATCTGGTGAGCCCTTGGCTGGCGTCGGCCTGTCGTTTTTCTCCTTCCTGTTCAGCCTACGCCATCGAAGCCTTGACCCGACACGGGGCTTGGCGCGGTGTCTGGCTCACGATCCATCGGTTAGCCCGGTGTCACCCCTGGTGTGTCGGGGGACATGACCCGGTTCCCCGGGACTAGAAGACTCCATGGAATCTCTCCGCCTCGTCTCCCTTGTTGTGTTTTGCGTATCGCTCTTCCTTCTGGGGGAGAAGTGGTACAGCGAGCAGACAGCGAGGACACCTGCAGCCGCGACACAATCTGGAAGCCCGATCGATTCGGTTCCTGGTGATGTGCCTGCTGCGACAACATCGAACCCTGGCGAGGACAAGGCGCTGGGTGCCTCTCCGGTCGGTGGATCGGTGGTGCCGGCGTCGGCTCTTGCCACGACGACAGAAGTGGTCAGGCTCGAGACCGACCTCATGCAGGTCGAGATCAGTCTGCTGGGTGGAGATGTCCGAAAGACGGTGCTCTTGAAGCATGGCGACACCCTGGATCCATCCAAGCCATTCGTACTCCTCGAGACCGGCGGTGAGCACACATACGTCGCGCAGACGGGTCTCCTCGGCGCAGGGATGCCGAACCACAAGACGCAGTATTCAGGGACAGTACGCGAAGCAAAGCTTCAGGATGGTCAGGACGAGGTCAGTATCGAGCTCAGATCGCCCCCCACGGACGCAGGGGTTGTTCTGACGAAGCGCTATACCGTCCGTCGTGGGGAGTACGTCATTCGCACGACACAGGTTGTGTCGGGGCTGGCCCCTACCGCGCCCGCGCCGTCGGCCTACTATCAACTGGTACGCGATGAGAAGTCTCCTGTCGGGGGTTCAAGGTGGGTGCCCACTTACACCGGAATCGCCGTCTACACTCATGCTGACAAGTATCAGAAGGTTGGTTTCAGCGACGTGGCGAAGGGGAAGGCAACCCATTCCAAGTCTGCGGACGACGGTTGGATTGGCGTCGTACAACATTACTTCGTCAGCGCGTGGTTCCCGCCACCAGGGGAGAAGCGGGAATTCTTCACGCGGAGCCTCGATGGCGGCCTGTTTGCCGCAGGCCTAATCACGTCCGCCAAATTGAAGGATGGGCAGTGGGAGGTGGATGTTCCCCTCTACGTCGGGCCCCAGGAGCAAAAGAATCTCGAGGCGTTGGCAGAGGGGCTTCAACTGACCGTCGATTACGGTTGGCTGACTGTGATTGCCACGCCGCTTTTCTGGCTGCTCAGCAACATCCATACGTGGGTGGTTCAGAACTGGGGTGTCACGATCATCCTGCTGACCATTCTCATCAAAGGTCTGTTCTTCCCGCTCTCGGCAGCGTCCTACAAGTCGATGGCGAAGATGCGGGTGATGGCGCCGAAGCTTCAGAAGCTCAAGGAAATTCACGGCGATGATCGTCAGAAACTCCATCAGGCCATGATGGAGTTGTACAAGACCGAGAAGATCAATCCGCTCGGGGGGTGTCTCCCGATCGTGATCCAGATCCCGGTTTTCATCTCCCTCTATTGGGTGCTTCTCGGCAGCGTGGAGATGCGCCAGGCGCCGTTCGCACTCTGGATCAAGGACCTCTCGAGCCCGGACCCGTTTTACATTCTTCCGGTCTTGATGGGCATCAGCATGATCATTCAGAGCCGCCTGAATCCGGAGCCGCCCGATCCGATTCAAGCCAAAGTGATGAAGATCATGCCTGTTGCCTTCAGCATCTTCTTCTTCTTCTTCCCCGCGGGTCTGGTGCTCTACTGGTTGGTGAACAACATTCTGTCGATCGGGCAGCAGTGGTACATCACGCGCCAGTTGGAGCAATCGGGTCTTGGAGCCCAGAAGCGCTGACACCATAGCGGCCATCGCGACGGCACCGGGTCGAGGCGCCGTTGGTGTCGTCAGAGTGTCGGGGCCGCAGAGTCTTCTCATCGCTGAGAGCGTCGCGGGCGCCACGGTAGTGCCGAGGCGGGTTGTACTGGCCAGATTCAGCGACTCCGATGGGGCGCCGATCGACCGCGGCCTGGTGATCGCGTTTCCTGGGCCGAACTCCTACACCGGCGAGGACGTGGTCGAGTTCCAGTGCCATGGGGGTCCGGTGGTGCTGGCGGCGATGCTGGAACGATGTATTGAACTCGGCGCGAGGGCTGCGCGGGCCGGCGAGTTCACCGAGCGCGCCTTCCTCAATGGGAAGCTCGATCTTGCTCAGGCGGAAGCAGTCGCCGATCTCATCGACGCCAGCACCCGGGCAGCCGCCCGGAGCGCACTGCGATCTCTCGAGGGTGACTTCTCCAGGCGCATCGACACGCTGCGCGAACGCTTGGTCGCACTTCGAGTGCTCGTCGAGGCTTCTCTGGACTTCCCTGAAGAGGACATCGATGTCCTCTCGACCTATCGAGTCGTAGAGCAGATCGTTGAGCAACGCGACAGCGTTGCTGAGCTGATCCGTCAGGCAGGGCAGGGTCGGTTGCTTCGAGACGGCGCCAGAGTCGTACTTCTGGGTGAACCGAATGTCGGAAAATCGAGCCTCTTGAATGCTCTTGCTGGGGACTCGATCGCGATTGTGACCGCGGTTCCTGGGACCACGCGCGACCTGGTTCGGGAGAGCATCATGATTTCCGACGTGCCGTTTCACTTCACGGACACGGCCGGATTGCGAGATGCGGGAGACGAGGTCGAGCGGATAGGCATGGATCGCGCGAGAACGGCCGCCCGGCAGGCAGACCTCGTTGTCCGTGTTTCTGACGGACGTGACGACGCCGCCTTGAACCAGTGGTTGAAGGATGACTTGGGTGATATCCCAATGATCAGGATTCGCAACAAAGCGGATCTGCGCGACGAAAGGGTGGGCTGGCTGGCACTGAACGGGGGCCGAGAGATTGCGATCTCTGCGAAGACCGGAGCCGGCGTTGATCTGCTTAAGGAAGCTTTGCTGGAAGCTGTTGGCCGCAGTGGGCTGCACGGAGAGGGGGTGTTCATGGCCCGCTCCCGTCACCTTGAGGCACTCAGGCGGTGCAAAGAGCACCTTGATGTCGCCGCAACCTTGCGGGACGAGGTGGAATTCCTCGCTGAGGAGCTTCGGTACGCGGAGGCTCGGCTGGGAGAGATCACGGGTTCGCGGACAGCAGACGATCTTCTTGGAGATATCTTCCGCAGCTTCTGCATCGGGAAATAGCGCGTCGCTATGTTTCACGTGAAACGTTGTTCGTGCCGCAGCGCGCCTTCGCCTATCATCACCTCCCGTTTCGAGGGACCCGACCCATGTCGTATCAGGACCGTTTCGACGTAATTGTTGTTGGGGGTGGCCATGCCGGCACCGAAGCAGCGCTCGCGGCTGCTCGCATGGGTCGCCGCACCTTGCTGCTGACGCACAGCATCGAAACCCTTGGGCAGATGTCATGCAATCCGTCCATTGGCGGCATCGGGAAAGGGCACCTCGTCCGCGAGATCGACGCGCTCGGTGGGGCCATGGCCATTGCCACGGACGAAGCAGGCATCCAGTTCCGGATCCTGAACGGAAGCAAGGGCCCTGCAGTCAGGGCAACCCGCGCGCAGGCCGATCGCGTTCTCTACCGGGCGGCGATTCGGTCCCGGCTGGAGGGTCAGCCGAATCTCTCGATATTCCAGCAAGCCGTCGACGACGTGATCCTGCAGGGGGATCGAGTGGCCGGAATAAGGACACAGCTCGGGATCACTTTCGCCGCGGACAGTGTCGTCCTCACTGCCGGGACCTTCCTGGCGGGAGTGATTCACGTTGGACTCGCGAACTACGCGGCCGGCAGGGCAGGGGATCCCCCCTCGGCCACATTGGCACATCGTCTGAGAGAGCTGAACCTGCCGGTCGGGCGCCTGAAGACCGGCACCCCTCCCCGACTAGACGGCCGGTCTATCGATTTCTCGGTCATGACTGTCCAGCCTGGCGATGATCCAGCGCCCGTGTTCTCCTTCGTTGGCTCACGCGGGATGCATCCAGAACAGCGACCATGCTGGATCACGCACACGAATGAAGGTACCCACGAGATCATTCGCGGTGGTCTTGACCGGTCGCCCATGTTCACCGGAATCATCGAGGGTGTCGGGCCGCGTTACTGCCCGTCCATCGAAGACAAGGTCACGCGGTTTGCAGACCGAACGGCGCACCAGGTTTTCCTCGAACCGGAAGGCCTGACCACCCATGAGTACTATCCGAACGGCGTCTCTACAAGCCTGCCGTACGACGTGCAGATCAAGCTGATCCACTCAATTCGCGGGTTGGAGCAAGCTCACCTCACCAGGCCAGGCTACGCGATCGAGTACGACTATTTCGATCCGCGCGCCCTGCGGGCCAGCTTGGAAAGCAAGGCGATCGAGGGTTTGTTCTTTGCAGGCCAGATCAACGGGACCACGGGCTATGAAGAAGCCGCCGCCCAGGGCCTGCTCGCGGGCCTCAATGCCGCCTTAAAGAGTGCCGGAGAAGCCGCGTGGTATCCCACGCGTGCACAGGCCTACCTCGGGGTGCTCGTCGACGACCTCGTCACCCGTGGTGTCACCGAACCTTACCGAATGTTCACAAGCCGGGCCGAGCATCGGCTGAGCTTGCGCGAAGACAATGCTGACCTGCGGCTCACTGCAGTAGGCCATCGATTAGGACTCGTCGACGACGTCCGCTGGCAGCGATTTCAGGAAAAGCAGGAAGCCATCGAGCTGGAGCGACAGCGTTTGCGGCATTTCTGTTGCAATCCCAAGCTGATCGATACCGCCGGTCTGCACCAGCTGCTGGGCCAGCCGCTCGAACGAGAAGCGACGGCGGAAGAGCTGCTGCGACGCCCTGGGATTTCGTATCCCGAACTGATGGCCGTGGTGGCACCGGGAACGGCGGTCCGTGATCCTGCTGTGGCGGAACAGGTCGAGATCCAGATCAAGTATCAGGGGTACATCGATCGCCAGCACCAGGAAGTCGCTCGCAGGGAAACCGATGTCGATCTCCCATTGCCGGAGACGGTGGACTATCGAGACGTGCGTGGCCTTTCGAACGAGGTTCAGCAGAAGCTGAACAAGCACCGACCAGAGACGTTGGGTCAGGCAAGCCGGATATCAGGCGTCACGCCGGCGGCACTTTCGCTCCTGCGCGTCCATCTCCGGCGGGCTCGGAAAATGGACCCATCGGGGGCCACCCAATCCGACGCACCTTCAGCACTCTCGCAGTGACCCCGACGGAACACGATCGGCTTCTATCCGGAGCAAACACTCTGGGTGTGCTGCTTACGGACGAAGCGATTCTCAAGCTCGTAGCGCTGCTGGATCTGCTGGCAAAGTGGAACTCGGTGTACAACCTGACGGCTCTTCGGACGCGTGACGAATGGATCGCGCTGCACCTCTTCGACTCGCTGTCCCTGGCGCCGCACGTTCAGGGAGAGCGGGTCGTGGATGTCGGATGCGGTCCGGGATTTCCGGGCTTGCCGGTTGCCATTGCAAAGCCACACCAGCACTGGACTCTCGTCGATAGCAACCAGAAGAAGACCGCGTTTGCCGCCCAGGCGGTTGCCGAACTGGCGCTTCAGAACGTAGACGTGCGGCAATCGAGGATCGAAAGCTTTCGACCCACAGAGAACTTCGATGCAGTCGTCTCGCGTGCTTACTCAAGTCTTGGTGACTTCGTCCGAACGGCGGGCCATCTGGTCAAGCCGCGCGGCAACTTGATCGCCATGAAGGGAAGGCTGCCGAAGGACGAACTCGACGCACTCCCCAAGGATTTCCTATGCGATCGCGTCATTCCAATACGGGTACCTGACGTCGACGCCGAGCGTCACCTCATTTTCATGCACCACGTTCGCAACCAGGGGTAGAACCACGATGGGCCGCGTGCTGGCGATCACCAACCAGAAAGGTGGAGTCGGGAAGACCACCACCAGCGTCAACCTTGGCGCAAGCCTTGCCACGGCAGGGAAGCGAGTTCTGCTTCTCGACCTTGATCCCCAGGGAAACGCGACGATGGGGAGCGGAATCGACAAGCGCTCGCTCACCGCGACCATCTATCAGGTCCTGCTGGGGACGAGGTCGGCTTCCGCGGTCCGCGTGAAGTCTCCAAAAGGTGCCTACGACGTCCTGCCTGCAAATAGGGAATTGGCGGGTGCCGAGGTGGAAATGGTCGAGCTTTCCCATCGCGAAGCACGCTTGAAGACAGCTCTTGCAGAGATCCGCGACGAGTACGACTTCATCCTGATCGACTGCCCACCAGCACTTAACCTCTTGACTGTAAACGCTCTTTGCGCTTCCGATGCCGTAATGATCCCCATGCAATGCGAATACTACGCACTTGAAGGGTTGTCGGATCTCGTCAATACGATCAAGAAGGTCCGCGCCAATCTCAACCCGCATCTGGAGATCGACGGACTTCTACGCACGATGTTCGACCCTCGGAACACGCTGGGCCAGCAAGTCTCGGATCAGCTGCAGCAGCATTTCGGTGACAAGGTCTATCGCACGGTGATTCCCCGGAATATCCGGCTTGCCGAGGCACCCAGCCATGGCATCCCCGTCCTGGCATACGACCGGCAGTCCAAGGGCGCACTTGCGTACCTGGCCCTCGCGGGGGAGGTCGTGTCCCGTCAATCGAAAGTGGAGTGAGTCCCATGGCAAAACCACGCGGTCTTGGTCGCGGTCTCGATGCGCTCCTTGGCGGAGACAATCCCTCAGGCTCCCCGGAAAGACTGGCAGATCTGCCGGTGTCTGCACTACAACCGGGCAAGTACCAGCCGAGAAGTCAGATCGATGCAGCGGCCATCGAAGAACTTGCCGACTCAATTCGCTCCCAGGGGCTCATTCAACCGATCATTGCCCGCCCTGTGGGTGAAGACCGGTACGAAATCATTGCCGGAGAGCGGCGCTGGCGAGCTGCGGCCCTAGCTGGCCTCCGAGAGGTCCCCGTGCTGATCCGGCACGTCCGTGACGACGCCGCACTGGCCATGGCCCTCATCGAGAACATCCAGCGCGAGGATCTCAACGCGATCGAAGAGGCGGGTGGCATCCAGCGGCTCATCGACGAATTCGGCATGACGCACCAGTCCGCCGCCGAAGCGGTCGGGCGGTCCAGGAGCGCGGTGACCAATCTGCTGCGACTCCTGCAGCTTCCAGCGGCGCTGCGCCAGATGTTGACCGACAGCCGCCTGGAAATGGGGCACGCCCGTGCTCTGCTCGGGTTGCCCACGCACCAACAGCTCGAACTGGCCGACCAGATCTCCGCGAAGGGGCTGTCCGTACGAGAGGCGGAAACGCTGGCCGCTCGCGCCGCGGCAGGCCATTCCCAGGGCGCAAAGCAATCCAAGGCGGCACCTGACCGGGATATCGCAGGCCTGGAGGAGGAGCTGTCCGATCTGCTCGGCACGGCCGTGAAGATCAGCTCCAAGCGAAACGGCCGCGGCAAGTTGATGATCGAGTACGGTTCCCTGGATCAACTGGATGGGCTGCTCGCGAGGCTCCGACGATGACGTTCCTTTTGTGCGTCGCGTCAAAGCTTTGACAGCCCGGAGAAAACTCCACTAAACTCTCGGCCTTTCGTGCGGCTGCAACCGCTGTGAGCCAAACAATCTTCCGGGTTTTGGTACTGCAACTCGGGATTGCCGTAGTGGGCTCCCTCGGGTTTTACGCGTTCTCCGACACGAAGGCGGCTCTCTCAGCGCTGATCGGAGGCTTGCTCTGCTTGATTGCGGGTCTGCCTTATTCGCTGAGAGTCGCTTCTGCACGCACTGCATCACCGATGCAGGTCTTGTGGATTCACGGGTTGGGCGAGCTTTCGAGGGTCGGCATTACCATCGGCGTAATGGTGGTAATTTTCAACCGGTTCCAGAATGAGATCGCCGCCTTGCCCATGTTGAGTACTTACATCGCGGCGACTCTGTCGTATTGGGTCGCCCTTATATTGTCCGACTGACTGAAAATGGCAGCCGAAGGTCACGCACCCACCGCCTCAGAGTATGTCGTCCATCACCTCCATCATCTGGCGGCGGGCAAGCAGCACGGACTGTTCGATATCACGAACGTCCACTACGACACGCTCTTCTTCTCGATCCTGACGGGTTTGATCGTCATCCTGTTCCTGCGAAGCGTTGCCAAGAAGGCGACTTCCGGGGTGCCAGGCAGGCTCCAGGCCGCGGTAGAGTTCCTTGTCGAAATGGTCGACGGACAGGCGAAGAGCATCATCCACGGCGATAGGAGTTTCATCGCACCGATGGCGCTCACAGTGTTCTGCTGGGTCGTGCTGATGAATGCCATCGACCTCTTGCCGGTCGACTGGATTCCGACCCTCGGGCACGCCCTGGGCTTCGAGTACACCCGACCGCTGCCCACAGCCGACCTCAACGGCACACTGGGCATCGCCATCGGTGTGCTGATGTTGATGATCTACTACAACTTCAAGATCAAGGGCGTGGGCGGTTTCATCCACGAACTCTTCTGCGCCCCGTTCGGCTCGAATCCGATCCTCTGGATTCCGAACTTCGCACTGAACCTCATCGAGTTCATCTCCAAGACTGTCTCCCTCGGCATGCGGCTGTTCGGCAACATGTACGCCGGGGAACTCATCTTCTTCCTGATTGCGCTGCTCGGCGGTTCCGCCACGGCGTTCGGATTCATCGGACACATCCTCGCCGGCTCGGTATGGGCGATCTTCCACATCCTTATCGTGTTGCTGCAGGCCTTCATCTTCATGATGTTGACGCTGGTGTATCTGGGCCAGGCACACGAAGGGCATTAACTTTTCGATTTACAACACCGTCCCTCAAGGAGCAGACATGGATATGGTCGGACTGGTCGCACTCGCCTGCGGTCTCATCATCGGTCTTGGTGCCCTCGGCGCTTGTATTGGTATCGGCATCATGGGAAGCAAGTTTCTCGAGTCTTCCGCGCGTCAGCCGGAACTCATGAACGCTCTGCAGACCAAGATGTTCCTGCTCGCCGGCCTGATCGACGCGGCGTTCATCATCGGGACCGGTATTGCGCTCTGGTTCGCCACTGCGAACCCGTTCAAGGGCTGATCCAGACCTCCCCGAAACGCGGCTCGGGCGCCCCAGCCCAATGCCGCCGGTGTGTCTCGAGAGGAACAAGCCGTGAATCTGAACGCAACGCTGATCGCCCAGACCATCGTCTTCTTCGTGCTGGCGTGGTTCACGATGAAGCTCGTATGGCCGCCCATCATGAAGGCGCTCGATGAGCGCGCCAGCAAGATCGCAGATGGTCTTGCTGCCGCTGAAAAGGGCAAGCAGAACCTTGCCTCCGCCGAATCCCGTGCGGGAGACATCGATCGCGAGGCCAGGGCCCGTGCACAGGAAGTGATCGCCGCCGCGGAGAAGCGCGCCGCGGCCATCGTCGAGGAGGCCAAGCTGGCCGCCAAGACCGAGGGCGATCGCATCATCGCTGGTGCCCGTTCCGAAGTGCAGCAGGAAGCAACGCAACTGCGCGACGCTCTTCGCCATCAAGTCGCTGCCCTCGCGGTGGCAGGCGCAGAGAAGATCCTGCGCCGCGAAGTCGACACAAAAGTGCACGAGTCGATGCTGTCCGAACTCGCGCGGGAGCTCTGAGACTTCCATGGCCGAGCTTTCCACCATCGCACGTCCGTATGCGGAAGCCGCGTTTTCTGCGGCCGCTGATGCCGGAACGCTGAACGCGTGGGCCGACACGCTCGACTCGCTGGCCATGTTCGCCGGCTCGGACGACATGAACAATGTCGTTTCCGATCCGCGCGTCTCATCCAGTCAGCAGGTCGATCTCTTTGCCTCGCTCGTTCCGGCGATCGACCCGGCCATGCGCAACTTCCTGGTCGCGCTCGCGGAGCACAACCGGTTCCCGGCGCTTCCCGAGATCGCCCGGCAGTTCCGTGATCTCAAGGCTGCACGAGAAGGTTCGGCGGAAGCGCACGTCACTGCAGCGTTTCCGCTGGACGACACCGCACTCGCGCGACTCGTGGCCTCGCTGGAAAAACGCTTCGGCAAGAAGATCCTGCCGCAGGTCTCCGTGGACAACGCGCTCATCGGCGGCGTGACCGTCCGGGTCGGCGACGAGGTGATCGACGCGTCCGTCAAGGGACGTCTCGCCGCCATGGATGCCGCACTACGCAATTGAACATTCGAGGACAGTCATGCAGAACCTGAGCCCGTCCGAAATCAGTGACCTGATCAAGGACAAGATCCAGAATCTGGCGCTCTCCGCGGACATCCGCACGAAGGGCACCGTGGTATCCGTGACCGATGGCATCTGCCGCGTTCACGGTCTTTCAGACGTCATGCAGGGCGAGATGCTGGAGTTTCCGGGCAATACGTTCGGCCTGGCGCTCAACCTCGAACGTGACTCCGTCGGCGCGGTGATTCTGGGTGAGTACACCCACATCTCCGAAGGCGACACCGTCAAGTGCACCGGGCAGATCCTGTCCGTGCCGGTCGGCCCCGAGCTGATCGGCCGCGTCGTGAACGCCCTGGGGCAGCCGATCGACGGCAAGGGGCCGATCAACGCCAAGCTCACCGACGTGATCGAGAAAGTCGCACCCGGTGTGATCGCGCGGAAGTCCGTCGACCAGCCGGTGCAGACCGGCCTGAAGTCCATCGACTCGATGGTGCCCGTGGGCCGCGGCCAGCGGGAGCTGATCATCGGCGACCGCCAGACCGGCAAGACCGCGGTGGCGATCGACACGATCATCAACCAGAAAGGTCAGAACATGACCTGCATCTACGTCGCGATCGGACAGAAGGCTTCGTCCATCAAGAACGTGGTGCGTGCGCTCGAACAGAACGGCGCCATGGAGTACACGATCGTCGTCGCCGCCTCCGCGTCCGAATCCGCCGCCATGCAATACGTGTCGGCCTACTCCGGCTGCACAATGGGCGAGTACTTCCGCGATCGTGGCCAGGACGCCCTGATCATCTACGACGATCTCTCCAAGCAGGCCGTCGCGTATCGCCAGGTGTCGCTGCTGCTGCGTCGTCCGCCCGGTCGCGAGGCGTTCCCTGGCGACGTGTTCTATCTGCACAGCCGCCTGCTCGAGCGTGCCGCCCGCGTGAATGCCGACTACGTCGAAGCGTTCACCAAGGGTGAAGTAAAGGGCAAGACGGGTTCGCTGACGGCCCTGCCGATCATCGAGACCCAGGCCGGCGACGTGTCTGCGTTCGTGCCGACCAACGTGATTTCGATCACGGACGGTCAGATCTTCCTGGAAACCAGCCTGTTCAATGCCGGTATCCGCCCCGCCATCAACGCCGGTATCTCGGTGTCTCGCGTCGGTGGTGCTGCGCAGACCAAGCTGATCAAGAGCCTGTCGGGCGGTATCCGTACCGACCTCGCGCAGTACCGCGAACTGGCGGCGTTCGCTCAGTTCGCGTCGGACCTCGATGAAGCCACCCGCAAGCAGCTGGACCGCGGCGCGCGCGTCATGGAACTCCTGAAGCAGCCCCAGTACTCGCCGCTGCCGATCAGCCTGATGGCCGCGACGCTTTTCGCGGTGAACAAGGGCTACCTCGACGACATCGACGTCAAGCGCGTCCTCGCCTTCGAAAGCGGGCTGCACCAGCATCTGAAAGCCAGCCACGCCGCGCTCCTCGCCAAGCTCGAGAAGGATAAGGCGATGGACAAGGCCGCCGAGGAAGAGCTCGCCGGCGCCATCACCGCCTTCAAGAAGTCCTTCGCCTGAGCCCCGCCACGACCTACGTTTGAAGGAGCACAGTCATGGCGGTCGGCAAGGAAATTCGAGGCAAGATCAAGAGCTTCGAAAACACGAAGAAGATCACCAAGGCCATGGAAATGGTCTCGGCGTCGAAGATGCGGAAGGCGCAGGAACGCATGCGCGCTGCGCGGCCGTACGCGGACAAGATCCGGAACATCACGGCCAACCTGTCCCAGGCCAACCCGGAGTACCACAGCCCGTACATGCGGAAGGACGGTACTTCCAAGGTGACCGGCTTCATCGTCGTGACCACCGACAAGGGTCTCTGCGGCGGCTTGAACACCAACATGCTGCGGTCCGTGTCCAACAAGATGAAGGACATGCAGGCAGCTGGTCAGACAGCCCACGCGGTCGCCATCGGGAACAAGGGCTTCGGTTTCCTGAACCGCCTCGGCGCCAAGGTGATCAGCCACGCGGTGCAACTGGGTGACGCGCCGCAGCTCGACAAGCTGATCGGGCCCGTCAAGGTGATGTTGGATGCATTCGTGGAAGGCAAGGTCGACTCGGTCTACCTCTGCTACACCCGGTTCATCAACACGATGCGCCAGGAGCCGGTCATGGAGCAGTTGCTGCCCCTGTCGGCGGACCGTCTGCAGCAGAGCGCGGCAGAGAAGGCGCAATACGGCTGGGACTACATCTACGAACCCGATGCCGCCATCGTCATCGATGAACTGCTGCGCCGGTACATCGAGGCGCTGGTGTACCAGGCCGTCGCCGAAAACATGGCCTCGGAGCAGTCTGCCCGCATGGTGGCGATGAAAGCAGCCACAGACAACGCCGGCACCCTGATCGCCGACCTCAAGCTGGTCTACAACAAGACCCGTCAGGCAGCGATCACCAAGGAACTGTCCGAGATCGTGGGCGGAGCGGCCGCCATCGGCGGCTGACGCAGCCGCACGCAACGAATTCTGATTGAAGGATCGAAAAATGGCACAAGGCAAGATCGTTCAGTGCATCGGGGCCGTGGTGGACGTCGAGTTTCCGCGCGACCAGATGCCTCGCGTGTACGACGCGCTCAAGCTCGAAGGCACGGCGCTGACGCTCGAAGTCCAGCAACAACTGGGTGACGGCATCGTCCGGACCATCGCGCTCGGGAGTTCCGACGGCCTGCGCCGTGGTCTGATGGTCACCGCCACCGGGCACCCGATCACGGTCCCCGTCGGCAAGGCAACGCTTGGCCGCATCATGGACGTGCTCGGTTCGCCCATCGACGAGCGTGGTCCGGTCGACCAGACGCAGACCGCGTCGATCCACCGCACCGCCCCCACCTACGACGAACTGAGCCCGTCTCAGGACCTCCTCGAAACCGGCATCAAGGTGATCGACTTGATCTGCCCGTTCGCCAAGGGCGGCAAGGTGGGTCTGTTCGGTGGCGCCGGCGTGGGCAAGACCGTGAACATGATGGAACTCATCAACAACATCGCGAAGGCGCACTCGGGCCTCTCGGTGTTCGCCGGCGTGGGTGAGCGCACCCGTGAAGGCAACGACTTCTATCACGAGATGGCCGATTCCAAGGTCGTCGATCTCGAGAACCTGGGCAACTCCAAGGTCGCGATGGTGTACGGCCAGATGAACGAGCCGCCCGGCAACCGTCTCCGCGTCGCGCTGACCGGCCTCACGATCGCCGAGTCGTTCCGCGACGAAGGCCGTGACGTGCTGTTCTTCGTGGACAACATCTATCGCTACACGCTGGCGGGTACCGAAGTGTCCGCGCTGCTGGGCCGGATGCCTTCCGCCGTGGGTTATCAGCCGACGCTCGCCGAAGAAATGGGCAAGCTGCAGGAGCGGATCACGTCGACGAAGGTGGGTTCCATCACCTCGATCCAGGCCGTGTACGTCCCTGCCGACGACTTGACCGACCCGTCCCCCGCCACGACGTTCGCCCACCTGGACGCCACCGTCGTGCTGTCGCGTGACATCGCTTCACTCGGTATCTACCCGGCCGTGGATCCGCTGGACTCCAACAGCCGCCAGGTCGATCCGAACGTCGTGGGTGAAGAGCACTACACCACCACGCGAGCCGTCCAGTCGACGCTCCAGCGCTACAAGGAACTGCGCGACATCATCGCGATTCTCGGCATGGACGAACTGTCCCCCGAGGACAAGTTGGCCGTGGCCCGTGCCCGGAAGATCCAGCGCTTCCTCTCGCAGCCGTTCCACGTGGCGGAAGTGTTCACGGGCTCCCCGGGCAAGTACGTGCCGCTCAAGGAAACCATCCGCGGCTTCAAGATGATCGTGAACGGCGAATGCGATCACCTGCCGGAACAGGCCTTCTACATGGTCGGCACGATCGACGAGGCCTTCGAGAAGGCGAAGAAGATCCAGTAAGGCGCCGCATCCACCTTCACGATCTCGAGGACACCTTCCCATGGCAACCATCCAAGTCGACGTCGTCAGCGCCGAGGAGAGCATCTTCTCCGGCCAGGCCACGTTCGTTGCGCTGCCGGGTGAGAACGGCGAGCTGGGCATCATGCCCCGCCACACGCCGCTGATCACCCGTATCAAGCCCGGTGCGGTCCGAATCCAGCGCGCAGACAACGGCGAAGAGGAATTCGTGTTCGTGGCCGGTGGCCTGCTCGAAGTGCAGCCGAACAGCGTCACGGTCCTCGCCGACACGGCCATCCGCGGTCGCGACCTCGACGAAGCGAAGGCGCTCGAAGCGAAGAAGCTCGCCGAGGAAGCTTTGCGCAACGCCAAGGACAAGGTCGAAGTTGCCACGGTCGAGGCCGAACTCGCGGTGCTCGCCGCGGAACTGGCCGCCGTCCGCAAGCTGCGTCGCCGCTGACCTGTCGTACATACGAGTGCGTGAAGCGGCCTCTTCGGAGGCCGCTTTCTTTTCGTGACGCTGATCCCGATCCCCGTAGATTCATGCGGGGTTTGACACCCTTGGATGTGCCGCCTACCCTCCCGACCGTTCCCGACCCCGAGAAGAATCCCATGTCGTCCATCGCCCGTGCGCTTCTCGTCGTCCTTCTCGCGACGGCCTCCGTGGCTTCCGCCAAGGACACCGTCCGCATCGCCTTCATCGGGCCGCTCACCGGCGGGGTCTCCGCCAACGGGCTGGGTGGGCGAAACTCTGCGCAACTCGCGGTGAAGCTTCGCAATGCGGACCCCAAGGCAAAGTATTCATACGAGCTGATGGCCCTCGACGACGAGTGCAAACCCAACGTCGGTGTGCAGGTGGCCACCAAAGCAGCGGCAGACAAGAACGTCATCGCAGCCGTCGCGCACTATTGCTCCACCGTCGCGATGGGTACCGTCGATGTCTATCACCGCTTCGGACTGCCCGTCGTGATCTGGGGCGCGGTGCTGCCCGACATCACCTACGCCAACGACTTCAAGGAGATCCATCGCGTCAACGGCACGATGATCAACCAGAACGAGACGGCAGCGAAGTTCATGGTCGCGCAGAAGTACAAGCGCTGGGCCATCATTCACGACACCACCGACTACGGCAAAGGCCACAACCGGTACTTCGCCGAATACCTTCAGAAGAACGGTGGTCAGATTCTCGGCACCTTCGGTGTCACCGCCGACCAGCAGGACTTCTCGGCCGAACTCACGCGCATCAAGGAACTGAAGCCCGAGGTCATCTACTTCGGCGGCATCACGCCCCTGGGTGTCCGCATCCGTAGCCAGATGGACAAGTTCGGAGTGAAGGCCGTGTTCCAGGGGACGTCCGGCATCATTTCCGACGCGTTCGTCGAGGGTCTCGGCCCGCTTGCCGAAGGCGTCGTGGCCTTCCGCGAAGGCGCGCCTGCGGAAAAGCTGCCCGGCGGAAAGTACTTCAACGAGCAGTACGCGAAGGCCGCCTACTCCGATCCGCCCGAAGCCTACGGGCCCTTCGCCTTCGCGGCGGCCAACCTCGTGATGGATGCCGTCGAGAAAGTCGGTCCCGATCGCAAGAAGGTCCGCAACGAGTTGAACCGCACCCACGACTACGATTCCGTCGTCGGCAAGATCAGCTTCGACGACCATCGCCAGAACGCCGTGCCCCTCATCACGAAGTTCGTCGTGCAGGGTGGCAAGTGGCTGGTCTGGGAAGACAGCGAGTACGCCGCCGGCAAACGACCGC
The DNA here is from genome assembly GCA_001464895.1 of Betaproteobacteria bacterium Ga0077532. Classification (GTDB taxonomy): domain Bacteria; phylum Pseudomonadota; class Gammaproteobacteria; order Burkholderiales. The sequence goes on from LNEE01000062.1 coordinate 215,240, forward strand.
TCGTACGCTGACCTCGGAACGCCAGCGTGATGGATCCCGCGCTCTTCGCGCAGCACCTCTTGAACGGCGTGATGCTGGGTGTGATCTACGCCCTCGTCGCCGTCGGCTTCACGCTGTTCTTCGGCGTGCTCGACGTGATCAAGTTCTCCCACGGCGACGTCGTCATGCTCGGCGCGTTCACCGCCCTCGCCACGTCCATCGCCGCCTCGGCCGCGGGGCTCTCCTCTCCGGTCATCCTCGCGGCCATGCTGCTCGCTGCCATCGTCGGCATGGCACTCGTCGGCATGCTGATGGCGCGGTACCTCGTGCTGCCCCTGCGCAACGCCCCGACGCTGAACGTCCTGCTCGTCACCCTCATGGCGGGCACCGTCATCCGCGAGGGCGTCCGCCTCTTCTATCCGCAGGGGTCCAATCCCAAGCCCTTTCCGCGCCTCCTGCCGACCGGCGCCTTCGAGTTCGGCGCCTTCACGCTTCGCCACGACAGCATCGTCCTGCTCGTGCTCGGAGTCGGCGCCATCGTCTTCGTGCATCTGCTCATCGTCCGCACCCGGCTGGGTCTCGCCATCCGGGCCGTCGCGCAGGACCCCGAAACCGCGTCCGCCATGGGCATCCCCTTCCGCGGGACGGTCCTCGCGACCTTTGCCATCGGTTCGGCACTCGCGGCGCTCGCGGGCGTGGTGAACGGCCTCTACTACAGTGAAGTGAGCTTCAACATGGGCCTGCTGCTCGGCGCGATCGGCTTCTCGGCCGCCGTGATCGGCGGGCTCGGCAATGTCTACGGCGCGATCCTCGGCGGATTCGTCTTCGCAGCACTCCAGACCATCGGGGCCGTGGCGTTGCCCTTCGCGAGCGCCTACAAGGACGTCTTCGCGTTCGGTGTCGTGATCCTGCTCATGGCGTGGAAGCCGGGCGGCCTCCTCGCCGAACGATCGGCGGAGCGCGTCTGATGGGTACGCCCGATCGCGCAACGATCTTGCCTGCGCTCGCTGCCATCCTGGCGGGCGCCGGTGCGACTCTCGCGTTGCTGCTAGCAGAGACGCAATGGCACGTCGCCGTCGTGGCACTCGCCGGGGTCGCCGCGCTGCTGATCGGCGGGCGCGCCGGTTTTGGTGACGCCATCCATCGCAGCGTTGCGAGCCATCAGCGGGTCACCTCGGCCACCGCGTGGCTGGCGGGTGCTGTCGTCGTGTTCCTGCTGCGCGAACACAACTTCGAACTGCTGATGCTCTGCACGGTGATGCTGTACGTGCTCGCGGGCCTCGGTCTCACCGTCCAGTTCGGCTTCGCAGGCGTGGTGAATTTCGCTGCCGCCGCGTTCATGGGTGTCGGTGCGTACACCGCGGCGGTGCTGATGACATCGACCGGGCTGCCGCACCTGGTCGTGGTGCTCGCTGCCGGTGTCGTCACCGCGCTCATCGGCTCCGTGCTGCTGCTGCCGCTGCTCCGCACGCGCGGCCACTACGCAGCGCTGATCACCATCGCCTTCGGCATCCTGTTCCGCACGTTCCTCGAAGTGAACGACACGCTCGGCGGGCCGCAGGGTCTCAAGGTGCCCGGTCTGCAGATCTTCGGGTACGCGTTCAACGAAGCCATCGAGTTCGACGACGAAACGGAGTGGTCCTTCTACACCGCCTACGCCGGCGTGTTTATCGTGGTGCTCGGCCTCGCGTACACCCTCGTGCGACGCGTCGAGCGCTCGTGGATGGGGCTGGCACTCGACGCCGTCCGCCTCGATGAGACCGCGGCGTCCGCCTTCGGATTGAACGGTGCCGCCTGGAAGATCGCGGCGTTCTCGTTCGGCAACTTCCTCGCGGGCATCGCCGGTGCGCTGTACGCGATCCTCACCGCCTTCATCGCCCCGGCCAGTTTCACGTTCGGCGATTCCCTGCTGCTGCTGTCGATCGTCATCCTCGGCGGGCTCGGCAATCCGCTCGGCCTGCTTCCGGCCGCGCTCGTCGTGGTGGTCCTTCCCGAGAAGCTCCAGGTGATCCAGGAGTACCGCTTCCTGCTCTTCGCCGCGCTCGTGATCCTGATCCTGCTTCTGCGGCCCGGCGGTCTGATGCCGCGGCGCGCGCGCGAGTACTTCCCGGGGCGCTCGTCGTGACGCATCTGCTCGAAGTTTCCGGGCTCTCGGTCCGATTCGGCGGCGTGCGCGCCCTGGACGGTCTCGACCTGCATCTCGACGAAGGGGAGACCCTCGGCCTCATCGGCCCCAACGGTTCCGGCAAGACGACCTCGTTCAACACCATCACCGGGTTCGTCCTGCCTGCCGGCGGCACGGTGCGCTTTGCCGGCGAGGACATCACCGCGCAACCCCCGCGGCACGTGGCCCGGCGCGGCATCGCGCGGACGTTCCAGCGCCTGCGCCTGCTCACCGAGCTGTCCGTCTTCGACAACCTGATGGTCGGCCAGCACCTCACGCTCGATCACGGCATCTGGGCGAACCTGCTCGGACGAAGCCGGCTGCGGGGTGCGATCGCGCGCCAGACGGACGAGATGCGCACGCTGCTGCGCCACTTCAGCCCGACCCTGCCCGATCGGCTGCACGAGCCCGTCTCGGCGCTCACGATGATCGACCGCCGCCGCGTCGAGGTCTGCCGCGCGCTCGCGCGATCACCGCGCCTTCTGCTTCTCGACGAGCCCTCGGCCGGCATGACGCCCGACGAGACCGCCGAGCTGATGCGCGATCTGCAGAACGTGAAGGCCGCACGACCCTCGCTGGCGGTGATCCTCATCGAGCACGACATGGCAGTGATCGAACGCGTCTCCGCGCGCTGCGTCGTGCTCGACTACGGTCGCAAGATCGCCGACGGCAGCTATGCCGAGGTGACGCGGGATCCTGCCGTCCGCCGCGCGTATCTCGGCGAGGAGGCGGACGCCTGATGGGACTCTCGCTCGAAGTGAAGAACCTGCGCGTCGGCTACGACCGCGCCGACGTGCTGACCGATGTCTCCATCGTCGCGCGCGCCGGCGAGATCACCTGCCTGCTCGGCGCCAACGGTGCAGGCAAGAGCACGCTCGTGCGCGCAGTGCTGGGGCTCACCCCGCCGCGGGAGGGCGAGATCCTGCTCGACGGACGGTCGATCGCCGGCCTCCCCACCCATCGCATCGCGGCCCGCGGCGTGGGTGCCATCCCGGAAGGCCGGCGCGTGTTCCCGAAGCTCACCGTCAAGGAGAACCTGCGCACCGGTGCGTACCTCGAGCGCGACGGCACCGTGATCGCCCGTCGCTTCGATGAGGTGTACGCGATCTTCCCGCGCCTCCTCGAACGCTCCAACCAGCTCGCTGGCACCCTCTCCGGTGGTGAGCAGGCGATGCTGTCGATCGGTCGCGGCCTCATGGGATCCCCGGGGCTGCTCGTCATCGACGAACCTTCGCTCGGCCTCTCGCCACGATTCGTGAAAGAGAATTTCCAGGTGATCCGGCGCATCCAGTCGACGGGGATCAGCGTGCTGCTCGTGGAGCAGAACGTCCATCAGACGCTCGATGTGGCGCATCGCGGCTATCTGCTCTCCGGTGGCCGGGTCGTGGCCGAAGGCACGGCCGACGAACTGAAGCAGCATCCCGCACTGGTGGCGGCCTACTTCGGCGGCGACGGACACTAGTCGAGACCTCCGGCAGACCCCATCACAACGCCGGGAGCGTGCGAAAGCCCGCAGATATACTCGCCCGAGAACCTCCGAGGAACCCCATGGCCGCCCATCCCGATCCGCTTGCCCTCACCCGCGAGCTGCTGCACTTCGACACCATCAATCCCCCCGGCCAGGAAGAACCCTGCGCCCATCACCTCGGCGCGCTGCTCGAAGCGGCCGGCTACCGGGTCACGTATCACGCGATGGGCCCTGGCCGTGCCAACCTCGTCGCGACCATCGGCGGTGACGCCGACATCGCACCGCTCGTCTTCACCGGTCACATCGACATCGTGCCGCTCGGCGCCGCGCCGTGGACGCGCGATCCGTTCGCGGGCGAGACCGACGGCGGACGCGTCTACGGCCGCGGGTCCAGCGACATGAAATCCGGCGTGGCCGCCTTCGTGGCCGCCGCCATCGAGATGGCACCCAAGCTCGCTCGCAGCCCCGGCATCACGCTCGTCATCACCGCGGGTGAAGAGACGGGCTGCATGGGCGCGTACGATCTCGTCACCAAGCCCGGCGCCCTCGGGCGTGCCGGCGCGATCGTCGTGGCCGAGCCCACCGGCAACTTCCCGTTCATCGGCCATCGCGGCGCGTACTGGCTGCAGGCGAAGACCCACGGCGTCACCGCGCACGGGTCGATGCCGGAGAAAGGCGTGAACGCCGTCTACAAGGCAGCCTGCGCCGTGACCTGCCTCGAACACTTTCACTTTTCGACCCCGCCCCATCCGATGATGGGTCAGGGAACGCTGAACGTCGGGACGATCCGCGGCGGTCTCAACATCAACTCCGTGCCCGACGAAGCCGTGATCGGCATCGACATGCGCACCGTTCCGACCCAGACGCACCCCGGAATCCGCGAGGAGCTGGTCGCCGCGCTCGGCCCCGGGGTCGATCTCGACACGATGCTGAGCGTCGAGTCGGTGTACACGGAACCGGAACAGGCCTGGGTGCAGAGCGTGTTCGACGTGATGCAGCCGATCCTCGGCAGCCGCCCCGAGCCGCGCACCGCCACCTACTTCACCGACGCCGCGGTCCTGAAGCCGGCGTACGGGAATCCGCCCACCATCATCCTCGGCCCCGGTGAGCCGCAGATGGCGCACCAGACCGACGAGTACTGCATCGCCGAGCGCGTCCTCGAATCGCGGGCCGCCTTCGTCGAATTGATCCGCCAGTGGTGCCGCGCTTAAACCCCCGTCCGGCATGACACCGCGTTTCCTGGAGCTGCCGGTGGCAGAGCGCGTGTCGAGCCTGCTCGACGCGGGCTCGGGCGTGCCCCTCGCGCGTCCTCCAGACACCGCGGTGAACGCGCTCTCCGTCGAGGGCACGATCGAGGGACGGCGCGTGATGGTGCTCGCCACCGATCCGGCGCACGCCGCCGGTGCCATCGGACGCGCCGATGCCGACCAGCTCGTGCGCGGCATCGCCCACGCCCGCGAGCGGCGCCTGCCGCTCGTGCTGCTCCTCGATTCCGCCGGGGCGATGTTGACGGAGGGCGTGCAAGTCCTCGGGGCCTTCCGTCGTCTCGAACGCGAGCTGCTCGATGCCGTGGCCGCCGACATTCCCGTGGCCGCCGTCCCGGGGCGCAACTGCTTCGGTGGCGCGAGCCTCCTGGCGTTCGCGGCGGAGCTGCGTCTGTATCCCCGCGGGGCGCGACTCGGGGTGTCCGGATTGCGCTCCCTCGCGGCATTGCGGGATGTCCCGCCCGACACCCTGGAGGTTCTCTTCGGCGCCGAGAGCAGGGCCCGGCACGACGAGCAGTCCGTGCTCGTCACCGACGCTCCCGACGCGCTCCGGGCGACGCTCCGTGCGTGGCTCGCCGACCGCCCGCCGCGGCATACCCAGGCCGACGTGCAGCGGTCGCTCACCCGCCGTCTGCGCATGTACCGCGGCAACCCCTACAGCCTGCCCATGGTGCCGCCGCCCCCGGAACTGGAGTCGCGCCTGGACCACCTGTTTCCCGAAGGCTGGGGTGTCCTCTATGGCGATGGCGTGATCCACGGGGATGGCTGGGTGGATGGCCGCAACACAGGGATCGCCGGTTTCGTCGCGGGGCATGCCGTGGATGCCTTCGCGTGCTGGCGCTTCGCCGAGGCCCTTCGCCTCTTCGCGCGCGAGCCCCGGCACGTCCCCGTGACGCTGCTGCTCGACAGTCCCGGTCAGTCGAGCATGATCGAGGACGAGCAGGTGCTGCTGTCCGAGTACATCGCGCTCGTGGCCCGCGGGGCCCACGCCCTCCGTGCCCAGGGCCGCTCGATCGAGCTGTGGATGATCGGCGAGGCCGGCGGCGCCATCTACGTGGCGCTCGCCGCCGCGGCCACCACCATCACGGGCTGGCCGGGCCTGCGTCTGCAGACCATCCCGCCGCGTGCCGTGGATCGCGTCGTCGGCAAGCAGCCGGACGCGCCTCCCATCTCCGCGCTCTTCGAGGCGCGGGTCATCGACCGCTGGACCCGCTCGCCCGGCTTCGGGGAGTGGCCCGCACCCAGTGTCCCACCGCCATGAACCACAACTTTCTCGCCCTCGTCGAAGCGCGCATGCCGCGCGACACCGCGTCGCCCCTCCTCGAAACGGAGGACGGCAGCACCTGGAGCTACGGCCGCATCATGGCGCTCTCTTCGCGCCTTGCGCACGCACTGGCCGCGGCCGGCGCGACGCGCGGGGATCGCATCGCCGCGCAGGTCGAGAAGACACCGAACGCCCTCGCGCTGTATCTCGCGTGCCTGCGTGGTGGCTTCGTGTACCTCCCGCTCAACACCGCCTATCAGCCCGCAGAGGTCGCGTACTTCCTGCGCGATGCCGCGCCTGCCGTCTTCGTATGCCGTCCGGAAAGTCGCGACGCACTCGACCCCGCGATCCGCGAAGCGAGGATCCGCGCGGTGTTCACGCTCGATGCGGCCGACGGCGGCACGCTGATCGATGCCGCAGACTCGCAACCCGACGAGCATCCTGTGGCGCAGGCCGGCGCCGACGATCTCGCAGTCATCATCTACACCTCCGGCACCACCGGCCGTTCGAAGGGCGCGATGCTGTCGCACGGCAACCTGTCGTCGAACGGACTCGCGCTCGTCGAGGCCTGGCAGTTCGATACGACCGACGTCCTGCTGCACCAGTTGCCGCTGTTCCACGTGCACGGGCTCTTCGTGGCGAATCACTGCGTGCTGCTGTCCGGCGCCCGCATGCTCTTCCACCGGAAGTTCGACGCGAAGGTGGCGCTGGCGGGTCTCGCGCGCGCGACGGTCATGATGGGCGTTCCCACCTACTACGTGCGCCTGCTCGCGGAGCCCCGCTTCGATCGCGCGGCGGCGTCGGGTGTGCGGCTCTTCATCTCCGGCTCCGCGCCGCTGCTGCTCGAGACCTTCCGCGAGTTCGAGGATCGCATCGGCCAGCGCATCCTGGAGCGCTACGGCATGAGCGAGTCCGGGATGATCACTTCGAACCCGCTGACCGGTGAACGGCGGGGCGGCACGGTGGGGTTGCCGCTGCCCGGCAACGAGGTCCGCGTCGCGGGCGCTGACGACCAGGCCTTGCCCGCGGGCGAGACCGGCGCGATCCAGATCCGCGGGGCCAACGTGTTCCACGGCTACTGGCGCATGCCGGAGAAGACCCGCGAGGAGTTCACCGCCGACGGTTGGTTCCGCACCGGGGACGTGGGCGTGTTCGATGCGGACGGCTATCTGTCCATCGTGGGGCGCGCGAAGGACCTCATCATCAGCGGCGGCTACAACGTCTATCCGAAGGAGATCGAGCTGGAACTCGACGTCCTGCCGGGGGTGGTCGAGTCCGCCGTCGTGGGCGTACCGCATCCCGACTTCGGGGAGGCCGTGGTCGCCGTGGTCGTGCTTGCCAAGGGCGCGATGCTCGACGAGGCCGCGACCATCGCCGGCCTGCGCACGCGCCTCGCGAACTACAAGGTGCCCAAGCGCGTGCACGTGGTCGACGACCTCCCGCGCAACGCGATGGGCAAGGTGCAGAAGGCGGAGCTGCGCAAGCGCTACGGCGGTTGACACACCTGCCCGCGAGCGCGGGCAGACGACCCCTCAACGCACGACGATTCGACTGCCCACCAGCTTCGCGTCGACCGCCTGCCAGTCCCAGTCGATGCCGACGCCGGGCGCGTCCGGCGGCACGGCGTAGCCGTCCGTATCCACGGTCATCGTCGAGCGCAGGAATTCGTCGAGCTGCGGGATGTGCTCCACCCAGCGCGCGTTGGGCACCGCGCACGCGAGCGACACGTGCAGTTCCATCAGGTAGTGCGGTGCCACCGCCAGGTTGAACGCCTGCGCCATGTGCGCCACCTTCAACCACGGCGTGATCCCGCCGATGCGCGCGACATCCACCTGCACCAGCGAGCACGCGCCGGCCTGCAGGTACTCGCGGAACTGTCCGATGCTGTAGATCGTCTCGCCGATGGCGATCGGCACCGATGTCGACTGCGCGAGCCGCGCGTGGCCGCTCACATCGTCGGCCGGGAGCGGTTCCTCGAACCACGCGAGCCCGAGCTGCTCGTAGTGCCGAGCGCGGCGCAGCGCATCGTCGAGCGCGAACGACTGGTTGGCGTCGACCATGAACTCCACCGAAGCCGGCACCACCTCGCGCACCGCCTGGAGGCGATCGAGGTCCTCCGCGATCGGGCGACCCACCTTCAGCTTGAAACCACGGAAGCCGCCCGCCACGGCCTCGCGGGCGTTCTCGACGATCTCGTCCTTCGGCAGATTGAGCCAGCCGCCCTCGGTGTCGTACAGCGGCAGACGCGCATGCGCGCCCCCGGCAAGGATGTGCAGCGGCAGGCCGGCCGACTGGCAGCGGAGATCCCACAGCGCGATGTCGATCGCGGCGATCGCGAGGCTGGTGATGGCCCCGGGCGTCGTCGCATTCGTCGTGCGCCAGAGCCGCAGCCAGTTGCGCTCGATCAGCCGCGCGTCCTGACCGATCAGCGCCGGCGCCAGGTGATCGCGGATCAACGCGACGATCGAAGAGCCGCCGGTCCCCAGCGTGTAGGTGTAACCCGTCCCCACGGCACCGTTCGACGCGAACACGCGCACGATCGGCGTCTCCTGCTTGTGGAACGGCTGGATCGCGTCGTTGCGCGGGAACTTCGCCGGGATGTCGGTGAGCAGGATCTCCACCCGCTCGACGATCACCGGCGACCCACCCATCTCTTCGCCTGCACCGCTGCCCATGGTCATCCTCCGATGTGGTCGATGGCAGTGTCGCGGCCTTCCATCGTGGTCACGCAGCGCGCCGTGCAGTCCCCGCGATCGGACCGAGCGCGCGCCCGGGACCCGGATTCTCGGCGATCTCCAACGCGGCGGATTTGGCCAGGATCAAGAGACGAGCGGGATCTCCGCGCCGGGACCGCAACGCTGGGCCCGGAGGTTGTTGGGCGGTGGTTCACCAGCGTGTCGGTGGTGCTCGGAGATGCGTGTGGCGACCGGTAAGATCCCCGCAGTGGCGACATGCGGCGCCCCACAGAAGAACAGGAGAGACGGATCCATGCGCTGGGAAGGCGGTCGACGGAGCGACAACGTGGAGGACCGGCGCGGTATGCCGGTGGGGCGCGGCGTCGCCGGTGGCGGCATCGGGATCGTCGTCATCGCGCTCATCGCGATGTTCTTCGGCATCGACCCGCGCGTGGTGCTGCAGCAGGGCGCCGGGATGACCGAGCCCCCCACGATGGAGACGCAGCGGGCCCCGGCGCAGACCGACCCGGTAGAAGAGCGCATGAAGGATTTCGTTTCGGTCGTGCTCGCGGACACCGAGGACACCTGGACCGAAATCTTCGCCCGAAGCCAGGTGCAGTACGCACCGCCGAAGCTCGTCCTCTTCACCGGCGCTGTGGGTTCGGCCTGCGGCACGGGACAGGCGGCGATGGGGCCGTTCTACTGCCCCGCGGATCGCAAGGTCTACATCGATCTCTCGTTCTTTCGCGACCTCTCGCGGAAGCTCGGCGCACCCGGCGACTTCGCGCAGGCGTACGTGATCGCCCACGAGGTCGGGCACCACATCCAGAACCTGCTGGGCATCGCCGACAAGGTGCACGCCGCGCGTCAGAAGAGTGACGAAGTCCGCGCGAATGCACTGTCGGTGCGCATGGAGTTGCAGGCCGACTGCTTCGCCGGCATCTGGGCGCATCACGCGAACCGGTCACGGCAGATCCTGGAGTCGGGCGACATCGAGGAGGGCCTGAACGCCGCGGCGGCCATCGGCGACGACCGACTGCAGAAGCGGGCGCAGGGTCAGGTCGTGCCGGAGAGCTTCACGCACGGGTCGTCGGCGCAGCGCGTGGAATGGTTCCGCCGCGGCATCGAGTCGGGCAGCCCGAAGAAGTGCGACACCTTCGCCCGGGGCGCTGGCTGAGGGCGTTTCCGACGAAGTCCGCAGACTGTCGTGGGTCGGACTTCGTCCGACGCGGCATCGGCAACCCCAGACGAGTGGCCCTGGTGAGCGCCACGCCAGCCGCTACGTCCGCTGTTCCCCCCGCCGGGCGAGTTCCTCGCGGATCGCCTCCACGTTGGCGCGCACGCCGATCATGTTGGGGTTCAGCGTGAGCGCGCGCTCGAACGCATCGAGTGCCGCGTTGAGCCGCCCCCGCTTCATGTGGATGAGCCCGTAGCCCGAGAGCGCGCCGAAGTGCCACGGATTGCGGTGGAGCACCTCGTCGCAGTCAGCGGCCGAACCATCGAGGTCGCCGGCCAGGAAGCGCGCCGTGGCGCGCTTGTTCCAGCCCTCGGCGAAATCGGGCAGGCGCTCGACGACCTGCGTGAAGGTCGCGATGCTTTCGGGGAAACGGTTGGCCGCCATCTGATCCATGCCCTCGGCGAGCAGGGCATCCGCAGTGGCATCGCCGGAGCGGCTCCACAGCGCCCAGATGGCGCGCTCCGCGATGGCGCGGACGAGCGCGTCGTCGTCCTCGGCAAGGGCCGTGATTAGTGCGGGGACATCCGCCATCGCCCCGGTGTCGGCCAGTGCGAGCGCCCCGCGCCGCCGCGCCTCGACGTCGGGATCGACCAGCGCCGACAGTGCCGAGGCGCGATCGAGCGGTGCATCCGCGGCGCCCGCCGGGGCGATCAGCCCGGCCAGCAGGGCGACCAGGGCGAGGCAGTGGCGCAGCATCGTCATGGTCCGGCGCTCAGCCGCGCGCGCCGTACAGCGCCATCGCGGCGCGGAACGGCATCAGGGCGATCAGTGCGAGCGCCACTTTCACGCCGAAGTCGCCGATTCCCAGCGTCACCCACGGCATCGCCGTTCCTGCGAACGCGACCGAGAAGAAGACGGCCGTGTCGACCACCGATGCCACGAGCGTCGACACGAGCGGTGGCTTCCACCATGCGTGCCTTCGCAGCCGGTCGAAGATCATCACGTCGAGCAGTTCGGCGGTTAGGAAGGCGAGCCCGGAGGCGATCGCGATGCGCGGCGTCGCCAGCCAGGCCGATGCACCGATGGCGATCACGAATCCCGCGTAGACGACGCGGCGCGCAAAGGCGGCGCCCTCGAAGCGATTCGCGAGGTCCGTCACCAGGAAGGCGAACGGATAGGTCACCGCGCCCCAGGTGAGCCAGTCGTTGATCGGCGTCTGGACCGTGATGTTCGCGGCGACGATGACCACGACCATGGCGGTGACGTAGCCAGCGAGGATGTAAGGGCGTTGCATGGTCGCGGGGGGCGGGGATGGCGCTCGTGGGTCCGGGAGATGCTTGCGGCTGGGTGAAGCGATGCTAGCACGCACGCCCAGGCGCCCAGCGTGACCTCGTCGTCCCGGAACTTCTGGCGGGGCGCGCCCTCGACACCAAGCACAATCTCCTCATGCAGAAGCCCCTCGATCCATGAAAGTCCTCGTTCTCGGCGGTGGTCTCCTCGGCACGACCTCCGCGTGGTTTCTCTCGCAGGCGGGCCACGATGTCACGGTGGTCGACCGACAACCGGCGGCCGGACTCGAGACCAGTTTCGCCAACGGCGGACAGATCTCGGTGAGCCATGCCGAACCCTGGGCGAATCCGCATGCACCGATGCAGGTGCTGCGCTGGTTGGGTCGCGAGGACGCCCCGCTGCTCTTCCGGCTCCGGGCCGACCCCGACCAGTGGCGCTGGGGTCTCCGCTTCCTCCTCGAATGTCTCCCGGGGCGCACCCGCAAGAACATCGAGAGCCTCGTGACCCTGGGCATCTACAGCCGCGCCACACTGCAGGCGCTCCGCGCCGAGACCGGCATCCAGTACGACCATCTCGAACGCGGCATCCTCCACTTCTACACGGACCAGGCGGCCTTCGAGGCCGGCGTGGAAGCGCTTGCCCACATGAACGACTTCGGGTGCGGCAGCGTTCCGACCACCGCAGACGAATGCGTCGCCATCGAACCCGCGCTGCGCGGCGCGCGCGATCGCATCGTCGGTGGGACCTTCACTCCGAGTGACGAGTCCGGCAACGCGTGGCGCTTCACCGACGAACTCGCGAAGCTCGCGATCGCCCGCGGTGTGGACTTCCGGTTCGACACCACCGTGCTCGCGCTGGAACGCGAAGGCGATCGCATCGCTGCAGTGCGCGTACGGGGCGCCGAGGGCGAGACCCGCCTCACTGCCGACGCCATCGTCGTTGCGCTGGGCAGCTACTCGGTCCACCTGCTCCGACCGCTCGGTCTGCGGATTCCCGTCTACCCCGCGAAGGGCTACTCGATCACCGCGAAGGTCATCGACCCGGCGTCGGCGCCGGAGGTGAGCCTGACGGACGACGGCTACAAGCTCGTCTTCTCGCGCCTGGGTGACGAGCTGCGCGTGGCGGGTACCGCCGAACTGAACGGCTGGGACACCTCGATCAACCAGGTGCGATGCGAGGCCATCGTGCGGCGCACGCGCGAGTTGTTCCCGGACGCGCTCGACTACGCCGGGGCGCGCTTCTGGACAGGCCTGCGGCCTGCCACCCCGGGCAATGTCCCGATCATCGGCCGTACGCGCTTCTCGAATCTGTACCTCAACACCGGCCACGGCACGCTCGGCTGGACGCTCTCGTGCGGTTCGGCGCGCGTGATCGCCGACATCGTCAGCGGTCGCAGGCCGGAAATCACCATTCCTTTCTCGGGCGGCTGACAACCGCGGTGACCGTCAGGCGGTCACCGCAGGTCAGCCTGCACGCTCAGCGAACCGCGCGCCTCCTGGCACGGAGGGCAGCGCCCAGCACGCCGAACCCGGCCAGCGTCAACACCGTGGTGGAAGGCTCGGGCACTGGCACCGCCTGAAGCGACAGCGTGACGCGATCGCCTGCGACGAGGCCGTCGAAGCCCACGAGCCATGACTGCGGACCAGCCTGGGAGAACGGGTTGCCGAGATCGACGCCGAACGGCTCCGCCGGGTCGAACGCGATCCGCTGCGCCGTGGCAGACCCGGTGATCGCGCCGACGCCACCGAACTGCGCCGTGACATCGCCGACCAGCGCGAAACTGCCGCGGTCCACACGCACGTCGAGCGCGGAGAAGGGCCCGACGCCGGCGTTCGAGAGTATGGCATCGAAGGCGATCCAGCCGCCGACGTCATCGGGTTCCACTTCCAGGGTGAGGTCCACCGCCGCGCCGTTGCGGAAACCCACTGTTGCGGCGAGCAGGGTCGGGCTGGTGCCGAAGGTGTCGAGATCGTTGCCGCGCGCGTCGAATGCCACGAGCGAAGCAGCGGAAGCCGAGCCTGCCGACACGAACAGCGTCGCGGCCAGAAGCCGCGCGATCGCCCCGCGGGAAAGAATCCTGTGCATCGTCGTTCTCCCGTTCATGCCGGCACCAGTGTCTTCTGGTACACCGACACGCCGTCGATGTTCTTCAGGTCGACGGTGAGGTTGCGCGATCCGTGCGCGATGTTCACCTCCCCGAAGAACTGCGCCCCGGCGTAGGGGGACGCGTTGGATCGCGGCCCCGTGCGCGTGAAGACGGCCTCCGGACCGAACGTGTCGTCCAGCGTGTTGGGTCCGAACGAGCCAGCGTTCAGCGGCCCGGCCACGAACTCCCAGAACGGAGCGAAGTCGCGATACTGCGCCCGCGTCGGATCGTAGTGATGGGCGGCACAGTAGTGGACGTCGGCGGTGACCCACACCACGTTGCGGATGTTCTCGCGTGCGATGAAGGTCAGCAGGCGCGCGATCTCCAGCTCCCGCCCGAGGGCCGGTCCGTTGCCGTTCGCCATCCCTTCGTAGCGGCTGCGCCGCTCGGCGTCGCGGCCGTCGCCGATCACCAGACCGACCGGCATGTCGGCGGCGATGACCTTCCACGTGGCTCGGGAGCGCTTCAGACCCTGCCGCAGCCATTCCATCTGCTGCAGGCCGAGGAAGGCCGTGTCGTCACCCTCCTGTTCCTGGCGGTTGAACGTGTTCGGGCCGCGGTAGCTGCGCATGTCGACGACGAACACGTCGAGCAGCGGGCCGTAGGGGATGTGGCGGTAGACGCGCTCGGACTCGTCGGCCGTGTGCGGTCGCATCGGCGCGAACTCCTGGAAGGCCCGCGAACCGCGCGCGATGAGCAGCGGGACGTCCTTCACCGTGTAGCGCGCGTCGGCCGAGAGGTCCTTCGACGCCGACCAGTTGTTGGTGACCTCGTGGTCGTCCCACTGCCAGATCTGCGGCACCTCGGCGTTGAAGCGGCGGACGTTGGCGTCCATGAGGTTGTACTTGTAGCGGCCGCGGAACTCCGCGAGCGTTTCGGCCACCTTCGCGACTTCCGGCGTCACGATGTTGGTCCACAGGCGGCCGTCCTCGGCCGTGACGGATTCCGCGATGGGGCCGTCGGCGTAGATGGTGTCGCCACTGTGGATGAAGAAGTCGGGTTCGACGCGCCGCATGGCTTCGTAGATCTTCATGCCGCCGAACGACTCGTTGATTCCCCAGCCCTGACCGGCGGTGTCGCCACCCCAGACGAAGCGGATGTCGCGGGCGAGGCCGGGCGTGCGGAACTGTCCGGTCACGGGTTCGCTGCGCGCCCTGGCGTTCGTGAGGTCCTCGAACCACACCTTCACGAACACGTCGCGGTTCGCTGGGAGGTTCGTGAGATCCAGGCGGGCGGTGTAGTCCGTCAGGTCGAGCGCATGCGGGCCCACGAGGGTGCGGGCGCCGCGGAACGATTCGTCGAGGGCGTATTGCACCAACATGCGGGACGGACGATCGGCGCGGCTCCAGACGAGCGTGCGACCGAGCCCCTGGTCGCCGAACTGGATGCCTTCACTCATGCGAGGCCGGGCATCCTCGGCCAGCACGATGGCAGGCGCTCCGAGACCCAGTGTGGCGATGCCCCCGCTCGGCAACACGGTGGAGCCGGCGATGGCGGAGGCCGTCTTCAGGAAGTGGCGGCGGTCGTTCTTGGGGTCGTTCATGGGTGAGTTCCTCGGTGGGTGGACGACATTTCCACCACCGGGATCATGGTCGGTAGGCATTGCGCGGCGGGTGCTGCCGATGGGCGCAGTGACGGACCCTATGGCCTACCCAAGCGTCATTTCCCGTGACGGCCCCCTGGGCCGATGGACGCGTCTCCGACCCCCTGCTGCCCTAGGCAACGCTGCCGCTGCAATCGGCCCCGCCAGCACTTCCGACAGGAACTCGATGAACGCTGTGAGGCGTGGAGCCACCGGTTTGCCCGGGTGCCATAGCGCGTACAACTCGTACGCCGGCGAGTGCCAGCCAGGCAGCACCTGCACCAGCGACCCGTTGGCGAAGTGGGGTTCGAGCACGAAGCGGTAATCCTGGTACAGCCCGAGCCCGCCGATGGCGGCCAGCAGGCACGCGTCGGAGTTGTTGCTGCAGAGGCGACCCTGCGCCGGCATCACGAGCGGTGCGCGACCTGGGTGCAGGGCGTCCTCGAACGCCCAGTCGAAGGGCTTGCCGGCCACCGAGTTCACGTAGTCGATGGTCGTGTGCGCCGGGATCTCCCGCGGATGCCGCGGCGCGCCGTGCTGCGCCACGTAGTGCGGGCTCGCGGCCGTGATGAGCCGCATCGACCCCAGTGCGCGGTACCGCATGCCGCTGCGCGGTGGCAGCGTGAAGCGCAGGAAGACATCGGCCCGCGTGGACGGCGCTTCGTCCACGTGCTCGTTCAGGATGAGGTCGATCGTCAGCGCCGGATACCGCGCCAGCAGTTCGGGCAGCCGTCCGGCGAGCAGGCGCGTCCCGATGAACTCGGGCACCTCCACCGACAACAGCCCCGCCACTTCGCCCGATCGCTGCGCGTACTCGTTCTCCAGCGAGTCCACCTCGGCCACGATCGCCTCGGCGCGGACGGCGTACCGGCTGCCCTCGGGCGTGAGCGTGACCCGCCGCGTCGTGCGCGTGAAGAGGCGGGTGTCGAGGCGCGATTCGAGCTGCGCGATCTGCAGCGACACCGCCGCGCGCGACAGCCCGAGCCGCCGCGCCGCCACGCTGAAACTGCCGGCCGCTGCGACCTCGCAGAAGGTGCGCATGAGTCCGAGGCTGTCTGCCATGGGATCGGCTCTCCTGTCGGATGAGTGAGGTCGATTGTCGAAGACCGCTGAACGATCAGTTTGCGGCACGCAATCACCATCGACAATACAGTGCGGTTCGTTCCGCGGTCGAGCGCCCCACCAGGGCGAGACCCGCGGCATCGGGAGATTGTCATGTCGTCGTTCCAGCGCCTCCGACCGGAGTTCCTGCCGCTTGCCCGCCTCGCCCTGCCCCTCGTGGCGGGCCTGGGGGCGTCCACCGCCCTCATGCTCACCGACACGTGGATGCTCGGTCCGCTCGGGCCCGTGCCGCTCGCGGCCGCATCGCTCACGTCCAGCGCCCTGCTGATCCTCTGGGCTGCACTCTATGGATTCATGGGGCCCGTCGGACTGCTCGCCGCGCGGGCCTACGGTGCGGGCGATGCCAGGGCGCTCGCGAGCGTCGTGCGTCACGGTTGCGCCTTCGGCGCGATGGTGGGGGGCGGTGGCGCGCTGCTCATGATCGGCGCGCTCTTCCTGTTGCCGTACGCCGGCCAGCCGCCCGAGGTGCTCGCGGTGATCGCCCCGTACTGGGTGCTGCTCGCGCTGATGCTCCTGCCCTACGGCGTCTCGCTTGTCTTCAAGCAGGTGTTCGACGCCATCGACCGGCCCTGGACGGGCGTCGCGCTCATGTTCACCGCCGTCGCCGTCAACCTGCCCCTGAACTACGTCCTCATCTCCGGCCGACTCGGCTTCCCGGCGCTCGGTCTCACGGGTGCGGGGGTGGCCACGCTGCTCGCGGAGTGCGCCGCGCTCGGCGCGTTCTGGCTCACCTTCCGGCGTGCGGAGGTGATGCGCCCGTATCGCATCCCGGTGCCGCTCGGCCGCGAGGGATTCGCCGCGCAGGCGAAGGCGGGCTTCCCGATGGGCATCCAGTACCTCGCCGAGGGCGGTGCGGTCGCGGTGTCGGGCGTGCTGATCGGTCTCCTCGGCGCGGTCGCACTCGCGGCGAACCAGATCGTGTTCAGCGTCGAGTCGCTGCTGTACATGCTCCCGCTCGGCGTGGCGAGCGCCACGGGCATCCGGATCTCCCAGGCGATGGGCAGCGGCGAACTGCAGCGCGTGCGGCCGATCGGACACGCAGCCCTGCTCACGGCATCGGTGTGGACGCTCGTCCTGACCCTGCCGCTCGCCCTCGGCGGCGCGAGTGTCGCGCGCGCCTTCGTCGACGACCCGGCCGTGATCGCCACGGCGGCGGCCATGTTCATCGCGGTGGGGCTGATGCAGTTCTTCGACGGCATCCAGACCGTGAGCCTGGGCGCGCTCCGCGGCATGCACGACCATCGCTGGCCGATGGTCGTGACGCTCGTGGCCTACTGGTTGGTGGCGCTGCCGCTGGGCTGGCTGCTAGCGATCACCCTGGGCCTGGGTGCCGCCGGATTCTGGTCGGGGTTCGCCATCGGGCTCGCGCTCGCGGCTGTCGCGCTGGCGCTCCGGTTCGAGCGGCGCTGCCAGGCGCTGACCTCGTCCGGCGCGCCGACAGGCATGGTGCCGGGTCTCGGCACCCCAGCCCACTGATCGTGCGGGCTCAGAAGAGCGAGATGGTCATCTTGATCGCCATGATCGACAGGATCACCGCGAAGACCTTCTTCAGCCGGGGCACGGGAATCGAGTGCGCGACCTTCGCGCCGATGGGCACCGTCACGAACGTACCCGCCACGATGCCGACGACGGCGGGCAGGTACAGGTAACCGGCGGACAGCGCGGGCAGGTGGTCCTTGTCCCAGCCACCGACGAGGAATCCGATGGTGCCCGAGACGGCGATGGGGATTCCGAACGCGGACGACGTCGCGACGCACTGCCGCATCGGCACGTTGCAGAAGCTCATCAGCGGGATGCTGAGGAAACCACCGCCCGCGCCCACCAGCGCCGAGGCCACGCCCACGGCGCCCGCGCCCAACTGCAGCCCGAGCGGCCCCGGCAGACGGTTCGTCGGCTTCGGCTTGATGTCGAGCATCATGTTCACGGCGGAGTAGACGACGAAGAGCGTGAAGAGCACGGCCAGCACGTTCGACCGCAGCGCATCGGCCACCGCCGTGCCCGCGAGCGTGCCGGCCACGAGACCCAGCGCCGTCCCCTTCACGATGTCCCACTGCACCGCGCCGTGGCGATGGTGCGACTGCACGCTCTTCAGCGACGTGAAGATGATCGTCGCGAGCGACGTGCCCAGCGCCAGATGCATCACGCGGTCGGCCGGGAAGCCCTGGGCATTGAACGTCATCACCAGCAGGCTCACGAGGATCATCCCGCCGCCGATACCGAGCAGGCCCGCGAAGAACCCGGCGAAGAGCCCCATCAGCGGGTAGATCAGCCACCAGGCCGAGATCGCGTCGGTCACAGCAGCGACTCGATGGCCGCCCACTCCGCCGGAGTCACCGGGGTGATGGAGAGCCGATTGCCCTTCTGCAGGATGCGCATGTCGGCGAGCGCGGGATGTGCGCGCAGATCGGCGAGCGAGATGAGGCGGATCTTCTTCACGAATTGCACATCGACGTGCACCCAGCGCGGGTTCTCGCGCTTCGACTTCGGATCGAAATACTTCCCGCCCACCTCGAACTGCGTGTCGTCCGGATACGGCTTGCTCGCGACGCGGGCGAACCCGGCGATGCCCGGCTCGGGGCAGCTCGAGTGGTAGAAGAGCACGGGGTCACCGGGCTGCATCTCGTCGCGCATGTAGTTGCGCGCCTGGTAGTTGCGGACGCCGAACCACGGAACCGTCTGCTCGGGCAACTTCGCGAGATCGTCGATGCTGACCTCGGACGGCTCGGACTTCATCAACCAATGACGCATCGGCGCGGCTCCGGCGGGCTTGGGGGGATGCGGCCGATTGTAACGGGGTCGTGCAGCGCAGCACCCGCGGCGCGCGCAATTGCCGGCGGCAGCCCATGGTCAGGCCGCTGCCGCGATCCCTGTGACGTCACCGCGCACCAGGTCGAGGCGTCCACCGTGCTGGTTCCGTTCGCGCTGGATCATGTCGATCGCCGCGATGGCGGCCGAGTCGCAGTACGGCACGGCGCGGAGGTCGAGCGTGGTGCGCGTCGCGGGGTGCGCCCGCAGATGACCGACGAGCCCGTCGATGGATGCGTAGAAGAGATTGCCGCGCACGGCAATGTGCTCCGAGTCGCCGTCGCGCGTGATGTCGAGCGACACGCGCGATGCGCTCGCGACGAAGAAGACGACCGACGTGACGATTGCGACCACGATACCCGCCTCCAGGCCGACGAAGCAGACCGTGAAGACCGTGAGACCACACACCGTCGCGTCGACGCGGCTGCGGGCGTACATGCGGATCTCCTTCCACTGGATCATTCCCGCGCCCACCAGCAGCAGAACGGCGGCGATCGCCGGCATGGGCAGATGGGTGAGGAACGGGCCGAGGCCCCAGGCGATCGCGACGACAGCGACGGCCGCGACGATGCCCGACAGCGGCGTGCGCGCGCCCATCTCGATCGCGACGCTCGTGCGGTTGAAGCTTCCCGAGCCCGCGAAACTCGAGAAGAACGGGCCGATCACGTTCGAGATGCCCTGGGCGAACACTTCCTTGTGCAGGTCGACCGACGGGCTCATGCGCGTCTTCAGGTCCCGCGATATCACCAGCGACTGCGCGAGTCCGAGCACCGCGATCGCCACCGCATTGGGGATCAGCTCCTCCAGCACCGCGAGGTGTTCCGTCGTCACGCTGAGCAGACGGAGGGGCAGCGGATCGAACACCACCCGGCCCAGCAGTTCCACCTGCGACTGCAGCGGACCCACGATGCCGTCGATGACCGCGCCCGCGACGGCGCCGATGGCGACGGCCGCGATGATGTAGGCCCGCGGCAGCCAGCGCTTCAGCAGCAGTGCGGAGAGGATCGTCGCGGCGCTTATTGCGGCCGCATACGGATTCACGATCTCGCTCCACGACGCCAGCACGACGTAGAACTTCTCGTGGAAGAACTGCATCGTGAGCCCCGACACGCCCAGCGTGCCTTCGAGCGCGGACGTGATGAGGAGGACGCCGACACCGATCTTGATGCCGCCGATCGCGGCCGGACTGAGATAGCGGAAGAGCGTCGCCCCGCGCAGCACCCAGAGCGCGAGCTGCACGACGCCGACCATCAGGCTGAGCAGCAACACGTACTCGGTGTAGAGCGGGCTCCCGCGGCCGGCGTGGGGCATGATCGCGATGCTGAGCAGAATCGACAGCGCGGTGTTCGGCCCACCCACCATCGCCGAGTTGCCGAAGAGGCTCGACACCAGCGCGACGAATGCGGCGCAGTACAAGCCGTACTCCGGCCCCAGCCCCACGACGTAGGCGAACGTGATCGCCTGCGGAATCACGAGCACGGCGCCGGCGATGCCCGACGCGGCCTCGCGCCGCTTGTTCGCGCCGGACCACCACGAGAAATCGGGCAGCGCCTCGCGAAGCACCGACATCAGCGCCGCCCCATGAGGCCGCCGAGCCAGTGGACGAAGCGCTCGGCGAGCTTCCGCAGGCGCCCGTCGCGGGGGTCGTACGGGCGCCCCTGCAGATGCAGGTAGGCGGCCACGTCGAGGGCTTCCTGCTGCGTGAGCGACCGGCCGGCGCCGAGCGGCATGTTGGCCCAGATGAAACCGGCGGCCTTCTGCACGTTGTTCATGCCGGCCCCGGCGCTGTACGACGCCGGACCCCAGAGCGGCGGTGCGGACCCGACACCGCTGCCGTCGGCGGCGTGACACGAGACGCACGCGCGGCGATACACCATCTCGCCCATCGCCGGGTTCGGATCCTGGTTGGTCTCGGTGAGTGTCGGCACGCCCCAATGCTTCGGCGGCTTTCCGATCACCTCGCCTTCCGAGAGGTAGTTGATGTACGCCGCGATCGCCAGCACCTCCGGCGCGTCGGCGGGCGGCATCACGCCGTTGTGGCTGTAGAGGAAGCACTCGCGGATGCGCAGGCCGATGCCGTTGCGCACGCCGTTCTTCGCGCGCCATCGCGGATAGAGACCGGCTACGTTGAGGGGCAGGCCATCGGGGGTCGTCCCGCCGGCCAGGTGGCAGTTCGTGCAGCTCAGCCGGTTGCCCGAGTAGCGCGGCGCGTGACGCGGCGTGTCCATCACGATGTCGTAGCCGTGCAGGACGTTGCTCTCGTAGTCGTCCAGCACGCTGCGCGCCTTCAGTTCCTCGATGGTGGGTCGCGCGGCCGCCGCGAGCGGCAGGCCGACGAGCAACATCGATACGAGCAATCTTCGGAGCATGGAATCCGGGGTTCGCCGGGAAGTGGGGAGCGATGTCATCGACCGCAGTGCGCGGTGCTTCCGCCGTGCCGGGCAGGCGCGCCCGACACGGTGTGACGCCATCGGATCAACCTGCGAACACGTAGGTGCAGCCGCGCGCCTGCGCCGCATGGGTGGCGAAGACGCCCGACGGCAGCACCTCGATCCCCGGTAGCACGGAATCGATCCATTCCTTCTTCACGGCCACGGGGTCGAGCCCCATCTTCTTCGCGATCATCGCGCTGCGGAACGTGAGGGCCAGTTCGCACGCGGCCACCTTCACGCCTCGGGCGATCAGATTCACCAGCGCGGCGTCCTGGAAGGGCAGGCCACCGGGTTCGAGGTAGAACGGGTTGCGCACCGCCGGGGCCTTCGTCTTCGGATCGTCGATGTGGAACACCGCGCCGAGGTTGTACTTCTCCCACATGGCGTCGTTCAGCGCGATCGGGATGGTGTCGTGGCGGATCACGAGGACGGCGCCCACGTCGCTCGCCGGGACGCCGAATCCGACCGGCGTGCTCATGAGGAAAGCGAGCGTGTAGATGAGACCCATGCCGTTGTTGACCTCGGGCCAGTCGGCCACCTGGCGATGCTTGCCAGGGATGCTGTCGAGCCATCGGGCGGCAGCGGCAGCGACCGGCGTGGCGGGCTCCGCGGCAGCTGCCGTCGTGGCAGCGACAGGGAGGAGGGCGCCCATCCCGACAGCGGCCGAAGCGGCCATGGTGAGAAATTCGCGGCGGTTCTCGGGGGGCGTGGCGTCTTGCATCTGGGGCTCCTCGTGTGGGTGTCGGGCGACATCCTTCTCACCTTCGATGGTACTCCCGGGCAAGGTGCGAATGCCGTGCGGCCACGGCCGATCCGGAGGAAAGCAGCCATGGTCCGCATGGACGGCTTCGCGCGGTCGACAAACATGAGGTTGCATCTGCCACAATCGACTCGCCCGCCACCGAAGATCCAGGCGATCCACGACATCCCGGCGCGACGGCGACCCCCGACCGGAGACCACCCCATGCCACGCGTACTCCCCCTGATCGCCACTGCCGCGATCCTCGCCCCGCTCGCCGGCCATTCGGCCATCCTCGTGATCGACACCCCGCGCGACCCGCTTGCCATCGCGGGCGACGACATCGCCCGCATCGTCGACGGGGCCGACCTCGCGTCGCTGATTGCAGCCGAACGGGCCGTCGTCGAGATGACCGGCGGCCGGGTCCTCGACTACGCCTTGTCGGGTGATTCGCGGGCGACGCTGACGGCAGGAGAGATCAGCACCGTCTCCCTCTCCGACCGCGCGACGGCGGACTTCAACGGCAGCTTCCACGGCTCCCGGATCACGCTGACGGGCAATGCACGCGCGGATGTGCGCGGGGGCTATTTCCTGTCGGGCTGGTTGGCCATCTCCGATGCTGCGACCGCCCACGTGTACGGATCCGAGTTTGTTTTCGGGCAGGGGCGGTTGCGGGGATTTCTGCAGGACGGAAACCCTATCGGCTGGTTCGGCGAGGGCTGGGGGGTCGGGCGGACGGACGATCCCCTCACAGACTTCCGACAGCTCATGCCGGAGGGGCTGTGTGTCCACACCGGCGGCAACGAGTACTGCGGGCCGACGTTGTTCTACAGCACGTTCAACGATATCCAGCTGCACGGGACCGATCGGATGACTGTGGTCGAGGGCGGGTCCGCAAGGTTCGTCCGGATGACCGGCCAGGCGAGTCTCGACATTCGCGGGGGATCATCTGGTTTCGTCGAGATGGTCGACGACGTCCGGGTCACGATGAGTGGCGGCGCCGGCGGACCTTTCTTCGTCGCCGGTCGGTCGAGGCTGGAAGTCAGCGGCGGCGGCCTGTCCACCGTCGAGCTTTTCGACGATGGCGTCGCGGAGTTCACCACCCGGGACGCACGCTTCAACGGACGCTATTTGAGTGGAACGTGGCTCGATGGCACGACGTTCGAAACCGAGGTGATCGACCCGATGGGGGCCAACGGGCAGCTGATGCCGGACGGCCTCTGCGTATCGATCAGCGGCGTAAGCCACTGCGGGCCGACGGTTTTCTATCGCATGGACAACCTCACGCTCTTTTCGCAGCAGTCCGTGGTCATTGCCGAGGGCGCTGAAGTCAACAGCCTGCAGCTGACCGAGCAATCGCGTGCCAGCCTGCGCGGCGGAACGGTCCATTCCCTTTGGCTGAACGACGACACCGCGGCAGACATGACCGGAGGTGTCCTTGGGCAGGCCCGTGTCGAGTCTCGCGGGCACCTCACCATGTCGGGTGGGGAGTTCGGCCGTGGTGACGTATACGTTGCCGATGAAGGTCGGGTCGATGTCGTCGCGCGAGACGCGCGCTTCAACCTCGGTCGGCTCGAGGGGGAGTGGACCGACGGGACAACCTTCAGCATCGCGGTGACCACGCCCACGTTCGATGCTCGATTCATGCCCTCCGGCATGTGCGTCATCCGTGGCGCCGACAAGTTCTGTGGCGCCACGTTGTTCTACGAGTCCAACAACACCCAGTTCCTTGGCGGGGTCGAGCGCGCCGCGATGGTCGACGGCGCGCGCCTCCAAGACGTTCGCCTCTTCCAGGAGGCAGCGCTCGATGTCAGCGGTGGTTTCGCGTCGTTCGTCGTCCTGACCGGAAGCAGTCAATTGACGATGACGGGCGGTCATCTGGGCTCTGTGTCCATCGGCGACGATGGCTACATGACGATGACTGACGGTCAATTGGGCTCGGTAACCGTCGGCGACGATGGCAACGCCGAACTCCTCGGCGGGCGCATGGACCAGCTACAAGTGGGCGGCCGTGGCCTCGTGACGCTGTCCGACATGGAGGGGCTGTCATTCATCTCGGTGGCCGGCCTCGACGGTGGCCATGTCACCCTGAAGGTCCTCGCGGCAACGATCTCGGGTGACCGGATCGTCGGGACGTGGCTTGGGGGTGCCGCGCTCGATGTCTCGTTATTCGGTGTTGACCAGGGAGATTTCGCTACCAAGATCTCCGTCGTCGCTGTCCCCGAACCCGCGACCTGGCTGTCGATGGCGTTGGGGTTGGGTGCTCTGGTGGGCGCGCGGCGGCGGTTGCGCGATACGGAGGAGACAAGCCTAGCCATCTAGTTCCCCGCGCTTTCAGGACCAAGTGCGAGCTCCGGGGGGGCGGACCCATGCAACCCGGTTCGCCAAAGTCTCATGACACACACGGCTTCCATGTTTCAGGGAATAAAGGCCCAACAGAATTGGGAGGTTGGTGAATGGCAAACTTCGGCTACACCTCACCCAAAGGAAGGGTGGAAAAGGTTCTTTGGGGGATAGCGTTCGCTTCGATTCTGGGGTTCGTTGTTTACGCAGCAATTCACAACGTCGTGTAGAGCCAACGGTACCTCGCAATCATGCCAAGAGATCATTCCCCTTCCAGCCTTCCGGGGTTGGACTCACGCAACTTCAAGACCGTGACCGGGCTGCGCAAACTGGTCGAGGTGAAGAAGGGGGCCGTAGTCAGGTCTCGCGATGTCGCGCGCTTCAGCCCTGTCCGTTGCTTGATGACTCTCGCGCTGATAGATGGCGCAGCGATGCGTGGCGATAGACCTGATCCCAGGCCTCGTTCTCTCTTTGGGCTCCAAATGATGCAAGGCACTCCAGTTCTGGCGTTGCTGGGTTTAGGAATCGGGTGGATCGGGTTCAACCTTTTCGTCACGAGTCTGGTGATCCACAGAGAGAAAGGGTTGCGGAGGACGGTCCTTGTCATCGGGATCTGGGTGTTGCCGTATCTTGGCGCCGTTCTGGCCTGGATTGGCGTTGCGCCAGCTGGGGTACCTCCTTCGAGCCGGCCGGATGATTCCAACGTGCCGTGGCAATGAGGTTCGGATCCCCGACATTCCATTCTTGTGGTCGCAGTGCACGAAGGATTGGGTCGAGCAACGTTGCAACCATGCGCCCGCTGAGATCTGACGTTTCATGACGTGGTGAGAGAGCGGTGCTCAACGCGCAGAGAAGGGGTCTTCGACGAGTCGCTGCGAGCGGAACATCGCGCGTAGATGCGTGAACGGGCCACCGCGACCGCCGTCGGATCCACGGCGTTTGTCGACAAAGTGAAGGCTGCCTTGGCATCCCATCGCAAAGGAGTATCGACGTCTTGGGAACGACCAGTGATCTACGTGAGCCCGAACGAATCGCCGAGCGATGAGAACAGGCGCTTCTGGAACGAAGCGCGAGCAAGAGCATGGTGTCGCGTAGCTTCGACCTGGAAAGCCAGACAGATGTGGATGGTCGATGCCTGAACTTGTTGGGCAGATTGCCATGTAGTAACGTACCTACATTCGGCGATGCAACTCAGGAGCCTCCATCGTGACCATCACCACCGTTTCCAGCCGGGAGTTCAACCAGGACGCCAGCGGTGCGAAGCGGGCTGCCAGCAAAGGTCCGGTCATCATCACGGATCGCGGTCGCCCCTCGCATGTATTGCTGACCATCGAGGCCTACAAGAAGCTCACCCGGAAGACCGCAAGCATCGCCGACCTGCTCGCCATGCCCGGCGCGGCCGACATCGCCTTCGAAGCCCCTCGCCTGGGCCGCATTGCCCGGCCAGCCGATCTACGCTGATGTTCGTCCTCGACACCAATGTCGTATCGGAATTGCGCAAGGCCAAGGCAGGCCAGGCAGATCGAAAGGTGGTCGCGTGGGCGTCGGGCGTGCCCGCCGAAGTCCTGTACGTTTCGGCCATCACCATTCTCGAACTGGAAACTGGCGTGCTGCTCGTACACCGCCGGGATCCCAGGCAGGGCGCCATGCTCAGGACCTGGCTCGATCAGCAGGTGCTGCCTGCGTTCTCAGGACGTGTGCTGTCAGTGGACACTGACGTGGCACAGCGTTGCGCAGCCCTGCACGTGTCCGACCCGCGATCCGAACGCGATGCATTGATTGCCGCCACTGCGATGGTGCACAACATGACTGTGGTCACCCGCAACGTGGCCGACTTCGAAGCGACCGGCGTGACGCTGCTTAACCCATGGGACTCAGCGGGAACCCCACGCGGGCGCCGGGCACGCTGATCCGAAGTCGATACGTACCGGGGACGGTCCCACGGAACCCACATATTTCCTGGCATTGGCTCTCTGGCACCGCTCTTTGTGGCTCTCTGGGTCGGACCCACGTACTCTCCTGATCACTCGGAAGAACGTTCTCTCAATGCCCCCATATCTCGCCGAAGAGCCCCGTTTCGGGTGCCAGAATGTAGAGTGAGGAATCAGGTCTTGCTCAATTGGTTGTCGAGCGTGCTTGTTCACCGCGTCGAGCACTTTCGCGGGCATGGCCCGCTCCTACAGAACCCTGGCTCGAGGTCGCGGCGGGTGGCGCATCAACGGGGGATATAAAAGGGGGTGCTCCCCTTGTTCGTACGCGACGCGGGCTCCCCGCCGCGGGCCGGCAGGCCCGAGAGGCGGGCATGGCCCGCTCCTACGGAACGGCTGCTCGGGGTCGCGGCGGGTGGCGCATCAAAGGGGGATGTACAAGGGGTCCTCCCCTTGTTCGTAAGCCACGCGGGCTCCCCGCCGCGGGCCGGCAGGCCCGAGAGGCGGGCATGGCCCGCTCCTACAGAATCCGGACCACTCCCTGCGCCACCGACATGCCTCATCCCCTCTACCGCTTTGACACCCCCGACGCCATCCTCGATTGGGGCCCCGTCGACGACGTCGTGATGGGCGGCGTATCGCGCAGCACCTTCCGCCACGATCCCGATGGTCACGCCGTGTTCGAGGGCGTGGTCTCGCTGGAACGCAACGGCGGGTTTGCCTCCGTGCGTTCGCGACCGCGTGCGCTGGGCGTGGCCGGTGCAAGCGCCTGCGTGCTGGAGGTGCGCGGCGACGGCAAGTGGTACAAGCTCAACCTGCGTACCGACGCGTTGTACGACGGCGTCAACTATCAGCTGCCGTTCGAGGCGCCCGCCGGTGTCTGGACCACCGTGCGCCTCGACCTCGCGCGCTTCGCGGCCACGTTCCGCGGTCGCGTTGTCGATGCGCCGCCGCTCGATCCCGCGCGGCTGACGCAGGTCGGCCTCGTGATCTCGGATCGCCAGGCGGGGCCGTTCCGGCTCGATGCACGGGCGATCTCTCTCGAATGATCGACGTCGTCCGCGTCGGCCAGTGAAGGCGATGCTGGGGAAAGCCCGCCACCACGACCGAAACCGTCGCTTTCCCGGCCATGGGCCGCTCCTACAGGGTGATGCCTTATCCACCGACCGCGATCGAAGCGAAGGTGTTGTAGGAGCGGCCCATGGCCGCGAGAGCGGTGGATGAGGGTGGACACACGACAGTGCCTGCGCACTGTCGTGTGCCTCCGAATCCGAGCGGCTCCGACGCGAGGTGGATGCTAGGAAACGTTTCGACCGGAACCATCGCTTTCGCGGGCATGGCCCGCTCCTACAACGGCTCGCCACAGTCACCGCAGGTGGCGCATCCACGACCCCTGTAGGAGGGGCCCATGGCCCCGAAAGCGATGAATGGGAGGGAACGCTTCACTCGGAACCATCGCTTTCGCGGGCATGGCGCGCTCCTACAAAGTCCAACCCACCGCAGAGTGTTTGCAGGGTCCTCGCCTTGTTGGTACTCGATGCCGCCCCGCCCGATGTCCGTCACTCCTCCACCGCCGACCCCCGTTCGCGATTGATCGCCAGCGCCGACACCTCCGGCGCCGCATTGCCCCACCCGTTGCGGATGTACGTCACGAGCGCCGCGGCGTCGGCGTCACTCAGGATGTGTCCGAACGGTGGCATGCCGTAGGGCCGCGGGTTCCCCGTCGTCGCGGGTGCGAAGCCACCCATCAGCACGGCGCGGATCGCATTCTTCGCCGACGTCATCGTGACGGCGCGGTTGCCTGCCAGCGCGGGTGCCGCAACCCCCGCGCCTTCGCCGTCCCGCCCGTGGCAGTCCGCGCAATGGTTGGCGTATAGCTTCTCGCCGAGCGCGAACACGGGGTCCGTCGGTTCGATCGCCGGCGATGTCGATGGGACGTCGCGCACCTGCGGCACCGATTGCAGGTACTCGACGACAGCCTGCAGATCGTCGGCCGAATAGTGCTGCGTGCCGCGGCGGACCACTTCGGCCATCGGGCCCGCCACCGTTGCTCCGGGAGCGACGCCGGTCGCCAGCAGCGCTGCGACGTCCTCTCGCTTCCAATGCGCGACGCCCCCTTCGCGCGGGTCGCGCAACGACGGCGCGTACCACCCGAGACCCGGCATCGTCCCGCCGGCGAGCGAGGTGCCGCTCACAACGGCGCCCATGGCATTGCGCTGTGCATGGCAGGCGTCGCAGTGGCCGAGGCCGTGCACGAGGTAGGCACCGCGATTCCACTCGGCGCTGCGCGCGGTGTCGGGGACGAACTCTCCAGGCGTGAAGTTGAGCGCGCGCCAGGCGGCGATCATCCACGGGCGGTCGTACGGGAAGCGCAGCGCGTGGGGCCGGTTCTTTCGCCTCACCGGCGGCAGGCTCTGGAAGAAGTCGTACAGCGCGGCGGCGTCGTCGGACGTGATGTGCGTGAAGTTCGTGTACGGAAACGCGGGCGTGAGCGCGCGGCCGTCCTTCGATCGCCCTTCGTGAAGGGCGCGCCGGAAATCGGTGCGGGTCCATCGGCCGAGACCGGTGTCGGGGTCGGGCGTGAGGTTCGTCGCGTACACGGTTCCGAACGGCGTGACGATGCCGCGTCCGCCCGCGTAGCGCTCGCCGCCGCGCGCCGTGTGACAGCCCTCGCACTGGCCGACGCGGGCGAGGTACTCCCCCTTCGCGATGCTCTCAGACGTGGCGGGCGTGGTGATCTCCGGCCGCGATGGTGTTTCGGTTCGGGTGACGACGAGTGCGGCACCGATGGCGATCAATGCGCCGACGATGGCGATGCCGCGTCTCACGGCGAGACCCTGTGCGTCTCCGACGCGATGCTGCCGCACGCCATGGGCGGCTTTGCCGAGAACGTTGTCGCAGCCTTGCCGCCGGCGGGCACCGGCTGCGAGGACAGCCATGCCGAGACGGCCTCGATGTCCCGGGGCGACAGGCGCGACGCGATCGTTGCCATGCAGTCGGGTGAAGTTGCCTTGCGCAGGCCGTTCTTCCAGCCACCCAGTTGCGCATTGAGGTAGTCGCGGGGGAGGCCGAGCAGACCAGGCACCGCGGGCGCGACGCCGGTGAAGCGCTCGCCGTGGCACGCAGCGCAAGGCGGGATCTCGCGCGTCGCATCACCATCGATCACGAGCGCACGGCCGCGGGCGAATGTTGCTGCCGTGGTGGTGGGCGCGCGGGGTGCGGGGTACGGGATCTCCAACATCGCGAAGTGCTCTGCGATCTCGGCGAGATAGGCGTCGTCGAGATGCGCGAGCAGATGCGCCATCGCGACGTGACGCCGCCGGCCGTCGCGGAAGTGCAGCAACTGTTGATGGAGATACGCGGCTGGCTTGCCGGCGATGCGCGGATGAAAACCGTCGGGGGCGGCGCGACCCTCACGGCCATGACAGCCGGTGCAGGCGGCGACGCGCTGGGCGATGGTGTCCGGGAGCGAGCGTTCGGCGTGGGCCGCCGAGACGTTGACGAGGCACGCGGCGAGGATCGCGATCAGCGCGGTGCAGGCGGACGGGAATCGAAACGAACGGAGGCGGCGCATCAAAAGAACAGAGGCGACGTTGCCGTCGCCTCGACGAGATGGGTGCCCCCCGAAAATGCCGTCGGGTCGAGTTTCTCGAACCTGAGCTCGAGAGTGGTCGCGCGCCGAGCGCCGCAGGTGCATCCGACATGGGATGCTCACAAAAGCGCTATCGAGGTGCACAACCGGGGGTGCGAAATGGTTCGGAGAATTACGACCCGTCGAACACCACAGGGAGCGAAGACTGCAACATGCTTAACGACAACGATCGGACCAACCTCAGAACAATTTGTCCTGCGCCGAGAGCGCGGAGTCGATCGTCGTCTGCATCTCGTGGATTCTACGCTTCAGACCTCCCAGATCGAAGCCCCCGGGGACTTGCAGCTTGAGAAGTTCGTGCGCGATGTTGAGAGCGGCCATGATCGCGATCCGCTCCGTGCCCACCAGTTTTCCGGCGTCGCGGATGTCGCGCATCTTCAGATCGAGGTAGTCGACGGCCCGGAGGAGATCCGCGCGTTCCTCGTCGGTGCAGGTGACCCGGAACTCCCGGCCCATGATCGTGACGTCGAGCGCCTTGGCTTCCTGACTCATCGGCGGGTCCTGGAGGGTCTGTTCCTGGAGGAGGGAATCCGGACGGGGCGAATTCGTGCGGCGCGGGGCACTGTCAGCCGTCCTCGGGGATACGTTCCAGCAGTGACGCTAGGCGATCCCGGGCGGCATCGACCTTTTCGCGCAACTGGCGGTTCTCGGTCTGGGCCGTGGCCACCTGTTGCCGCAGGTCACCGTTCTCGGTGCGCAGTCGCTCCGTGAGCGACACGAGCAGTCCGATACGTTCCTCGAGGGCTTTCAGCTCAGCATCCATCCGGCCAATATACTGAGGGAAATCCTGTGTGGTCAACGTGTAACGCATCACTCTGAAGGCAGTTCGTGATGGCGTTTTGCGTGAGCAGCGGTGCTGTGTGCTGCCATGTTGTCGCAGGCGCTCCGCCCCGCGGCGCATTGCCTGCGGGCCATTCAGGGGTTCCCTCGATATACTCCGGCCGTGCCTCAGGTGCCCCGCGGGACGTCGTCCCCGGGGTTCAACGGGAAACAGGTGCGCGCGCATCCCCTGCCGCAAACCCTGTACTGCCCCCGCAACGGTGAGCGAGGAGGGACGCATCACGACGCCACTGTCGGCGCGTCGTCGGACGATCGGAATGATCGACCGGCGGCACCGATGGGAAGGCGATGCGTCTGGTCTCGCGAGTCCGGATACCGGCCTGACAGTCGCCTCTGGGTGAAGAGGTGCGGCGCATCGACCGGCGAAGTCCGCGGGGTGGCGGCGATCCGGATGGGTCCGTGCGCGCATCCATCCCTTTCCATTTCTCCCCGGTTCTCCTCGCCGCAAGCACGGGCGCACGGTGGGGGCGTCCTTCACGATCCGGGGGGACGCATGCGAAGCAGTTCGTTGAGAGGGTGGTTGGCCGCCACCGCGGGGATGGCGCTGATGCCATCGACAGGCACGGCGCAGGAGGTCATGGCGGGCATCACCGCGCCGCATGTCGTCGTCACCGCGAGTCGCTTCGAGCAGCGGCCGGAGCGTCTGCCCATCGGCATGACCGTGATCGGCGAGCGCGAGATCCTGGAGGCCCGCGGGGCGACGCTGCCCGACGTGCTCGAGCGCCAGCCCGGCTTCTTCGTCCGCGACAACAATGGCGGTCCGAACCGCCAGATCGATCTGCGCGGCTTCGGCGTCACCGGCGACCAGAACACGCTGATCCTCCTGAACGGCCAGCGCATCAGCGAGAACGAACTGTCGGCGGCGGACCTCTCGTCGATCCCGCTCGCGGGCATCGAGCGCATCGAGATCCTGCGCGGATCGGGCGCGGTCCTCTACGGCGGTGGCGCCACCGGCGGCACGATCAACATCATCACGCGGGCAGCTGCCCCGGGGACGGAGGAGGTGCGCGTGACCGGCACCGCCGGCAGCTTCGGCACGGCCGGGCTCGCGGTGGACGCGCGCAAGGGCGGCGAGACGTTCGGCATCGCCGTGCATGCGGACCATCGCCAGAGCGACAACTATCGACGCGAGAACGACCTCCGGCAGCAGAGCGTCGGCGGCGAACTGTCGTGGCGCATGCCCACGGGCCGCGTCTTCCTGCGCTTCTCGGCCGGGCAGCAGGATCTCCGCCTGCCGGGGTCGCTGCCCGAATCCCGCGCTGCCATCGACCCGCGCGCCGCGACCCGCTTCGGCGAATGGAGCGGTCTCGACTCCTCCCGCGTGTCGCTCGGCACCGTCCAGTCCATCGCGGGTGCCGAGGTCGCCTTCGATCTCGCGCACCGCGAGCGCAAATCGCGCAGCTTCCAGCTGGG
The DNA here is from genome assembly GCA_001464895.1 of Betaproteobacteria bacterium Ga0077532. Lineage (GTDB taxonomy): Bacteria > Pseudomonadota > Gammaproteobacteria > Burkholderiales. The sequence continues at coordinate 247,524 of LNEE01000062.1, forward strand.
CGGCTTCAACGACCTGATCGGCCGCGTCACGAGCGCGTCACCCCGCGTGCGCCTGCCTTTCCAGGCGTTCGGCGCCACCCATTCGCTCGTGGTCGGCGCCGACTGGGACGACTGGGACTACAGCAACGCCTTCGACTCGCCCTTCTTCGCCTCCACCGCCACGGCGAGCCAGGGCAATCTCGCCGGCTACCTGCAGCACACCGTGCAGTTCCCGTCGGGCTTCGGGATCACGGTGGGCGGGCGGCAGCACCGCGTCGTCAACCAGGTCCGCGAGGGCGGCATCCTCGACCAGACGCGCGATCTCGGCGCCTACGAACTCGCGCTGCGCCAGGAACTGCCCGGCGGCCTCAGTGCGTTCGTGCGCCTCGCCCAGAGCTTCCGCGTGGCGACCGTCGACGAGAACCGCTTCCTCCCGGCGCTGCTCGAGCCACAGAAATCGAAGGACCGCGAGATCGGTCTGCAGGGTGCCGTCGGGTCGGCCTGGTGGCGGGCCAGCGTGTTCCAGTCGAACATCTCGAACGAGATCACGTTCATCCCCGGCAATCTGGAGGCCTCGGGGTTCGGCACCAACGCCAACCTCCCGCCGACGCGCCGTCAGGGAGTCGAGCTGTCCGCGAGCGCGCCCGTGGGCGAGCGCGTCGTCGTCACGGGTAGCTATGGCTACACCGACGCCACGGTGCGCGAGGGCGTCTTCCAGGGCATCGACATCTCGGGCAGGCGCGTGCCGCTGGTGCCGCGGCATTCCGCCACGGGCAGCGTGGCGTGGCAGGTCGACGAACGCCTGCGGCTGCGTGGGTCGGTCCGCCACTTCGGCGAGCAGCCCTACGACAACGACCAGGCGAACGCCTTCGGCCGCTTCATGCCCGCGTACACCGTGGTCGACTTCGCCGGCGGCTACGAGATCGGCGCGTGGCGCTTCACCGGCAGCGTGCTGAACGTGCTCGACAAGCGCTACTCGACGTGGGGCATCGTGCGCATCGACAGCACGACGCGCGCATACGATCCGGACGCGCGCATCTACCCGGCGCCCGGGCGCACCTTCCTCGTGACCGCCGAGTACCGCTTCGGCCGCTGAGGCCCGGCCCGCGCGCTCCCCGGGCCGGAGCGCTTCTGCTATCGTCGGCCCGATGGTCCTTTCGAGTTCCCAGCTCTACTTCCGCCTGCTGCGCTACGTGCGTCCGTACTGGCGCGTGTTCGCGGCGTCGATCTTCGGCACGACGATCGGGGCCCTGACGGAGCCCGCGCTTCCGGCCCTCATGAAGCCCCTGCTCGACGGCACGTTCGTCGACAAGGATCCGTGGCTGATGATGTGGATGCCGGTGCTGCTCGTCGGGCTCTTCCTGCTGCGCGGCGCCGCAGGCTTCGTCGAGAGCTTCTGCTCCAACTGGGTCGCGACGCGCGTCGTGCTCGATCTTCGCGAGGCGATGTTCCGCAAGTTCATGGTGCTGCCCGTCGACTTCTACGACGAGCAGGTGAGCGGCAACCTCGTCTCCAAGGTCACGTTCGACGTCACGCAGGTGACGGCCGCCGCGACCTCCACGGTCACCATCTCGCTGAAGGACAGCATCACCATCCTCGGCCTGCTCGGCTGGCTGTTCTACCTCAACTGGAAACTGACCCTCGTCACGCTCGTGGTGGTGCCCGTCATCACGCTGGTGGTGCGCGTCATCAGCCGCCGGCTGCGGCGCGTCGGGCGCGAAGTGCAGGAAGCCATGGGCGAGACGACCCAGGTGCTGCAGGAAGGCATCGACTGCCAGAAGGTGGTGAAGATCTTCGGCGGCGCCGACTACGAGACCGGCCGCTTCCACGATGCCGCCGACCGCGTGCGCCGCTTCACCATGAAGTACGCCGCGGCGGCCGCCGCCAATACGTCGATCGTCCAGCTCATCGCGGCGATTGCGCTCGCGCTCATCATCACCGTGGTGGCGCGGCAGTCGGCGGCGAACGAGACCACCGTGGGTGGCTTCGTGTCGTTCGTCACCGCGATGCTGATGCTGCTCCAGCCCGTGAAGCGGCTCACCGGCGTGAACGAGCAATTGCAGAAGGGCCTGGCCGCCGCCGAGAGCATCTTCGCGCTGCTCGATCGCGAGCCCGAGCCCGACCGGGGGACGCAGACCCTGCCTCGCGCCCGCGGAGAACTCGTCCTGGAAGGCGTCACGATGCAGTACGCGCGCGCCGACCGGCCCGCGCTCGACGACGTCTCGCTCACCATCCGCGCCGGCGAGACCATCGCGCTCGTCGGCCCCTCCGGCGGCGGCAAGACGACGTTGGCGAATCTTGTGCCGCGGTTCTATCAGCCGACGGGCGGACGCATCCTGCTCGACGGCCACGACCTCCGCAACCTCACGCTCGGGAGCCTGCGGGCGAACATCGCACTGGTGTCGCAGGATGTGGCGCTGTTCAACGACACCGTGGCGGCGAACATCGCGTACGGCGCGCGGGCCGATGCGACGTTGGAACAGATCGAGGCTGCCGCGGACGCCGCCCACGCGCTGGGCTTCATCCGCGAGATGCCGCAGGGGTTGCAGACCGTCGTCGGCGAGAAGGGGGTGAGGCTCTCCGGAGGCCAGCGTCAGCGGATCGCGATCGCCCGCACGCTCCTGAAGGACGCCCCGATCCTCATCCTCGACGAGGCGACGTCCGCGCTCGATTCGGAATCCGAGCGGCAGGTGCAGGCCGCGCTCGAACGGTTGATGCAGGGAAGGACCACGCTGGTCATCGCGCACCGCCTGTCGACCATCGAGAAGGCCGACCGCATCGTGGTGCTGGAGCGAGGCCGCATCGCGGAGGCGGGCACGCATGCGGAGTTGATCGCGCGCGATGGTCTCTACGCACGGCTGCACCGGATCCAGTTCGCCCGGCCCGCCGCAGCGGAGACCGCAGCGGGCTGACATCGGCCTCCCGCCGCGGTCGGTCGCAGCCGCCGATCGACGATCAATCGTCGTGGTCGCGGTGCTTGTTCCAGCCTTTCTTCTTGCCGCGGCGATGTCCGGGCGGCCCGCCGTGGTGGTCCTTCACCACCACCCGTTCCCTCACGACGACACGTTCCCTGGGTGCCCCGTCGGAGCCGACCGCCGCCCCCAGGCCGCCGCCGAGTGCGCCGCCGATGGCGGCCCCGGCCGTGCCGCCCACCTTGGAACCGACCGCGGCACCCACGCCGCCTCCAACGGCGCCACCGATTACGGCACCCTTGTCCACATCTCCCGCGAACGCGGCGCCGGACAACAGCAGTGCGGCGAGGGTGGTGAGCATTCGAGTCTTGCGCATGTCTGACCTCATGAAACGTTTTCGTGGAGCCAGCCTGTGGAGCAAGACCCGAACCGGCCCGCCCTGTCCGGCGCCATCCGGGCAGGGCCAACCGATCACTTCGGCGCCGGCAGCGGCCCGAGCAATGCCTCGATCGCCATGCCCAGCGCGAGAAGTCGCTCGTCGCTGCCCGCCGGTCCGTCCAGCTCCACACCCACCGGAAGCCCTGATGCGCCGAGGCCCGCGGCCACCGAAAGGCCTGGGATGCCGGCGTTCGTGATCGGGTCGGTGTTGCGGATGAACGTCATGAAGTGATCGAAGCTGCTCGCCTCGGGACCCTGGGGGATCGCGACGCAGGGCGTGGTCGGGAGGATCAGCGCGTCGATAGCGTTCGCTGCGAACGTCCCGGCGTACAGCTTCGCGAGGGCTGGGCGCGCGTGGGTGATCGCCGCGTCGTAGGCCGGTTTCGCGTCGACGAGGCCGTCGGCCCCCGGCAGCTTGCGCGGGACCACGAGGTCGTCGTACGTGCCCTTCACGTCCGGGCTCGCGATGCGCGCGGCGACCTGCTCGACCGTGAGTCCGGTGCCGTGCTTGGCGAGATACGCGGCGAAATCGTCGTAGGCCTCGTACATCGCCACGGGGAAGCCCGCCTGCCCGTTGAGGTCGGAAAGTCCGGGCATCGACACCTCGACCAGCACGACACCCGCCGCTGCGAGCTTCGCGAGCACGGCGTCGATCACGGTCTGCGTGTCGGCATCGAGACCTTCGAAGAAGCGCTCGCGGCACACGCCGAGCCGGACCCCCGCGAGCGATGCCGGCGCCACCGGTGTCCGGCCGGTCAGCACCGCGTCGAGCAAGGCGACGTCGGCGACCGTCCGCGCCATCGGGCCCGCCGTGTCGCGCGTGTGGGAGATGGGCGTGATGGCCTCGCCGCTGTAGCGGTCCTGCGTCGGGCGCAGCCCCGCGATGCCGTTCACGGCGGCCGGCACGCGGACCGAGCCACCGGTGTCGGACCCGAGCCCGGCCGGTGCGAGCCGCGCGCCGATGGCCGCACCGGTGCCGCCCGAACTGCCGCCGGCGAAGCGCGACGTGTCGTAGGCATTGCGGGCGCCGATGGTCCCGGTGGGGCCCACGATCGCGTCGTTGTGGCTCGAGATCCCGAAGGCCAGTTCGTGCATGTTGGTCTTGCCGAGGATCACCGCGCCCGCGTCCACGAGCCGCTGCACCACCGGCGCGTGGGTCTTCGGGACGAAGCCGAGCAGCGCCGGCGTCCCCGCGGAGTTCGGCAGCCCTGCGACGTGGATGTTGTCCTTCACGACGATGGGCACGCCGTGCAGGGGCCCGAGGGGCTTGCCGGCGGCGCGGTCGGCGTCGGCCCTGGCAGCGGCGGCGAGCGCGCCGGCCCGGTCGATCGTCACGAACGCATTGAGGTCGCCGCGGGCGTCGATCTGCGCGAGACACGCCTCGGTGATGGCGCGGCTCGTGATCTCGCCGCTGCGGATCTTCGCCGCGGCTTCCGTGGCCGTGAGGTCGGTCAGCGTGGCAGGGCGGGTGCGGTCGGTGCCGGCGATGGTGACCGGCTTCGAGGACGAGGTGGTCATGACGGGGTGTCTCTTCGGATCGTGGAGGGGGTCGTTGGGATCATAACTGCCGATCCTGCGCGGCTCCGACAGCACGTACGAAGCGGCTCCTATAATCGACCCCCCCCGCCATCAGGACGCCCGCCATGTCGACCCCACCCATCAGCCGCTATCCGGTACCCGCCCTCGAAGATCTGCCGGAGGACATCCGCACCGTGATGCTGAAGGTGCAGGAGAAGGCCGGGTTCATCCCGAACGTGTTCCTGACGCTCGCCCACCGGCCCGACGAGTTCCGCGCCTTCTTCGCGTATCACGACGCCCTGATGCTCCGGGACTCCGGCCTCACCAAGGCCGAGCGCGAGATGATCGTCGTCGCCACCAGCGGCGTGAACCACTGCCAGTACTGCGTCGTCGCGCACGGCGCCATCCTCCGCATCTACGCGAAGTCGCCGATGGTCGCCGACCAGGTGGCGATCGACCATCGCAAGGCCGACATCACGCCGCGCCAGAAGGCGATGCTCGACTTCGCCGTGAAGCTCGCCCGCACGCCCGAGGCCATCGTCGAGGCCGATCGCGAACTCCTCGTGAACGCCGGCTTCACCGCCGAGGACATCTGGGACATCGGCGGCATCACGGCCTTCTTCGGGCTTTCCAACCGGATGGCCCACCTGCTCGAGATGCGCGCCAATGAAGAGTTCTACCTGATGGGGCGTCTGCCGCCGAAGCCGAAGACCCCGGCCGGCGGCACCTGAGGAAGCCACAGGGGGGCTCTCTTCGAAGGAACTGCCGCGGCTGCCTCGTGGTTCAGCATCCTGTGCCGTAAACCGCGATTCAGGCACCAGAAGTCGGAACCAACTGCGCCCGCTTTTCCGCTACTGTCCCATCCGTATCGAGAGAGGGGCCGAGTTGCAGGCAGTGCCTTCAGTCCCTGCGCGAAGTGCCTGTTGTAAAATCGGTTTATTGCCGCGCCGCACCACGAATGCGCGTGTCGGTGCCTCCCTTCTACGTGGTCCTCGAAAAGGTGTTCAGCCATGGCAGCGCTGCCAGACAACGATCCGCAGGAAACCAATGAATGGCTCGACGCGCTCGACGGCGTGCTCGAGAACGAGGGCATCGAGCGCGCGCACTATCTGCTGGGCAAGCTGATCGAGAAGGCCCGCCGCGCTGGCGCCTACCTGCCCTACAGCGCGAACACGGCCTACATCAACACGATCCCCGCCGGCCTCGAAGTCCGGTCGCCAGGCGATCATGAACTCGAACACCACATCCGCTCGTACGTCCGCTGGAACGCCGCCGCGATGGTGCTGCGGGCGAACAAGAACTCCAACGTGGGCGGCCACATCGCGAGCTTCGCCTCCGCGGCCACCCTCTACGACGTCGGCTTCAACCACTTCTGGCACGCTCCGTCCGACAAGCACGGCGGCGATCTCGTCTTCGTGCAGGGCCACTCGGCGACCGGCGTCTACGCGCGGGCCTTCATGCTCGGACGCCTCACCGCCGACCAGATCGACAATTTCCGCCAGGAAGTCGACGGCAAGGGCCTCTCGTCGTATCCGCATCCGTGGCTGATGCCGGACTTCTGGCAGTTCCCGACCGTGTCGATGGGCCTCGGCCCGCTGATGGCCATCTATCAGGCGCGCTTCATGAAGTACCTCCAGGACCGCGGCCTGGTCGAGACCGAAGGCCGCAAGGTCTGGTGCTTCCTCGGCGATGGCGAGATCGACGAGCCCGAATCCATGGGCGCCATCGGCGTCGCGGCCCGCGAGAAGCTCGACAACCTCATCTTCGTCGTGAACTGCAACCTGCAGCGGCTCGACGGCCCGGTGCGCGGCAACGGCAAGATCATCCAGGAGCTGGAAGCCGACTTCCGCGGCGCCGGCTGGAACGTCATCAAGCTGATCTGGGGTTCGTACTGGGATCCCCTGCTCGCGAAGGACAAGACCGGCCTCCTGATGAAGCGCATGGAGGAGTGCGTCGACGGCGAGTACCAGACCTTCAAGTCGAAGGACGGCGCGTACGTCCGCAAGCACTTCTTCGGGAAGTACCCCGAGTTGCTCGAACTGGTCTCCACGATGTCCGACGACGACATCTGGCGCCTGAACCGCGGTGGCCACGACCCGCACAAGATCTACGCCGCGTACCACGCTGCCGTGAACCACAAGGGCCAGCCCACCGTGATCCTCGCCAAGACCATCAAGGGTTACGGCATGGGCGAGGCCGGCGAGGCGCAGAACATCACGCACCAGCAGAAGAAGATGGGCACGCACTCGCTGAAGGCGTTCCGCGATCGCTTCGATCTGCCGATCCCCGACGACAAGCTCGACGACACGCCGCTGCTCACGTTCCCCGAGGGTTCGCCGGAACTGGAGTACATGCGGAAGCGCCGCGAGGAACTCGGCGGCTATCTCCCGACCCGACGCACGCATGGCGACACGCTGGAGATCCCGCCGCTCTCCGCCTTCGACGCGCTCCTGAAGAGTTCGGAAGAGCGCGAGATCAGCACCACGATGGCCTTCGTGCGGATCCTCGGCACGCTCGTCCGCGACAAGAACATCGGCAAGCGCGTGGTGCCGATCGTCCCCGACGAGTCGCGCACGTTCGGCATGGAAGGCATGTTCCGCCAGCTCGGCATCTGGTCCTCGGTGGGGCAGCTCTACACACCGCAGGACGCCGACCAGCTCATGTTCTACAAGGAAGACAAGCACGGCCAGATCCTGCAGGAAGGGATCAACGAGCCGGGCGCGATGTCCTCCTGGATCGCGGCCGCCACGTCGTACTCGACGCACGGCGTGACGATGATCCCGTTCTACATCTACTACTCGATGTTCGGCTTCCAGCGCATCGGCGACCTCGCGTGGGCTGCCGGTGACCAGCGCGCGCGCGGCTTCCTGCTGGGCGGCACCGCCGGGCGGACCACGCTGAACGGCGAGGGCCTGCAGCACGAGGACGGTCACAGCCACCTCGTGTCGTCGACCATCCCGAACTGCATCTCGTACGACCCCACGTTCGCGTACGAAGTGGCGGTCATCATCCAGGACGGCCTGCGTCGCATGTACGCCGAGCAGGAGGACGTCTTCTACTACCTGACGCTGATGAACGAGAACTACACCCAGCCGGCCATGCCGGAGGGTGCGGAGGCCGGCATCCTCAAGGGCATGTACCTGCTGTCGGCCGGCAAGGGCACGAAGAAGAACCCGCGCGTGCAGCTGATGGGCAGCGGCACGATCCTCCGCGAGGTCATCGCCGCCGCCGAACTGCTGGAGCAGGACTTCGGGGTCACTGCCGACATCTGGAGCTGCCCGAGCTTCACCGAGCTGCGTCGCGACGGCATGGAGGCCGAACGCTGGAACCGCCTGCACCCCGAGAGCAAGCCGCGCCAGTCGTACGTCGCGCAGTGTCTCGAGAAGCACGCCGGCCCGATCATCGCCGCCACCGACTACATGCGGCTCTTCGCCGACCAGATCCGCCCGTACCTCGACCGCCGCTTCACCGTGCTGGGCACCGACGGCTTCGGGCGTTCCGACACCCGCGAACAGCTGCGCAGCTTCTTCGAGGTCAACCGCCACCACGTCGTCGTGGCCGCGCTCCAGTCCCTCGCGGACGAAGGTGCGATCCCCGCCGCCACCGTGACGCAGGCCATCCTCAAGTATCAGATCGACCCGGAGAAGGCGGTGCCCTGGCGCGTGTAGGCCCAGGCCGAGCCCGACTCCCCAAGACCCCACAAGGAACCCCATGGGTGCTATCAAGGAAATCCTGGTCCCGGACATCGGCGACTACAAGGACGTGCCGGTCATCGAGATCCTCGTGAAGCCCGGCGACGCCGTGAAGGCCGAGGATTCGCTCGTCACGCTCGAGTCCGACAAGGCCACGATGGAAGTCCCCGCGCCCGAGGCCGGTATCGTCAAGGACGTGAAGATCAAGGTAGGCGACAAGGTCTCCCAGGGCATGATGATCCTCACCCTCGAAATCGGCGATGCCGCCGCCGCCGCACCAGCACCGGCCCCGGCGGCAGCACCCGCACCGGCCCCCGCGGCCCCGGCGCCAGCCGCCGTTGCCGCGGCTGCTGCTCCTGCCGCCGCCGCACTCGTCGCGGCCCCGGTCGCGGTGCCGCCGACGGCCCCCGTGGTGTCCGGCCCGATCGACGAAGCCTCGTTCGCCAAGGCCCACGCGAGCCCGTCCGTGCGCCGCTTCGCCCGCGAGCTGGGTGTCGATCTCGGCCGCGTGAAGCCGTCCGGCCCGAAGGACCGCATCCTGAAGGAAGACGTGCAGGCGTACGTGAAGGGCGCCATCGCCGGGGCGGCCTCCGCACCCGCCGCCGGTGCCACCGGGGGTGCCGGCATCGCACTCGGACTCCCGGCATGGCCCGTCGTCGACTTCGCGAAGTTCGGCCCCATCGAGACGCAGCCGATGTCGCGGATCAAGCGGATCTCCGGCCCGGCGCTGCATCGGAACTGGGTCCAGATCCCGCACATCACCCAGCAGGACGAGGCCGACATCACCGAGATGGAAGCCTTCCGCAAGTCGATGTCCGACGAGGCGGCGAAGAAGGGCGTGAAGCTCACGCCGCTCGTCTTCATCATGAAGGCGGCCGTCGCGGCCCTGAAGGCGCATCCCGAGTTCAACAGCTCGATGGCGCCCGGCAACGATGCGCTGATCCTGAAGCGCTACTACCACATCGGTGTGGCGGTCGACACGCCCGGCGGTCTCGTGGTGCCGGTGATCCGCGACGTCGACCAGAAGGGCCTCTTCCAGCTCGCCAAGGAACTCGGCGAAGTGAGCGTCCGAGCCCGCGACGGCAAGCTGGGCCCCGCCGACATGCAGGGCGGCACCTTCTCGATCTCGAGCCTGGGCGGCATCGGCGGCACGCACTTCACGCCGATCATCAACGCGCCCGAGGTCGCCATCCTCGGCGTCTCGCGCTCGTCGATGAAGCCGGTCTGGAACGGCACGGAGTTCGTGCCGCGTCTCATCCTCCCGCTGTCGCTGTCGTACGACCACCGCGCCGTCGACGGTGCCCAGGGTGCGCGCTTCATCACGCACCTGAACAACGTGCTCTCCGACATCCGTCGGGTTCTGCTCTAGTTGTGAACGGCCCCGGTCCCGTCGGGCTCCTCGGCGGGACCTTCGACCCGATCCACCATGCCCACCTGCGCCTCGCCCACGAGGCCCAGGCGGCCTGCGGGCTGGACCACGTGCGCTTCGTGCCCAGCGCGACCCCCCCGCATCGCGGCACGCCCGGCGCCACCGCCGAGCAGCGCCTCGCGATGGTCGAACTGGCGATCGCCGACCATCCCGGCTTCTTCGCCGACCGCCGCGAGCTGGACCGCTCGCAGCCCAGCTACACCATCCACACCCTCGAAAGCCTTCGCACGGAGTTGGGCGCCGATCGTCCGATCTGCCTCCTGCTCGGTGCCGATGCCTTCCGGCTGCTGGAGACCTGGCATCGCTGGCGCGACCTCTTCGCCGCTGCCCACCTCGTCGTCGCCCATCGACCAGGCTTCGACCCGCTGCCCGACACGCCGGCCCTCGTCGACGAGTACCGCCGTCGACGCATCGACGACCCCTCAGCGCTCGCCCGCCAACCAGCGGGCTGCCTCCTGCCGCTCGCCATCACCCCCCTCGACATCTCGGCGAGCGCCATCCGGGCGGAAAGAATGGCCGGCGGATCACCGTGCTATTTGCTTCCCGATTCCGTCCTCGGCTATATTGAATCCCACCACCTCTATCGAAGCGTGGCGGGTGGGTGAATGCCTCTGAGGCATCCACCACGCCGACGAATCGCAACACACGAAACACGGCCTACACGGGAGCCACAGACCATCCGCCCACCGGCAGTCCCGGTCTTCGAGACCATCCTCCCCGGCCCCTCCGGTGCGTGCTTCGCGCAGGCCCGACGCCCATGTTGAGCGCTCCCGCGCCACGTATCGAATTCCCCGGGGCCTCGTCCCCGATGTCCAAGAAACCCGATTGATCTCGAGACTTCCACAGGTGACGGATGCTGGATGACGCATTGACGCGTGCCGCGGTGAGCGCGCTGGAAGACATCAAGGCGCACGACATCACGGTGATCGATGTCCGTGCGCTCACTTCGCTGTTCGACACCGTGATCGTCGCAAGCGCGGACTCCGCCCGCCAGACGAAGGCCCTCGCCCGCCATGTGCAGGACGAAGCGAAAACGGCTGGCGGCAGCGTCTTCGGCATCGAGGGCGAGGGCAGCGGCGAGTGGGTGCTGGTGGACCTGGGCGACGTGGTCGTCCACATCATGCAACCCGCCATCCGCGACTACTACAACCTCGAGGAACTCTGGGGCGGCAACCGCCCCGTCCCCGGCCGTGCCTCGCCCGTCGTTCACACCCGGGCGCGCGCCCCCGAGGCGAACGTCGAGACCCGGCCGTAGTGCCGCAGGATCGGCACTTCGCAGGGCCGCAGGATCGGCACGTCACAGTGCCGCGCCGACCGGGCCCCCAACCCTGATCCCACCCCGCCCTTGCGCCTGCTGATCGCTGCGGTCGGCCACCGGCAGCCCGACTGGGTCGAGACCGCCTTCGGCGAGTACGCGAAGCGGATGCCCCGCGAGGCCCGCATCGAACTCGTCGAGATCCGCCCCGAAACCCGCTCCGACAACGCTGGCGACGCCGCCGTCGGGAAGCTGCTGGAGAAGGAAGCGAAGCGCATCGACGCGGCCCTGCCTTCCGGCTGCACGCGCATCGCCCTGAGTGAACGCGGCGAGCACTTCACCACCCGCGCGCTGGCCCGGGCCCTGGAGGGCTGGCTCGGCGACGGCCGGGATGTCGCCTTCCTGATCGGCAGCGCCGACGGCCTGCATCCCGACCTCGAGAACGGCGCCGGCCGGCGCATGGCGCTCTCCGCGATGACCCTGCCGCACGGTCTCGCGCGCGTCCTGCTCGCAGAACAACTCTATCGGGCACTGTCGCTCATCAAGGGTCATCCGTATCATCGCGATTGACCTCACCCCCCGTCGCCGCCTTGACCAGCAGCCCACCCCGCCACGTGTTCCTCGCCTCCCGCAGTCCGCGGCGCCGCGAGATCCTTTCCCAGATGGGGGTGCGCTACGACATGCTGCTGCTGCGCGACGCCTCCGGCCGCCCCATCGACGTCGACGAGACCCCGCGGCCCGGTGAGCCCGCCACCGACTACGTCGTGCGGCTCTCGGAAGAGAAGGCCGAGGTCGGCTGGGCCAGGCTCATCCAGCGGAAGCTCCTGCCCGCGCCCGTGTTGGCGGCCGACACCACCGTGACGATCGACGGCGAGATCATCGGCAAGCCTGCCGACCGCGCCGAGGCCGCCGCCGTGCTGAGGCGCCTGTCCGGCCGGGAGCATGTGGTCCACACCGCCGTGGCCGTGCAGATGGAGCGCCGGCGCGAGTCGATCCTGTCGTCGACGCGCGTGTTGTTCGGCGAGCTGACCAACGAGGCCATCGCCAACTACATCGCCACTGGCGAACCCATGGACAAGGCTGGTTCGTACGGCATCCAGGGCCGCGCTTCCATCTTCGTCCGCCGCATCGAAGGCAGCTACACCGGCGTGATGGGGCTGCCCACCTACGAGACTGCATGGCTGCTCAACCGCTTCGGCCTGCCGCTCCCGTGAAGGAAGAGATCCTCGTCAACGTCACCCCGCAGGAGACGCGGGTGGCGTTGATGCAGCAGGGGTCCGCCCAGGAACTCCACGTGGAACGCGCGAGCGCCGTGGGGCTCGTCGGCAACATCTACGTCGGCGTGGTGAGCCGCGTGCTCCCCGGCATGCAGTCGGCCTTCATCCACATCGGCCTCGACCGCACCGCCTTCCTGCACGTGGCCGACCTGTGGAGCCATCGCAACGGCGACGACAGCCGGCCCATCGAGAAGGTGCTGCACGACGGCGACCGCATCCTCGTGCAGGTCATCAAGGACCCCATCGGCACGAAGGGCGCGCGGCTCTCCACGCAAGTGAGCATCGCCGGCCGCTTCCTCGTGTACCTCCCGCAGGATTCCCACATCGGCATCTCGCAGCGCATCGGCGACGAGGCCGAGCGCGTGCACCTGCGCGAGCGGCTCACCCAACTGCTCTCGCCCGACCAGACCGGCGGGTTCATCATCCGCACCATGGCCGAGACGGCCACCGACGACGAACTGCGCGCCGACCTCTCGTACCTGCAGAAGCTCTGGACCGACATCCAGGTGAAGGCGCGGACCATCTCGGCCCCCGCGCTGCTGTATCAGGACCTCAACCTAAGCCTGCGCGTGCTGCGCGACCTCGCCACCGACCAGACGCAGGTCATCATCGTCGACTCGCGCGAGACCTACGAACGCCTGCAGGCCTTCGCCCGCGACTACGCGCTGCCCGTGATGAACCGCGTGGAGCACTACACCGGCGACCGCCCGCTGTTCGACCTCTACGGCGTGGAGGAAGAGATCGAGCGCGCGCTCGCCCGCCGCGTGGCGCTGAAGTCCGGCGGCTACCTCATCATCGACCAGACCGAGGCGCTCACCACCGTCGACGTGAACACCGGCGGCTTCGTGAGCGGCCGCACGTTCGACGACACCATCTTCAAGACGAACCTCGAGGCCGCGCAGGTGATCGCGCGGCAGCTGCGGCTGCGCAACCTGGGCGGGATCATCATCGTCGACTTCATCGACATGGACAGCGACGCCCACAAGGAATCCGTGCTCGCCGAGTTCAAGAAGGCCCTCGCCCCCGACCGCACGCGCATGACGGTGAACGGCTTCACCGCGCTGGGCCTCGTCGAGATGACCCGCAAGCGCACCCGCGAAAGCCTCGCCCACGTGCTGTGCGAACCGTGCCCCACCTGCCACGGGCGCGGCGAACTGAAGACGCCCCAGACCGTGTGTTACGAGATCCTCCGCGAGATCCTGCGCGAAGCCCGCCAGTACGACGACACCCGCGAGTTCCGCATCCTCGCGTCGCAGAAGGTGGTCGACACCTTCCTCGACGAGGAATCACAGAGTCTGGCGCTGCTGGAGGAATTCATCGGCAAGCCGATCCGCCTGCAGGTGGAGAGCATCTACCACCAGGAGCAGTACGACATCGTGCTGGTGTAGGGGGAAGCGCTCGCGGCGCGGTGGCGTGAGTCCGAGGCCGTTCGTGGGTCGGCCTTCAGGCAGGCGCGGCGATGGCGGGGTGCGGCGGTAAATTGACATGCGCCAGTGTCGATTCGCCGTTGCGGGATCCGCACGTCGGTCATCAGGCGCTTTGCCATCGTGCCGAACGTCGCTTGGTGGATCGCGGAATCGTGATGGTTCTCGTCCGAAGCATCCACGCGCGGTTCTATGCCACCCTGGCCGGAGCGTCCCATCGGCCCTTGAGGGTAGCCAAACAAAGGCCAGCTGACGAAATTGCGCTCAGCCGCCTCACGCCGCACGATCTGCACTGCACCGTGAAGTCGAACCTGAGTGAGTGCAGTCCTCGCGGCGCGATGTTTCGGAGCTCCGCCTGCAGGACAGGCTCTTGACAGTGCACGGGGCCTACTACCGGCTCATGCACTTCGCGGATCGGCGGAGCGGTCTACTTGCGATCGCGCAGCTACCCGCGGATGGCTCCTCTCCCCAACACTCAGCGCCAAGAGCAAACTAAGTGTGGCCCATCGAGAGCGGTGGCGGTAGATCTTGCGACCGCTCGGCGCTGCGTCACGGCTGCGTTCGCGTCCCGGAGAAGCTAAGGCAGCAGCCCACCCACCTAGGCCCCTTGGCAATCCCGGGAGTATGGGAGCATACAGGAGCACAGCAATAGCGAGAACAAGGGAGAACCTGGAGCACTGCATTACCCCAGCCAACCACTGTGTGTCGCTCAATTTGCGTGAGCGATTTGGCACATTACATGCATTTGAGATGTGCTACCTTCCCACATCTCATGCGATCGGAGAGTCCTGATTCAAGAGGAGCAATTGGGCAAATCGAGGCCTAAGAGTCATTGCTTCAGCGGGCTTGCGTTCCTACGATTCTCCCTGCGATCCGGGCATGTTCACGCCGACGAGTGAGGCCTCCAAAACCCGCTCGGCTGACGAGCGCGGCGAGACAACGGGCACTCCAGCGCCCGGCCCTGGACCGCACCTTGAAAGATCGACGAAGGAAGAGGCGCGTGATAGAACTCAACGGAAAGCAGCAGAAGGCGCGAGCCACCAAGATGGAGATGCGCGCCCTCGCGATGCGCGAGGAACTCTGGCCCGAGGTTGTAGAAGAGCTGCTATGGGACAGAAAGAAGGCGCATGGATTCACGACCATGCCACGCACGACGACGTACGTCATGAACATCATCGACACGCTCTCGAAGGGCCAACCCGCCGGCATGACATACCTCACCATCTGGTGCCGTCTGTTCTTCACTGGCATCGTGGAACTGCCTAGCGAGAAGCAGATGGCGTTCGAAGCGGGATTCACCGGTGAGCGTGCGGTCGATACTTGGCGCAAGCGCATGCGCCATCTGAAGCGCCTCGGATTCATCGACTATAAGGCCGGAACTGACCACGACTTTCAGTGGGTCTTGATTCCTAACCCACACCACGTGGTTCTGCGTCTGGGGACGAAGGTCCAAGAACGTTACCGAGCCGCCTGGCGCGATCGCGCTGTCGAAGTGGGCGCAAAGGATCTGGGTACGCCCCCCGAGGTCACTGTCCAGAAGCAAGTAGTCGCAGTGAAGGACGTTGGGGTGACCCAGGTGGGTGCGCCAGCCATAGTGCGTCGACGCGGTTCCCCCAAGGCTTAGTGCGATGCTGACATCAATGGTTGATTGGGAGCACGACTCGTGAATCAGGGTCAGTCGAGCGTTCCGCATGCGGCCGAAGCATCGGCTCTGGGTTTCCTTTACCAGTCGTTCTATGCGTTGCGGTCGCTTGTGATGCTCACCACTGACGAAGCTGCAGTTGTTGTTGAGCGGCTTGACGACATTGAGTTGAAGGCCGATGGTCAAACGCTGCTCTACCAGCTCAAGCATTCCATCAGCGCCAAGCCGCCTGCGATTACGCTCAGAGCGCGGCCGATCTGGCGGACGATAAAGGTATGGATCGACGCTCTGCCTACGCTGAACCTAGCGGACGCGAGACTGCACTTGGTGGCGGTCGGCGCAATACCGACCGACAGCCCGCTCCGAGCGCTAACTGACGATACCGCCGATCGCGCCGACCTCATCGCGGCGATGATCCAGGAGGCCAGCCGGGTCCTTGAGGCGCAGGAGTCGGCCGCGAACGCCGGCGCGCCACTCCCGTACGGCGACCGCGTCGACGGGTGCCGCGCGTTCCTCGCGCTTTCCGACGTTGAGCGGGCGAATCTGCTGCGCCGTGCAGCAATCCGGCCGAACAGCCCGACCGTCGCAGAGATTGAGAAGGAGATTGCTGGGTGCTTCCACCTCGTTCTTCCGGAGTATCGCGCCGCGGTGGCGAAGCGACTGGTGGAGTGGTGGGACCGCCAAGTTGTCTATTCGCTTTGTGGTAAGCGCGACCGCGCAATTTCCCGAGCCGAGTTGCAGAGCCAGATTATGGAGATCGTCGCCGATCTTGAGCAGGAGAAGCTCGCGCCCGATTTCGAGACGCGAGCACCGCCGGATGACTACCAGCCCGATGGCATGCTCGCGCGCCAAATTGAACTAGTGAAGGGAAAGCCGTTTGACCTGTGCCGCGCGATTCGGGAGGAGTGGAAGGCAAGAGAGCAAAGGGGGCGTTGGGCTGCCGACAACCCTGCGATGAGGGCCAAGATCACCGCCTACGACCACGTGCTCCGGGAACACTGGTTCGATCGCCACGAAGAGATGGTCGACGCATGTGCTGGACTAGCGCCGGACGGGAAGTGCCAGTCGGGGCTGGCACTGCTGCGCTGGACCCACAACGAGGCGCCAACGGCGGTGCAGCCGATCGGAGTCGGCTGGGCCGCGCCCTACTACATACGAGGTAGCTATCAGGTGCTGGCGATCAACCTTGAGGTCGGCTGGCATCCCGACTATCGAAGCCTTCTAGGGGACAATCGGTGAAGGTTGCTTATGACGTCTACGCCGAGACGAACCCAGCTTTCTGTGCAGCCGCACTAGTAGAGTTCACGAAGGCGTACGTGTCGAATCGGCCTGAGGGTCCGGAGATGCCGGTAGCGTATCTGGCGCTGCCCGTTGCGTTGTCAGTAGAGCTCGCTGGCACGTTCGCCAAGACTAACAGTAAGACTGGCCTGCTCGAATGGTTGGAGCGCAGTCCGCAAATTCAGTTAGGACTCGCCGAGCGCGTGAACGCGTCACTCGAAATTGTGACCGATGCGATCCGCTTCGGCTGCTATACGCGGGTTCTTGCGATTGGAGAGGGTGCCCGCCTCAGAGTAGGCAACATGAAGTTGAAGCAGAGCACGTTTGCCGCGGTTGGGGACGAACCAGGCCAGTCGATTCGACGCGCCGCGCGCCTTGGGCACTGGTTTTCGATCGCCGGCTCGACACGGTCGGTCTTCAATTTGATCGGATTGACGGTATGACGCGCTGGAACATTGAGGCAATTTTCTTTATCGGGGTGTCCGGCCAGATGCGTGCCGTTAGCTTGATCCCCGGCGTCCTCAACATCATTACTGGCGCATCCGGGACTGGAAAGTCGACGCTCATTAAGGCGATCGACTACTGCCTCGGGTCAAGCAAATGCGAGCTTCCGGCCCACGTGAGGCGCCGTAGCGTCGCGGTTGGGGTGAAGTGGGTCTCGGGCGATGCTGAGATGATCGTCGGACGGATCATCCCGCCGGTCGGACAGTCCACCAGCACGCGCATGTTCACTGCCGCCGGACGGGGGCTGTCGCTACCGGACTCGGTCGAGAGGTTTGATGGCGCGACGACCCTTGATGCTGCCAAAGCGTTCATAGAGCGTGCATTCGGGATCGGGGACTTGGCTCGAGAGCCGGACGCGGACGGAAGGAACGGACGAGCCACAGTGCGCCACGTCACGCCGTATATGTTCGTGACCAAGGAGGTTATCTACAGCGAGTCCACTCTCCTCCACGGTTTGGAGAAGGCCGATAAGGCGCGCGATATCGTAGCCGCCATGCCGTACTTTCTGCGTGCGACCGACGAGGCGGGCGCGATCGAGGAGCGACGGCTCCGTCAGCTGCATCGAGCCCTGGAAAGCGAGGAGGCACGCGAGCGATCTCGGTCGGCTGCCACGACAGTTCTCAAGCAGCGAGCGATGAGCCTACTGGAAGAGGCGCGCCGCCTGGAGATCGTTGCCACCACGGCTATTCCGTTCGAGGAGATGTCCGAGGCGACGCTGTTGGAGGTGTTGAAGACAGTGTCGACAATCGAATTGCAGGCAAGCGCTTACCCGAGCGAGGGTGAATTAGGCACGCTTAACCGCCGACGCCGCGAAGTATTGAGCGAGCTCGGCATGCTCCGCCGCCGCTCACAGGCGACTCGCAACGCCCTTCGGGAGGCAACCGGCTTTCAGGGCGTGGTCAACCGCCAACGGGAAAAGCTGGCGCTAGCCGAGCACCTTCATCTCGACCGAATTGCCAGAGTCTGTCCTGTGTGCGACGCACCGTCGGACCGAGGCCGAGAGATAGCCGCCGCGCTCCAGGAAACGTTGACGAAGGTGCAGGCGGAGAGCGTGGCGATCGAACGGGTGAAGCCACGCCTTGTGGAGCATGAGCGAGACCTCGAAGAGCAGATTGACCGCCTGAATGGTGAGCTGCGCCACATTGATGACCAGATACAGAGCTGGCTTGAGCAGAGTAAGCAGACCCGCCGTCTGGCAGATCTTGGCCAGCTCCGAGCGCATCTTCTCGGGCGAATCTCGTACTTCCTTGAAGCGAGCGTCGACGAACCACGCCAGTCGACCCGAGATCTAGCCGTTCTGCGAACGGAAATCGCCGAGTTGGAGGCTCGCGTTGATCGAGAGACCAAAGAAATCAAGGTTCGACGTGCTGAGGCAAAAATTTCTCAGTTCGCATCCGAGGCCTTTGGAGCTTTGCCTACAGTAGCGCCATGCGTCGGGTCCGAGCTCAACTTCTCGTCCCGCAAGCCTGAGATTGCAGTCATCGAGGCAGATAGCGGAGCTGTGTTGCGATTGCCCGATGTCGGTTCTGATCAGAACTACTTGGCGATCCACATCGCGCTCTCGTTTGCCCTCCAGCGCTACTTCGAGACTGTGAGCGCCCCGGTTCCAGGCTTGCTGGTGCTCGACCAGATTAGCCGCCCCTATTTTCCGCAAAGCGGCGAGGACGTGGACGAGGCGGAGATCGCAGGGCGAGAGGAGGACGAAGAAGTCCAAGCTATGCGCAAGCACATCAACTTTCTCTTCGTCGAAACTGCTCGGCGGACGGACCTGCAGGTGCTCCTCATCGAGCATGCCTACTTCGCTGACGATCCGCGTTACGTGGCTGCGACCCGGGAGCGGTGGACGCGGGTGTCCGGGCGTGCCCTCATTCCGCTCGACTGGCCGACGAGAGAAGACGACTAGGTCTTCTAGACGAAAGCTAGAAGATGCTCCTCAAGTGCTTTCCGTCAACGAGAGCTATTCGACCACCACTGCAACTCTATGTCTCGAAGTCGAGCGACCGGTCGCGATTCACACCTGGCGCTCAAGGCGGTTTGGCTAAGATCAGGGCGGCCTCGTGGTTGACGTCCGCAACTTGTTGGTTAGTACAGCCGTGCCTGATTCAACTGCTATCGGGTCGAATAGCACTACCCGAGTACGCTAGAGCCTGAACACCACACTCATCGGCCCGCTCCCCTGATGCGACTCGTAAGTCGCCCGACCGTGATAATCAAACGGCGCCGCCTTCCCGCCGGCCAGCTTTTCATCCCGCACGAACAGGTGAATGGCGATGCCGCGCCGCTCGTGCTCGATGATCTCTGTGCCCCGCTTGCTCTGTGGCGTCGTCGAGTTCTGGCTCTGCCAGTGAAAGCGGTGTTCGTCGATCCAGTGGTCCAGGTACTTGTGCGCTTCAGCCTTGCCCTGCTTGTTCAGGGTCACCAGTAGCACATGCGCCTTCTTGTCGTTGAGCGTCACGTGTCCCACGTTCCAGCTGCCGGGGTTGAACTCTTCACCGAAGAGCGGCGGAATCTCCTCTCGATGGAATGTTTGGCCGACTGCAAGATCCAGCGGATCGATCACACCACGTAGGCGCGCGAGCGTGCGCATCTCGTCGGTTGCCGGCATATCCTCGTAGGCCGGGTTGTTGGCCTTCAGTACGTACTGTCCGTCGCTGGTCTTGTCCACGACCCGCAGCAGGTACTGGTTGTCACCACCGTCTTTGTCTTGCCTCTCGATGGCCACCACGCTGCCGGTGATAGAGCCGGCACGTGTCGGGCTGATGAGTTCGAGCAGGAGGTAGTCACCGTCACGCACGGGGTTCTTGCCGCCGTCCATGGAATTGCCGGTGGCGCGTGCGATGAAATGTCGGCTCGGGTCCAGAGAGCCGTAGCTCGTTGGCAGTAACCGATGCTCTTCCGAATCGGTCCGCCCTGTCCTGAAGTGCCCACATGCGATCCTGAGGTTCGGAAAGAAGGGCAGTTCCACTGCATCACGTCGCTTGGCCTGGAATGGCACCACGTTGCTCGTCGTCGCATCGGGCTCCAGTCGGACTTCGTAGGCGGCCAGACGGTAGTCCACCAGCTCCTGCAGCATTGAAGTCAGGGCAGGCACGACATCGGGTGGTACGTCGTGCGTCAGCGCGAAAGTCGACCCATCCAGCTTGAAGGGCGCAGACGTGCCCGCCGCTCGGTTACCGCCGGTCCAGGCATTGACCGGGTTCTCGCGCCAGTAGCGGGCCCATGCTGCGTCAGTGCCCGAGATTGCGCGCATTTCGGGCGCCAGATCTGCCAGCAACGGGCGACGCCGCTCCAGCACGTTGCGAGACTGCTGTGTGAGCAAGTCCAACGGCGTGGCCTTCCCAAGACCGTCCAGTTCGAGAAGCGCCTCCAGCAAGACCATCTTGAAGCTCTTGGTCATCGGCGTGACCTCGACCTCGCGCAGAAGGGCCTCGCATTGCAGCGCCGCCGACGCCTCTTGATCGGTCAAATCGTCCATCGAGCGTACCAACTCGAACCAGTGTCCCGCCTGTTGCCGCATGGCCTTGACGTTGCTGCCCGAGCGATAGAACTCGGTCAGTGTCGGGCGTCGACCCAGCACGTCCCGCAGTGCCTCGTAGTCCTTCCGTGGCCCGGCGCTGTCCAGCGATTTCAGGAATTCGATGATCGCGAGGTCGTAGTTGACGTAGCAACCAGCTGGCAGATCAAGCGCCTGACGCTCCGCTTTCCGCGCAAATGCGGCGAGAGCCTGGTAGGTCGCACCCACATCGAACAGCGCCTGAGGCTTCTGAAGGAAGCTGTGGTGATTCCCGATGAAATCCAGCACCACAAGATGGTGCTTGCCTTCCCAGCGGCGCAGACCTCGCCCCAACTGCTGCAGGAAAAGAATCTTCGACTCGGTGGGCCGCAGCATCATCACCGTGTCGATGCTGGGTAGGTCGACGCCTTCGTTGAACAGGTCCACCGAGAAGACGACACGAAGACTCCCGGCGGTCAGTTGCTCAAGCGCCTGGGCACGCCCCAAGGCGGATCCTGCATAAACCGCGGCGGAGGCCACGCCCTCGCGGTTGAACTGGTCGGCCATGTAGTCGGCGTGTCGTGTCGAAACGCAGAAGGCGAGCGTGCGCTGCTGGGCCTTGCTGCGCCATTCACGCAACGCGTGCCTTGCTCGCGCCAGAGTCGCGAGCTTGTTGGAGAGCTGCTCAGGGTCGAAACGGCCGTTGCGCCACGGCACTTCACGGTAGTCGACCGACTCGTCCTGGATCCCGTAGTAGTGGAAGGCAGCAAGCAATCCGGCCTCGATCCCCGCGAAGAGGTGGCAGCTGTAGACAAGGTTGTCGTCGCACAGGGAGAGGATGTCCGACTGGTCCGTGCGGTCTGGTGTCGCGGTGAGGCCGAGCAGAAACGAGGGCGCGAAATGTCCGAGCAGGCGTCGATAGGTGCCCGCGGCCGCGTGGTGAAATTCGTCGATGACGACGTAGTCGAAATGCTGCGGAGCGAACCTTCCCAAATGCTCTGCCTTCGCCAGCGTCTGTACCGAGGCGCAGAGGACGTCGACGTCAGCATCTCGGCTGCGACCACTGTAGTAGCCAACCCGCGCAGTCGGTCGTATCCGCAAGAACGTGGCTGCGGCCTGGGCGAGGATCTCTTCCCGATGTGCCACGAAGAGTACCCGGCGCGCGCCCATGCGAACGGCGTCGAAAGCGGCGAGCCAGGTCTTGCCCAAACCAGTCGCCAGCACGACCAGACCACGTCGGTAACCACTCTCGCGGCTGCTGGCCAAAGCTTGCAGAGCTTCGTCTTGGATCCTGGTGGGTTCGGGGGGCGCTTCTTGTTCGTGGCTGCCTGGGGCGACCGATCGCGAAGGCGGCAGACGTCGCTGCTCGTAAGCCTCGATCCAAGCATCCGACAACCGCACGCTGTTCGGATGTCCGAAAAGCTCCTCGAATCGTTCCCGAGCTTCGAGAAAGCCGCTATCTCCCGGGTAGACCACCCGATAGTTCCATTCCAGGCCCTCCGTCAGCGCTTGCTTGCTGATGTTGCTGGAGCCGATGAACGCTGTTCCGCCAACGAGGCGACCGGCTTCGAGCCGCGCAAAGATGTAGGCCTTCAGATGAAAGCTTCCCTCTTGGGTGGTGTAGACGCGGACTTCGGCGCCACGCTCCTGCAGGAGCAATAGCAACCGAAGGGACTCCGGATCGGTGATGTCCAGGTAGTCGCTCGTGAGGATTCGAACGCTCTGCGACTCCCCGGTACCGAGCATTGATTCCAGGTCGGGGAGCAGCAGCCGGAGACCGGTGGTCTTGATGAAGGCGACCGCGAGATCCACGTGCGTCGCGCGCGTGAATGCTTCCGACAGGTGGGGCAGGAAGTGATCGTCCCCGCCGGTCACCAGGCGGCGCTCTGGCGCTGAAACCCGAGTTGCCAGTGCGTTGGTCCACCGTTGACTCTGGCTGGGCCGTTGGTCCTCGGTTATCCAGATATCGAGGCTCTGGACGCCAGGTACAGACGCAAACCAATGGCGCAGCATTGCCTCATCGGCATCGGTGAATCGGCGACTACCGTCGACACGCTCGCCGGTGCCGTCCTTGAAGCTGATGTAGAGCGTTCCGCCTGGGCGCAGTGCGCGCCATAACTTGGCGAGGGCGTCGGGCATCGAGATAACGGGAATGTGCAACAGACTCGCACAGCACCAAATGGCGTCGTACTGCGCCACCTCGTTCAAGTCCTCGATGCGATGAACCGAAACGTCGAAGCCGCAATGCGCTGTGGCAAGTCGAGCCAGTTCGATGGAAGCGTCGAAAGCGGTGACACGAAACCCGAGGTCGGCGAATGCCTTGGCATCGCGGCCCGAGCCACAGCCCGCGTCGAGAATGTGCGCGCCAGGGGTGAGTCGGGCCAGAAAGCGCTGGTGGATCGGCGTCATGTCGACCCCGACCGTCGAGTCGAAGAACTCCGCAGCGAAGCGGCTGTAGTAATGCGTTGTCTCGTCCATCCCAGGGTGGTCGCGCAGCTGGCCGGTCAGTTCTCACCGAGCGTACCAGGTCGGGTTCGGCGAAATGGCTCATCTCACCTGTCGCGCCCGCGTTGCCACGCACGCTATCCTCCACCCCCACCCTTCCTGCTGCTCCACAGGAGCCCCCACCCCATGCCCCTCCGCCCCTTCATCCTCGCCTGCGCCCTCGCCGCCACCACACTCTTCTCCTCGCTGGCCGTCGCCGCCCCCACCCCCGTCCCCGGCACCCAGATCACCCTCGATCCCCCCGACGGCTTCGCCCGGGCCGACCGCTTCCCCGGGTTCCAGAAGCCCGAATCCGCGGCGTCGATCATGGTCACCGAGATGCCGGCGCCGTACCCGCAGATCCGTCAGGCGATGAACGAGCAAGGGCTCTCCACGCGGGGCATGACGTTGATCTCGTCCGACCCCGTGAAGGTGGGTGGCGCGGAGGCGCTGCTGCTGAGCGTGGGTCAGACGGCGAATGGCATCGAGTTCCTGAAGTGGATGCTCGTGACCGGGGACGACAAGCAGACGGTGATGGTCGTCGCCACTTTCCCGAAGGCGGCCGCGGCGCAGTTCTCGGACCCGCTCAAGCGGTCGGTGCTGTCGACGACGCGCGACGTCAATGCGAAGGTGGATCCGTGGGATGGGCTGCAGTACCGCGTGGCACCCGGCGCCCCGTTGAAGTTCGCGAAGCGCATTTCGAACACAGTGATGTTCAACGAGTCGGGCGCGCTCGGTGGCAACAATTCCACCGAGGCGGTGTACCTCGTCGGCAGTTCCGTTGCTGACCCGGCGATGGCGGATCTCAAGACGTTCTCCGAGCAGCGTGCCGCGGCCATGCCGCAGGTGAAGAACTTCACGGAGATGAAGGGCCGCAAGCTGAAGGTCGACGGCATGGACGCCTATGAGCTGGTAGCCGACGCGGCAGACACGAAGTCGGACGCGCCGATGAAGTTCTATCAGACGATCGCGAAGGAGTTGGGCGGTTACTACATCTTCATCGGCGCGGCGGGCGCGAAGGATGGCGATGCGATGGTGAAGACGTTCCGCGATGCGACGGCGTCGTTCAAGCGGGTGGCGCCGACGAAGTGATGTGTCTGGGTGGTGGGTGTAACGCGCCGCCGGCCGCGTTCGTATTATTTTATCGAAGTGCGTTACCCTAAATTAACTGCCGTCGCTAATTTAGGTTCCTGTCCGATGAAGCGCTCTCTGCAAGGCCGTTACGTGAACGTCGCCACGGCTGGCGAGTCGTTCACGGCGTTCGTCCCGGCGCCATTGCCGCCACGCCCGGCCATCGACTGGACGCCAGCACTTCGCGGTCGATTCGATGCCGCACTGGTCGCCCTCGGCCGGCTCGACGCGGTGACGGACCTGCTGCCGAACGCGGCGCTGCTCCTCTACAGCTTTGTTCGAAAGGAAGCGGTTCTGTCGTCGATGATCGAAGGTACCCAGTCCTCGCTCGCCGACCTGCTGTTGTTCGAGCTGCTTATCGCCCAGCGTCGCGCTTCGGCGACGTCGACCCGATGACGTATCGACCGATCCTGTAGGAGGGGCCCCTGGCCCCGAACGCGGTCGATGCCATGGGAGCGCTTCGCCCGGAACAGGCGCTTTCGCGGGCATGGCCCGCTCCTACAAGGAACGTCGCTCAATTCCACGGTCGCTGGCGCATCCACCGATCCTGTAGGAGGGGCCCCCCGAAAGCGGTCGATGCGACGGGAGCGCTTCGCCCGGAACAGGCGCTTTCGCGGGCATGGCCCGCTCCTACAGAAAGCGTCGCCCATTTCCACGGTGCGTGGCGCATCCACCGATCCTGTAGGAGGGGCCCATGGCCCCGAGAGCGGTCGATGCGACGGAAGCGCTTCACCCGGAACAGGCGCTTTCGCGGCCATGGGCCGCTCCTACAGAAAGCGTGGCCTGTTTCCACGACGGGTGCCGCACCACGGGGGGATATACAAGGGGCCCTCCCCTTGTTGGTACGCCCCGCGGCCAAGCCGCCGCGGGCCGTCAGGCCCGAGAGGCGGCCATGGGCCGCTCCGACAGAAAGCGTGGCCTATTTCCACGGCGGGCGGCGCACCACGGGGGGATGTACAAGCGCCCCCTCACGGCTTCTCGAGATACCCCGAGAACGTATTGATGTAGGTCGTCGGCGTGGTGTCCACCGACGGACCCCACGTCCCGCCTCCCTTCCAGCCGACGGCCGGGCCCTCGACGCCGCGGATCTCGAACGTGCCGGTCAGGCCCTTCGACAGGTCCGCGTTGACCACCCACGTCACCACCCACTTCGCCCCCGCGGGGCTCTTGCGGAAGCAGTAGCCGCGGCCGGTGGCGGTGCCGTCCTTGATCTCGGTCGCGCCCACGCACGGCCCAGCGGAGTGCTGCATCGGTGTGTTTGCGCCGGCGCCTTCGAGTGCGTAGCCGAGGCCCTCGGCGTTGATAGAGACGATCACGTGGTTCGGGCCGACTTCGATCACCTGGCTCTTGTTGATCGCCGTGTACGTTCCCTTGATGGGGATGCGTTCGCCGGCGACGGCGAGCGTTGCAGACCCGAGGAACAGCGGAACGACCAGACCGACCAGACCGACCATCGTGCTCTTGCGCATCGCATTCTCCTGCGCCCCGTGTCGTGGAGCGGCCCGCGGATCGGGGCATGCCCGACAGGTCGCGGGGAAGAAGGTAGAGCGCTCGGCATTACGGATGGGTTATGGATACGGCGGCGGGTTCCCGTGCTTCGTTGCGCAAAGAGCTTTCGGTCCGACACCTTGGTCTGCGTCCCAGGCTCTTCACCTTCCGGGATCGCGTCGTGCCATGGATCATCGTTTCCCCGGCCCTGGTCCGCTATGATCGACCGCGATTCGATTGCGAGTGTCGTGCAGGCCGATTCCACCGCACGGCCAGGGTAGACCATGCTTCAGATGCAGTGCCTGGGGGACCTGACGGTCGTCGTGGATGGCGTGTCCGTACCCGCACTCACGAACTCGAAGGCCGCCGCACTCTGGTTGTACGTGGTGCTGACTGGGGGCACGTGCTCGCGGGCCGCACTGTGTCGGGTGTTCTGGGGTGAGCTCGATGACGCTGCTGCGCGCGCCAACCTGCGGGTGCTGTTGACCCGACTGCGACAGGAGCTTCGCGGGCACGTGCGCGCGGATCGCACCACTGTCATCGTTCCGGCGAGCCCGCCGTGGACGCTGGATCTCGCCGCGATGGATGTTCCGCTCACGAATTCCCGGGACGACATTGCAATCCTGCTCGCGCTGCGGATCGAAGATTTCCTGGGTGGACTGCGTCTGCGCAAGGCCCCCGAGTTCGACGACTGGCTTTCCGAGCAACGCGAGGCCTTGTGCCGGCGATACCTGGCCCGGCTCACCACCATGGCCGATGGACTACGCGAAGTCGGAGACCACGGTGCCGAGGCCGAGGTGCTGCGACGCTGTCTTTCGCTCGCACCCTGGTCCGAACCACATCATCGAGCGCTGATCCGGACGTATGTCGACATGGGACAGCGTGGCTCGGCCATCGCTCAGTACGAGGCCTGCGCGAAGGCCCTGCGACGCGAGCTCGACGTGGCGCCGGATGCGTCGACGCACGCGCTCTACGAAGCCGTCCTGCATGGCGATCCGGTCGTCCCGGCTGCGGAGAGCGCGGCTCCGATCCAGGCCTCCTCAGCGAAGCTCGATGCATCGCGCAGGATTCCCTTGGACGACAGCCTCCCCTGGGTTGGGCGAGGCGAGGAGCAGACCCGTCTCACCAACCTGCTGACCAGTGCTGATTCGCGTGTGGTCACCCTGATGGGGCCCGGCGGGATCGGCAAGACCCATCTGGCGCTGGCCGTGGGCGTGGCGTTGTCCGATCGGTTTCCCGACGGCGCATGCTTCGTCGATCTCTCGGATCTCGTACCGCAGGCGTCGGAGAAGAGCGGCACGCTGGTTGCGCACCGTGTGGCCGCTGCCGTGGGCGCCGTGTTGCCCGTGGGCAGGGAGCGCGACGCCCTCGTGGAACTGCTCGGGCCGCGTCGGCAACTGCTGATACTCGACAACTTCGAACAGGTGGCCGACGCACGCGACCTCGTGGCGGCACTGGTGCGTCGGTCGAACGGGCTGAGGATTCTCGTCACCAGTCGCCAGCAGCTCGGCCTGGCGACCGAATGGGTGGTGCTGAAGCGCGCCGCGAAAATTCAGCCGGTTGTGACGAGAAAACTGGCCTTCTGAATCCTTGCGCCTGCTGCAACGATTCCGCAGCCCTGGAAAGGCTCACCAGCTCCGGATGAGAAGTTCGCCGGTTCGCTTCTTCGATCGACCTGTTCCGCCGACCGAGTAGTCGATCTCCAGCCGCTTCATCTCGAACCCCTTGAACGCTCGCCGCATCTCCGGGATGTCGTTCACGCTCACGATCGCCTTGCCCTTCAGGTTGAGCATCGCTTCGGCCATCGCCTCGTAGTTGTCCAGGCCGAACTCGACGCCGTAGCCTTCTGTACCCCAGTACGGCGGATCCATGTAGAACAGCGTGTGCTCGCGGTCGTAGCGGCGGACGCATTCGCGCCAGTCGAGCCGCTCGACCGTGACCTGCGCTAGGCGCAGATGGGCGGCGCTCAGGTCCTCTTCGAGCCGGAGCAGGTTGATCGACGGCTTCGAGGTCGTCGACGTGCCGAAGGTCTGGCCGGCGACTTTCGCCCCGAAACACAGGCGCTGCAGGTAGTAGAAGCGCGCGGCGCGCTGGATGTCGGTGAGGGTTTCCGGTGGCGTGGAGTGCAGCCACTCGAAGATCTGCCGGCTGGAGAGTGCCCAGCGGAACTGGCGGGCGAACTCGTCGAGGTGGTGCTTCACGACCCGGTAGAGGTTCACCAGGTCGCCATTCACGTCGTTCAGGATCTCGGCCTTGACCGGGTCCTTCGCGAAGAACAGGGCCGCGGCCCCGGCGAACACCTCGACGTAGCAGGTGTGCGCCGGAAACGTGGGAAGGATCTGTGCTGCGAGCCGGCGCTTGCCGCCGATCCAGGGGATGAGCGGCCTCGCGGCCGGGGTGTTCGTTGCATCCAAGGTAAGCCCTTTTCGCCTGTGGAAAAATGCTAGGCTTCCTCGCCGCGTACGTGGCCGAGGGGCCTAGGCCAAGGCTCACGGGGCTCCCCGTGCGCTGAGGCGGCCGGCGGGTGTTCGCGCACCCAACGGTCGCCCTTCGTCAACCGCCGATCACTCGATCAGCGTGAATCTCACTGTCGCGGTGTCCACGACCGTCGTCCCGTCGGGGCCGAACGCGGTCGCGATGAGTTCTCGAGCGCCTGTGGGCATGTCGCCGCACGCGCCGGCCACCGAGAGCTGCAGCTGTTCGCCTGGCGGCACCGTGACCGTCTGCCGAGGCAGCACGATCCACTCCGCGGCGCCGTTGCAGCCCGCGTCGAAGCGCGCCTCGACGAACCCATCGAACGGGCTCGGGGTGAGGTTCTCCAGGTTCTGAGTGACTTCGATCAGCTGGGCACGCGTGACGGTGCCGATCTCGACGACCTGTGCGGCATGGGCCGCGCTGAAAATCTGCAGGCCGGCAGACTTGGTGGGGCAGCGTGCCGCGGCGCCGGGGTTGTGAACGTCGAGGCAGGCGATGCGGGCCGATGCCTGCGGTGGCGGCGGGTCGCCGCCCCCCGAGAACAGGGCGCAGCCTGTGACGACGACTGCCAGTACGAGCATGGACATCCAGAGGGGTTTCATCGGGCTGACTCCTTCCACCGCGCGCGGATCGGGAGCACGCCGGGCGGCGCGGCGCGCGCCAGCGGCTCGTTGTCGAGGAGGAGATCGCGGCCGAGGAACAGGCCGTGAATCGGCTCCCGGTCCCGCTGCAATGCCGCCAGCTCGCGGCACAGATCACTGACGGGGTCGATCAGGACGACGCTCAGGTCGGCGGCAAGGCCAGGGAACGGGTGCGGAATGACCGACATGTCGGCCTGTTTCAACGCCTGGGTCACGGCCCGTTCGACGATCGGCGCCTCGCGGAGCAGCTCGGAGTACTCGCGCCACGGCATTGCCTCGATCTCGGCGGGCGACCACTTCGAGAGATCGCGGATGCGCTGATACCCAACGCCCGCCCGGTAGTAGTCCGCCCGGCTGTTGGTGGGGCCGTTGTTGGCCCACGGCGGGTCCTCGGAGACCGACATCTGCACGACGCGGCCGCCGGAGTCGACTGCCGCGAACACGAACAGGGGCACGTCGCCGTCGCCGAGGTCGTACGGCGGTGACGCCTGGACGTAGGTCTGGTCGGCGTAGACGGGGTTGGTGTTGCTGCTCTGCAGCGTGATGACGGCCGTCGTGGGCCCGGCGCTATTCGACCAGGTGAGCGCGTGTCTCGACGACGCCGAATTGCCACCGGTGTGGCGCAACTGGGGATAGAACCCGAACGCCCCACCTGGCAACGTGAGGTTCACCTCACTGGTGCTCGAGGACGACACCGTGCCGGTGCTGGTCTTCAGCTGCGCCTGGCCGACGGCGGCCGGCAGCATGTACTCCTTCGAGATGGCCCAGTCGGACAGACTCATGCCGTCGAACCGCACGGTACCCACGCTGGCACCGACGCCAGGCAATCCCCCCGACAGGACCAGTCGGCAAAACTTGGCGTTCGAGGGAGCGGTGACCTGCGCGCGGAGAAGGGTCGCGGCGGTGGGCGTGTTGACGTTCGTGTACACGACCGTGCTCGAGATATGTGACAGCGCGGCGTTGTACCAGGCAAGAACGATCTCGGAGGACACGTGGGCCACGCTCGCGCTGATCCAGCCCTTGAACAGCATCACCTCACTGGCTGCGCATGGCACGTACCCATTGTGGAGCGCGTATCCGCCACCATTGGCCAGTACGGTCGAGGTGATGGCCAAGTCGCTCGCACCGTGGACCGCACCACCAGGCGGGATTCCGTGCGAGCCGCCCGCGTAGTCGGTGAAGCTCCACCCAGCCTCGGACTGCTCGAACGACCCGTTCCGAAGCAGGTTCGGCCCCACTTCCACAAGGGCACTGTTGGCGCCGTCGTGGTTGTGGTCCTGGACAGCCCCGGCGGTGTAGCTGGCACCCAGCCACTCGCGCAGGTGGATGGCGTTGTCCCGCAGCGCGGTCATCAACGCCGTAGTGATGGGACTGTCGGGGTCGATCGCGCCGTCGAGGATGTTGACCCAGCTCTTGGTGATCGCAGCCATGCTCAGTCCTCCGCCAGGGCGGACAGCTCACGGTCGATCGGGTGCCGGCACTGCAGCGCAAAACGCTGGTGGAACCGAACGGTGGCGCCCTGGACCATCTCGGTGAGCCCGCCGAAATGCTCGCAGCCCTCGCAGGCACGCGCCCGTCG
This sequence comes from Betaproteobacteria bacterium Ga0077532, assembly GCA_001464895.1. Lineage (GTDB taxonomy): Bacteria > Pseudomonadota > Gammaproteobacteria > Burkholderiales. The sequence goes on from LNEE01000062.1 coordinate 278,163, forward strand.
CTGGTCGAACTTCTTCAGCGGGCAGCGCACCAGCACGTTCGGGGGGATCTCGATCTCGTCGCCTTCCATGTGCCCTCAGATGATCAGGTAGCCCTCGGAGCCGTCGGACATGAGTCCGCTGTTGCCGGCCACGTGGGCGTAGGTTTTCTCGGTGGGGTAGTCCGCCGTGCTGTCGGGGGCGATGAACCCGTAGCGCCGGGCGAACCCCGTGGTGCGGCCCTGGTACAGGACCCGGCCGCCCTGGTCGTCGACGCGCGTCACGAGCACCCGCGTGGCCGCAGGCGCCCCGGTGAGGTCCGGCAGCAGGCGCGTGGTGATGCTGGCCAACTCGCCGGCCGGCAGCGTGTAGTCCTTCGGGTCGAGGGCGAACTTCACCCGCTTGGGGGCATCCCGCAGCGTGTTCAGTCGCCGCCGTGCGAGCGCCGACATGGCCACGAGGTTGCCCGGGCCGAACCAGCGCGACTGCAGGACCTGCACGCGGCGATCGCCGTACTCGTTGGCCCCTTCCGCGTCCGCGTCGATCGCGATCTCGGCGCGGCCGTACTGGTTGACCTGGTCACCCTTCGCGGTGGCGTCTTCCTGGGCGTAGTAGACGGCGATGGCCGTCGCCCGCAGCTCGTCCAGGTTCTCGACGCCGACCGACCCCTCGACCAGGTGCGCCGTCTCGTCGTACGCAGGCGGACTCGCCAGCGACGGCAGCAGCACGCGGAACACTGCCTTCTGCGCCTGCGGTGACCAGTACACGACGGCGGAGAGCTGGGGGAGCAGCTCGGTCAGGTACTCGCTCGGCGTGGTGGGCTCCGACAGGCAGGCGGTCACCTCGTAGCCCACGCCGAACCAGGTGGCCTCCTCGGCCGCCAGCTGCGCGGTGTCGATGTAGGTGTCCGAGAGGCCGGACTCGTTGAGCAGCGCCTGCACCACACTCGTGGGCGTGGCGCCGACGAATGCCCTGCAGAGCTGCACCGTGCTGCCCGCCTTGTGGTCGGCGAGCGTGGAGCCGAACTGCGCGCGATAGGTCGCTGACGGCCACGAGAGCACGTCGCCGCTTTTCGCGGTGTACTCGAGGATCTCCGTCCCGATGCGCACGAACTCACGCTTGCCGCTCGTGGCCGGGTCCGCGTACTGCGCACCCCGTCCGCTCTCCAGCGTGAGCGACAGCGGGTGCACCTGGTAGTCGCTGATGCCCGTGGGCAGCACCTCCCAGGCGACGTCTACCGTGGCCACGCGACTGGTGCCGTCGTACGCCGTGATGGTGCGGCGCTGCCCGGCGCCCGTGTTCGTCACGATCACGATCTCCATCCCGACGTATGCGGCATCGACCGCCAGCGCGTCGACCGCCAGCGTCACGGTGTTGCTGGCGGCGGCACGCACCAGCCCCACTTGCGCTCGGCTGGCCAGCGCCACCGCGAGCTTGCCGTCCGTCGGCGCAGGCACCTTGTTCCGGTCGGCGAGCTTGAGCGGGTCCTTCAGCACCACACGCACCTGGCCACGGGCATCGGGCCCGGTGATCGAGTCGATCACGTACAGCTCGTCGAGGAAGGTGTCCCACGTCCAGGGCGACGCCACGAAGCCTCGGCGCACACGGGCGAAGCGGCCCGGGTAGTGGGGGTTGCGCTTGAGCAGCCGTGCCCAGAAGGTCCCGCCGGCCGGCGTGCTGCGGGTGGTCACGTACGGGTCGAGCTCCACGTCAGCGTCTGGCTCGTCGGCCAGTTGCAGCGTGAGCGAGCCCCGGCGCGCGAGGCCCTGCTCGATGTCGATCTCCGACACAGCCGCGGAGACGTCGAGGATGTAGGGCCGCAGTGTCTGCCCCGGCGGGAGCGGCATCCCGCGAGAGCAGAAGCGCAGCGTCTGAGTGCCGCGCACGTAGTTCGCCTTGTCCTGGCAACTGCCCCGCGTGTTGTAGCAGGGCGTGCCGGTGGCCGTGCACGGCGCGGTGCCGTGGGTCAGTGTGCAGCGGTCGAGATCCAGCTCCACCACCACCGCGGGGATCCGCGCCATCGCAGTACGTGCGGCATCGCGGGCGGCATTGGTCGGCACCGTCGGCATCAGGCCACCCCGCTCACGTCGAGCGTGAGGCGCGCGAACTCACCAGCCTCGGTGGGGGCGCGATAGTCGTCGGCCGCCACGACCAGGCGTGTCTCCGTCGGGTGGTCAGAGGGGTCCCACGCGAACAGGAACGGCATGTCGCGCAGATGCGCGGCCCACGCCGGCTGCCAGTGGTCACGCAGCCACGACCAGGTGACGCGCGCGGAGATCGAGCCGGTCCACTCCTCGAACTGGACGTTTCGACCGAGGGGGTGCCCGGCTTCGCTGCGGTTGGTGTCGCCGCGCACCTTTCGGCCGAGCGGGTCGAAGCCAAGCGGAAGGCGGCGAGGCAGTTGCAACGCGCGACCGATGGCCGCGATGGCGATGGCCGGCGCCGTGGATCCGGTGATTCGGATGGCCCAGTACCGATAGGAGGCCGGCGCGAACGTCAGCACGATCGGCCCGTCATTGGCGGGCACGATGCTCGCGACGACGTCGCTGCTCGAGACGAAGTTGTCCGTGCTGCCGCGGATCTCGAGGGTTGCGCCGCGCGTGCCCAGATCGTGCCCGTATACGGCCGCGTAGTCCGCCGTCTGCACGCTGCCGCAGTCGACCTTCACCGTGGCCGGCAGGGTCGCGGGCTTCCACCAGGTGTACGGGCGCCAGTCGCGGACGTGCAGTACCGAGAACCCGGCAGCGGTGGTCGACGCCACCGGTACCGCATCCTCGAAACGGTTGTCGTGCAGGATGAGCGGCAGCCCGACGCTCATACGGTCTGCACCCGGATGACCGCGCCATCGCCGATCGCGTCATTGATGGCAGGGATCAGGCTGTCGCGGATGGCGGCGGCCGAGAACACGTCCTGACCGCTCAGGTTGATGTTCACCTCGCGCGTCTGCTGCAGCACGCCCTGGTTGGGCGCGGTGTACGGCACAGTTCCGGCGCCGGCGCTGGTCACAGGCCCGGTGGTCCCGCCGGACGAGAGCACCGGCGAGCCGCTGGCGCTCCCGAAGCTCGTGGAGCGGATCGCCTGCACTCGCGCGAAGCCCACCGCGATCGCCGCCGCTGCCGCTGCAGCGCCGAGGCCCGGGCCGATGACCGGAATCGACGCGAGCGCGGCATACGCGCCTTGGGCTGCGCGGTAGGTCTGGATGATCGTTTCCGCCACGGCACCGGCCTTGCCGATCTCGAAGAGCGCGCGGCTCTTCGTCTGCATCAGACCGCCCAGCTGGCCGAAGAAGAAGCTCGCGGACTCCAGCGACATCTTGTCGTACTGCTGCCCGATGGTGAACCGGACCGAACGCGCGTCGCGGTCGTAGTTACGCAGCCGGATGTGGTGCTCGCGAGTCTTCTCCTCCACGCGGTTTTGGTGCACGTCGAGGGCGTCTTCGGCCTCCTTGCCCTTAGCTGTCACCACCTCGGCGCCGGGCGTGATGTCGGACCAGAAGCCCGGCGGGTTGTCGCTCCGGTCGCCGAACGCGGTGCGCATCATCCCGCCGCCACCGTCCTCGCCCCCGAACGACTGCTTCCGGAACTGGCCCTGCGGCTTCGCCTGCAGCTCCTTGATGCCGAGCAGACGCCGGTAGTTCTCGCCGGACTTCTCCATCAACGCATCGAGGTCGGCGCCGATCTCCTTCCCGATGCGCCACGCTTCCTTGAACTCGCCCTTGACCACCGCGCCGATGACCGCAGCCGCGCCACCGACCAAGCGGCCGAGAATGCCGAAGCCATCGCCCGCCACCTGCACGGCGAGCGCTATCGCCTTGAGCGTTGCGATGAGGCCGGTGGCGACGGCGTCGAGCAGGCCCGATGCCTTGAGGGTGCGCTGGAACGAATCGATCAGCGGGACGAACGCGGGCACCAGCTCGTTGGTCACCCGCACGGTGATGCCGCGGAAGTTCGCGGCCAGGCGGTCGAGCGAGTCGTTGAACTGGCCGGCGGCACTGGCGGGGCCGGATTGGATCACGATGCCCAGCTCCTGCGCCTCGGTCAGCAGCGCCCGCACGTTCTTCGAGCCACCTTCCAGCACCTGCGCCATATCCCCTGCGGCCTTGCCGAAGATGTCGGTGGCGAAACGCCCCCGGTCCATCGCGCTCGGCACCCGCTCCAGGGCGTCTGCGATTGCCAGCACTGCGGCCTCGCCGCCCATGTTGGCGAGCTTCTCGGCGTCGAGGCCCAGCTCGGCGAGAGCCTTCTTCGCGGGGCCGGCGTTGTCGGCGGCCTTGGACAGGTTGTTGTTCATGTTGCCGAGCGCCTTCGTCAGCTGATCGCTGCTGACGCCAGCCAGCTTCGCAGCCCACTCCATGCCCGTGAGGAACTCGGTGGTGACGCCGACCTTCTTGGCCGTCTCGTCCGCCTTGTCGGCCGCGGCGATCCCGCTCTTCAGCATCGCGATCCCGAACGCAGCCGCTGCCGTGGCCGCCGCGCCCAGGGCAACGCCGATCTTCCCGACGGCCACCGTGCTCTTCTCGGCCGACTCCTCCGTCTTCTTCCCGGAGTCTTCCGCTGCCTTGCCCGAGGTGGTGAAGGTCTGCTTCGCCTTCTCAGCGAACCCCGAGAGCACGGCGGTGGCCTCGTCCCGCATCCGCAGGATCGTCTCGAACGTGCCGCCGTTACTCTGGATAGCCAATGGCCGCCCTCATCTGTTCTTCACGATCCGCCCGGGCCTTGGCCACGGCGGGTTCCACTGCCTCCATCGCCTGCACCCACGCGGCGTCCTGCTCGGCCCAGCCTCCGGCGCGGGGCAGGACTCCCCGCTCGAACATCGCCCAAGCTCGTAGCCACTCGTGCTCGGTCTGGGTGAGCAGCACGGGGCAGGTCTCCCCCTCCACGCCTTCCGCGTCATCGCGCCAGGCCACCGGCGCCGGCTCGATGCAGCGCAGCGGGTAGTCGGGTCGCCGCGGGCAGTGGTCGCACGTGCCGCCCAGCACCCACGCCCGGGCGGCACGGGCTAGTTTTTTCGGTCGGTGTCCCGCAACGAGGAGAACGCGAGCACGGCGTTCCCCAGCTCGATGAGCCACTCCAGATTCGTACAGCGCTCCACGAACTCCGCACCGGTCAACTCGACCGCGTTGCCGTGCTCGTCCACCAGGCCGCGGATCCGCTCGATGCCGAGCGCGGCCGCGCGGCCCATCTGCGTGGCTGTACCGGCGGTGCGCAGCGCGTCGTCGTCGTCAGGGAGCAGCCGGTCGATCTCCTCGCGCTCGGCGGCGGAGAGCTCGCGCTCCTCCGCCCGGGCGTTGCGCCGGACCGTCTCCACACGCATGGCCACATGGATGGGCACGGGCGATAGCTCCACCACGCGGGCCAGCTGCTCGCTGGTGAGCCGCCGGAGCACGAAGTGCGTGGGTGCGTCGCTGTCGCGATCGCACTCGAGCACGTAGTCACTACGGGTGTCAGCGCGGCCGATGCGGATCATGGAAGCACCGCCGTCCACTCGATCTCGTAGGCGTCGTCGGATGTCGTCTCCACCAGCTGGTACTTGCGCTGGGACACGATCTGACCGGCCCGCGTCTGCCGCGAGATCTCCTGCGGCACCGCGTTGGGCGCGGTGAAGACCAAGGTCTCGCCCAGCTCGTTGGTGAACGTGGCCACCAGGGAGAACCCGGTCGCATTGGTGAGCGCCACCCACTCGGCCGTGGTGGCCACCGAGCGCGGATCCACCGTGATGGTGGGCATGCGGTCCACGACATTGAACTCGTGCAGCCCGGTCTCGTACGCCTCTTCGGCCTTCACGCCCGCGTCGAACGTGAACGAACCGATGTTGAGCGTCGACCCATCGCTGAACGACAGCAGCGTGCTGGTGGCGCGGAAGACCTTCTGCGTGGGTGCCGTGAACGCCGGGATCGTCGCCGTGGAGGGTGCGGTGTACTGCGACTGGACCTTGCCCTTCACCTTCAGCGCCTGGCCCAGCTGGGCTTCGAACGAAAGATCGTTCACGGCGCCGATCAGCTTCCACAGCAGACCGTCCTCGTAGAAGTACGCGGTGGCGCTCTTCAGGTTCGCCGCCACCGACGTGGGCGTGTAGGTGGCGCTGCGCGGCGTGCTCGTGCCGTTGCCCGCGGTGGCCACCGCGTGGCCGGAGGCCATCAGCAGCGGGTGAATGTCGGGGTTCACCAGCGCGCCCGTGCCCACGCCCAGCCCGCGAACGCGGCCCGAGAAGTCGAGGCTGAGGCCCTGCTTGGTGGTGACCGGGGCGCCTGGGCCGAAGGTGCCTTTCAGTTCCCCCTCGGCGCGGTCCTGCTCCGTCGGTACGGTGATCTGCAGATCGCTGTCGGGGATGAGCAGGTTCGCGCCGACGGTGGGCGTGGGGTCCGTGCCCTTCGTGGTCTCGACCTCGTACAGGAACAGCTTGTTGCGTGCGAGCATGGCTCAGGGCTCCGTGGTTTCGGTGGTGAGGCGCAAGGTCGCGCGGTGGCAGAGCACGCCCGCGAGCAGCACGCTCTCTACGGCGTCCACCTGGATGCCGCTGGGGGCGTCGTCGAGGGTCATGTCGCGGACATCGAGCACCGTGCCGCCGAGTGTCCGGCCCGTGCGGAACGCCGTCGTGATCGCCTCGATCAAGGTCTGCAGCGCCTTCGCGGTCGCGTCCGCATCGTCGAGGGACAGGTACACGACCAGGCGCCAGTTGTGGATGCGCCGCACCGTGGCGATGTCGAGGTCCACCTCGCGGGTGGAAGCGCGGTCGAACCACAGCCCGCGAATGCGCCCGTCGGACGGGTCCTTGTAGAGGGCGAGGAACCCCGCCTGCTCCTTCGCGAAGCGCTCGTAATCATGGACGCGGCCGATGCCGGGGACAGCCTCGAGGCGGGCCTTGATGGCAGCGCGGATGGCGTCGAGCGAGGCCATCACACGCCTCCGGACAGGCGCTGGTAGATGCGTTCCACCGCGGCCGTGCCGATCTGCGTGATCTGCTGGCGGGTGCGCGTGATCGCGTCGCGGAACATGCCCGCGCCGCGCGTGCCCTTGTAGCCGATCTTGCGCTGGACGCTGCGGGCCACTTCCTCGACCGTGTCGTCCGGCCCCAGCGTCAACTTCGCCCGCACCCAGTCCTCCAGCGGGGCGAGCGGCGCCCAGTGCGGCTTGGTGCCCAGCTCCACCGCCGCCGCGTAGTTGAGCGGCGAGAACACCGCGGCCTGCTGGGCTTCCTGGTCGTCGCGACGTTCGAACGTGATCGACGCCTGCAGCGTGCCGCCCACGCCCTTCGGCGTGAACTCCTTCACCTCACGTTGCAGCAGGAACGCGGACTCATCGAGTGCCAGGCCGATCTCCGCCCGCGCTACCTCGGGCGCGGTGGCCAGCACCTCGGCGTAGCGCACTGCGGGGATCACGTCGAATGCCAGGCGCCCGGCCATCAGCGGTACCGCGCCGGATGCGTGAGGCGATCGCGGCCCTGGTTGTCGTACGCGTTCCAGTTCACCGTCGTGCCGCCTGCCGCATTGGCCTTCGGGTCGAGGCCGAGCCCATCGAAGTACCGCTGGCGCAAGTGCTTTGCCCGAGCGGCAAACTCGCGCGGCCGGGACGAGTGATCGACGCTATCGGCCTGGATGGTGGAGTCGCCCGAGCCGCTGTAGAGGCTGGCCAGCTGATCGCACAGCAGCGCCGCGGCCCAGCAGCACACAGGCTCGCGATGCTCCACGGGGATCGTGTCGGTGCTGCCGTCCAGCTGGTGCCGCACCGAGAACGTGATGCGCAGGACGGCGCCCACGTTGACGGCGTCGAGCAGCATGATCTTCCGCGTCTGGGCCGCGTCGAGATACAGCGAGTACCGCTCCGGCGAGAGCAGCGTGGGCGGCACGCGGCCCACGGGGGTCTCGATGCTCGAAATGGTCGAGTAGTCGGCCTGCCACCCGGCGGGCAGACCGATGAACTGCTGTGCAGACGCCGTCACGTCCTCGGCCCGGGGCCGCGGGCGGTCCTGCCCGTAACGGGTCACCGCGTTGGCGATGGCCGTGTCGCGGTCGTTCACCGACAGACGCGTGGCGTCGTCGCGGACGAGGGCAAGGGTGAGGGTCTGGAAGTCGGAGAGCATGTGTGGGGCTTCGAAAAGCGGGGCGGGCCCGTGGGACCGCCCCGAAGCACTACCCCTCGCTCACGTTTATGGGTTAGCCGGCGACCACGGCCTTGTAGCCGCCGCGGAAGTTGTGCACCTGGCCACCGTAGATGTGCCGGATCTTGTAGGTGTGCTGGTCGTTGCTGAAGAGCGACCCCACGTTCGGCATGTCCTGCACGAAGAGCTCCGGATCCTCATTGCCGTCGAGGAAGCCGATCTCGATCGAGGGCAACTCGCGCGGGTCGGCGAACGCGGCCCAGTCCGTCACGTCGGTCCAGTACGGCACCGCGATGATCTGCACCCGCTGGTTCTGCACGAAGTTCGGGTCGTTGTTCGTCGTGCGGACAAACAGGTTGGTGGCTGCCTCTTCGAGATCCACAGGCACCAGCAGCGTCCGCGGCGGGATGCCCAGGCGCTTGCTGGAGCCGGCCTCGGTCTGCTTCATCATGGCGAGCCGTGCAGCGGACCAGCTGGTGGCGTCGAGCGCCGCCGAACCGAGGTTGCCGTGGGTCGCATGGAAGAAGGCGACCGAGTCGTAGAGCGTCGGGTTCGTGCGCACGAAGTCGAAGACGAACTCGTAGAGCGTCCGCTTCGATGCAAAGGCCATGCGGCGCGGGATCTCGCGAACGGCGCGCACGTCGTCGTTGCGGATCACCTCGAGCGTCACGGTCTCCGTGCCGCCGCGCTTCGTCACCGCGTACGTGGCCTTCTCGTCGTCGGGCGAGGTCAGCGGGTTGTAGGGGCCCGCTTCCGCCACCGCCGGCAGGTTGCCGTAGCCGCCCATCCGGGTGATCTCGTTCGTGCGGAAGTCCGAGATCCGCATCGTGTTCACGATCTGGCGCCACGCGTCGTACTGAATCAGCTGCGCGTAGTCGTCGATCATCCGGCGCTGCATCGCGGCACCCAGCACGTCGGCCAGCGCCGTCATGTTGATGGCTTCGCGGAACGCCAGGGAGGCGTCGCCCGCAGCCTCCGCCAGGCGGGCGCGATCGCAGTCGGCAATGCGGCCGGTCACGCGGCGATCACCGGTGGTCTCGATGTACGCCTCGCGCAGCGAGAGCGAGCCCTTCACGCCACCGAAGAAGTCGTCCCACATCTTGTCGATGGTCAGCTTCCGGTCCTCCGCGCGGGCCCCGGTGCCGAAGTCAGGCAGGACTACGTTGCCCGACTCCACGAACCGGCTGAGGTACGCGCGCTCCGCGTCGATCGCGGCGGTCACGTCGGCCTCGGTGAAGCGGGTGCGGGCGTCCAGCGTAGCCTGCACGCGGTCCTTCGCGGCCTGCGGGAGGTTCGAGGCAGCGATGGTGGCGCGCGCCCCGAAGCGGGCCTCCACCATGCGCAGATCGTCCGCCGTCACGGCCTCGGCCACGCGCACTGGGGTGGCGGGCGTCGCCAGCTCGGCCACGGCTTCGGTGTAGCGCTGTTCGAGTTCGTCGTCGGTGAGAGCTTCGATGTCCGCGATCTTCGCGGCCGTCTTCGGCGCCTGCTTGATTTTCGCGATGAGTCGCGCTCGCATGGGGTCAGTCTCCTGGGTAGCCTCGATGAGGCGAACGAACGCTCCGCCGGCAGACGGTTCGACGATCACGTCGACGGAACGGATACGGGTGAACTGGGTGGCCTCGCGGAAGGTCTTGCCGCCCGCGGTGCGCTTGCGGGCCTTCGCATCGGCGTCGATCGACAGGCCCATCAGGTCCTTCTTGCCGCGCTTCCACGCATCGACCAGAGGGCCACGCACAGCGGCGGACTCCACCAGGTGCAACGTGCCGCGCACCTCGCCGGTGTCGGTACCGGTCGAGCCCTCGACGAACGTGGGGCTCGAGATCCACCCCACGATGTTCCGGACGTCCTTCGCCTCGCCGGCGATGTGATCGCGGTCGGACTTCGCAAACACCTTCACGCCGTCGAACATCGGCGCGGCCTCGCGCAGCACGGCGTCGGTGTAGTAGTTCGCGTTCTTCGAGGCGCCGCCGCGGATGAGCACCACCTCCCACTGCAGGCCCTCGTCGTCCTTCGCTTCCAGGAAGGCGCTGTCGGCGGCACCGGTGGCCTCGGCCATCCGCACCGGGTCGAAGCTCTGCACCACCTCGGTGGGCTCGCCGATGGTGACGACGTTGTCGGCGCCGATGGTGTACGGGTAGGCGTAGTGGCGGGCATCGCGCATCGCCACCACCCGGTCGGGGTACATGGCCACGGCGTAGACGCTCCAGCGGTCCACACCCAGCTTCGCGGCGAGTGCCAGGCGCACCAGTTCCATGACCTGGCTGAACTCGGAGGAGGACGCCTCCGCGACGCGGATCGCGTCCGGAGACTTGAGGCCGGCGACGGGGATGGGCAGCTTCATCGGGGGCGGACTACGCCTTCGCCTTGAGCGTGCCTTCCAGCTTCTCGCCGGCGGTCGTGACGACGACGATGCGGCCCTCGTCCGGGTACTCGCACCAGTCGAAGACGTCCGCGGCCTTGATGCTGACCTCGGTCGAGTTGCCTTCCTTGTCGGTGACGGTGCGCTTCACCAGTTGCGCCACCGCGCCGGGCTTGAGGGTGCTGTCCTTGCTGATGACTTTCGTCACGGGGCTCACTCCGGAGTGGGATCGAATCGCTCTATGCGAGTGAGCCGAATTCTCCGCAGCGGCGCGACGCCCCTGCACGAATGGGATTGACTTCGAACGGCGCTACTTCGGGTCTTTCTTCGCCCGGGCGCGCGCCGCCACGAACGCCCGCTTCACCGGGTTGCGCAGCAGCTCGGCCGGCGTCAGTTCGTCATCGGTGAAGGGCTTGGCGCCCGGCGTGGAGACGGCCCACGAGGCCATGAACGGGATCGACTCGCACCCGCAGTTGATCGTCTCGCCCACGGGGCCCTTCGGGTCGCGCGGGTGCATGAGGCGCACCAGCTCGCCCTGCAGCGAGATGATCTCGAAGGGCTTGTCGACATCCTGGATCTGCCCGTCGATCGCGTCGTGCGTCGCGCGGCTGTGCTTCTTGCCACTGCGGCGCCACTGCTTTTGCAGCCCTGGCAACGATGGTGCCGCCTGCGCCATGCGGTTCTGCGCGGCCACCGAGAAGGCGCGGCCCACCTCGGTGCGGACGATGTTGATGGCCCGCTGCCGCTGCCCGCCGAAGATCTCCACAAGCTTCGCGACCGCGTCGCCCGGCGACTGCGCGCCGATCACCACCAGCGCCAGCTCCGAGTTGATCTTGTTCGCCACCGTGGCCGAGATGTCTCGGATCTTCGAGACCATGAACGACTGCATGGCCGTCAGCTGTGCGGTGTCGAGGCCCGAGAGCGTGGCCTGGACGATGGCGCCCGCAGGCCGGCGGGCAATGGTCTGGTCGACCAGGTCGACGCCGGCCTCCCATCCCTTCTTCGCGGCCTCCGTGACCACCGGCCCGGCGCCGCGCTCGAACACCGCCAGCTGCTGGGCGATCTGTCGCTCGAGCTGCGGCAGCGCCCAGCGCTGGTAGTCGGTGGGCTGGCCGGCGAGCGTGGCCTTGATCCGCGCCTGCGCCAGGCGCAGCAGCCGCACGATCTCGCGCTGCGTGTCCGTCTGCAGCTTGCTGCGACGGGCGAGGGGGCGAGGCCCGGCCATGCGTCAGGCGGCGACGCGGGAGGGTTGTGGGCGTGCGACCGAGCCAATATCGACGGGCAGCTGGAACGGCACGCCGCGACGGTCCAGGGTGCCATGCGCGAGGAAAATGCCTGCGCGGCGGGCGGGCGACTCCTCGCGCAGCCCGGCCAGTGCGTTCATTGCGTCGAGGTACATCGGGTCGCTGGTAACGGTGCCGGTCTCGGTGCCCCCGAACACGGCATCCGTTGTCCCGAAGACGAGGTTGTTCTCCGCCACACAACCGCTCGCGGAATCGAAGTAGACGCCGTATGTCCGTCCCGGCGAGTGCATGATGTTGTTCCGGATGACCGTGTTCGCCGCGGTGGCAGATCCGCCGATCTCCGCGTTCGAGGCGTCCCGGCCGGTGTTGTTCCGGAGGAATTCGCAGTGCGTGACCTGGTTACCCGCACCCGAACCCAGAGAGATCCCGCGCATCTCACTGCGCTGAATGACGCAGGCGTGGATCAGATTGTTGTCGCCGCCGTTGATCGAAACCCCTAGCCCCTCGCTGTCCTCGATCACGCAGCCGATCATCCACGAGTCGGATGCCCAGTCGTCGAACGACATCCCATGTCCCTCGTGGAACGGCGCCGCCGTGTTCCAGCGGCTGCGCAGCGAGTGGCAGTACTCGAAGCCGTTGTTGGCGCCTGCGCGCCACACGTAGTTGACGCTCCCCCCGTTGGGGTTTCCGTTGGCGTTGATGTACAGCAGCCCACCCGAGACGCCGAACTGCCCGACGGTCGGCGCAGTCGGCGTAGCGACGTTCTTGACCATCCGTGGGTAGGAGCCGTGGCGCACGAACGCCACGTCGGTCTCGTGAGAGCCCAGGGCACGACTGTAGACGGTGCCCGAGACGAGGGTCCAACCCGACGACACGCTAACGAAGCGGCTGCTCATCCGGAAATTGTGCCCTCCGTTGACGCCCGTCAGCCCGTTATCCCAACCACGACAGTTACGAGCGATCACGCCGCTCCCGGCAAGAATCGTGAGGCCATCGGCGCCACAGTTCCAAAACTCGCAGTCGTCGATCAGCACGTCGAACACCGTGTTGATCGTGTTCTCCACTCCCACGTACAGGCCAGCCCTGTCGCCGACAGAATTTGCGAACTTGCAGCGCCTGATGCGGATACCGTTCGCGTTGCCAGAGGTAGTGGCAGACACGTAGAGAGAGTTGTAGGCGCTGGTCCCGGCAAGGTCGAAGAAAAGATCCTCAACGACATAGTCGCGCCGATGACTGCCGTTCAGGATGGTCGAGCCTGGGGAGCCCGCCGGTTTGGTGAAGATCGCGTACGGCACCTGAGCCTCGCCATACACGCCGTAGTAGGTCGGCGCACCGGGTACCCCGTTCACGATCGTCTTCTCCGCCGTCGTCTGGATCAGCTGCCGCGTGCCGCGCCTAAAGAGCAGGCGGTCGCTCGCACCCGCCCCGAACGGCTCAAGCCACCGTTTCGCCGTCCCCGGCGTCAACCCATCGTTCCCGTCGCTGCCGTTGTCCGCGTCGAAGTAGTACGTTGCCATTGCCTAGCCCTCGATCGTTTCGAGAACAGCCAGTGTCAACGTCCCGCCCGTCTGCTGCAGCCCGATGCTCCTGATGAGGGCTCCATCCGCTGCCACCACCCACGGACTTACCGGCGCAGCCGCTAACAGCGCCATGAGATTCGGCCAGGCCACGCCGTCGGGGGTGTCCCACTCTCCGGTGCTCACGGTCGTGATCGCGTCGATCATCGTCTTCAGCGCCGCGTTGTCTGCCGCCGTTGTGGAGTGCGCCACGATCACCGCCTCGCCGGCTGGCACGGCGAGTGCCAGCACGCGATACGCCTTCACGCCGTTGGCGATGCTCACGAACTCGTCGGCGTTGCCGAAGTTGGCCGCCGCCTGGAGCTTGGGCTCCATAATCCGCGTCACTCGCGCGCCCATCGGCACCTGCGTCACGCGCGCTGCGCCGTCGTCCTCGAATTGCTGGTACCCCACTTTCTTCGGCATCACCGCTCCCTGACGACCACGCGGAACGTCCGTTCATCCGTGCGCCCGCCCGCGGTCGTGATTCGGCAGGCGACGGTGTAGCTCTGGCCCGCGGTGCCTCCCGACAGCCACGCCGTGGCCACCGTGTTCGCGGGATGGGAGACGCCGTCGATCGTGACGGCGCCGGCATTGATGGACTGGCTGGCGAGCGTGAGGCCGGTACCGACGGTCCACGTGACCGAGGCGATCGTGTCGCCGTCCAGCCAGGTGCTCCACGCGACCGAGTAGTCGAGCGTGCCGTGCGGATCCTTCTCGATCCACGCGCCGATGCCGTCGGTCTGGAACGCGGTGGTCATGGCATCAGCTCGGGTCGGCGATCTCGATGTCCCACGCCGGGAAGGCCACGGTGTTGCCGCTCGTGAGCGCCTGCGTGGTGCAGGTGGTCACGTACAGCAGCCGCGTGCCATCGCACAGCGCCACGTGGTTCGCCGAACCGCTGGTGTCGACGGTCACTCCGCTCTTCGCACCGACGGTGAGCTTCCGACCGCTCGTGTCGCCATTGGCCTTGGTGAAGTCGCCGCTCGCCATCGCGACGTCGGCCAGGGCGTACGTGGTGACGGCCTCGGCGCGCGTCGTGGGTTGCGCCGAGCACGCCACCATCACGTTGGCGTTGTTGCGGATGATGTCGAGCGCGCCATCGAGCACGTCGTCGTGGACCAGCTTAGCCATGCGTCACCCCTCTGGATGCGAAGCGCTCCAGCACCGACGAGAGGTCGATGCTGCCGTTCTGGATGTCGAGCGTGACCTCGGCGACGTCTGGGCGACGTGCCGCAGGCTCGCTCGCCTCGTCGAAGCGCAGCGCCCAGCCGGCGGCGATGAGGCGCGCGGCCTGGTCGCTCGGCAGGTAGCGCCGCTCGCCGCGGTGGAACTTGTCGCGGCCGTCGAGGCAGGTGTCGGTGATGTGGACCCACTGCATGGCGGGTGGTCTCCTCAGTGGATGGTGAGCAACCGCCGTTCGGCGGCAATGGCGAGCCAGCGCGACTCGGCCACGATGGCCAGCACGCGGCGCTCGGCCTGGATGTAGAGCACGCGATCCCCCACCCACACCGCACCCGGCAGCGCCAGGGAGAGCACGTCGGCCAGGTGCGCGTGCGCAGCGTCCGAGATGGCGAGGATGTGTGCCTGGCCGAGCACGAGAGCGTCGGCGAGGTGCGGGTGCAGCGCATCGGCGATGGCGAGCATGCCGGTCGCGCCGAGCGTGATGCCGTCCGCCCGGTGCACGTGCGCCGCGTCCGCAATCGCCAGCAGGTGCGCCTGCGTCAGCACCACGGCCTCCGCCGTGTGCGCGTGCAGCGCCTCGGCGATGGCGATGGCGTGGGCCTGGGTGAGCGCGGGCGAGTCCACCAGGTGGCCATGCGTCGCGTCCGCCGCGGTAAGAACGGCGCCCACCGCGAGCGTCAACGCCTCGGCCGAATGCCCGTGGAGAGCCTCGGCCACGTCGAGGGCGTGCACCTGCGTGAGCGTGAGCGCGTCGGCCGCGTGGGCGTGGGAGGTGTCGGCGATTGAGAGGGTGGCGCCGGACGCAATCTTCTTCCGCCGGCGTGTGGCGCCGTGGAGGAGTTGCCACGGGTTTGCAGTCAGCGCCCGCATTTGCGCTTCATCGAGAGCGCGGTCGAAGTCGGCGTGCAACCCCAGGAGTCCGTTGAACCAACTTCCCGAGCCGCCAGCGCCGAACAGCCGGCCCGAGGCGTCGATCGTGAACGTCTGCGTCGACGTGCCGGTGCCGATACGCACGCCGTTCTTGAAGAACCGGAACGTCGTGCCGTCGTAGGTGACCCCGATCGTGGCCTCGACGCCAGCTGTCAGGCCGGCGCCGGAGGTCACCCCCAGCTGCACAACCTGGCCCTTGACGAGGTCGATCTCGCCGCTGCTCAAAATCCGCCAGAGCGCGCTGCCGTTCTCCGCCGAGTTCCTGCTTCCGGAGATCACGTTGGCGGTCGAAAGCGAATTCACACGCACCACCGCCACGCGCGAGAACTTCTGCGACTGGCAGATACCGGGCATGTCGATGGTCCCTGTGCCGGTCGATGTGTTGCTCGTGGCACGGCCAGCGGTCATCTCGCCGGCGGTGATCGCTGCGTACGTCCCCGCCGCGCCCGGGCGCAGTACGTCGAAGATCCGACCATTGGCCCCAGGCAGCAGAAGCGACGCCATGCCGGCCGAGACCCATCGGGCGGCGGCGGGTGCAGCCGACTGCGGCTGCCTGGTGTACTGGAGGGTTGGGCGGCCCACGTGAGTCAGCCGATCAGTAGGTGACCGACCGGTACTGCGCGCCGTTGCCGCTCGCGGCGAGCGTCACACCGGCGTCGTTCTTGACGATGATCCCCACCTTCGGAGGCATGGAGCCGCCGAATGCCACCGCAACCGGGAACGCCGACGAGCGGACGGCGGCGGCCAGCGTGATGTCAACGGCGCCGAGCCGCACGAGGTTGGCGGGCAGCGTGTCTTCGCTGAAGTTGGTGCCGTCGACCGACGTCGTCGCGTAGACGAGTACCTGCTTGTTCCCTGACTCCGAAACGTTCGCGACCAGGATCTCGACGAAGTAGTCGTCCGCGAGTGCCGAGGTGTTGTCGATCGTGCCCAGGTTCGCCAGCGCGCCGGACGCCAGTGAGTTCAGGCCCGCCGCGTTGCTCAGGTTTGTGGCCGTGCCGTAGCTATCCATCTCATCGTCCCTTCAACGCTGCGCGCACATCGGACTCCTCAACGATCGTGCCCTCGCCGAACAGCAACTCGGCGCGCGTGCCGCGTTGAACCGCCAGCCCGAGCAGTTGGTCGGCGAACTCCTGTGGCAGCGAGTCGGCCCCGACCAGTGCGCGCAGCACGGCCTCGGTGTTGGGGTCTGCCACGTTGATGCCCTGCGCGCTCTTCAACGCAGTGAGCAACAGGTCGGCGATCGGATCGGTCTGGGCTGCTGCGGCCAACACCGTGAGCAACTTCCGAACGACTTGCACGTCGAGCAGCGAGAGCAGCGCGACGGCGGTGACCCAGCGGGTCTTGCGTACGCTCTGCTCGGGTCTGCCGAGCAGGTCGACGATCCACCCAGGCTCCGAGGCCAGGTGCTTGCCATAGCCGAGACCGCTCGGGTCCGCTTGCAGCTCGGCGCGAAGGGCTTCCAGTTGCGTGGGGTCAAGCATCGAAGCTCTCCGTCATGTTTCGTCCCGTACCCGCCCCACCTTCGTGCCCGAGTGCTCCTCGCCAACACCCCGGCGCACACGGCCACGAAAGACGACGGTGTAGAGGGGAAACCACCTCACAAGCCATCCAAAGCGCCCCTTGAGGGGCTTGAACTCTTCCACCCACAATCCATCGATCGACGGCGCGAAGAACACGTGCGGCACCCACGTGTGCCGCGAGATGCGCACGACGAGATAGGTCTCGCGCGGCCCTTCGCGCCACCAGCGCCGCAGCGCGAAGATCCAGCAGTTGCCGTAGCGCATCGATCACCTCATGCGTCCTCGAGTTGGGCGGGCGCGTCAGCGGGCGGGGCCGTGGCCGGGTCGCCTTGGTCGCCCTCGTCACCCTGTAGATCGCCATCGTCTTCGGTGTAGGCGTCTTCGGCGCGGCGCTCGGCGCGCTCCTTGATCGCATCGGCCAGCTCCTGCTCGGCGTCGATCTCGATGCCGAGGCGGCCGGCGACGGCGGCGATGAGGCGCAGGGCAGTGAGTTCGGTGAGGCGGCCCTGCTCGACGGCGATGCCGACGGCCACGATCACCTGCTGCAGGGCGGCGGCGTACTTGGTCGTGTCCTTCGGGCTCATCTCCGGGAACACGGCCTCGACGCGCCACGCGTCGTCGCTCCAGTCGATCTCGTCCTGGCTATTGATGCGCGCGCGCTGCCAGAGGACGTACCGGCCCATCTGCTCAAGCATCGCCTTCACCAGGCGCTGGCGCATGGCCATGATCTTCATCGTGGGCTCGGCCATCTCGGCACCCACGGCGCGATTCACGTCGCCACCGCCACCGAACCAGTGCTCGGGCACCGTCGCGCCGCCGAGCACGTGATTGCGCAACAGCCTTGCCAGCTCGGAAAGGTCCGCGGCCTGCAGGCCGGGCGTCACGGCGTCCCACGCTTCGGAGTCGTTGTGCACGCGCACGCTGCCGGGCTTCGGGGGCGCGATCTTCTTCGCGCGGGCCTCCACCTCGTCCGGCGTCGCACCCTTCAAGGCCACGTCCCACACGAAGCTGCGCAGGAACGCCGAGCGGTCCATTTCGCCGAAGAGGAACTGGTCGTAGCCATCGAGCCAGTCGGCCTGCGAGAGCAGATCGGATCGGCCGCGCACGCCGCCCGGCATGACGTTCAAGCGGAGGTAGAAGACTTCGCCGTCGGTGTACTTTTCGCGCAGCGCGCGGGTCGCTGGCGTGAAGAGATCGGACTCCTCGCCCAGCAGGATCACGCGGTACCGGAACACGCGGCCGCGTGCGTCGCGCTTGGTGACGATGCCGATGGGCTGCGCACGGTTGTCGGGATCGGTGGCGATGTGCTCGATGCACGACGGGTCGAGGAATCCCAGCCGCACGCGACCCTTCAGCTCGTTGACGAACACCGGCAGGATCAGCTCACCGAACAGGGCGAGGCCGCGGAGGAACTCCGGCAGGCGCTCGTCCATCCGGTTGATCGGGTCGTGCCACCAGGTGTCGAGCCAGCTCTGGTGTTCTTCGTCGTCGCACGTGAGCCGTACGCCCTCGGAGAGCAGGTAAGCAATTGGCAGCTCGACCAGGCGGTTGCCCAGCTGGTTGCTCTCCCACAGGTACGCGGCGACCTTCTGCATGCGCTCCTGCGTCATCGGCGCGAGGTCCCGCTTCGCGTCGCCGGAGAGGCGCCGCCATTGGTCCTCGTCGTCCTCGACGGTGGCGCCCGCGGCCTCGCGGAAGGGCTGGTCGGGCTCCTCGGTCAAATGCGCCGACGTCGGCGCATTTGAGGCCGCGGCGAGGGTCCGGGCGATCCAATCGAGCACCCTCACGCCTCACCCCGGATCGAGACCGGCCGGTAAAGGCCGTTATAACGCGTTATACGGCTCGTCACGCCACCCTCCTGTACATCGAGACGCGCGGACGGCCGTGCGCGGCTTCTGGCGCGCTCTGCGCGGAGTCGGGGTCGATGGTGTGACCGGCGGCGGGTTGGACCTTCTCGCCGCTGGCGTTGATGGCGAGAAAACACGCCCATGTGCGGTCCGCGTGGCCGGCGCTGTCGCTGTCGGCGACGAACCTCGAGGCTCCGGTTGCTGAGGTCTCGCGCTTGAGCTTGTGGAGGTCCGCGCGGAGATCCTTGTCGCCCAGCGGGATGCGGATCCGGCGGTCCTCGAACACCTGCTTGCCCACGGTGGCCAGCGTGAGCTTGTTCGGAAGCGTGAAGATCACGCCCTCGACGGTGTACTCGCCGTGGCGCCGCTTCGCGTCCTCCACCGGCTTCTCGCCGAGGCCCGTCTGGTCCATGTTGGCGCGGACGACCTTGTAGCGGCGGAAGACGTCATCGAGCAGCGCATCCTGCTCGGCGAACTTGATGCGCTGCCGTGCGATGACCTCGCGGGTCCACAGCACGTCGCCCACCTGCTCCAGCACCCAGATCACGAAGAGGTCGCGCCGCGTGCCGATGTCCACGCCCACAAAGCACGGCCCGCCCTGGTAGTGCTCGGGCTTGCCTGCCTGGTCGTGCTCCACCGCGTTGATGAGGTCGTACGGGAGCCAGGCGCTGGCCTCGTCGGCCCACTGGAGCAAGTACTCCTGGTTCCAGATGTCGTCGTCGCCCAGGCCGGCGCGCAGCTGCTCGATGTCGCGCGGCAGGCCGTCGGCCACGGCCTGGTGGATGTCGACGACGTGCCGCGACCAGGTGTCACCGGCTGCCGTCATGAGGTCGTAGAACTTGTTGGCCTTGCCGTTGGGCGTGCTCGTCACTCGCAGCTTGTAGCCGGCGGAGATCACTGGGAAGAGCGCCGCCCAGATCTTGCGGCTGTCGGCGTGGAAGGCGAACTCGTCCAGGAACACGTTGCCGCTGAAGCCGCGCGCGGTGTCGGGGTTGGCCGGCAGCGCCGAGATCCGCGAGCCTCCAGGAAGTGCGACCTCGAACATGGCGTACCGCGTGCCATCCTCGGCGCGGTACTCGGACTCGATGGCGTCGAGGGCCACGTCGTACGCGCGGGCGTGGCGCTTGATGCCTTCGTCCATCGCCTCCTTCGCCTGACGCTCCCCGCGCGAGAGCACCACCCACCGCGCACGGCCGCCGCGCGCCTCGGCCTCGAAGGCGTCGTCGACGATCTCGAGCGTCGTGGTGAACGTCTTGCCGGTCTGCCGCGCGAACATGCCGATCTTGAAGCGCGAGCGATCGAGCAACCAGCGCTTCTGGTAGCCATAGAGCGGGAGGGCTGGGGCGGCCATCGCTCAGTCCGTCCGGTGCGTGAAGCCCGCGCGGCGGGCGGAGCCCTGCAGCGCGAGGAAGCGGTTCTGCACGTCGATGGCGTCGCGCTCGCGGGCGAAGCGCGCCTGCGGCGTGTTGGGGCCGCCGTGGTGATGCACCTGCAGGTGGTGCACCAGCTCATGCAGCAGCACGGAGCGGCCGAAGGGCCGATCGAGATCCACGTCGTCACGCACGCTCACCACGCCCGCCTCGTAGGCGGCCATGCACTCGCACGGCATCTGCGCGGCGGTGACGATCTGCACCTGCGGCACCACCTCGGGCAGCGGGATGCCCGAGAGATCCGAGGCGAGGAGCAGCAGCTCGAAGAGGAGGCGCATGTTCACAGCGAGGCCACCCAGCGATCGATCGCATCCGCCCAGCCGCGCAGCTTGACGGCGAGCCAATGGCAGCACCCGGCCGCGACGTTGACCACAACCACAACCAACGCCAGGCCCGTACCGAGCGAGGCCATGAGGAAGCAGAGGAGCCACTGCCACATCACGCGGCCTCCTTCGGCGCGTCGACGATGCCGTAGACCTCACGGCGGATCATCTCCAGCGCCTCGGCCGACACCCCAGCGCGACGGCCCGCGGCCACGGCGGTGTCAGCGGCCTTCTGCGCCATCTCCTTTCGAACGCGGAGGATCGTCGCAGTCTTGCTGGCCTCCGCCTTCGCCAGGTGGTCGAGCGCCTTCGCGAGGAACATCACCTCGCCGGCCGGCACGGACTCGCCGCTGCTCACCAGGGAGCGCGCGGTGTTGAGGGCCACGGCGCTGAGCACTTGATTCGCCAGGCGGGCGGAGTCGCTCTCGGGGCTCTCGCCGATCTCCTTCGTCCACACGGACGACACCTCCTGCGCGGCGCGGAACATCTCCAGTTCGCGCTCGGCGGTCTGCCGGTACCGACCCACGGCGCTGCGGCTCGCGGTGTCGCCAGTGCCCAGCTCCGCGCCCATGCGATCGACCAGGTCGACAATCTCGTCGATGCTCGCGCGCCCGTCGCGGATGGCGGCATCCACGGCACCCTTGATGCGCGGATCCAGCTGGGTGATGGAGCTGCGACGGCCCATCAGCAGGCGCCCCGCGGCGGGTCAAATGCGCCGACGTCGGCGCATTTGGGTTTTCCACTGTCGCAAACGCCTTCCACCAAATGCGCCGATATCGGCGCATTTCGACCCGGATCAGATCGGCTGTTCAAATGCGCCGACGTCGGCGCATTTGAAACCCGGACCGCCATCATTCCCCCGGCCCCGGCCGAGCCACACCCGGCACCACGGCCAGGCCGTGCGCGACGTCCAGCCCGCGGGCCGTGATGCGCGCCAGGCGCACATCGGCTGCGCTCGTCACGTCGGCGAGGCCCTGCTCGGCGAGCCATGCGAGATCGCTTCGCACAGCATCCAGCGATGCGGCAACCCCTTGCTCGGGCAGCGCCTGATAGAGCAGCGTGTCGGCGGCCTGGTACGTCGGCGCAGAGGCCAGCAGACGAAGCAACGCGAGGCGTCGGGCCTCGCGCTGACGATCGGCGAACGTGAGGGCAGTCATTGCGAGTTGCTCAGCAGGTGCTGGTTGATCAGATCCACCGCGCGGCCGATACCTTCGAGTCGCCCGGCCACTTTCTCGATGTCGCCATGCAGTTCACCCAGGCGGTTTAGCAGCTGGTTGATCGCGGCCTGCTGCACGGCCATGTGACTGATGGCCGCCTGCTGCCCGGCGATCAACACGGCCTGCTTGCTGATCTCTTCCTGCAGCAGTTTGTGGCTCGCCGCGAGCCTGTCTTCGGTGACGCGATTCTTCCCCTGGAGGTGCGCGTAGAGCGCCACCAGACCCAGGACGATGAACTCCGCGATGTCGGCGAGTAGCTTCCAGTCCATCACCAACCTCGTGTACGTTGATCCAGCCGACCCACCCGCTCGGCGCGTTCGGCGCACTCGATGCACGTGGTCACGCCCGGCACCGCCTCGCGGCGCGCGGGCGCGATGGGCTCGCCGCAGATCTCGCAGTCGACAGCGGAAAGCACATGCCAGTCTCCGTGCTGCACTCGGCGGCGCACGGTGGCCAGTGCGTCGTCGCGACTGGCCTGCTCGAGGTCCGCCGCTGCGTCCAGAAGGTCGCTCAACCACTGGCCCCCGCGTCCCCGGCCGCAGCCAATGCCCGCGCCCGATTGCCGTCTGCGCGGGTGCGCGCAATCTCGGCGTCCAGCTCGGCCCGCGCAAGGTCGTCGTCCGACGCCAACGCGGCCAGCTCGTCGTCTGTGATCGCGCGGCCTTCGAGTCGCGCCTGGTTGATCAGCGCCATCGCATTGGCCGCTGCCGTCATCAAGTGCTGCGTGAGGGCCAGCGCCACGGAGAGGTTGTCGACGCTGCTCATGGGGCGGCCCTCCGGGTGGCGATGAGTGCGCGCGCTGCCCCGATGGACTGCGTAGCCCGCTGCAACTGGGCGTTCGCGGCCGCAGGGTCGGGCGGCGTCACGTGCAGCAGCTGCCGCGTGACATCCAGCGCCGAGCGCGCGCCATCCAGCTGCTCGTTCACTGCCTGCGCCTGGTCGGGCGTGATGTCGCCGGTGCGCAGCAGATCGAGAGCGAGCCGCCGCGTCTGCGTGACGCCCACGTACCCGGCCGCGACGGCCTCGCTCGTGGCGGTGGCGATGCGTTGCTCGGCAGTGAGCGCTGAGGTGTCTCGCGCGGTCATCTGCCCGCAGCCCTGAAGCGCAACCACGGCGAGGGTCGCCGCAAGGAGGACGTTGCGGATCACGGCGACTCCTTCGTGATGATTCCGGTGAGCGGCGTGGCGGTGAACCGGCGGAGGATCCACACGACGACACCATTGATCGCGAGCCCCGC
This sequence comes from Betaproteobacteria bacterium Ga0077532, assembly GCA_001464895.1. GTDB lineage: Bacteria > Pseudomonadota > Gammaproteobacteria > Burkholderiales. The sequence continues at coordinate 301,091 of LNEE01000062.1, forward strand.
AGCGATGATCGCCTCGGCGTTGTCGCGCAGCGCTTGCTGCATTTCGTCGGGCATCTGCACACCCGCCACGGCGAGGGCCGCCACGAGCAGGTTCACGAGGGCGTAGATGACGGTGCGAGACATCACTTCACCTCCAGGATGTGCGCCGGGTGCGGCTTCATGTCCGCCTTCATCCAGGCGGTGACGTCGAAGCCCGGGCAGGTCTTGCCCGCGAAGAGATCCCTGTGCCCGCAGACGCGGGCCTTCGGGTAGCGCTTGAGGAGTGCGGTCACGTTGGACGCCAGCGCGGCCCACTGAATGCGCGCGAACTGGTCCGTGCCGACCATGCAGATGCCGACGCTCGTCGCGTTGTGGCCGCGCACGTGGGCGCCGACCTCGTCGAGATGGCGACCCGTGTCGAGGGCGCCGTTCGTGCGGATGAGGAAGTGGTAGCCAACCGCCGCGAGCGCGGGGTTCATCTTCTTGCGCCAGTCCGCCTGACGGCGGAACCCGGCGTCAACGTGCCAGCGGTCTACGTCCTGGATAGTCGTCCGCCGCCCGTTGGGCGTGGCGGAGCAGTGGATGACGATGTGGTCGACTGAGCGCATGGTCGGCACTGTGCCGACCGCACGCTAGGAGGGTGCACCAAGGGGGTGGATGGTTGAAGCAAACGGTGGTTTGACTAATCGGGGACCGCACCGTCGGTCGTAAGCTTCTCAAAAATCTCGCGCCCCTTGCTCATCAAGTCGCGTTGGAGCTTGAAGCGTTGGGGATAGTGAGACCCCATGTCGATGCCTGCCTTGGCGCCTATCGCGGTCCGCTCTTGGGGGGTGTGGCCGCTCTTGTATCGCTCAACCGCCGCGTCGACGAGCACACTTCTTGACAGCATTGCGTTGTAACTCAGCTCTCGAACAATGTCTCTCAGCTCTGGGAAGTAGAGCGTGGTGAGCATATCTAGCCTTGGCAGCGGAGACTGGGTAGTCAGCAACTTTGCCTCGCAGAACAGCATCCATTCGGCCGATAACCACGGCTCAATCTCGAGTGCCCTCTCTAGGAGCTCCTCAAGTTTCGCGCGGCGTACGGCATTCGTCTCCCTCTCGACCCAGCCCGCCTTGTCGAACTGCGCCTTTATCTCCTCGGTCGCGCGCGTCGTCGCACGTGCGACGGCCGCTAGCGAGTCAATGTCGGCCTTGGTCGCAGCCGTCTCGCCTCTCGTCTGGTAGTACTTCCTGACGAAGGGCAGTACAGCGTTGCCCAACAAGCCGAGGAAGAGAAAGATCGCCCAGTAGTACCAGTGGGCTAGAAAAAGCTGGTTCGCAATCTCTACTGCTAGAACTCGAGCAAGGTCCACGGTATTGCCGTTGGAGATAGCAACTGTCTCGTTCACGATGTCCCTCTCTAGCCCAAGCTACCGCCAAGATACCTGGTGGCCAGTGCCGTAACGACCGCGGTCAGAATCACTAACAACGCGTTCACGAGAAGGTGCTCTCGGTGTCGGATGAAGAATGGGACATGCACGCTGCGTCGTTCAAGAACGATCGTAGATTTCAGCGTGACCGCGACTGCCCATAGCGCTAGGTCGACCAGTATGTACGCAACGAACGGGATCCAGAGATCCCGGGAAGGCAAGTTCACACCCACGAACAGGATGCCGATTAACGCCATGTACTTGACCTTCGGGCGCAGCCAATTCAGGGCGCGGGCTGACCAACGAGCCCGCGGTTCGAGTTGAACGCGAAGTTGCTCGGCAATACCACGCATCTCAGGCGTCGCCGGGGTCGCGCGAATGGAGACTGCGCTGTCGACTCGGATCCGGACCGAGCGAGGATAGTCGTAGACTTCTACGTCTAGGGCGGCGATCGAATGCTCATGGATCTTTGCCTTCAGATCGAACAACTCACTGGCGGCATCCAACTGATATCGACCCGCTCCTGCCTTGAACGGCAAACCTGCCGCTGCCAGTGTTGCTTCAATCGCCTCGACGTCGTCGAGATACAAGCTGACTGCCGGCAGCTTTATCTCGATCGGCGGTGGTGTCTCACGCATTGATGGAACCCTCGGAGTTTCTGGGTTGAGAACAGTTCACGCAGTCGTCGGTCTGCCTACGATCCGCTGGCGATCGCTCCTCCATTGGGGATCCTCGTCGGCACTGCCGATGCTCGATAGCGTCCTTCCGATGGCTGACCGCGCGCTCCTGCCACTGCATGTTCTCCGGCGCATCAGCGCCGCCGCCACTCCCACGGCGGCACCGGATCCGGATCCGCCCACAGGCCACGGCCTCCAGCGCGCGCCTCAGCCTCGACATCTAGCAGCTCGCGGTCAGTGAGGTACTTGAGATAGGCCCACGCGAGCCCGCGCCGGACCTGCTCCCGGTTGGCATCGATCCCGTCACACCCGACTCTCGCGACTGCGCGACCGTACCGGTCGGTGGACTCCACCTTGAGCACCGCGTCCTTTCCGAAGCACAGATCCGAGAGAGACTTCTTCGAGGCTTGTCCGTAGGGCTGGCCCTTCTCCGGCGTGTCGATCTGGGCCAGGCGCACCTTTACCTGCTGCTTCTCCGCGGTGAGGATCGTCAGCGTATCGCCATCGGCGACCCCAACGACCCGGCCTGAGATCTCGTCTGCGCTCACCGACGCCGATACGAGCGCTGCCAGCAATGCGATCGCGGCGGTGAACCGCCGGACGACTACCACTGGCGCACCTGTACGACATCGAGCGTGAACCGCTTCAACTCGGGATCGTGCGGCAGCCAGTTGTCGAGCGAGATGGGGTGTTGCCCGGCCGGACGGTTGCTGATGCTCCAAGGCCAGGACTCCACGACCGCGACTGGTGAGCCCGACGCGTCATACCCTGTCAGTCGTAGCTGAACGCCGACCGGCTCGGTACAGCGGTGCGTGACCAGCGCTGCACCCTTCAGGACTGGGCAGGCCGACTGCGTGCACGCGTCGACCCACTTCACCCGCGTCAGCTTGACGGACACATCGGCCGTCGTGCACTCCGCGCCGGCAGCGCCAGCGGCAAGAAGCGTCACCGCCGCCGCGACAGCTGTTCCAGGAAATCTCATCGGCTTCCTCCAACGACAGCAATGATGGCAGCGACGATCGCGACGATTGCCGCAACGATGGCCACGACCGCGGGAATCCATGCAGATGGAATCTTCGTGTCCGTGACTCCCATGTGCTGGTGCACTTCGAAGGTGGCTCGCCTGCGCTCTGTGGGAACTGGCGCTGCCCCCTCCTCGCCGGAAAGTGCGGCTGACACCAGACGACGCACCTCGTCATCGGTCCACCGCGTGCGATTGCCTGGCATGGGGTCTCCGGGCGTGGTTTTTTGTATCGCCCGGCATCTTGATAGCACAAGCCCACGCCTGTGCTCAAGAACAGAAAACCCGCGTCCTGCTTAGGTTTCCGGCATTTCGTCAGGTTTCCAGCACTGCATCCAGGAAGCGCCCGAACGCAGCCTGATCCACCTGGCGCCCAGCGAAGTACTCGTAGAGCACGGCGGCCGCCTTCGCACGCTTCTGGGCGCTGCGGTTCTCGCGGCGCTTCGCCAGCTCCGCGTCGATCGCCGTCAGCACTGCCGTCAGCAGCTCGACGTCCAGTGGTTGCCTGACGTTGGGGCCAGTGGACTCACGTCCCGTGAGTACTTGGTCTGCAGAGAGGCCATGCTCCACACAGACCCGCAGCAGCTGCTCCCACGGGATGGAGCCCGACCGCTCCCGATTCGCGTACGTGTTGCTCTCCATCCCGAGCGCCTTGGCGAGCGCGGCCTTCGTCGGCGCACCGATGGCCAGCCGAAGTCGCTCCATCACCTCGCCGAACACGAATTCAGGGGGCGTGAGTTCGCCCGTTGACTTACTCATAATTTATGAGTACCTTGCTCACACAACATGAGTTCCGCCCCGAAAAGGAGAAAGCGCGTGAATCGGCCCGACATCAAGGCTCGCCTGATTCTCGCCGGCCACAACCAGAGCACGGTTGCCCAGGTCGCGAAGGTCACCCAGTCCGCCATCTCGCGAGTCATTCGCGGCGAACTGATCTCCCCCCGCGTCGCCGGTGTGATTGCCAGCGCCATCGGCAGCACGCCCGCCGATCTCTGGCCGAATCTGTACGGCCGCAGCGGCACCCCACTGAAGCGCCCCCGCGCTGCCTGAGGGATTCTACCCGTGCAAATCATTTGCCACCGCTGCAAACCCGGCTCCTTCGTTTTCACTCGCGCACCCCGTGTCGTTTGCCGTGGTGCCCACTCTGCAGCAGCCCTTCCGGAAACTGCCGGAAAGACTCTGCGCAGCACTTTCCGGTAGGCGGCGCGCGATGCAGCTGCACCTCGATTTCGAACCCGGCCTGACAGAGCGCTACCCGAGCCTGCTGGACGCGGTCCGCGCCCAGATCTACGGCAGCGGCAAGCCGCTCAAGTCCATCGCTTCCGATCTCGACTGCTCGCAGTCGGACCTCTCCCGGAAGCTCGCCAGCAACCCCGACGACACCCGCCGGTTCTCGATCGAGGACCTCGAACGGTTGATGCCCGCCACCGAGTCCGTGCTGGTCATCCACTGGCTGATCGAGCGCTTCCTAGAGTCCGCCGACTCCCGCCGCGACCGCGCCATCACCGAGATCCAGAAGCAGCTTCCCCAGTTCATGGCCTTGCTGAAGGCCGCCACGGAGTCCGGCAAATGACGGCCCCCACCGATCGCGAAACAAACGCCGGCCAGGTCCGCGTTCTCCGCACGCTGCTCCTCCTGCAGGGGCACGAATTCCAGGGCATGGCCCCGAGCGAGATCGCCAAGGCGCTCGACACCGGCCCCGCGAACACCAGCCGAGATCTGCGCGTGCTGCAGAGCCTCGGCCTGGCTGAACAGATCCAGGAGACAGGGCGGTGGCGCCTCGGACCGAAGGTGGTCCAGATCGCCACGGCCTTCAGCCTCGAACTGGACAAGCACCGGCGCCGCGTCGAGGAAGTCGCGCAGCGCTACACCCGCACCCCCTCATAGAGCGCTCACATGCCCCGTCAACGCACCCAGGCCGCCGCACCCGTGACCATCGTCGCGGAAGAGGTGGTCGAGCAGGACCTGAAGGCCCACGACGAACAGACCGGCCGGCTGCGCCTGGTCGACGCCGAGTACGGCTCCGTCGCCCCATATTCCCGCGACCGTATCGAGCACGAGATCCGCTGGCACCTCGCACTGTCAGCCGAATCGATGCTCGAAGCCGGCCGTCGGCTCATCCTCCTGCGCGAGCACGAGCCCCACGGCGAGTTCCTGAACTCGCTGGAGCGCGTGGGCGTCGCGCCCCGCATGGCGCAGAAGCTCATGCAGGCGGCACAGAAGTTCGGCGAGCGCCCAGAGCTTGCGCAGGTGGGCAAGAGCAAGCTTCTCGAATTGACCGTGCTCGATGACGAGCAGATCAATCTCCTCGCCGAGGGCGGCACGGTGCTCGGCGTGCTCCTCGACGACGTCGATCGCATGACGGTGAGCGAGCTGCGCGCGAAGCTCCGCGAGGAGCGCAAGGCGGCCGAGGAGGCCGAGGCCGTCGCGAACAAGCTGCTTGCCGCGAAGAACGAGCGCCTCGACGAACTCGACCGCGAACTCGCGCGCCGCGATCGCCTCCCGCAGGACGACGTCGCCGGTGAGTTCTGCACCCGCCTCTGGGAGGCCGCTGGCGCGTTCCTCGGCCCGCAGCAGGAGCTGCGCGCCATCTTCTCTGCCATCGACCAGCACTCGGCGAGCGGCGGGGAGACCTCCCTCTACCAGACGCAGTGCAACGTCCTCGTGTGGCTCATGTGGCGCCTCGAGGAGATCCGCCAGGCATACCACCTGGTCGACGTCGACCTGCAATCCGTGGTCAAGGCGCCCTGGGAACAAGCCGGCGACGGCACCGATTCCAGCAACGGCGACTGGCCGCTTCCTGGCCGCGACTTCATCGGCCCCGCCAAGGGCTGACCGCAGCCCGGACCCCGAAGAGGCGAACGCCCACATGCGCGATCTCGGCCAGACCGACTACCTGCGAGACCTCATGCAAAAGCTCGATACCGCACAGCACGGCACCCGCGGCGCGATCGTCCGATCCGCCTGCGGGCTGCTCGCGTGCTCGCAGGCCGAGCTGTATCGGAGACTCGCCGAGGTCGGCTGGTCGAGCGGGCGCAAGCAGCGCAGCGACAAGGGTCGCACGAGCGTGGACGACGGCGAGGCGCAGACGATCGGCGCGCTGCTGATGAACTCGGTCCGGGCCAACGGCAAGCGGACCATGTCGATCCGCACCGCCGCAGAGATCGCGCAGGCGAACGGGCTGCTCACCGCCGACGTGACGCCGTCCACCCTCGGCCGCGTGCTGCGTCAGAAGGGGATGCACCCCGACCAGGCGGGGATCGATTCGCCGCACGTGACGATGCGGTCCCTGCACCCGAACCACGTGTGGCAGATCGACGCCTCGGTGTGCGTCCTCTACTACCTCGACAACCGCGGGCTCAGCGTCGCCTCCGAGCGCGAGTTCTACAAGAACAAGCCCGGCAACCTGAAGCGCATCGAGAAGGCCCGGGTGATCCGCTACGTGGCGGTCGACCACTACAGCGGTGCCCTCTACGTCGAGTACTTCCACGGCGCGGAGGACACCGAGAACCTTTACCGCTTCTGGGCCTCGGCGATCACCCAGCGCACGGAGCCCGGCGACCCGTTCCACGGCGTGCCCCACACCCTGATGCTCGACCGCGGTTCGGCCTCGGAAGGGCACATGTTCTCGAACCTGCTGCAGCGCCTGCAGGTGGAGCACCTCACGCACCTGCCGGGCAACCCGCGTGCGAAGGGCAGCGTCGAGCGCTCGCACGACATCGTCGAGCGCGAGTTCGAATCGCGGCTGGGCGTCGGTGCGCGGGTTGCCGACCTGGCCGAACTGAACGCGATGGCGCACCGCTGGATGCGGTGGTTCAACGCTTCGCGCATCCACACCCGCCACGGGCACAGCCGGTACGGCCTGTGGCAGACGATCCGCCCCGAGCAGCTGCGCATCGCCCCGCCGCGCGATCTGCTCGACTCGCTGCTGACCACGAAGCCCGTCGAGGTGAAGGTCGGCCGCGGCCTGACCATCCGGCACGCCCCGCGCGGCTCGGGCTCGCTCACCTACTCGGTGGCCGATCTGCCCGAGGTGCGCGTGGGCGACCTGCTGACGGTGTGCGTGAACCCCTACCGCGCGCCGAACGTGCACGTCCTCTCGCGCGATCGCGACGGCCGCGAGCTGCACATCGAGCTGCAGCCGCTGGAGCGCGACGCGGCCGGGTTCGTGGCCACCGCGCCGGTCATCGGCCAGCAGATCCACACGCACGCCGACACGGTGCCCGACACGCAGCGCAAGGCGATGCTGAAGGCCGCCTACGGCGTCGAGACCATGCGCGACGCCGAGGCCGCACGGAAGGCCCGGAAGCCGGCCTTCGAGGGCCGCATCGATCCGATGGCCGATGTCGCCCAGGCGCAGACCCTCTCCTATATGCAGCGCCGCGGCGTGGAACTCCCGATCGAGGCCCCGCGCGTCGAGGCCACACCGCTCACGCACGTGCAGGCCGCGAAGCGCCTGCGCGAGGCCGGTATCGAGATGAGCCGCGAGCGGTTCGCTGCGCTGGCTTCGGACTACCCGGATGGAATCAGCGAGGAGGCCCTCACGGGCCTGCTCGCTCGTTGGCCTGTCGCGACGGTGGCACCAGCCACGGTCGCGCTGGAAGAGGTGCCCCGCCTGTCCGTCGTGGGCAAGGCCGGGTGAAGTGAAAAAGCCCCGGGCGCTGTAACGCCGGGGGCTTCTTGGTCCGATCGATGGCAGTCGGTCGGTTGATGCAGTTCAGACACAGGGAGTCTACATGACGACCAGGAAGCGTTCCAACTCGGTGGCAGTACCCCGGCCGGATGCCTCCCGTGCAGTGATGCGCCAGCAGTCGCGCACACAGCCCGGGGCGCTCCGGCTTCGCACTCGTGCGGGAGGGCCGCAGCGATGAGCCAACCCAACACGCAACGCCAACCCGTCCGGCTGCCGGACGTCTCGAAAACGCTGGGGGCATTCATGCCGTTGAAGCTCAAGGCCACGATGCGTGCGCATCACATCACGCGGATCGCACTCGCGGAGCATGTCCTGCAGCGCGGCGGCAAGCCCTTGTCCGAGAGCGCGGTCGCGCAGCTGTGCAACCACGGCATCTGGCCGAAGCTCTCCGACGCCGTGGAGATTCAGGCGCAGATCGTCGCCCGGCTGCGGGCGCTCAACGTCCCCGAGGCCGAGCTGGCCGCGCTGTTCGAGGACGACGACGAAGAGCGCGCCCTCGGCGCCGACGCCTCCATGCGCGCGACGCACGCCGAGAAGATGGCGAGCCGGCCGCTGGAGCAACGCGGCACCCGTGCCCGCAAGCCCGTTGCGCCCCGCACACCACGCGCCGCCGTGGAACCCCTAGAGCCCGAGATCCTCCCTGTGGAGCCCGCCATGTTGAGCCCTGCTGCGAAGTCGCATTTCCGTCTGTTCCGAGATCCGTTCAGCGACGACGTCGCCGAGGCGTCCGATGTCTTCATGACGCCCGACGTGCGCTACGTGCGCGAGGCGATGTTCACCACCGCCCGGCTGGGTGGCTTCCTCGCGGTGGTCGGCGAGTCCGGCGCCGGCAAGACGGTGCTTCGCCGCGACCTGATCGACCGCGTGCAGCGCGAAGGTCACCCCATCCGCATCATCCAGCCGCGCGCGCTCGACAAGGGCACGCTGACGGCCCGGCACATCTGCGAGGCGATCCTCGAGGACATCCGCCCCGGTACCCGCCATGCCACGTCCCTCGAACGCCTCGCCCGCCAGGTGGAGCAGCTGCTCCTCGACTCCTCGCGCGCCGGCAATCAGCACCTGCTGTTGATCGAGGAAGCCCACGACCTCCACATCAGCACGCTGAAGTACTTGAAGCGGTTCTGGGAGCTGGAGGACGGGTTCAAGAAGCTGCTCGCCATCGTGCTCGTCGGCCAGCCCGAGCTGAAGCAGCGCCTGGACGAGCGGATCAACTTCGACGCGCGCGAGGTGATCCGCCGCTGTGAGATCGCCGAGCTGCAGCCGCTGAACGGCAACCTCGAAAACTACCTCGCCCACAAGCTCCGCCGCGTGGGGGCCGAGCCCGAGCAGGTCCTCGACGAAACGGCCTACAGCGCCATCCGCAACCGCCTCACCGTGCAACGCGGTGGTGGCCGTGCGCAGGTGCTCTCCCTCCTGTACCCGCTGGTGGTGAACAACCTCGTGACGCGCGCCCTCAACAGCGCCGCCGACCTGTGCGCCCCGCGGGTGACCGCCGACGTGATCGCCGAACTGTGAGGGCCTCCCACCATGACTACATTCCTGATCTGTACCGGGCTCGTCGTCGCGATGGCGCTCGGCGTGCTGGGTGCCGCGGCTGTGGTGTTCGATTCGTTCGACGACGGGGAGGACGCGCAATGATCACCATCCTCCGCGACAACGCACCCGTCATCGCCGACGTCGTCCTCGACCACTGGGCCGCGGTGTACGCCGCAACGCCGTGGATGTCCGAGCGCGGCGTGCTGTTTGAGACCTTCCTCCGCCACCCCCACGAGCTGCTCGCGATCGGCCTCGACATGCCGATGCCCGTGCAGATGCGCACCGGCGCGCAGTGGCGCGAGACGGCCGTCCCTGTGCCCACGTCGCGCCACCAGGTGGAGAACCTCGAACGCGCGGTGGACGCCCTCATGCGCGAGCGCCGCGTCCATGTGTCGGGTGGCCGCTGCATCGAGACCGTGAGCGCTCGGCACAAGCACCGCCGCCAGCCGGGCGATCACCACCCGTGGCGTCTGGGGGCGGCACGATGAGCGACCGCCAAATGAAGCCGGATAGCCTCGCCGGACGCCTGCGCACGTGGCTGACCGAGAACCCGGACGGGGCGCGTGCGTCGCAGATCGCCGTCGCAATGGGCGTCACGACCACCCAGGCGTGTCTGGCGCTCGGCGATCTGCACCGCAAAGGTCACCTCGTCCGGTGCAAGGTTGAGGTCCCTGGCAAAGCTGCCGAGTACCAGTGCCGGCTGAGCGCGACGGCCGGCGCGGCGCGCCACGGTCAGCCGTGGGCCACGATGCCTGTCGTCGGTGCGCCCAAGCCTCCCAGGCCGGAGTGCACGACCCGGCCGCGCGGGGAGGCTCCGACACCGGGCAAGCCCGCGTCCATGCCGGCAACGGCATTGCCGCCGGTGCAAGCTGCGCCAGTTGCGGCACAGGAGTCTGTGGCGGCCATACAGAGTTCTGTACCCGCCCCGGTGGTGGACGAACGTCCACCCACCGCCCTCGGCGACGCCCTTCGCGATCTGGAGCGCACCCTGGACCCCGACGCCCCACTGACCCGCCAGAGGGAGGAGGCCATCACCCAAGCCGCGGCGGAGGCGCCGCGCGACTGGGAGCCGGAGCCCACGCCCGAGCCGCCGCCGGCCATGACTCCGCGCTTCGGCCTGTTCTCCGACGGCACGCTGATCCTGGAAGGGCTCCCGAACCTCCCGCACATCATCGCGATCCGCCGGGAGCACACGCGCGCTCTGGTCGACTACCTGCGGGCGGTGGACCAGTGAGGCTCGTCTGTCCCGGCTGCGGGTTCACGGCCGATCTCGAAGCCTTTCTTCTCGACCAGGCGGCGCGGGAGGCAGTGCTGCTGGCCCTCCAGCTGCCCGCGCCGCTCGGCGAGCGGATCCTGAAGTACATCGGCCTCTTCCGCCCCGCGCAGCGGTCGCTCTCGTGGGACCGCGTGGTGAAGCTGCTCGGCGAGCTGCTCACGCCGATCGCGGAATGCAAGGTCGAGCGCAACGGCCGCACCTGGTCGGCGCCGCTCGACTACTGGAGCAGCGCGCTGGACGAGATCCTGGCCCGCCGCGACACGCTCGTGTTGCCGCTGAAGTCGCACGGCTACCTCTTCGAGATCGTCGCGGGCTTCAGCAACAAGGCCGAGGCGAGCGCGGAGCGCCAGGCCGAGAACCTGAAGCAGCACCCCGCCCACCGGTCCCACAACCCGAAGGGCGGCCTTGCACGCGCCGAGATGCCCGCCGAGTTCAAGGCGATGGTGGCCCGCATGACTCGCAAAGGAGCCCCCGATGCCTCCGAGTAAGCACGCGCTGCTTTCGCTCCTGCAGAGCCACATCGGGGAGGCCAAGGGGATCAGCGTCCGCGACATCGCGTACCACATGCGCACGTCCGAACGGCAAGTACGACTGGCCGTCACCGAGCTGCGCATGGACGGCATCGCGGTGTGCGGTCACCCGACCACCGGCTACTACATCGCCGAGACCCCGGAAGAGTTGGAGCGCACCTGCACGTTCCTCCGCTCGCGCGCCCTGCAGAGCCTGACCCTGGAGGCCAACCTCCGCCGCGTCCCGCTGCCCGATCTGATCGGCCAGCTTCACCTGAGGACCTGAGATGACCACGATGACCGACATCGAAGCCGCGGCGAAGACCTTCGCCAACGCGCGCTCTGACCTGGTCGACGCCGCCACCGCGCTGCGCGACGACCTCGAAGCCGTGAAGCGGAAGCACATGAAGCGGCTGAAGCGGTGCGTGGAAACCACCGCCGCCGCGCAGGCCGTGCTGACCAACACGATCGACAGCGCCCACGAACTGTTCGTCCGCCCGCGCTCCGTGGTGTTCCACGGTATCAAGGTGGGCCTGCAGAAGGGGAAGGACACCGTCACGTGGAGCGACGCCACCCTCGTGGCCAATCGCATCACCGACCAGCTGCCGGAGCAGTTCGACGTGCTGGTGGAGACGACCTACAAGCCGATCGCCAGCGGACTGCTCCAGCTCGACGCCGAGACCCTCACGGCGATCGGCGTGCGGCGCATGCCCGGGAAGGACAGCGTCCTGATCAAGCCCGTGGACGGTGGCGTGGACAAGCTCGTCGCGGCGCTGCTGAAGGGCTCCGAGGAGGAACTCGAGGACGCCGAGGAAGCATGAACGACCGCGACGAGAAGCTGGCCGCGGCGCGCGCGAAGTTCGGCAAGCCGTTCGTGACCGATGTCCCCATCAAGCGGGCCCGCCGGAAGTCGGCGTTCCTCCGGCAACTGGAGAAGGCGCAGGCCGCAGAAGCCGCGAGCCGGGCACCCGTCGTCCCGCTGCGCAAGAGCAAGTAACCCGACGCGGCCGCGGGTTCTCGACGGCCGCACGAGAGGAGCTACCGGATGAACAAGTCCGACCTGATCACCGCGCTGGCCACCGGCGCGGGCACCACGAAGGCCATCGCAGGCGCGGTGGTCGACCACCTCGGCGTCACCGCCGCCGCCACGCTGGCCGCCGGCGGTGAGGTGACTCTCCCGGGCATCGGCAGCCTGAAGCCCGTGAAGCGTGCCGCCCGCGAGGGCCGCAACCCGCTCACCGGCGACAAGCTGAAGATCCCCGCGAAGACCGTCGCGAAGTTCACCGCCGCGAAGGCCCTGAAGGACGCCCTGGCCGCGCCCGCCGGGAAGAAGGCGAAGAAGGCGAAGTAGCGCTGCTCCGGCAGCGCAAGCGAAACGGTCCGCGCGCTCGGGAGAGCACCGCGGCCCGTCTGCCAGGCGTGGTGGCCTGGTACTGAGGAGCAGCCGATGAGTGAAGACCGCCCGGAATACGTCGTGCGCCTGGACTACGGCAAGGCCCGCTGCATGGGCCGCGCGATCGAGTCCGCTGCCGTCCCGATGCCATACCCCGAGTGCGAGGACTGCCGGCGCCGGACGTCCCCCGGCAATCCGCACCTGCAGTCGTGGCAGAAGCCTCACGTCGGCCCCGGCCCGTGTCCGGACAGGATTCCTCAGATCGAGCGAGGGCACGCATCGTGAGCGCCCTCACAAGGGAACAGTGGATCGAGCGGTACGCCAACCGGATTCAGGAGGGATGCGAGTGCCCGCGCGACCTCGCGATCCAGGCAGCACAGTTGGAGATCGAGAGAATGAACGATGAAGCCGGCGGCGGCGACATCGACTGGAACGACGACGACAACACCCCGGAAGTCCGCGCCGACGAGGAGTTGTCGAACTGGTTCGACGACGGGTTCGACTGATGCCCATCCGCCCCGAGATGAAGGCCCGCTACCCAGCCAACTGGGCAGAGATCCGCGAGCGCATTCTTGAGCGCGCCGGCCACCGTTGCGAACGCTGTCATGCGCCGAACTACTGGGATGTGCAACGCGTGGACCAGGCCGCGCCTGCGAGCTGGACCGTCGTTGGCTATGACGCGATCAAGGCGCGTTCCTGGCCAATCTCCGTGATGAAGCCCGTGAACGAAAGGCGCATCACTACCATCGTGCTGACCATCGCGCACGTTCACGATCCCGATCCGGCGAACTGCGCCGACGACAACCTGCAGGCCCTTTGCCAGCGCTGCCACCTGCTCCTCGACGCCCCGCTGCACGCTGCCACGCGGCGCGCACGGCGAGCGATTGGCGATCTGTTCGCGTGCGCTACGGAGGACGCCCGATGAACACCGGCTACAACGCCACCGGCCTCTCCCGCGCCACGAAGAACGCCCTCGCCCTGGCCGTGCGCCCGGATGTCGGCGTCCAGTCCCTCGACACGTGGCAGCGCAAGGTTCTCGACAACGCCGGGTTGATCACCGGCCACCGCCTCAACGACGCCGGCCGCGCCGCGTGGGAACGGCTGAGTCGCGGGGAGAAGGTCACGGCATGAAGGGCGCGCCCGCAGCCGACATCCGCGGCCGCGAGCTGGCCATGATCCACATGGCCAAGGCCGAGCTACGCATGGCCGACGACACCTACCGCGACCTGCTGTGGACCGTCGGCCGCGTGCGCTCCTCCGCGGATCTCGACTGGGTCGGCCGGAAGAAGCTGCTCGAACACCTCCGCGCGTGCGGCTGGAAGCCCCGTCCCGCCGCCAAGGCTCGCCCCACGCGCCCGATGGCGGACGATGCCCAGTCGAAGAAGATCCGCGCCATGTGGCTCGCCCTGCACGGCGCCGGTGTCGTGCGTGACTCGTCTGAGCGCGCTCTGGCGTCCTACGTGAAGCGGCAGACCCGCATCGAGGCCCTCGACTGGCTCAACATGGACCAGGCCGAGAAGGTGATCGAGGCCCTGAAGAAGTGGGCGAAGCGCGAGGGCCTGCTCGGCGCCGACGGCGTCGTCGAGTCCACACCCGTGAGCCCCGAGGTGCGCCGCGCGGACGCAGAGCGCCTGGCTGCGGGCCGTGCTGAGTTCGCCCGGCTGCTGTCCGAGGTCGGCTGATGGCAAAGATCGTGCGCCCCGCCTACCGAGGCCCCGAGCTGCTGCTCGACCTGGTGGACCACTGCGCCGCGATCCTGATGGAGGACCTGCAGATCGACGACCCCACGGCCCGCCGCGTCGCCGTGCGTCTGGCCATTGCCCTCGCTGAAGCGTGGGGCGGCCAATTCATCTGGTTCCCGCGTCCGCGTCCCCACGACCGCGCCGAAGAGCACGCCCTCAACTGGTTCGAGCTGGAAGCCCGCGACCTCCAGATCGTCCGGGAGCACAACGGCCGCAACACCGCCGAGATCTGCGAGCGCTACGGCATCAGCCGCGCGCGCCTCTACGAGATCGTCAGCCGGGTCCGGGTCCAGTCCCGCGCCCAGGTTGCGCCGACGCGCGCCACCCGTCCCACCCCCGCCGTACCCCCGCCCCGGATCGCGGACCTCTTCGGCTCCGACTAGGTCCGCGCCGCCCTCCGGGGCCTCGCGCGCCTATTGCAGCCTCTGCAATTCATTTTCCGCGCGCGTCCCGTTTTCTCCCGTTCGATCCCGCTCGATCCCGATTTATCGCCGTTCTCTCTCTTCACTTATCTCATCACCCGTCATGGTGCGCCTCGTCGGCCTGCCGTTCTCCGACACCGAGCATTGGACCTCCGAGGCGCGCGACACGCCGGCAGTCCGGTTGTTCTGCGACCTCGCGAAGCGTCAGCACGCCGACTTCGACGTCGAGGCGAACGGCCCGGACATCCTCCGGATCTGTCGGGCGGTGGACGGTTATCCGCTCGCGCTCGTGCTGGCTGCCCGATGGCTGACGACGCTGTCGTGCCGCGACGTGGCCGATCGACTGTGCGAGAGCACCGAGATCCTGAACGAAGCGCCTGTGGTGGCGGAGAATCCGCGGCACGCAGGCATGGCCTCCGTGTTCGACCAGTCGTGGCGGCTCCTGGCGGCCGACGAACGCGCGGTGTTCAGTGCGCTGTGCGTGTGCCGCGGTGGGTTCACGGCAGACTCTGCCGTCGCGATCAGTGGCGGCACACTTGCGACCATCGCGAGCCTCACCGCGAAGTCGCTGCTGCAGCGCGTTCGCGGTCGGCTGGATGTCCATCCGCTGCTGCGCGACTTCGGAGAGAGCAAGCTCCGCGAGTCGCCCATGAACGCAGCCGTGCGCGAAGCGCATGCGCGGCATTTCTCGGCGCTCCTGCAGACGGGCCACCGGCGGTTCAGGACCCACGCCGACACGACCATCCTGGACGACCTGCGTGCAGAGCAGGGCAACCTCCGGACGGTGTTCGATCAGCTGATCGACACGCGATCCGTCGAGGCGCTCACCGGATTCGTTTCCGGACTCTGGACCCTTTACCGGATGCAGGGCTGGTTCGACGAGGCTGCCATCTTCCTGGAGCGTGCACTCGCGCTGCCGGGACTCCCGCCGCCGACCGCTGCGCGCTGGCGGCTCTGGCTGAGCGACGCGTGCTTCCAGCTCGGGCGCCACGCGGACTGCCGCACCGCAGCGCTCGAGTGCGTGCAGGGTCATGGCGACATCACCGCGGAGGACGGCTCGCCCCGGTGGCACATGCTGCGGGAGCTCGCGTGCACGCTGATCGGCCACCGATGGCGGTGGGCGGACCTCGATCAGGCAGCGGTGGACAACATCGCCCGCGCCCACAACCGACTGGCGCACGTCTACTTCTATGAGGGTGACCGCCCGCGGTTCGTGGCGAGTACGCTGCGGTCCATCAATATCGATCGCGCCGGGAACCTCCCGGCGCACATGGCCTCGGGGGCGCTCGTACTGAGCTACACGCCCTTCAAGACGCTGGCCGCCCGCTACGCCGCCCGCGCAGCACGGCTCCTGGACCGGAGCGGGATGGCCGAGCGCGCGTGGGCCCACGAACAGCTATGCCTGTACTGGCTCGCGAACGGCGACTTCGACGCGGCCGCGATGCACGGGCGCGCCGGTGCCGACATCTTCGCGTCCCTGCGGCAGTACCGGAGCTGGGGCGAGTGCACGGCACTGGTCGGCTACGCCCACCAGTTCTCCGGCCGCCTGCCCGAGGCCCGCGCGGCCATGCAGGTCCTGCACGACGAAGGTGTGCGCGTCCGCGAAGCCGCCTCCGAACTGTGGGGACTGCTCGCACTTCGCGCGATGGACCTGCGTATCGGGCCTGACGGACCGGTTGGCGACCTCGACCAGGATCTCGACACCATCGACAAGCTGGCGGCTCAGGTGGTGGACCCGAACACCGGGCTCCTGCGCCATGGCGTACTGGCATGGCGGTTCGCGCGGGCCGGGCGGAGCGCCGAGGCCGTGGCATCCGTCGACACCTTCTGCCGCGTCTTCGACCGGGCCTCCATGACTTCCATCTACGCGGTCAATGGCTTCATCGGAAGTGCCATGGCGTTGATGGATCTGAGCCATCGCCAGGCCGTCGAGCCTCGGGCCCTGGCGAGATTGAGCGAACGCCTCTTCGAGCATGCCCGCAGTTTCGGCCGCGTATTGCCCGGTGCGCGCCCGCAGCTGACGCATCTGCAGGGGCTCTGGTGGATCGCTTCCGGGCGACCCGCGCGCGGCGAGCGCCTGATTGCGAAGGTCCTGCGGGGCCTGCCGGCGAACGTGGATCGTCGCGGGTTCGTGGCCGGCCTGCAGTTGCCGCGATGAAAATGTCTCGCCAAATCAGCGCCTAGCCGGAAGTCGCGGCGAATTCCCCTCGAGCTAACGGGCAGCTAACGCCCGGTTCTCCATGCTCCGCGCACGCACTGCCCCGAGGTCTGCTCGGTCCAGGTGCCCCGAGAACATGGAGACCCCAATGAATATCCATCGACTGTACGGCCGTACCTTCGCGGCGCTCCTGGCCGGAACCCTGGGCGCGGCCATCGCCCCCGAGGCCCATCCGCTCGAACTGCTGAACGAAACCCTTTCGTTCAACACTGCCCGGCAGAGCATCTGGAGCGACGGGGACGCCTTCGACTTCAGCTACTCGCAGTTCTTCGGGGCCACCTCGCCGCGCAAGACGAGCGTGTACGACCCGAGAGCTGTGTCGGGCAAGGTCGAGATCAAGGTGCTCCCCGACTTCGACTGGTACGTGAACCCCTACTTCTCCCTCACAACAGAAGTCAGGGCGGGCATCGAAGTGGGTGCCAACATCCACGGCGGCTCCATCGACGCGAACCTCGACTACGCAGTCGCCATCTCGGCACCGGGCACCATCGTCCGGGGCGAGTACTTCAACCTCGATGCAGTCGCGACCGCCCAGCGCAGCAGCGCGTTCGCCACCCGACCGGCGAGCGCGTCCGCGTGGGTGGACGGCATTCTCGATGTCTACGCGCAGAGCTTCGTGCGCTTCCAGACGGCGCGCGATCTCGGGGACCACGACTACCGACTCACCACCACCCTGGCCAACGTCGACGTGCGCAAGGAGATCGTCTCCTTCAATCGGGACGAAAGCGGCCGGCTCCGCATCATCGGTGCGGGTGACGTGGGCGGCGTAGGGAGTTCGTTCACGCTGCCGGCGGCCGCCCTGAACGGGTCTACCAGCGTCACGGCCGGGGATTGGCGCGTGGCGGCCAATGGCGCGCTCAGCGGCGACACGCTCTCAGGCACCGGTCGGACCACGCTCGTCACGGCGGACATCGACGTGGACCAGTTTCTCCTGAGCGGCTCCGACGTCCTGGGCACGCGGCTGCGGAGGGACTTCGGCGTCATCGACATCGACTTCGGGTACGAGGTGGTGGATCTGGACGCTGCCCTGTCCGTGGGGCTGGCACAGCGGTTCGAGGTGACCGGGGACCTGTTGATGCAGCTCACGTTCAGCGACGTCGTGCGGCTGGAGGGTCTGGGCGAGGCGACAGAATGGTTCGGCCGGATCGACGAACTGCCCGCCATCGCTGTGCTGGGCGACGAGGTCCGGGTGGACACCCAGTTCCTGGTCGATGCGACCCTCTCGAACCAGACCGGCATCACCTTCGGCGCATCGCTCGAC
This sequence comes from Betaproteobacteria bacterium Ga0077532, assembly GCA_001464895.1. Classification (GTDB taxonomy): domain Bacteria; phylum Pseudomonadota; class Gammaproteobacteria; order Burkholderiales. Next base: position 319,226 of record LNEE01000062.1, read on the forward strand.
CTCACGGTACTCGAACTGTTCGCCCGGGCGAGCTACGACGTGTCGTACTTCGGCGCCGACCGTCGCGGTCAGTTCCTCAACGCGCGCTACGGCCCCGTGTACCAGTGGTCGGCCGATGGCAGCCTGCTGGAGATTCCGGTGTTCGACAGCGAGTTCGAGCTGGGGGGCTTCCAGGCGGTATCCGGAGGGAGCTTCGTGCTCACGGCCGTGCCAGAACCGCACACCGTGGGCCTGGTCGGTGCGGGCCTCGTCGTGCTCCTTCTGGCCACCCGCCGGCGCAGACACTGACGAACGCGACGGCCGCCGCTCGGCGGGCGTCGTTCACGGAGGCCCGGATTCCGGAAGGATCCGGGCTTCTTGCATCCTTGCTCCCCGGTGATTGGCCGGAGGACCGGGGTGGCGCGCCGCCGCATCACTTCACCACGTCCGACGGGACGCTCGCGGATGGGCACAACCGAAGTAGTGATGCGGGCCGGACGGCGCGCCAACAACGGAACCGTGGATGCGCAGCGGCGAAGGTGGCGCCGCGTCGGGCCGAAGCCCGACCCACGGGGGCTGGTGGACAGGTCGGTGCCACTCTGGCGCGAACCACAGGTTCTCGTGGGTCGGGCGATCGCCCGACGCGGCCGGCAATGACTGCGCGGCTACGAAGTGGGCGCCGGTCGGTCGCAGCCGACCGACGGGGCTGACGCGCGGCGAGTCGCCCACACCCACAGAGAAAAGTTGCCGCCGGGGCTTGCGCAACAGTGCACTCTCCAGCATCAGGAGAAAGGCATGGAAACGAGTTACCTCCAGGAAGACGTCCACGGCGGCGTCCCGCTGAAGATGTGGACGCGCGGCGTGCCCGTCGAGGACCAGGCCAGGAATCAGCTGGTCAACGCTGCGAAGTTGCCGATCGTGCATTCGCACGTGGCGGCGATGCCCGACGTGCACTTCGGCATCGGGGCGACGGTGGGCTCGGTGATCCCGACGCTGCGGGCGATCATCCCCGCGGCGGTGGGGGTCGACATCGGCTGCGGGATGATGGCCGCGAAGACCACGCTGCGGGCGGAGGACCTCCCGGACAATCTCTTCCCGCTGCGGTCGGCCATCGAACGCGCGGTGCCGCATGGTCGCGCGACCGGTACCCGGGATCCGGGCGCGTGGGGGATGGTGCCCGGCACCGTCGACCGCGCGTGGCAGCAGCTCGCAACGGATTTCGCTGCGCTGTGCGTCGACTATCCGAAGCTCGCGAAGACCAACCATCGCAACCATCTGGGCACGCTTGGCACCGGCAACCACTTCATCGAGGTGTGTCTCGATGAGGCGGGTGCCGTGTGGTTCATGCTGCACTCGGGCTCGCGCGGCGTGGGCAACGCGATCGGCCGCATGTTCATCGAACTGGCGAAGCAGGACGCCATGCGGAACGACGTGCATCTGCCCGATCGCGATCTCGCGTACTTCTCTGAAGGCGCGAAGCACTTCGACGACTACGTGCGGGCGGTCGACTGGGCGCAGCGCTTCGCGGCCTTGAACCGCGAGGTGATGATGCGCCGGGTGATCGAGGCCGCCGAGGCGACGCTGCACCGGCGCTTCGAGAGCCACGTGGAAGCGGTGAACTGCCACCACAACTACGTGCAGAAGGAGCACCACTTCGGCGAGGACGTCTACGTGACCCGCAAGGGCGCGGTGAGCGCGAAGGCCGGCCAGCTGGGGATCATCCCCGGCAGCATGGGCGCGCGCAGCTTCATCGTCCGCGGCAAGGGGAACCCGGACAGCTTCCACAGCTGTTCGCACGGTGCCGGCCGCGCCATGAGCCGCGGTGAGGCCAAGCGCCGCTTCACGCTCGCCGATCACCGTCTCGCGACGGATGGCGTGGAGTGCCGCAAGGACAAGGACGTCATCGACGAGACGCCCGCCGCGTACAAGGACATCGACGCAGTGATGGCGGCGCAGCACGATCTCGTGGAGATCGTGCACACGCTGAAGCAGGTGGTGTGCGTGAAGGGTTGAGGCGGCGGGTGCCCCGTCAGCGCTGGATGCCCGGCAAGCAGCCCAGCGCGCGCAGCATGGCGAAGCGCTCGTTCGCAAGGCGATCCGCCCGCGCCGTCAGCCGGCGGACTTCCATGCCCGATGCGATGAACGACGGCGCCGTGGCGGCGTGGGCGACCCACGCTGCCGGGGTCCCGGCGCCATCGGCCATCGCGGCAATCAGCAGCTGGTCGATGCCGTCGACGGCCACGCCGCCACCGGTGACGGGGCTCGCGAGGAAGTCGATGTCGTCGGATGCCCGCGCGCGGGCCAACAGCAATGCGTTCAGACCGGCGACCCGAGGCGCGCAGCGCGCGATGGTGGCGTCGTCCTGCACGGTCATCACGTGGCCGAATGCCGCCAGGTCGAAGACCGCGCCGGTGAGCGCATCGAAGCCTATCTCCCGGCAGCCCGGCGTGTCGGCCAGTGCCTCCACCGTGGAAGGCCGATGCGACGCTAGCGCGTCGATCACGGCGCGATGTGCGGGTTCCGCGAGGCGGACCTCCCCGCGTTCTCCGACGATCTTCGCGGGGATGTCTTCGGGGTGGCTCGTGAGCACGATCCGGGTCTCGCGCCAGTGCGCCCGCAGTGCGTCATCGTCGAGCGGGCGCCGCGTCCGGACCCAATAGTCCCGCCGGAACTGGCGGTTCGTCGCGAAATCGCGGGCGGTCTCGCGGAAGTGGGCGTCGGGGATCCCGCCGATCATCGCCTGCTGCTCGCGGGTCAGCAGGAGGCCGTCGAGCTGATCGCGCAGGTGGGCCGGGCACGCGTGCTCCAGTCCGGCTTCTGCGAAGAGCGCTGCCACCGCCGAGAAATGGAGCGGATGCCAGTCGCGGTTGAAGAACTCGTGGGCGAGGTAACGGCGATCCGCGCGGCGCATGCGCTCGAAGCGTTCGGTCACACGCGGGTTGGTGGTGGCGTACAGCGGGTTGGTGTCGAGGAACCGCTGCATGAAGTCGAGCGCCGCGTCGATGCGGTCGACGGTGGTGGCACCTGCGGGCGCGAGTCGGGCTGCGTGCTGCGTGGCGAGTTCGCGTAGCGGCGCGATGTCGGACCAGCCCGGGAGCGTGTTGCAGCTCGCGTACACCACGCCATCGGGGGCGAGCCGATCGCGGAGGAAGGCGGCGATCTCCGATCGTGTCTCCGCCGACACCCAGCTCAGCACGCCGTGCAGGCCGATGAAGTCGAAGGCGGGCAGATCCGGGCGGGCGTGGAACTCGGCGAAGGTGGCGGCGAAGAGGTGGGCGTCGGTGCCCGAGGCGGCGCACAGCGCGCGGGCGGAGTCCACGTGCACGGGGAGCAGGTCGGTACCCCACCACCGGACTTCCGAGGCGCCGGCGTGCAGCGCCAGCGACACCCCCTGGCCGAAGCCCAGCTCGCAGGCGGTGCGGATGGCGGGAGGTGCGAGGCCCGCCTGCAGGAAGGCGAGCCGCGCGTGCAGCGGGTTCAGCTCGGGGCAGACCCCGAAGGTGTAGCCGACGTCGTCGACGTAGCCGCGGAAGCGGTCCTGCATGGGAGGGTTCGCAGGCGGTCACTGCGTCCGTGGGACGCGTGACCGCAGCGAGGTCGTCAGCCGCGGCCCACGAACGGCATCTTGGTGGCCATGATGGTCATGAACTGGACGTTGGTCTCCAGCGGCAGTTGCGCCATGTGCAGCACGGCGTCGGCGACGTGCTGGACGTCCATCAGCGGTTCGACCGCCATCTCGCCGTTCGCCTGGATGATGCCCTTCGCCATCCGCGCGGCCATCTCGGTGGCGGCGTTGCCGATGTCGATCTGGCTGCAGGCGATGTTGTACTTGCGGCCGTCGAGCGAGGTGGACTTCGTGAGGCCCGTGATCGCGTGCTTCGTCGCGGTGTAGGGCACGGAGTTCGGCCGCGGGGCGTGGGCCGAGATCGACCCGTTGTTGATGATGCGGCCGCCCATCGGCGTCTGCGCCTTCATGATGCGGATGGCGGCCTGTGTGCAGAGGAAGGGACCGGTCAGGTTGATGTCGACGACGTTCTTCCACTGCTCGAACGTGAGGTCCTCCATCGGGATGCCGGGGGCGCTGACACCGGCATTGTTGAAGACCACGTCGAGGCGGCCCCACGTGGCCTTCACCTTCTCGAAGAGTGCGTTCACGGAGTCAGGATTGCCGACGTCGGTGGACACCGCGAGCGACTGGTCTGCGGGCATGCCGGCTTCCGCGATGGCCTGCTGCAGCGGTTCGATGCGGCGGCCCGCGAAGGCGACCCGGTAGCCGTTCTTCAGCAGCGTCACCGCCGAGGCCTTGCCGATGCCGGTGCCGGCTCCCGTGACGATCGCGACCTTCCCGTTCGTTGTCATGACTCTCCACCCCCCAAGGCGTTTGCGTGTGGCGGCCGGCGCGTTGCCTGCCGTGGAAAGTCGCCGAGTGTAACGGCAGTGACCCTGGCGCGCGACGCGTCGCGCAGTGCGTCGGGGCCGGTTGCCGCTCAGTGCAGCAGCGGCTTCTTCAGCATGTCGGCGCGGTCCCCGGAGGTCACGGACACGTGCACCACCGTGCCGTCGCGCGCCAGCGTGAACGGCACCACGACCCCGGCCGCCCCGAGCGACCACACGCGCCGCAGGAGCGTGGCGAGGCCGTTCACGCGGTCGCCGGCGACTTCGAGCACGAGATCGCCCTGACGCACGCCGGCTTTCGCGGCCGGCCCGCCCGCGGCGATGCCTGCAACCACGAGCTGTCCGTCGGATTCGGTCGTGTACATGCCGAGCCAGGGGCGCACCGGACCGCGCGGGCGACCGAAGCGGACCATGTCGTCGAGGATCGGGGCCAGCAGGTCCACCGGCACGAACATGTTGCCCTGGGTGCTGCGCCCGTCGGCGGACTCTTGCACGAGCAGCGACCCGATGCCGATCAGCGCGCCTTCCGCGTTCAGCAGTCCGGTGCCGCCCCACTGTGGATGCGCCGGCGAGGTGTAGAGCGCGTAGTCGAGCAGGTACTCCCAGTAGCCGGCGAACTCGCGGCGGCCGGAGAGCTTCGCCTGCAGCGTGTGATTGCGACCCCCGTGACCCAGCACGACGACCTCGTCGTCGATGCGCGTGTGGTCCGGATTGCCGAAGCGCAGCGCCGGGGACTCCAGCTTGCCGAGCGCCTGCACGAGCCCGAAGCCCGTCGCGAAGTCGTAGGCGAGCGGATAGCCCTCGATGGCGCGATCCCCGTGATCGGTGATCCAGACCGTCTGCGCCTCGGTGATGAGATAGCCGATCGTGAGGATGAGACCGTCCTCGCGGATCACCATGCCGTTGCCGATGCGCTCGGTGCCGAGGATCGAGGCGGTGAAGGCGTCCTCGGGGATCTCGGTGCGCAGCATGACGGCCGACTGCAACGCGCGCCCGAGGTCGAAGTGCAGGGCGTCGGGATCGGGCTGGAGATTCTCGGGAAAGGCCCAGTGGGTCGGTTCCGCCATGGGTGGGGCATCCTCAATGTGACTGCCGGTGGGCGGCTGATGACCCGGGCCGCCGCGGTGCATGCGCGGTGGGCACGAGAGCCTCCGGCGATGTTACGCGATGGTGGTCCGCGCGGGGATCTTGCTGCGACAATCGGACGTCCGTTTCCCGGAGTCGTTCATGGCCGCGCTGCATCCCTTCCACCTCGCCTTTCCCGTCACTTCGCTCGCGTCCGCGCGGAGCTTCTACGGCGGCCTGCTCGGATGCCCCGAGGGTCGCGCGTCGGACGAGTGGATCGACTTCGATCTCTACGGGCACCAGATCGTCGCGCACCTCGCACCCGGCGAGGCGGGCCACCGGCAGAGCAATGCGGTGGACGGCGACAACGTGCCGGTGCGGCATTTCGGCGTCGTGCTCTCCATGCCGGAGTGGGACGCCCTCGCCGACAAGCTGCGCGCGGCCGGTGTCTCGTTCGTCATCGAACCGCACATCCGGTTCAAGGGCCAGGTGGGCGAGCAGGCGACCATGTTCTTCCTGGACCCGTGCGGCAACGCCCTCGAGTTCAAGGCGTTCGCCGACCCGTCCCGGCTCTTCGCGAAGTAGCGCGATGGCTGCCATGCCGCTGGTGACCTTGCCCGACGGCGCCCGGGTTCCCGCCCTGGGTCTCGGCACGTGGCGCATGGGCGAGCAGGCGCGGACCCGTCGGCACGAGGTGGACGCCGTCCGCCTCGCACTCGAGCTGGGCTGCCGCCTGATTGACACCGCCGAGATGTACGGTGAGGGCGGCGCGGAGGAGGTCGTCGGTGAGGCATTGGCAGGCGCGATCGCCGACGGCGTCGTGACGCGCGACGAGGTGTTCGTGGTCACGAAGGTCTACCCCCACAACGCCAGCCGGAAGGGCGTCGCCGAGGCGTGCGCGCGCAGCCTGTCGCGCCTGCGCCTCGACCAGGTGGATCTCTATCTGCTGCATTGGCCGGGGTCCCACCCGATCGCCGAGACCATCGGCGGGTTCGCGGCGCTCGTGGCGTCGGGCCGTATCCGGCGCTGGGGGGTGAGCAATTTCGACGCGAAGGGCATGGCGCGGATTTGGCGCACCCCGGGAGGCGACGGCTGCGCGGTGAACCAGGTGTACTACTCGGCGAGTCAGCGGGGCATCGAGCACGACCTGCTGCCGTGGCAGCGGGAGCACGCCCTCCCGACCATGGCGTACTGCCCCATCGACCAGGGCACCCTCGCCGCCGATCCCGTGTTCGAAACGATCGGCGCCCGCCACGGCGTATCGGCTGCCCAGGCTGCGCTTGCCTGGGTGATGCGCGAGCCGGACGTCATCGCGATCCCGAAGGCGGTGAGCGCGCCCCACCTGCGCGACAACTTCGCGGCGGCCGGGCTGCGGCTCACGGCGCGGGATCTCGCCGACGTCGACGCTGCGTTCCCGCCGCCGGATGGTCCGGAGCCGTTGGCGATGGTGTGAGGGGGGCAGCGCCGCGAAAGGTGGGCCTGAAGGAGCGGTCCATGGCCTTGTAGGAGCGTGCCATGCCCGCGAGAGCGATCGTTCCGGTCGATGCGCTTCCTTGCATTCACCGCTTTCGGGGCCGTGGGCCCCTCCTACAGGGGCTGTGGTGCACCACCCACTGCGGGAATGGGGCACGCTTTCTGTAGGAGCGGCCCATGGCCGCGAAAGCGTTCGTTCCGGTCGAAGCGCTTCCTAGCACGTACCGCTTTCGCGGCCATGGGCCGCTCCTACAGGAGACCGTCGCTGCGATCGTGGGCGGTGAATGCGTCGCCCCGAACGCGTCTACCCTCGCAACCGCGCCGCCAATCGTGACAACCGCGCATCGGCCATCCCCATCTTCTCAAGGCTCTCCGCCGTTTCCACGAGGTAATCCCGGCACGGTCCGTAGTGGCCGTGGGCGCGCTGTGCCACTTCGATGATCTTGTCGTCGTCGAGGCGGCCTGCGTAGGTCGGTTTGTCGCGGTTGACCACGAACGCGACCGCGCTCACCGGCCCGTCCGCCGTGTGGGCGCGCATCCAACGCGGTGCGTACGTCCCGGCGATCATCTCGCGGCGCCACAGCAGTTCGATGTCCTCGGCGGCGGTCGCGGGGTCCAGCCGGCAGGCGATGCCTTCACAGGCGCCGCCGCGGTCGAGCGCGAGCACGAGACCGGGGTCTGCCGGGGTGCCGCGATTGATCATCGACCACAGGTAGAACCCGCGATGCCAGCCGTGCACGCGCGCGGGGCGGCGTTCGGCGAACTGCATGAGCGGGCTCCACATGAGCGAGCCGTACGCGAAGATCCACACGGGTGCGTCGGCTGGATGGTCGGCGAAGGTGCGGTGCCGTGACGCCTCCAGCTCCGCGTCGGACACCAGGAGATGTCCAAGTCCGGCCTCGCGCACCGCGCGGCGGACGCCGTCCTCCTTGAGCTTGTTGCGATCGACGGTGGACATCGGAATCTGCGGCGATGGAGACACCCGTATCTTCGCACTGTCGGGTTAAGCTCGCGTCCCCGACGGAGACACTCGATGACGACAATGAAGGCAGAAGGCGACGCCGCACTCGCCGATTCCGCCTACGCGTGGCTGCGGCTGTGGCTCGCCGTGGCCATCTCGACGATCGGCGCGATTGGCATGTGGTGCGTGGTCGTGGCGTTGCCGGCCATCCAGGCCGACTTCGGCGTGGCGCGCGCAGACGCCTCCCTGCCGTACACGCTGACGATGGTGGGGTTCGGCTTCGGCGGCATCGCCATGGGCCGGCTCGCCGACCGCCACGGCGTGTTCCTCCCGCTCGTGCTCGGCACGGTGCTGCTTTCTCTCGGCTTCGCGCTCGCGAGTCTCGCGCCCACGCTGCCGGTCTTCGCCGTGGTGCAGGGGCTCCTGATCGGCGCCGGCAGTTCCGCCACCTTCAGCCCGCTCATCGCACACGTGTCGCTGTGGTTCGCCCGCCGTCGCGGCATTGCGGTGGCGATCGTGGCGAGCGGCAACTATCTGGCCGGAACCATCTGGCCGCCGGTGGTGCAGCACTTCGTGGCCACCCATGGCTGGCGCAGCACGTATCTCTGGATCGCGGGCTTCTGCCTTCTCACGATGCTGCCGCTCGCGTGGTCGCTCCGGACGCGGCACGTGCCCCCGGCCGCCGCGCCGCCTGTCGCATCCGGCAAGGCGCGCACCGGCAGCGTCGATCTCCCGCAGCGTACCGTGATGGCGCTGCTCCTCGTTGCCGGCTTCGCATGCTGCGTCGCCATGGCAATGCCTCAGGTGCACATCGTCGCGTACTGCGCCGACCTCGGATACGGCCCGGCCCGCGGCGCGCAGATGCTGTCGCTCATGCTGGCGTGCGGGGTGGTGAGCCGCATCGGCTTCGGCTGGATCTCCGACCGCATCGGCGGCCTGCGCACGCTCATGCTGGGGTCCGGGCTCCAGGGCCTCGCGCTGCTGCTGTTCCTGCCCTTCGACGGCCTGGTGTCGCTGTACCTGGTGTCGGCCCTCTTCGGCCTCTTCCAGGGCGGCATCGTGCCCTCGTACGCGATCATCATCCGCGAGGTCTTTCCCGCGTCCGAAGCTGGCGCGCGGGTCGGTGCGGTGATCATGGTGACCCTGTTCGGCATGGCGCTCGGCGGCTGGATGTCGGGCGTGATCTTCGACTTCACCGGGTCGTACCACGCCGCCTTCATCCACGGCATCGCGTGGAATGCACTGAACCTCGCGATCGCGTACCGGCTTCTGCGCGGACGTCGCGTGCCTGCTGCGGCCGCGGCATGACGCCATCCGCCGCACGCCGAAGTTCCTTGTTCCAATCCGCAGTCCTGCCGCGGGGAGGCGGCATGCCATGACAACCAAGACGACGAAGCTGGGTGGCCGCGCGATCGCGACCGGACTTGCCTTTCCCGAGGGCCCCGTGGCCATGCCGGACGGCTCGGTGGTGCTGGTGGAGATCGCGCGCGGCACGCTCACACGCGTGCTGCCCGACGGCCGCACGGAGGTCATCGCGAAGACCGGCGGCGGCCCGAACGGCGCAGCGCTCGGCCCCGATGGCTGTTTCTATCTCTGCAACAACGGGGGTTTCGCATGGGGCCGCGAACCCGACGGACTGCTCCGACCGACCGGCCGGGCGGAGGACTACAGCGGTGGCCGTATCGAGCGCGTGAATCCGGCGGACGGCAAGGTCGAGGTGCTGTACACCGAGTGCGACGGCGTCACGCTGAAGGGCCCGAACGACCTCGTGCTGGACGGCCAAGGTGGCATCTGGTTCACGGACCTCGGCAAGGTCTACGGGCGGCAGATGGACCGCGGTGCGATCTACTACGCGCGCACCGACGGCAGCCTGATCCGCGAAGTGGCGTTCCCGCTGATCACGCCGAACGGGATCGGTCTGTCGCCGGACGGCAGGACGCTCTACGTGGCCGAGACGGAGCCCGCCCGTCTGTGGAAGTTCGCCATCACCGGCGAGGGCACGGTGCATCGCGATCCGTGGCCGTCGCCCCACGGCGGCCAGCTCGTCGCGGGGCTGCCCGGCTACCAGCGCTTCGATTCCCTCGCGGTGGAGGAGGGCGGGAACATCTGCGTCGCGACGCTGATCCGCGGTGGCATCAGCGTGATCACCCCGGCGGGCGATCTGCTGGAGTTCCACGAGGCGCCGGAGCCCTATTGCACGAACATCTGCTTCGGCGGCCCGGATCGGCGCAAGGCGTACATCACGCTGTCCGGGTTCGGAACGCTCGTGGAGGTGGACTGGCCGCGGGCGGGGTTGGCGCTGGCGGCGTAGGGAAGCTGCGCGGGGCTTAGGACGTTGGGCATGGTGTGGTGGGTCGAGCGGCGCGTGCCGCAGCGATGGCGTGGGCACATCGGCGAATCCAGGGACGCGGGCGTCGGGCGGAGCCCGACCCACGGGGGTTGTTTTCAGCGCAGGGGCATCCAGTCGCGAAAGCCCTTCGTGGGTCGAGCATCGCTCGACGCTGCGAGGGCTTGGGTACAGCGACGAATCCTGGAACGCGGGCGTCGGGCGGAGCCCGACCCACGGGGGTTGTTTTCAGCGCAGGGGCATCCAATCGCGAAAGCCCTTCGTGGGTCGAGCATCGCTCGACGCTGCGAGGGCTTGGGTACATCGGCGAATCCAGGAACGCGGGCGTCGGGCAGAGCCCGACCCACGGGGGTTGCTTTCAGCGCAGGGGCATCCAGTCGCGATAGCCCTTCGTGGGTCGAGCAATAGCTCGACGCTGCGATGGCTTGGGCACATCGGCGGGTCCTGGAACGCAGGCGTCGGGCGGAGCCCGACCCACGGGGGTTGTTGTCAGCCCCAACGAATCCATTGGCGAGGTTGTTCGTGGGTCGAGCTGCGCTCGACGCGGCGATGGCTTGGGCACCGCGACGAATCCAGGGACGCGGGCGTCGGGCAGAGCCCGACCCACGGGGGTTGTTTCTCCTAGCCCCCGAATCCCACCCGCCCCGCCAGCGCCACTGCGAGGGGCGTGGTCACCGCCGAGAACGCGGTCGACAGCACGAGGCAGGTCGCGACCGGGCCCTGCAGCGTGTCGAACTGCTTCGACATCAGGTACACGTTCACGCCCGCCGCGAGGGACGCGAGGAGCACGACCGCCTGCGTCTCCAGTGCCGGCAGGCCGAGCAGGCGGGCGAGGCCCCAGACGGCGAGGGGCTGGACCAGCAGCTTCAGGACGGTCATCGCGGCGCCGATGCGCCAGCCGGACCGGATGCCGTACTCCGACAGACCCATGCCCACGACGACGAGCGCGAGCGGTGCAGCGGCCTGACCCATCAGGCGCAGGGGCTCGTCGATCATGCCCGGCAGGTGCCAGCCCGTGAGTCCGAAGGCGGCGCCGGACAGGATCGCCGCCACGACCGGGGTCGTGAGCACGTTGCGCGCGGTCCGGACGAAGCCGGCCACGGAGAACTCGCCGTGTCGCGCCCATTCCACCGAAACGGTCACGAGCGTCCAGAGCGTCAGCGAATTGAAGACGACGACGAGGGCCACCGGTGGCAGCGCGGCGTCGCCGAGGATCACCTTTGCGAGTGGGATGCCGAGCAGTACGTTGTTCGAGAAGATGCCGCCCAGCCCGAAGATGGACTGCCCGACACCGTCCAGCCCGAACATCGACTTCGAGACCACGCGCCCCACCACGAACGTGACGAGGCAGCCGCCGAAGAAGGCGATGAGGAGCTTCGCATCGAACGGTGGCAGGCGCGACGGATCGCTCATCAGTCGGAAGAGCAGCGAGGGGATGGCCACGGCGAAGACGAACGTGGCGAGGGCGTCGCTCACCGACTTCTTGAACCGACCCGACCGGGACAGCGCGTAGCCGACCAGCACGAGGATGAAGTACGGCGCGGCGAGGTCGAGGTGATGCAGGAAACCGGACATGGTGCGGGCGGTTGCGGCGGGGTGCCGGAGTATGGCGGGCTTCGCTGCGGGAATCGATGCTCGGCGGATCCCTCCCACCCGGGTTGATGGGGGCGAGCCCCCATGGAAGATGACGGCGGGCCTGTGGCGCGGCGGCGACTCCCGTTACGATCCGCACTTCGCCGCGGCGCCCCTCGCGCCGGGCTCGTCACTCACCCGGGAACCGCCCCATGAACGAAGCCTTCATCTGCGCCGCGCGGCGCACCCCCATCGGCCGCTACGCCGGCGCGCTCTCTTCCGTCCGTCCGGACGACCTCGGCGCCGTGCCGCTGAAGGCGCTGATGGCGCAGCTTCCGTCCGTCGACTGGAACGCGGTCGACGATGTGGTGTTCGGCTGCGCGAACCAGGCGGGTGAGGACAACCGGAACGTCGCGCGCATGGCGCTGCTGCTGGCCGGCCTGCCGAAGGAGATCCCCGCGAGCACCATCAACCGCCTGTGCGGTTCCGGGATGGACGCGGTGGGGATCGTTGCCCGCGCCATCCGTGCGGGCGAGATCGATCTCGGCATCGCGGGCGGCGTGGAGAGCATGTCGCGCGCGCCATTCGTGATGCCGAAGGCGACGACCGCGTTCGCGCGCGAGAACGCCGTGTTCGACACCACCATCGGCTGGCGCTTCGTGAACCCGCTCATGAAGCAGATGTACGGCACCGACTCGATGCCCGAGACGGCGGAGAACGTGGCCGCGGAGCACGGCGTCGCCCGCGAGGACCAGGACGCCTTCGGGCTGCGGTCCCAGGCGAAGGCCGCGGCGGCGCAGAAGAGCGGCCGGTTCGCCCGCGAGATCGCGCCGGTGACGATCCCCGCGCGGAAGGGTGATCCGGTGATCGTCGAACACGACGAGCATCCGCGCGAGACGACGATCGACGCGCTCGCGAAGCTGAAGCCCATCGTGAAGCCGGACGGCACCGTGACCGCCGGGAATGCCTCGGGTGTGAACGACGGCGCATGCGCGCTGGTGATCGCGAGCGAGGCGGCCGCGAAGCGCCACGGCCTCACGCCACTCGCGCGCGTCGTGGGCGTGGCGACGGCCGGTTGCGCGCCGCGCGTGATGGGCATCGGCCCGGTGCCGGCCACGCAGAAGCTGCTCGCGCGGCTCGGGCTGACGGTGGACCGGCTCGACGTGATCGAACTGAACGAGGCCTTCGCGGCGCAGGGGATCGCGGTGCTGCGGGGGCTGGGGATCGCCGACGACGATCCGCGCGTGAATCCGAATGGTGGCGCGATCGCGCTGGGACATCCGCTCGGGATGAGCGGTGCGCGCCTGGTGGCGACGGCCACGCACGAACTGGTGGCGACGGGCGGGCGCTACGCGCTCACGACGATGTGCATCGGCGTGGGCCAGGGGATCGCGGCGGTGATCGAGCGCGTCTGAGCGGCCGATCGAAGTCTCGTTAGAAGGGCTTCGTCACGACGAGCAGGATGACGGCCAGCATCAGCAGCACCGGCACTTCGTTGAACCAGCGGAACCACACGTGCGACTTCGTGTTGGTGCCGGCCTCGAAGCGTTTGAGGTGCGCCTTGCACATGTGGTGGTAGCCGATCAGCACGACCACCAACGCGAGCTTCGCGTGCATCCATCCGCCACCGATGCCGTAGCCCAGCCAGAGCCAAACGCCGAAGACGAGCGCCGGGATCATCAGGATGGTCATGAACCGGTAGAGCTTGCGGGCCATCAGCAGCAGCCGCTCGCGGACGGCCGGGTTGTCGTCCATCGCGAGGTTCACGAAGATCCGCGGCAGGTAGAAAAGGCCGGCGAACCACGACGTGACGAACAGGATGTGCAGCGACTTGACGACGAGCATGGCGGGTTCCGTGGAGGGTGGCGCGGGGTCAGCCGGCCTCGTCGGCGCGGTAGGCGCGGACGATGCGCTGGAGCGCGATGAGATCGCCGTGGAAGAAGTGTCCGGCGCCGGGGATCACCACGACGGGGAGTTTCTGCGGGCGGGCCCATTCGAGGGCCTCGGCGAGCGGCACGACGTCGTCCTGTTCGCCGTGGATCACGAGCGTGTGGGCCGGGACATCGCTCACCGGGAAGCGGCCGACGGCCGGGGCCACCAGCACCAGCCGCTTCGGTGCGTACTCGGCGGCCACGTGCGAGGCGACGTAGCCGCCGAACGAGAAGCCTGCGAGCGTGAGGGGAAGATCGCCATGCACGCTTCGCGCGTGCGTGACGAGCGCCCGGAAGTCGTCCAACTCGCCGCGGCCGTCGTCGTAAACCCCCTCGCTGGCACCGACGCCACGGAAGTTGAGCCGCCACGCCACGAGGCCCTGCGACGCGAACGTGCGGGCGAGCGTCTGGACGATCTTGTTCTCCATCGTGCCGCCGTACAGCGGATGCGGATGGGCGACGACCGCGATGCCGGTCGGCTCGCCAGACGGGTTCAGTACCGAGACTTCGAGATCCCCGGACGGGCCGGCGATGAGCTGGCGTTCCGCGCCGGCCAGCATCAGATGCGCAGCCTGTCGACGACGCGACCGTTCTTCAGGTGTTCTTCGATGATCTCGTCGACATCGCTGCGGTCGACGTACGTGTACCAGACGTCCTCGGGATAAACGACGATGACGGGGCCTTCCTCGCAGCGGTCGAGGCAGCCGGCCATGTTGATCCGAACCTTGCCCTTGCCCGACAGCCCCAGTGCCTTCACCTGGGCCTTCGCGTAGTCGCGCACACCCGACGCGTCGTGGGTGTTGCAGCAGGCGCGGTTCGGGTCGTCGCGCTGATTGCAGCAGAAGAAGACATGCCGCTCGTAGTAGCTCATGGACTCGTTTCTCTTGGAAGAATGGCGGGCCGATTATACGAACCCGCCCGGACCGCGCTCACCGCTGGCGGCGGAAATGAGGAAGCAGGAAGGCCGCGGCGAGCAGCGGCCAGCAGAGCGAGATGATCCGTGTGGTGCCCGCAAAGCTCCGATAGTGGCCCTGCTGCCACGGTTCGATGGCGGACACCGAGGCGTAGGGGTTGAGCGGGCCGGCGTTCAGGAGGAGGGTGCCACCCAGCATCGCGGCGAAGGCCGTGATCGCCGCGGCGCGGCGCGGCATCATGCAGGCGGTGATCCCCAGCCCCAGCCCGACTGCGATGCCGAGCCCGTTGCCCGGCGTGATCCAGAGGAGCGCGTCGCCGCGTTCGAAGAGGAGCGCCGCGGCGAAACTTCGTGCTGCGAGAGCCCCGACCATCAGGACGACGAGGGCGCCCACTGGATTCTCGGACGCGACGACCCGCAGGATGCCGGCCACCGTGACGATCCCGAGCACAGCGACGCCGGCCTCGAAAGCCGCATAGGCAAGCGCCGAGTAGGTGCCCGGCGGCGTGGGGACGAGATGCCGCATGTCGCCGGTCGAGAAGAGCCAGAGGTCCGGCCGGAACTGCGCGAGGACCCAGAGCGCCAGCAGGATGAGCCCCGCATCGCCACCGTTGTGCGGCGTCAGGAAGCGCGCACGCCAGCGGGCGAAGACGCCGTCCTCGTCATCCCCCGCGAAGAGTGCGACCCAGGCACCGAGCAACCCGCCGACGGCATTGCAGAACACGTCGAGCGCGGAGGGTACCCGGAGCGCGATGCTGCCCTGGAGAACTTCCATGCTGGCGCTGAGCAGCGTCGCGAGCACGAATGCGATACCGGCAGCCTGGATGCCACGCAGATGGCGTCGCAGCCAGCCGGTGAAGAGCATGCCGAGCGGGATGTACGCCGTGACGTTGAAGATCACGTCGTACCAGGTGTAGTACCGGGGCCACTCGCTCAACTGTCGCCAGAGGACCGAGGCGTCCGGGATGCGCCAGCCCTCGGCGGGATAGACGCTGGCGATGGCCACGACGACTACGTAAGCTAGGGTGGCGAGCCCCACGAAACCGGAACGACGGGTGAACGGCGACATCGATGTCATCGGCAGAACGTCGGTCGGCGCGGGGCCGCGACGGCGTCCGGCATGAGGCGGAGAGGCGATGGGATTCTATGACATCTTCAATGGCGACGCGGACGGACTCTGCGCGCTCCAGCAGCTTCGGCTCGCCGAACCGGTCGTGGCCACCTGTGTCACCGGGGCGAAGCGCGACATCGCGCTCGTCGAGCGCGTCGTTCCCGCGCCCGGTGATCGGTTCACCGTCTGCGACATCTCGCTCGAATCCAATCTGGATGCAACGCGCCGAGCACTCGATGCAGGCGCACACATCCGCTGGTTCGATCATCACCGCGCGGGCGAGCCGTTCGATCACCCGGATCTCGAACGCCATATCGATCTCTCCGCCGCCATGTGCACGAGCGCCATCGTCGATCGCCATCTGGGTGGCGCGCATCGCGCGTGGGCCGTGGTGGGCGCGTTCGGGGACAACCTGGGTGCGACGGCCCGGAGTCTCGCCGCGATGTTGGATCTCGACGAGGCGGTGACGGGCGTGTTCAGGCGGCTGGGCGAGAGTCTCAACTACAACGCCTACGGTGACGACGTCCGCGAGCTGCTCTTCGATCCCGAAGATCTGCACCGGCGTATGCGGGGCATCGCCGACCCGCTGCGCTTCGCGGAGGACGATCCGGCGTTCGGCGTCCTGGAGGCGTCCATGCGGGACGATCTCGAACGGAGCATCGCGCTCGCGCCAATTCTCGAATCGGCGTCGGTGGCGTGTTTCGAATTGCCGGATGCCGCCTGGAGCCGACGGGTCAGCGGCGTGCTCGCGAATCGTCTCGCGCGGGAACATCCCGGCCGCGCGCACGCCCTGCTGACACCATCGAGAGGGATGTTCACCGTGAGCATCCGGGCGCCGATCGATGCGCCGAAGGGGGCGGATCTCGTGGCGATCGGCTTCGCCGGCGGCGGAGGCCGGGCGGGTGCCGCCGGCATCAGCGGGCTTCCGACCGACGACGTTCCCGGGCTCCTGAAAGCACTGCGCCGGGTCTACGGATAGACCCGGCGCAGGGGACTGCCGACGACCCGCCTCAGGCGAGGCGGTCGTTGCGTTCGGACATCAGACCTTCGATCAGGCCTTCATCTGACGACGGCGGCGCACCTGCCAGCCCAGAAGCGGGGCCGCGAGGAGCATAAGCGCCCATTCGCTGGGTTCCGGCACCGGCACGGCTGTCCACGTCATCACCGTGCCTTCCGGGTTGGTGAAGTCGAGGAACAGCGGGAAGGCCGAGGCGAACCCTGGGCTGTCGGGGTCCAGCAGCGGGCGGATGCCGGTGATCGTGAAGGTCGAGACGCCGGGGGCGAAGAAGTAACTCTCGAGACCGTCGAAATCATCGTCCACCACCACGCCGTCCACCACGATCTTGAGATCCAGGAACCCATCCGGCGCAATCACTTCGAGGAACTCGCCACCACCTGCCAGCTCGATCTCGAAGCCCTCGACCGTGGGCGGATCGAACCAGCGGCGGGGTTGGGGTGCCGTGAACACGAAGATCTCGGGGGCGGGCATGAACGGGAGGATCGGGTTGGCCTGCGTCGAGCCGAGTTCGACACCACCCACACCACCGAACGCGAAGAAGAACGTCTCAGGGGCGATCGGGGTGCCGTCGCCGAAGACCGGATCGCCAGGCGCGCTGGGGACTTCGCCATCGACGATTTCGCCATCGCCGCCACCCTCTCCGCCCCCTTCGCCATAGCCCGCGGGCTGGCCGAGCGAATAAACGTTCGCACCGAGCGCCGAGATCTTGGACAGCGCCGAGGCTTCGGTCGCCGCCGTGCCGTAGAAGATGTTGAAGATCCGCGTCTCGCCGGCGGCCAGCGAGCCGAACGAGAAGTCGAATACCGAGCCGTGGTCGCTCGGCCCGTTCTTGGAGAAATCGGTGTTGACCGTGGACTCGTCGATCCAGCCGGCTTCCGTAAGCGGGTCGGACGAGGCGAAACCGTTGTTGCTGGCGAACAGGACGTTGCCGCCGTTGGCCACGAGGTTGGCCGTGACGCCACCGTGGGTGACGTACTCGCTGAACGGGGAGGGCGGGACGTCCCAGTCCATCGCTCGGCGGTAGATGAGGTTGTCGAGCGTCGCGCCGCCGGTGTTGGTGATCTGGACCTGGGCCTGGAAGGTGTCGGCCTGGAGGGAGGGGCCGTAGAAGTGGCTGATCGTGACGGGCGCGCCGTTCATGAAGACCGTGGAAGACGCGGTGTTGCCGCTGATGCCGAAGGTGCCGCCCGTGTAGCCACCGGAACCAGAGGACTGGTTTGCGAAGGCCGAGAAGGATGCGCCGCCGAACTGGACCGAGACGCCCCAGCCTTCGCACGCGCATCCGGGGGAGATCGCGTCTCCGATGCCGTTGCGATAGACGCCGTACGTCATCCCCTCGCCGGGCCCCGTCTCCGAGAAGAAGTTGAGTTCGCCCGAGTCGTTCACGCCGAGCGTGGTCTCACCGTAGGTGATGATGCCGCCGGCCTGTGCGGCGCCAGCGGCCAACAGTGCGCCGGTGGCGATGGCGACCGAAATGGCGCTCGCCAGAGCCTTTGTTTTGAATTGCATGGTCTTCTCCACTTTGGCGGGCTGCGCAGGATAGGCGAGGCCCGAGGGGTTCCGATCGAGGTGGCCGTTCCGCCGTCACCTTCCGGAGAACAAATCCGCCACGAACGGCCCATCAGCAAGTTCCAGTCCTGACGAAATGGAAGGTTTGGCAGGGGCCGGAACCTCTTGATTTGTCAGACTCGCCATGAGGCTTCTGGCGCGGAGCGTGCTGAGCCCGTAACCCTCGTGTAAGAAATATCGACGGCGCACGACGCCGTGCGGGAAGTGAGAAACCCGTTCGTCATGCTCGGGCGGATGGCCTGCTCCACCCGCCCAGCGGCCGATCACTTCAGCTTGATCTCGGTCCAGAGGCGGTTGGCGAAGCGGCGCTGCTTGGGGTTGAGGTCCTTCAGCATCTCGAGCTTCTTTGCCGTGTCGGCATCGGGGAAGATGGCCTTGATCTGCTTCAGTTCGGGGGCGATGAACTTCTGCGCCTCCTGGTTGGGGTTGCCGGACCCGATCATGTTGGTGAGATCGGCGGCGTTCTGCCCCTGCAACATGAAGTCGATGAACTGGTGGGCCAGGTCGGGGCGCGGGGCGCTCTTGTGGATGACCATCGCATCGAGGGCCAGCACGGCGCCCTCCTTGGGCATCGCGGGCAGTACGCGGAACGGTCGCTTGGCCGCCTTCGCGTCGAGATCGGCCTGGAACATGTCGTTCGAGAAGCCGTGCGCCAGCCAGATGTTCCCGACCGTCAGTTCCTTGATGTAGCTGGACGCGTTGAAAGCGGCCCAGTAGGGCTTCGCGGCGAGGATGACCTCCTTGGCCTCCATCAGGTGCTTCTCGTCGACGTCGTTCGCCGAGTAGCCGCGGTACTTGAGGGCGGCAGCCATCAGCTCACGCTGGCTGTCCATCACGGTGACCTTGCCCTTCAGCTTCGCGAGGATCGCCGGGTCGAAGATGGTTGCCCAGGAGTCGGGTGTGATGCCGAGCTCCTTCATCTTCTTGTCGTTGTAGCCCACCAGCGTGATCGTCATTGCGTAGGGCGCGGAGTACTTGTTCCCCGGGTCGAACTCGGTGTTGAGGTACTGCGGCATCACGTTCTTCAGGTTCGGGATCTTCGCCGGGTCGAGCGGCAGCAGGGCGTTCATCTTGATCAGCGCGGCCACGGCATTCATCGTGGGCACCATCACGTCGTAGCCGGTGCCGCCGGCCTGGAGCTTCGCGATCAGCTCGTCGTTGTCCGAGTAATAGGTCTGCTTCACCTTGCACGCACACGTCGCCTCGAAACGTTTGATCGTCTCGTCCGACATGTAGTTGTTCCAGTTGTACAGGTGCAGCACTGCCGGCTTCTGGGCGAAGGCGGGCAGGCTCACGAGCACGGCGGCGAAGGCGACGAGCAGTTTCTTCATGGCGGTGTCCCCCGGATGGCGTGGGTGGGTGTTGTCTCAGTGCCCGCGCAGGCCGCCCGGCGAGAGGCGGCTAGCGATCACGATCATGACCAGCGTGACGAGCATCAGCAGCGTTGACACGGCATTCACCTCCGGTGTCACCGCGATCTTGATCATCGAGTAGATCTGCAGCGGCAGGGTGGTGGAGTCGACCCCGGCCGTGAAGAACGTGATCACGAAATCGTCGATCGAGAGCGTGAAGGCCATCAGCGCGCCGGCGACGATGCCGGGCATGATGAGCGGCAGGGTGATGAGCCGCAACGCCTGCCACTGCGTCGCCCCGAGATCGCGGGCGGCCTCGGTCAGGCTCTCGTCCATGCCGGACAGCCGCGAACGGACGACGATCGCGACGAAGCCCACGGAGAAGGCGATGTGCGACAGCACGATCGACAGCATCCCGAGGGTCACTTCCAGCAACACGAAGAAGATGAGCAGGCTCACGCCCAGGAGGATCTCGGGGATCGCGATCGGCGTCAGCACCAGGACGGGCAGCAGCCGCAGCTTGTAGCGGTACATCGCATACCCAGCCATGGTCCCCAGGATGGTCGCCACGGCGCTCGATGTGAGCGCGATCAACAGGGAGTTCCACGCCGCCGTCAGCATCTGCTCGTCGTGGAAGAGCACGTCGTACCAGTGCCAGGTGAAGCCGACCCACTCGGCGTTCAGTTTCGAATCGTTGAACGAGTAGACGACCACGATGACCAGTGGCACGTACAGGAAGGCGTACACCAGCGCGCTGGCGGCCCACAGGAGCCAGGGTTTGCGGCGCCCGTTCATGTGCGCTTCTGCCGACCGAACCAGGCGGCGAGCCCGGCGAAGAGGATGGCCGCTGCGGTCAGCACGATCGACAGCACGCTGCCGAAGGGCCAGTCGCGGGCGTCGAGGAACTGCTGCTTGACCAGGTTGCCGATCAGCATGCTGTCGGTGCCGCCCAGCAGGTCGGGGATCGCGAAGATGCCGAGCGCCGGGATGAACACCAGAGCGGCCCCTGCGTACACCCCGGGGAGCGACAGCGGGAACGTGATCCGCCAGAAGCGCTGCCAGGCATTCGCGCCGAGATCCTGGGCGGCGTCGAGCAGTGCCGGGTCGTGCTTCTCGAGGTTCGCGTAGAGGGGCAGCACCATGAAGGGCAGGTGCACGTACACGAGCCCGATCAGGACGGCGATGGGCGAGAAGAGCAGCGGCATCGGCTCCAGCCCGAAGGCGCCCGTCAGCCCGTTGAACGCGCGGGTGAAGAGCGACTGGGGGCCGAGGATGATCATCCACGCGTACACGCGGATCAGGAAGTTGCTCCAGAAGGGCAGGATGACCAGCAGCACCAGGAGATCGCGCGATTTCTTGGGGCTCCGCGCGATCATCAGCGACAGCGGGTACGCGCATGCGAGGCACGCGACCGTGGTGACCACCGCGTAGACGAACGATTTCGCGAAGAGCTCGAGGTAGATCCGGTCGTCGAAGAAGCGCTGGTAGCTCTCCAGCGTGAGGCCGGTCAGCTCGTCGGGGTCCCCGGTGCCGAACAGCGGCGCCAGACCGCCGAACTCGCCCGCGTAGCGGAACGAGGCCAGAACCATGATGCCCACGGGCACCGCGAAGAAGACGAGCAGGTAGAGCAGCGGCGGGCCACTCAGGATCCACTTCTGGACGCGGGTGCTCATCGCGACGAGCAGTGGGTCAAGATGGCGGACCTCACCTAATCCGGAAGGAAATGGCCGGCGTCGTCGCGCCAGCCCACCTGCACACCGTCGCCCGGCTCGAAGAACTTCGACGACCGGCCCACCGCGCTGTTGGGCAGCATGACTTCCAGGCGCTGCCCGCCTTCCACCTCGACGATGTAGAGCGTCACGTCACCGGTGTAGAGGTAATCGAACACCCGGCCCTGGAACCGGTTGGCGCAGTCGGCGGGTAGTTCGCGACCGATGGAGACCTTCTCGGGGCGCAGGGCAAGCGTGCCCTTCGCACCGGGGACGCCCCCTGCGCTGCCGACGATCTTCACGCCGCCCAGCCCCGGCACGTCGAAACTGAGTGCCTCGCCCGCCTGCGCCGAGACGGTGCCGTCGAGCAGGTTGCACTCGCCGATGAAGTCGGCCACGAAGCGGTTCTTCGGGAAGCTGTAGATGGTGGCGGGTTCGTCGAGCTGTTCGACCTTGCCCTTGTTCATGACCGCGATCCGGTGGGAGAGCGCCAGGGCCTCCTCCTGGTCGTGGGTCACGTAGATGAACGTGATCCCGACCTCCTTCTGGAGGGTGATCAGCTCGAGCTGCATCCGCTCCTTCAGCTTCGCGTCGAGGGCGGCGAGCGGTTCGTCGAGGAGCAGCAGCTTCGGGCGGCTGATGAGCGCGCGGGCCACGGCGACCCGCTGCCGCTGGCCTCCGGACAATTCGTGGGGGAACCGCTTCTCCATGCCGGAAAGCGAGACGTCCTCGAGGGCTTCCTTCACGCGCGGTGCGATGTCCGCCGGGGGGCACTTGGCCATGCGCAGCGGGAACGCGATGTTGTCCGCGACCGTCATGTGCGGGAACAGGGCGTAGCTCTGGAATACCGTGTGGATGTTGCGCGCCTCGGGCGGCACGTCGGCCATGGACTGGCCATCGAGGACGATCTCGCCGCCGTCGGGGGCATCGAAGCCCGCGATCATCCGCAGCAGCGTCGTCTTGCCGCAGCCCGAGGGACCGAGGAGCGTGAAGAATTCCCCCGTCCCGATGGACAGGGTCACGTCGTCTACGGCGAGGAAGTCGCCGAACCGTCGGGTCACATTGCGGATTTCTAGGAGGGCCATCGCGGTGCGGCGCAAAAAAGCCCCCGGATTCTATCGAACAAAAGGCCCGGAACCCATATCCATGCGCAGTTGGTGCATTGCATCCGATCTCGGCTCCGGTACGGCCCGCGCTGGCGACGCAGAGTCCCGCTATGTGCCGCCGGCCATGGGCGAGGCCGGTGGCGCCGTCGCTGACGGCGGCAAGGAACCGGCCCCGGACCATCCGCCGCCCAGTGCCTTCACCAGAGCGACGCCCGCGGTGAGCTGGCGGTTGCGGATCTCCAGCGCCTCGCGCTCGGCCGCGAGTTGCGTCCGTTGCGCGTCGATGAGTTCCAGGATCAAGACGAGGCCGCCCTTGTACCGTGCGGTGGTGAGCATCGCGGCACGGTTCGCCTGAACCACGGCCCGGGCCTGGACCTTCGCCTGTTCGTCGAGCAACCGCAGCGCCGCCAGAGAATTCTCGACCTCCGATAGCGCCACGAGGATCTGTTGCCGGTACAGCGCGAGGTTCTCGGCGTACGCAGCCCGCGCGCCCTCGAGCCGCGCGCGGTTGCGCCCGCCGTCGAAGAGGGGCTGGGCCAGGCCGGCGGCGAGCCCCCAGATCACGCTGTCGGCTTTCAGCAGATCCGACAGTTCGCTGCTCTCGAACCCGACAGCCCCCGTCAGCCGCACTGCCGGGAAGAAGGCCGCACGCGCCACGCCGATCTCGGCATTCCGCGATTCGAGCAGGCGTTCGGCTTCGGCAACGTCGGGCCGGCGCTCCAGCAGAGCGGAGGGGAGACCCACCGGAATCTCCGGGACATGCGCCTGCGTCGTGGCGGCTTCGATCGAGAACGGTCCGGGTGGAGAGCCGACCAGCACGGCGAGCGCTCGCTCGGTGTCCCCGCGCCGACGCGTGAGGGCGAGAAACTCCGCCTCAGCCGTGGCCAGCTCGGTCTCGGCGCGTGCGACGTCCAGTTCGGTGGCGATGCCGCCGCGCCAGCGCGCGGTCACGAGGTCCCGCGCCCGGCGCCGGATCTCCACGCCGGTGGCCACGAGGTGCAGCTGGGCGTCGAGATTGCGCAGGTCGAAATACGTCTGCGCGACATCGCCCTGGAGCGTCAGCAGCAGCGTCTGATAGCTGGCCTCGCTGGCGTCGAGGCGTGCACGCGCCGCCTCGCTGGCGCGTCGCAGACGCCCCCACAGGTCGACCTCGTAGCTTGCGTAGAGCGGCACGCGCAGCCGCCTGGCGTCGTAGGCGCGGTTGCCGGGCACGTTCTCGGGCTGGTCGGGGCGGTTCCTCGACATGCCGAAACCGCCCACTTCCGGCGAGAGTTCGAGGATCGGTAGACGTGAGGCGTCCGCCAGTCCGAGGACAGCCCGGGCCTGTTCGAGGCGCGCGGCAGCCCCCTGGAGCTTCGGGCTGGCCGTCCGGGCGCGGCGCTCGAGATCGTCGAGCACCGGGTCGCCGAAGAGCTGCCACCAATCGCCGCGGCTCGTGGCATCGGCCGGAGTGGCCATCTTCCACGGGCCGGCCTCGGTGAAACTTGCCGGGATGCCCGTTGCGGGCCGCTGATAGTCCGGACCGACGACCGCGCAGCCCGCGAAGAGGCACGCCATGCATTGCAGTCCAGCGAGGCGGATGGAGAGACGCTTCATGGCGTCATTTCTCCGCCGACTTCGGGAGCGCCGGCGCGGCCTCTTTCTTGTTGTCCTTCTTGTCGGGCTTCGGCGCGGGTACCGGGCGCACGGCCGTGCCTTCCGTCAGGTTGTCGCGCGGATTGCTGATGACGCGATCGTTGTCGGCGATGCCTTCGAGGATCTCCACCTCCTTGCCGAGATCGCGCCCGAGCTTCACCGGGCGGATTCGGACGACGTCCCCGCTGTCGACGATCGCGACGCGCGTGCCGTCTCCGCCCACTAGCAGCGCGTTCACCGGGACGATGAGCGGCGCCTCGGCGTGCATGACGTGGAACCGCACCTGCCCGTACATGCCGGGGAACAACTTGCCGTCGGGATTGGGCACGCGCAGTTCGGTCAGCATCGTGCGCGTCGTCGGGTCGAACGCGCCGGCGTTGCGAACCACGGTCGCGGCGATCGGCTTGCCGACGAGTTCCGGGACGATGATCTCGGCCATGGTGCCGGCCTTCACGGCTGGCAGGTGATTCTGCGGCACGCTCACGAACACCCGCAGCGTGTCGCTCTGCGCGAGGCGGAAGAGCCACGGCGCCGTGCTGCCCGTCGTCACGAGCGACCCGATCTCCACGTTGCGCGCGACGATGGTCCCGGCGAACGGGGCGACGACGCGCTGGAACCCGCGGACTGCCTCAAGCTGCCGCAGACGCGCGCGAACGGCGGCGTGATCGGCCTCGCGTGCGGCGAGTGCGCCCATCTTCTCGTCGGCGTCCTGCGGTGAGACCGCCTCTTCCTTGAGCAACGCACGATAGCGGTTGGCGGTGAGCCTTGCGAGGTCGAGCTGCGCCCGGATCTGCCCGAGATTCGCATTGGCCTGTTCGATCTCGCGTTCGAGTTCGGGGACTTCGATCTCGGCGAGGAGCTGGCCCGCCTTCACATGGTCGCCCATCTCCGCGTGCCAGCGCTTCACGTAGCCCGACGTCCGCGCGTACAGCGTGGCCTCCTGCAGTGGAAGGAGTGAGGCGGGAAGCGTGACGTCGGCGCTCGACTTGCCGCGGTGTGCCGGTACGAAGGTGACCGCCGGGCGCTCGATACCCGGTTCTGGTTTCGAATCGGATCTGGGGACGAGACCGAAGCCCAGTGCGAGGACCGCCAGCGCTGCGGTGAAACCGATGGTCCAGCGACGACGATGAGAGACGGCGAATGCCTGCATCGCCCGGCAGGTTGGAGTGTTTCCCATCGCAAGCCCTCCCGTTGCCCCCGCAGCCTGCGAGCGGGTCGTCGAATCGCTATCCGTGCGACTTCGATCTTTGTAACATGGCTGTCACATTAGAACAACGCAGCGGCGCGTCCGCGGCCGGGGGGGCACATGTGGATCGTGCGGCTGGCGTTGAATCGTCCCTACACCGTTCTCGTCGGAGCGCTGGCGATCCTGGTTGCCGGCGTGCTCTCGATCGTTGGGGCACCGGGCATCCGCCCGATGCCGAAGGACATCTTCCCCGAAATCGCCGAGCCCATCGTCACGCTCATCTGGCAGTACGTCGGTATTCCGGCGGACGCCTACGAGAAGCAGGTCACGATCTTCTCCGAGCAGCAGATCAACACCACGGTGAGCAATGTGCGACGCATCGAATCGCACACGATCTACGGCAAGAACGTCATCCGCATCTACTTCCAGCCGAACGTGCGGATCGATCAGGCGGTGTCCGAGATCACCGCCACGTCGCAGACCATCGTCCGGCGCATGCCGCCCGGCCAGATGCCGCCGCAGATCGTCCAGTACAACGCCTCCAGCGTGCCGATCCTGCAGATTGCGCTGGGCAGTGACACCCTCACCGAGCAGGAGCTGTACGACAAGGGCCTCTGGCTCGTGCGGAACGAAGTGATTCCCGTGCAGGGCACCACCGTCCCGCTGCCCTATGGTGGTCGGCCGCGCCTCGTGATGATCGACGCCGAGCCCGATCGCATGCGTGCGCGTGGCGTGACGATCAAGGAGATCAACGACGCGCTGCTGCGCCAGAACGTGAACCTGCCGACGGGCTCCACGCAGATCGGTGGCCGCGAGTACATCCTCGGCCTCAACAACAGCCCGGAGAAGATCGAGGACATCGCCGAGCTTCCGATCAAGGCGATCGGCGACCGCGTCATCTACATCCGGGATGTCGCGACCGTTCGTGACGGCTACAACGAGCAGACGAACCTCGTCCGCCACGATGGCCGCAAATCGAGCCTGCTCACGGTGCTGAAGAGCGGCGGTGCCTCGACGCTCGACATCATCCGGCAGATCCGCGAGCGCTTCTCCCACGTCGATCTGCCCGAGGGCCTGAAGCTGTCGTTCCTGTTCGACCAGTCGGTGTTCGTCGTCAATGCCATGCAGGCGGTTGTCCTCGAGGGCCTGATCGCGGCCGGTCTCACCGGCCTGCTGATCCTGCTGTTCCTCGGCAGCTGGCGGTCGACGCTGATCGTGGTGGTCTCTATCCCTCTGTCCGTGCTCGCCGCGATCCTGCTGCTCGGTGCCATGGGTCACACGCTCAACCTGATGACGCTGGGTGGTCTCGCGCTCGCCGTCGGCATCCTGGTGGACGACGCGACGGTGACGGTGGAGAACATCCATCGGCATCTGGTGCTCGGCAAGTCACTGACCGATGCCATCCTGGAAGGCGCACGCGAGATCGGTGTGCCGGCGTTCGTGTCGATGCTCTGCATCTGCGTCGTGTTCCTGCCCGTGCTGCTGCTCACGGGCGCTGCCAAGTACCTGTTCACGCCGATGGCACTGGCGGTCGTGTTCTCGGTCGCCGTTTCGTACCTGCTGTCGCGGACGCTCGTTCCGGTGATGACTCGCTGGCTGATGGCAGGACACGAGGCCTCCAGCCACACTGGGTCGAACCACAGGGGATGGCACGCAAAGTTCGAAAGCGGGTTCGAACGCATGCGGCGCGGCTACCTGCGGTTCCTGGAAGGCGTGCTGAAGCGTCCGTGGGCGGCGTTGGTGGTCTTCGCAGTGCTGGTCGCCGCCACCGCCGTCGTGGTCCCGCGCGTCGGGCAGGACTTCTTCCCCACGGTGGACGCCGGCCAGATCCGGCTTCACGTCAACGCGCCGGTCGGTACGCGCATCGAGGACACCGGCGTGCTCTTCTCGCAAGTGGAGGACGAGATCCGCGGTATCGTGGCACCCGAGGATCTCGACGTGATCATCGACAACATCGGGATTCCGCCATCCACCAACCTCGCGTACAGCGACAACGTCACCATCACCTCGGCCGACGGCGAGATCCTGGTGTCGCTGAAGCCCGAGCATCGCGTGAAGACCGCGGAGTACGTGCGCCGGCTGCGCGAGCGTCTGCCGCAGCTGTTTCCCGACAGCTCTTTCTACTTCCAGCCTGGGGACATGATGAATCAGATCCTCAACTTCGGGCTGCCGGCACCCATCGACGTCAGGATCCTCGGCGGCGATTACAAGAATCACAGGCTTGCACAGCAGATCGCGGCAAAGATCGCCCTCGTGCCCGGGGCTGTCGACGTGCATGTCCACCAGATCATGAATCAGCCCTCGCTCCGATTCGACGTCGACCGCACGCGCGCCGCACAGCTGGGCCTCACCCAGCGCGACATCGCCGAACACTTCCTGATGGCGAGCAGTTCGAGCGTCGTGCTGACCCCCAACTTCTGGATCGATCCGAAGACCGGCCGGCCGTACCAGGTCGTCGTGGTGCAACCGCACTTCACGGCGCTCGATTCGGTCGACGCCGTCATGGAGATCCCGCTACCGGGCCGCGGCCAGTCGCCCACGGTACCGCTGGGCAACATGGGCAGGATCGAGCGCACGACGGTGCCGGCGATCATCAGCCACGTGAACACGGAACTGGCGTTCGACATCTACGCCAACGTGCAGGGACGCGATCTGGGCGCTGTCGCCGCGGACATCTCCGAGGTGGTCGACACGTTCCGCCCGCAGGCCGAGGCGCAGAAGAACAACACGCGCATCGAGATCTCCGGGCAGGCCGAAAGCATGCGTGATGCTTTCGGCCGCATGGGAGCTGGACTCGTGTTCGCTGTGCTGCTCGTCTACCTGATCATGGTCGTCAACTTCCAGTCGTGGATCGACCCGTTGATCATCATCACCGCCCTGCCCGCGGCCCTGTGCGGAATCGTCTGGGTGCTCCTCGCCACCGCGACCACGTTCAGCGTCCCATCGCTCATGGGGTCCATCATGGCGGTCGGCGTCGCGACGGCGAACAGCATCCTGATGGTGTCGTTCGCGAACGAGAAGCTCGTCGACGGCATGCCGCCGGTGTCGGCGGCGCTGGAGGCCGCGGGCACGCGCCTGCGGCCGGTGCTGATGACGGCCTTCGCGATGATCGTCGGCATGGCGCCGATGGCGAGCGGGCTGGGCCACGGAGGAGAGCAGAACGCGCCGCTCGGCCGGGCGGTGATCGGCGGCCTCCTGCTCGCGACGGTCGCCACGCTCGTTCTGGTGCCGGTCGCGTTCAGCCTCGTGCGCCGGCGGTTCGTGCGCGAGGCCCGGCTCCCGGACCTCGCGATGTAGCCAGTGCCGTTCGCGCGTTTCCGATGACGGTCGAGCGCACTTCGAACGATGTCGCTCAGCGCAGGAAGAGGGCTGTGAGGATCACGAGGGTGATGACGAGGATGGCGGCGATGCCGGCGAGCAGACGCGTTTGTCGGCGCTGTTCGCGAACCAGCCTGGCCACGGTGGCCTCGAGCGCGTGCGGTTCGGATTCGGACAGCGCGCGGTGCGCCAGCCGCGGCAGCTGGGGGATCAGCTCAGCCCACTGGGGGGCTTCCTCGCGCAGATGCCGCACCAGCCCGCGCCAGCCCATCTGCTCGGACATCCAGCGCTCAAGGTAGGGCTTGCCCGTCTTCCAGAGGTCTAGATCGGGGTCGAGCTGCCTTCCCAGACCTTCGATGTTGAGCAGGGTCTTTTGCAGCAGCACGAGCTGCGGCTGAACTTCGAGGTTGAACCGCCGCGCGGTCTGGAAGAGCCGCAGCAGCACCTTGCCGAACGAGATCTCCTTCAGCGGCTTGTCGAAGATCGGCTCGCAGACCGCGCGGATCGCCGATTCGAACTCGTCGACACGCGTGCCGGGCGGCACCCAGCCGGCGTCCACGTGGGCCTGCGCCACGCGCCGGTAGTCGCGGCGGAAGAACGCGAGGAAGTTCTGCGCGAGGTAGTTCTTGTCGATGTCGGTGAGCGTGCCCATGATCCCGAAGTCGAGCGCCACGTAGCGTCCCTCGCGGGTCACGAGGATGTTCCCCGGGTGCATGTCCGCGTGGAAGAAGCCGTCGCGGAACACCTGCATGAAGAAGATCTCGACGCCCGTGCGCGACAGCCGCGCGATGTCGACCCCCTGAGCCCGCAGGTTGTCGACCTGCGAGACCGGCAGCCCGTGCATGCGCTCCATCACCATGACCTCGGTCGCGCACCAGTCCCAGAACACCTCGGGCACGTGCAGCAGGTCGGAGCCCCGGAAGTTGCGGCGCAGTTGACTCGCACTCGCGGCTTCGCGGAGGAGATCGAGTTCGTCGTGCAGATGCTTCGCGAACTCGGCGATGACTTCGCGCGGCTTCAGGCGGCGGCCGTCGGGCCACACGGCATCGACCACCGCGGCGGCGGTCTCGAGGAGCGCCAGGTCGCGGTCGATCACGCGGCCGATGCCGGGCCGCAGGATCTTGATGGCGGCCTCGCGGCCGTCTGGCAGCACCGCGAAGTGCACCTGCGCCACCGACGCGCTCGCGACGGCTTCGCGCTCGAAATCCTGAAAGACCTCGTCCACCGGCCGGCCGTAGACCCGCGCGAGCGTCGCCAGCACCTGGTCGGTGGGAAACGGCGGCACCTGGTCCTGCAGCTTCGCCAGCTCGTCGGCGATGTCGACCGGGATCAGGTCGCGACGGGTGGAGAGCACCTGGCCGAACTTCACGAAGATGGGGCCGAGCGCTTCGAGCGCGAGTCGCAGGCGCTCGCCGCGCGGGCGGTCCAGCCGGCGCCAGAAGAGCACGCTGCGGATGATCGGGCGCAGCCAGCGGACGCTGCTGTGCGCGAGCACGAACTCGTCGAGCCCGAACCGCACGCCGACGGTCACGATCTTCGAGAGTCGCAGCAACGGCAGCATGACGGGGCGGGTGCGGCGCGCGGCTTCAGCCGCGGTCGCGTTCCAGGCGCTCGACGCGTCGAAGGAGCCGCTCGACGTCGTCGCGGGTGACGTCGACGTCGCTCATCCAGGCGTCGATCTCCGCCCGCGGCGGGGTGACGCGGCCCTCTTCCGTGACGTACTCGGTGACCGCGCGCGTCGCGCGATCGGCGGCGTCGCGGCCGGCCGAGGCCGTCGCGCGGAGGGCGCTCGCGGCCCGATGCGCGACGATGTCGCCGAACACCCGGGAGAGGTCTTCCTCGAAGTCCCAGCGCAGCTCCGTCGCGAGCCGCCGGACCACCACCGCGAACTCGGCGTCACCGTCGACGCGTGCCTCGGCGTAGGCCGATTCGTCACCGGCGGCGAGACGCAGCGCGGCACCCACGGGCATCGAGACATCGAGATCGATGGGTCCGTCGGCATCCGCCGCCGCGACCCCGCCGTGGGCGGTGACGAGCAGGGCGACGTCGACGAGGCCGGCGCGCAGTCGCAGGCGACGACCGCCGTACGGGGCCAGTGCCTCGCGCGCCCAGGGGGCGGTCGCGAGGACGTGCTCGATTCCGGCGGCGACGGTGCGGGCCAGCATCGCGGTCAGAGCACCCAGCCGCGGTGGACCGCGACGACGCCACCGGTCAGGTTGAAGTACTCGACGCGTTCGAGGCCGACGTCTTCCATCATGCCCTTCAGCGTCTCCTGGTCAGGATGCATGCGGATCGATTCCGCGAGATAGCGATACGCCTCGGGATTGCCTGCGACGAGGCTGCCCAGCTTCGGCAGCACCTGGAACGAGTACGCGTCGTAGAGCGGCGCGAGCGGCTTCGCGACCTTCGAGAACTCGAGCACCACCGCCCGGCCGCCCGGCCGAAGCACGCGGCGGAACTCGGCGAGCGCGCGGTCCTTGTGCGTCATGTTGCGCAGGCCGAAGGCGACGATCACGCAGTCGAACTTCGCATCCGGAAACGGCAGGTGCTCCGCATCGCAGCGGGCCACCGGCGTGAGGATGCCCTCGTCGGCGAGCCGGTCGCGGCCCGTGGCGAGCATCGGACCGTTGATGTCGGTGAGCCACACCTCGCCGGTGGGGCCGACGCGTCGCTTCAGCAGGCGCGTCATGTCGCCCGTGCCGCCGGCGACATCGAGGACGCGCTGACCGGGCCGGACCAGGCAGGCGTCCACCGCGAAGCGCTTCCACAGGCGATGCAGGCCCGCAGACATGAGGTCGTTCATCAGGTCGTAGCGGGTGGCCACGGCGTCGAAGACACCGGCGACGCGCTGCGCCTTCTCGTGCTCGTCGACCTGCTGGTAGCCGAAGTCGGTCTTACTCATCGGTGGGAGCCGCCTTGGTGGCGTGGGGGAGAGGGTCCGCCCGGTTCAGCTTGTGGATGTCGATGCGTACGCCCGGTTCGCGCGACGCGCCGGCCACGCGCAGCCGGTCGAGGTACCGCTGCCACAGGGCCTCCTGCTTGAGGCCCAGTTCGTGGAGGTAGTCCCAGGCGTAGAGGCCGGTGTCGTGGCCGTCGCTGAAGACGAGCTTCACGGCGTAGTTGCCCACCGGTTCGATGGCCTGGATGTTGACGTCCTGTTTTCCGACCTGGAGCGTCTCCTGACCGGGGCCGTGCCCGCGTACCTCCGCAGACGGGCTGTAGACCCGCAGGAACTCGCAGGGCAGCTGGAAGCGGGACCCATCGTCGAACGCGACCTCCAGCAGACGCGACTTCTGGTGCAGGACGATGTCGGTGGGTGAGACGGAAGGGCTGGCCATGGGAGTCCGGGAGTCGCGGGAGCCCCGGGATGATACCGCGCGGACATTCGCGAACGGTCGTCTTGGAGTTGTCACTGTTCTGTAACATGGGCTTCATAGCATCGGATGCATTCCCGATCGGGCGCCGCCATCCGGCGTCGGCCGATCCTCTACGCACGATGCCTCCGGAGACCCCCATGGCCGCGACGATTCTGGTGGTCGAAGACGAACCTGCGATCCAGGAACTGATTGCCTACAACCTCAAGCAGGCAGGACATCAACTGCTGAAGGCCGACAACGCCGAGCAGGCCATGCACCTCGTCCAGACGGCCCTGCCCGACCTCGTGCTCCTCGACTGGATGCTGCCCGGGATCTCCGGGGTCGAGTTCGCCCGCCGCCTGCGGGCCGACCGCCGTACACGGCAGATCCCGATCATCATGCTCACTGCCCGGTCGGAGGAGCAGGACAAGCTGACCGGCCTCGAGACCGGGGCCGACGACTACGTCACCAAGCCCTTCTCCCCCCGCGAGCTGAACGCCCGCGTGAAGGCCGTGCTCCGCCGACGCGCCCCGCAGGTCACCGACGACGTGGTGCGCATGGGCGGGCTGGAGCTGGACCCGGCCAGCCATCGCGTCACCGGCAACACCCAGCCGGTGGACCTCGGCCCGACCGAGTTCCGCCTGCTGCACTTCCTGATGACCCACTCCGAGCGGGTCCATTCCCGCGCCCAGTTGCTCGACCAGGTCTGGGGTGACCACGTGTTCGTGGAGGAGCGCACCGTCGACGTCCACATCCGCCGCCTGCGCAAGGCGCTGGAACCCTCGACCCTCGACAGCCTCATCCAGACCGTCCGCGGCACCGGCTACCGCTTCTCGACGACGCCTTGAGCGGGTGGCCGCAGCGGTATCTGCGGTGAGACAATCGCGCGGCTGCCCGCCCGTTCCCGGCGACCCCCTCCGCATCCGGCCACGATGAATTCCCCCCTCCCATGAGCCCGCACTGGCGCAAGGTCATCGGCGTGCTCGCGCCGAGCGGCGCCCTGGCGCTGATCGTCGGCCTCATCGCCGGTCCGGAATTCGGATTCGGCCTCGCCGCACTGCTCTTCGGGCTGATGCTCGCGCAACAGGCCTACAACCTCTCGCTCTTCCGCGTCTGGCTGCTGGACCCCCGCATCGACAACATCCCCGAGGGCAGCGGCGTCTGGGAGCAGCTCTTCTCGCGTCTGCTCCGCATGCACAAGCGCCAGGCGCAGACCGAGGCGAGCCTGCAGGAAGCCCTCACCCGGTTCCTGAAGGCCGGCGCGGCGCTACCCGAGGCGGTGGTGATCCTCGATGGCGACAACCACGTCGAGTGGTGCAATCCGCAGGCCGCCACGTACTTCGGGCTCGACCCCGAGCGGGATCGCGGGCAGCAGGTCACCTATCTCCTGCGGCATCCGCACTTCGTCGACTACCTCCTGCAGGGCGACTACGCGAGTCCGCTCACGCTCAAGCTGCCCGTCGCGAACGGCGACGTGATCGTGTCGCTGCAGATCGTCCCGTACGGCGACCACGAGAAGCTCCTCCTCGGCCGCGACGTCACCCGTTGGGAGCGGCTCGAAACCACCCGCCGGGACTTCGTCGCCAACGTCTCGCACGAACTGCGCACGCCGCTCACGGTGCTGAGCGGATTCCTCGAGACGCTCACCGACATGGAGGAGGACGACCGCGACATGCGGCAGCGCTCCCTGCGGCTCATGACCCAGCAGGCCGTGCGCATGAGCCAGCTGGTGGAGGACCTGCTGACGCTGTCGCGCATCGAGATCGCCGTGGCGTCGCCGAAGGAGGATCCGATCGACATGGACGATCTCCTCCAGCACCTGTATCAGGACGCCCTCGCCCTGTCGAACGGCCGCCACCAGATCCACCTGCACGTGGACACCGACGACACCTTGAAGGGCAGCAGCGACGAGATCCGCAGCGCGTTCGGCAACCTCGTCAGCAACGCGATCCGCTACACGCCCGAGGGCGGGCAGATCGACATGCGCTGGCACCTCGACGGCGACAAGCCCGTCTTCTCGGTGACCGACACCGGCATCGGCATCGAGAGCCAGCACATCGACCGCCTCACCGAGCGCTTCTATCGGGTGGACCGCAGCCGCTCCCGCGAGACGGGCGGTACAGGGCTCGGGCTCGCGATCGCGAAGCACGTGCTCTCGCGCCACAACGCGACGCTCGAGGTGGCGAGCGTGCCCGGCAAGGGCAGCACGTTCAGCGCGGTGTTCGCGCCGGAGCAGCGGGTGGACGGTGCCGTTCCGCGGCTGCCGAGGCGTACCGGCACCGGTTGATCCGCCGTCGCCCCGTGGCACCATCCCGGACCGGCGCAGCGATAGCGCCCCTCCCGTCATCCGCCACGGAACAGCCATGAGCCTCATCGATTCCCTCCGCTTGGCCCTCGGTGCCGACAGCGTCCGCACCGGCGCCGACATCGGCGCCCGCCACCAGGGCGACTGGCTGATGAAAGCCGGCCCCGACGACATCCCGATCGCCCTCGCACTGCCTCGCGACACATCCGAGGTGTCGACCGTGCTGCGTCTTTGTCACGAGGCGGGCGTCCCCGTCGTGCCGCAGGGCGGTCTCACGGGCCTCACCGGCGGCGCCGTCCCGGTCCGCGGTGCGGTGCTGCTTTCGCTCGAACGCATGCGCGCGATCGAAGAGGTCGACGCCATCGCAGGCACCATCACCGTCCAGGCGGGTGTGCCGCTGCAGACCGTGCAGGAAGCCGCCGACGATGCCGGCCTGCTGTTCCCGCTCGACATCGGCGGCCGCGGCTCGTGCCTGATCGGCGGAAATCTCTCGACGAACGCGGGTGGCAACCGCGTGCTCCGGTACGGCATGGCGCGCGAGCTGGTCCTCGGCATCGAGGCCGTGCTCGCCGACGGCACGGTCATCACGTCGCTCAACAAGATGCTGAAGAACAACGCGGCCTACGACGTGAAGCAGCTCTTCATCGGCAGCGAGGGCACGCTCGGCGTCATCACGCGTGCGGTGCTGCGGCTCTTCCCGAAGCCCGTGACGACGAGCACGGCGCTGTGCGCCTTCACCGAGTTCGACCGCATCTACGACTTCCTGCGCCACGCCCGCGCCCACCTCGGTGGCACGCTCTCGGCGTTCGAGACCATGTGGCAGCCGTTCTACGCGCGGGCTGTCGAAGGTCGCACGCAGCCGCTCGCGACCGACGCCGTGGCGTACGTCCTCATCGAGTCGATGGGCACGGATCCCGCGCGTGACGGCGAGCACTTCAGCGCGCTCATCGAGAAGGCGCTGGAGGATGGTCTGGTTGCGGATGCCGTCGTCGCCCAGTCGATGAAGGAGACGAAGCAGCTCTGGGACATCCGCGACGCGTCGGGCGAGCTGGTGCAGAAGCTGAAGCCGGTCGGCAACTACGACGTGAGCATTGCCACCGGCCGCATCCAGGCGTTCGTGCTCGAACTCTCCTCGCGCCTCGCCGCGCGCTGGCCCGGCGCCGAGGCGATCTGCTTCGGCCATCTCGCCGACAGCAACCTCCACATGTTCGTGAAGGTCGACGAGCGGCCTTTCCCCGAGCACGCCATCGACGAGGTCGTGTACGGCTGCGTGCGCGACTGGCAGGGCTCGATCTCGGCCGAGCACGGCATCGGGCTGCTGAAGAAGGACTTCCTCGACTACTCGCGCACGCCCGAGGAGATCGCGCTGATGAAGCGCGTGCGGCTGGCGATGGACCCGAAGGGCATCCTCAACCCGGGCAAGATCTTTTAGAGAAGGGCAGCCAGTCGTGCCGCGACCGCCTCGCGGAACCCGTCCGGCAGGGTGCGCTGGGTTTCCCGCCTGCGCTCGCCCCACACCGCGTTCGGGAAGTGCGCGTCGTCAGTGAACCGCGGGATCACGTGCCAGTGCACGTGCGGCACCATGTTGCCGAAGGACGCGAGGTTGATCTTGTCCGGCTGCAGCACCTCGCGCAGCGCGGTCTCGGCCGCGTACACCGCGGCCATGCAATGCGCGCGTTCCGCCACCGCGAGGTCCGTCATCTCCTTCACGTGCGCGGTCCAGATGACGCGCAGGAAACCCGGATGATCGGCATCGTCCACGAGCACGATGCGCAGGCGGTCGTCGCGATACAGCGGCGCGCCGCCGTCCTCCCGGTCATGCGGGCAGAGCGGGCAGCGGGGTTCTGGGATGTCGTTCATCGGGAGCATCGTCCGCGGGTTCGGGTCGATCGAGTATAGGGTCCGGTGCCGAACGTCCGCGACGCATGCCACACTCCGGCCTCCCGCGATGTCCCCGACCGGACCCCGATGACCGACCGTTCCACGCCGCCTGCCGCCGGCATCCCCACCCCCACCGACACCGGTCAGTTCCTCCGCCTCTTCACGTCGGTGATGTTGCCGATGTTCATGGCGGCGGTCGACCAGACCCTGCTCGCCACCGCAACGCCGCTCATCGCCGCGGAGCTGGGCGGCCTGCGCGACACGTCGTGGATCGCCGTCGGCTATCTGCTCGCAGCAGCCGCGACGACACCGATGTACGGCCGCTTCGGCGACCGCTTCGGACGCCGCGAGACGCTCCTCGTCGCGCTGGGCATCTTCACGGTGGGGTCGATCGCGTGTGCCGCCGCGCAATCTTTGACGATGCTGGTGATCGCGCGCGTGCTGCAGGGCATCGGCGGCGGTGGGCTGATGACGCTCTCGCAGGCCTTGATCGGCGAGCTGGTGTCACCGCGCGAACGCGCCCGATTCCAAGGCTACTTCGCCGCGATGTTCAGCCTCGCAAGCATCGGCGGCCCGGTGATCGGCGGCCTCGTCGTGTCGCACGCGAGCTGGCGCTGGCTCTTCATCGTGAACGTGCCGTTGTGCGCCTTCGCGGTGTGGCGGCTCTCGACGCTGCCGCGGGGCAAGGGTCACGACGCCGCGCCGACCCAGGACTTTCCGGGCATCGTGCTCTTCGCGGGCGCCATCGTCGGCTCGCTCTACTGGCTCTCGTCCGGGGGGCACCGCTTCCCGTGGACCTCCCCGGAAAGCCTCGGCCTCGCCGCCGGCAGCGCCTTGCTGCTGGGCCTGCTCGTGTGGCACGAGCGCCGGCATCCCGCG
Source organism: Betaproteobacteria bacterium Ga0077532 (assembly GCA_001464895.1). Lineage (GTDB taxonomy): Bacteria > Pseudomonadota > Gammaproteobacteria > Burkholderiales. The sequence goes on from LNEE01000062.1 coordinate 356,287, forward strand.
CCGTTCCTCCCGCTCGAACTGCTGCGCATGCCGGCCATCGCGTTCTGCGGCCTCACCACCACGCTGTTCGCGGCGTGCATGTTCGCGATGATCTTCTTCCTGCCCGTCTACCTGCAGCTCGGCTACCAGACGACTGCCACGACCTCCGGCCTGCTGCTGCTGCCGCTCACGCTGGGCATGGTGACGGGTTCGACGGTGAGCGGCCGCATCGTCGCGAGGATCGGCGTGCCGCGCTGGATTCCGGTGGTGGGCATGGGCATCGCAGCCATCGGCCTGGCCGCGCTGGGTGTGTTGTCGGCCGGGCCGCGCACGGTGGGCACGCTGGGGTTCATCGTGGGGGCCGGGTTCGGCACCGTGATGCCGACGATGCAGGTGACGGTGCAGACCGTCGCCGGCCGCGCCCGCCTCGGCGCCGCGACGTCGATCGTGTCGCTGTCGCGATCACTGGGTGCCGCGACGGGCACCGCGCTGTTCGGCGCACTGGTCTTCGCGCTGATGCCCGAGACCGATCTCGCGCATCTCGCGGAACACGTGCGGACCGCCCCGCGCGAATCGCTGCTGCCGGCGTTCCACACGGCGTTCCTGGTGGCAGCGGTGGTGGCGGCACTGGCGTCGTTCGCGGCGAGCCGGGTGCCGCGGGTGGAGTTGAAGTAGGGTAGTTCAACTGGCCAGGGAGGGATTCGTAGTCGATCGAAGCCTCAGCCGTCGCCGATGCGCCCCTTCCAGTAGCTCGGCCTTCGCCGAAAGGGCGCGATCGCGATCACAACGATCTCGCGGTCGGTGTGCAGGTACACCAGCGAGAACTTGAACTGCCTGTCCAGAACTCGGCGGGTCTTGTGCTTGTACGGTGGCCAGTGATCGGGCGTCTCGGCTGCCAGCGTTTCCGCCGCGACGACGGCCCTGTCGAAGCGTTCCGCAAGGCGCACGCTGAGGCTTGCGTAGTAATCGACCTGGTTGAGGAATTCGGTACGAGCCTCCGAGTGATAGCGGATGGACCTCACCGACGCATGCGGCGGCGAGCTTCCGCGTGCACATCCTCAGCGGGAATCAGATCCGCGGTCCCTGCCTCGACTTCGGCCATGCGCCGCTCGATCTCCCGATCCCAGGCCGCCTCCACTTCGGGGGCAGGCGCCTGTTCCAGGGATTCCAGCAGTTCCTCGACGAGACGCGCGCGATCTTCGGGAGGCAACGTCTTAGCTTGCGCCGTCAGTTCTTCCAGCGGGGTAGGCATCGCGATCTCCAATCGGTACGAGAAGAGTGTAGCGCTCGGCGCCAAGGAACGGCTCGGGTGGAATAGGGGCGCGATGGCGTGTTCGGCGGTCACTGCGAGGCGAATCGGGAGGGTGGAGTCGAAGTGAGCCGGGCGGGGCCCCGTCGGTGGTCGTAGTGCAGCGAAGCTGGGGCCACACCCGTCCGCGCGCCTTCATATCCGACCGTGGCGTGACCACATCGCGCCGCCCCCCCCGAGTACGGAGAGTTAAGTGGTGAGGGGGCGTCGCACCTGCGAAGCGTGCAGGCCCATGCTTCAAAACGCCACTTGGACCTGCGCCGCCGTCTCCCGGCTCTCCTTGGAATCTAGCGGATATCCAGCTCTCGAATGCATTGGATGAGCACAGTAAATCTTCGTGCTTCCGCAAAAACATCAGCCGACGACTTCGTCGAACCGAACCAGCTCAGATCGTACTTTGCGTCATTGGCGTCAAGAAATAGGCGAAGGGACTCCAGCGAGATCGCGAAATTTACGTTCTGGGCGACGTCACCTGTCACTTGCTCCAGTCTGCGTACGTTCAATTTGCCGACTACAACACCAACAACACGCCCTGCATCATCCAGCACTGGACCTCCGCTACTCCCTACTTGAACCGGGGAAGAGATTTGAATGAATCGCTGGTCGTTTCGAATGCCACGAAGAGAAGTAACGGTGCCAGTGCTTACCTTTGGCTCGTCCGAGAGCAAACCGGCCAAAGGAAACCCCACCACCACCAACGCATCCCCCGCCCGAAGTTGGCTGCCGCCGCGTAAGCGAGCCCCCACTGGCTCGCTGAGCGGAGATGACGCACGCAGCAACGCTAAGTCCAATGACTCATCTTTTGCAACGAGAGTCAACGCTCCGAGCTGGGGGGATCGAATCTCAACACAGGCCTCCACAGCATGAGCATTTGTAACGACGCGTGGTGCTGAACGACCGATAAGAAACCCGCTCGCGCTGGTACTACGTCCCTTTTCTTGTGGCTGTCTATCTTGAACATTGGCTTCGGTGCTTTCGACCAGTGGCGTCCCAGTTCGACCAGATCGAGCTTTGAACTCGGCGAGCCAATGACGTGCCGCCGCTTGCGAACGTACTATCTGATGCGACATCAACAAGCCTGCCACTGTTGTTCTGAGCTGAATGGCACGTTGCCGAGTTCTCGAATCTGTCGCCAGGGTCGCCGCCACATTGGCCCATTTGTACGCCTCTGCGGTCAACTCTTGAGGGTCTTGCACTGAGCCCAATCCCTTTGCGTAGAGCAAACCCAACGCGATCTGCGCCTCGACGTGTCCAGCGTTCGCGGCTCGCTCGTACCACTTTCGTGCAGCGTCGTAGTCTTGAATCAATCCTTCCCCGGCCTCGTAGGCACCGCCAAGCATCCATTGCGCTGTCGCGACGCCTTGAAGCGCCGCACGGTGGTACCAAACAAGTGATTCACGTTGGTTCTTTGCGGTGCCTCTACCCATCGCGAGCATCAGCCCCAGTTGAAGCTGCGCATTCGGATCGCCTTTCTCCGCAGCCAGCCTCGACCAATAAACAGCCTCCTTATAGTCTCGACGCACACCGTGACCGAAAGCATAAAGCCACCCAACAAACGCTTGCATGCTAGTGCGGCCAGCGACGGCAAGCGGTTTGCAGGTCTGGAGTGCATGTTCGTGAGCCTTCGGCTGATCACGCCACAGCAGGCAGTCGACCTCATCCAAGGTGAGGGCTTCACTGCGCCTGGACTGTGCATTTGCTACAGATGGCTCACTAGCTATGTCGACAACTTCGGCCGCGAGCACAACATCAAGCGAAAGCAACTCGCCGAAGGCAACGAAAATGCATAAGGCTGCAAAGGGAAAAAGCAGCCACACTTTGGAGAAGTCCCTTGACAGGATCGGGCTTGGCCACATTGTTGCCTCGCACTTCGAGTGTCGCAAAGTAGAAAGAAGTGACTCGTAGCCACCGGAAGCAAGAAGCCCAGCGACGAGAGTGGATCGCGTCAGACAAACACATCAGAGCTCCTTCGCCACCGCCAGCACCAAGTAGCAGGCAACTCGGCGAATTCTCGGCACCCGAGAATGCTGCTGCCATCAAGGCCGTTTCCTGATCTGATTCGACTCGCTGTGCTGAGGTTACAACAACACCCTCTCGATCCCCCCGTTGTTCGCCTTCTTCACGTACTCGTCCAGCCAGTCCTTCCCGAGCAGGTGCTTCGCCATCTCCACCACGATGTAATCGGCGTCCGTGCCCGAATCGTCGTTGTAGCGTGACAGCCCCTGCAGGCAAGACGGGCACGACGTCAGGATCTTCACGTCGCCCTTGAAGCCGTCGGCGCGCAATGCGTCCGCGCCCTTCCGCATCTCCTCCTCCTTGCGGAAGCGGACCTGCGTCGAGATGTCGGGGCGCGTGATCGCGAGCGTGCCGGACTCGCCGCAGCAGCGGTCGTTCTGCTTCACCTCGGTGCCCATCAACTGGTTCACGACCTTCAACGGCTGATAGGTCTTCATCGGCGTGTGGCAGGGGTCGTGGTACATGTACCGCACGCCGTCCACGCCCTCCAGCTTCAGGCCCTTCTCCATCAGGTATTCGTGGATGTCGAGCAGGCGGCAGCCGGGGAAGATCTTGTCGAATTCGTAGCCGGCCAATTGATCCATGCACGTGCCGCACGACACGATCACCGTCTTGATGTCGAGGTAGTTCAGCGTGTTCGCGACGCGGTGGAACAGCACGCGGTTCTCGGTCGAGATCGCCTGGCCCTTGTCGGCCTGACCTGCCGACGTCTGCGGATAACCGCAGCACAGATAGCCCGGCGGCAGCACGGTGATCGCGCCGACTTCGTAGAGCATCGCCTGCGTCGCGAGGCCCACCTGGCTGAAGAGGCGTTCGGAGCCGCAGCCCGGGAAGTAGAAGACGGCGTCGGATTCCTCGTTCGTCTTCGCCGGATTGCGGATCACCGGCACGACGGTCTTGTCCTCGATGTCGAGCAGCGCGCGCGCGGTGCGGCGCGGCACCGACTTCGGCATCGGCTTGTTCAGGAAGTGGATCACCTGCGCCTTGATCGGCGGCTTGCCGAGCGTGGACGGCGGCTGCTTCGTCTGCCGCTGCACGAGGCCGAGACGCTTCGCCCAGCCGTGCGCGAAGCGCTGGGCCTTGTAGCCCCAGTCGATCATCACGGTGCGCGCGAGCTTGATCGTCGCGGGGTCGGTGGCGTTCAGGAACAGCATGGACGCCGCGGTACCCGGGTTGAACTTCTTCTTGCCCTGCGTGCGCAGCAGGTTGCGCATGGCCATCGACACATTGCCGAAGTCGATGTCGACGGGGCACGGGTTCGCGCACTTGTGGCAGACGGTGCAGTGGTCCGCGACGTCGCCGAACTCGTCGAAGTGGGCGAACGAGATGCCGCGTCGCGTCTGTTCCTCGTACAGGAACGCCTCGATCAGCAGCGACGTTGCGAGGATCTTGTTGCGCGGCGAGTAGAGCAGGTTCGCGCGCGGCACGTGCGTCGCGCACACGGGCTTGCACTTGCCGCAGCGCAGACAGTCCTTGATGGAATCCGAGATCTCGCCGATGGCGCTCTGTTCGAGGATCAGGCTCTCGGTGCCGAGCAGGCCGAAGGACGGCGTGTACGCGTTGTCGAGGTTCGCGCCGGCGAGCAGCTTGCCGGCGTTGAAGCGGCCGTGCGGATCGATGCGCTGCTTGTAGTCGCGGAACGCCTCGACCTCGGCGGGTTCGAGGTAATCGAGTTTCGTGATGCCGATGCCGTGCTCGCCCGAGATCACGCCGCCCAGCGACTTCGCGAGCGACATGATGCGCGACACCGCGGCGTTGGCCTCCTGCAGCATCCCGTAGTCGTCGGAGTTCACGGGGATGTTCGTGTGCACGTTGCCGTCGCCCGCGTGCATGTGCAGCGCAACGAACACGCGGCTCTTCAGCACGCGCTTGTGGATCGCCTCGATCTCGCCGCGGATGCCGTCGAAAGCGCGGCCGTCGAAGAGCTGCATGAGCGCTTCCCGCACTTCCGTCTTCCACGACACGCGCAGCGAGTAGTCCTGCAGCGCGCGGAAAATCGTCTCGTACGCGGGGCGGCCGGCTTCCGCGGACTGGCGTGCGATCGACCGGCCCAGGCGCGATTCCGCCTCCGTGAGCGGATCGTCGAGATGGTCCAGCAGCCACTGCCAGCGGTCGCGGGTCTCGTGGCACAGCGCCGCGGCCTGCTCGGGGCGCTGGCCCAGCATCTCGGCACCGGCGACACCTTCCTCGCCGCCCTGCGTCACGCGCAGCGTCCCGCCGAAGAAGCCTTCGAGCGCTTCCATCAGACGGATCTTGTTGCGCAGGGACAGCTCGATGTTGATGCGCTCGATGCCGTCGGAGTACTCGCCCAGGCGCGGCAGCGGGATCACGACGTCCTCGTTGATCTTGAAGGCGTTCGTGTGCTTCGCGATGGCGGCGGTGCGGGCGCGGTCGAGCCAGAACTTCTTGCGCGCTTCCGGCGTGACGGCGACGAAGCCTTCGGCGCCGCGCGCGTTGGCGATGCGGACGATCTGCGAGGCCGCGGACCCGGCGGCATCCGCATCGTCGGAGGCGATGTCGGCGAGCAGCACCATCTTCGGCCGGCCCCCGCGCTTCGCCTTCGCGGCGTAGCCCACGGCGCGCACGTAGCGCTCGTCGAGATGTTCGAGACCGGCCAGGACGGCGCTCGCGTGGCTGTCCATGTACGCCTTGATCTCGACGATCGACGGCACGGCGTCGCGCACCTGCCCGTAGAACTCGAGGCACACGGTACGCGTGTGCTGCGGCATGCGGTGCAGGATGAACGTGGCGCTCGTGATGATGCCGTCGCAGCCTTCCTTCTGGATGCCGGGCAGGCCCGCGAGGAACTTGTCGGTGACGTCCTTGCCGAGCCCCTGCTTGCGGAAGCGGCTGCCGGGGATGTCGAGGATCTGCGCGGCGCCGTCGGCGGTACGGCCGTCGGCACGGAAGCGCTGGATGGAGAAGCGCGCGAGCGGTGCGTCGTGGATCTTGCCGAGGTTGTGGTCGAGGCGCGTGACCTCCATCAGGCGACCCTCGGGGTCGACCATGCGCCACGACGCGAGGTTGTCGAGCGCGGTGCCCCACAGCACGGCCTTCTTGCCCCCGGCATTCATCGCGACGTTGCCGCCGATGCACGAGGCGTCGGCCGAGGTCGGGTCCACCGCGAAGACGAGGCCCTGCGCCTCGGCGGCTTCCATCACGCGCCGCGTGACGACACCGGCGCCGCAGGTGATCGTCGGTACGGGCTTGTCGACGCCGGGCAGCGCGCGCCGCTCGACGGCGCCCAGCGCTTCCAGCTTCTCGGTGTTGATGACCGCGGACCGGTCGGTGAGCGGCACGGCGCCGCCGGTGTACCCGGTGCCGCCGCCGCGCGGGATGATCGTGAGTTCCAGCTCGATGAGGCCGCGGACCATCTCGGCGACCTCCTCCTCGGTGTCCGGATACAGCACGACGAACGGATAGGCCACGCGCCAGTCGGTGGCGTCGGTCACGTGCGAGACGCGGGCGAGGCCGTCGAACGCGATGTTGTCCTTGCGGGTCGTGCGGGAAAGGCGGCGCATCACGCGCTTGCGCAGCGCCGCGGTCTCGTCGAACCCGCGTTCGAAGCGCTGCACGGCCTCCCGCGCCAATTCCAGAAGGGCACCGACGCGCGGATCATCGGAGTTGCGGCGCTTCTGGATCTCGCCCAAGCGGTGGTTGAGCGCCTCGACCAGTGCCGTGCGGCGCTCGCGGTGCTGGAGCAGGTCGTCCTCGAGATAGGGGTTCCGGCTCACGACCCACATGTCGCCGAGCACCTCGTACAGCATGCGGGCGGAGCGCCCGGTGCGGCGCTGCGCGCGTAGATCGCCGATGAGACTCCACGCCTTTTCGCCGAGCAGGCGGATCACGATCTCGCGGTCGGAGAAGGACGTGTAGTTGTAGGGGATTTCGCGGAGGCGCGTGACGGTGTCGGGCGCGAGGTCTAGCAGATTCAAGGGGGTCGCACTTCCATGTAGCGGGCATCGATTCTAGCCCGTGGTGTTGCGCTGCGGCGAATCAGGCGAGCGCGGCCACCACGAGGTAGCGCGCCAGCTTTCCGGCCCCGATGGACGCGGCCGAGAGCCAGGGGTTCAATCGGAGCCAGCCGGCGCCCACACAGAGCGCATCGCCGACCACCGGCAGCCAGCTTGCGAGGAGCGCCAGCACGCCCCACCGGCGCACCCAGGCGATGCCGCGCGGGACCTTCCGATCGGGCACGAGCCGGCCCAGGAGGTAGGAGGTCATCCCGCCGAGCGTGTTGCCGGCGGTGGCCGTCGCGACGGCCGTCCAGAAGAGCGATGGATGTTCGCGCACGAGGGCGAAGAGGACCACCTCGGACGCGCCCGGCAGGAGCGTTGCCGAGACGAAGCTCGACACGGCGAGCCCCGCGAGGCCGGTGCCGGTGTCCACGGACGCGCGTCGGTGAGACCGGCCGGCGGACTACGGAAGCAGGACGCCGAACACCTTCCGCACGATCTTCTTGCCGGAATCGAGCGGGTTCTCGCGGATGACCTTCTCCTCCTCGGCGAGCGTGACGAAGAGGCCGTCCATCGCCTTCCGTGCCACGTACTGGTCGAGGTTCGCATCCTCCCCGCGCACGAGGCCGAAGGGCACGGCGCGGTTCGCGATCTTGTTGTAGGCCTCGGCGAGACGAAGCCGCTTGGTGGCGGTCGCGACGATGGGCACGAAACGGCGGACGAGTTCCTCGGACGTCTTGGCGCGGAAGAACTGGGTCGCGGCATCCTCCGGGCCCGTGAGAATGTTCTTGGCGTCCTCGATGGTCAGCGTGCGGATCGTGTTCATCAGCAGCGACCGGGCCTCGGGCACCGCCTGCTCGGCGGCGCGGTTCATCGTGTTCACGAGCTCCTGCGCCTGCGTGCCTAGGCCCACGGCGCGCAGCGCGCCCTCCACCTTGGCGAGACCGCCGGGCAGCGGGATCCGCACCTTGTCGTTGCCGAGGAACCCGTCGGCCTGGCCCAGGCGGCGGACGGTGTGACCCGCGGCGATCTCGAGCGCCTGGCGCAGGGCGGTGGCGACCTCGTTCTCGCGCAAGGACTCCAGGGTGGGTTCGGCGGCGAGCGCCGGCCTGGCCGTGACGGCGGAGGTCGACAGCAGGACGAGGGCGGTGAGGCAGTGGCGACGGGTCGGGTTCATGGCAGGAGGATATCGCGGGGCTCATGCCCTCGCAAAAAACGGGGTCGAAAAAGCGTCCGCGCGAGGCGGACCCTGGGGTCCGTGCGCGATAGACTGCGCCCCATGGAGAGGTCAGCAGAATTCAGCCGCATGCACGTGACCATCCGGCAGCTCGAGGTGTTCGAGGCCGTGGCCCGTCTGGGGAGCATCGTGCGCGCAGCCGAGGCGCTGCATCTCTCGCCGCCCGCGGTCTCGATGCAGTTGAAGCAACTGGCGGAGAGCGTGGACCAGCCGCTGGTCGAGCAGATCGGCAAGCGGCTCTTCGTCACGCCGGTTGGCGAGGAACTGCTGCGCACCGCCCGTGCGATGTTCGAGACCTGGCGCGGCTTCGAGCGGGCCGCTGCGGATCTCCGGGCCTTGCGCAGCGGTTGCGTGCGTCTGGCTTGCACGGACTCGGCGGCCGGGTTCCTGCCCCGGTTCGTGGATGCCTTCCGGGCTCGTTACCCCGGGGTCGACGTGCAGCTCGAGGTGGCACCGCGCGACGTCGTCGTCGAACGGCTTGCCGGCAATGCCGACGACCTCTGCATTCTCGATGTTCCCCCGGCGCAGTTCGACATCGCGTGCCATCCGTTCCTCGCGAATCCGCTCGTGCCGATCGCCGCGCGCGATCATCCGCTCGCCGCCCGCAAGCGCATTCCGCTCGCGAGGTTTCTCGAGGAGCCGATGCTCGCGCGGGAGCGCGGATCGGGGACGCGGCTGGCCTTCGAGCGGTTCCTGCGGGATCAGGGCGTCACGCCGCCAGCGTGGACGGAACTGGAGTCGAACGCCGCACTGCTCGCGGCCGTGGCCGCCGGCCGCGGCGTGGGCGTGATCTCGAGGCTCCTGCTGCCGAGCGATCCTGCCGAGGCCGGCGTGTGCGTGCTGCCGGTTCAGTCCCTGCCCGTGGAGGCCGCGTGGCACGCCATGCACCCCGGTGGCAAGAAGCTCTCGCCTGCGACGCTGGCCTTTCTCGACCATCTGAACGGGTCCGACGCGCCGGTCATTCCTCCGGCGGATTGCAGTGGCGCGACCAGTCGTAGATGAAGTCGAACGCGACCTTGCGGCGGATGCCGTATTTCCGGATCTGCATCATCGCGGCCTCGTCGGTGCCCACCTTGGTGATCTTGCGCCCGTAGCCCACGGCGTCGAGCGAGCCCTGGAGCACGTCGCCCGCGGTCAGCGTCAGAGGGGTGAGACGCATCGCGATGCCGTGGCCGGCCGCGTTCCTGGTCACGACGAAGTCGCACTTCTCGTCGGTCCAGGCGACTTCCATCTCGATCGGGTCGGCTGCGGTGGCGCCGCCGGCGATCGTCAGCCCGATGACTGCCGCGAGCGCCGCGAGGCGCTGAATTGCTCCGTTGGCGCGCTTCATTCTTCGGGCGGGTTGCAGTAACGCGACCAGTCGTAGATGAAGTCGAAGGCGACCTTGCGGCGGATCCCGTACTTCCGGATCTGCATCATCAACGACTCCTCGGTGCCGACCTTCGCGATCTTGCGGATGAAGCCGATCTGGTCGAGTTCGCCGTCCAGTCGATCGCCGGCCACGAGGTCCATCGGGGTCATGCGCATCGCGATGCCGTGGCCCGCCTCGTTCTTCGTCACGATGAAATCGCACTTCGGGTCTGTCCATGCGACTTCCATGGTCAGTGCCTGCGCACCCTGCGCGACGCCGAACAGAAGTGCGCCGACGATCGCGCGGCGCAGGACCCGTCGCGGGGAACCGACACTGGACCGGCGGGGACGGGCGGGTGGAACGATCGACATCGGGGGCAACCTCCGGGAACGCAATGCAGGACGGGGAATCGGGACGGCCGCCGAAGAATACTCGAAGGGGCCGCGCTCCTGACCGCGCGTACGCCCGAAAGTGCGGGAAGCGAAAGTGGGCCCGCCTATAATCCTCGGCTCCCCATCGCGCCGGCACCCTGTGAACGCTTCCCTTCTCGACGGCCTCAATCCCCAGCAGCTCGAAGCGGTCACGCTGCCCGACACGTCTGCGCTCATCCTCGCCGGCGCCGGCAGCGGCAAGACGCGCGTGCTCACGTCGCGCATCGCGTGGCTCATCCAGACCGGTCGCGCCAGCCCCTCGGGCCTGCTCGCAGTGACGTTCACGAACAAGGCCGCGAAGGAGATGCTCACCCGCATCTCGGCCATGCTGCCGATCAACACGCGCGGCATGTGGGTCGGCACGTTCCACGGCCTTTGCAACCGCCTGTTGCGTACCCATCATCGCGAGGCCGCGCTCCCGCAGGCGTTCCAGATCCTCGACTCGGCCGACCAGCTCTCGGTGGTGAAGCGGGTGATGAAGTCCATGGGCCTCGACGACGAGAAGTACCCGCCGCGGCAGGTGCAGTGGTTCATCGCAAACCAGAAGGAACACGGTCTGCGGGCGTCGCAGGTGGATCCCGCCGACGAATTCGAGCGTCGCCTCGTGCAGGTGTACGAGATGTACGACCAGCAGTGCCAGCGCGAGGGCGTCGTCGATTTCGCCGAACTGCTCCTCCGCGCCCACGAGCTGCTGTCGCGCAACGAGGTGCTCCGCGAGCACTATCGCGCGCGCTTCCGTCACATCCTGGTGGACGAGTTCCAGGACACCAACAAGCTCCAGTACGCGTGGCTCCGGCTGCTCGCGGGCCGTGACAACCTCGTGTTCGCCGTGGGCGACGACGACCAGTCCGTCTACCGTTTCCGAGGGGCCGAGCCCGGCAACATGCTCAACTTCGAGCGCGACTTCCCCGCGTCGAAGGTCATCAAGCTCGAACAGAACTACCGCTCGCACGGCAACATCCTCGACGCCGCGAACGCGCTGATCGCGCACAACCGCACCCGCCTCGGCAAGAACCTGTGGACGGCCGAGGGCAGCGGCGAACCGTTGCGCGTGTACGAGGCCGCGTCCGATGGCGACGAGGCCCGGTACATCGTCGAGGAGGTCCGCAGCCTGCGCGCCGAGGGTGTGCGCATGACCGACATCGCGCTGCTCTACCGCTCGAATGCGCAGTCGCGCGTCCTCGAACACGCGCTCTTCAGTGCCGGACTCGCGTATCGCGTCTACGGCGGGCTGCGGTTCTTCGAACGCCAGGAGGTGAAGCACGCGCTGGCCTATCTGCGTCTCGTCGCGAACCCCGAGGACGACGGCGCACTGTTGCGGGTCGTGAACTTCCCCACGCGTGGCATCGGCGCGCGCTCGCTCGAACTGCTGCAGGAGACCGCGCGGGCCCAGGGCACGAGCCTGTGGCAGACGGCATGCTCGTCCCCGCCGGGCGGCAAGGCGGGGACGTCCATCGGTGCATTCGTCCGGTTGATCGAGGGCCTGCGCCAGTCGGTCAGCGGGCTGCCGCTCGCCGAGATCGTCGAGACGGTCGTCGAGGGCAGCACGCTGAAGGATCACTACCGCACCGAGAAGGAAGGGGCGGAACGCGTCGAGAACCTCGACGAACTCATCAACGCCGCCACGACGTTCGGTGCCGAGGAGATCTACGATGCCTCGGCTCCGGAGGGCGGTGCGGTGGATCCGAACGATCCGATGGCGATGCTGAATGCCTTCCTGGCGCACGCAGCGCTGGAGGCCGGGGAGCATCAGGCCGGCGTCGGCGAGGACGCCCTGCAGCTGATGACCGTGCATTCATCGAAGGGCCTGGAGTTCCACGCCGTGTTCGTGAGCGGCATGGAGGAGGGACTCTTCCCGCACGAGAACAGTCTCTCGGAGGAGGACGGTCTGGAGGAGGAGCGCCGCCTGATGTACGTGGCGCTGACGCGCGCACGCCGGCGCCTGTACCTCACGCTCGCCCAGTCGCGCATGCTCCACGGGCAGACGCGGTACCACATCCGTTCGCGTTTCTTCGACGAGATCCCCGAGCCGCTGCTCCGGCGCGTCAATGCGCCGCCGATGCGCGGCATGGGATCGTCGGGCATGGGTGGCGGGATGGTGCCGTTCGGCGGGTTCGGCGGCTACACGGGGGCGACGTCGGCGACGGCCGCGGCGACTGCGAGCGGCTGGCGCGTCGGGCAGAACGTCACGCACCCGAAGTTCGGCGCCGGGGTCATCGTGAACGCGGAAGGCCGGGGCGCCGACGCCCGGGTGCAGGTGAACTTCCGCGACTCCGGGCTGAAGTGGCTGGCCCTGGAGTACGCGAAGCTCACCGCGGCCTGAGCGTCGGGACCGCGCGGGCCGGTCAGGCGCCTTCGGTCGGCGGTGCCCCGAAGATGTCGCGATAGCTCGCGTAGACGGTGGTCATCAGCAGCGGCATCAGCATCCAGAACGTGAACTCGGTCGCGCCCTGGATCGGCATCCCGAGGGCAGCACAGCCGAGGAACATCCCCGAGCCGATCGCGCCGATCACGACGCCGTACAGCATGAACGCCGGTGTGTTGCGCAGCACCGCCGCGAGCGACGCGCGGAGCGCCTGGGAGGCCTTCAGCCCGTCGAGCACGATCGCGAGCGGCGCGAACCAGATGGCGAGGCCGAGCGGCAACGCCACCGCCACCATGATCACGAACGCCACGAACATGCGGCTCTCGAGTTCGGCCGCCTGATCGGGTGTGATCGACGCCGGATTCGTCTGCGACTGGAAGAGGAGGTCCCCGCCCAGCGCGAGCAGCAGCAGGATCTGCAGCACGATCCCCATGAGGTTCACGCCGCCGATCGTGGCGAGGTCCCGGACGCGATCGCGGAAGCCCTCGAACAGCATCGTGACGGGGATCGACTCGCCACGGTCCGCCGCCCGGCAGGCGAGTGCCCAGCCACCCATGATGACCGGCAGCATCACACCGACCGCCAGCATGAGGGCCGGGTGGACGCCGCTCACCTTCACTATGGCCCACGTGACGATCGTGAAGACGATCCACGTCAGGGGCTTCTTCCGGAAGAGGCTCCAGCCCGCGACGATCCAGTGCCAGCCCCGTGCGGCAGGCACCCGGCGGGGAAGGGCGTCTTCGGTCATGGTCGCAGCGGCGGTTGCACGTCGGGCCGGCCGTCGGTCATCACGTGATGGCGGAGGATGCGCTCGAAGCGGGAGGGGTCGTGCGCGTGCGTCAGGTCGCCGGGCCGCGGCAGGTGGAAGTCGTAGAGGCGGGATACCCAGAAGCGCAGCGCGCCGGCACGCAGCATCCGGGGCCAGGCCGCTTCCTCGGCCGGCGTGAACTCGCGGGTGGCGCGATAGGCGTCGAGCAGCGCGCGCGTCCGGACCGGATCCAGCGTGCAGTCGGGTGTGGTGCACCAGTCGTTCACCGTGATCGCGACGTCGTACAGCAGCACGTCGACGCAGGCGAAATAGAAGTCGATGACGCCGCCGATCGCCTCGCCGTCGAACAGCACGTTGTCGCGGAAGAGATCGGCGTGCACGACCCCCCGCGGCAGGAGATCCGCCAGGTGCTCCGCCTGGTGGGTCACCTCGGTCGACAGCAGCGCACGCTGGTCTTCATCCAGGAACGGCATCAGTTCGGGGGCGGTGGCGGTCCACCATGGCGCACCGCGCAGATTGTCGAGCTGGCCGCCGTAACTCCGGCCGGCGAGATGGAGGTCGGCCAGCATCTCGCCGACCCGGGCGCAGTGCGCCGGTTCGGGGGCCATGACCGGTGCGCCGGACAGGCAGCTCACCAGCGCCGCCGGCTTGCCGTTCAGCGCCCCGAGATACCGGTTGTCGAGATTCGCGATGGGCTTCGGACAGGGAAGCCCGTGGTTCGACAGGTGCGCCATCAGGTCGAGGTAGAACGGCAGCTCCTGCGGCTTCAGCTTCTCGAACAGCGTGAGGACGTACTTCGCGTGGGTCGTCGTCACGAAGTAGTTGGTGTTCTCGATGCCGGAGAGGATGCCCTCCAGCTTCGTGAGGTGTCCGACGGAGTACCGGGCGAGCCAGGCGGAGAGTTCCTCGGGCGTGACCCGGGTGAAGACGGACACGGCGCGGCGGTCAGAGATTGAGCAGCGCTTCGCGCTCGGCCGCGGAGGGTTCGAAACCCCGCGTCTCGTAGTGCGAGAAGATGGCCTCGACGATCTTCTCGGGCTCGTCGATCACCTGGATGAGGTCGATGTCTTCCGGGTCGATCATCTTCTCGGCGACGAGCGTCGTGCGGATCCAGTCGAGCAGGCCGGACCAGAAGGCCGACTGCACGAGGATGATCGGGATGCGGCGCGTCTTGCGCGTCTGCACGAGGGTGAGGGCCTCCATCAGCTCGTCGAGCGTGCCGAAACCGCCGGGCATCACGACGTAGGCGGAGGCGAACTTCACGAACATGACCTTCCGCGCGAAGAAGTGGCTGAAGGTCTGGCTGATGTCCTGGTACGGGTTCGACTGCTGCTCGTGGGGCAGCTGGATGTTGAGGCCCACGGCGAGCGACTTGCCGAAGAAGGCGCCCTTGTTGGCGGCCTCCATCACGCCGGGCCCGCCGCCCGAGATGACCGAGAAGCCGGCGTCGGAGAGGAGCCGCGCGATGCGTTCGGTGAGCTGGTAGTAGGGATGGCCGGGGGGCGTGCGCGCGCTGCCGAAGATGCTGACGGCAGGCCGGATGCTGTTGAGGCGTTCGGTCGCCTCGACGAACTCTGCCATAATTCCGAAGACCCGCCACGACTCGCGCGCGGACCAGGATTTCTCCATCAGCTCCGGGGCAAGTGGAACAGGAATCTTGTTCCGGGTCGTCATGTTCTTCTCAGTTCTTCTCGATACCGCGGTGGGAATGAAAACGCTTCTGCTGGTGGACGGATCGTCCTATCTCTACCGCGCATTCCACGCGATGCCCGATCTGCGCAATCGTGCGGGGGAACCGACCGGCGCCATCTACGGCGTGGTCAACATGCTGAAGCGACTGCGTCGCGAAGTGCCGGCCGATTATATCGCCTGCGTTTTCGACGCAAAAGGAAAGACCTTCCGCGACGACTGGTACCCCGAGTACAAGTCGCACCGCCCGCCGATGCCCGAGGACCTCGCGGCGCAGATCGAACCCATCCACGCCATCGTCCGGGCCCTCGGCTGGCCGCTCCTCATGGTCGACGGCGTCGAGGCCGACGACGTCATCGGCACCCTCACCACCCGGGCTTCGCAAGCCGGCATGCGGGCGGTGGTTTCCACCGGCGACAAGGATCTCGCGCAGCTCGTCGACGAGCGGGTGTCGCTCGTCAACACCATGTCCAACGAGACCCTCGATCCCGCGGGCGTCGTCGCGAAGTTCGGTGTCCCGCCCGACCGCATCGTGGACTACTTCGCGCTGGTGGGGGACGCCGTCGACAACGTCCCCGGCGTCGAGAAGGTCGGGCCCAAGACGGCGGTGAAGTGGATCACGCAGTACGGCTCGCTCGACGGCATCGTCGCGCACGCGGGTGAAATCGGCGGCGTCGTCGGCGAGAATCTCCGCAAAGCGCTCGACTGGCTGCCGATGGGGCGGCGCCTGCTGACCGTGAAGTGCGACGTCGATCTCCCGTGCGGTCCCGAGGATCTCCCTCCCGCGCCGGAAGACACCGAAGCGCTCGCCGCGCTGTTCGAGCGTTTCGCGTTCCGCACGTGGGCGCAGGAGCTGAAGGAGGGGCCGCGCGAAGTCGCGGCCGGCTCGGCCACCGACGTCCCGCGCACGCCCGCCGAACCCCCGCCCCCGCGCCACTACGAGACCGTGCTCGACGCGGAGTCGCTCGACCGCTGGCTCGCGAAGATCGATGCGGCCGCGCTCACCTGCTTCGACACCGAGACGACGAGCCTCGACCCGATGGCCGCGCGCCTCGTGGGCCTGTCGTTCTCGGTGACGCCGCACGAGGCCGCGTACATCCCGCTCGCCCACCGATACCCGGGCGCCCCCGACCAGCTCGATCTCGACGCGACCCTCGCCCGATTCACGCCGTGGTTCGAGGATGCCTCGAAGCCCAAGGTCGCGCAGAACGCCAAGTACGACATGCACGTGCTCGCCAATCACGGCATCCGCGTGCAGGGCGTCGTGCACGACACGCTGCTGCAGTCGTACGTGCTCGAGAGCCACAAGCCGCACGACATGGACGGCATGGCGATGCGCCATCTGGGCGTGAAGGCCATCGCCTACGAGGAGGTCGCGGGCAAGGGCGCCAACCAGATCGGGTTCGACCAGGTGAGCGTCGAGCGCGCCACCGAGTATTCCGCCGAGGACGCCGACGTCACGCTGCAACTCCACCGCACGCTGTGGCCGCAGGTGGAGGCGGAGGCGGCGCTCACCCGGGTGTACCGCGACATCGAGATGCCGGTGATGCCGGTGCTGCTCGCGATGGAGCGCCACGGTGTGCTGATCGACAGCCGTCTCCTCGACGCGCAGAGCGCCGAGCTGGGCGCGAAGCTCGTGGCGCTCGAACGCGACGCGCACGCGCTCGCCGAGCAGCCGTTCAACCTCAACTCGCCCAAGCAGCTCCAGGAACTCCTCTTCGGCAAGTTCGGATTGCGCGTGGTGAAGAAGACGCCGAGCGGCACGCCCTCCACCGACGAGGAGGTGCTGGAGGAACTCGCGCTCGACCATCCGCTGCCGAAGCGCATCCTCGAGTACCGCGGCATCGCGAAACTGAAGTCCACCTACACCGACAAGCTGCCGCGCATGGTGAATCCGGCCACCGGCCGCGTGCACACCAACTACGGGCAGGCCGTGGCGGTGACGGGCCGGCTGTCGAGTACCGACCCCAATCTGCAGAACATCCCGGTGCGCACCGCGGAGGGTCGACGGATCCGCGAGGCGTTCATCGCGCCGCCCGGGCATCGGATCATCTCGGCCGATTACTCGCAGATCGAGTTGCGCATCATGGCGCACCTCTCCGGCGACGAGGCGCTTCTGCGTGCCTTCCGCGAGGGCGAGGACGTCCACCGCGCGACCGCCGCCGAGATCTTCGGCATGCCGCCCGCGGATATCGCGGCGGAGCAGCGGCGCTACGCGAAGGTGATCAACTTCGGGCTCATCTACGGGATGTCGGCCTTCGGACTCGCGTCGCAGCTGGGCATCGAGCGCGCTGCCGCGCAGAGCTACATGGACCGCTATTTCCAGCGGTATCCCGGCGTGGCGGAGTACATGCAGCGCACCCGTCACACCGCCCGCGAGGACGGTTTCGTCGAGACGGTGTTCGGTCGCCGGCTCTATCTCCCCGAGATCCGAGCGCAGAACCAGGGGCGCCGGCAGGGTGCCGAGCGGGCGGCGATCAACGCGCCGATGCAGGGGACGGCAGCCGACCTCGTGAAGCTCGCGATGGTGGCCGTGCAGCGCTGGATCGAAGGCGAGGGCATCGGATCGAGGCTCGTCATGCAGGTGCACGACGAGCTGGTGCTGGAGGTGCCCGAGGCCGAGATCGACCTCGTGAAGGTTCAGCTTCCGGCGCTCATGGCCGGGGTGGCGACACTGGCCGTGCCGCTGCTGGCGGAAGTGGGCGTCGGGGCGAACTGGGAAGAGGCGCACTGAGTCCGGCGCGCCCTCCCGCGCGCCGGCGGTGCGATCACTTCTTCGCTTTCTCCTTCTTGCAGTTCCCGATGCGCTTCGCGATGAGCGTCTCGGAGGTCTTCATCGGCTTGCCGTTCATCTCGCCCTCCGACGACACCTGCACCGTGTAGGCCGAATCGCTCTCGCGCGTGAGGACGCTCACGGACTTCGTCCGCCCGACGTCCGGGATCTGGCACACGGCCGAGTACGTGAACACCTTGCCCTCGATCTTCGGCGGGTCGAAGCGGCAGCCGGCCTGCTCGAGCATCCGGTTCTGGTCGCGGATGGCGGCGCCCGGATCGAGGCATTCCTTCACCGAGAGATCCTGCACGTGCTGCGGTACGTTCTCGCCGCGGCGGGTGAACTCCCACTGGCCGTGCTTGAAGACCGGAAAGCCATCCGACGCAGCCAGCGCGGGCATGGGTGCCGAGGCAGCCACCAGGGTGGCCACGGCGAGAAGACGGTGCAGGGAAGTCATCGTTCGGATTCCTGTCAGGGGGCCGGCGGGCGGCGAAAGGCGCGAGTATCGTGGAAATTCCGGGGGGCGTGCGGGCGTGTCGCGAAGCGGGACCGGGCGGGCAGACTCCGGTACCATCGCGCATCGGAAAACGCCGGAGGATCGCAGGATGGCCCAACCCAATTTCGCGTTCGAGAAACGTCAGCGGGAACTCGCGAAGAAGCGAAAGAAGGAAGAGAAGTTGAAGCGCAAGTCGGAGTCCGCACCGGGCACCGAGGAAGCCGGTGCCGAAGGGACCGAGCAACCCGCCGAGGGCACGCCGCCCCCCGCGGAGTGATCCGGACGGCGCAGCGCGCGGTCGGCGGCCACGGCCCCACCGCCCCTGCGTCGAGGCCTGAGGACTTCCCCGGCCCTGCCCTCACACCGTTCCGCATGGTGTGATACCGCTCACGGCAATCCGACATCGCCGCTTCGCCGGCGAAGCGCACGCCCTCCCAGAGCGTGTCAGTCGTACCTGCGGACATCCTCGATGACCTTGCCGTCGTTCGGCAGGGAGCCTGCGGCGACGAAACGCACCTCGCCGCGCAGCTTGCAGACATCTCTCAGCGACGTCGCCACCGCAATCCCCAGCCCGTCCTGGGCGGCGGGGGCAGTCTCGCAGGCGAGGGTCATCACGTCGTTCCGATCGGCGTCGTGCGTCACGGTGAGACGTGCCTTCAGGATCTCGGGATGGCGCTTCACGACATCCGCCACCTGCGACGGGTGCACGAACATCCCCTTCACCTTCGTTGTCTGGTCCGCCCGGCCCATCCATCCGCGGATGCGCATGTTGGTCCGTCCGCAGGGGCTCGCGCCCGGCAGCAGCGCCGAGAGATCGCCGGTCGCGAACCGGATGAGCGGATAGTCGGGCGCCAGCACCGTGACGACGACCTCGCCCACTTCTCCTTCCGGAACTGGGTCCCCGGTGCCGGGCCGCACGATCTCGACGATCACCCCCTCGTCCACCACGAGGCCTTCGCGGGCCTCGGTCTCGTAGGCCACCATCCCGAGGTCGGCCGTGCCGTAGGACTGGAAGCCCGCGATGCCGCGGTCCGCGAGCAGTTTCCGCACGGGCGGCAGGAAGGCCTCCCCGCTCACCGCGGCCCGGCGGATCGACGAGATGTCGACCTTCATCTCATCCGCCTTCTCGAGCAGGATCCGCAGGAACGACGGCGTCCCCGCGTAGTACGCCGGGCCGAGATCCGCGATGGTCTGCACCTGCAGCTCCGTCTGCCCGGTGCCGGCGGGGAAGACCGGGCAGCCGATGGCACGCGCCGCGAGATCCATCATGAAACCCGCGGGCGTGAAGTGATACGCGAACGTGTTGTGCACCAGTGAGCCTGCGCGGAAACCGGCGGCGTACAGCGCACGCCCGAATCGCCAGGGGTCCGGCTGATCCCCCTGCGGGTCGTAGATCGGCCCCGGTGACGCGAACACCCGTCCCAGCTTGCCGAGCGGGACGCCGGTCATGCCGGCGAACGGCGGCGTCGCCTTCTGCAGGGCGATCAGGTCGGACTTCCGCGTGACGGGCAGCCGCGCGAGCGCCCCGCGGTCCGGGACATCCCGCCCCGTCACGTCCCCGAGCATCCTCCCGAAGTAGGGCGCGTTCGCGCGGGCGTGATCGATCTGGTCGGCGAGCCGCCAGAAGAGATCCCGTTCGCGGACCTCCTGCGGGCGGGTCTCCAGGACGTCGTAGTGGTCGTCGAAGCGGGGGCTCGAGGTCATTGCGATTCCGTGCCGTTCAGAGCTGCACGCCCTTGGTGAGCGCGCCGTCCACGACGAGGTTGGTGCCGGTGATGAAGCTGGCGGCCGGGCTCGAGAGGAAGACTGCGGCGTTCGCCATCTCCTGCGGCGTGCCCATGCGACCGGTGGGATTCATGCCGAGGGCGGTCCGGTACAGCTCAGGATTGCCGTCCTTGATCTTGTTCCACACGCCACCCTCGAAGTACGTGTTGCCCGGCGAGACCGTGTTGGCGCGAATGCCCTTCCCGGCCAGGTTGAACGCGAGGCCCTGCGTGTAGTGGATGAGCGCGGCCTTGAACGCGCCGTACGGGCCCGCGGCGAAGTCGATCTCGCGGCCCGAGACGCTGGAGATCGTCACGATGGATGCGGCCTTGCTCTTCTCGAGGAAGGGCATCGCGGCATCGACCATGCGCACGGACCCCATCAGGTCCACCTCGAAGCCGCTCTTCCAGCCGGCTTCGTCGTTGGAGATGGCGAGAGCGCTCACGTTCGCGACGACGATGTCGAGGCCACCGAACTCGGCTGCCACATCGCGAATCCACGCCTGTAGCGCAGGGCCGTCGGCCACGTCCACGGCCCGGCCCGTCGCGCGCACGCCCTTCGCGGCGAGTGCGGCAACAGTCGTCTTCACCTCGTCGGCGTTGCGCGCGCAGATCGCGACATCGACCCCCTCGGCAGCCAGCGTCTCCGCGATCGCGCGGCCGATGCCCTTCGTCCCGCCGCTCACCACGGCGCGCAAACCCTTGAGTCCCAGATCCATGTCTACCGCTTCCTTTCGTGCAATTCGTAATGTGCCGTCGCTCGGGCGGCGACTGCGGCAGGTGCTCCGTGTGCGGCCGGTGGGCGGCCCTGTTCAGGCCAGCCAGCGCTTGCGGCGCCGGTAGTGCTTGGCGTCGCGGAAATTCTTGCGACCCGCGGCCGAGAGACCGAGGTAGAACTCCTTCACGTCCTCGTTGGTACGCAAGCCTTCGGCGGCACCTTCCATCACGACGCGGCCGTTCTCGAGGATGTACCCGTAGTCGGCGTAGCGCAGCGCCACCATCGTGTTCTGCTCGGCGAGCAGGAAGCTCACGCGTTCCTTCGCGTTGAGGTCGCGCACGATCGCGAAGATCTCTTCCACGACCTGCGGCGCGAGGCCCATCGAAGGCTCGTCGAGCAGGATGGTGTCGGGGCGGGCCATCAGCGCGCGACCCACGGCCGTCATCTGCTGTTCGCCTCCCGACGTGTAGCCCGACTGGCTCTTGCGCCGCACCTTCAGGCGCGGGAAGTACGCGTAGACGCGCTCCAGGTCGGCGGCGATCTCGCTGCGCGACGCCTTCCGCGTGAATGCACCGGTGAGCAGGTTCTCCTCGATCGTCAGGTGCTGGAAGCAATGCCGGCCTTCCATCACCTGCACGACGCCGCGGCGCACGAGTTCCGACGGATTCAGCCGGTCGATGCGCGTCCCGCGATACTCGATGGATCCCTTGGTGACGTCCCCGCGCTCGGACTGCAGCAGGTTCGAGATCGCCTTCAGCGTCGTCGTCTTGCCGGCGCCGTTGGCACCGAGCAGCGCCACGATGCTGCCTTCGGACACCTCGAGGGACACGCCCTTCAACACGAGGATCACGTGGTTGTAGATGACCTCGATGTTGTTCACCCGCAGCAGCGCGGCCGTGGCCGTGCCGGCGGATGCGGTAGTCGTGGGGGCGGGCGTGTTCACCGGGCAGTCACTCCAGCGGGTTCAGCTCGCGCAGCCGGGCTTGATGCCCTTCTCGGCCGCGTACTTCGCTGCGGACTCCTCGATCATCTTCCGGACGAGGGCGCTGTCGCCCTTCATCCAGTCGGAGGCCGACTTCCATTCCGTGCCGGTCCACTGCTGGAACCGCACCTGCCCGGAACCACCGTGGTCCTGGCAGCTGACCTCGAGCGGCGGCAGCATCGTGTTGAACCCGAGGGCCTTCATGCGGCCGGCGTCGAGCTTCAGGTTCTCGATGCCCCAGCGGACCTGCTCGCCGCTCACGGGCTTCTTGCCGTACTTCTCCTGGGCCTTTCGCACGGCCTCCACGGTGATCATCGCCGCCCCCACGCCCCGGTTCCACAGCACCGTGCCGATGAGCTTGGCGTCGCCGCCCTTGCCCTTCGCGTAGACCTTGTCCTCGATGTCCTTCACCACCGGGAAACCCTTGCCCGCGAGGTTGAGGCTCGCCGCGTAGTAGCCCGTGGCCGCCGGGCCCGCCGCGACCGTGTCGATCTCGGAACCTGCCCACCAGTTGCCGACCATCTTGTCGCGGGGGAAGCCGACCTTCTGGGCCGTCTGCAGCGCGGTGGCACTCATCACGCCCCAGCCCCAGAGGATCACCCAGTTCGGCTGGTACTGGCGGATCTGCAGCCACTGCGACTGCTGCTCGTTGCCGGGGTGCGGCACGGGGATCATCTTGAGATCGAAGCCGAGCTTCTTCGCCTCGGCCTCCAGCACCGGGTGCGGTTCCTTGCCGTACGCGGAGTCGTGATACAGCAGGACGATCTTCTTGCCCTTCAGGTTGGCGGCGCCGCCTTCCTTCTCGCCGATGAACTTCACGATGCCGGTGGCGGCATCCCAGTAGTTCGAGAGGATCGGGAAGACCCACGGAAAGACCCGCCCGTCGGTGGCATCCGTGCGGCCGTAGCCCAGCGTGATGAGGGGGATCTTGTCGGTGACGGCCTTGTCGAGGATCGCGTACGTGATGCCCGTCGACATCGGATGGATCGCGGTGGGACCGGTCGCGGACTTCGTCTTGAGGCGCTCGTAGCACTCGACGCCCTTCGCGTTGTTGTACTCGGTCTCGCACTCCTCCCAGGAGAGCTTCACGCCGTTCACGCCGCCGTCGCGCTCGTTGATCATCGCAAGGTAGTCGGTGAAGCCGCCGAAGAAGGCCGCACCGTTGGCGCCGTAGGGCCCCACGCGATATCCGGTGATTCCGATGAACTGGGTGCCGGCCTGCTGGGCCGAGGCGGGCACGGTGGACGCTGCTGCAGCGAGTCCGGCCACGAGGCCGATCAGGGTGCGCTTCCAGGGTTGCATGGTTCTCTCCTCCTTCTGTTCGATTCGATGGCCGGGCGGTGGTCCGCGATTCACAACGTCCCGGCCGCCGTCTTCCGTTGACGCCCCGTCAGTGCGGGAACGGCCACAGTCTGAGCTTCTCCTTTCCGATCTGCCACAGCCGCGCCAGGCCGTGGGGTTCGACGATCAGGAAGAAGATGATGAGCGCGCCGAACACCACCAGCTGTGCCATCGAGATGAATCCGGGGGGCAGCGAGATGCCGGTCATCGCCGTGACGTCCGTCAGGATCACCTCCAGCAGGATGGGCAGCAGCGTGATGAAGGCCGCGCCGAGGAACGAGCCGAGGATGCTCCCGACGCCGCCGATGATGACCATGAACAGGATGCGGAACGACAGGTCGAGGTTGAAGCCATCGGGTTCGACGCTGCCGAGGTAGGCGAATGCGTACAGCGCACCGGCCACGCCGCAGTAGAAGGAGCTGACCGCGAACGCGATCAGCTTGGTCTGCATGATGCGGATGCCGATCACCGAGGCCGCGACGTCCATGTCGCGCACCGCCATCCACGCGCGACCGACCCGGCTGCGCACCATGTTCTTCGCGGCGAGTGCCATCACCGCCACGATCACCAGCACCAGCAGGTATTTCCGCACCGGCGTGTCGAAGGCGAAACCGGCGATGACCATGGGCTGCGCCGTGATGACCCCCGAGGAGCTGTAGTTCGAGAACCAGCTCACCTTGACCAGCAGCCACGGGATGAAGAACTGTGCGGCCAGCGTCGCCACGGCCAGGTAGAAGCCCTTGATGCGCAGACTCGGCAGGCCGAAGAGCACGCCCACCGCGGCGGCGGAGAGACCGCCCAGCACGAACGAGACGAGGATCGGGATCCCAGGCACGCGGAGCTGGAAGTTGTATGCGGCCACCGCACCCACGGCCATGAAGGCCGCGGTACCCAGCGACAACTGGCCCGCGTAGCCGGTGAGGATGTTGAGTCCGAGCGTGGCGAGCGAGAACACCAGGAACGGCATCAGGATGGCCGTGAACCAGTAATCCGTCGCGACGAGCGGCACGCCGACGAGCGCGAACGCCAGCAGCGCGAGCACCGCCACCCGGTCCTGCAGGATCGGGAAGAGCTGCTGGTCGGCGGCGTAGCTCGTCTTGAACTGGCCGGATTCGCGATAGAGCATCGTTGACTCTGGTGGCTGGTGGCTAGGTGCTGGTGGCTGGGAAGGTCACACGCGGTCGATGTGCCGCTCGCCGAACAGGCCCTCGGGCCGGACGAGCAGGAAGACGAGCGCCAGCATGTAGGCGAACCAGCCCTCGATGCCCGCCAGGTTGATCGAGATGTCGTAGTGCTTCAGCAGGAACTCGCTCATGAGGGCCGGCAGATAGACCTCCGCCAGCTTCTCGGACGCGCCGACGATGAGCCCGCCCACGATGGCCCCGAGCACCGATTCGAATCCGCCGAGGATCAGCACCGGCAGGGCCTTCAGCGCGACGAACGTCAGCGCGAACTGCACGCCGTTGCGCGCGCCCCACAGCAGGCCGGCAACGAGCGCGACGAAGCCGGCCACCGACCATACGATCGCCCAGATCTGCTTGAGCGGGATCCCGACGGCCAGCGCGGCCTGATGGTCGTCCGCCACCGCGCGGAGCGCGCGACCGATGCGCGTCTTGTTGAAGAACACCGCCAGCACCGCCACCAGCACGCCGGCAACGAAGGCTGCGGCGAGGTCGAACTTGCTCACCAGCAGGTTGAAGTTCGTCATGATCGATTCGATGGGCTCGTCCTGCAGACCCAGATCGAGTCGGCGCACGTCTGTGCCCCAGACGATCTGGGCGACGCCCTCCAGGAAGAACGCGAGGCCGATGGTCGCCATGAAGAGCGTGATCTGCGGCTGGTTCACCAGCGGCCGCAGCACCACGCGCTCGATGCCGATGCCGAGCAGCACCATCACGCCGAGGGTGAGCGGGAACGCGCCCCACAGCGGCAGCCCGAACTTCTCCTGCAGGCCGACGAACGTGAGCGCGGCGAGGAACACCATCGCACCCTGCGCGAAGTTGAACACGCCGGACGCCTTGTAGATGAGCACGAAGCCCAGCGCCACGAGGGAGTACATCACCCCCGCGAGCAACCCGCCGATCAGCACTTCGAAGAAGAAGTTCATGGTCAGTGCGCCACCCCGAGGTAGGCGTCGATGACCGCCTGGTTGCCGCGCACCTCGTCGGGCGTGCCGTCGCCGATCTTCTTGCCGTAGTCGAGCACCACGACGCGGTCCGAGATGTCCATCACCACACCCATGTCGTGCTCGATGAGGACGATGGTCGTGCCGAACTCGTCGTTCACATCGAGGATGAAGCGGCACATGTCCTGTTTCTCCTCCATGTTCATGCCCGCCATGGGTTCGTCGAGCAGCAGCAGGCGCGGTTCCGCGGCCAGTGCCCGGCCCAGTTCCACGCGCTTCTGCACGCCGTAGGGCAGGCGCCCCACCGGGGTCTTGCGCACGGATTCGATCTGCAGGAAGTCGATGATGTGCTCCACCTTCTCGCGGTGTTCGAGTTCCTCGCGGCGGTTGGGCCCCACGTAGAGCGCCTGCAGCAGCAGGTTCGACGACATCTTCAGGTTGCGGCCGGTCATGATGTTGTCCAGCACGCTCATCCCCTTGAAGAGGGCGATGTTCTGGAACGTGCGCGCGATGCCCATCGACGCCGCCTTGTGCGGGTCCATGCGGCGGAAGCTCTGACCGTCGAGCCGGATCACGCCCTCCTGGGGCCGGTAGACGCCGTTGATGCAGTTCAGCATCGAACTCTTGCCCGCGCCGTTGGGGCCGATGATCGCGCGGATCTCGCGGGCCCGGACGTCGAAGCTGATGTCGGTGAGTGCCTTCACGCCGCCGAACGCGAGCGAGATGTTCTCCACCGACAGCACGGTCTCGCCGATGCGGCGTGCGGGGTTGTGCGGGTGCACTTCGTTCGTGCCCATGCTCATGGGAAGTCCCTCCGCGCGCACGGAATGTCTCCTGCGCTCCGGAATTCGCCCTTGGGGCGGCCCGGCAGGCTCATGCCGCCTTCGCTCCCACCGGCGTGAACGTCTTCGCGTCCGCGATGCGGAGATCGGCCCGGATGGTTCCGGTGCGGCCGTCCTCGAACTTCACCTGTGCTTCGATCTCGCAATGGTCGGCGGCTTCGTACAGGGCTTCCACGAGCCGGGCGTACTTCTCCGCGATGAAGCCCCGGCGGACCTTGCGGGTGCGCGTGAGTTCGCCGTCGTCCGCGTCGAGTTCCTTGTGCAGGACCAGGAAGCGGTGGACCTGCGAGCCGGACAGTTTCGCCTCGGCGGAGAGATCGCGGTTCACCGTCTCGATGCACTCGGCCACCAGGGCGTAGACCTCGGGCCTCTGCGCGAGATCGGTGTAGCCGGAGTACGCGATGCCGCGCCGCTCGGCCCAGTTGCCCACGGAACCGAGATCGATGTTCACGAACACGCAGCAGCGTTCACGGCCGTCACCGAACGCGACGACCTCCTTGATGTGCGGGAAGAACTTCAGCTTGTTCTCGATGTACTGCGGCGCGAACATCGATCCGTCGAGCAGGCGGCCGACATCCTTCGCGCGGTCGATGATCCGCAGATGGCCGTCCTCGCCCAGGAAGCCCGCGTCGCCCGTCTTGAACCAGCCGTCCTCCGTGATGGATTCGGCGGTGGCGTCGGGGCGCTGGTAGTACTCCTTCAGCATGCCCGGCGTCTTCACCTGCACCTCGCCGGTGTCGGCCACGCGGATCTGCACGCCCGGCAGCGGCTTGCCCACGGTGTCGAGCTTCACCTCGCCGTCGGGTTGCTTGCAGACGTAGACCGCGGTCTCGGTCTGTCCGTAGAGCTGCTTCAGGTTGACGCCGATGGACCGGTAGAAGTCGAAGAGATCCGGCCCGATCGCGGCACCGCCGGTGTAGGCCACGCGGATGCGCGACATGCCGAGCACGTTCCGCAGCGGACCGTAGATCACGAGATCGCCCAGCGCGTAGCTCAGGCGATCCGCGAGGCTGACCTCGCCCTTGCGGCCGTCCATGATCCGCGCGCCGCAGCGGCGGGCTACCGCCAGGAAGTGGTGGAAGAGGCGCTGCTTGATCGGGGCGGCGTCCTCCATGCGGATCATCACCTGCGTCAGCAGGTTCTCGAACACCCGCGGCGGCGCGAAGTAGTACGTCGGGCCGATCTCGCGGAGGTCCGTCATCACCGTCTCGCTCGACTCGGGGCAGTTCACGCAGAACCCCGCCACGAGCGCCTGCGCGTACGAGAAGAGATGATCCCCCACCCACGCCATGGGCAGGTACGAGAGGATCTCGTCGTTCTCGTTGAACCCGTCGAACCCGACGTCGCCTCGGGCCACGGCCACCAGCGCCGCGTGCGTCTGGCACACGCCCTTCGGATGGCCGGTGGTGCCCGACGTGTAGAGCATCACGGCGGTGTCGTCTGGGTGACCCTTGTCGACTTCCGCTTCGTAGAAACCGGGGTGCGCATCGAGGTGCGCGCGGCCGCGGGCCACGAGGTCGTCGAACGAGACGAGCAGCTTCTCGGGATAGTTGCGCATGCCGCGCGGGTCGTCGTAGACGATGGCCCGGAGCCGCGGGTAGGTGGGCAGGATCTCCAGCAGCTTGTCGACCTGCTCCTGGTCTTCCACCACCGCGATCTCGATGCCCGCGTTGTCGAGCACGAACTGCATCTCGGAGGCGACCGCATCCTGGTACAGGGGCACCGGGATGCCGCCGAGCGCCTGGGTCGCGGTCATCGTCCAGTAGAGGCGGGGCCGGTTGTCGCCGATGACGGCCACCGTGCTGCCGCGTCCGACACCCAGGGTGGCGAGCCCGCCCGCGATCGCGCGGACCTCGTCGTGCACCTGCGCCCAGGTCCACGACAGCCAGATGCCGAGGTCCTTCTCCCGGATGGCCGTGCGCCCGCCGCGCGTGCGCGCATGCGCGGCGAGCAGCCGAGGGAACGTCGTGTCGTCGCGGGCCGAGCCCGCGCCATCCTGGGCCAAGAGATGCTCCTCCTGTTCTTGTGGTCGTCGTCCCGGAGGACGAGCCGCGGAGGGTAACAGAGGGATTCCCCGGCCGGTTGTCAACGGAGCGACAATTGGCGCCTCGAAAATGCACCCGCCGATGAATCTCTCCGACAGCCTCCGCCTCCACGCCCGCTGGAGCGTCGATCTCGACGCGGCCCAGCACGCGCGCGTCGTCGCGGATCTCGCGGTGCAGCATGTGGCCGCCGGCGAGCAGCTCTGCCGGAAGGGCGAGGACGTCGACGCCTGGATCGGCGTGATGGCGGGGCTCGTGAAGCTGTCGAGTTCCCTGCCCGACGGACGGACGATGACGTTCACTGGCGTGCCCCCCGGTGGCTGGTTCGGCGAGGGTTCGCTGCTGAAGCGTGAGCCGAGGAAATACGAGGCGGTCGCCCTGCGCGATTCGACCGTGGCCCGGTTGCCGCGCCCGACGTTCGAATGGCTGCTCGGCACGAGCATCCCGTTCAACCGGTTCCTGCTGCTGCAGCTGAACGAAAGGCTGTCCCAGTTCATCGGTCTGGTCGAGTACGAACGCCTGCTCGACCCCGACGCGAAGCTCGCCCGCGCGATCGCGGACCTCTTCAACCCGATCCTGTATCCCGGAAATGGCCCACGGCTGGAGATCTCCCAGGCCGAACTGGCGCTGCTGGGCGGGGTGTCCCGTCAGCGGGCGAACCAGTCGCTGCGCCGGCTCGAGGAGGCCGGACTGCTGACCGTGGAGTACGCGGCGATCCGGGTGCTCGATCTCGACGGGCTGCGGAGATTCGGCGGGTAGGCGCCTGTCGGGCTCAGCCCGCGAGAAACGGCGCGATGCGCTCCCGCAGGTCTTCCAGCCGGAACGGTTTCGCCAGGTGGTCGTCCATGCCGGCCGCCAGCGAGCGGTCGCGGTCGTCGCGGAAGGCATTGGCGGTGACGGCAACGATCGGGATGCGGGGCCAGCCGCGCGTCGCCTCCTCCTCGCGGATGCGCCGCGTGGCCTCGAACCCGTCCATCTCGGGCATGTGGCAATCCATCAGGACGATCGCCGGGACGTCCGCCAGATAGCTCGTCACCGCCTGGGCGCCGTCGGTGACGACGGTGACGTCGAGACCCAGGCGTTGCAGCATGCCTTTGGCCACGAGCACGTTCACCGGATTGTCGTCCGCGAGAAGGACGCGACCCGTGAGGGCTGTCGGTGCGGGTGCGTCGGCAGCCTCGGACACGGCGACCGGGGCGTCGCAGGGCTGCCATGGGATTTCGAAGGTGAATGTGGATCCCTCGCCCGGTGTGCTGTCGCAGCGCAGGTCTCCGCCCATCGCAAGCGCCAGCTCCCGCGAGATCGTGAGTCCGAGGCCCGTGCCCGCGAAGCGTCGCGAGAACGAGCTGTCAGCCTGCTGGAACGGGTCGAAGATGCGCGCGACGTCCTCGGGCGAGATGCCGATACCCGTGTCGCGGACGGCGAACTGCAGCCGGTCTCCGGTCACCTTGGCGGTCACGTCGACACCGCCGCGCTCCGTGAACTTCACGGCGTTGCCGATCAGGTTGATGAGCACCTGCCGGACGCGCGCGGGATCCCCCGCGACCCATCGCTGGTCGGGGAGTCCGTTCGCCAGATGCAGACCGAGCGATTTCGATGCGGCCGTCGCCATGTTGAGTTCGATCGCCTCCCGCAGGACCCCGGTCACGTCGAACGGCACGTGCTGGATCTCGAGGCGTCCGGCCTCGAGGCGCGAGAAATCGAGTACGTCGTTGATGAGGCCCAGCAGGTGCTCCCCCGTGCGCTCGACGAGGTCGAGCTGCGGGCGTGGATCAGTGCCGGCCGGTGCCCCGCGCATCAATCTCAGCGTGCCGAGGATGCCGTGCAACGGCGTGCGCATCTCGTGGCTCATCGTCGCGAGGAACTGGCTCTTCACGGCGCTCTGCCGCTCGGCCAGTGCCAGGGCATCGGCGCGCTGTTCGGCGACCTGGTCCATGGTGAACCGCAGCTGCAGCATCTCGGTCGTGGCGGCGGCGGCGCGCCTGGCATCGAAGAGCACCACCCCGAGATACATCACCAGGCCGATGCCGGCGAACTGGCTCACGGTGGTTCCTCCGCCGAACTGCGAGACGGCGGCAGGCAGGAGCAGGCACAGCGCGAATGTCGCATTTGCCCGAAGGTCGCAGGCGAGGGCGATGGCCCCCACAGCGGCGGCGGCGATGATGCAGGCCGTCATCACGGCGGTCAGGTCGACCCGGTCGAACGGCGCGAACCAGAAGGCCAGCAGGCTCCAGATCACGGCGTCGATCGCGAGCAGCACGGCGTACCGGTTGGTCCAGTACCGCGCATCGAAATCAAGGCCTCGGTGGTTGTAGGCGGCGTGCAGGACGGCGCGCAGGCCGATGCTGAGCAGTTTCATCACCACCCACGTGACGAGCAACCGGTGGTCGGCATCGTTCCAGAGGAACCAGGCGATCAGGAAGGCGAACGGAGCGCCCATCACCGTGGGCGCGAGGTTGCGGTCGTAGAGCATCCGCACCCGCGCGTCGTTCACGAGGGTGTCGAGATCCGCAGCGGTGATGCCACGTGCCGGCTCAGTGGTGTTCCCACGACCCTCCCTGACCCCGCCGGGGAGGCTGCGGGTGTCGCGGGCGTGGGGTGTCAAAGCTGGAAACGACCGATGGTCTGTTGCAGATGGGCGGCACGATCGTTGATCGCACGGAGGGCGGCGTCGGCTTCCTGCACGGACTGCGCGCCGGACTGGATCAGCGCGTTGACGTACCCGGCCTGCTCCGCGACCTGGCTCGTCGCGCCGGCCTGCGCGGCCATCGTCGACGACACCGCGTTCATGTGCCCCGACACCGCGCTCATCTCCTCGCGGATGGACAGGATCTCCCGCATCGCCGTATCCGACAGCCGGACGCCGTCGGCCACGATGTGCTGGGCCTGGTCGATGCCGCTGACCGCGCCGGCCATCTCCTTGCGGATCCACTCGATGCGGCCGCCGATGTCGATGGTGGCGGACGAGGTGCGCTCGGCGAGCTTGCGCACTTCGTCCGCCACGACGGCGAAGCCGCGGCCCTGTTCGCCCGCCCGTGCGGCCTCGATGGCGGCGTTCAGCGCGAGGAGGTTGGTCTGGTCGGCGATGTCCTTGATCACGCCCACGATGCCGGCGATCTCGTTCGAGCGTCCGTCCAGCCCCGACATCACGCCTGCGAGGGCCGACACGGTCTGGGCGATGCGCGACACTTCCTCCGAGACGCGTTGCACGGCGTCCGTGCTGCGCTCCGACGCGGCGTCTGCGTCGCGTACGCGGGCATCTGCCGCCTGGATGGCCTGCGTCGCGTCGCCGACCTCGGCGCTGACCTGCCGGATCGTCGCCTCGGTGGCCGACAGCTGTTCGGATTGCTGGCCCGATTCCGCGGCGATGCGCGACGTGGTGTTCGAGAGCTGGTCGACGGCCTTGACCACGTGCCCGGTCTCGTCGCGGAACCCCGTGAACATTTCGCGGAGGCGGTCCAGGAATCCGTTGAAGGCGCGTGCCGTCTCGCCCACTTCGTCTTCTGCCACGATCGGCAGCCGGCGGGTGAGATCGGCCTCGCCGCTGGCAATGCCCAGCATGGCGGCGCGCAGCGCGCGCAGGCCGACCAGCAGCCGACTCGCGCCGAAGGCCACGAGCCCGATGGTGATCACCGTCACGCCGACGGCCGTGGCGATGAGCGAGAGGAGCAGGGTGCGCAGGGCGCCGAGGAACGCTTCGCGATCCACGGCGAAGCCCAGGTACCAGTCGGTACCCTTCACCGGACGCACGTACAGCCAGCGCTGCTTGCCGTCCACGGTTGCCTGCGTCAGTCCGTCGGTATTGCCGAGCCCTTCCAGGCGAGCGGCCGTGAGGTCGGGGATCTCGTCGGAGATCGGTTTCAGCACCCGCGCGGCGTTGCGGTGGGCGATCACGCTGCCGTCCTTGGCGACCAGGAAGGCATGGCTGTCGCCGGCGAGCTTCACCGCAAGCACCGTCTCCACGATGTAGTCGAGCGGGATGTTCGCGGCGAGCATCGAGGTGGCCGTGCCGTTCGATAAGACCGGGCCGGCGATGGTCGTCACGAGCTTCTGGTCCCGGGTGCTCATGTAAGGGGGGCTGAACGTCGTGGCTCGGTTCTCCTCGGCCGCTTTCCACCACGGGCGTGCCGTCGGATCGAATCCGGGGGGCGGCGCGCTCCCGTCGAAGAACACGATCCGCTTGTCGGCGGCGAAGGCGACGGAGCCCGTGCTGAAACCGCCCGCCTCCTTCAGCCGCAGCGCGAGCCGCTGGGGATTCTCGATGGCGATCTCGCCGATCATCGACTCGACGATGCGCTTGCGGCTGCCCATGAACTCGGCGATGAAGGCCGCCTGTCCCTCGGCGCGGGCGAGGATCTCACGGTCCACCGCCGCGAGGCTTTCGCTGCGCATCTGCAGGTAGGCGAGTGTCGTGAGCAGGGCCGATGCGACGGCCACCAGCAGGGTGACGAGGACGATCAGCTTGGTCGAGAGTGATTTCATTCGGGCGCCGGCAGAAGGGTGATCGGGTCCGCCACGGGACACGGGCGGAGTCGGCGGGCGGCACCGGTACGCGAGCGTGGCGAAGGACGTCCCTCTTACGGTCTGGGGGGCAGGCGACTTGAATGCGGATCTTCGCGAAGCCCCGGAAACGACGCGGGGCACCAGAAGGTGCCCCGACAGGGTGTGGCAGCGGATGCCTGCGGCGCCCGAGAGCGCGCGGGATCAGGTGTAGCTGTGGAAGCCTCGGCCCGACTTGCGACCCAGATAGCCAGCTTCGACCATCTCGACCAGCAGGGGCGCCGCGCGGTACTTCGGATCCTTGAAGCCCTCGAACAGCACCTGCATCACCGCGAGCTGCACGTCCAGGCCGATGAGGTCGCAGAGTGCCAGCGGTCCGATGGGGTGGTTGCAGCCGAGGCGCATCGCGTCATCGATCTCCTGCGCGGTGGCGAGCCCTTCCGAGAACGCGAAGATGGCCTCGTTGATCATCGGGCAGAGCATGCGATTCACGACGAATCCGGGCGAGTTGCGCACCTGGACCGGCGCCTTGCCGACGGCCTTCGAGAGGGCCTCGATGGCGGTGTAGGTCTGGTCGGACGTCTGCAGGCCGCGGATCACCTCGACCAGTTGCATCACGGGCACAGGGTTGAAGAAGTGCATCCCGATCACCTGGGACGAACGCTTCGTGGCGGCGGCGAGCTTCGTGATGGAGATGGACGACGTGTTGGAGGCGATGATCGCCTCGGGCTTCGCCAGGCCGTCGAGGCGGCCGAAGAGGTCCAGCTTGAGCGCGAGGTTCTCGGTGGCGGCCTCGATGATGAGATCGACGCCGGTGAGGGCGGTGATGTCCGGTGTGGCCGTGATGCGCGCGAGTGCCGCGGCCTTGGCTTCGGCCGTCATCTTGTCCTTCTTCACCAGGCGCTCGAGGCTGCCATCGACGTTCTTCATGCCCCGGTCGAGCGGGGCCTGGGCGATGTCGTTGAGGATGACGGAGTAGCCGGCGACGGCGAAGGCCTGGGCGATGCCGTTGCCCATGGTGCCGGCGCCGACGACGCCGATGGTCTGGATCTGCATGGAGAGCTCTGGGTCGGGTGGAAAGGGAGGACCCGGGATTCTAATCGAGGGCTCCCGGGTCCGGCGCGGTGTCGGGTGTTCAGACCGACCGGCCCGCCGCCACGCCCGAACTCCAGGCCCACTGGAAGTTGAAGCCGCCCAGCCAGCCGGTCACATCGACGACCTCCCCGATGAAGTACAGGCCGGGCACCGCGGCCGATTCCATCGTCTTCGAGGACATCCCGCGGGTGTCGACGCCGCCCACCGTGACCTCGGCCTTCTGATAGCCCGTGGTCCCGGACGGCTTCACCTGCCAGTCGTGCAGGGCGTCGGCGACGGCGCGCACCGTCCGCTCGGGCAGTTCTGCCATGAAACGCGTGGCGCCCATCGCCTCGCACCACTGTTGCGCGAAGCGCTTCGGCAGGACATCCGAAAGCACGGACGCGGGGGTCGACCGGGACTGACGCGCCGCCGCCAGCAGGGCGTGGGCATCGTGGTCGGGCAGCAGGTCGACATGGATCGGCGTGCCTGGCTGCCAGTACGACGACGCCTGCAGGATGGCCGGCCCGGACAGGCCACGGTGGGTGAGCAGCAATGCCTCGCGGAAACGTGGGCCGTCGGCGCTGACCACCGCTTCGAGAGAAATGCCGGAGAGATCACCGTACCGGGCCAGCTCCGCAGCGTCGAAGGCCAGCGGGACCAGGCCCGGCCGGGGCGGCACGACGGTGAGTCCGAACTGTTCCGCGAGCCGGTATCCGAACGGGCTCGCACCGATCTTCGGGACCGACAGCCCGCCCGTGGCCACGACCACTGAGGTGCCCGTGAAGACGCCTGCGGCGGTATCGACGACGAACCCGTCGCCGTCCCGCGTCACCGCACGGATCTCGCAGCCGGTGCGCCACGCGACGTGGCCGTCTTCGCACTCCGCCCGCAGCATGTCGATGATCTGCACGGCGCTCCCGTCGCAGAACAGCTGGCCGAGCGTCTTCTCGTGGAACGCGATCCCGTGGCGCTTGACGAGTCCGATGAAGTCGGCCGCCGTGTAGCGCGCCAGGGCCGATCGGCAGAAGTGAGGATTGCGGGAGACGAAGTTCTCGGGCCGGCAGTGGAGGTTGGTGAAATTGCAGCGCCCGCCCCCCGAGATGCGGATCTTCTCGCCGATGCGCACGGCGTGGTCGACGAGCAGCACGCGGCGGCCGCGCTGGCCAGCCGTGGCGGCGCACATCATTCCAGCGGCGCCAGCGCCGATCACGATGGTGTCGAAATCCTTCATGGGGGTCGGAGCCTACGCGAAACCGCGTGCCATGCCATATGGGTGCGAAAGGCGGACCGAAGCGCGATGCGCCCAACACGGCGACCGGCATCCGCGCGACAATCGCGCAAATCATTCGCCGGGTACGGACCCGGCGCATCTGGCACTGGGGGGCCAAGGACACATGTATCTGAGTGCGGAGGACATCGCGCGGCTGGAAGGCACGAGGAAAGTGCACTTTCTCCACCCGGACGCGATCCGGATCGACAAATCGCTGGGCGATGCCACTGGCCTCACCCGGATCGGCGTACACCTCATCACGGTGGCGCCCGGCGACGCCTCGACCGAGTTCCATGCGCATCGGTACGAGGAGGAGTGCGTCTATGTCCTCTCGGGTTTCGGTTCCGCCACCATCGGCGAGCGCACGGTGCGCATCGGCCCCGGCGATTTCATCGGGTTTCCGGCCAACGGCGTGGGCCACGAACTGCTGAACTCGGGTGACGAGCCGCTGGTGTGTCTCGTGATGGGGCAGCGCCTCCCGGTCGACATCGTGGACTATCCGCGCCGCGGACTGCGCCTGTACCGGCACGACGGTGAATGGGATCTCGCGGAGGTGGCCAAGCTCGAGCATCCGGAGCTCGGCAACCATGCGAATCCCTCCGTGGCGGCGGCGACACGTCCGCGGCCGCAACTCATCCGGATCGGACAGGACGGCGCGCCGGAGGCCTACACCAACACGCTCTCCGACGCGGCGCGCGGCGCCTGCATGGCCTCCGCGGCGCTCTATCGATCGGCCGGGTTCGTGCCACCCTGGATCTGCTATCTGTGCCTGATCGACGGGCAGTGCGTGGGGACCTGTGCCTTCAAGTCAGCACCGCGCGACGATCAGGTCGAGATCGCGTACTTCACTTTTCCGGAGTTCGAGGGGCGGGGATACGCGACGGCCATGGCGTTCACCCTGATCGAGATGGCGCGCGCGGAGATGCCCGGCATCGTCGTCGTCGCCCTGACGCTCCCGGAGGAGAACGCTTCGACCAAGGTGTTGCGCAAGCTGGGTTTCCGTCTGGTCGGACGGGTGCGGCATCCCGAGGACGGCGAAGTGTGGGAGTGGGAGTTGCCGCCGCCGGTGTAGTAAAGGCGCCCGGGTCGCCGAACCCCGTTCCGACGGGGTGGCCGTTTCAAGGTGTGTATCCCTCACCCAAGGAGCATGCCATGCAGATGCGCCTTCAGGCCCGCGCGATTTTCGCGGCTTTCGCTGTGCCCACCGTCTTCGCCCTGGGGGCCGTGGCCACCCACGCCCACGCGGTGGGCAGCCTTGCGGACGTCGCCATCGTCGATCGCACCACCGGTCAGACCCTGCCCACGTATCACGCCGACGGGCAGTGGTACGTCGCGGGCCAGCCCGGAGCCCGCTACGAGATCCGCTTGCGCAATGCTGCGGGAGAGGCGCTCCTCGCGGTGACGTCCGTCGACGGCGTCAACGTGGTCACGGGCGAGACGGCATCGCCGACCCAATCCGGGTACGTCCTCGCACCCGGCTCGACAGCACCGATACGGGGATGGCGCAAGGACCTCTCCCGGGTCGCCGCCTTCACGTTCACCTCCCTCGACAACGCCTACGCCACGCGCACCGGGCGCCCGGACAACGTCGGCGTGATCGGGGTGGCGGTGTTCCGGCGCAAACCCGAGGCGCCGCCCATCAGCCAGGAGATGCGCGAGGCGCCGTTCGAGAACAGCAGCGATGCCATGCGCAGCCGGCGGGCGGAAGCCGACGCGCCCGCAGGCGCCGCCCAGGATCGTGCCGCGGCACCGGTGCAGAAGAGTCTCGGAACCGGCCACGGCCGCATCGAGACGTCGACGGTCCGGTACACGAACTTCGAGCGCGCCACCGACACGCCGGACGAGATCATCGCGATCCGCTACGACAGCCGCGCGAATCTTGTCGCCCTGGGCGTGATTCCCCAGCCGCCGTTGCCGTCCCGCAATCCCCAGCCGTTCCCGGCCCGGTTCGTCCCGGATCCGCCGGCGCGGTGGTGATCGGCTGTCGACCTCAGCCGGGTTCGTCGAAGGGTGGTTCCGGCAGTTCGATCGGGACCGGCATGCGGCCGAGGAACTGGTCGAGGATCACCCGGCGCGCGTAGGCAGACATCTTCAGGCCGTGCTTCTCGGCCAGGCGGGTGAGGTCGTCGCGCATCCTGGCGGGGACGTACGCACGGACGTCGGCGATGTTCTTGCCGAGGTCGGGTCGGTAGGTAGGGGAGCGCGATGCCGCGTGCCGAGGGCGGGGCACGGCCCATCCGGCCTCGTCGCCATAGTGGGCGTGCAGGTCGCACCAGCCGTACAGGTGCGCGAACAGGAGCTGGGTGACCAGGCCCGCCTTGGAGACACCGAGCCGCGTGGCCCACGCCTCGAGCAGCGCTTCGACACTTTCGGGCAACCACACCTTGAGGGGCACAGGTTCCCCCGAGAGGAACTCGAAGTCGCGTCCCGTGCCCGCCTGGGCGATGGGATACCGGAGCGGTGCATCGTCGTCGTCCTGCTGGGGCATACTCGGCCGGCATCCATGCGTTCTCGACGGAGCGAAGCTTACCCGTGCCCCCTTCGATGCGAAATCCGTTCGCCGCGGTGGTCCTCGCCGCTGCGCTGGCCGGACCTGCACTGGCGCAGAAGGCGCCCTCGGTGGTTGCCCGCGTGCTGATCCAGACCACGCTCACTGCGGGTCTCGCACACCACGAGGCCAAGGCGGTCTGGGCCGACCTCGCTCCGGGTGACGTGCTCGTGCTGGTGCGCGAACCGACGAATCCGGACGATCCCGACGCAGTGCGCGTGGAGTGGCGGGGGCGGTTGCTCGGCTATCTGCCGCGGACGGACAACGCCGACGTGGCGCGCATGCTCGATCGGGGTCAGTCGCTGGCCGCCAGCATCCGAAGCGTGGCCCGCTACCGCAACCACCGCCGCAAGCTAGAGATCGACATCCACGCGGCCTTGTGACGGGGCTCCCTAAAGTACCCCACCCGATCTCCGTAACAGCCTCACGCGTCCCGAATCACGGGAGGTCGAATTGCGCCGGCGCCCGTCCGGCAACGTCACGTGAGGCTTCGCATGTCATTTCTGAATCAACTCAGCATCCGGATGAAGCTCTGGGCCCTGATGGGCATCGGTGCGGTCGGCGTTCTGTTCGCGCTGGGTGTGACCCTCGAGGAAGAGTGGGACATCCTCGTGGAAGACCGCAAGGCGAAGACCCGGAACGTCGTCGAGGTCGGCTATTCCCTGGTGGCCCACTACGGCAAGCTGGCCGACGACGGCAAGATGTCGCCCGATGCCGCGAAGTCGGCTGCGAAGGAAGCGCTGCGGGCCATGCGCTACGAGGGCAAGGAGTACTACTGGATCCACGACCTGCAGCAGGTGGTGGTGATGCACGCGGCGAAGCCCGAGATGGAAGGTCAGGACCGCTCTGACATCGCGGATCCCAAGGGGAAGAAGGTCTACGGCTCGATGAACGAATTGGTGCGACGGGACAAGCAGGGTTTCGTCGACTACTACTGGCCCAAGGCCGGTTCCGCCGAGCCGGTGCACAAGATCTCCTACGTGATGCTGTACGAGCCCTGGGGCTGGGTCGTCGGCTCCGGCATCTACACCGACGACGTCGACGCCATCTTCCTCGGATCGCTCAAGCACGTCGGCATCTGGATGGCCGGCCTGTGCGCCGTCTTTGGTGCCCTGCTCTGGTGGCTCACGCGCAGCATCGCCCGCCCGGTCGACGCACTGCGCGCGTTCGGCAACACCATGCAGGAGATCGGCCGCGACGGCGATCTGTCCCGCCGCATGCCGGTCCAAGGCGACGACGAGATCGCCTCGGTCATGAAGGCATTCAACAACCTGATGGACAACTTCCAGTCGGGCCTCAGGGGAGTGTTCTCGTATCTGTCGACCGTCTCGACGGCGAGCGAGCGCACTGTGGATCGCGCCACCAGCATCCGCGACGGCTCCACCAGCCAGCGTCAGTCGGTGACCGAAGCCGCCGTGGCTGCCGAGCAGATGACCCGCAACATCGAGAAGATCGCCGAGGACACCCGAGCCGCAGAACAGCTGGCCGGTGACGCCGGCAGCATGGCCTCCGCCGGCGAACAGACCGTGCGTTCCGTGACCGAGGGCATGCACCGCATCGCCGACAACGTGGCGCAGTCGGCCTCGATCATCCAGACCCTCGGCAGCCGTTCCCAGGAGATCACGGGCATCGTCCAGGTGATCAAGGACATCGCGGACCAGACCAACCTGCTGGCGCTCAATGCCGCCATCGAGGCGGCGCGCGCCGGTGAGCAGGGCCGCGGCTTCGCGGTCGTGGCCGACGAAGTGCGCAAGCTCGCCGAGCGTTCCGCCGGCGCGACCACCGAGATCAGCAAGGTCATCGGTTCCATCCAGAGCGATACGACCCGCGCCGTGGACGCCATGCAGAACGGCAGCGTGATCGCCCGCGAAGGTGTCGAGCAGGTGGCGCGTGCAGGCGAGTCCATGGTGGCCATCCTGCACAGCACCGAGCGTATCGGCAGCCTCACCCGCGACATCGCCGAGTCGGTGCGGACCCAGACCGATGCCGTCCGCGACATTGCCGCCCGGGCCGAGGAGATCGCCCGTCAGGCCGAAAGCAACAGCGCGTCCAGCGTCGATGCCCATGCGGAGGCGCTCTCCCTCGCTGACGCGTCGCGCAGCCTGAACGCCGCGGTTGCCCACTTCCGGGCCTGACCACCGACCTGGTACATCGAAGTCCCGCCGCCCGGGGCGGGGCCAGTCCGGGGTGATCCGCCGGTTGGGGTCGCCACCCAGGGCGCCGTGAGGCATGCTCCCGCCTTTGCTCCGATCGCCGCCGCCCCGATGGTGATCGGGCATCCCGATGCGGAGATCCTTGCATGCCACAGAGACGCAGGCGCGAAACCGGCGCATCGACACTGGACCGCTTCTTCTGCTCGTGCCCGCGCGGTCTCGAAGCTGCACTGGCCGCCGAACTCGGCGAACTCGCAATCGGCGGTGTGGAGGAGGTGCCCGGTGGCGTGTCCTTCACCGGCAGCTGGGCCGACTGCTACCGGGTGAACCTGATGAGCCGCATCGCGAGCCGCGTGCTCTGGCGGGTCGGCTCCGCGCGCTATCGCGACGAACACGACATCTATCGCGCCGCGATCGATCTCCCGTGGAACACCTGGTTCGACGTGGAGCAGACCCTGCGGGTCGATGTCTCTGCCATCCGCAGCCCGGTGCGCAGCCTCGAGTTCGTCACGCTTCGGGTGAAGGATGCGGTATGCGACCGCTTCCGCGCCGAGACGGGGTCGCGCCCGAGTGTCGACACCACGGATCCCGACGCCCGTGTGCAGGCCTTCCTCACCGACCGCGATGTCACGTTCTACCTCGACACCTCCGGCGAGGCCCTCTTCAAGCGCGGGGCCCGGCGCGAAGTCACCAATGCACCGCTGCGGGAGAACCTCGCGGCGGGGATCCTCCGCCTGACGGGTTGGCGGCCCGACGAGCCGCTCGTGGATCCGATGTGCGGTGGCGGAACCTTCCTCTCGGAAGCGGCGCAGATGGCCCTCGGGCTCGCTCCCGGCGCCGGACGGCGCTTCGGTTTCGAGCGGCTCGCGGTGTTCGATGCGGATCTCTGGAAGCGCACGCGTGGCGCCGCGATGACTGTCCCCGAGGGCCGTCCGAAGCCGATGCTGTACGGCTCGGACATCGACCCCGCGGCGATCGAGGCGACGCGGGCGAACCTCGAGGCCGCCGGCGTGCTCGACTTCGTGGAACTGCGTCGCGTCGACGCGCTGGAACTCGAGCCACCCGGAACGCCTGGCGTGATGATCGCCAACCCGCCCTACGGCGAGCGCATGGGCGACACCGAACGCCTGCGTGCCTTCTATCCGCTGCTTGGGGATCGCCTGAAGAAGGCCTGGCCCGGCTGGCGCGCCTACCTCTTCTCGGCCGACATGGAACTCGCGAAACGGATCGGGCTGAAGGCCTCCCGCCGCACGCCGCTCTTCAACGGGCCGCTCGAATGCCGGTTGTTCGAATACAAGGTGGTGGCGGGGACGAACCGGGGAACGGCGTTTGCGGAGCAGGCGAGCCCGAGTGCCTAGACGATGTTGAGGTGATCCAGCCCCGACATCATGTCGCGGTCCTTGGCGTCCTTGCCCTGCAGCTTGATCGCGAGGCGCAGTTCGTTCATCGAGTCGGCGTTCCGCAGGGCGTCCTCGTACGTGATGTGGCCGCCTTCGTAGAGGTCGAACAGGGCCTGGTCGAAGGTCTGCATGCCGAGTTCGCGCGACTTCGCCATGATCGACTTGATCTCGTGCACGTCGCCCTTGAAGATCAGGTCGGAGATGAGCGGTGAATTCAGCAGGATCTCGATCGCGGCCGAGCGGCCCTTCGAGTCGCGCTTGGGGATGAGCCGCTGGGAGATCATGCCCTTCAGGTTGAGCGAGAGGTCCATCAGCAGCTGGGCGCGGCGTTCTTCCGGGAAGAAGTTGATGATCCGGTCCAGCGCCTGGTTGGCGCTGTTCGCGTGCAGCGTGCACATGCAGAGGTGGCCGGTTTCGGCGAAGGCGATGGCGTGCTCCATCGTCTCGCGCTCCCGGATCTCGCCGATCAGGATCACGTCGGGCGCCTGCCGGAGGGTGTTCTTGAGCGCCGCCTCCCAGGACTCCGTGTCGACGCCCACCTCGCGTTGCGAGACGACGCAGTTGCGGTGCTCGTGCACGTACTCGATCGGGTCCTCGATCGTGATGATGTGACCCTGGCTGTTCTCGTTCCGGTAACCGATCATCGCCGCGAGGGTCGTCGACTTGCCCGAACCCGTCGCGCCGACCACGATGACCAGACCGCGCTTGGTCATCACGATGTCCTTCAGGGTCTCCGGCAGACCGAGATCCTCCAGCTTCGGGATCTGGGTGTTGATCGTCCGCAGCACCAGCCCGACCCGACCCTGCTGCACGAAGGCGTTCACGCGGAAGCGCCCGATGCCCGGGGGATTGATGGCGAAATTGCATTCCTTGTTGCGCTCGAACTCCGCCG
This sequence comes from Betaproteobacteria bacterium Ga0077532, assembly GCA_001464895.1. GTDB lineage: Bacteria > Pseudomonadota > Gammaproteobacteria > Burkholderiales. The sequence goes on from LNEE01000062.1 coordinate 398,311, forward strand.
CCTGGCGGTCGTTCATGATGGCGCGGGCGAGTTCCGCCGTGTGGACGGCCGTGAGGCTCTGGCTGGACACCGGCGTCATCTTCCCGTCGAGCTTGAAGGCGGGCGGGAAGCTGGCCGTCAGGAAGAGGTCCGATGCCTTCTTGCCGACCATCGCGCGCAGCAGGTCGTGAATGAACTTGATGGCCTGATCGCGATCCATTTTTCCACTCCTCCGGCCAGGGCGGCGCGCACGCGCGTCACCCGGGCATAGCGTTCCCCTGGCCGGATCAGCCGGGGAACAGATCCTTGTTGGCGGCCTTCGAGCGCGCTTCCGCGGCCGACACGACGCCCCGTTGAACGAGCGTCTGGAGATTCTGGTCCAGCGTCTGCATGCCGTATTGCTGGCCGGTCTGGATCGCCGAATACATCTGCGCCACCTTCGCCTCCCGGATCAGGTTCCGGATGGCCGGGGTGCCGATCATGATCTCGTGGGCGGCCACACGGCTAGAACCGTCCTTCGTCTTCAGCAGGGTCTGGGAGATCACGGCCCGCAGGGACTCCGACAGCATCGCCCGCACCATCTCCTTTTCCGCTGCCGGGAACACGTCGATGATCCGGTCGATCGTCTTGGCGGCGGAACTCGTGTGCAGGGTACCGAACACCAGGTGCCCGGTCTCGGCCGCAGTCATCGCGAGGCGGATCGTTTCGAGGTCGCGCATCTCACCGACCAGGATCACGTCCGGGTCTTCGCGCAGCGCCGATCGCAGGGCATTCGAGAACGAAAGCGTGTGCGGGCCGACCTCCCGCTGGTTGATCAGGCACTTCTTCGATTCGTGCACGAACTCGATGGGGTCCTCCACCGTCAGGATGTGCCCGTGATCGTTCTCGTTGATGTCGTTCACCATGGCCGCCAGCGTCGTCGACTTGCCGGATCCGGTGGGCCCCGTCACCAGGACCACGCCACGCGGGTACTTGGCGATCTCCTTGAAGATCGAGGGGGCCTTCAGCTCTTCGAGCGTGAGCACCTTGGAAGGGATGGTCCGCATCACGGCGGCAGCGCCGCGCTGCTGGACGAAGGCGTTCACGCGGAAGCGGGCGAGGTTGGGGATGGCGAACGAGAAATCGCACTCGAGGGTTTCCTCGTAGTGCTTCCGCTGCCCGTCGTTCATGATGTCGTACACCATGGCGTGCACGTCCTTGTGCTCCATGGGGGGCAGGTTGATCCGCCGCACGTCACCGTGCACGCGGATCATCGGCGGGAGGCCCGACGACAGGTGCAGGTCGGAGGCCTTGTTCTTCACGACGAAGGCGAGCAGTTCGGAGATGTCCATCTATAATCCTCGCGGTCGGGACGGGGCGTGAGGGGCATCCGAAAGCCATTAGCGTGCCGGCCACTCCCGGGGCTGCGCCACTCCCCAGGGCTGCGGGCCCGCCTGGAACTACCGTCGGGAACTATACGGGCCGGTACATCATCCGGTCATCACTGCAGGGTGCGAAGAATTATCGAGTCTGCGTCGGAACGGTTGCAAGTCGTGCTGTCCCGGATCGCGATGGCTGCACGCCTCGCCGGTCGTGATCCCGCCGGCATCCGGTTGATCGCCGTCTCCAAGACGTTCCCCGCCGAGGCCATCCTGGCCCTGCGCGAAGCGGGTCAGCGGGAGTTCGGGGAGAGCTATCTCCAGGAGACGGTCCCGAAGCAGGCGGCCCTCGTCAGTGCCGATCTCGTCTGGCATTTCATCGGGCCGCTCCAGAGCAACAAGACGCGCGTCGTGGCCGAGGCCTTCCAGTGGGTGCATTCGGTCGATCGCGCCAAGATCGCCGAGCGCCTGGCCATGCAGCGCCCCGATCATCTCCCGCCGCTCGACGTCTGCCTCCAGGTCAACGTGAGCGGCGAGGCCTCCAAGAGCGGCGTGGCCCCGTCGGAACTTCCCGCCCTCGCGGGCCTGGTCGCCAGCCTTCCGCGCCTGCGGCTCCGTGGCCTGATGGCCATCCCCGAACCCACCCCCGATGCAGCCCTGCAAAGGGCCCGTTTCCGTCACCTGCGGGAATTACGTGACGCGCTGGTGCCTGCCGTCGGCCCTCTGGACACCTTGTCGATGGGCATGTCCGACGATCTCGAGAGCGCCATCCTGGAAGGCGCGACGATGGTCCGGGTGGGGCGCGCGCTCTTCGGTCAAAGGTCTCCCGCCCCCTGACGCGCTACCCCTTCGGAGGGGGCGCAGGAGACGTCCGCCTCGTTATACTCGGCGTTCACCGCGGCACCCGCTGCGGAAAGTCGACAAAGGGAGAGGAAATGATCAAGGCACTGCAGGCGTCCATCCTGACGCTGGGTTTGTTGAGCACGGCCGCCATGGCTGAATCGGCCTGGAACACACTCAACACGTACGAATCCATCCGCGTGTCCGCCCCTGCCGCCAAGGCCTTCGCTGCCGTGGCCCGCTGGGACGCCCTCGAGTCGTGGTGCCCGGCATTCTCCAAGACAGAGATCGTGAGTGGCGGCAATGCCGTGGGTTCGGTCCGCGCGATCACTCTCAAGGATGGCCCCACCTTCACCGAAGAGCTGTTGGCGCTCGACCCCGCCGGCCGCACCTACAAGTACAAGATCATCGAGTCACCGTTGCCGATCGTGGACTACGTCTCCACCGTCCGCGTCTACGACATGGGTGGCTACAGCGAGATCGTCTGGCTGGCGAGCTACAAGCGGCGCGCGAAGGACGATCCGACGGCCGAGACCGATGATCCGGCCATGATGAATCTCGTCGGTGGCCTCTACAAGGCGTGCCTCGGCAACGCGAAGAAGGTTGCCGAAGGTCTGTAGTCGCCGGGCGGCTCCGGCAAGGAAGTCCCGCGGACGGGGGGCCATGCCTGCCTCCCGTTCGTTTTTTCCAGGGGGCGCGGGCGCGGTGCTGCCGTGTCGCTCCCACCACGGCAAGACGCAGGCAACGACGGAACACGCATGAAGATCGCGTTCATCGGCGGCGGCAACATGGCCAACGCCATCATCGGAGGTCTCCTGCAGCAGGGGGCCAATCCCGCCGATCTCCGGGTCGCGGAGATCGACCCCGACGCGCGCGAGCGCATCGCCACCACGCTGGGCGTCGTGGCAGTCGCCAGTGGCGCGGAGGCAGCCGAGGGCGCGGAATGCCTCATCCTGGCAGTGAAGCCTCAGCAGATGCGCCCGGCCGTCGCGGCGGTCTCTGCCGCATGCGGCGACGCCATCGTCGTGAGCATCGCGGCCGGGATCCGGACCGCCGATCTGTCCCGATGGCTCGGCGGACACGATCGCATCGTCCGGGTCATGCCGAACACGCCCGCCCTCATCCGTTCCGGGATCTCCGCAGCGTTCGCGCTGCCAGGGGTGACCGCCAGCGACCGCGAGGCTGTCCATGGTCTGCTGGCGGCTGTCGGCCAGGTGCTCTGGGTCGACGAGGAGGGCAAGCTCGACGCCGTCACCGCGCTCTCCGGCAGCGGACCGGCCTACGCCTTCTACCTGATCGAGGCGATGCAGGAGGCCGCGCGGAAGCTCGGGTTCGATGCGGCCGCTGCCCGTACGCTGAGCGTCCACACGGTGCTGGGCGCCGCGAAGCTTGCCGAGGCGAGCCCGGAAACGGCCGCGGTGCTGCGCGAGCGTGTGACCTCCAAGGGCGGCACCACGCAGCGGGCTCTCGAAGTGCTGGAGTCCCGTGGCGCGAAGGCCGCGTTCGTCGAGGCCATCGAGGCCGCGGCAGTGCGCTCCCGCGAACTCGGCGACGCCTTCGGGAAGGACTGATCCCCCATGCTCCTTCAGGCACTCGTCTTCCTGCTCGACACGTTTCTCGGACTCTTCGTCGCCGCACTCCTGGTGCGGTTCTATCTTCAGATCGCGCGCGCGCCGGCCCGCAACCAGATCTCGCAGTTCATCGCCGCGCTGACCGACTGGATCGTCCGCCCCGCGCGGCGCGTGATTCCCGGGTGGGCGGGGCTCGACCTGTCGACGCTGGTGCTCGCCTGGCTGACGCAGTTCCTCCTGCTGATCATCACCCACATCCTGACGTCGATGGCCGGCCTGCCGATCATCGCGCTCGCCGTGATGGCAGTCATCGCGGTCGTGCGGACCAGCCTCTACATCCTGATGGGTGCACTCATCGTGCAGGCGGTGCTGTCGTGGGTCGGTCAACACAGCCCCATCGCCCCGGTGGTGAACGCGCTGACACGCCCGTTCCTGCGGCCCATTCAGAAGCGTGTGCCGCCCGTGGGCAATGTGGATCTCTCGCCGCTGCTCCTGCTGGTGGCGCTGCAGCTGGTGGTGCAGATGCTGCTGCCGTGGTTTGGAGGCGCCCTGCTGAGCCTCTTCGGCGGCTGAGGTGGTCGAACAGCCGGTGTCGAACGGTCACCCGGCGTGGGTGCGTTACGATCCGGCCATCGACGTGCTCATCCTCGAGCTGCACATTCAACCCGGCGCATCGAAGACATCTGTCGAGGGCCTCCACGGCGAGCGCCTGAAACTGCGCCTCGCCGCCCCACCCGTGGACGGCGAGGCCAATCGGGCGCTGGTGCGGTTCCTGGCAGAGCGCCTCTCGGTGCCCCAGCGGGATGTCGAGATCCTTCGCGGGGCGGGCGGGCGGCGCAAGACGGTGCAGGTGCGGGGTGCCGGCCCTGGCGCGGCGGCGCGTCTCGCGAGCGGAGAATCGGCGTGACCCAGCTCGAAACCCTGGTGACTCGATACAGCGAATGGCGCGAGCAGCTGCGCGCCGGCATCGAGGCGTACCACGGTTGGCTCGACAGTCACGGGCACGTGGACATCCAGCGATCGCTGCGCCTCTACGACCTCGCCGAGACGCTTCGGAACGATCGCATGGTGCTCGCCTTCCTCGCCGAGTTCTCGCGCGGGAAGTCCGAGTTGATCAACGCCATGTTCTTCTCCGACTACAAGCAGCGGCTGCTGCCCTCGACCGTCGGGCGCACGACCATGTGCCCCACCGAGATCTTCTTCGATCCGGGCGAGGAGCCCTACATCCGGCTCCTGCCGATCGAGACCCGCGCGCGCAACGAGACCATCCTCGCGTGCAAGCATCGGCCCCACGACTGGGTGAAGGTACGCCTCGACCTCGCCAACCGGGAGGAGATCGCCAAGGCCTTCGGGATGCTCGCCCAGACCAAGACCGTGGAGGTCGAGGTGGCGCGCGGTCTCGGCCTGCTCGCGGAGGGCGACCTCTACACGACCACCGTGCTCGAGAAGAAACTCCAGCGCGTGGAGATCCCGGCCTGGCGGCACGCGCTCATCAACTTTCCGCACCCGCTGCTGAAGAGCGGCCTCGTGATCCTCGACACGCCCGGCCTCAACGCGCTCGGCAGCGAGCCCGAACTGACGGTGAGCATGATCCCCAACGCCCACGCAGTCCTCTTCCTGCTGGCCACCGACACGGGCGTCACGAAGAGCGATCTGTCCGTCTGGCAGAAGTACGTGAAAGGGCGCGTCGCGCGCTCCGTCGTCGTGCTGAACAAGATCGACCTCTTGTGGGACGACCTCAAGACCGAGGCCGAATCCGCCGCCGAGCTTGCCCGTCAGGTGAACGACACTGCGCGCATCCTCGACCTGCCGCGGGAGCACGTCATCGCGCTCTCGGCGCAGAAGGCGCTCGTTGCGCGCGTGCGCGACGACGAGGCGATGCTGGAGCGCAGCCGGATCCGCGAGCTGGAGGCGCTGCTCGCCGAGGAGATCATCCCCGCGAAGCAGGAGATCCTGCGCTCCGCCGTGCAGCGCGAGATCGGTGTGCTCGTGGACGGTTCCCTCCAGACGGCCCGCAGCGAGCTCGAGACAGCCGTGACCGAGCTGAAGGACCTGACCCAGCTCGCCGGCAAGAACCGCGAACTCGCCCGCGTGATGCTCACACGCCTCGAGCGCGAGAAGACGACCTACCAGCATTCGGTCGACGCCTTCAAGGAGCACTACGGGTCGGTGCTTCGCAAGGGCCATCAGCTCATCGCGACGCTGGCCGACGACGAACTGGATCACGTCTTCTCCGAGAACCACAAGACGATAGAGGGGAGCTGGACCACCGCCGGCCTCATGCGCAGCATGCGGGCGCTCTTCGACCAGTTCGGCGGCTACTCCAACAGCATGCTCGACTTCGCGAACAGCACCACCGACTTCGTCGACGACGTCTACAAGACCTTCCACGAGCAGTACGCCTTTCCGAAGCTGCAACCGCCGCAGCTCAATCTCCAGAAGCACGTGGTGCGCATGGGGCAGCTCAAGCAATCCACGGAGGCGTTCTGTTCCGATCCGGTGAACGTTGCGTTCCCGAAATTCGTCGTGGTGCGCAACTTCTACGAACAGCTCGTCACCGAGGCACGGACGGTGTTCCGCCTCGTGCGAAAGGACTTCGAGATCTGGCTCGGCAATTCGCTCGTTCCGTTGTCCGACCACCTCCGCAGTCACCAGCGGCTGCTCGAGCGGCGCATCGAGAACGTCCGCAAGGTGAGTGGCGACATCAACGTGACCAACGAGCGCTGCAAGGTGCTCGAGACGCAGCGCGTGGTGCTCCAGAAACAGGTGGATGAACTCGCCCAGATCCGCGCCCTGCTGGACGGCCGCGCCGGCGCCGGCGATCCACCGGATGGCGCCGACGCGCGCGGTCATGCGCCGGAGCCGGCATAACCTTAGTTCGAAACGATCGTTCCCGGAGGCAAGGCAGCGGCGTACTTTCCCGACCCTGCCCGACAACCATCGCCTCGCGGTGAGCCCACTTTCTTCGATCCCAGACGACCCACGCGCATGATGCTTGCCCCCTTCGACCCGTCAGCCGCCCTTGGCGGCGGCATTCTCATCGGCCTCTCCGCCGTGCTTCTTCTCTCCCTGAACGGTCGCATCGCAGGCATCAGCAATCTGCTCGGCGGGCTCGTCGGCGCGCCTGCTGCGGATGTGCCCTGGCGCCTGCTGTTCCTGGCCGGTCTCGTCGCCGGTGTCGCCGTGTTCCAGGGCGCGACAGGCCTCGTGCCGGAGGCCCGGGCGGCGTTTCCGCCGTGGCTGCTCGCCGCGGGTGGCCTGCTGGTGGGTTTCGGCACATCGCTCGGCAACGGATGCACGAGCGGCCACGGCGTGTGCGGATTGGGTCGGCTGTCGCTGCGATCGCTGGTCGCGGTGCTCGTGTTCCTCGGCACTGGCGTCGTCACCGCGATGATCGTCCGCCACGGCTTCGGGGTGGCGTGATGGCGCGGCTCCTCGTCAGCGTCGCCGCCGGCTTCCTGTTCGGACTCGGTCTGGTGCTCTCCGGCATGACCCAGCCCGCCCGGGTGCTCGGCTTTCTCGATCCGCTTGGCGCGTGGGACCCGACGCTGCTCTTCGTGCTCGGTGGCGCAGTGGGCGTGACCCTCGTGGCGTTCCGGTTCGTGCTGCGCAGGCCGGCGCCCCTGCTCGCTGCACGGTACCAACTTCCCGAGTCGACGCGCATCGACCGTCCGCTCGTCGCGGGCGCCGTGCTCTTCGGCATCGGCTGGGGCGTCACCGGCTACTGCCCGGGTCCGGGGATCGCGCTGATCGCATCGCCGACGTGGGAGACCTGGGTCTTCCTGCCAGCCATGCTGGTCGGCATCCTCGCGCACCGTGGCTTCGTTACGCGGCGGCGGGGCGCCATCCGGCAGGAAACCCCGATGTCCTCCAGCGCCCCGATCTGACCGAAACGCGCCCGCAGGGCGCGGGGGCGTCGCTACACTGGCGTCCCAGTCTCGTCACCTGTATCCCATGATCGATACCATCCGCGATTTCTTCGACCGGCACTTCGGCGCCGACCCCGCCCACAGCACGAACGATCCGCACAACCTCGCACTGGCGACGGCGGCGCTGCTGGTGGAGGTGGTGCGGCTCGACGGTGGGCTCGAAGCCGCCGAGCGGGAGGCCGTCCAGCAGGCCGTGAACACCAAGTTCGGACTCACGCCGCTGGAGGCGGACGAGCTCGTGGCACTCGCCGAAGCCGAGGCCCGGGAGGCCACGGACTACCACCGCTTCACGTCGTTGCTGAATCAGCACTTCTCGCCCGCCCAGCGCGTCCGCGTGATCGAGCACATGTGGGAGGTCGCATACGCGGACAACACGCTCTCCTCGTGGGAGCAGCACCTGATCCGCAAGGTCGCCGACCTGCTCTATGTGCCGCACGCGGAGTACGTTGCCTCGAAGCTGCGTGCGAGGGACGCCGCGTCGGGTCGGAAATAGCAACGGGCGGGCGCTCGGCGCACCGCCCGTTCTGCCTGCATCTGCGTGGCGCGGCCGCCGGTGGCGTTCACATGCTGCGGCGGTACTGGCCTCCGACCTCGAACAGCGCGCTGGTGATCTGCCCGAGCGAGCAGCAGCGCACCGCTTCCATCAGCACGGCGAACACGTTCTCGTTGCGGATCACCGCCTGACGAAGGCGATCGAGCATCATGCCGCTCTCGGCCGCGTGCTGCTCGTGGAACATCCGTAGGCGTTCGAGCTGGGACTGCTTCTCGTCTTCCGTGGAGCGCGCCAGTTCCACTGAGCCCGAGCCCTTGTCGCCGGCCGGGTTGCGGAACGTGTTCACGCCGATGATGGGGTACTCGCCGGTGTGCTTCAGGTGCTCGTAGTGCAGCGACTCCTCCTGGATCTTGCCGCGCTGGTAGCCCAGTTCCATCGCGCCCAGAACGCCGCCGCGCTCGCTGATCGCCTCGAACTCGCTCAGCACGGCTTCCTCCACCAGTTCCGTCAGTTCGTCGACGATGAAGCTGCCCTGGTTCGGGTTCTCGTTCTTCGCGAGCCCCCATTCACGGTTGATGATCATCTGGATCGCCATCGCGCGACGTACCGACTCCTCGGTGGGCGTCGTGATCGCCTCGTCGTACGCGTTGGTGTGCAGGCTGTTCGCGTTGTCGTACGTCGCGATGAGCGCCTGCAGCGTCGTGCGGATGTCGTTGAAGTCGATCTCCTGAGCGTGCAGGCTGCGGCCGCTCGTCTGGCAGTGGTACTTGAGCTTCTGGCTGCGCTCGTTCGCGCCGTACTTCTCGCGCATGGCGACGGCCCAGATGCGCCGGGCGACGCGGCCGAGCACTGTGTACTCCGGATCCATGCCGTTGCTGAAGAAGAAGCTGAGGTTCGGGGCGAAATCATCGATGTGCATGCCGCGCGCGAGATACGCCTCGACGAACGTGAAGCCGTTCGAGAGCGTGAACGCGAGCTGGCTGATCGGGTTCGCGCCGGCCTCGGCGATGTGGTAGCCCGAGATCGACACCGAGTAGAAGTTGCGCACGTCGTGGTGGACGAAGAACTCCTGGATGTCGCCCATCACCTTCAGGCTGAACTCGGTCGAGAAGATGCAGGTGTTCTGGCCCTGGTCCTCCTTCAGGATGTCCGCCTGCACGGTGCCGCGCACATTCGCGAGCACCCAGGCGCGGATCTTCGCCATCTCGTCGTCGGTCGGGTCACGGCCGTTGTCCGCGCGGAACTTGTCGAGGTTCTGGTCGATCGCGGTGTTCATGAACATCGCGAGGATCGAGGGCGCGGGCCCGTTGATCGTCATCGACACCGACGTGTTCGGTGCGGTCAGGTCGAAGCCCGAGTACAGCACCTTCATGTCGTCGAGCGTCGCGATGGACACCCCCGAATTGCCGACCTTGCCGTAGATGTCGGGCCGGACCGCAGGGTCGTTGCCGTAGAGCGTGACGGAGTCGAAGGCCGTCGAAAGGCGCTTGGCCGGCGTGCCTTCCGAGAGCAGCTTGAAGCGGCGGTTCGTCCGGAACGGATCGCCTTCGCCCGCGAACATCCGGGTGGGGTCCTCGTTTTCGCGCTTGAACGCGAAGACGCCCGCCGTGTAGGGGAAGGAGCCGGGCACGTTCTCCAGGAGCAGCCACTGCAGCAGTTCGCCGTGGTCCTCGTAGCGCGGCAGTGCCACCTTACGGATCTTGCTGCCCGACAGCGACGTGTGCGTGAGCGCCGTGCGGATCTCCTTGTCGCGGATCTTCACGACGTACTCGTCGCCGGCGTAGGCCTTCTGCATGTCGGGCCACTGCGCGAGCAGCTTGCGCGAATGGCCGTCGAGACGCGCTTCGCGCTCGCCCGCCAGACGTTCGAGATTGGTGTTTTCCTCGCCGCACTCTGCCGAGAGCATCCTCCGCGCTTCCAGCACCTGCTGCCGTTCACGGGCGATGCGGGCCTGGTCGCGCGAGCGTCGCTTGTAGCCGCGCACGGTGTCGGTGATCTCGGCGAGGTAGCGCGTGCGCTGCGGCGGCACGATCGGGGTCTGGTTCGTCGAGTGGCGAACCGTCACGATCGGCAGCCGCGATTCCCCGGCAGGCAGGCCCGCCGCGCGCAGGTGCACGAGCATCGCCTGGTAGAGCGCGGTGACGCCGTCGTCGTTGAATCGCGCGGCCATCGTGCCGAAGACCGGCATCTCCTCGGGCCGCTTCATGAAGTCGCCGCGATTGCGCTGCACCTGCTTCGCGACGTCACGGAGCGCGTCGGCGGCACCCTTGCGGTCGAACTTGTTGATGGCAACGAAGTTGGCGAAGTCGAGCATGTCGATCTTCTCCAACTGGCTCGCGGCGCCGTACTCCGGGGTCATCACGTACAGGCTCAGATCGACCAGCGGCACGATGGCCGCATCGCCCTGGCCGATGCCGGAGGTCTCGACGACGATGAGGTCGAAGCCGGCCACCTTGCAGGCGGCGATCACGTCCGGCAGCGCGCGGCTGACCTCGGAGCCCGCCTCACGCGTGGCGAGCGAACGCATGTAGACCTTGGGGCCGTCCTGCCACGGGTTGATCGCGTTCATGCGGATGCGGTCGCCGAGCAGTGCGCCGCCGCTCTTGCGGCGCGACGGGTCGATCGAGATCACGGCGATCGACAAGGCATCGCCCTGATCGAGGCGAAGGCGGCGGATCAACTCGTCGGTCAGCGAGCTCTTGCCCGCGCCACCGGTGCCGGTGATCCCGACCGTCGGGACGCGCGTCGTCGCGGCTGCCGCGCGGAGCGACTCGCGCAGCTCGGGCGTTGCCGTCTCGTTCTCGAGCGCAGTGACGAGCTTTGCAAGGGAGCGCCAGCGTTGGCCGGGATCGGAGTCACGCAGGGCGTCGAGTTCGCGCGGGGCGTGGGGCGTGAGGTCGACGTCACACTCGGCGAGCATCGCGCCGATCATCCCCTGCAGGCCAAGACGCTGGCCGTCCTCCGGCGAGAAGATCCGGGCGATGCCGTACCGGTGCAGTCGTTCGATCTCGTGCGGGACGATCACGCCACCGCCGCCGCCGTAGACCCGGATGCCTTCCCCGCCGCGGGCCCGCAGCAGGTCGACCATGTACTCGAAGAACTCCACGTGGCCGCCCTGGTACGAACTGACGGCGATTCCCTGGACATCCTCCTGCAGCGCAGCGGTGACGATTTCCTCCACCGACCGGTTGTGTCCGAGGTGGATCACCTCCGCGCCCATCCCCTGCAGGATCCTGCGCATGATGTTGATGGAGGCGTCGTGGCCATCGAACAGGCTGGCGGCAGTGACGAACCGCACCTTGTGGGTGGGACGGTACTCGGCCAGCTTGCGGGGCTCGGAGAGGTCGGTCATGGAGGGCTCCGTGGGTGGGATCGCCGGGGATCGCCCGGGCGGACGACGATTATTGCACCCGTCCCGATTGACGTAAACGTCAACCGGGAGCCCCTGACGCCAGGCCGGTGGGGGTGCTTCCGCACCGGCGAAATCGGGGGTAGTGTTCATCATCATCCAGTGCCGACCCCGCCCTGCCATGTCCGACGTTCCGCATGCCCAGCCCGAACTGACCGACGCGCTCGGCAAGGTGCACGAGCCTGCCACTGGTGTGGTGCGCATCGTGTGCCTCGTTCCCAGCATCACCGAACTGCTCTTCACGCTCGGACTCGACGACAAGGTCGTGGGGCGGACCGGGTTCTGCATCCACCCGCGCGGGCCCTTGCGCCGGGTGCCCAAGGTCGGCGGCACCAAGACGGTCGACGTCGCCAAGGTCAGAAAGCTCGGGCCCACGCATCTCATCGTGAACGTCGACGAGAATCCGCGGCCGGTGGTCGAGGAACTGGCGGCCTTCGTCCCCCATGTGATCGTCACCCATCCGATCGAACCCGAAGACAACCTGGGCCTTTACCGGCTGCTGGGCGGAATCTTCGACCGTGAAGCCAGGGCCGATGAGCTGTGCCAGGCGTTCACGGACGAACTCGCCGTGACCCGGGCAGCGGCCGCGGCGCTCCCCCGGGAGCAGGTGCTCTATCTCATCTGGAAGTCGCCCTGGATGACCGTCGCGCGCGACACCTACATCTCGCGGATGCTGAGCCTGGTGGGCTGGGACACCGTCCCGGAGCACGCCCATTCCCGGTACCCCTCGGTCGAACTCACCCCGCAGCGGATGGAAGGCGTGCGTCACGTGCTCCTCTCGACCGAGCCCTACAGCTTCCGCGAGCGGCACATCGCTGAACTCCGGTCGGAGTTGCCCCTGCAGAGCCATCCGGTGGTGTCGCTGATCGACGGCGGGATGACCTCCTGGTACGGCAGCCGGGCCATCGAGGGGATGCGCTATCTGCGGGAGTTCCGGTCCGCGGTGTCGGATTGATCGCTCGGTGCCGTCGCCCTGTAACGGTGGCGCGCTTGCTCTCCCCCGGCTTTAGTTGCACATTCAAACCTCACGCACGGTGAGGTTCGGCGCAGGCCGGGCAGAAAATCACCGGCGCCAAATTGGAGACCACAATGAGATCAAAGCTCGCCCTCGTCGGCGCGATCCTCTGCGCCCTCGGCGCGACGGGGGCGCAGTCCGCAATCACCTCCGCCCTCACCCCCTACGTCCAGAAGGTCGAGACCCGCATTTCGAGCCCGTCAGGGTTCACGTGGGACGTCAGCTACGAAGCCATCTTCGATGGTTCCAGCCTCGTGAAGCACGTGGAGATCGACTTCCTGTTCCGGGATGTCCTGGGTTTCACCCCCGCGCAGAAGACCGCGTGGAAGAACGATGCCGAGATGGCGATCGAGTCGATCTGGAACGAGAAGTACCGCATCGTCGACACCGTGAACGGCAAGAGCTACGCGCTCTCGGTCGACGTGACCCAGGAAGGCTATCCGCGTCCGGGGCTGCCCAACGTGTTCGACCAGGCCGTCACGGTCCTGCCGCAGCCTGGCGACTGCGCTTCTCGCCCGAACGCGCTCGATTGCCGGGACAACATGCTCAACTGGTTCGTCGACAGCAGCGATACGATCAAGGCGCACGAGTTCGGCCACATGATTGGTCTCTACGACGAATACGTCGGTGGTGCCCTGGACAAGCTGAACAACGCCACGCTCTCGAACGACGGCCTGATGGGGCTCGGCGCACTCTCGGACACGCCGGTCTTCTACGCCCGTTATTTCCAGTCGTACGTAAATTTCCTGAACGGGGTCCCCCTCACCGAGTACCAGCGTCTCGCCGGCAACGGTCTGCCGCCGGGCCAGTTCGTGCTGGTCGCGGTGCCGGAACCGTCCACCTGGGCCATGCTCGTGGTGGGCTCGATGATGCTCGGCTTCGGTGTCCGCCGCGCCCGGCGCGCCTGACGCTCCGGCCGGTGCGAAGCGAATGCGGCGACGGGGCCTGGGCCTCGTCGCCGTTTTCGTTTTCGTGGCGAGCGGCGCTGCGGCGTCCGGGATGAAGACCGTGGAGCCGCCCGTTCCCGCCTTCGCGAGCATCGAGTACCGGGCGCCGAATCCCCTCGGGCGATCCCGTTTCGTGATGCTCCACGCGGATGGCCGGCTCGTGGTGACGGACATCATCCGATCCGGGACCGGCGTTCGAGAGCAGCGCTGGCTCTCGCGGGCCGAGGCCGCGGACGTGATGGCCGTGGCGCAGACGCTCGCCGCGCTCGATGCGCTACCGGAACGCCCGACCCGCTCGGGTATCCCCGGGGAGACCATCGTCGAATTGCGCCTCACCCCCTTCCGGGGTGCGGTGCGACAGCGGTCGAAATGGCTGGGCGATCCGGTGCCGGCCTTCGATGCGCCCGAGGCAAGGCTTTCTGCACTGGCCCGCCGTGCGGTCGCCTCGCCGCCGGACTACGAAGGTCCGCCCACGCAGTCGCCCTGAAGCCCGGACGCTTCAGCCCTCGAAGCGGCTTTCCATCGACGCGAGATACGCTGCGACGCCCGGATCCCCCTCGGACGGCGCCCAGGGCGCGCGTTCCTCCGCTGTGAGCGGCACGTAGGGCCCGCCCTTCGCTTCGAGGAAGACGCTGCCCGGCTCGAACGAAACAAGGCTGTGCCAGGTGCCATGGGGTACGTTGGCGCCGAGCACCTCCCCGCCGGCCCGCAGCAGCCGGGTCTCGGTGACCGTGCCCGCGTCGTCGAACAGCAGCAGGCCGAATGTCCCCCGCAGGACGACGAAGGTCTCGTCCTTGTCCGGGTGCAGATGTCGATGCGGCATCACGTACGACCCCGGTTCCATCGCGTTGATCAGGCGGTGCGTCGTATCGTTGTCCGCGGCGTGGAAGTTGTGGTTGCGGCGCAGGCGCGTGCTCTGGCGCGCGGCGCGGCTCGTCTGGTCCAGCAGGGCCTCGTCGATCAGGGTGCATTGGCCGGAGGCGGCAGCATCGGTGCTCATGCGTACAGGAACTCCACGTTCTCCGGTCGCAGCCATTCGTGCAGCGAGCGGATCAGCTTGTCGTCAGGGGTCACGCGCCAGTCGTCGCCGAGGGCGAGTTCACAGCGCGCGCGCCCGTTCCGGTATTCCACCGAGACGGCACACGGGCCGCTCCGGTAGGGCGCCAGCAGCTGCTTCAGCCGGGCCGCACTGGCCTCGCCATTCATCGACAAACGCAGACGCCGGGCGAAGCGCCCCCGCGCGCCGGTGACGTCGTAGATCTTCTCGGCCGTGATCCGCAGCGAGAGCGTCAGCTCGCCGTCGTCGCCCCCGCGCCGGACCGTGCGCACCTTCGCCTCGATCAGAAGCACGGCGTCGTCCTTCACGAGATCGCGGACCATGTCGTACAGCTCGCTGTAGACCGTGACCTCCTGGCTGCCCGTGGCGTCCGACAGCATCAGGATGATCATCCTGCCGTTCTGCGTTTTCTGGAACCGGATGGACTCCACGACTCCGCCGATGATCACACTGCGGCCACCTTCCTCCGGTGGCGGTGGCGACAGCTTCGCGAGCGGTGTCCGGACCACGGAGCCGAACTCCTTCGAGTAGGCGGTGAACGGGTGTCCGCTCAGATAGAACCCGAGTGCCGTCTTCTCGTGCTGCAGGCGTTCGTGCTCCGTCCAGGGGATGGCGTTCACCAGGGCCACGGCCGGCTTCTCGGTGTGCTCCTCCCCGCCGCCGAACAGGCTCGACTGGTTCGCATTGCGGGTCGCCTGTTCGGCCGCGCCGAGCGCGATGCCGACCGAGGCGAACAACCGGCCGCGATCGCGTTCGAGGCTGTCGAAAGCGCCGGCTTTCACCAGCGACTCCACGGTCCGGCGGTTCACGATGCGCGGGTCGATCCGCATGCAGAAGTCGAAGAGATCGCGGAACGGCCCGCCGGCCGTGCGCGCCGCGATGATGTTCTCGATGGCGCTCTCGCCGGTGCCCTTGATGCCGCCCAGACCGTAGCGGATGCTGCCGCGGTCCACCGGGACGAACCGGTAATCGCCGGTGTTCACGTCCGGCGGCAGGACCACGAGCCCGTTCGCGCGGGCGTCCTCGTGGAAGATCTGGACCTTGTCGGTGTCGTCCATCACCGCCGAAAGGTTGGCGGCCATGAATGCGGCGGTGTGGTGTGCCTTCAGGTAAGCCGTGTGATACGCGACCAGCGCGTACGCGGCGGCGTGCGACTTGTTGAAGCCGTACCCCGCGAACTTCTCCATGTAGTCGAAGATCTCGTTGGCCTTCGCCTCGCCGATCTCCTTCGTCGCGGCACCGGTCACGAAGATCTCGCGCTGCTTCGCCATCTCCTCGGGCTTCTTCTTGCCCATCGCGCGCCGGAGCAGGTCCGCGCCACCCAGGGAGTAGCCGGCGCACACCTGCGCGGCCTGCATCACCTGCTCCTGGTACACCATGATCCCGTACGTGGGTTCCAGCACCCGCTCCAGCAGCGGATGCAGGTACTCGAATTTCTTGCCGTGCTTGCGCTCGATGAAGTCGGGGATGAGGTCCATCGGGCCCGGCCGGTACAGCGCCACCAGCGCGATGATGTCCTCGAAGCGGTCGGGCCGCGCCCGCGTGAGCAGTTCGCGCATCCCGCGCGATTCGAACTGGAACACCGCAGTGGTGTTGCCGGTCGCGAAGATGCGGTACGCCCGGCCGTCGTCGAGCGGCAGCGTCTCGAGATTCAGCGTCGAGGACGGATCGAGGCGCCGGATGAAGCGCAGCGTCCAGTCGAGGACGGTGAGCGTGGTGAGGCCCAGGAAGTCGAACTTCACGAGGCCGACGGCTTCCACGTCGTCCTTGTCGAACTGCGACACCGCGCTGTCGGAACCCTGCGCGCAATACAGCGGACAGAAGTCGGTCAGCTTGCCCGGGGCGATCAGCACACCGCCTGCGTGCATGCCCACGTTGCGGGTCATGCCCTCGATCTTCTCGGCGAGGGCGAGCAGTTCGCGGGTCTCCTCCTCGGCGGCCTCGCGCTCCCGCAGCCGCGGCTCCATCTCGCGGGCCATCGCGAGGGTGATGAGCTTGCCCGGCTGGAAGGGGATCAGCTTCGCCAGCTCGTCGGTCCGGTTGTAATTCCATTCCATGACCCGGCCGACGTCGCGCACCACCGCCTTCGCCGCCATCGTGCCGAACGTGGCGATCTGCGAGACCGACTCCGCGCCGTACTTGCGACGCACGTAGTCGATCACGCGGTCGCGGCCGTCCTGGCAGAAGTCGACGTCGAAGTCGGGCATCGACACCCGCTCGGGATTCAGGAACCGCTCGAACAGCAGGTCGTAGCGCAGCGGGTCGAGGTCGGTGATTCCCAGCGCGTAGGCCACCAGGGAGCCGGCGCCGGATCCCCGGCCCGGCCCGACGGGCACACCGTTCGACTTCGCCCAGCCGATGAAGTCCGCGACGATCAGGAAGTAGCCCGGGAAACCCATCTGGACGATGGTCCGGATCTCGAACTCGATGCGCTCCACGTACCGCGGGCGCTGGGCCTCGCGCTCCGCGTCGTCGGTGAAGAGCACCTTCAGCCTTTCCTCCAGCCCGGCCAGGGAAAGGGTGCGGAGGTGCTCCTCCAGCGTCACCCCCTCGGGCGTGGGGAAGGGCGGCAGCTTGCTCTTGCCCAGTTCCAGCACGAGGTTGCAGCGCTTCGCGATCTCGACGGTGTTGGCGATCGCCGCCGGCACGTCGTCGAACAACGCCACCATCTCGTCCTGCGTCAGGAAGCGCTGCTCGGTCGTGAAGCGACGCGGCCGGCGCTGGTCGGCGAGGACCTGACCCTCGGCGATGCACACGCGGGCCTCGTGTGCGGTGAACTGATCGGCGTCGAGGAACTGGATCGGGTGGGTCGCCACCGGCGGCAGACGCAGCCGGGACGCGATGGCGAGGAGGCCCTGTTCGCAGGCGGCGGCATCGGCATGCCCGGCGCGTTGCAGCTCGATGTAGAAGCGGTCGGGGAACAGCGCCTGCCAGTCCCGCGCCAGGGCCTCCGCCCGTTCGAGATTGCTGTTCACGATCGCCTGGCCGATGTCACCGGCGCTGCCGCCGGACAGGGCGATCAGGCCACCGGTGCCGTCCTCCCCGAACCAAGCCCGGTCGAGTTCGGCCCGGCCCCGGTGCTGATTCTCCCGATAGGCGCGCGTGAGCCACCGACACAACCGGAGATAGCCCTCGCGATCCTGAACCAGGAGCAGCAGGCGGAAGGGCTTGTCGCGGTCGTCGGCATTCGAGACCCAGCAGTCGCAACCCATCAGCGGCTTCAACCCTGCGCCGCGGGCGGCCTGATAGAAGCGGATGGCGCCGAACAGGTTGGAGAGGTCGGTCAGCGCGATGGCGGGCATGCCATCGGCGCGGGCGCGCGCGACCACCTCGTCGATGCGCACGGTGCCGTCGACGATGGAGAACTCGCTGTGGAGCCTGAGATGGACGAAGCGGGGGTCTTTCATGGCACGCCGGGCGGAGGGCGGATTCTACCTCTCCGGGGTCCCGCCCCGGTGCCTGCGGAATCCGCCGCCGGCGTTCCGGTCTATGCTTCGTGTGCCGATCACCGAGAGAGCCCGCATGAATCGAACCCTCCGCTGCCGTCTCAGCATCGCTGCTGGCCTTGCGTTCGGCCTCGCAGGTGGTTTCTTCGGAGCTGCCTCCGCCCAGACGCTCTACAAGAACACGATGCCCGACGGTCGGATCATCTACACCGACGCGCCGCTTCCGGGTGCCGTCCAGTCGAAGATGCTGGAGGCGCCTGCCCCACTCACACCCGCTCAGCGGGAGGCCGCCCAGAAGCGCGCGGAGGAGGACAGCCGCAAGCGGGAGGCCATGCAGGGCCGCATCGACGAGCGCCGGAAGATCTTCGACGCCGCGGACGAGCGCGTGATGAAGGCGCGGCGCGCGGTGGATCAGGCGCAGATTGCCCTGGAGCAGGGGCGTGCTCCGCAGGGCGGCGAGATGAGCGGAAACGCCGGCGGCGGGGTCCGCCCCAACGAGGAATACTTCCGACGCATCTCCGACCTCGAGCGCGCGGTCACCGCGGCCAAGAAGGAACTCGACGACGCCCTGCGGGCCCGCAACGACGCCCGTTGATGGTGCATTGGGCGTCGCCAGATGACGCCGTCCTGAGTCCGTAGCGCATTCTGATACCTGAAGCCCGCCATCGCGGCACCACGCCTCGCGGCAGCGAGGCGAGCGACGGCTGCGAAGAGACTCGGCTCCGCCCTCGCGATTTCCGCGAGGAAGCCCAACCCAAGCGGAGCTTCCATGACGATACGTACCCATGCCTGGCAGGCGCACTTCTTCCCCTCGAAGCCGCACCGCAGTCCCACGGAGTCCCGTCTCGCGGACTTGAGGCTTCGCCCAGTTTCCGACCGCCGCCCCCGACCGACCGCCGCGCTCCGCGCCAGCGTCGACACCGCCCAGGCCATCCGCCGTGCCTGGCATCTCGGATTCCCCAGACTCCTCCCGCAGCGCGCGATGCGCCGCAGGCCCGGTGCTCCCCTCGAGGAGCGC
Organism: Betaproteobacteria bacterium Ga0077532; assembly: GCA_001464895.1. Lineage (GTDB taxonomy): Bacteria > Pseudomonadota > Gammaproteobacteria > Burkholderiales. The sequence continues at coordinate 417,373 of LNEE01000062.1, forward strand.
GCGCCATGATCTCCCCCGATCTCACCCCGCTGACAGCTGCCATGGCCAGCGATCGCCACACCCGGATGCGTCGCCGCGTCCTCGGACTAGTTCATGCGGCAGGCGGTGGCCTTCTCTTCGGGGTCGCCAGCCACCTGGACGGTGGTGCCTGGATGGCCTGGCCCGCCGTCTCCCTCTTCGTCGTCGCTGCTGCCTACGGTCCGTTCGGCGCTGCGGTGTTCGGACGCCGTGGCGTCTCTGGCGGTCCGCGTCGAGTGCTCGCGATCGCTGCGCTCTGGCCCTACCTCCTGACCGCCAGAGTCGCGTCGTGGCTGCGCACCCGCGCCGAACCGATGCCGTGTCCGGTGACCGATGGTGTGCACGTCGGGCCGTATCCGGGCCCCGATCGGTTGCGCGCCATGGGGATCGTCGGCCTCGTCGACATGAGTGCCGAATCCTGGGGTCTCCGGGCGACGCATCCCGTGATCGCCGTGCCCTGCCTCGAAGGCATCACCCCCGATGTCGCCCGACTGGTCGATGCCGTCCGGGCCATCGAGCAGGCACGCAGCACCGGGCCGGTCCTCGTCGCCAGTGCGGCAGGCCGGGCCCGGGGTGCAGCCGGCGTCGCGGCCTGGCTCTACGCGACGGGACGCGCCCGATCGATCTACGACGCGCTGCAGTGGGTCCGCCGTGCCGACCCCAGGGTGCAGCTCGATGCGGTCGAACTGCTCTCCAGCCTGCATCGCGTCCGCGAGCGCTACCTGGCGGCGCCGCACGCCTGACGGGCGGGTCGCGCGTCGCGCCGATCGTTCCTCCCGATCGGTCGCGGCGGCGGCCGCCCCTCCTATAATCCGGCGGTGACGAACACCCGACCCTGTCCTCCGGCGATGCGCCCGCCCCATCGCCTCTCCTCTCCCCCGATGCACACCGGTCCCGCGGCCGGTCCGGCGTCTTGAACAGCGGGACAGAGCGCCGCCGTGCGGTTGCGGTGATGGTCGTCCTCACGCTCATCTGGGGCTATGCCTGGGTCGTCGCGAAGGTCGGGCTCGCCTATTCAGGGCCCTTCGACTTCGCCGCGCTGCGGGTGTTGGTGGGTGTTCTGACCCTCGGAATCTGGCTCGTGGCCACCGGGCGTCTCGCCCGGCCGGTGCTTCTCGCGGACGCCGCGCTCATCGGTCTCGTACAGACTGCCGCCTTCCTGATCCTCAACACGTGGGCCCTGGTCGACAGCGGCCCCGGCAAGACATCGATCCTCGTCTTCACCATGCCCTTCTGGGTGCTGCTCTTCGCGCGCCCGGGGCTCGGCGAGCGACTGGAGGGGATCCAGTGGTGGGCGGTGGGTCTCGCGTTCGCCGGGCTGCTGCTCGTGCTCGAACCCTGGCGCCTCCAGATCACGCTGCTCTCCAAACTGCTCGCGGTGCTGGCGAGCATCTGCTGGGCGGCGGGCGTGATCCTCGCGAAGCGCCTGCAACGCCGTGAGCAGGTGGACGTCCTCAGCTTCACGTTCTGGCAGATGTTGATCGGGCTGGTCCCGATGGTGCTGGTGGCCTGGTCCGTACCCGCACGGCCCGTCGAGTGGACGTTGCCGTTCGTCCTGGCATTGCTCTTCAGTGGCGTCGTCGCGACAGGGTTCGGCTGGCTGATGTGGCTCTATGTCCTGCATCGCCTGCCTGCGGGCACCACCAGCCTCGCGTCGCTCGCGATTCCCGTGGTTGCCGCGCTCGCCGCCGCGATCCAGCTGGGCGAACGACTCCGCCCGGCCGAACTCGGTGGCATGCTCGTCATCAGCGTCGCCCTCGCGCTCGTGTCCTGGGATGCCGGGCGCCGCAAACGCATCCCTGACGCCGCCATGGGCCAGGAATGACCTCCACCTCCCCGACAGTGACCATGCGCCCCTCCCGATCCGAGTTTCCCGTCCTGCGCGGCCTGCGCCATCACGTCCGAACGTGGGGCGAGCCCACCGACCCGGTCCTCGTCCTCCTGCACGGCTGGATGGACGTCTCGGCCTCCTTCCAGTTCGTCGTCGACGCACTGGCATCGCGCTGGTTCGTCGTCGCGCTCGACTGGCGCGGCTTCGGCCAGAGCGACTGGGCCCGGGACGGCTACTGGTTCCCCGACTACCTTGCGGACCTCGACGCGCTGCTCGACCTCTACGCGCCCGATGGTCCGGCGCCGATCGTCGGACACAGCATGGGCGGCAACATCGCCGGCCTGTACGCCGGCATCCGCCCGAAGCGCGTCTCGGCGCTCGTGCTGGCCGAGGGGTTCGGCCTGAAGGCCAGCACTCCCGGCCAGGCGCCCGCGCGCTACGGCCGCTGGCTGGACGAGGTACGTGCCGAGTCGGGCTTCCGGTCCTACGCGGATCTCGAGGCGGTCGCCACGCACCTGCGCCGCAACAGTCCGCGCCTCACCCTCGAACGCGCCCGGCATCTCGCCCCGCACTGGTCGATTCAACAGGACGACGGCACGCGGGTCCCGGCTGCCGATCCGCGGCACAAGCAGGTGAACCCCGTGCTCTACCGGATCGAGGAGGCCATCGCGTGCTGGCAGGCCATCACGGCCCCGACGCTCTGGGTGTGGGGCGGCGATCGCGACTGGATGAAGCGCTTTGCCGGGGATGATCCCGACGACTGGGCGCGCCGCCGCGCCGCCTTCGCGCACCTCACCGAATGCCGCATCGAGGACGCCGGACACATGATGCATCTGGAGCAGCCCGAGGCCTTCGCGGCGGCCGTCGAGCCTTTCCTGCTTTCGGGCCTGCGGGCGCGCGCCGACGCAGAGCCTGCGGCCTGACCGACCGCAGTTACAATCCGCCGCCCGCGCCGGCAACGGCCCTGTACACGACACTACATCCACAGGTATCCCGATGAAGCTCTTGCACACGATCACGTGCGCCGTATTCGCGCTCTGCGCCGCGACCCTCGCGGCGACGCCTGTCGCCTTCGCCCAGACCGCCAAGCCCGCCGCCCGCGCCGGCCTCGACCTCCAGGAGGCGCGATCCCTCGTCCTCGAACTCCCCGAAGTGAAGGCCTGGCAGGACGCCCGCCGCGAGGAGAACAAGACCCGCACCGACGGCAAGTCGTCCGGCGGCGTCCTGACCGGACTGCGGAACCTGAAGGGCGGGAAGCACTGGGCCGTGACGTTCTACAAGGATCCGCAGACGGCGCCCAAGAAGTGGGCCGTCTTCCTCGTCCGCGCAAAGGACGGCCGGATCTTCGCCGAGAAGGAGGATGGGAGCGTCCAGACCCTCGACGAGTGGCGCAAGGCGCAGCCCGAGAGTTGACCGGTATCCGCCGCGCGGGGCTGTCGTCGCAGACTGCGCGCCGCTATCATCCCGCGACTGTCCTGTCTGACCGGCTGCGCATCGCAGACTTGGTCATCGGCGGCAGGTCGGAGACTCAAACGAAAGTGAAGGAGTTGGTTCCATGATGGAACTCGTGCGGCTGGCGTTGCGCCGGCCGTACACGGTCGCGGTGCTCTCGCTGCTCGTGCTGCTGCTCGGCGCGATTGCCGCAACGCGGATGATCGTCGACTTCTTCCCCAAGATCGACATTCCGGTCGTCTTCGTCGGCTGGCAGTACAGCGGCCTCTCCGCCGAAGAGATGGAACGCCGCGTCGTGATCATCTCCGAGCGCGCGTACTCCACCACCGTCGCCGGCATCGAGCGCATCGAATCCAACTGCATTCCGGGCGTCGGTCTCGTGAAGGTCTTCTTCCACCCGGGCATGGACATCGGCGCAGCCATCGCGCAGATCAACGCCATCAACGGCACCATCCTCCGGATCCTGCCGCCCGGCATCTCACCGCCGGTCATCATCCAGTACAGCCCGGCCACCGTGCCGATCGTGAACATGACCTTCGCCAGCAAGACGCTGCCGGAAGGTCGAATGTTCGACCACGCGTTCAACTTCGTGCGCGTGAAGCTCTTCACGGTCCCCGGCCTGCAGGTGCCCGCGCCCTTCGGCGGCCGGCTGCGCCAGATCTCCGTGGACCTCGACCCGACGCGCATGACCGCGAAGGGCGTCTCGCCGAACGACGTCGTCCAGGCCGTCACCAACTACAACATCCTGATCCCGTCGGGCACGGCGCGCATCGGCACGACCGACTACAACATCCTGATGAACTCCAGCCCGGCGACGGTGGAGGAGTTCAACCGCATCCCGCTGAAGGTCGCGGGCCGCATCCCGACGATGGTCGGCGACGTGGCGAAGGTGGAGGACGGCTTCGCGGTCCAGAGCAATATCGTCCATGTGGACGGCCGGCGGGCCACGTACCTCACCATCCTCAAGCACGCCGATGCGTCCAGCCTGAAGGTGGTCGACGGCGTGAAGGCGCTGCTGGAGGAGGTGCGCGCCGGTGCCCGGGCCGCCGGCCTCGCGGACATGGACGTCACGCTCGACTTCGACCAATCCCAGTTCGTCCGCGCGGCCATCCGCAACGTGACGACCGAGGCCGTGCTCGCTTCGCTGCTCGTGTCGCTGATGATCCTGCTGTTCCTCGGAAGCTGGCGGAACACCATCGTCGTCATCACGTCGATTCCGTGCGCGATGTTCGCCGGCATCATCTGCCTGTACCTCACCGGCCAGACCATCAACCTGATGACGCTCGGCGGCCTCGCGCTCGCCACGGGCATCCTGGTGGACGACGCCACCGTCGCGGTGGAGAACATCCATCGCCACCGCGCCATGGGCGAGCCGCTCACCGTGGCCATCATCGAGGGCTCGCGCGAGGTCGCGGTGCCCCGGACCATGGCGACGCTCGCCATCTGCATCGTGTTCTTCCCGGTGTCGTTCCTCTACGGCGCGTCGAAGTTCCTGTTCGTCCCGCTCGCGCTCGCGGTGGTTTTCTCGCTGCTCGCCTCGTACATCCTGTCGTTCACGCTGGTGCCGATGCTCTCCCGCCAGCTCCTCGTGAACGAGCGCGCCGACCACGGCCACGGCGGAACCGGGTTCGGCGCCCGCTTCAACGCCGCGCGCGATCGCATGCTCGAGGGGCTCACCAGCTTCTACGCGGGCATCCTCACGATGGTGATGCACCACCGCGTCACGATGATCGTCATCGTGATGGCGTTCACGGCGGTCAGCCTGGGTTTGGGCAAGGTCGTGGGCACCGACTTCTTCCCGTCGCCGGACGTCGGGATCATGAAGCTCCACTACCGCGCGCCCATCGGCACGCGCATCGAAGAGACCGAGAAGCTCGTCCTCGCCGTGCAGGACGACATCCGCCGCATCGTTCCCGAGGCCGAGGTCGACCGCATCAACGCGATGATCGGCGTGCCCATCTTCTTCAACCTCGCGATGGTGCCCACCGACAACATCAGCGGGATGGACGCCGAGATCCTGATCCTGCTGAAGAAGCCGCACGCGCCGGTGCAGCACTACATGCGCGAGATCCGCCGTCAGCTGCCGCAGAAGTACCCCGGGTCCGACTTCTACTTCCAGAACGCGGACATCGTCACGCAGGTGCTCAACTTCGGCCTGCCCGCGCCCATCGACATCCAGGTGCAGGACGCCAACTTCGATCGCGCCCAGGGCTACGCGTCCCGCGTGAAGCGCGCCATCGAGGAGACGCCCGGCGCCACCGACGTGCGTCAGATGCAGGTGCTGAACTACCCGGCGCTCAAGGTCGATGTCGACCGCCTGCGCGCGGCACGCCTCGGCCTCACGCAGCGCGACGTCGCCACCAGCGCGCTCGTCTCGCTGTCGTCCAGCGCGATCATCAGCCCCTCGTACTTCCTCAACCCGAACGGCGTGAACTACACCGTCTCGATCCAGACGCCGCCGGAACGCCTCGCGAGCGTCGAGTCGATCATGGCCACGCCCATCACCCCGGTCCTCACGCCCCTCGCGACGCTGGCCCGCGAGCGCCGGCTCGGTGACGTCCCCGGCGCCCCGGTCGTGGCCCTCGGCAACATCGCGACGATCAAGCCCGAGACCAGCTACCAGTCGGTCTCGCACTACACCGTGCAGCGCGTGATCGACATCGCAGCGAACGTCGACGGCCGCGACCTCGGCAGCACCGTGCGCGACATCCAGAAGAAGATCGACGAGATCACCGGCGAGGAGGATTTCCCCAAGACCGCCAAGATCGTCGTCCGCGGTCAGTACGAGGTGATGATGTCCTCGTTCGAGAGTCTCGGGCTCGGCCTCGTTCTCGCGATCGTGCTGGTGTATGCGCTGCTCGTCGTGCTGTTCCAGTCGTGGACCGACCCCTTCATCATCATGATGGCCGTGCCCGGTGCGCTCATCGGCATCCTGTGGATGCTCGTGCTGACCGGCACCTCGCTCAACGTGATGTCGCTGATGGGCGCCATCATGGCCGTCGGTATCGGCGTGTCGAACTCCATCCTCGTGGTGAGCTTCGCGAACGACTATCGCGTAGCCAACCCCGGCGTCTCCGTCGTCGCTGCCGCCATCGAAGCCGGCCGCACCCGCCTGCGCCCCGTGCTGATGACGGCGCTCGCGATGATCATCGGCATGATCCCCATGGCCATGGGTCTGGGCGAGGGCGGTGAGCAGAACGCGCCGCTCGGCACTGCCGTCATCGGGGGCCTGATCCTCGCCACCGTCTCCACCCTGTTCGTCGTGCCGGTCGTGTACTCGCTGCTCCGCCGGCGCATGCCGACCCTGCACACGCTCGACGAGCGCTTCGCCCGGGAAGCCGGCGGCGACGCGGTCTAGGAAGGATCCCACCATGCAGAACGAAAAGCGTTCCTTCGCCGTCTTCCTCGTGATCGGGGTCATCCTGATCGCCGCCGCCGGTGGTGCTGCGTGGCATTTCTGGAAAGGCCGCGAAGCCCGCGACGCCGCGCAGTCGAACGAGAAGGCCGCCCAGCTCGACGCCGGTCCTTCCGTCGTCGTCGCGAAGGCGGTGCAGGGCCCCGACGTGCGCCGCCTGAACCTCGTGGGCGAGGCCGCGCCGATCCAGTCGACCACGCTCTACAGCAAGGTGGGCGGCTACCTGGCGCGCATCACCGTCGACGTCGGCGACAGCGTGAAAGCCGGCCAGCTCATCGCCGAGATCAACGCACCGGAGATCGACGCGCAGGTGGCCACCATCGCCGCGGGTCTGGAGAACAAGCGCCGCCTCGCGCAGCGTGCGCGCGAACTGACCAAGCAGGGTTTCTTCTCCCAGCAGGCACTCGACAACGCCGAGAACGAAGTGCGCGTCGCGCAGGCGCAGATTGGCGAACTGCGCACGCTGGGGGCTTACCGCCTCGTGAAGGCGCCGTTCAATGGCGTCGTCACCAACCGCTTCGCGGACCCCGGCGCACTTGTGCAGAACGCCTCCGCCAACCAGGCGGCTGCGCAACCTCTCGTGAGCATCGCCGACGTCTCGCGTCTCAAGGTCACGGTGTTCGCCGACCAGGTCGACGCGCCTCAGGTGAAGGCCGGTCTCGAGGTCGAGGTGTCCGACGCCGCGGCGCCCGATCGCAAGGTGACAGGCCGCGTGACCCGCGTCTCCGGCGAACTCGATTCCCGCACGCGCACGCGCCGCGCCGAGATCGAGTTCGACAACGCCGCCGATGTCTTCCTGCCCGGCAGCTTCCTCAACGTGGCGATCCTCATCCCCGCCACCAGCTACGTCGAAGTGCCCGCAGGCGCGCTGGTCACGCGCGAGAAGAAGACGTTCGTCGCCGTCGTCGACGCCGACCACCGCATCCACTACACGCCCATCTCAGTCGCGGGCACCGACGGCAAGACCGTGCGCATCGAGAGCGGCCTGGACATCGGCACGCCGGTCGCACTGAGTCCGCCGACGAGCCTGGCAGACGGGGGGCGCATCACGCCACAAAGCCCGCCGGGGGCGCCGAAGGCCCCTGCTGCAGCCGAAGCGCCGAAGAAGCCGTAGGGGCTGACCTGCGCGGGCCTCGCGATGATGGCGAGGGTTGCGCGGCGATCGCTTGGGCGCAGCGGCGCATCCAGGAACGCGGGCGTCGAGCTGTAGCTCGACCCACGGGGATCTCCGGACATCGAGCGTTTCCACTTCCAAACGGTTTCGTGGGTCGAGCAATAGCTCGACGCGGCGATGGCTTGGGCGCAGCGGCGAATCCAGGGACGCGGGCGTCGAGCTGTAGCTCGACCTACGGGGATCGCCGCGCATCGAGCGTCACCACGACCAAACGCCTTCGTGGGTCGAGCAATAGCTCGACGCGGCGATGGCTTGAGCGCAGCGGCGCATCCAGGAACGCGGGCGTCGAGCTGTAGCTCGACCTACGGGGATCGCCGCGCATCGAGCGTCACCACGACCAAACGCCTTCGTGGGTCGAGCATAGCTCGACGCGGCGATGGCTTGAGCGCAGCGGCGAATCCAGGAACGCGGGCGTCGAGCTGTAGCTCGACCCACGGGGATCTCCGGACATCGAGCGTTTCCACTTCCAAACGGCTTCGTGGGTCGAGCAATCGCTCGACGCGGCGAGGGCCTGGGCGCAGCGGCGAATCCAGGGACACCGCGATGGCCTGGGCGCTGGGCCGCCTCCACGCCGGAACGAACCTGCATGCCGCACTGCACGATTCCTCGATCCGTTCGCCGCCCATCCCGCCGCCTTTCGCCCGCGCGACGCAGACCGCCCTCCGTACGACACCATCACAGGGGTCGATCCCTTGCCGTGCGCATGACACCATCGCAGTTCGCCCACACCACGAACTCGGGATCCACGCCATGAATCGCAGACATTTCCTGGGCGCTGCCGCTGCGCTCACTCTCGCGAGGCCCGCCATGGCCGAGGGTGTCGCGCTCCGCGGCGCCTCGCATCTGGGCGAGGAGCACGTCTATTCGCGCGCGATGAAGCACTTCATGGAGCTGGTCGTGAAGTACGCCGGCCAGCCCGTTTCCACCGTGGTGCAGCGCAACGGCGAGCTGGGGTCGGACAAGGATTTCTTCATCTACATGAACCAGGGCATCTCGGTGGACAGCGGGATCATCTCGCCCGCGCACATGGCCACCTTCGCCCGCTCGGCACCGCTCATGGATCTGCCGTTCCTCTTCCGCGACGTCGCGCACTGGGAACGCGCGCTGGAGGCCGATGCCTTGAAGCCCATCGCCGACGAGATCGCGAAGAAGGCGGATGTCATGGTGCTCGGTTACGCCGGCGGCGGCGTGCGGCACATCGTCTCGAACCGGCCTGTGCACAACCTCGCCGAGCTGAAGGGGTTGAAGCTTCGCGTGCAGGCGGCACCGATCCACTCGCGCATCTTCCAGGCGATGGGGGTGGCCCCGGCGGTCATCGCGTATCCCGAGGTCTACAACGCCATCCAGAGCGGTGTCATCAACGGGCTGGAGAACGAGCCCGCAGGCATCGAGCAGATGAAGTTCTACGAGGTCGCGAAGTACATCGCGCTCACCGCGCACACGGTCACCGTGCGGCCGCTTTGCTTCTCCGGGAAGGCGTTCCGCAAGCTGCCGCCCAAGGTCCAGGAGGCCGTGGTGCGCGCCGGTCGCGAGGCCTCGGTCTTCGCGCGGAAGACCGAGGTGCAGGAAGATCGTGCGCGACTCGAGCAGATGGCGAAGTCCGGCCGCGTCGAGCTGGTGAAGTTCACCGATATCGCCCGTGCCGAGCAGCTCGTGAAGCCCATCACCCAGGCCTACGTGAAGCAGGTCGGGGCCGAGGCGATCTACGCCCGCATCGTTTCGCTGTAGATCCATGAAGCGTGTCCTCGTCTGGATGGACCGGGTCGTCGCTGCCCTCGGCGCGCTGCTCCTGCTCGCGCTGCTCGTGCCCGTGTCGATCCAGGTGTTCGCGCGTCTGGTACCGGACATCGAGACACCGTTGTGGACCGAGGAAGCCGCGCGATTCCTCCTGGTGTGGCTCGTCATGGTCGGTTCGCTCCACGCGCTGCGGCGGGGCAACCATTTCACCGTCGATGTGCTGCCGACGCTCGGCCCTTCCGCGGCGCGCGTCGTCCGGATCCTCGGGCACTCGATCGTTCTCGCGTTCGGTGCCTTCTTCGTCTGGTACGGCATCGACTTCGTGCGCTTCGGCTGGGACCAGACCTCCGAGGTCGCCGACTGGCCGCTGTGGATCCTCTTCCTCGCGTGGCCCGTGGCCGGTGCGTTCTGGATGCTCTTCTCGATCCTGTCGGCGCTGCGGCCCGTGGGCAGCGGGGACGATCGGAGTCGGCCGTGAGTCAGGGCTTCGCGATCACCATTCTCTTCTCGGCATTCTTCACGTTGATGGTGCTGCGGGTGCCGATCGCGTTCGCGCTCGGCGTCGCATGCGTGCCGCTGGTGATGTTCGATCCGCGCTTGAGCCCGATGGTCGTGTTCAACGAGTCGTTCAAGTCCTTCAACTCGTTCATCCTGCTCGCCGTGCCGTTCTTCCTGCTGTCCGCGCAGCTCATGAACGTGGGCGGCATCACGCAGCGCCTCCTGCGGCTCTCGCGCTCGCTCGTGGGTCACCGGCCGGGCGGTCTCGCGCAGGTGAACGTCCTGCTGTCGGTCTTCTTCGCGGGCATCTCCGGGTCCGCCACGGCCGATGCCGCCAGCCAGGGCAAGCTCTTCATCCACGCGCAAGTGAAGGAGGGCTACAGCCCGGGCTTCTCGGTCGCCGTGACCGCCGTGAGTTCGCTGCTCTCCGCGGTGATCCCCCCATCGATCATGATGGTCGTGTGGGCGGGCGTGATGCCCGTGTCGGTGGGCGGCCTCTTCGTCGCCGGCGTGATGCCCGGGCTGGTGCTCGCCGGCGCGATGATGCTCGTGGTTCACCACACCTCGGTGCGACGCGGCTATCCGACCCACGAGAAGTCGACGTGGCCGGACCGACTCGCGGCGACCGTGTCCGCGATTCCCGCGATGATGACGCCCGTCATCATCATCGGCGGCAAGGTGTTCGGTTGGTTCACCGCCACCGAGGCCTCGGTGATCGCGGTGCTCTACGCGCTGGCGCTCTCGTGCATCGTCTATCGCGAGGTCGGCCTGCGTCAGCTCGCCACCGCGTTCGCCGAGACGGCCGAGATGTCCGGCGCCATCCTGCTCTGCGTCGGCACGGCGTCGGTGTTCGGCTGGCTGCTCGCGTTCCACCAGGTGCCGCAGTATCTGCTGCAGGCCGCGACCAGCTGGCAGCTCGGACCGCTCGGCGCGGGCCTGTTCGTGGCGGGTGTGTTCCTCGTCGTCGGCTGCTTCCTCGATGCGATCCCGGCCATCATCATCGTCGGCACGCTGCTCGAACCCATGGCCCGGGCGTCGGGCCTCGACTCGCTGCACTACGCACTGATCGGCATCGTCTCGCTCGCGTTCGGTCTCGTGACGCCACCCTACGGCCTGTGCCTGCTCATCTGCTGTTCCATCGCGAAGGTGCGCATCGGCGAGGTGATGCGCGACTTCCTGATGTTCCTGCTGCCCTGTCTCGTCGTGCTGCTGACCATCATCGCGTTCCCGGGGGTCTACCTCTGGCCGGTGAAGATGTTCGGTCCGGCGCTGCTCGACTGACGCCTGCAGCCGCCGCCTCCTACCACCCATGAAGGGAACTGCCATGAAGACCGTGATGATCACCGGTGCCGCCGGCCTCGTCGGTGGCGCACTCCGCGAGCGCCTGCGCGCGCACTATCGCCTGGTTCTGCTCGACCGCGTCGCCATCGCGCCACTCGCCGAGGGCGAGACGGCCGTGCAGTGCGACATCCGGGACGCCGCGGCGCTGCGAGCGGCGATGCAGGGCGTCGACGCCGTCGTGCATCTCGCGGGCGAACCCACCGAGGCCGCGTGGGATGCCATCCGCGAAGCGAACATCGAGGGCTGCTACCAGACGGTGGAGGCAGCACGCCTGGCTGGTGTGCGCCGCTTCGTGTTCGCATCGTCGAACCATGCCATCGGCTATCACCCGCGCACCGAAACGCTGGACCCGGACTGCACCACGCGGCCCGACACGCGCTACGGACTCTCGAAAGTCTTCGGCGAGGCGCTGCTCAGCCTCTACGCGGACAAGTTCGGCCTCACCTCGGTGTCCCTGCGCATCGGTACGGTCCTGAACCCCGACGCGCCGCGCGAACTGCGACATCTCTCGACGTGGCTGAGCCATCGCGATCTCGCGCAGCTCGTGCGCTGCTCGATCGAGGCCGACATCCACTACGAGATCGCGTGGGGCGTCTCGGCGAACACGCGCAAGTGGTGGCGCGACCAGAGCGCCGAGCGGTTGGGCTATCACCCGCAGGACAACGCCGAGACCTTCGCGGCGCAGTTCGGCGAGATCGATGCCGCCGCCGACAACCCCGTCGCCCTCGCGCATCAGGGCGGTGTCTTCTGCTCGTGGGAGCGGGATCGATGACCGCCACACTGCATCTCGCTTTCGCGAGCGGCGAGGCCGAGGCCGGTGCGGTGATCCGGTCGGAGACCGACACGATCGCCGAGCTGATCGTCGCGATCGGCGGTGATCTCGAGGTGGAAGGGGCCGGGCACGTGACGCGCCTCGCCGGCCCCGGCGCCACGTTCGTGCACGGCGCGGGGACCACGGTGCGGATGCCCGTTGCGGGTCACTGCATGGTGTGGCGCCTGTCGTCGCAGCCGATCGAAGGTGAAGAACTCACGCTGTCGGTGACGACCGGTTGTCCGCTGGACCGCGTCCAGGTGCTGCGCCTCGACCTCATCGAGTTCCCGCCCACCGCGGTGGCGTACTGGCACACGCACCAGGGCCCGGGCATCCGCTGCCTCACGCAGGGTTCGACGTCCGTGACCTTCGCGAGCGCCGGCCACGACCATGGTCCGTTCGAACCCTGGTACGAACCCGGTTCCGACCCGGTGCAGGTGGCGAACCTCGGCGACGACACCGCGATCGTCGCGCGGCTGCTGGCCCTTCCCGTTTCGCTCGCGGGCGGCAAGCCGTCGATCCGCTACGCGCGCGAGGAAGACGCCGGGAAGCCTCGGCTGCAGCGCTACCGCACGCTGCTCGAAGCGGTGATCGATCCGGCGGAGGTGTTCGGGGCGTGAGGCTCCGCCCGTCTCACCCCGCCTTCCCCTCCCGATAGCACTTCAGCAGCGCCGCGTCGTCCTCCGCGCCGAGGCCCATCGCGCTCGTCCGTGCGAACACGCCGAGCGCCGCGTCCGCCAGCGGTGTGGCGTAGTCCGCGGCATCGGCGGCCTGCGTCACGATCCCGAGGTCCTTCTTCAGGATGTCGACCATCGCGCGCACGCCGAAGTCACCGGCCAGGGCGCGCGGCAGGCGGTCGCCCAGCATCCACGAATCGCCGGAGCTGGCGCGCATCACCTCCAGCAGGCGGACCGCATCGAGGCCGAGCTTCTCGCCGAGCGCGATCGCCTCGGACGCCGCCGCGAGATTCACGCCGGCCAGCAGGTTGTTCAGCATCTTCGTGCGCGCGCCGTCGCCCGTGCGCCGGCCCACATGGAAGAGTCGCGAGGCGAGTTGCCGCAGTACGGGTTCCGCCCGCGCGAAGATCGCATCCGGGCCCGCGGCCATCATCGACATCGAGCCGTCGCGGGCACGCGCGGGGCCGCCCGATACCGGGCCGTCGATGTGATGCAGCGATGCCGGTGCGAGGCGCGGGGCGATGGTCTCCGCGAAGTCCGGCGCGATGGTGCTGCTCACCACGACGATGCCGCCGGGGGCCATGCCTTGCGCGAGGCCGTCGTCGCCGAACAGCACCGTGTCGACCTGAGACGCATCGACGACGAGGACCACGACGAGGTCGGCCGCGCGACCCACGTCCGCCGGCGTTGCGCAAACCTTCGCGCCAGCGGCAGCCGCCTCGGCTTCGGCCTCCGAACGGACGTCGCGCACGGCCACGGGAAAGCGCAGATCGAGGGCGCGCATCGCCACGGCCATGCCCATCGCGCCGATGCCGATCACGCCGATGCGGGGAGGACTACCCATGCGGAACCTTCCGGGAGAACGAAGAGGTGCCGGAGGTTAGCACCGCGCATCGCGATGCACGCGTGACCCGACGGAAGTGGCGCCTCAGGCGGAGACGGTGGACCGCTGCAGGATGCGGTGCCAGATCGCCTGTGTGTCGGTCTCGTCGACGCGCGCCTGCTGGCCGCTCGGCACCTTGAAGTCCGGATGCCGCATCGTCGGCCGCTGCGTGGGCGGGATGTCGGCGCACGCCGTGGCCACTCCTGCGAGGGCGACGGTGAGGATCATCTGCTGTTCGACCATGGGGGTTCCCCTGGATGTCTGTCGAGGCGGTCGCCATAACGGATGCTGCGGATCGCGCGTGGCTTCCGTCGGTGACCGAAGCCCATCAGAACATCCGTTCGTGACAGGAATTCGAGGGTGGCGGCGCGGCGCCGGTGTCAGGCCGCGACGCTGCAGCGGATCACCGTGTCGACGAACGCGAGCTTCTCGACCACCGGATGGGGCAGTACGAAGGGGTAGCTGTCGCCGTGCCCGAGACTGCGATTCATGCTGTTCACGAACTGCGCGAGCGGCAGCCAATGCGTTTCGAGGCGGGTCGCGAAATCACCGCCCGTCTCGGCGAAGACGGTGCGGTTTGCCGGGGCGGTGCCACCTGCATCGATGCCCAAGGCAGCTCCCCAGTGCGCCGCCGTTTCCATCGCATCGACGATGTGCAGGTAGTGCGCCCAGGTCTCGGCCCAGTCCTCCCACGGATGGCAGGAGGCGTACGCCGACACATGGCGCTGAGCCCAGTCCGCCGGCGCGCCTCGCCGATAGTGCACCGAGAGCGCGTCGTCGTAGGGGATCCGCTCGTCGCCGAAGAGGGCGCGGAACGGCTCCAGCCAGCGCGTCGGGCCCACCAGGCGCGGCCAGAAGAAATGCCCGGCCTCGTGCCGGAAGTGGCCGAGCAGCGTGCGATACGGCTCGCCCATGTGCGTGCGCTGGTGCTCGCGCGTGACGTCGTCGGCTTCCGAGATGTTCATGGTCACGAGGCCGGACGCGTGACCGGTGATGACCCGGCCCAACGTCGCGCCGCCGGCCACGAAGTGGAACGCGAGGCCGCTCTCCGGGTCTTCGCGGCGCGACGGCACCGTCAGCCCCAGGGAACGCAGCGACACGAGCAGCCTCCGCTTCGCGACTTCCAGCCGGTACCAGTAGGTGCGGTTGCGCGGGTCTGCGAGCGCGGGGATGACTTCGGTGTACCGGCACGATTCGCACAGCGATTCACCGTCGGTGGCTGGCACCATCCAGTTGCAGACGGCCTCCCGCAGGTAGTTCGTGCACGGGTGCCACGCCGTGTCGGCAGCGCCCTGCGTGTCGCCCAGTCGATGCCAGTGGCCGATGGCATCCACCGAGAAGGCGACGAGCCGCTGTTCGGCAGGCACGAAGCCGAGCGGGCTCCCGCACGCGCCGCAACGCACGTTCTCGAAGAAGACGACGCTGCCGCAGCAGGTACAGCGGTGCGTGATCATGGGCAGGGCGAGGATTGCATGGTCGCCACCATGACGCGGTCGGCGCCGGATCACAAGCGCTGCGAAGTCTCCGCGACGAGCCGCAGGAGACCGCGCGCTATGATCGACGCATCGCTTCCACCCCATCGATGGTGCCCCACCCATGTCCAGCCCCCCGCCCGCCGCCGTCGCCAACGTCCTCGGGACGCCGCTGCAGGACTGCAGCCACGACCCGCTCACCGGCTACTTCCGCGACGGCTGCTGCCGTGCCAGCGCGAAGGATCTCGGCACCCACGTCGTCTGCGCCCGCGTCACCGCCGAATTCCTGGAGTTCAGCCGCGCGCAGGGCAACGATCTCGTCACCCCGCATCCCGAATGGCAGTTCCCCGGCCTGAAGCCCGGCGACCAGTGGTGTCTCTGCGTCCTGCGATGGAAGGAAGCGGCGGAGGCCGGCGTCGCGCCGCCCGTGGTGCTCGAGGCCACGCACATCCGCGCCCTCGAGTTCGTCAGCCTCGCCGATCTGAAGTACCACGCGTTCCGGGTGCGGGAGGCGTAGCCGCCGCGCGGGACATCTCTGCGGTCGGCCCTCTCGTCATGCGATCGTTCGACAGGACATCGTGCCTGCAATGAAGGCGCTGATGATCGCGATCGTGCTGCTCGGGGCTGGCGTCGCCCTGCTTGCGGTGGCAGGCCGGTCACGCTGGGACGTCGGCACCCGCGAACTCATGGCCCGGTTGGAGGCAGCCCGTGAGGCGCCCTACGCCGGCGGTGCCGATCCGCACCCGGCGGATCCCGTGCCCCTGCCGGTACAGCGCTTCTTCATGGCCGTCCTGCCCGAGCGGGCACGGATCGTCACCGCCGCGACTGTCACCCACTCCGGCACGTTCAACCTGAGCGAGACCGGCGAGCAATGGCGTTCCTTCACGTCCACACAGCGCGTCACGACGCGCCGGCCTGGATTCGTGTGGGACGGACGCGTGGCGATGCTGCCCGGATTCCCGTGGCTGTCCGTGCATGTGCACGACGCGTACGTGGCAGGCGAGGGCCGCCTGCATCCAGCGCTGCTCGGGCTCGTCACGTTGGCCGACCTGCGCGGTGACGGCGACATCGCCCGCGGCGAACTCCTGCGCTATCTCGCCGAGTCCGCGTGGTATCCAACGGCGCTGCTGCCGGGACACGGCGTCGAATGGACGGCGATGGACGATCGGTCGGCTCGCGCGACGCTGGTGGATGGCGCGATCTCCGTGTCGATGCTGTTCCGGTTCGGCGCGGACGGCCTGATCGAGTCCGTCCGCGCCGAGAACCGCGGGCGGACGGTGGGCGGGAAGCTGGTGCCGACGCCGTGGGAGGGGCGATGGTTCGACTATCGCCTGCACGAAGGCGTGCTGGTGCCGTTCTCGGGCGAGGTGGCGTGGCTGCTGCCCGAAGGGCGGCAGCCATACTGGCGCGGCACCATCGAGTCACTCGCGTACGAGTACGCGCCGTAGTCCTCGCGGCGGAACTCGTTCCGCTCAGGCCGGCGGGCCGGCGTCCGCGATGACGAACACCTTCTTCATGGGCAAGGGAGCCTCTGCATAGCCTGCGCGGATCGCGTTGCTGTCGGAATCGATCGGTGGCAAGGCGCGAGGTGCAGTCGATATCGGGAATATCGACAAGCCGAGTAACGCGGCCAGCGATCGATTCCGGCGCAACCCTCCGGGACGGGGCCTTCCGGGCCGCTGACATTGTCGGCACAGTCCTTGTGTGCTCCAGCACACGGCGGCCTGGTCCTTCGCGTCATCCGCCCGGAAGACCTCCGTCGCGACCGCGCAGGCTATGCAGAGGCTCCCGTCGGATGTCCCACATCGTGGGCGTGCCCTTGCTCCACGAGCAGATGTCGCCGGGGCCGTAGACATGCTTCGTGCCGTCGGTGAGATCCTCGATCTCCACCTCGCCCTCCAGCACCACGAACGTCTCGTCACCGTCGTCGGACGAGAAGAAGGTCTTGCCCAGGACACTGCAGCGCCAAAGCCCCACGCTGTAGGTGTTGCCGGCCGACCCCAGCTCGCGCATCACGACTATCTCGCCGAACTCCACCGTCTCGCCGTCCTTCTCGTAGCGCAGCGGCACCCAGTCGTCCATCAGGATGTTGCCGGTGAAGAAACGTTGCGCGGCTTCCATGTTCATCGTGTGCTCTCCCCGAAGCGTGTGCGATGGCCCGCGCGGATTGCGGAGCCGCACCGGCTTCCGCAAGGTCCACACCACGCGGGATCACGACGCGGCGCCGAGCGGGGCGCCATCGAACGTCGCGGCGGCATGCACGATCGGGGTGCCGCGTGGCCGGCGGCGCCCGCCGCGGGTGCGCGCCGTCAGGACTACGTCGTAACCGGCAGAGCCGGGTACTGCGCCACGAGGTGCCCCGTCTTCACGTAGATCAACGCGCCTTCGGTGCCGGTGAACGGGGCGTGGCGGCTGCCCGGCGGATTCCGCAGCCAGGTGCCTGCGGGATACTCGCCGGCCTCGTCGCGGAACACGCCTTCGAGCACGAGGATCTCCTCGCCGCCCGGATGCATGTGGAGGTCGAAGATCGTGTCGGGTGCCCAGCGCACCAGCGCCGTCCCGATGCCCCCGTGCTCGTGCAGCGGCATGACGGACAGGCCGGGCACCAGCCCGCGGCGCCATACGGCCGAGCGCGTATCGATGACGACCGGCGCGTCGTCGCCCTCGGCGAACTGCCACAGCTTCACGAAGATCGTGCAGCCGTCGCGTGAGAAAGGCGTGTGGGCGGTGCCGATCGGATTGCGGACGTAAGTGCCGGCGGGATAGTCGCCATGCTCGTCGGAGAAGACGCCTTCCAGGACCAGATACTCCTCGCCACCGCCGTGCACATGGCGCGAGAACGACGTGCCCGCGGAGTAGCGCACGATGCTCGTGGCGCGTGCGACCTCGTCGCCGATGCGGTCGAGCGGATGGCGCAGCACGCCGGGCATCGGCGAGGGCAGCCAATGGTCGTCGGCCGGTGCGGCGACGACTTCGCGGCGGTTGAAGTCGGCGCGGATGAGGGGCATGACGGGGCTCCTGTGTGGGTGCTGGGAGCGTACGCCATCGGCGCCCTATCGCGGGAGGAACCCCGCATCCCCGCGACCGTGACCGGCCGCGGGGGTGATGCGGGATCAGGCGGAGGATCGGACGGTTGCTTTCCGCCGCGCCGCGAAGCCCACGAGCCCCAGCCCGCCGAGCAGCAGCGCGTAGGTCTCGGGCTCCGGAACCGGGGCCAGGAAGCCGCGGATCTCGCCGCTGCCCACGAACTCCGTGTGGATGTTCAGGTAGGCCTTGCCTTCCGCGATGCCCGTGATGAGCGCGCTGAATGCCGTCAGCGGATTGTTGCCGTTCGCGGTTAGGAAGCCGCTGCCGTAGCTGGAGGCCGCGCCCATGTCGAAGGTCTGGTCGTAGGAACCGAACTTCACGCCGACGGGGAACTCGGGGAAGGTCGGGAGCGGCGAGGCGACACCGGAGCCACCCGTCCCGGCGGCCGCCGTGCAGCAATGGATGTGCGCGACGGTCACATTGCCCACGAGGTCCGAGAACGTGACCTGCACGCGCATCGTGTTGAGGTGGTCATCGATGGTGACGAGTGCGGTCCCGGTGCCCGGGGTGTCGACGGGGTTCGGGAACTCGATGTCACCGCGCAGGGTGGTCTCGTAGACGGCGATGTGGGCGGCCGCAGGGAAGGCGGCGGACAAGGCGATCGCCATCGCGGCGAGGGGAAGTCGTAGGGACATGGGGTGGCTCCTTGGTATGGGTGTAGGTCGTTCGGGGAGATGCACCGCCGACCGTGTAGAGGCCGGCTTCTGCATCCGCGCGTCTATACCGGGAGCGATGATGCCGGTTCAAGGGCCGATCGAATTCGTATTCCCATGGCATCCGGCGTGGTCCGATCGGACCGCGCTTCCCGGACGCGCCGAACCTCACCCCGCCTTCGCGACCTGCACCAGACAGTCGTAGAAGGTTGCCCCGCGCCCCATGTCTGTGAGCGCCTGCGAAGTCACCTCGTTGGCATTGCGGCCGCCGGGCGAGAGCTTCTTCCACCAGATCGACTGCGCCACGACTACGCCCGGCCGCGCGTTCGCGGTGACGCGTGCCTTGATCGTCAATGCGCCGCGATCGTTGAACACCTTCACCATGTCGCCCGCCGCGATGCCGCGCGCGGCGGCGTCGTCGGGATGGATGTCGAGCTTCGGCTCGCGGTCGAGCGCCAGCGCGAACGGCAGGTTCGCGAACGTGGAGTTGAGGAAATGCCGCGCGGGCGGAGAGATCATCGCGAGCGGGTAGTTCCCGGCGAGCGCGGGGTTCGACACCGGGTTCTCGATGGGCGGCGTGTACGTGGGCAGCGGATCGAAGCCGAGCGCCTTCGCCGTCTCGCTGTAGAACTCGCATTTGCCCGACGGCGTGGGGAAGCCACCGTTCGCGAACGGTGCCCAGTTCTCCGGCACGCTCAGGCGCTGCCATCCCTTCTGCTTCAGGGAGTCCCAGTCGATGCCGGCCATGTTCGGATGCGACTTGCCGAGCGCCTGCCGTGCGACGGTCTCGTCGCTGTCATCGAAGCAGGCTTCCTCGAAGCCCATGCGCTTCGCGAGCAGCCGGAAGACCTCGGCGTTCGCCTTCGACTCGCCCACCGGCGCGATCGCGGGCGAGTTCGCGAGCACGTAGAGATGGCCGTAGCTCTTGTGGACGTCGAACTGTTCCAGTTGCGTCGTCGCGGGCAGCACGATGTCGGCGTAGTCGCACGAGTCGGTGAGGAAGACGTCGTGCACGACGGTGAAGAGATCGTCGCGGGCGAAGCCCTGCGCGACCTTGGCGGAATCCGGCGCGACCGCCACCGGGTTCGAGTTGTAGACGTACACCGCGCGGATGGGCGGGTCGGCCTCCAGCAGCGCATCGCCCACCGCGCACATGTTCACCTTGCGCGGGTTGCCGCGGATGAGGTCGGGCCGCTCCAGCGCATCGTGGTCGAGCCCGTAGAAGCCCGACGTCCCGAGCAGGATGCCGCCGGAGCGGTCGCGCCACGCGCCCACCAGCGCCGGCAGGCAGGTGACCGTCCGCACGGCCATCCCGCCGCCGTGGTGCCGCTGCATGCCGTAGTTGATGCGGATCGCCGCGGGCTTCGTCGTCGCGTACTCGCGGGCGAAGGCGGTGATCACTTCGGCGTCGACACCGCAGATCGCCGCCGCGCGCTCGGGTGGCCATTCCGCGACGCGGCCTTGCAGCGCCTCGAACCCCAGCGTGTGCTGCGCGACGTAGTCGGCGTCGTGCAGCTTCTCGCCGATGATCACGTGCATCACGGCGAGCGCGAACGCGGCGTCGGTGCCCGGCATCACGGGGATCCACTGATGGCACTTCTCGGCCGTCTGGTTGCGCCACGGGTCGATGCAGATGAGCTTCGCGCCGCGCCGCTTGGCCTCCTGGCAGCGCGACCAGAAGTGCAGGTTCGACACCACCGGGTTCGCACCCCAGATCACGATGAGCTTGGCGTCCTCCACCTGCTCGGGGTCCATGCCGACGGAGCCGCCGAGCGTGAGCGCGATGCCCGCGCTGCCGGCCGACGAGCAGATCGTGCGTTCCAGCAGCGACGCGCCGAGGCGATGGAAGAACCGGCGGTCCATCGACGCGTAGCTGATCATGCCCATCGTGCCCGCGTAGCTGTACGGGAGGATGCCCTGCGGGTCCTCCGCCGCGATCGCCCCGAATTTTGCGGCGATGGTGTCGAGCGCGTCGTCCCAAGAGATGCGCTCCCACGTCCCCTGGCCCGGCCCCTTCGGCCCCACGCGCCGCAGCGGGGTCAGCACGCGGTCGGGCGAGTAGGTGCGGTCGAGGTACTTCGCCACCTTCGTGCAGAGCGTGTTGTCAGTGAACGGCATGTCGCCGCCGTGCACGGCGACCGCGACGCCGTCCTCGACGTCGATCTCCATCGCACAGGTGTCGGGGCAGTCGTGCGGGCAGACGGCCTTCACGGTCTTGCGAACGCCGGGTTGGGAGAGCGGGCGGAGATCATCGGTACCCATGGCGGGCTCCTGGTCGGGCGGCAACGGAAGCCCCGAGTATCGGCGCACGGGCGGGCACTGTCGACGGCGGCACTGGCGCGGTGCTGCGCGTTCCGTTCCCACCGCGCGGGGCCCGTGGGGCAGGCCGCGCCCTGCGTTCCCCTCCCGCGTGTTTCGTTCCGGTGACGGGGCTATAGTCCGTCCACCCCGATCAGGAGCACGCGATGAACACCACTGCCTTTGCCGACGTCGACACCGCCCGCCCCGAGACGCCCCGCCCGGAGACACCTCATACGCGCCGCGCCCGCTACCGCGCCGGCGAGAACGGCTTCGACTTCGCGTTCCCGGAGGTCCCCGTCCACCAGTTCCTCGCCGAGCGCGATCGCGCGTTCGACCCGTCGGCACCCACCGGCCTGATCGACCTCGACGTGTCGGACGTGCTCGATTGCGACTATCCGGCGACGACCCCCACGCTGCTGTGCCGGTACGTCCGCCTGCGCGCAGGCGAACCGCTGGCGACCGAGTTCGTGGCCTCCGGCGAGATCTTCCACGTCATGCAGGGCGAGGGCGAAAGCCGCAACGGCGCCGACACCGTGCTCTGGCGCGCAGGCGACGTATTCTGCTTCCCCGGCGGCAGCCGCAGCGTGCACCGCGCCGACGGCGGCACGGCGATCCTCTTCAGCGTGACGAACGAACCGCTGCTCGCGTTCGAGAATCTGCGCGCGCCGCTGCCCGGCCAGTCACGCATCGCGACGACCCACTGGACGGCCGAGGAGATCGATCGCCGCTTCCAGCCCGTGTGGGCCCGACCGATCACCGAGAAGACGACCGGCGCGTCGGTGCAGTTCACGAGCGCGGAACTCGCCCCGAGCTACAACACCATCCCCTCGATCAACTGCGCGATCAACACCCTGGTCGCCGGCGCCGACCAACGACCGCACCGGCACAACGGCGCCGCGGTGACGCTAGCGCTGCAAGGCGAGGGCATCCACTCGATGATCGACGGGCAGCGCGTGGATTGGTCGACGGGCGCGGCGCAGATCACGCCGGCGGCGGCTCTGCACTCACACCACAACCGCGGGACGCAGCGGATGCGGTCGTTCGTGATCCAGGACGAGGGGCTGCATTTCTATACCCGGACGGTGGGGTTTAGTTTTGGGTGAGGAAGAAGATCTCGCCGCCCAGGCCTTGAACCTTCCCCCGGAGGATCGCGCCGAACTGTTGGAACGTCTGATCGCGACCTTCGAACCGCGGTCCGCGGCCCAGGCCGCATGGTTGCAGCTCGCGAAGGCGCGCCGCGAAGATGTGAGTTCCGGCAGGGTCAGCATGGTCCCGGGCGATGAGGCACTGGCCAGGGTCCGCGCGCATAGCGTGAGCTATTGGGTTCCGGGTGGGACGCATTCATCGAGCCGCTGCACAAGCGGGCACCGAAGGATGCAGGCCTGGGCGGGATTGAGTGCATCCGGAGCTTGCCGTTGGCGCGTCCGCTCACGGTGCACAAGGCGTCCGGGAGGGGAAATCGCGATGTGGCTATCGCGGCGGCCTTCCGATCGGGCGGCTACGCAGTGCAGCAGGTGGTGGAAGACTGCGGAGTCCACCAATCGACGGTGAGTCGGGCGGAGAAGATGGGGGAAGGAGCCGGGTAGGTCTGACTGGATGCTTGTCTGCAAGACCCGGCCCCGTTGATTTCCAGCCGAAGCTCGCAAGCAAATGAGGGAGCCGTATTGATTCCGGATTCTTGCTGGTTTGATACCTCGACGATCGTCGCTGCGGTCATTGGTGCAGTTGGATCAGCCTTTGGCGCTTACTGGGGTGCGAAGAAGGCGTTCGCGCTCCAGACCGCAGCAGACAAGCGCATAGAAGATGAAGAGCGCGTCGCAGCTGTCAACCGTGCGCTATTCATACTGGGTCGGCAGATGAATCTTCTGGCTAACGCAAAGAAACAAATAATTGACCCCTATCGTCTTGATCCTGCGCGCCATTTTCACATGAAGCCGGCGATTCCACAGCCGCGTCCAGACCTCCGAATCGGTCTTTCTGGCCTTGACTTCCTGTTAGTGACTGAACTTAGGGAAGATTTGTTCAAGATGCAGATCGCTGACGACTGGTTTCACGGGACTTTGGCCGCGCAGGAGGAACACCACCGCGTTCATCGTCTGGAGTTTCAACCTAAGCTTGCCAAGATACTCGCGGCCCATGACTCCGAAACCATTGCCATAGGGGAATTGGAGGCTGCGCTTGGTCCCAAGCTGACATTCGACTTGAAGCGCGCGTCAGATGAGTTCATCGACTTTACAGAGAAGGGAATCTCCAGACACGATGAAATCATTCAACGCTTTTGTGATGGCATGAAGAAGATTTTTCCAGACAAACAATTCATTCGGATGACTATTGCTGAAGACTACTTTTCCTCCTCGCAGTAGCAAAGGAATAGGATCAAGTCTTGCGTTCCATCGGTTGCGTGGGTCCGACCCCAGCGTGCAGCGTGCCTAGCCATGCCTGGTCTGCAGCAGCGCTTTCCGTCCTGACACCCGGGGGAGAATCCTGCGCCTCACGCGCATGCGTCGAGGGAGGCCGCTGGACGGTCCGACTCACGTCGTACACGAATTGCCTGTGGTACCGGTGAGCGGTACCATTCTAAAATGAAGCGCACCCACCGGAGAACGCTGGAAGCGGTCTTCTCGCACCCCACCAGCGCGAACATCGACTGGAAGGACATCGAGACACTCCTGGTCGGGCTCGGCGCCGATGTCAGCGAACGCGAGGGAAGCCGCGTCGCGATTGTCTTGTTCAACGAAGTGCGTGTCTTCCACAGACCACACCCCTCGCCAAAGACGGACAAGGGGGCGGTGGCGTCTGTGAAGAAGTGGCTCGAGCAACACGGAGTGAAGCCATGAGTGTGATGACTGTCGATGGGTACAGCGCCAGGATCGAGTACGACGCCGAGATCGACATGTTCCGGGGTGAGATTCTCGGTCTGTCGGGTGGCGCGGATTTCTATGGCAAGACGCCGAAGGAGCTCAGGGCGGAGTTCAGGAGATCGCTAGCGGTTTTTCTCGAGGTCTGCAAAGAGAAGGGTATCGAACCGCGCCGCAGCTACTCCGGGAAATTCAACCTCCGCATTCCTCCGGAACTCCACGAGCGGCTCGCCATCGCCGCGCAGGCCGAGGGCAAGAGCATCAATGCCGTGGCCCAGGAGGCGCTCGAACAGCGGGTCGCCGTTTGATGTACGCCACTCCGCAGTCGGCCCCCCCAGCCGCCTGATCTCTCCGGAGAACGTTCGGCAAAGGCCCTATTGTTCTCGCCATAAAGCCCCGTTTTCGATGCCCAAATGGGCCGCAGAGTATTGAGGGCCGACGGAATGCCCCGCGCGAATCGCTACCACCTGCCTGGTCATGTCTGACACCTGACCCATCGATGTCGCCAGCGAGAATTCCTTCTCAAGTTCGCCCGTGATCGGGATCGCTATCGCTACTGGCTGTTCCAGGCAACGAAGCGCTTCGGGCTATGCGTTCTCGACTTCGCCATCACGAGCAATCATGTGCACTTGCTGGTGAAAGACACGGCTCCGAACGTCATCGCGCAGAGTCTGCAACTTGCCGCTGGGAGGACGGCGCAGGAGTACAACCAGCGCAAAGGGAGGAAGGGCGCGTACTGGGAAGACCGATACCACGCCACGGCTGTCCAGGCCGACGGTCACCTCGCGCGGTGCATGGCGTACATCGATCTGAACATGGTGCGTGCGGGTGTTGTGTCCCATCCCGCAGAGTGGGCCCATGGCGGCTATGCGGAGATCCAGTCGCCTCCCG
The DNA here is from genome assembly GCA_001464895.1 of Betaproteobacteria bacterium Ga0077532. GTDB lineage: Bacteria > Pseudomonadota > Gammaproteobacteria > Burkholderiales. The sequence goes on from LNEE01000062.1 coordinate 442,472, forward strand.
CTCGCTACGGTGTCATCGACATCGGGGCGCTGTGCAAACTGCTCGGGTTCGGTGACGTGGCGGCGCTTCAGGCGGCGCAGCTCGGATGGGTCGACGAGTCGCTGCGATCGGACGGTCGCGCGCAAGCGCCTGAATGGGCAAACGCGATCGCCGTGGGATCGCCGGACTTCGTTGCGAAGGTGAAATCAGACCTCGGCATTTCGGCTCGCCATCGAGACGTCGACGTTTCACGAACGACCGGTGTCCTGCGTGAGCCCGAGGCGGCTTACCGCTCCGAAATGGCTGGCGAAAATGGCCGTCTAAGCGTGAAAAACAGCTCTCTGTGGAATGAAGCGTGAGGTAGTTCAGGAGGTTGCGTGGGTCCGACCCCAGCGTGCCAGCGTGGTCGAGGTCAGGCCTGCTCGTGCGTTGCAGGTCGAGCCGAATGCGACAGCGGCGTATTCCAACCACCCCTCAGGAGATCGATCATGAGCTACATCGACGGGTTCGTCATCGCGGTGCCGACCGCGAACAAGCAGCAGTTCATCGAACACGCGAACGTCTTCGACAAGCTGTTCATCGACCTCGGCGCGCTCCGTATCCTCGAGTGCTGGGGCGACGACGTGCCGGACGGAAAGCTGACCGACTTTCGCAGGGCGGTGCAGGCGACCGCCGACGAGACCGTCGTCTTCTCCTGGGTCGAGTGGCCCGACAAGCCCACGCGCGACGCAGCGATGGGCCGGATGGAGCAGCTGTCGAAGCAGGATGACCGCTACAACATGGAGAAGAACCCGATGCCGTTCGACGGCAGGCGCATGATCTACGGCGGGTTTGCGCCGGTGGTGAAAGTGCAGGCAGGGGCGTAGGCCCGTCCCGGCGTGGGCGTGCAGGGCGAATGGCGCGGCGCAGCGTCCTGCAGTGCCAGACCTGGCCCCGCGCCACTCCGACGACGAACACCGGGGCGGACCCGCGCAACCTATCCCGCTAGACTCCGGCCTGTGGGCGGCTGTGCCCGTGCTGGAGGCTCTCCCGACCCGGTACCCGCCACGCACGGACCCCGTCGTCCCTGGAGAACCGCCATGCCCCCGTTTGCTCGGCCTCTTTGCGCGACTGTCGCGCTGTTCGCCCTGTTGTCGGGCTGCGGCCCGAAGGAGGAGGAGCCGGCCCCGCCGCCGACCGTCACGACCCCGCCTCCGACCGAGACGGTGAGGCTCGGGTTCGCCGCCCCGCTCACGGGCGCCCAGGCGCACTACGGAGCGGACATGCGCAACGGCCTCACCCTGGCGATCGAGGAAGCCAATGCCAGCGGCCTGGTGCTGGGCGGAACGCCCGTGCGGTTCGAGCTGATGGCGGAAGACGACCAGGCCGACCCCGCCAAGGCCACCGTCGTCGCGCAGAAGCTGGTGGACGCCGGGATCAAGGGGATGCTCGGTCACTTCAATTCCGGGACGAGCATTCCTGCTTCCCGCATCTACGCGGAGGCTGGCATCCCGCAGATCGCGATGGCCACGGCGCCCGCGTACACCGCGAGCGGCTTCTCCACCACCTTTCGCATGATGACGAACGACGTCCAGCAGGGCAGCGTGCTGGGCCGTTACGTGGTCGAGAAGCAGGGTGCGAAACGCATCACGATCGTCGATGACCGCACGGCCTACGGCCAGGGGCTCGCCGACCAGTTCGAGCTCGCCGCCAAGGCGGCCGGCGCGACCATCGTCCGGCGCGAATACACCGACGACAAGTCGAAGGACTTCACCGCCATTCTCACCGGCATCAAGAAGTCCCAGCCCGACGCGGTGTTCTTCGGTGGCGCCGATGCGCAGGCGGCGCCCATGGCGAAGCAGATGCGACAACTCGGGGTGGCATCGCGCCTCTTCGGCGGAGAGATGGTGAAGACACCGAACTTCCTCACCCTCGCCGGCCCCGCCGCCGATGGCACCGTCGCCTCGCTGGCGGGCCTGCCCCTTGCGCAGATGCCCGGCGGTGCGGCATTCGCCGAGAAGTACCTGGCGCGCTTCAACGAGGAGGTCCAGGTCTACGCGCCGTTCGCGTACGACGGCGCCATGACGCTCATCGAGGCGATGAAGCGCGCGGATTCATCCGACCCGGCGAAGGTCCTGCCGGTGCTGGCGAAAATCGAGCGCGCGGGCGTGACGTCGGCGCGCATCGCGTACGACGACCGCGGCGACCTGCGCGAAGGCACGATCACGGTCTACGAAGTCACCGGGGGCGCGTGGCAGGTGCTCGAAGCGGTGGGGCCGTGAGCGGCGGCTGATCCTAACCTTCGATCCGCGTGCCGATTGCGTTACCGGCGGCGTATCCACGGCCCCGGTAGGAGGGGCCCATGGCCCCGAAAGCGGTGGATGAGGGCGGACACGAGACAGTGCCTGCGCACTGTCTCGTGCCTCCCGAATCCGAGCGCAATGCAGGGTGCGAGGTGGATGTAAGAAAGCGCTTCACCCGGCACAGTCGCTTTCGCGGCCATGGGCCGTTCCTACAAATGCACTACCCGGAATGCCAGTAGAGGAAGGGCAACACCCTTGTAGGAGGGGGTCATGCCCCCGAAAGCGGTAGATGCGGCAGAAGCGCGTCACCCAGAACCGGCGCTTTCGCGGCCATGGGCCGCTCCTACAGAAAGCGTGACCCCCTCCAACTGCGGGTGATGCACCACGGGCGCATATACAACCGGCCGTCCCCTCGTTGGTACGCCTCGCCGCCAGGCCGCTGCCTGCCGTCAGGCCCGTGCGGTCTCGGCGTGCTGGCCGATTGCCTCTGCGTCCACCTCGTTGCCCACGTGTTGCAGGAACGCCCGTGCCACTGCGGACAGTTGCTTCTGGCGGAGGTGTACCAACTGCCAGGTGGAATGGATCGGGAAGCCCTCCACGTCGAGGATCGCGACGTCGTCGCTCCAGCCCTTGCTACGGTGCAGTGCGTACTCGGACAGGATCGACAATCCGAGGCCGGCAGCGACGGCTTCCTTGATGGCGAGATTGCTCCCGAACTCCATGCGGACGTTGAGCTTGGCGTTGCATTGCGCGAGGTGCCGCTCGATCGCGACCCGGGTACCCGAGCCCGCCTCGCGCAGGATGAACCGCTCCTCGGCCAGTCGCGCCAGTGGAATGGCGCGGCTTCTCGCGAGCGGGTGGTCCCGCGGGGCGATCATCACGAGCGGGTTGTCGAGGAAGGCCTGCACGGTCAGATCGAGGTCCGACGGCGGGGCGGACAGGATGTAGAGGTCGTCGAGATTCGACTGCATGCGCTCGACGATCTGATCGAGATTCGCCACGACGAGCTTCACCTCGATGCCCGGGTAGCGGGTGCAGAAGGGCGTGAGCAGGCGGGGGACGAAGTACTTCACCGTACTCACCACCGCGAGGCGCAGCGTGCCGCTCTGCAGGCCTTTCAGTTCGCTCACTTCGTCCTCGAAGGCGCGCCACTCCGCCTGCATGGTCTGCCATCGCGCGTAGAGCTTGCGACCTGCCTCGGTGAGGTACACCTTGCGCCCGATCTGCTCCAGGAGCAGCAGTCCCACGGCGTCGGTGAGTTGCCGGATCTGTTGCGAGACGGCGGGCTGCGAAAGGCAGAGGTCCTCGGCGGCACGCGTGAAGTTGCCGCAGTCGGCGACGGTCGCGAACACCTGCAGTTGCCGCAGAGTGAAGTGCATGCCTGCCAAAGGAAACGTCCTATCTTGAACGACGTCCCGGAATTCTATGGAAAGTCCCTGCGATCGGGGCAACGAAATTGCGTTGGTTTTCTCGGGGAATCCACTCTCGCGGTGGGTCATTTCGAATGCTGCACCGCGGCGTTCCTTTGAGTCCTCCCGACATGTCGCATCGACTTTCAATGGCTGGCGGCGCCCATGGCCGCGGCTTTCTCCAACAACGCTTGCGCCATGCGGATGCTCGCGATGTCGATGAGCCGCCCGTCCAGCGACACGGCGCCCTTGCCTTCGCGCGCCGCCTGGTCCATCGCCTCGATGATCCGGCGCGCCTTGGTGACCTCGGCCTCCGATGGCGTGAAGACTTCGTTGGCGAGCGCGATCTGCGAGGGATGAATGGCCCACTTGCCTTCGTACCCGAGAACCGCGGCGCGATTCGCTGCGGAGCGGTAGCCGTCGGGGTCGCCGAAGTCGCCGAACGGGCCATCGACCGGGCGGAGGCCGTACGCGCGGCACGCGACCATCATCCGCGTCTGCGCGGCGTGCCACGGGTCGGTCCAGAAGGTCTCGCGCCGGCCTTCCGCATCGCGGTCCGTGAGCACCACGGAGTCCTTGTTCACGCCGCCGATTACCGTTGTGCGCGCGCGGGTGGACGCTGCGTAGTCGGCCACACCGAACGACATCGCCTCCAGGCGCCGCGAGGACTGGGCGATCGCTTCCACGTTCGCCATGCCGAGCGCCGTCTCGATCAGCACCTCGAAGCCCAGGCGCTTCGTGCGTCCCATCGCGGCCTCGATCTGCGTGACCAGCATGTCGATCGCGTAGACGTCGGCGGGAACGCCGACCTTCGGGATCAGCAGCATGTCGAGCCGGGGGCACGCCTCCACGACGTCGATCACGTCGCGGTACATGTAGTGGGTGTCGAGGCCGTTGATGCGCACCATCATCGTCTTGGTGCCCCAGTCCACTTCGTTCAGGGCCTGGATGATGTTGGTGCGGGCACGCGCCTTGTCGTCGGGTGCGACGGCATCCTCGAGGTCGAGGAAGACGACGTCCGCCGCGGATGCTGCGGCCTTCTCGAACATGGCGGGGTTGGACCCGGGCACGGCCAGTTCCGAACGGTGCAGGCGCGGCGTGGCCTGTTCGACGACGGTGAAGCTCATGGGTTGTGGATCTCCGGGGCAGTGCAGGGGCGGCCAGCGGGGGCGGTCGGTGGTACGTCGGGAGATGCGCACGCCCGACGTATCGCCGGGAGGCGCGCTCCGTGCATCGAAGTCATGCGACGAGTGCCAGGGCCTGGGCGACGGTCGTGCCGAGTTCGGCGGCGCTCGGTGCGACGTGCAAACCGTACGAGCGCATGATCTCGGACTTCTCGGCGGCGGTGTCGCCGACCGCGGAGATGATCGCGCCCGCGTGGCCCATGCGGCGTCCCTTCGGCGCCGTGAGACCTGCGACGTAGCCGATGACCGGCTTGCGCATGTTCTCCTTCGCCCACTGCGCAGCCTCGGCTTCCTGCGGGCCGCCGATCTCGCCGATCATCACCACCGCGTGCGTTTCGGGGTCCTCTTCGAAGCGCGCGAGATGATCGAGGAACGAGCTGCCGTTGATGGGGTCGCCACCGATACCGACACTCGTGCTCACGCCGATGCCGAGAGCCTTCATCTGCGCTGCTGCCTCGTAGCCCAGCGTGCCCGAGCGCGACACGATGCCGACGTTGCCCGGCAGGTAGATGTGGCCGGGCATGATGCCGAGCATCGCGCGGCCGGCGCTGATGATCCCCGCGCAGTTCGGACCGACGATGGTGGTCCGCCGCTCCCTGGCGTAGCGCTTCAGATAGCGCTTCACGCGCATCATGTCCTGGGCCGGGATGCCGTCGGTGATGACGCACACGAGGCGCAGCCCCGCGTCGGCGGCTTCCATCAAGGCATCCGCGGCGAACGCCGGCGGGACGAACGCGAGGCTCGCTTCCGCCCCGGTGGTCTCCACGGCGTCCTTCACGGTGTTGAACACCGGTCGGTCGAGATGGCGCTGGCCACCCTTGCCGGGCGTGACGCCGCCCACGAGGTTCGTGCCGTAGGCGATCATCTCCTTCGCGTGGAAGCTCGCCTTGTCGCCGGTGAAACCCTGGACGATGACGCGTGTGGTCTGGTCGATGAGGATGCTCATGGGAGGCTCCGGGTCAGGCGGCTTCGCGATGCGCGCGCGCCGCGGCGACGGCCCGGTGGGCGGCCTCGGCGAGCGTCTCGGCGGTGATGATCGCGAGGCCGCTCTCGCGCACGATGCGCTGGCCCTCCTCCACGTTCGTGCCGGCGAGGCGCACGATGAGCGGCACCCGCAGATCGCGCGCCGCCTGCACCACGCCCTGTGCCACCCAGTCGCAGCGGTTGATGCCCGCGAAGATGTTCACGAGGATCGCCCGCACGCCCTTGTCGGACAGGACCAGATCGAAGGCCTGCTTAACGCGCTCCGGCGAGGCGCCGCCGCCCACGTCGAGGAAGTTGGCCGGCTCGCCGCCCGCGTACTTGATCATGTCCATCGTCGCCATCGCGAGGCCCGCCCCGTTGATGATGCAGCCGATGTCGCCATCGAGCCCCACGTAGTTCAGGCCGAGCTGGTTCGCCTGGGCCTCTCGGGGATCCTCCTGCGTGACGTCGCGCATCTCGGCGATCTCGGCCCGGCGGAAGATCGCGTTGTCGTCGAACGACATCTTCGCGTCGAGCGCGATCACGCGGTCGTCCTTGGTGACGACGAGCGGGTTGATCTCGACCATCGTCGCATCGAGATCGCGGAAGGCCCGGTAGCAACCGAGCATCGTCGCGACGGCCTGGCTGACCTGCTTCAGATTGAGCCCGAGCCCGAAGGCGATCTGCCGCGCCTGGAAGGGCAGCAGGCCCACGGCCGGTTCCACCTCCACCTGCAGGATCGTTTCGGGGCGCGCGTGGGCGATCTCCTCGATCTCCATGCCACCCGCGCCCGAGGCGATGACCCGGATGCGTTCCGCCTTGCGGTCGAGGACGAAGCCGAGATAGATCTCACGCTCGAAGGGCTCGGCCATCTCGACGTACACGCGGCTCACCATCTTGCCGGCCGGGCCCGTCTGCGCCGTCACCATGCAGGTGCCGAGCATCGCCTTCGCGGCCTCCGCCACCTCGTGGTACGTGCGGCAGAGCTTCACGCCCCCCGCCTTGCCGCGGGCGCCAGAGTGGATCTGCGCCTTGACGGCCCAGTGCCACCCGCCCAGCTCGGTCGCGACGTACACCGCCTGGTCCGAGCTGTAGGCCGCGCCGCCACGTGGGATGGGCACGCCGAACCGGTGCAGAAGCTCCTTGGCCTGGTACTCGTGAATATCCATCCTTGGTCTCCGAGGGTTGGTGCAGGTCTTCCAGGGGGACTGCAGATCGTCCCCGTGGGGACGGCACCGACTACGTCACGAGGTGCTGGGGGCGACCCGCGGCCCAGGCCTCGATGTTGTCGATGAGTTGGTCGGCGAGGAACTGCATGGCCTCCTGGGAGGCCCACGCCACGTGGGGTGTGAGGATGAAGTTCGGCCGGCGCACGTCCAACAGGGGATGCCCGTCGCGCGGTGGCTCGGTGGTGAGGACGTCGAAGCCCGCGCCTGCGATGAGACCTGCGTCCAGCGCGTGGATCAGCGCCTCTTCGTCGACGAGCCCGCCGCGCGAGGTGTTGATCAGCAGCGCGCTGCGCTTCATCCGCCGCATCTCGGGCAGGCCGATCAGATTGCGCGTGGCCGGCATGAGCGGGCAGTGCAGGCTCAGCACATCGGACCGTTCCAGCACTTCGTCGAACGGCGTGTAGTCCACACCCGGTGCCTTGGGGGGCGCGTGGTCGGCGAACAGCACGTTCATGCCGAAGCCCCGGGCGATGGTGGCCGTGCCCTGGCCGATCGCACCTTCGCCGACGATGCCCAGTGTCGAGCCGTGCAGATCGCGGATGTCGTGGTCGAGGAAGCAGAACTGGTCGGCCTTCTGCCACACGCCGGCCTCGACGTCGCGCCGATAGGCGATGAGGTTGCGGCGCAGCGCGAGGATGAGGGCGAAGGCGTGCTCGGGCACCGTGTGGACGGCGTAGTTGCGGATGTTCGCGACCGCGATGCCGCGAGCGCGACACGCAGCCACGTCGATGCAGTCGTAGCCCGTGGCGGCCACGGCGATCATGCGCAGGTTCGGCAACTGCGCGAGGGTGGGCTCGCGCAGTTGCACCTTGTTGACGATGGCCACCGTGGCCTCCCGCAGGCGATCGACCACTTCGTCGGGCGCCGTCGCCCGATGCTCGACGTACGTGTGCTCGAACGCCGGTGCGCGAACGCGGGCCTTGACGGAATCCCGGTCGAGGAAGACCACGGTGTGCCCCATGCGTCAGGCCCCCGCCGGGACGAGCCGGGCCGCTTCGTTGCTCGTTGCCAGCTTGCGGGCGGCCTCCTCGCCGCGCCAGTACTGCTGAGCCGCCGCAACGCCACTGCCGGGGGTGATGTGGATGCCGGCGTCGATCATCGCCATCTCCGCGCCACCGATCGCGCCGATCAGCATGATCTCGTTGAGATCGCCGAGATGGCCGATGCGGAACACCTTGCCGGCCACCTTCGACAACCCGGCGCCGAGCGACAGGTTGTAGCGGCGGAACGCGATCTCGATCACCTGCGCGCCGTTGATGCCTTCGGGGACGAGGATCGCCGAGACGGTGTCGGAGTGCCACTTGGGCGCCCGCGCGCAGAGGTCGAGCTTCCAGCCCTTCTGCACGGCGGCGCGGACACCGCCGGCGAGGTAGTGATGCCGGCGGAAGACGTTCTCCAGCCCTTCCTCCTCGAGCATGGCGAGCGACTCGCGCAGGCCGTAGAGCAGCGGCAGCGGCGGCGTGTACGGGAAGTAGCCGGAGGTGTTGGCCTTCACCATGTCGCCGAAGTCGAAGTAGCAGCGGGGCGCACGGGCCTGTTCGCGAAGGGCGAGCGCCTTCGGGCTCACGCACACGATGCCCAGGCCGGCGGGCAGCATCAGGCCCTTCTGCGAGCCGGTCACGCAGACGTCCACGCCCCAATCATCCATGCGGAAGTCGATGCTGCCGAGCGAGCTGACGGCGTCCACCATCAGCAGGGCCGGATGCTTGGCGGCGTCCATCGCGCGGCGCACCCCGGCGATGTCGCTCGTCACGCCCGTGGCCGTCTCGTTGTGCGTGGCGAGCACGGCCTTGATGCGGTGCCCCTTGTCGGCTTCCAGGGTTTCGAGGACGCGCTCCAGCGGGATGCCCGTGCCCCACTCGCAGTCGAGGATCTCGACCTCGAAGCCGAGACGCGTCGCCATGTCGATCCAGAGATGGCTGAACTGGCCGAATCGCGAGGCAAGCACCTTGTCGCCGGGGGAGAGGCAGTTCGTGAGGGCCGCTTCCCAGCAGCCCGTACCCGAGGCCGGGAACATGATGGGCGTGCCGGTCTCGGTCTTGAAGACCTTCTTGAGGCCTGCGAGGCAGTGCAGCGTGAGTTCCGGAAACTTGGGCGAGCGGTGATCCTCCATCGCGACCATCATCGAGCGCAGCACGCGATCGGGTACGTTGGTGGGTCCGGGAACGAAGAGAGCGTTGCGACCAGCCATGGCAGACCTCCTGGGATTCGGTTCTTGGAAACTGGGTTGGGATGCGTGGGATCAGGTGATGGAAATCGGGTGATGGAAATCGGGTGATGCGAACCCAGGCACGGCCGCGCTCGGGATCGAGGGTCAGGGTCGGTAGTCCGGGCCGTACACCGGGAAGACCGAACACAGCGCGCGCACCCGTTCCACCGTACGAGCGATCACGGCGTCGTTGTCGGGCGCTTCGAGCACGTCGGCGATGAGGTCCGCGACCTTCACTGCTTCGTCGGTACCGAAGCCGCGCGTGGTGATGGCCGGGGAGCCGATCCGGATGCCGCTCGTGACGAACGGCTTCTCGGGGTCGTTGGGGATCGCGTTCTTGTTGACGGTGATGTGGGCGCGGCCCAGCACGGCCTCGGCGGCCTTGCCGGTGATCTGCTTGGCCCGCAGGTCGAGCAGGAAGACGTGGCTCTCGGTGCGGCCCGAGACGATGCGCAGACCGCGCTCGGTGAGGCGATGCGCCATGGCCTGCGCGTTCTTCTTGACCTGCTGCTGGTAGGTCTTGAACTCCGGTCGGAGCGCTTCCTGGAAAGCCAGGGCCTTGGCCGCGATGACGTGCATCAGCGGACCACCCTGGATGCCCGGGAAGATCATCGAATTGAGCGGCTTCTCGAACTCGGCGCTCGACAGGATGATCCCGCCGCGCGGACCGCGCAGCGTCTTGTGCGTGGTGCTCGTGACGAAATGCGCGATGCCTACGGGCGACGGGTACTCGCCGGCGGCGACGAGGCCCGCGTAGTGGGCCATGTCCACCAGCAGGTAGGCGCCCACCTCGTCGGCGATCTCGCGGAAACGCTTCCAGTCGATGGTGAGCGAGTACGCCGAGGCGCCCGCCACGATCATCTTCGGCCGTACTTCGCGCGCGATGGACGCGACTTCGTCGTAGTCGATCGCCTCGGTGTCCGGATTCAGGCCGTAGGCGGCCGACTTGTAGATCTTCCCGCTGAAGTTGACGGTGGCGCCGTGGGTCAGGTGACCGCCGTGCGCGAGCGACATCCCGAGGATCGTGTCGCCAGGGGCGAGCATCGCCATGTAGACGGCCGCGTTGGCCTGGGAACCCGAGTGGGGCTGGACGTTGGCGTACTCGGCGCCGAACAGCTGCCTGGCGCGTTCGATCGCTAGCTGTTCGGCCACGTCGACGTGTTCGCAACCACCGTAGTAGCGCTTGCCCGGATAGCCCTCCGCGTATTTGTTGGTGAGGACGGACCCCTGCACCCGCATCACCGCGGGGCTCACGTAGTTCTCGGAAGCGATCAACTCGAGGTGATCTTCCTGACGTTGGAGTTCATGACCGATGACCGCCCAGAGCTGGGGGTCGGTCTCGGCGATCGCTTGCTTGTGGTCGAACACGGCGGGCCTCGGGTCGGGGGATCTGGTGCGTCTGTTCTAGACGTCGAGGCCAGTGTAGGGGAGCGTGAAAACTGTCTGATCGAAGTTTGTTATCGCTATGCAAACAATAACTTATGGCGCACTGCGGCACCGGAAGTTATGAAAAAAATCTCATATGTTCGACAAAATCGCGACCACAGTCCTGGACAAACAGAGGCTTGGCGCTGATTGCGTGGCACGGGCGGGCGGCACCGGACGGCGCGGGTGGCCACCGATCGGCGCCACCCGTCGCATCGGGGTGCCGTCAGAACAGGCCGACCACGCGCCCCTGTTCATCGAGATCGATCTTCGCGGCCGAGGGCTGCTTGGGCAGGCCGGGCATCGTCATCACGTCGCCGCAGATCATCACGACGAACTGGGCGCCCGCTGCGAGGCGCACTTCGCGCACGTTGATCGTGTGGCCCGAGGGCGCGCCCCGCGCCGCAGGATCGGTCGAGAACGAGTACTGCGTCTTCGCGACGCACACGGGGTAGCTGCCGAAGCCGTCCTCCTCCAACTTCTTCACCTGGGCCCTGGCCTTGCCGTCGAAGACGACGTTCGCGGCACCGTAGATCTTCGTGGCGATCGCAGTGATCTTCTCGACGAGCGTCGCGCTGTCCTCGTAGACGAACTTGAAGTTCGTACCGGCGCCCGGCCGCTCGACGAGATCCACCACCGCGCGCGCGACGTTCTCCGCGCCCTTGCCGCCCTCGGCCCAGTGCCTCGCGACGAACACCGGCGTGTCGAGTTTCTGCATGCGGCTTTGGAGGAGGTCCAGCTCGGCCTGCGTGTCGAAGGTGAAGTTGTTGATCGAGACCACGCACGGCAGACCGTAGTGCTCGCGGACGTTGCGGACGTGCCGTTCGAGATTCGCGATGCCGGCCTCCAGCGCCGCGAGGTTCTCCTGCGACACGTTCTTCACGTCGACGCCGCCGTGGTACTTGAGCGCACGCAACGTCGCGACGATGACCACCGCGTCGGGCCGCAGGCCGGACTTGCGGCACTTGATGTCGATGAACTTCTCCGCGCCGAGGTCCGCACCGAAACCGGCTTCGGTCACCACGTAGTCGCCGAGCCGCAGCGACGCCTGCGTGGCGATCACCGAGTTGCAGCCGTGCGCGATGTTCGCGAACGGGCCACCGTGCAGGATGGCCGGGTTGTTCTCGAGCGTCTGCACGAGGTTGGGCTTCAGCGCTTCCTTGAGCAGCACGGTCATCGCACCGTGCGCCTCCAGCTCGCGCGCCGTCACAGGCTTCTGCTCGCGCGTGTAGCCGATGACGATGTTGCCGAGGCGTTCCTTCAGGTCCGCGATGGACGTCGCGAGGCAGAAGATCGCCATCACCTCCGATGCCACGACGATGTCGAAACCGTCCTCGCGCGGATAGCCGTTGGCAGGTCCGCCGAGCGACACGGTGATGTCGCGCAGCGCCCGGTCGTTCATGTCCATCACGCGCTTCCAGGTGATGCGACGGACGTCGATGCCCAGCTCGTTACCGTGATGGATGTGGTTGTCGATCATCGCGGCGAGCAGGTTGTTCGCCAGGCCGATCGCATTGAAGTCGCCAGTGAAGTGGAGGTTGATGTCCTCCATGGGCACCACCTGCGCGTAGCCGCCGCCGGCCGCGCCACCCTTCACGCCGAACACCGGCCCGAGCGAGGGTTCGCGCAGGCACACGATGGCGCGCTTGCCGATCCGGTTGAGGGCATCCCCGAGGCCGACCGTGGTGGTCGTCTTGCCCTCGCCCGCCGGGGTCGGGCTGATCGCCGTGACGAGGATGAGCTTCGCGTTCGGCCGCGGCGGCAGGCCTGCGAGGTAGTCGAGGGAGATCTTCGCCTTGTAGTGGCCGTAGGGCTCCAGGTGTTCGTCGGCGATGCCGAGCTTCGACGCCACGTCGGTGATGCGATGCAGGGTCGCGTGCTGGGCGATTTCGATGTCCGATGCCATGGAGCGGGTCTCCGGAAGAGGCGGTTCGAGGGAAGGCGGCGCGGGGTGCGCCGAGCGCAAAGGCCCGGAGTCTAGGTCGAGCGGCAGCCACGACGGATCGGTTCTGCTAATGGCCCGGCAAACTTGCGCTTATGGATCTGCGGTCCGGGCGAGACGTCGCCGCGTCCGCCCTTGTCAGGCTCTGCGGTGCCGGGCCCGACGCGCAAACCCGATCCCTTTCTTCGGGACATTCCTTGCGCCCCCTCAGGGGTCCGACGACCCGATGTGAAACGATCGGATGTCACGGGAAGTCTATGGACGCGGCCCCATCGGGCCGGGATTCGTGTGCCAACCTTCGTGATGGCACTTGCAACGGCGACAACGGGCGACAATCGCGCGGCACTCTGGAGGAGATTCGGTGAACGACACCCAAACACACTGGCATGCGTCGGAGGCGTCTCAAGCCTTGCAGGCGTTGGACACGGGACCGCAGGGCCTGACGCAGGCAGAGGTCAGCCGCCGCCTGAAGACGTACGGCCAGAACCGCCTGGCCGATCCCGATCCGCCGGGGCTGCTGGCGCGCCTGGCGCGGCAGTTCAACAACCTGCTGCTGATCGTGCTGATGGTGGCGGCCGCCGTGACGGCCGTGATGGGCCACTGGATCGACAGCGGTGTCATCGCCGTGGTCGTCGTGCTGAATGCGCTCATCGGTTTCATCCAGGAGGGCAAGGCCGAGCGTGCGCTGAAGGCGATCCGCCATCTGCTCGCACCCCACGCCGTCGTGCTGCGCGATGGCCGGCAGCACGACATCGATGCGGCTGACCTCGTGCCCGGTGACATCGTGCTGCTCGCCTCGGGCGACAGCCTCCCGGCCGACGTGCGGCTGCTGCAGGCGCGCAATCTGCGCGTCGACGAGTCCGCGCTCACCGGGGAATCGGTGCCGGTCGACAAGAACACCGACCGGGTGGATGTCGGCGCGACCCTCGGTGACCGGCTGTGCATGGGCTACGCGGGCACGCTGGTCACCCAGGGGCAGGCGCGCGCGGTCGTCGTGGCCACCGGCGCGGCCACAGAGATCGGCCGCATCGGGCGGATGCTCGCGTCGGTGGAAGCCGGCACGACGCCACTGCTCGAGAAGATGAGCGTCTTCGGCCGGCGCCTGACACTGGCGATCCTGGGCGCGGCAGCGCTCCTGTTCGGGTTCGGTGTGCTGGTGCGCGGCATGTCGGTCGCCGACACCTTCATGGCCGCCGTCGGTCTGGCCGTGGCGGCGATCCCGGAAGGCCTCCCGGCCATTCTCACCATCACGCTGGCGATCGGCGTGCAACGCATGGCGCGGCGCAACGCGGTGATCCGACGCCTGCCGGCCGTCGAGACTCTGGGCTCGGTGACGGTCATCTGCTCCGACAAGACCGGCACCCTCACCCGCAACGAGATGACGGTGCAGTCGGTCGTGTGCAACCTGCAGAGCTTCGACGTGCAGGGCGCTGGCTACGCGCCGGCGGGTGCGATCCTCCGCGACGGCCAGTCCGTCGACGTGCCGCAGCTCGCGCGCGCCGAACCGGGTTTGATGCGCCTGGCGAGAAGCGCCGCGCTGTGCAACGACGCCAGCCTGCACGAGGACAGCGCCGGCTGGCAGCTGGCCGGCGACCCGACCGAGGGCGCGCTCATCACGCTGGCGCTGAAGGCCGGCCTGAACCCCACCGAACTGAAGATCGAGAGCGAGCGGATCGACGTGATCCCCTTCGAATCCGAGCACCGCTTCATGGCCACCCTGCACCGGGAAGGCGATGGAAGGGTGGTGTTGGTGAAGGGTGCGCCGGAGCGCGTCCTGGCCATGTGCGGGTACCAGGCCGGCGGCGACGGCCAAACCGAGCCACTGGCGCATGAGGCCTGGCGTGAGGCCGTCGAGGTCCAGGCGCGCGCCGGGCGGCGCGTGCTTGCGCTCGCCGAGCGCGTGCTGCCGGGCGACCGGAACGATCTGCAGCACGCCGATGTGGAGAGCGGGCTGACGCTGCTGGGGATCGTCGGCATCATCGATCCGCCGCGCACGGAGGCCGTCGAGGCGGTGGCGCGTTGCCAGCAGGCCGGCATCCGCGTGGTGATGATCACCGGCGACCACGGCGTCACTGCCAGTGCGATCGCCGGGCAGATCGGCCTGGGCGGTGGTGGGCCCGCCATCACCGGGCCGGAGATCGAGGCGATGGACGAGGCGGCATTGCGCGAGGTGGTGCGCGATGCCCGCGTGTTCGCCCGCGCGAGCCCCGAGCACAAGCTGCGGCTCGTGCGCGCCATGAAGGCGAATGGCGAGATCGTCGCGATGACCGGCGATGGCGTCAACGATGCCCCGGCACTCAAGCAGGCCGACGTGGGCGTGGCGATGGGGAAGAAGGGGACGGAGGCCGCCAAGCAGGCGGGCGACGTCGTGCTGGCCGACGACAACTTCGCGTCCATCGCCCACGCGGTCGAGGAAGGCCGCACCGTCTACGACAATCTGCAGAAGACCGTCACCTTCCTGCTGCCGATCAACGGCGGCGAGTCGTTGACCCTGCTGCTCGCCGTGCTCCTGGGGATCGCGCTGCCCATCCTGCCTGCCCAGGTGCTGTGGGTGAACATGGTGAGCTCCGTCGCGCTGGCGATGGTGCTCGCCTTCGAGCCGACCGAGGCCGACGTGATGCGGCGGCCGCCCCGCCCCGTCGGCGAGCCGCTGCTGTCGCGCTTCCTGGTCTGGCGCATCGTCTTCGTGTCCACCCTGTTCCTGTCCGGCATCTTCGCCATGTACGAATGGGCGCTCCGGACCGGCGCCAGCATGGAGGCGGCGCGCACCGTGGCCGTGAACACCCTGGTGTGCATGGAGGTGTTCTACCTGTTCAGCGTGCGCTACCTGAAGTCGCGGTCCTTCAGCTGGCAAGGCGTGCAGGGCACACCTCGCGTGCTGGCCGCGGTGGCAGGCGTCTTCGTCCTGCAGTTGCTGTTCACCTATCTGCCGTTGATGCAGACGCTGTTCCACACCGAGTCGCTGCCGCTCGCGTGGGGTGCCCGCATCGTGGCCGTCGGTGCGGCGGTGCTGGTGATCCTGGAGATAGAGAAGGCCGTGCTGCGCCGCCTGGGTAGCACGACCTGACCCTTGCTCCGTCCGAACCGCCCCATCGGCTGCGGAGCACGAGTGGAGGTGACGCGTTCTCCGTTCGCGCGGACAATCCGGAGTCCTCGTTCCGATCTCCTGTGATCTCCATGAAGAAGAACGCCACCGGTGGCCTTGTCTACTCCACTGCCGTCGGCCGCACGTGCCCGGGTTGCCGCCGCCCCCTCGCCGAATGCGTGTGCGGCCGCCCGAAGAGCGCGCCGCCCGCCGCCGGCCCGGTACGCGTCTCGCGCGAGACGAAGGGCCGTGGCGGAAAGTGCGTCACGCTGGTGAAAGGGCTGGCACTCGCACCGGACTCGTTGACCGATCTCGGCAAGCGATTGAAGGCTGCGTGCGGGTCCGGCGGCACGGTGAAGGACGGCGTGATCGAAGTGCAGGGCGATCATTGCGACCGCGTCGTCGCCGCATTGGTGGCCGAGGGGATCCACGCGAAGAAGGCGGGCGGGTAGGGGAGGGTCGTCGAAGCTGCGGAAGCAGTTCAACCGGAAGCCAGGCTCTCGCGGGCATGGCGCGTCCACTTTCCTTGTAGGAGGGGCCCATGGCCCCGAAAGCGGTGGAGGCTGCGGAAGCGTATCGACCGGAACCATCGCTTTCGCGGGCATGGCCCGCTCCTACAACAGCTCGCCCATTTCCGAGGTAGGTGGCGCACCGACCAGCCCTGTAGGAGGGGCCCATGGCCCCGAAAGCGGTGGATGCCGTGGAAACGATTCACCCGGAATCGACGCTTCCGCGTGCATGGCCCGGTCCTAGAAGAGCTCGGCCCATATCCAGGGCGGGTGGCGCATCAACGGGGGATATACAAGGGGCCCTCCCCTTGTTCGTACACCTCGCGGGCTCCCCGCCGCGGGCCAACGGCCCGAGAGGCGGGCACTGCCCGCTCCTACAACAGCTCGCCCATTTCCGAGGTAGGTGGCGCACCGACCAGCCCTGTAGGAGGGGCCCATGGCCTCGAAAGCGGTTGATACCGCCGCCGCATCACCCGCCCCCGAACACCAACCGTGTGCTCATCGGGCAATGGTCCGAGGCAGCCACCGGGCGTGCCTCGAACCGTGCGGGCAGGCGGCCGTCTTCCAGGGATGCCGGATCGAGCATCGCCAACAGCGTCGCGCTCACCGCGATCTGGTCCAAGTTTCGATGGCACGCGCGGCTCGACGCGGCGCTGCGGTCCATGGAGACCAGCCCCATCTCGCTGTCCGGTGGATCGCCGTCGTTGATCTCGGGCCACAGATTCCGCACTTCGCCAGCCGCCACGGCGGTCGTCGGCAAAGCGCCTCCGGTGCGCGCCTCATACCCGCCGCGGATCTCGGCTTCGAGATCGCGGTTCCAGTCGCCCACGATCATGAACGGCCGGCCCGCGCGCGCCTGCGCTTCGATCCATGCCTCCAGCGGCGCGGCCTGGCGTTGCAGGGATCGGCATGCTGCCCGGTTCGGAGCGTCCATCGGCCCGCCGGGGCACCCCGATTTCAGATGCACCGCCAGCAGCGTGATGCGTGTGTCGCGAACGGTGATGCCCAGTGCGAGCCCGCGGCGCAGCGGGCGTTCCGTCGACGGGTCCTCCTCCAGCGAGAGCGGCGTGACTTCGCTGCAGTCGACTGCAGCGGCGAGAGAGTCGCGCACGGCGTAGCCCACGTTCTGCGCATCACGCCGCGACGTGAAGCACGCGACCCGATAACCGGGCGGCAGCACCGATCGCAACGCCGCCGCGTTCTGCACTTCCTGCACCGTGATCACGTCGACGTCGCGGAGTGCGACCAACTCGGCAAGCCGCCGCCGCAACGGCGCGAGCTTGCGTGCCTCGTAGTCGGTCGCCGTCTCGATGCCCTTCTTCGGGAACACGTTGCAGAACGGGAGATCGTCCCGGACCTTCCGGTTGGGATGCCCGGCGTCGGCGCATCGCCGCCAGTAGTCCGCGGCGTCGAGCGCGGCCGGATCCGCGAGCCACTCCATGTTCCACGACAACACGGACACGGGGCCGGACCCCATCTGCCGGGGTTGTGGCGCGATGCTGCCGCAGGCTGCGAGGCCGCACAGGCAGAGCAGCAGGATGGCGAACGCTGGCGTGCGCCGACGCAACGAGGGGGAAGGGTCCATGCCGCCATTGGACCCGGTTCTGCCCTCCGTGAGAACCGGTGCGTGATCCGGATCGCGCATCGCCAGGCGCCGGTCGTCACCTTCCATGGGAACGAAATCCGTTCGCGGGACTCTTGCTACTCGGGACTCGGTGGCTGAATCGAACTGCCCAGTCCCGAACGAACGCACCAGCATCCGCTGCCAGCAATCGATCCATTCAATCTGCGATGACTTCTGACACATCTCTGCGCCCCGCTGGGCGCGGGCTGCGCGCCGCAGGGTTCCTGATGGCTCTCGCTCTTTGTGCACTTGCTCCGATCAATATCCGCGCAGCAGACCGCGAGCAGGGCGACGGCATGATGGGCAGCGAGCAGCCGCGGATTCCCGAGCCGATGGTGTTCGACCTCGTCCGACCGCTCGGCAGCACGCGCGGCGAGCTGGAGATCAATGCCCTCGCGGCGCAGCAGACGGACGGTTCCGTCGCGTGGGCACCCGAGATCGAGTACACGATCGCCGACGGGCTCGCCGTGGAACTCGAACTGCCTGCCGAGAATTCGAGCGTGCAGGCCACGAAGGCTGCGGTCCAGGGCACCTTCAGGCAAGGCAGGACCGAGCAGTTCATCCACGGCTGGCAGGCCATCGGCAAGAAGCAGCGGGCGGATGGGTCGCGCTCCGCCGACGGGCTGTATATCGCAGGCTATCGCTGGAACGACCGCTGGAGCACGCTCGGCATGACCGGCGTGCGGCTGGATGCGCTGGGCCGCGGGACAACGCGCAGCATCCTGACCAACGCCAGCCTCTTCTACTCCCCGGGGGATCGCGCAACGCTCGGCATCGAGTTCAATGGCGAGTGGGGCGGCGCGGGGCGATCCCGATCGTGGATCCCGCAGATCCACGTCAGGCTCTCCGACCACTGGAGCGTCCAGTCGGGTGTCGCGTTGAACCGCCGGAAGGATGCCGCGAAGACATGGGCGTTGACCGGGCGCTTGATCTACGCGTTCTGAAACGTTTCCCGGGCCACGAGACTGCACGATCGGCACAGGACGGCTGCCGGACGGAGGTCTGCGCCTGAGCAACAGGCGGGACGACTTCATGCCCCGTTCGGACCTGCTCCTCAGGCGCAAATCGGCGCGTGATCCAGCGCCGCTCGTCCCCGCGACTACTTCCCCGGTTCACTTCCCCGGTGTCTGCAGATGCGGGAAGTGGTTCTGGCGCGGCTAACGGAGGGAGATACAAGGGGCCCTCCCCTTGTTGGTACGCCACGCGGCCAAGCCGCGGCGGGCCTTCAGGCGCGAGAGGCGGCCCATGGTCCCGAAAGCTGTGAATGCCGCGGAAGCGCTTCACCCGGAACCGTCGCTTTCGCGGCCATGGGCCGCTCCTACGAGAGCGTGGCCGATTCCGACAGCGGGTGATGCACCACGGGGGGTATACAACGGGCTGTCCTCTTGTTGGTACGCCCTGCGGGCACGACTCTCGGGCCTCACCGCCCTCTGCCATCGCCATCCGCGATGGCATCTTTCCGAAAGACTGGTTTACGCCCCGCCGGTCCTGCGAGCAACATCGCCCCTTTCGCTCTCTCAACGGACGCTCGTGGTGGCTGGCGCACGAACCAACAACGCATCGATTCCCGACGCGGCCCTCGCGGGGCTGCGCGTCGTCGAGCTGGGTCAGCTGATCGCTGGCCCCTTTGCCACGCGTCTTCTCGCCGAGTTCGGGGCGGACGTCGTGAAGATCGAACCCCCCGGCGCGGGCGATCCGCTGCGCAACTGGCGGCTCCTTCAGGACGGCACCTCCGTCTGGTGGCAGGTGCAGTCGCGCAACAAGCGCTCGCTCGCTCTCGATCTCCGTCAGCCCGAGGGCCAGGAGATCGTGCGGAGGCTCGTCGCCGAGGCCGACGTCCTGGTCGAGAACTTCCGGCCGGGCACGCTCGAAGGCTGGGGGCTCGGTTGGGACGTGCTCCACGCCCTCAACCCGAAACTCGTGATGCTGCGCATCTCCGGCTACGGACAGACCGGGCCCTATCGCGATCAACCCGGCTTCGGCGTCATCGGCGAGGCGATGGGCGGGCTGCGGCACCTCACGGCCGAGCCGGGGCGTGTGCCGGTGCGCGTTGGCGTGTCCATCGGCGATACGCTGGCCGCTCTCCACGGCACCATCGGCGTCCTGATGGCGCTGTACCACCACAAGGTTCACGGCGGTCCGGGGCAGGTGATCGACGTCGCGCTGCACGAGGCCGTGTTCAACGTCATGGAGAGCCTGATTCCCGAGTACAGCGCATTCGGTGTGGTGCGCGAGGCCGCAGGCTCTGCGCTGCCGGGCATCGCGCCGTCGAATGCGTATCGATGCCTCGACGGCTATGTGCTCGTCGCCGGCAACGGTGATGGCATCTTCAAGCGGCTGATGGAGGCCATCGGCCGCGCCGACCTCGCCACGGCCCCGGACCTCGCCGACAACGCCGGCCGCGTGGCGCGCGTCGAGGAACTGGACGCCGCCATCGGTGCATGGACGATCACGCGGACCGTGCCCGACGTGCTCGCGGTCCTGGCCCGGGTGCGGGTGCCGGCGGGCCGCATCTACACCGCGAAGGACATCGTGGAGGACCCCCACTACCGCGCCCGCGACATGATCCTCGAGCAGCGCACGCGCGACGGCCACACGCTGGAGGTGCCGGGCATCGTGCCCAAGATGTCCGCGACGCCCGGAGCCGTTCGCACGTCGGCACCGCGCCTCGGCGATGACACGCTGGCCGTGTTGCGCGAAGTGGGGCTCACCGATGCGCAGATCGCCGCACTTCAGGCGGCAGGCGTGGTGCAGGGCGCCGACCCGAAGGAAGCGACGGCATGAAAAACACCGTCTGGCACGGTGCGCGCCGTCGCATCCGCATGCAGGACGTCGGGCCGCGCGACGGCCTGCAGATCGAACCCGTCTTCGTCCCCACCGCGGACAAGATCGCCCTGGTGAATGCCCTGTCGCGCACCGGGCTCGCGAAGATCGAGGTGACCGCCTTCGTGTCGCCCAAGGCCATTCCAGCCATGCGCGATGCCGACGAGGTGATGCGCGGCATCGAGCGCGCGCCCGGTGTCGAGTACGCAGTCCTCGTGCCGAACGTGCGCGGCGCCGAGCGCGCCATCGACGTGCAGGCCGACGAGCTGAACCTCGTGATGTCGGCCACCGAGACGCACAACCTCGCCAACCTGCGCATGACGCGCGATCAGTCGTTCGCCGCCCTGACCGCCGTGACCACGCTCGGCCACGACGCGCGCATTCCCGTGAACATCTCGCTGTCGTGCACCTTCGGATGTCCGATGGAGGGCGACGTTCCGATGGCCGTCGTGCTCGACTGGTGCGCACGGTTCGCCGACCTCGGCGCCCGCGGCATCACGCTCGCGGACACGACGGGCATGGCGCACCCCGCGCAGGTCTCCGCGATCGCGCACGCGTTCCGAACCCGCTGGCCGGATCTGCAACTCACGATGCACTTCCACGACACGCGCGGGCTCGCCGTCGCCAACGTGCTCGCATCCATCGATGCCGGCGTCGACCGATTCGACGCGTCGCTCGGCGGCCTGGGCGGATGCCCGTATGCGCCGGGCGCGAGCGGCAACGCCTGCACCGAAACGCTCGTCCACGCGCTGGAATTGATGGACTACGACACCGGTGTCGATCTCGCCGCACTGCTCGCAGCGTCTCGCCGCCTGCCTGCGTTGGTGGGGCACGAGACCCCGAGCCCCATCGTGAAAGCCGGGCGTCGCCTGGACCTGCATCCGGTGCCCGAGTGGTTCGACGAAGTGGCCGCCCGGGCGCGTGACCGGGGTCCGCGGATTTGAGCGACGCCTCGGACGAGTTCGACTACGTCATCGTCGGTGCCGGCGCGGCGGGATGCCTGCTCGCGCATCGGCTGACCGAGGATGGCCGGTTCACCGTCTGCGTGCTCGAATCGGGTCCGCCCGATCGACATTTCTTCCTGCACGTGCCGGCGGGCTTCATCCACGTCGGCTACCACCCGAAGCTCACGTGGGGCTTCACGAGCGAGCCCACGCCCGACACCGCAGGTCGCGGCGTGAAGGCGTTCATGGGTCGCACGCTCGGCGGGTCGTCGTCGATCAACGGCTTCAACTACACGCGTGGCCTGCCGCTCGACTACGACGGCTGGGCGGCACTCGGCAACCCCGGCTGGTCGTACGCCGAGGTGCTGCCTTACTTCAAGCGCACCGAGCGCCGCGTCGGCGAGTTCGATCCGCGGTACCGCGGCGCCGACGGGTTGCTGCCCATCACCGACTGCGACTGGCGACATCCGCTCTGCGACGCCTACATCGAGAGCGCGCGCGCCTGCGGGCTGCCGTCGCACGTCGACTACAACGCGGCGAGCCAGACGGGCGCGGGCTACTACCAGCGCTGGATCGTGAACGGCTGGCGCGTGAGCGCGGCGAAGGCGTTCCTGCGGCCCGCGATGAAGCGCCGGAATCTCGACGTGCGTTCCGACGCGCACGCGACCGCGGTCACGTTCGAGGGCACCCGTGCGACGGGTGTTCACTACCTCGCGGGTCGCGGCGGGCCGAAGCGCGCGGTCCGCGCACGCCGCGAAGTGATCCTGAGCGCGGGCGCCGGCAACACGCCGAAGCTGCTGCAGCTCTCGGGCGTCGGCCCCGCGGCGTTGCTCGCCGAACTCGGTGTGCCCGTCGTGCACGCGCTGCCTGGCGTCGGCGAGAACCTGCGCGACCACTACATGGTGCGTTCCATCGTCCGCGTGCAGGGTGCCACCACGCTGAACAGCACGGCGCGCGGATGGCGGCTCGGCATCGAGATCGCGAAGTGGCTCGCGGGTCGGCCGAGCGTGCTCGCAATCAGCCCCTCGGTGGCGTTCGGCTTCGCGCAGTCGCGGCCGGATGCGGTGGGGACCGACCTGCAGTTCCACTTCTCGCCGGGAAGCTACGCGTCGGGCATCGCCGGCAAGCTCGACGACTTTCCCGGGATGACGCTCGGGTTCTACCAGCTTCGGCCGCAGGCGGCGGGTTTCGCGCGCGCGACGTCCACCGACCCGTTCGCGCTGCCCCGCGTGCAGCCGTACTACCTCGGTCATGAGGAGGACCGCCGCGTCGCCGTCGCAGGGCTGCGCCTCGCCCGGAAGATCCTGCACACTGGCGCGCTTGCGAGGTTCGGCGTGTGCGACGAGTTCCCGCCGCCCACGGCGGTGACCGACGACGAACTGCTTGATTGCGCGCGCCTGCGTGGGGGCACGGCCTGGCACTACATGGGCACGTGCAGGATGGGGCCGGCGACCGATCCGCTGGCCGTCGTCGATGCCGACCTCCGCGTGCACGGCCTGCAGGGGCTGCGCGTGGTCGACGCCTCGGTGATGCCGACGATGCCCTCGGGCAACACGGGGGCGCCCACGATGATGGTCGCCGAGAAGGCGGCCGATCTGATTCTCGGACGCACGCCTCCACAGGCGGAGCACCCGCAGTAGAGATGGCGATGAACAATGAAGCGGTCGACGCGAACGATCCCGATCTCGCGCGGCCCTCGACAGGGAGGAAGTCATGAAAAAGTTGGGAACGATCATCCGCACGGTGGCGCTTGCCGCAGGCCTGCTCGGCGGAGCCGCGCAGGCGCAGGACATCCGCATCGGCTACAACGCGGACCAGTCCGCCAGTGCCGTCGCCGAGCTTGGCACTGCTGGCCGGTGGGGATTCGAGGCCGCCATCGAGGACCTCAACAAGGCCGGCGGCGTGCTGGGTCGCAAGGTGGTCGGCGTGATCCGCGACGACCTCGGCACACCGCCCAAGTCGATCCAGAACATGACCGAGCTGATGGACAACGAGGGTGTCGTCGCCGTGGTCGGGCCCGCCAACTCGGGCAACGCGCTCGCGTGGCTGCACCTGCCGCAGCAGCGCAAGATCCCGGTCGTGGTGCCGATCGCCACGGGGACCGAGGTCACGACGCGCTACTCCAAGACACCGCAGAACTACCTCTTCCGCATCTCGATGGTCGACCGCGAGCAGATCGCACTGCTGGCCGCCTACGCGGTGAAGTCGTCGAAGACGAAGAAGATCGCGATCATCGGTGACACGACGGGCTACGGGCAGGGCGGCATCAAGGACGCCACGGAGATCCTCGCCCTGCACGGCGTGAAGCCGGTGGCCGTCGAGAAGTTCGGCCCGAAGGACACGGACATGACGTCCCAGCTCGCGAAGATCCGCGATGCGGGCGCCGACACCGTGATCGTCTACGCCATCGCCGACGGATCCGCGCACACGCTGAAGAGCATGGAGAAGATCGGCTACCTGCCCACGACCCTGGGTTCGTGGGGCAATCTCAGCTCGCTGCTGCCGCGCATCGCCGGGCCGAAGCTCTCCGAGCACATCATCCTCGCGGCCTCCACCACGGAGGACAGCAATGCCCGTACGAAGTCGCTGGGCGAGCGTGTGCGGCAGCGCTTCCCGACCATGACGACCTTCGCGTGCGCCGCGCAGGCGTACGACGCCGTGATCCTGCTGGCTGCCGCCATGAAGGCCGCCGGGACCACGGACGGCGAGAAGGTCGCTGTGGCCCTCGAAGGGATCGACGGCGTGCAGGGAGTGATCAAGACGTACAACAAGCCGTTCTCGAAGACCGACCACGAAGGCCTCACCGTCGCCGACTTCTACCTCGCGCGCTGGAAGGGCGGGGTGGTGGGCCGCTACGAGGACGCCGTGACGAAGGCGCTCACGCCCGCCGACCTGAAGAAGTGACCGACGCCTCGGCGGGACGCCCTCCCGCCGAGGCCTGCATGCATCCCCGGAGTCATCCACATGGTCGTCCTCCTGCAGGCCCTCTTCAGCGGCCTCGCGCTCGGCGGCATCTACTCGCTCGTCGCCGTGGGTTTCAACATCACGCACAGCACCACGCGCACCTTCAACTTCGGCCAGGGCGAGTTCCTCGTCGCGGGCGCGTTCGTCGCTGTGTCCGGCCTCCTGCTGATCGCGGGCAAGGGCGTGACGGACCCGCTCGAGCAGGCCGACGTCTCGATGCTCGCGTACGGCGGCGGGATGCTCGCGGCGCTCGTGATCCCCGGCATCCTCGGCGTGCTGCTCTACCTGACCGCGGTGCGTCCGTTCGCGGGGCGCAGCGGCCTCGCGTGGGTCATGAGCACCATCGGGTTCGGTGTGCTCGTGCAGAACACGGCGCTCGCCATCTGGGGCCCGTCGCCCATGGTCATGCCCTCGCCACTGGGCGGTGAGGTCATCCGTATCGGCGGTGCGGGCGTGCTGCCGCAGGAGTTCCTGGTGCTGGGCGCCAGCATCGTCGTGATGCTCGTCCTCGACACCGTGATGCGCCGCACGCGCATCGGCAAGGCCGTGCGCGCCGTCGCCGAGAACCGCAACGCCGCGACGCTGATGGGCATCGACGTGTCGGCCGTCGTGATCGGCGCATTCGTCGTCAGCTCGGCGCTCGCGGGCCTCGCGGGGATGCTGGTGGCGCCGATCACCACGGCCTCCGTCTTCATGGGTCTCACGCTCGCGCTCAAGGCCTTCTCGGCGGCGATCGTCGGCGGTCTCGACAACCCGCGCGGGTGCATGCTCGGCGGCTTCCTCATGGGGCTGCTCGAGGCGCTCGTCGGCCTCTGGCACGCGGAACTCCGCGAGATCGCGATCTTCCTGCTCATCATCGTCGTGCTCGTCGTGAAGCCCGAGGGGCTGCTCGGCCGCCGGCGCGTGGAGAAGGTGTGATGCCGGGTCGTGCGCATCTCGCGGGTCTCGTTGCGGTGGTCGCTGCGGTGGCGGTGGTCCCGCTCCTCACGAGCAACGGCTTCCTGCTGAAGGTCATGTTCATGGTCGGCGTGAACTACCTCGCTGCCGCCGGCCTCAACGTGCTGGTCAACCACACCGGGCAGAAGTCGCTCGGCCACGCCGGACTCTTCGCGGTCGGCGCTTATACCGTGGCGTTGCTCACCACCCGCGGCGAGTGGAATCCGTGGCTCGCGTTCGCGGCGAGCGGCGTCGTGGCGGGTGTTTTCGGTGCCGTGATCGCGCTGCCCGCGCTGCGCGTGTCGGGCCCGGCGCTGGCGATGGTGACCATCGGATTCGGCATCGTCATCGAGAAGGTGGTCTCGGAGTGGACGGATGTCTTCGCCGGCCAGCAGGGCATCTACGGCGTGGTGCCGCCCGCCATCGGCGGCGTGGATTTCGGCGCGCGCGCGTGGGTGTGGTTCGCGGGTGCGCTGGGGATCGTCGCCCACCTCGCGATCCGCGCGCTCCTGCGCGGCAAGTACGGCCGCGCCTTCCGGGCGGTGGCCGCCGCCGAGATCGCCGCCGAGAGCGTGGGCATCAGCGTGTATCGCGTGAAGGTGCTCGCGTTCGTCGTGAGCGCCGTGACGTGCGGATTCGCCGGCGCGCTCGTGGCGCAGCAGAACCAGTACATCAGCTCCGACTTCATCACGTTCTCGCTGTCGATCTTCTTCCTGCTGATCGTCCTGTTCGGTGGCAGTTCGGTCGTGGGGCCGCTGCTGGGCGCCATCGTGCTCACGCTGCTCGACGCTTTCCTGGCGCGCTGGCCCCACGTGCAGCACTTCACATACGGTGCGATGCTGCTCTTCGCGCTGTACGCCATGCCGGACGGCCTGTCGGGCGCGCTCCGCGCGATCGGACGCCGGCTTGTCCCCGCGCTTCGCCGCGTGCCGCCGGTCCCGCCGGTGACGGGCGCCTGGAAGCTCCACGCGGGCGAGGTCCTCGCGCCCGACCGGCCGCTCCTCGATGTGCGCGGTCTGTACAAGGCCTACGGTGGTGTCGTGCCGACGAACGACGTGAGCCTGGAACTGAAGACCGGCCACGTTCATTCGCTGATCGGTCCGAACGGCGCGGGCAAGACGACGCTGCTCAACCTGCTCTCCGGCATCGTTGCGCCCGATCGCGGCAAGATCGTCTTCGACGGCCGCCCGATCGCTGGGATCGCCCCGAACGGCGTGTGCCGGATGGGACTGGCCCGCACCTTCCAGAACCTGCGCCTCTTCGGTGACATGACGGTCCTGGAGAACGTCGCGACCGGGCTGCACACGCACCTGCGCACCGGTCTGGTCACCTGCATGACAGGCCTGCCCGCCGCGGGTCGCAAGGAGCGGGACGCCCGCGACGAGGCGCTCCGGATTCTCGAGTTCCTCGATCTCCGCGAGCGTGCCCACGAGCGGGCAGCGAGCCTGCCCTACGGCCTGCAGCGCCGACTCGAACTCGCCCGCGCGCTTGCGACGCATCCGCGACTGTTGCTGCTCGACGAGCCGGCGGCGGGCCTCAACCCCCAGGAGACGCGCGCACTCATCGATGTGATCGCGCGCATCCGCGACCTCGGCATCACGGTGCTGCTGATCGAGCATCACATGGACCTCGTGATGGCCGTCTCCGACCACGTGATCGTGCTCGACCACGGCGTGAAGATCGCCGAGGGTGCTCCGGCCGCCGTGCAGCAGAACCCGCGGGTCATCGCCGCCTATCTGGGCACCGGCGACGACGATGAAGTGGACGAAGCTTCCCTGGCGCTCGCGGGAGGTGCCCATGGCTGAGAGCCCGATGCTGCGTGTCGATGATCTCGAAGTGCGCTACGGCGTGATCGAGGCGCTGAAGGGCATCTCGCTGGAAGTGCGCGAGGGCGAGGTGGTGACGATCATCGGTGGCAATGGCGCCGGCAAGAGCACTTTGATGAAGGCCGTGTCCGGACTCGAACCCGTCGCCGCCGGCCGCATCCGCTTCGGCGGGACCGACATCACGACGCTCGCCGGCCATCGCCGCGTGGCGCTCGGCATCGCACAGTCGCCGGAAGGCCGGCAGGTCTTCGCGGACCAGTCCGTCCGCGACAACCTCTTGCTCGGTGCGTACCACCGCCGCGCCTCCGACGCCGACATCGAGGCGGACATCGAGGCGCAGTACGCACGCTTCCCCAGGCTTCGCGAGCGCAGGGCGCAGATGGCCGGGACGCTCTCCGGCGGGGAGCAGCAGATGCTCGCCATCGGCCGCGCGCTGATGGCGAGGCCGCGCCTGCTGCTCCTCGACGAACCGTCGCTCGGGCTGGCGCCGCTGATCGTGCGAGAGATCTTCGGTGTGATCCGATCGCTGCGAGCCCAGGGCGTGACCATCCTGCTCGTCGAGCAGATGGCCCACCAGGCGCTCGGCGTCGCCGACCGCGCCTACGTGCTGGAGACCGGCCGCATCACGTTGTCGGGCACCGGCGTGGAACTCCGGCGGGATCCGCGCGTGCGGGCCGCCTACCTCGGAGACCATTGAATGACCGGGCAGTCCCGTCCTTCAGCCGACGTCTTCGACTACGTGATCGTCGGCAGTGGTGCCGCCGGTTCCCTCCTCGCGGCGCGCCTCGGCGAGGATTCCGCGGTGCGCATCTGCGTGCTGGAGGCGGGGCCCACCGACTGGCATCCGTGGCTCCATGTGCCTGCCGGCTACATCAAGAAGCTGTTCGATCCGGGGTATACGTTTCCGTACGCTTCCGAGCCCACCGAGCATACGCGGGGCCGCGCGATCCCCGTGCCGCAAGGGCGTACGCTCGGCGGGTCCACGGCGATCAACGGCCTCGTCTACAACCGCGGGCACGCGGAGGACTTCGATCACTGGGCGGCGCTGGGCAACCCCGGCTGGGCTTACGCCGAAGTGCTGCCGCTCTTCAAGCGCACCGAGCGCTGGCTCGGACCGGACCCCGACGGCCTGCGCGGGCGCAGCGGCGCGATGACCGTGACGCCCATCGACTGGATCCATCCGATCTGCGAGGCATTCATCGAGGGGGCCGGCGAACTCGGCATCCCGCGCAACGCCGACTACAACGGCGCCGTGCAGGCGGGTGTCGGTTACTTCCAGCGCACGATCCATCGCGGCTGGCGGGTGAGCGCCGCGGGGTCGTTCCTGCACCCGGCACGCAAGCGCGGCAACGTCACGGTGCGCACGCATGCGCACGCCACGCGACTCGTGTTCGAAGCAGGCAGAGCGGTCGGTGTGTGCTATGCGCAGGGCGGCAACGCGAGCGATCTTCGCGAGGTCCGCGCGAGCCGCGAAGTCATCCTCGCCACCGGTGCCCTCAACACGCCGCGCCTGCTGCAGTTGTCGGGTATCGGGCCCGGTGCGCTGCTCCAGCGGTTCGGCATTCCGGTCGTGCGTGATCTGCCCGGCGTGGGCCGGCATCTGAAGGATCACTTCTCGGTGCGCGTGGTCGCCCGAACGCGTGACGTCACGACCATGAACGAGCTTTCGCGTGGCCCGCAGCTGCTCGGGCAGATCGCCCGGTGGATGCTGAAGCGGCCGAGCATCCTCGCGCTGAGTCCGTCATTGGTGCACTGGTTCTGGAAGTCGCGCGAGGGGCTCGACCGGCCGGACCTGCAGGGCGTCTTCACGCCCGCGAGCTATCGCGAAGGCTACGTGGGCATGCTCGACGTGTACCCGGGCATGACCTGCGGCGTATGGCAGCACCGGCCGGAGGGCAGCGGCTTCGTCGAACTGCAGTCGACGGACCCCTTCGAAGCGCCGCGCATCCAGCCGCGCTATCTCGAACACGAAGGCGATCGCAGGGTGCTGCTGGACGGCGTGCGCATCGCGCGGCACCTGCTGCGAACCCAGGCGCTCGCCCGATATGTGGAGGCGGAGACGATGCCCGGCGTGGCGGTGGATCGCGACGACGAGGTGCTCGATTTCGTGCGGCGCATCGGCGTGTCGTCGTACCACCTGAACGGCACGGCGCGCATGGGGCCGGCGTCGGACCCGATGGCGGTGGTGGATGCGCAGCTCCGCGTGCATGGCATCGCTGGCCTGCGCGTCGTCGACGCGTCGGTCATGCCGGAGATCCCGTCGGCGAACACGGCGGCGTCGACGATGATGATCGCGGAGAAGGCCGCCGACATGATCCGCGGCGCCTGCGACTGAAGCGAGCCGTCTGTGGCTGCGGAGGCTGTCCACCAGCAGCCGCGCCCGGGGTGACAGCGCCGCACCGCTGAGCACGCACAGGCTGAGGCGCCGGCATCACGCCGAGGCCCATGTCGGCCTCGTTCGCCAGGCCCTGCTTCACGATCGTCGAGCTGATGCGCTTCTGGAGCGGGACCTGACCGCAAGCGTCGTCGGCGCAGGCGCGCATGTCGACCGGGATCTCCCCCATAGCGTGCCGCAGGCGATGCGCAGGCCCGAGCAGCGCATAGCCGGCCGGCGTCGCATTCACCCCTTTGATCGTGCGCGCAAGCAGCGTCGACGTGAGCTGATGCACCAGTTCGCCGAAGCACTTGCTGAGCGCAGCGAAGAGTTCGTGTGACCTCGGGTCGAGGTCAATGGCGCATTGCCACAATCAACCGCCTCCGAAAGCCTTTCGGACCATGCCGCGCGCCACGACGCTGTGCTAGATTTCCCACGGGCCGGCACCAAGGCCGACCTGCCGATTTCGCGTCGTGCATACCAACAAGAATCCCGACCGAGCCACGCCATGAGACCTGACCTGCTCGATGAACGAAGCCCTGCGGGTGGGGGCTGCAGTGTTCGTTGCCGGCATTGTCGGGGCGCACCATGAGTGAACTCCTGTGCCTTTCTTGTGGAGTTCGATTGCCCGACACGGCAAAGTTCTGCAGTGAATGCGGAGTCGCTGTGGCGCGTGCGATGGGCGGCCACCCTCATCCGGGTGCCGGTCCGGAGGTGCGACAGGCCACCGTCGTGAGCTGTGACCTCGCCGACTACACGTTGATGACCGATCGGCTCTATGTCGGCGATTCCCACAAGGTCGTGAGCGACGTGCTGAGGGCCATCGCCGATGTCATGGGCCAGTTCAAGGACGGCATCCTGCGTTCGGTCGACAGGCCCGAAGGAGACTCGGTTCTCTACATCTTCGGGTATCCACGGGCGCGTGACGACGATGCAGTACGCGCCACCCAGGCCGCGCTGCGTGCGGCAGCGGCGGTTGCCCGTCTGAGACCGTGTGACGACGTCGAGCCGCAGATTCGCGTTGGAGTCGACACGGGTGAGATCGTGATCGAGCCGGGGACCGAAGCGCACCAGATTCCTGTCCACGGACCGGCCTGCAATCGCGCGGCGCGTCTGCGCGCACTGGCGCCACCAGGGGGCGTCGTCGTTTCTCAGGCGACCCACCGCCTGATTGCCGGCTATGTGAACTGCAAGGACCTCGGCCTGCAGCCGATGAAAGGGCTTCCCGATCAGCGCGCCTGGCATGTGACCGAGTTTCGCCGTGTCCGAAGCAGTTTCGTCGGCGTTCGGGGCTACACCGCTCTCACACCTCTTGTCGGACGTGGGCCGGAGATCGGGCTGTTGTTGGATCGCTGGCAACTGGCGCGAGACGGGGTCGGCCAGGTGGTCTTCCTGGCTGGCGAGCCTGGGGTCGGCAAGTCGCGGCTTCTGGCCGAGCTCGTCAACCGCACCGAGGTCGACGACCAAGCGGTGCTGTTGTACCAGTGCTCGCACTATCACCGAACCAGTGCCTTTCATCCCATCGTCGAATCGATGCTCGGCAGTCTCGATGTCGACGACGAC
This sequence comes from Betaproteobacteria bacterium Ga0077532, assembly GCA_001464895.1. GTDB lineage: Bacteria > Pseudomonadota > Gammaproteobacteria > Burkholderiales. The sequence continues at coordinate 473,742 of LNEE01000062.1, forward strand.
ACGCCGGCGTCGGACAAGCGTCAGCGACTCGAGGCACTGGTGCTCGGTGTGCTCGGCCTGCCGGCGGACGTCTATCGAACAGTCGCCGGCATCGTCTCGATCGACTGCGACGACGGACAATCCGTGGCGAAGCCAGCTACGGTGGATCTCGCACAGGAGATCGATGCGCTGATGGCTGTCGCCGAGGCGCGCCTCGCGGGCCAGCCGGCGTCCATCCTGGTGCTGGAGGACGCGCACTGGGCGGACCCCAGCACGCTGCAGGTGCTCGATGCGTTCGTGCGCCGAGTTTCAGGCCTCCCGACACTGCTGGTCGTGACTCACCGACCCGAGTTCGACAACCGTCGGTGGTCCGGCGCGCACGTGACGAGGCTCGATCTCGGTGGTCTCGCCGCCTCGTACAGCGAATCGCTGGTGCGACGGGTGGACGACAAGGGCCGCCTGCCCAGTGCCGCCATCCGGCACATCGTTGGAAAGACCGACGGGATTCCGCTGTTCATCGAGGAACTCACCAAGGCGATCCTCGAACTTCGCGGGGGCGAGCAGATCTGGAACGATCTGGATTCGATGGCGTCGCCGGCGGGCATCGCCGTCCCGCTGACCCTGAGGGATTCCCTGACGGCGCGCCTCGATCGCGTACCGTCCGGAAAGGCTGTCGCGCAGGTCGCGGCGATCATCGGCCGGGAGTTCTCCGAGGCCCTGCTGGCGGCGGTGATGCAGGCTTCACAGATCGACTTCCACCGCGGCCTCGCCGACCTAGAGGAGGCCGGGCTCGTGTTTCGGCATCCGGCTGCCACCGAGCGGACCTACCGATTCAAGCACGCGCTCATCCAGGACGTTGCGCGTGACTCGATTCTCCGCGATGCCCGGCAACGCTTGCACGGCCTGGTGGCGCAAGCCCTGGAGAAGCAGGTCGCCGATGGCCGGAACGTCGCGCCGGAAGTGCTCGCCCATCACTATGCCGAGGCCAACCGCCCCGAGCTGGCGGTGGATTACTGGAGCCAGGCCGCGGATCTTGCAGCACGCCATGCGGCAAACGCCGAGGCCATCTATCACCTCAACCAGGGCCTGCGGGCGGCGCAACGATGCGTCGACAGTCCGCAGCGGAATGAGACCAAGCTCAAGCTTCTCGCGGCACTCGCCCGTGTGCTCGTTGCAGTGAAGGGTTATGCCTCGGACGATGTGTGGACCGTTTTCCAGATGGCGCGAAAGCTCTTCCCCGAAGTGGGTGACGAGCACGACGGCAAGTTCATCGTTGCCTGGGGTGAGGGGCATTCATCGCTTGTGTCGGCGCAATACCAGAGGGGTCTGGAGCGCGGGTTCGAATTGGCGGCCCACGCCGAACAGGCCCGCAGCAGCGAGAACTTCGCTGCGGCACAACTGCTCGTCGGTGTGGCACACCTGTATCTTGGGAAGCATGCCGTCGCTCGGGAACGGCTCGAGCTCGCCGCGGGGATCAACTCGACGCCGGACCGCATGCCAGACCCGGGTGCTGTCACGCCAGAGACAACCGCCAAGGCGCTCGCCTATCTGGCTCGGACGGTATGGTTCCTCGGCCGGCCCGATGAGGCCGCCCGACTGAGTGCGCAGGCGGTGGATCTTGCCCGCAAGGCCTTCATGCCGCTCATTCCGACGCAAACGGCATCGATGTGCATGCTCGTCCACCAGATCCGCGGCGACCGGGAGCAGACGCGGACGTGGATCGATCGTACGAGGACCTACGCTACGGAGAAGGATCCCCAGCCCTACTGGTTGCGCCTCGCCAACATCGTCGACCTGTGGTGGCACGCGGAAGACGACCCGTGGCACGCTGCCGATGGAATCCGGATGCGGATAGACGAATACCGCGCGACAGGGGCCCGGGTCGGGCTCTCCGGATTCCTGCTCCTGCAGGCCGAGGTCATGGAGCGCGCGAAGCGCCTCGACGATGCCGCTTCGGCGGTTGGGGAGGCACTGGCTTTCGCGCAGAGCACCGGCGAGGTCTATTACCTGCCGGAGATTCATCGCCGGCGGGCGTCCTTGATGCTCGCGAGTCGAGGCAAGCGCGCCCGGCCGGCAGCTGAGGGGGTCCTGATGGACGCGATCGAGATTGCACGGCGCCAGCAGGCGCTCTCATGGGAACTACGAGGTGCCAACAGCCTCGCCCGGCTCTGGCTCGATGGTGGGCGACCGCAGGAAGCCGCCGACCTGCTCGCGCCGGTCTACGGACAAATCACGGAGGGCTTCCTCAGCCCCGACGCGACCGAAGCCCGTGACCTTCTGAACGCGCTGCCCCAGCCGTCAGACCGAAAGCGGGCGGACCTGCTCCACTAGGCGCAGCAGTTCGTCGGCGTAGGGCACACCAAGAGTCTCCGCCTCGTCGATGGCCTGCGCCTGGATCCGGTCGAGCTCCGCATCGGCTCGACCGAGCTGGGCCTGGAAGGCCGCCGTGAGAGTGTGCGTGTCGTTCTCGTCGAGCGGGTCCTTTCTGAAAATCTCGATCAGCGAGGGGTCGTGCTGGAGCGCGAGCGCCGCGGGCAGGGTGAGGATGCCGTCCCGGACATCTTCGTCACCGCCGCCACCGAGACGGACGGACTGCTTCACGTCGGCGACGTCGTCGCAGCCGTGATAGAGCATGCCGAGCAGCCGCCCGAACCGCCGGAACTTCTGGGACCGTGCGCCGAGCACCGCACAGATCTCGAACATGCAGCCGGTGTCCTCCCGGGCGAGGTAGTGCCAGTCGGCCAGGCCGAAGAGCACGCGCGGACGGCGTTCCCGGGGGCGGAGGGCGCCGCCCTTGCGGCTGTCCCACTGCACGCATTCCGCCACCGCCAAGCGCTTCATCAGTTCGGAGATCAGGCGCATGTCGAAACGCACCGGGCCGGTGTTGTTGAGCGACTGCCGCACGGCAGCCGAGACCAGCCCGCCCTGATCGAGCTGCGAGCGGCCGTCACGGTCCACGGCCTCGACGATGCCATGAGCCCGATCCGCCACGGCCTCGCGACGTCGTCGCTGTGTCTCGGCGTCGAGGCCGGCGAGATCGATGAACTCGTCCGACATCGTCTGGGCGAGCAGGTCGTAGGCGTCCGCGACGATGAAACCCGAGACCATGTACGCCGTCAGCGAGTCGTATACGGGGTGAAGCGTCGGCTTGCCGCGGCGTTCGTCCGAGTGGTCGACGATGTCGTCGATGATGAGCGTGACGTTGTGGATCATCTCCACGGCCTGCGCCGTGACGATCATGCGGTCGGGTACCGGCTCGCGCGTCTGGGAGAAGTGGCAACCGAAGACGGTGAGCGGACGGAAGAACTTGGAGAGCCCGTGGAACTGCTGATCGAGCATGGCGCGGATCGCCGGGTCCGCGGAGTTCAGCCAGGCCTCGATGCGCGCCTCGAGCCGTTCGACCTCCTTCTCACGGCCGAGGTGGCGGATGACTTCGATGGGGGCGATGGTGGGCACGGGGAGGCAGCGCAGGGGGAGTTGGCTGTCGTCGGCCGCGGTCCTCAGGGACGCGGCGAGAGCGGGAGCAGGTCCTCGCGAATCCTGCGCATATCGTCCTCGAACCGGCTGGCTTGGTCCCGCGCCATGGAGCCTATGTCGTGCAGCAGGATGACAAGCTGCCCGATCACGGCGAATCGTTCCTTGAACTCAGGGTCATCGACGTCGTGAAAGGCCTCTAGCTTGTCCCGAATCACAGGAGCATGTTGCTCGATCAGTCGCTGCCATTCGAGGCTCAGTCTGACGACGCTCCCGAGCAGGATGCTGTTGAGCTTGACGTTCAAGGCCTCCGGATCACTGGTGGGCGCAACGAGAAGATCATCGTCTTCATCTGCATCGCTACCGGTCCACGCGCGGCACGCCTTCCGGTAGCGGCGCTCTTCGATGCGCTCCTCGCGGTACTCTGCGACCGCCCGCGACAGCGCTGCCCAGTCGAGGCTCGATCGTCCCACTTCTGCCATCGTCGCGATGGCGCGCATCACTTCGTCGGGTCCGACGTTCTTCTCGTAGAGCATGCGGGTCGCCTCGATAGTTCGTTACTGCGCGATCTGCGGGTCGGTGGCGCCAGCGAGTCTTGCGTGCCGCATCCCGACCGGATAAGTTGCGCCATCATAGTGACACTTACATTCGGTGGAAAGGCTATGCGCCGAGCCGTCGTCACGTGAATGGGCAGCCGACGGACCTTTCGTACCTGTATTGACGACGCACTACATCGCTGCTGTTCTGGGAAAGGAGACACCGATGTCGAAGGACGAGAACCAGCGTCAGCCCGACGGTCCGCTTGCCGCAGCCGTGACTCAGGCCGCCGCGGTGATTTCGACGGCGCTCACCGAGTACCTCGGGCGAACGTTCCAGGCGGCGGGCAATCGCGCCATCGATACTTTCGGGGCCAGTGCCGGGCGCGAGTCCGATCCTGACTCGACACTCGGATCGATACAGCAGGTCTTTTCACAGTACCGCGATGCCCTTGGGGATCTGGCGGGTGCTCTACCTCAAGTGGTGCAGCGGGCGAGCCAGGAGTGGCGGGTGGAGCCGGGGATGCGGTTGTTGTTCCGGGCCCGGAGTACGGCGCTCGAGAAGATCGAGCTGGACAAAAAGAGCGGGCCCGAGGTGGCGTTGTACTCGGCGGTGGTGGAGTTTCTCAATGTGCTCAACCCGAGGCATGGCGTCCGAAAAGCATGGGTGCGCAATCTTTGCCTTCAACAGGAAGGTCTCGTTGAACAGAAGCTGGTTGCAGAGCGGAACTGTCAGGCGGAAGCCGTCTCATCTCTCGGACACAGGATCGCGTCGCTCACGCGCGCAATCGATGCCCTCGAGGCGCAGGCCAGCGCAACACCCGTGGTCGAGACGTGGCAGCGCGCGTTTTCCAACTTCTCGACAAGGAGCGCGCTGGAAGACAGCGTGCTGTCCGACAAAGCGGCGACAGCACACGCCGGAGTGAAGGCACTGGTCGAGCACCTCGACAAGACCTCGCCGGGAGCGCGCTGGGAGGGAGTGCTTAATCTGCTCCGCAATGTCCCTGCTCAGTTCTCTGATCCGAGGCGGGTCAATCTGCCTCAGATCCTGGATGAGATAAAGCACGAGATCCGGCGGGATCCCGTCAAGGGGCTGGCAGTCGCACAGCAGCGCCTCAATTGGATGTGCGGCGACACTGGGCACGTCTATGCATTGCTCCAACTGTTGGAGCATGCGCTCGGCGATGCATGCCTGCGTGAGATCCTGGTCCACCAGGGAGTGTTCGACGCCTTCGTGTGCGCCATCCAGGATCTCGAGAAGCCGCAGAACAGTCTGCAGCCGAAGTGGGAGAGTGCTCTTCGTCAGGTGTTTTCAGGGATCGGCTATCCGTTGGGGCGGCCGCTCACCGTCCTCGCCCAGTGCACCCGGCAGAGGAACGAGTTCACTGTTCTCGATCATGCGCATGATCGCGTCTTCAACATCCGGGAAAGCGAGTCCGGATTCTCTGCGGATGCCGTTCAGGAGTTGGAGATGTACGGCCTCCGGGAAGGTCGGACGTATTTCACGGCGACCGCGCGCCAGACGCCTTGCGTCACCCAACGAGTCCTCCCGCATCGCATTCACGATGCTGCGGTTGGCATGGCTGTCTGGATGGTGGACCGACGGGAAGTCCAGTCCATCCTCGACAGCGCCCCCGACCGCCCGCCGGTCAAGGTTCGCGCGTGGGACATGGGTGTGAATCGGACCCCTCTGGTGTTGTTCGTCGTGCACTATCGCGAGTCGGATATCTGCGAGCTTGGCGGCACTGACCCGGCGACAGCTGCGCGTGCGAAAGAAATCGACGAGCACTACGAACTGGGTCTCGGGTGCTTCGTTGCGCCACGCAACGATCCATTGGCGATCGGCATGATGGTACTCGGGAAGCTGCCGGTATCCATGGCTGCGGCCGCACAGGTGGGCCGGGAGATCTGGGGCTACGACAAGGTGCCCGTCGACTCGGGCCGTTGGGATCTGCGCTATCGACCGGACGCGATGACGTGCCTGCTGGAACTGCCCGGCGACGTGCGCCTGCGTGTCGAACTGCCGCGGGGAGGCAAGCGCTCCTCGACTCGGATTCCCTTGTTCAGCTACACGACCAAGTTCGGACAGTTGCACCGCAACGTCCTGACGCGCAGCGGTTCGGGGGAGACATTGCGTGTCGGGTGGCACGGAGTGGCAGTGTCGATCGATCGCCCGAATCACACCGCAACGAACTGGTGGGAAGATTCGCAAGCCGGAGGCGAATGCCGTTCGCTGCTCACGCTGCTTTACCAGTTCGGAATCGTCCGGGACGACCCGACAAAGGGGCGACGTGCCGCGTACTCTCTTTGGACCGAACACATGCAGGGAGAGCAGGGCCCTCCGTGCATCGTGCCCAACATCGGTGTTCGAGAGGATGAGTGAGGGGCTTCAGTCGTCGGGCGGTTTGTGGAGGGGTAGATCCGCCATCCATTGCGCAGCACCCGCGTACAGGCCGAGTGCGGTGGAGGCTGCGTTCCCGGGGATCGCGAACATCGCGTCCGCACTTGCCCGCATGTCCCGGGGAGACAGTGCTCTTTCCGGATGGCGCCGCATCTCGAGTGTGCTGGACGCTGCCTTGGCGGTCGGCAGATACGGTGCGAGGATGGCCTTCATGGCCTCTGCGTTGGCGCGCGGCAGCGTCCTGGGCATGAGTACCTTGATCTCGTTGAAGTAGGTTGCCGACGGCGAAAGCTCGGGTTTGTCAGTCCTCAACTGGGCCTGCACCGCGCGGGCCGCGTTCAGTCCGCTGAGCACTGCACCCTCCACGCAGATCACGTCGATGTCGTTCGCCACGAAATCGCCAGCGAGAAAGAGGTTCGGGATCTCGGTCACGGTCTCCGGCCGCCAGGGCTCGCTGCCCACCTCGTTGAGGAACAGAGGCTCGTTGACGTTCATTTGCAGGTACGTCCGAGAGAAGTCGACATCCTGCTCGACATCGAATGGTATGAAGCGGCGCAGGTCCGAGAGGATCTCCCGCGCTGCATCGTCCTTGGTCATGCCCTCGATCCGGTAGAAGTCTGTGACTGCCACGCTGAGATGCGTCGGCGCGGTCTTGTCCGGAATCGGAGGGCCGCCCGCCGAAGGCTTCTCGCGCGACCACAGCTGAGAATTGTCGAAGAAGCTGATCGCGTATCGCGAGTCGCGCAGCACCACATGGTGCTCGGGGATGCCTTCGAGCTTCCGGTTGAAGTACAGGTCCAGCACGGCTGTGACCCCTGATTGCAGCTTCCGAACGGCGGCCATGCCCGGCAGGCGGTCCCGGAGATCCGAGACGATTCCGGCGAGGGCGAGGGGCGGCACCGCCATGATCACGTAGTCGGGCTCGAACTCGGCCCGCTGCTCCGGTCCGGCAGAATCGTCCTGACGCTCGCCATCGTTGTTGCTGCGAGGCCATCGGGTGTCGGATGGGCGGAACGCGAGCTCGCTCACCCGCCCTGTCGCCTTGTTGAACCCGAACCGGCTCACCTTCATGCCGCGGTGGATCCGACACGGAATCTTCTCGCCGCCATCGGAGTCTTCAAGCTTCTCCGCCAACATCTCGAAAAGCGTGCCGTCGACATTCGACTTCAACACCCGGAGTGCCGGGTCAGGGTCTGCCAACGTGAACGCCAGATGCTTCTGGTACGCGTAGGCGGAGCTGTAGTACGCCGGTACCGCAAACGCCCTCAACAACAAGTGCTCGTGGATCTTCAGGGACTCCTCGGATGCGTACCACCGGGAGGAGAGGAAGCCGTGCACGCTGACACGGTCGAGATAGCGTGCGGGATCCAGCGGCTCGCTCACGAGGTCCAGCGCGGAATACAGTACGAGAAAGGAGTCGGGCAGACTGGTGATCCCGGCGAGCATGTTCTCCGCCCACTGTTCGGTCTTGCCGAGCTTCTTCAGCTTGTGGGTGCGGCGCTTCATGGGCGTCGAGCCCGGATGCATGTGGAGGTAGTGATCCCGCGGCTCGAAATGGGTGTCCCGGTCCAGCCCGATATCCTTCATGAGACGCCAGAAGTTGACGTACCAGTTGAGGTACATGTGGTAGCAGTGTTCGTGGCACTCATCATCGCTGATGTCGAGGATCCACGTCTCGTTGAAGCGTTTGCGAACGCTGATGCGGTACTTGGCCTTGCTTTTCGGATCCGTCTCCGTGATTTCCCAATGCCGTGCGCTCTCGTCCCAATGCTTCGCACTCTTTCCAGACGGGGCACGCCAAAGACGCTTGGCTGTGAAGGTGGGTGGCTGGGAGCGGCGCACTGCCAGTTCCTTGGAGAGGTCGTCGTCCTTGCCGCGATCACGCTTCCTGGTCATTCGGTCCTTTCGCGTCCAGAGCCATCTGTCGATGGTCCATTGCAGCCACGCAGGAAAGGCGTTGGCGGCGTCCAAGTCCGTGGAAAGCGCCTTCACTTCCGTGTCGGAAAGAGAACGATCCGCGCGCAGGCGGATTGGCCATTCGATTTGCGACCCGAAGCGTCGTTCGACGCGCGCGCGCATCTCCTTCGGGTCGATGGCGTTCACCGGCTCGGGAAACTCCGCCTGCAGGATTGCCTTGAGTGGCAGGCGCATCGGATTGGCCCCGAGCTTCCCGCCGAGATTCGCACTCTGCTCGAACACCTGTACCTCGAAGCCGCGCGCCCTGAGTTCCCATGCCGCGGTCAGGCCCGCAATGCCCGCGCCGACGATTGCGACTCTCACCGGGCGCACTTTCTCGTCCGCACCGGCGCCTTTCGCGTCACTGCCTTCGCCCGAAGTCCTTTCGCCATTGCCACCGCTCATCGTGGTCCCCTATGGACGACGCTTTCGTCATTCGAGAATAAGTCGATATCATCGGGGCAACAAGAAGTCTGTGATCAAACGACACGACCTTGGTCGGTGTGTGCAGATCTGTCCGATTCGTTCCAATCCTCGGAGTTATTCGGATGCGCCAGAACCCTCATGTCCCGGTCAGAGACAAGTCCGAAGATGCTACGTCCGGCATGGCCGCCGAGCTGAAATGTGTTCAAGCAGATACCGGTGAGCCTGGCATCTTTGTTGTGCTTATCAAGCGCGATGGAATCGTGCTGAACATGGACATCGGTCGCGTCAAAGAGATCGCCGATGTTCTCTACGAAGCGATCGGTTTGGAGGAGTTCCTCGTGATCGACTCGGGTCGGGATCCAGGGGTTTTCCAGACGCTTGGCGTCGAGCCGAGCACTCCGAAGCTCCTCATGTTCCAGAAGGGACAACTGGTGCCACCCGTTTGGCTGGTGGATCCGGAACGACCCGATGTCGGGTCGTGGCTCGCGGCGCTCGAGAAGGCGGGCGTCGCGTTACCTGAACGGTAAGAGCAGACTGCATCACCGCAGGTGCCAAACAGGAGGACGAGATCCAGGGCGAAGACCGATAAGCGACGTCGATGAAGGTGGTCGGGACGTCTTGATCTACGGCTGTGTCGACGTCGGCGATCTGGTTCGTCGGCTGGCACAGAACGCCGACTACCGATCGCTGATCTCGATGCCGATAACGTTGGCAGCACACCGGTTGTTGCGATGATTCAGTTCGAAGTGCTGTCCCAGCCGGGTTACCTCCGAGAAGACGTACGCTGGTGTCCACTTCGTAGCCCCACACAAGGCGCAACGGCGGATGCTCGAAGGCGCGCGGGCACCCTCAGGCGTCCGCGCGTTCCCACCCCGCCTTACGGCGCCTTAGTCATCCAATACTGCCCCGACACCTCGGCGCAGTTCGCCATCTGCAGCTGGTTGTTCTTCCCGTCGTTCACGACATCGAGACACTTGCCCGGCCCCGTGAAGAGCGTGCGCAGGCGGACGTGGCCGGCCTGTGCGGTGTTCTCGAAGCCCCACATCTGCCCCGACACCGCCGCGCAGTCGGCCATCTGCAGCCGGTTGTTCTTGCCGTCGTTGACGATGTCGAGGCAGCGATTGGCGCCCGTGAACTGAGTCTTCAGACGGAAGCTGCCCGGCGCCTCCTTTGCGGGTTCCATCGTCCAGGCCTGACCGGAGTAGGCGCCGCATGGGGCCATCTGCACGCGGTTGTTCTTCCCGTCGTTCACGATGTCCAGACAGTTGTTGGCGCCCGTGAACATCGAGCGGAACTTCGCGGCGGTGCCCTGGGGGGCGGCCGGTGCCTGGGTTTGCGGCGGTGCGGGGTCAGGCTTGGGTTGCGGGGCTGGCGTCGGCGCGGGGGGCGGTGCGGGCGCCGGCTGCGGCTGAGCTTCCATCGCGAGGTTCGTCGTCCAGGCCTGACCGGAGTAGTTGCCGCACGCAGCCATCTGCACCTGGTTGTTCTTCCCGTCGTTCACGATGTCGAGGCACCTGCCGGGGCCCGTGAAGAGCGTCCGCAGGCGGAGGCTGCCTCCCGTCGATTCCACGGTCCACACCTGGCCCGAGTAGGCGCCGCAGTCGGCCATCTGCAGCCGGTTGTTCTTCCCGTCGTTCACGATGTCGAGGCACTTGCCGGGGCCCGTGAACTGGGTCTTCAGGCGCACGGCGCCGGGGGCTTCCCGCGTCGGTTCGATCTGCCAGATCTGACCCGAGTAGTTGCCGCAGTCGGCCATGTGGACGCGGTTGTTCTTCCCATCGTTCACGATATCGAGGCACTTGCCGCCACCCGTGAACATCGTGCGCAGGCGCGCCTGCGTGCTCGGCTGCTGCGCGGGAGCCTGTGTCGGTTGGGGGTCAGGCTCGGCCTGCTGGACGGGAGGCGGCGGCGCCAGGGGCGGCGGTGCGGGCTCCGTGGCGACAGGCGGTGGGGCGGTCGGTGTCGGGGCCGTGGGCGCTGCGCTGCCTTGACCACCCGCGGGTTCCAGCGTCCACATCGCGCTCCACCAGCCCTGCTGGATCGGCCCCGACTGCAGGGCGCCGTTCTCGATGTGCAGGTACTGATCGGGCTTCCACCGGTTACGGATGCGCGCGAACGGTGCGCCCTGCACGTTATCGACCACCCACATGGCGCTCCACCAGCCCGGCTGGATGGGCCCCGATTGCAGCGCGCCGTATTCGATGTGCAGGTACTGATCGCCCTTCCATCGGTTCCGCAGTTTCACGAACTCAGTGCCGGGCACGCCCTCGACGATCCACATGGCGCTCCACCAGCCCGGCTGGATGGGACCGGCCTGCGCCGCCCCGTATTCGATGTGGACGTACTGATCCGGCTTCCAGCGGTTCTTGATCCAGCTGAGCGACTGGGAATGGGCAGCGAACGAGAGCGAAAGCAGGCTGCCGAAGAGCAGCGTGACGATCGTCCGGAGCCAATGGCTCTGGCGCGAGATGATGTTGGATTCCGGCCGGCGGGCCTGGATGCGTTGCGAAGGCGTGGATGTCACGTGAAGCGCTCCCTCTTGGGTGAAGCTCTGGACCCTGCGCTGTCGACGCGCCTTCGGGGCCGGTCGCGGTCAGGGAGTCTGGACATGCAACCGAAGCCCGAAGAGTGGTGTCGGGCCGTGACGTGCAACGCAGCCGCCGTGCCAGCGCCACGCCGCGATGGCAATGCCCAGGGGGGCGGGCGAGAATCCGGCCCTCGCGAACCGAAGGATGTCCCGAATGAATGCAGACCTCGAAGCCGGCGTGCAGGACCTCCTCGCCGCCCGCGCCACCCGTTCGATCATTCCCGATCTCGCAGGGGCGAGACAGCCGGTGACGCACCAGGATGGCTATCGCATGCAGGCCGCGCTGGCCGAGCGCTGGGACGATCGCATCGTCGGTTGGAAGGTGGGCGCCACGTCGAAACAGGTGCAGGCGCTCTTCGGTGTTCCGGGGCCGCTCTACGGGCCCGTGTTCGCGCGGACCGTGGCACAGAGCGCCGCGCGGTGTCGCGTGGCGGACTTCCAGCACCGCATGCTCGAATCCGAATTCGCCTTCCGCTTCGGCCGCGACCTGCCGGCGCGCGCGGCACCCTACACCCGTGAGGAGGTCCTCGATGCCGTCGAGGCGTTGATCCCCGCGATCGAGATCATCAGCCCGCGCTTCGACCGGCTCACCGTCGACCGCATCCCGCAGCTCATCGCCGACTGCGGTGGGAACGGGGGCGCAGTGCTGGGGGCGCCCGTGCACGACTGGCGATCGCTCGACCTGCCGTCGCTGCCGGTGGAACTGCGCATCGACGGTGTGCTGAAGCAGGCGGGCACCGGGGCGGCCGTGCTGGGCGACCCGCGGAACGTGCTCGAGTGGTTCGTCGAGACGTTCCGGGTGCAGGGCCTCGACATCGCCAAGGGTCTGTTCGTGATGACCGGCACGATGACCGGCATCCATGCACCCGCGCCCGGCGAGCAGGCCGTCGCCGATTTCGGCGCGCTCGGCACCGTCGAGGTCGTGTTCGAGGCGTGAAGCGTCAGGTCTCGCGCGCCCACAGCTGGTGGGCCATCACGCCAGCGTCGCGTTCGATGGCTTCCATCGCGTCGAGGATGAGGTCCTCGCGGAATCGCCGTCCGATGATCTGCACGCCGGCGGGCAGGCCGTCCACGATGTCCACGGGCACCAGCCCCGCGGGCAGGCTCAGATAGTTCACGCCGTAGCTGTAGATGAGCGCATCGAAGAGATCCTTCGTCTGCGTCGGGCCCTGCGCGTCGTAGTTCCACGCATGCGTGGGGCGCAGCATGAACGGCGACAGCACCAGCGGATATCGATCGAGGAAGATGTTCCAGGCCCGCGTCATCTTCGTGCGGGCCGCGACCCCGAGGAGGTACCGCTCGCCGTCGGCGACGTCGCCCATCGCGTAGTACGCATCGAACACGCGCTGCACATCATCGCTGCCGTGCTTGCGCACGAGCGGGTCGAGCGTCGCGCGGATCTCGGCGAGGGCGATCGACATCCATCCCGCCGCCGGCTCGGTGATGGGGGGCGGCTCCACTTCCTCGACCGCATAGCCCGCCGCTTCCAGCACGCGTGCCGCACGGTCGAGCGTCTGCGCGATGCCGGGGTGCATGGGGTATCCGTGCGCGTTCTTCGTGAAGGCCACGCGGATCGGCCCCGCGATCGACGGCCCCTCGAATGGCACCGGTACCCACCACGGATCGCGCTCATCGCCGCGGGACATGACGGCGGTGGCCAGGCGGACGTCGCGCACCTCGCGGCAGAGTGCGCCTTGCACCGACATCAGCTGCGCCAGCAGGCCGCGCTCGGCGACCGCCGACGGATTGAACACGGGGACGCGGCCCACGGTCGGCTTGACGGTGGCCACGCCGCACGCGAACGCCGGGATGCGCAGCGAGCCGCCGATGTCGTTGCCGTGGTGGATGGGCCCCATGCCCGCCGCTGCTGCCGATCCGGCGCCGCCCGACGAGCCGCCCGACGAGGCGTCAGGCCCCCACGGGTTGCGCGTGCGGCCATGCAGCGGGCTGTCGGTGGTGGCGCGCATCGAGAACTCGGGCGTCGTGGTGCGGCCGATCACGATGGCGCCCGCGGCGCGCAGGTTGCGCACGACCGGCGAGTCGTCCGGCGCGATCACGCCCTCGAACGCCCGCACGCCGTTGGGCGTTGGCATGCCCGCGACGTCGACGTTCTCCTTGATGGTGACCGGCACGCCGTGCAGCGGCCCCCACGATTCACCACGGGCCGTGGCGGCGTCGGCCTCGTGCGCCCGCGCCCGTGCCACGTCGAAGCACGGATACACGATGGCGTTCAGGGCAGGGTTGCAGGCCTCGGCGCGCGCGAGGATGGACTCCATCGCCTCGGTGGCGGAGCACTCGCGGGAGTCGATGTGATCGGCAAGGGCGCTGGCGCTCAATTGCCAGAGCGGGAGGGTCGGCGACGTCATGGCGGCGGTCTCGGCTGGGGGCTGGTGTCGCGAAACTCCTTGGTCCGATCACCAGCAGCATTGCATTCGGGGGCAACGTGCCCCACCTGTCGATCGTGCCGGAATCTTTAGGCGATGGACAGGGTGGGTGACCCCGCGCCCAGGTCCTCGACGACACTGCCCTCGATGTTCGGCTTGCCCGATCCGGCATTGCGGATTCGCGTCGGGTGCGCGTGGAGAACCCTGGACAAACAGCGTTGTCGCACTCCGGACTGTTCTTTGGAGCCCTGTGCATCGGGCAGGCGTTCCACCGCGTGCAGTGCTACCCTCTCCTCTGGATCAAGAAGGGAACAACCATGCAATCCTCTCGTTTTCGTCACATCTTCCTGCTGCTCTTCACCGTGTGCCTCGGCCTCACCGTCGTCATCGAGGATGCCGAAGCCCGCCGTCTCGGCGGCGGCAAGTCGATGGGCCGCCAGTCCAACAACGTGAGCCAGCGTGAGGCTGCCGCGCCCCAGGGCAGCCCGTCGCAGCAGCAGGCATCGAAGCCTGCCCAGGGCCAGCAGGGTGCCGCGGCGCAGCCGCCGTCGCGCAATCGCTGGCTCGGCCCGCTGGCTGGTCTCGCTGCCGGTATCGGCATCGCGTCTTTGCTGTCGCACCTCGGCATGGGCGGTGCACTCGCCGAAGCCATGGGCTCCATGCTCATGATCGGGCTGCTCGTCATGGCCGGCTTCTTCATCTACCGCATGGTGCGCGGCGCCAACGCGAAGAACGGTCAGGGCCCGAACATCCCACCCGGCATGCGACCCGCCTACGCCAAACCGGCACCGCTCGACGAACCGCCCGCCCGCCGCGACTACGCCCAGCCGTCGTACGACAATCCCCCGACGCAGCGGCAAGCCTTCGGCGCTGCGCCCGCAAGCTCGGGGCCGGTGAGCGTCACCGGCGAGCCGCTCGCGCCGCTGTCGTCTTCGGCGGCGTCGACGGCGACGTGGACGGTCCCGGCAGATTTCGACGTCGACGGCTTCCTGCGCAGCGCCAAGGTGTACTTCGTGCGGCTTCAGGCCGCGTGGGACGCCGCGGATCTTGCGGACATCCGCGAATTCACGACGCCCGAGATGTTCGCCGAGATCAAGATGGACCTCTCCGAGCGCGGTGACGGGAAGAACGTGACCGACGTCGTGAGCGTCGATGCGCAACTGCTCGGCGTCGAGGAGCAGGGCGCGGTGGCTCTCGCGAGTGTCCGCTTCACCGGGACGATGCGCGAGGCGGAAGGTGCTCCCGCCGAACCGTTCGATGAGGTGTGGAACCTCGTGAAGCCCCTGAAGGGCAAGGACGGCTGGCTGCTGGGCGGCATCCAGCAGGGCTGATCCTCCCCGACCAGCAATGAGAAAGCCCCGTCGCGGCAACGCGGCGGGGCTTTATCTTGCCCGACTTCCGACGGGCGCAGTCGTCAGATCGGGCGGGGCGTCGTGAACGGCGTGGACCCACTCTTGCCGACGGCGTCCTTCGTCTTCTTCGCGGCGCGCTTCTCCTTCTGGCTGAGGGCGGGCTGTTTCTTCGTTTCCTTCGTCGAGTGACGTTCCTTGGCCATGGTGGATCTCCGGTGAGTTGGTCCGGACATCCGCCGGACCACGGCGCCAGTATGCGCGTTCGATCCGGCGCGGCGGGTGCGATGTCACACCGAATGCGCCTCGGCACTGGTCGCGCCCGCTCAGCACCAGGAGTGTTCACCCGCCGGTTCGCGTAGCAGTTCGCGGATGTTGGCTTCGATCACGCGGTACCCCACGTTGCCGTTCAACCGCTGACGCCCCTCGTTGAACACGAGGGTTGGGCTCACCGTCACCGTCAGGTCGCGGGCGAGGTCGAGATCGCGGGCCAGCTCCGCGTGGGCCGTGCCCGAGGCCAGCGCCGCGTCCACGGGTCCGAGGGGAATTCCGACCGACGTGGCCACGGCGCGCTGTACCGCGTGGTTCGAGATGTCCGCTGCGTTCTCGAAGAACGCCCGGCGGAGCGCCCAGGCAGTGCGCTGAAAGGCTGCTTCGGGCATCGCGCCCGGATCCGTGCGTGCCACCGAGCGCACCGCACACAGGAAGAGATGGCAGGCGAGCGACGACGTCGGCGGGTTCACGACCCAGGTGTCCGGGTGGATCGTCACGTGGGCGTAAGGGCGCGCGGCTTCCTGGACATGCTTGGCATAGCCGACCAGCCCGCCGCGGTCCTTCCAGCGGGCCTCCAGCTTCTCGCGGGCGTTCCCGAAGATCGACACGAACTGCGGCTCGACGACGATCTCGGCGCCGAAGGTCGCCTGCAGTTCCTCGACGCGGACCTGCGCGATGAAGGCCCAGACGCACAGGATGTCCGAGAAGTACGAGATCCGGATGGGTGCCATGGTGGTGATTCCTCGATGTGAATCCGACGGGCGTCGGGATGCGTCAGTCGCGATACCGCACGCGGAAGGCGTGCGTGGCGCCAGGCGGTTCCCCCGAGATCTCCTCCAGCGGGTAAGGGAAGGCCTCTCGCACCTGGTCCGCCACGGCACCCGTGACGAGAATCTCGTGCGCCTTCGCGCGGTCCTCACCCAGCTTCGCCGCTGCGTTCACCTCGGGGCCGAAGACGTCCTGATCCCCGATTCGCAGCATCGGACCATGACCCAGACCCACGCAGAGCAGCACCTGTTCGGACTCGATGCGGTCGCGGTTGTAGTCCGTCAGCGTCGTCTGCATCGCGATGGCGCATTCGAGCGCCTTCGACACGCTTCGGAAAATGACCAACATGCTGTCGCCTGCCGTCTTGAGCAGGATGCCGTCGAAGCGGTCGATGCACGGCACCAGGAGACGGTGGGACTCGTGGATGGTCTGCAGGAAATGGATGATCCCGAAGTCCGTCACGTTGCGCGAGAAGCCGGCGAGGTCCGTGAACATGACGGCCCAGGTCTCGCCGAAGAGATCCCAGATGCGTTGGTCGATCTCGGCCTTGTCGGCACCGGGGGCGAGGCGGGCCTCGATCAACTTCTCGAGACGGTCCTGCGAGGCACCGATGCCGACCTGGAAGATGTGAGCCATGGCGTACGTCTGCGGAAAGGGAGCGGGGATTATCACAGGTGAGCGTACCGGCCCGGGTGCCGAACATCGACGTCGATCCTGCACGTCGTCCTGTGCTTCAATCCCGGGTTGCCGTCGTAGCCCGTGCACCCTGCCCGGGAACGCCGCCCC
The DNA here is from genome assembly GCA_001464895.1 of Betaproteobacteria bacterium Ga0077532. Classification (GTDB taxonomy): domain Bacteria; phylum Pseudomonadota; class Gammaproteobacteria; order Burkholderiales. The sequence goes on from LNEE01000062.1 coordinate 490,661, forward strand.
CCGCTCACGCGACCCAAGCTCCCGAGGAGACTGCCATGTCCGCCGCTCGCGCCCTTGCCCCGTTCGTTGCCGGCCTCTTGGGACTTTTTCTCTTTGCCGCGCCTGCCTGCGCCGCCGACGAACCTGCGGCCGCCGAAGCCGACCCGCGGACGGAAGCCGAAGCGGCCGTGATGGCTGCCCAGATGGCCGCGATCACGGGTCCGCACGAGATCGCACTGCGCGACCAGGCCGTGCTCCAGATGCCCGCAAAGTTCGCTTACATCCCCGCCGCGGAAAGCCGGCGCCTGCTGAAGGCGATGGGCAACCAGCCCGGTGACAACCTGCTGGGCATGATCGTCCCCGACTCGGGCGGGCAGGAGATCGCGGAGGAGGACGAGGCGAACTGGATCGTCGTGATGGAATACGTCGATTCCGGCCACATCAAGGAGGACGACGCGAAGGAGTGGAACGCCGAAGACCTCCTGAAGAGCCTGCGCGAAGGGACGGAGCAGGGCAACGAGGAGCGCCGCAAGCTCGGCATGAGCGAGCTGCAGGTCCTGCGCTGGATCGAACCGCCGACGTATGCCGCCGACACGCATCGGCTCGTGTGGTCCGCCGCGACGAAGGTGAAGAGCGAGCCCGGGGACGCGCCGCGCGGCGTGAACTACAACACCTATGCGCTGGGTCGCGAGGGCTACGTGAGCCTGAACCTGGTGACGGACTACGAAAGCATCGAGACGGACAAGGCCGTCGCCCGCCAGCTGCTCGCCGCGCTCCAGTTCAAGGACGGTCGTCGCTACACCGACTTCACGGAATCGACCGACCGCATCGCCGAGTACGGTCTCGCCGCGCTCGTCGGCGGCATCGCCGCGAAGAAGCTGGGCCTGCTCGCAGTCATCGCCGCCTTCGCCGTGAAGCTCGCAAAGGTCATCGGTGTGGCAGCCATCGCCGCGCTCGGCATCGGTGCGAAGTTCTTCGGCCGCAAGAAGAAGGACGACAGCGCGAGCTGAAGCGACATCACGATGCTGAAACTCCTCTCGCTCCTTTTCGCTGCCGGCAAGCTGGGCAAGGTGGCGACCACCGGGCTCACCATGATCCTCAGCATCGGCGTGTACGCGCTGGTGTTCGGCTTCTGGTTCGCGGTGGGCTTCGTGTTGCTCATCCTCGTTCATGAGATGGGCCACTACATCGCGGCGAAGCAGAAGGGCCTCGACGTCGGCGCGCCCACGTTCATCCCGTTCGTCGGCGCGTGGATCCAGCTGAAGGAACTGCCCCATAGCGTCGAGACCGAGGCCTACGTGGGCATGGGCGGCCCGCTCGTCGGCACCGTGGGCGCCCTCGTGTGCTATTTCCTCGCGCGGAGCTACGACAGCGACCTGCTGCTCGCGCTTTCGTACACGGGGTTCTTCATCAACCTCTTCAACCTCATCCCGCTCTCCCCCTTCGACGGTGGCCGCATCACCGCGATCGTGTCGCCACGGATCTGGCTGCTGGGCGTGCCGGTGCTCGTCGGTCTGTTCTTCTGGCGACCGAGCCCGATGTTGATCCTGGTCGCACTGCTCGCGGCGCCGAATGTGTGGAAAGCGATCAAGTTCGATCGCAATGCGCCGGAGAACATCGTGTACTACGACGTACCGGCGCAGACCCGATTGAACTACGGCATCGCCTACCTCGCGCTCGCGGCTTACCTCGCCGTGATGACGGGCGAGGTGCACGAGATGTTGGAAGCGGCGGGGGTGCGGGGGCGGTTGTAGGGGGCGGTTGCAGAGGGGGAGGTAGGAGTGGGGTCATGCACTTGTAGGAGCGGGCCATGCCCGCGAAAGCGGTGGTTCCGGTCGAAGCGTTTCCCTGCATCGACCGCTTTCGCGGGCATGGCCCGCTCCTACAAGACCGTCTAGAACGCCGACGCGATCGCCCGCCCCACATCTTCGGTCGATGCCTTGCCACCGGCGTCCGGCGTGCGCGGGCCGTCGATCAATGCGCCCTCGATGGCCTTCACGATCGCTGCCGCCGCATCCGCGTGGCCGAGGTGCTCCAGCATCATCGCGCCTGACCAGATCTGCGCGATCGGGTTCGCGATCTTCTTGCCGTAGATGTCCGGTGCCGATCCGTGTACCGGCTCGAACAGCGACGGAAACTTCCGCTCCGGGTTGATGTTCGCGGACGGTGCGACGCCGATGGTGCCGGCGGTCGCGGGGCCAAGGTCCGAGAGGATGTCGCCGAAGAGGTTCGACCCCACGATCACGTCGAAGCGCTGCGGGTTCAGGACCATCTGGATGGTGAGGCCGTCGATGTGGTACTGGTTCGTCGTGATGGCGGGGTACTGCTTTGCCATCTCGGCGAAGCGCTCGTCCCAGTACGGCATCGTGATCGAGATCCCGTTCGACTTCGTCGCCGACGTCACCAGCTTGCGCGGCCGCTTCATCGCGAGTTCGAACGCGTACTTCATGATCCGATCGGTGCCGTGGCGCGTGAAGACGGACTGCTGCGTGACGAATTCTCGATCCGTCCCCGGAAACATCCGGCCACCCACCGACGAGTACTCGCCTTCGGTGTTCTCGCGCACGACGAAGTAGTCGATGTCGCCCACCTTCCGGCCCGCGAGCGGACACGGGATGCCGGGCATCAAGCGCACGGGCCGGAGGTTCACGTACTGATCGAAGCCGCGGCGGAAGAGGATCAGAGAATCCCAGAGCGACACGTGGTCCGCCACCTTCGCGGGCCAGCCGGTGGCGCCGAAGAAGATGCAATCGTGGCCGCCGATGTGGTCGCGCCAATCGGGCGGCATCCACCAGCCGTGCGTGTCGTAGTTGTCGCAGCTCCAGTCGAAGTGATCGAACGCGAGATCGATGCCGAACTTCCGCCCGACGGCGTCGAGCACGCGCACGCCCTCGGGCATGACCTCCTTGCCGATGCCGTCGCCGGCGATCACTGCGATCCTGTACTTGGCCACCTGGAACCTCCCGTCGTGTCGTGGTGTGCTGCCGGTCGGTGCCGGCATTGAGTCGCCCATTCTCGCGGGGTACGGCTGCAGACGCCAGTGCTGCGCCATCGTCCCGGTCGCAGGGCGCTTCGCGAGAATGGAATTGCCAGCGGCGGCGCTTCGACGCAAGCTCGCGGCCTTCGCGTTTCGCTCCCCCGCCGCACCATGGATCTGCAGCACCTCACCGACTGGGTCGGCCGCACCGAGTCCCGCACCGACCACGTCACCGCGACGCCTGTCGCCGCGCTTGCCGCCACGCTAGATCGCGATGCCGATGTCTCTGCCGATCCCGGCGCGCCGTTGCCGCCGCTCTGGCACTGGCTCTACTTCACGCCGCTGGCGCCGCAGCGCGAGATCGGTGACGACGGGCACGCGAAGCGCGGTGGTTTCCTGCCGCCTGTGCCCCTCCCACGGCGCATGTGGGCCGGCGGGCGGTTGGAGTTCCTGCGTCCGCTCCGAGTGGGCGATGCGCTCACGCGGCTGTCGCGGATCGCCAGTGTCGAAGTGAAGGAGGGCCGGAGCGGCAAGTTGGTGTTCGTCACCGTCCGGCACGAGTACACCGATGCGGCGGGCGTGGCGCTCGCCGAGGAGCACGACATCGTTTATCGCGACAATCCGCAGCCGGGCGCGAAGTCGCCGCCGCCGCAGTCTGCACCTGCGGACGCCGTGTTCTCGCGCGAGATCGTCCCCGACCCCGTCCTCCTGTTCCGGTACTCCGCGCTCACGTTCAACGGGCATCGCATCCACTACGACCGTCCGTACGTGACCGAGGTCGAAGGTTATCCGGGCCTCGTCGTGCACGGCCCGCTGATCGCCACGCTGCTGCTCGACCTGCTGTCGCGCGAATTGCCGCAGGCGCGTGTGCGGGCCTTCGAGTTCCGCGCGGTGCGGCCGGTCTTCGACATCCACCGGTTCACCGTCTGCGGCAAGCCCGCGGACGACGGCACGGTCGCGCTCTGGGCTTGCGACCACGAGGGCTGGCTCACGATGCAGGCGCAGGCGCGGATCGACTGAGCACGCCCGCGCGCTGCCACATGGTCAAGGCTTCAGGATGCGGTACATCTCCGTGTGGTCCGTGGTGCGTTCCGACTTCGCAGCGGCGTCCTGCCACTGCTTCGCGCACACCTGACCGAGGTCAGCGCGCACCCCGAGTTGGTCCGCGAGCCCGATGGCGATGCCCACGTCCTTCGCCATCAGGCCAAGGAAGAAGCCGGAGCCGTACGTGCCGGAGAGCATGAACTGCGCGACCTTGTGCTCGGTCGTGTTGTTCTTGCCGGTGGACGCGTTCAGCACCTGCGTCATCACGTGCGGATCGATGCCGAACTTCTCGCCCACGTGGAGCGCCTCGACCGCAGCCACGAGCCCCGCCGCCGACACGTAGTTGTTCAGCGCCTTCATCGCGTGGCCGGCGCCGGCCGCTCCCACGTGGAAGATCTGCTTGCCCATGGCGGCGAGGATCGGCCGCACGCGTTCGAGCACGGCGGCGTCACCGCCGAACATGATCGACAGCGTGCCGTCGCGCGCGCGGCGCACGGCACCGGACACCGGCGCGTCGACGAACGTGATGCCGGCCCCGGCGGCCACGTTCGCGAGGTCGCGCGTGCGCATCGGATCGCTGGAACTCATGTCGATCACGATGGCGCCCTTCGCGAGCACGGAGAACACGCCCGACTTCCCGTCGGCGCCGAGCACCGTGGTGTCGACCTCCTTGGAACTCGGCAGCATCGTGATCACGATATCCGCGCCGCGCGCGGCTTCGTTCGCGCTGATTCCCGCCGTGGCCCCGATGCCCTTCGCGATGCGCGCAGTCGCCTCACTGTTCAGGTCGAACAGGGCGGGCGTGAAGCCGGCGAGCGCGAGTTGCCGGACCATCGGCTCGCCCATGGTGCCCAGGCCGATGAACGCGATGCGGTCCTTCGGAGCATCGGTCATGGTCAGATGCCCATCTCGGCGAACACTTCGCGCGCGATGCGGAAGCTGTCGATCGCGGCCGGCACGCCACAGTAGATGCCCGCCTGCAGCAGCACCTCGCGGATCTCGTCCTTGGTGAGGCCGTTGTTGATGGCACCGCGGACGTGCAGCTTCACTTCGTGCGGACGGTTCAGCGCGGTGAGCATCGCGAGGTTCAGCATGCTGCGCGTGCGGCGGTCGAGGCCCGGACGGTTCCAGATCTCGCCCCAGCAGTAGCTGGTGACGAGTTCCTGCAGCGGACGGTTGAAGTCGTCGGCGCCGGCGATGGCCTTGTCGACGTACTCGGCGCCCAGCACTTCGCGGCGGACCTTCAGGCCCTTCTCGAACATCTCGTTGCTCATCGCATCACCTCCGGTGTGAGTGGCCGCGTGCCGGGGCGGCAGCGCGAAGCACCGGAGTGTCGGCCGCGGCTTTTGCCGGTGTCAACGCATCCGCGTGCGGGCCGCCTTCGCGATCGGTGAAGCCCCCTTACCCGAATAGCGCGCGCGTGACCGATCCCGCGCTCGCCGACTGTGCGATGCTCGCGCCCTTTCCCATTCCACGACAGGACAGCCCCGATGACCGCCACCACCATGCGCGCCCTCCAGGCCACCGCGTTCTCCATCGACAGCCTCGCACTCGCCGAGCGTGCGGTTCCCGTGCCGCGCCGGGGCGAGATCCTCGTGCGCATCCGCGCGGCGAGCCTCAACTACCGCGATCTCGCCATCCTCGCGCAGGCCTACATTCCGACGCTGCCGTTGCCGTACGTCCCGGCATCCGATGCGTGCGGTCAGGTCGTGGCGGTCGGCGAGGACGTCACGCGTTTCGCCGTGGGCGATCGCGCCATTCCTCTCTACACGCAGGGCTGGCACGACGGCAAGCCGACGCCCGAGCAGCGTACGCGCCGCACGCTCGGGGCACCGCTGTCCGGTGTGCTGCAGGAGTACGTCGCGGTGCCCGCCGAGGACGCAGTCACGGTTCCTCCCCATCTGTCCGACGCCGAGGCCGCAACGCTGCCGATCGCGGCGCTGACGGCCTGGTCGACGCTTCAGGAAGGTGACGTGAAAACCGGCGACACCGTGCTCGTGCAGGGCACCGGGGGCGTCGCGCTCTTCGCGCTTCAGTTCGCGAAGCTGGCCGGGGCGAAGGTGATCGTGATCTCGTCGAGCGACGAGAAGCTGGCGCGCGCGAAGGCGCTCGGCGCGGACGTCGGCATCAACTACCGCGCGACGCCCGACTGGCATGTCGCGGTGAAGGAGGCCACGGGTGGCCGCGGAGTCGACATCATCGTCGAGACGGTCGGGTCGACCCTCGACAAGTCGCTCGCCGCCGTCGCCTTCGGCGGTTTCATCGGCGTGATCGGGTTCGTGGCGGGTTACGAGGCGAAGATCCCGTTGCGCGCCGTGATCGGCCCCATGATCCGCGTGCAGGGGATCGCGACCGGCTCACGCACGCGCCTCGAGGCGATGAACCGGGCGATCACGCAGCACGGACTGAAACCGGTGATCGACAGCACGTTCGCGCTGGCGGATGGTGCCGACGCGTTCCGTCGTCTGGAGAAGGGCGCGCACTTCGGCAAGATCGTCATCGACATCTGACGATCCTGCCGGGTGGTCCTGGCCCGCTACGGAATCACGACCTGTCGGATCGCCTCGCCGCTGTCGAGGCGGTCGAAGCCCGTGTTGATCTCGTCGAGCGTGAGGACTCCCGTGCGCAGGCGGTCCACGGGCAACCGCCCCTGCCGGAACAGCGACACGTAGTTCGGCACGTCGCGCGCGGGGATGCAGGTGCCGATGTAGCTGCCACGCACGCAGCGTTCCTCGGCCACGAGGTTGACGATCGGCAGCGCCATCGTGGCGTCGGGCGGCGGGAGGCCCGCCGTCACGGTGGTGCCGCCGCGCTTCGTGATGCGGTACGCGAACTCCAGCGCGCGGGCGGACCCGGCGAACTCCAGCGCGTAGTCGACGCCTCCGCCCGTGGCTGCGCGGACGGCTTCCACGACACCTTCCGCACCGGCCTCGAACACATCGGTGGCGCCGAGTGTGCGTGCCACATCGAGCTTGCTCCGCGCGAGGTCCACCGCGACCACGCGGCGCGCGCCGGCCGCCACCGCACCGAGCAGCGCCGCGAGTCCCACGCCGCCGAGGCCGATGATCGCGACCGTGTCGCCCATGCGCACCCGGGCCGTGTTCACCACCGCGCCGACCCCGGTGAGGACCGCGCAGCCGAAGAGGGCGGCGTCTTCCATCGCGACCTCCGGATCGATCTTCACGAGCGACCGGCGCGACACCACGGCGTACTCCGCGAAGACGGAGCCGCCCGTGTGATGGCTCACGTACTGGTCGCCGCGGTGCAGGCGGCGCGCGCCCGAGAGCAGCGTGCCCGCCGCATTCGCCGCGCCGCCCGGCTCGCACAGCGCGGGGCGCCCCTCCGCACACGGGAGGCAGTGGCCGCAGCTCGGTACGAAGACGATGACGACATGGTCGCCTGCACGCAGGTCCGTGACGCCGGGACCCACGTGCTCGACGATGCCCGCAGCTTCGTGGCCGAGCGCGATCGGCACGGGGCGCGGCCGCGAGCCGTTGATGACCGAGAGGTCCGAATGACAGAGGCCCGCCGCGCCGATGCGTACCAGCACTTCGCCATCGCCGGGCGGGTCGAGCGTGATCTCCTCGACGGAGAGCGGACGGCTGGTCGCATAGGGGCGGTCGGCGCCGAGGCGGTCGAGGATGGCGGCACGGATCTTCATGGGGTTCTCCGGGGAGGGTGGCCCGCTGCCGCGCTGTGCGGCGCGCAGGCTGCGATGAGGCTCCCCGGATTGTGCTGCACGACGCCGGTCCATGGCGATGGGTGACAGCGCCTCGCGCCGGATGTCATCCTCCGCGGGTCGCAGTCCAGTCGAACGTCTCCCGGAGATCCGCATGTCCCTCGCCAGAATTCTCCCCGCGCCCGCGCCGCCCGACCCCGCCATCGTCGCCGCACTCGGCGCGCACGCGGTGTCGCATCTCTCCGACGCGCTGCGTCGCGCCGATGGCGCCACGGGCGTGCTGCGGCCGATGCATCGCAAGGGCAACCTCTGCGGCCCCGCGCTCACCGTGCGTCTGCCGCCCAACGACAACCTCTTCATCCAGAAGGCGGTGGATCTCGCGCAGCCGGGCGATGTGATCGTGGTGGATGTGGGCGGCTCGCTCGATATCGCCGTCGTCGGCGACATCGTCAGCGCATGGGCCACGCGGCGCGGTGTTGCGGGCTTCGTGATCGACGGCGCGATCCGCGATCTCGCGGACATCTCGTCGCACGATCTGCCGATCTACGCTCGCGGCGTATCGCCGAAGGGCCCGACGCGCGTGGGGCCCGGCGAGATCCACGTGCCGGTGACGGTGGCCGGGATGACCGTGAACCCCGGCGACATCATCGTGGGCGACATCGACGGACTGGTCGTGATCCGCCCGGAGGACGTCGAGCGTGCGCTGGCGGGCGCGGACCAGTTGCGTGCGCGGGAGGGTGAGACCCACGCGGCCATCGCCGCGGGGACGCTCGATCGGCAGTGGGTGGACCAGGCGGTGGCGAAGGCGCTGGCAGGTCGGGACTGAGCCCAGCGCACCTACGCCGTCGCGGTCTCGGCCTGCGCTGCGGATTGCGCCGCGCCGCGCAGTCCGAAAGCCTCTGCGAGCAATTCGTACGAACGGTGGCGCGGCACGGGGTCGTGGGTCCAGGTGTTGATCACCAGCTCGTCGAGATCGAGGCGACGCGCCAGCGCGTGCAGCTTCTCCGCCACCTGCGGTCCCGTCCCGACGAAGGCCTTGCTGCGCATCGCCGTGACCGTCGCCATCTCGGTCGCGGAGTACGGATGTGCCATGGCGTCCTCGGGCGACACCAGCGGATTGCGGAGTCCCTGCTCGAAGCCGACACGCCAGTACTCGCGCGTCGTTGCCAGGCGCTTCGCTTCCGCCTCCGTGTCCGCGGCCAGCGCCCACACGCAGATGGTCGGCTGCGGCGTCGGATGCCGATCGCTCGCGCGGTAGTTGCGCCGATAGAGATCGAGTGCCTGCTCCACGCCGCGGCCATCGCTGAAGAAATAGGCGTACGCGTAGGGCAATCCGAAGTGCGCGGCGAGCTGCGCGCCGTAGTCCGAGCTGCCGAGAATCCAGATCTGCGGTTCCGTCGACCCCATCGGATGCGCGCGGATCGAGCGGAACGGATGGTTCTCCGGCAGTGGCTCACCGGCCACCCAGGCCTGCAGCTCCTGCACCTGCCGCGGAAACTCGTCGGCGGCGTTCGAGTACGGATTCAGCGCGTGGGCCGTCAGACGATCGGAACCCGGCGCACGCCCGAGCCCCAGGTCGATGCGGCCCGGTGCAATGGCCTCGAGCACACGGAACTGCTCCGCCACCTTGAGGGCCGCGTAGTGCGGCAGCATCACCCCGGCACTGCCCACGCGGATGCGCGTGGTGGTCGCCGCGATGGCGGCCATGAGCACCTCCGGCGCTGTCCCCACGATGCTCTCGCTGTTGTGATGCTCCGACACCCAGTATCGGTGGAATCCCAGGCGGTCGCAGTGGCGCGCGAGGTCGATGCTCTCGCGGATGGCGGCATCCTGCCCACGTCCCGCAGAGGCGGTGGACTGGTCGAGTACGGAAATCTTCATGGGGTCCTGGGCGCTGAGTCGATGTGACAGGTGACCACTGTACGCCCACACCGACGATCTCTGCGATGGGCGCGGCGCCCGTTCGTATGGAGGTGCGCCCTCCGAGGCCCAGCGCGTGTGCGGTGGTTCCGCAACGCATGCTCTCGAATCATCGTTTCTCGATCGGGGATCGAAAGCGCGCAGAGAGCGCCAAAGAAAAACGCGCCGCTGCGCATGTGCGCAGCGGCGCGTTTCATGAGACGCGTGCTCGAGATTTACATCTGAACGCGCGGGAACTCCGAGGAGTCTGCCATCACACCAACACCACGCTGGTCGATCTGCACGCGCACCCTGTGGTCCTGCGCAGGCGCGATCCAGCTGTGATTCACGGCGCTCTCGAGACTGACGCGGGACTCACCCGTCAGCGGAAGGCGGTTGCCTTCCAATTGCACAGTCGCCACGTCGCTGCGGAGCCCTTCGCTCGGGACCGCGAATGCAGCAACGGTGGAGCGAAGGTCGCCCGCCGGTGCAGTGTGAACCTCGTTGCCTTCCATCTGCGCGAGGGCAACGCCGGAGGCGCCGATGGCCAGGACCGCCGCGAATGTGGTGGTGAAGATCTTCGATGTGACTTGATTCATTTTTTCATCTCCTTGGTGCGTGATTCCGCACGGACCTGTGTCTTGTGAACACCATCCGTACGCCGCGAGGCGCCGTAGCACATGCGCATAGGAAAGCCTCGCGGTGGGGCACCGCAGCAGTGCGCTCGACGAGCGCAGTGTTGCGGCACATGCCACTCTGAGGCCAGCGTCGCTGAGAAGTTCCGCAACGGATCGCATCTCGCGGTGCCGTTGATTGCGCATCGCCATCGAGCGATCGCGAACATCACACACGAGCGCGACTGCCGCGTCGTCGACTAGCACGAGTTCGCAGGTTCAACCTTGGTCGACATTCGAGAAAAGCGGCGATCGCTCGTTCGCGTCCGGCGCGCTTGCCATCGGAAAAACGTCGGACGGTCCTGCGCGTGTGGTTGGTACGCGGGAACCGTGCGCGTGGATGCATCCCCGGCGTCCTCGCATCCGCGCCTGAGTTCGCAATGTAAGAGCGGCCCATGGCCGCAAAAGCGATGGTTCCGGTCGAAGCGTTTCCTGGCGTCAATCGCTTTCGGGGCCATGGGCCCCTCCTACAGGGGCTGTGGTGCACCAAGCGTTGTCGGAATGGCCCACGCTTTTTGTAGGAGCGGCCCATGGCCGCGAAAGCGATGGTTCCGGTCGATGCGTTTCCTGGCGTCAATCGCTTTCGGGGCCGTGGGCCCCTCCGACAGGGGCTGTGGTGCACCAAGCATTGTCGGAACGGCCCACGCTTTTTGTAGGAGCGGCCCATGGCCGCGAAAGCGTCTGTTCCGGTCGATGCGTTTCCTCGCGTCAATCGCTTTCGGGGCCATGGGCCCCTCCTACAAGGGCTGTGACGAGATCAGCGCAGACGGACCTCCGGTCGCTCGATCATGGCGCCCCCAGGAATGCCCGCGCGTCGACGACGTAGAGCCCGGAGTCGCTGGCGACGGCCAGATACTTCTGGAGCCGCTCCCGACCGCGTTCGCGTTCGCCGGCCATCAACAGGCTGCGGCCGTACATGAAGTGGAACGACACCGGCAGCGCGACCGGCAGCGCTTCGAGCTGCGCAAAGTTCGCGAGCGCCTCGCGATGATCGCCAGCCAGCAGTTGCGGCTTGAGTCGCGCGATCACCAGCGCCTGGCGTTCGGTGGGTGGCAGCCAGTGTTCGGCGTAGAGCGCCAGTGGATCGAGTTGTTCGCGTCCGATCTCGAGATGCCAGGGCTCGGCCGCCGGGTCGCGCAGCGTGACCAGCACGTCGAGGTGTCGTGGACGCTGCGGGAACTGCTGCAGCAGATTCGTGAGCGGCAGGCGCAGTGTGCCGTCGTTCGTCTCCACGACGGCCGGGACGGAACCCATCACGGCGCCGTCGGCGTCCTGCCCCTGCAGCAGGACGTTCGCGGTGACGGCCTCGGTGTGCGGATCCACGCGCGGGCGACTGTTGCCGGTCGGGCGCTCGTTACGGCGGATCTCCTGGGCCTCGCTCCAGCCGGTCGACTCGCCGAAGCATTCCTCCGATCGGAACAGGCAGTACGTTCCGAGCGTCAGGATGCTGCCGGTCACCGCGGCGACGGCGTCCGGGCTCTTCGTGTGCAGGGCCTCCCGGACGTAGCCGTCGAACGCGAACTCCCGCTCGACCCGACGGATCTCGACGGGAAACAGCAGCGTGTCGCCCTCCAGGGAAGCCGAGGGCACCGCGAGGATCGCTTGTTTCGATTCGTCGACGCGCCACGTCAGGCCCGGGCCCTGGGGTGTCTCGCGGAACTGCGACTGGTTCGTGCCGCAGGCGGTGAGGCCGATTGCGATGGCGACGATCGCGAGTGTTCCGAGCGGGGTCATGGTCATGTTCATCGGCTGTTCGTCGGGCACAGCTGCTTGTATTCATCGCGTCTCTCCGTCGGACCGGAGATCCACGCACCGGTCGGCGAGATCTCGCCTTGGGCATATACAGTCGTGCCGTATTCCCAGCACACGTTTTCGACCGTGATGGATTCCACCGGCGTTTGTTCCAACAGCGTACCCACCGACGCGACGCCGTTCACGAATGGCCACGCGTCGGTGAACTGAAACGGGATCACGACACGTCCCTCGCGGTCGATGTAGCCGTATTTGTAGGTGCTCGAGTTCTGCACTGACGCGAGGCCGCTGGAGAACGGTTCGGCGTGCTCGTACTCGGTCCGGAGGACGATCGCGCCCTCCGCGTTCACGTAGCAGGCGAACTTGCCGCACTCGGTGCTCTTCACCAGCCCCAGCCCTTCGCTGAAGTTCTTGGCTTCCTCGAACCGCGGTTCGATGTGCACCGAACCATCGGGCCGCTTGTAGCCGTAGAGGGGGCCCTGGCTATCGCGGAACGCCACGAGACCCGCGCCGCTGCTGCATTTCGCGTGGCCCGCTTCGGCGCGCTCGGCGGCGGCATCCAGATCGTCGAGCGTCGCGGTGTCGTTCCCGAGACATCCGCGTGCGGCCAGCTGGCGGCGTCGCTGTTCCTGCCGCGCCGCCGTCTGCGATGACTCGCGGGCGGTGGCGGACTGGCGCACCTCGGCGTCTCGATTCACCGTGGTGGTCTCGATCTCCTCCACCATCGCATCGAACGGGTCGAGCGGGTCGTTGCCCGGCTTCGGTACATCGCCCGGCGTCTGCGGCGGTTTCCCGGGGCGTTTCGCGGCGATCATGTCGCGGACGCGCCTCCGTTCCGCAGCGCGCTCGGCCACGCGCTTCTCTTCCTGCGCGGCGTACTGGTCGTCCTGCCAGCCGATCAGCGACCAGAAGTTGAAGTTCATCTCGAGGACCACGCTGGTCGAGAAATCGCGGTCGCGCCCGATGGTCTCCATCGACGTGTCCGGCGATTTCAGGAACGCCTTCGCCTCCGCGGCCGTCATGTAGTTGGCGGCGTCGTCCCACCGTCGATTCACGTTCTGGAAGCGTTCCGGCGTGAGCAGCAGGCGACTCCAGTTCGGGCTGCCCGGCACCGTGAACGACCCACGCGGATCTCCGTTTGCGTTGGTCGCACCGATGTCGCAGGGCAGCCAGGCCCTCTCGGGGGAGCTGCCCGAACGCTTGCGCACCAGCGGGATCGCGAACTTGGCATCGATGAGATCGACGTCCTTCCACACCGATGCCGGCATGCCCTCCTGGCGCAGGAAAACCCTCGACTCACCGCGCCGCGTGAACGTGAGATTGACGTTGCGCAGCGTCCAGCTTGCGCTGCAGTAGACCACCGGCTCGCCCATCAGCGTCCAGAGTTTCGCGATCATCTTCACGTCGACAATAACGCTGCCGTTCGCGACCTTGTCGCGCGGCAGCATGTAGTTCAGCGTCAGGTCGTAGCGGCGTTCGAAGCGCTTGGTGTCGGGGTCGGACGCGGCGTGGGCCGCCGGTGCGAACAGAAGGGCACAGGCGAGCGCGCCCGTGGCAGTGATGCGAAGGCTCAACGGTGACTCCTGAAGGGCGAGGCGGACGTCCCCGGATCGTCACTCTGCCCGGGTCGACGCTGGTTGCGGCTGCGGTGGATGCTGCGGAAGCGAGGTCGCCAGATGCGCTGCGGCGTCGCGAGGAGGAGTGTTGTCGGCCTATGAGCTGGCCGGCGTGGTGGGCTGGATTGTAGGTGAGATCCGGGTGGCGGACCTTGCGGCGATCCCGGCCAGAAGCGATTGAGGTCGCGCCGCGTCTGTTGGCTATCAATATGGAGTCGGCAGACGAATTCGCGCGACCCGTTACGTCATCGGGAGTAGTGGACGAGGGCGCCTCTGCATAGCCTGCGCAGTTGCGACCTTCCAGCGCCAAGCGCGTGTGCCACAACTGGGGTGCCCACTGAACCTGGGTGCGTCGGTGGCTTAGACTGCACAGGATTCTGCAATCCATCTCGCGAGGGGCCGGTGATGGGATTGTCAGCCAGCGATGTGGTGCCGTTCACCCAGGCGCGCGCCAATCTTTCCGAACTGGCGGATCAAGCGAAAGCCGGTGCGGAGAAGATCATCACGAAGAATTGTGAAGGCTACGCGAACCGGATTCTCGATCGCATCGATGCGCTGGTCGCCGATGGCGTCGTGCCCTACGTGCATTGCTGGGGCGGCGTCGGGCGCACGGGGACCATCGTGGGGTGCTGGCTCGTGCGGCATGGGCAGACGGGCCAGTCGGCTCTTCAGACATTGGCGGAACACTGGGCGACGGTGAGCGAGAAGAAGCGCGCACGGCATCCGGAATCACCGCAGACGTCGGAGCAGAGGCAATTCGTGCGCGAGTGGGCGCGTTACGACCGCATTCGAATCGCAGAAGGGGGGGGCGAAATGATCGGTGCCATCGTCGGAGACATCGTGGGATCGGTGTACGAGTTCGACAACCTGCGTCGAACCGACTTCGAGCCCTTCTTCCACCCCAAGAGTGACTTCACGGACGACACCGTCTGCACGATCGCCGTGGCGCAGGCGCTGCTCGATGATGTCGACCCGGCACCGGTGCTGCTCGACTGGTGCGAGCGCTATCCCCATCGCGGGTACGGTGGCCGATTCGCGCAGTGGATCAGCAGGCGCAGCCTTCAGCCGTACGACAGCTTCGGCAACGGGTCAGCGATGCGGGTAGGGCCTGCCGGCCTGCTCGCCCGATCGATGGCCGAGGTGGCGGATCTGGCGCGGCGCGTGACCGTCGTGACCCACAACCACCCGGAAGGCATCAAGGGTGCGGTGGCGACGGCGGAGGCGATCTTCCTCGCGCGGCAGGGGGAGTCGTCACAGAGTATCCGGGACCATGTCGCGCGGACCCACGGGTACGACATGAACCGCACGACGGACCAGATCCGCCCGATCTACCACTTCAACGAGACATGCCAGGAGACGGTACCGGAGGCGCTGATATGTGC